>NZ_VIUA01000002.1:0-1216876 GCF_007828395.1 Rhizobium sp. ERR 942
TCGGCCAGAAGACGGCCGGCAATTTGCTCCGGCGACCAGTAGGCCTCCAGTTTCTCAATGACCATACGACGCAGATGCGGATGGCGCCGCAGCTTTCTCAGGCGTCGGCGCCGTTCCTTGGCAATATCATCGGCAACCGTCGAGAAGTAGCCGCTGTATTCGGGAAACTCGTGATCCTGGAACGTATTTCGCCTGATCTCACGGTAAATGGTCGAACGATGGCGCCCGAGTTGGCGGGCCATCTCGTTGATCGGCACCTTGCGTGCGACGAGGTGGTGAAGCCGCCGGCGATCGGCGAGGGTCAATTGCTTATAGCATCGGGACATGCCAAAATCTCCAAAGTGAAGCCATTGAAATCATTGGCATGTCGCACTTGGAAATAGAATGTACCCCGCTACACGGGTGGATCAGATAATCTATGTTATGGAACATAAGCCATGGGACCTGTCTGCTGGGGCGAAAGGTATTTCATCAAACTGCGGTTCTTCGGGATAAAGCGTAGCTTTTGCCCATTGCGTTTGCTTCGAGATATGGGAGCCTCGCATTCCGCCCTCAGCGAATGGCGTGTTGCGCCGCGAAGTGATTCGGAAATGACAATGCAACTTGATCAGTTCTTGGAGGCGGCTGATGCCCAACGGGTCAT
The DNA here is from genome assembly GCF_007828395.1 of Rhizobium sp. ERR 942. Classification (NCBI taxonomy): domain Bacteria; kingdom Pseudomonadati; phylum Pseudomonadota; class Alphaproteobacteria; order Hyphomicrobiales; family Rhizobiaceae; genus Rhizobium; species Rhizobium sp. ERR 942. Next base: position 644 of record NZ_VIUA01000002.1, read on the forward strand.
TGCTGTGCTCCAGAAATTGAACACCTGCGGTCTGGATTACGCCATCACCGGAGGAATAGCATTGGAGCCAAGTCTTGGCTCTGGCCTCGGCCGTCGGCGCGCTTTCAACGATATCGATATTGTCGTGTCGGCGTTCGAGGCATTGCCGTCGACCCTCGCCTCAGCATTCATGATTAGCCATGCACACCCAGATCGTCCAACAGGCAAGCTGGCCATCCAGCTTGTGGAGCCAAACCAGCGTGTGCGCGTCGACGTGTTTACCGCGTGCGGTGATACGCTAGCGCGGACCAGACCTGCGCTGATCGGCGACCTGACGATCAAGCTGGTCGCTGTCGAAGACCTTGCCTGTCGTATTGCTTCGGAAATGATGGGCTTTAGCAGAGGTGATACAGTCCCGCCCAAATGCGCTGACGATCATATCCGTGCGAGGCAAGCAGTAGATATGAACCTCGTTGAAACAGCTTGGCAGGACCAGCGTCTGGAGAAGGATCCTTTGACATATGCCGAAGCGGCGGTCCAAGTTACCGACGCCATGGAGCGGCAGAGCGGAAAGCTCGCAAAGCAAGTCTATAGCACGGATTCACATGCGCTCTGCCGTCACTGCCGCGATACCGCACACTTCACGGTAGCGTCTCCCAAGTCGATCCTTGCCATACTCGGTTACTGCTAACCAAGGCTGCTTCAACACTTGAGTGCGGGCAATTTTGAAACCGATCCGATGCCGGCATATCCGCTACGAAACGATGGGCCGTCTTTCGGATGAGTTTCAGTGATCGGCTTCGCCAGCGGCGGCGTCCGCGCTTACCAGCAGCTTGTCGATCCTGCGGCCGTCGAGATCCACGACCTCGATGCGCCAGCCGCCCTTCGAGAAGCTTTCGCCCACATCCGGAAGATGGCGTAGCTCCTGCAGAACGAAACCTGCGACCGTCTGATAGTCGCGATCGTCCTCGATCTGCAGGTTCATGAAATCGGCAAACTCGTCGATGGGCATCCAGCCGGATACGAGATAGCTGCCATCGTGACGGCGGACGAGAGCCTGCTCGCCGCTGGCATCGGTTTCCTCCTGAACGGCTCCCAGGATGGCTTCGAGGATATCGCCCGATGTGATGACACCTTCGAAGTGGCCGTATTCGTCGTAGACGAGCACCATATGCGAGGAAGAGCGACGCAGCGCCTTGACCACGTCAAGGGCGCTGGAAAGGTCCGAAACGATCGGGACCTGTTTGGCAAGCTTGAGAATGTCGGCTTGCCCGCTGGAAGCCAGGGCATCGAAGAAGTCCCTGGTTGTCAGCACGCCTACGATTTCATCGGAGCTGTCCTTGCGCAGCGGGAGCCGTGCCTTTTCGGTGCGGCGAAGCTGTTCGCGAACCTCGTCGATACCGTCTTCGATATCGATGACCTCCACGTCGCGACGCGGTGTCATCAATGCTCTTGCGGTGCGGTCGGCCAATCGCATGACGCCCGAGATCATCGCCTGCTCTTCCGTCGCAATGACGCCGGCGCTTTGGGCTTCCGCCAGAACCGTCTTGATTTCCTCATCGCTGACACCATCCGCGGCCTTGCCGGATTGGCCGAGCGCACTCAGAACCAGCCTTCCCGAGATGTCGAGCAACCAGACGAGCGGCGCTGCGGCCCGGGAAAGAAACACCATGGCCGGCGCAACCTTGCTGGCGACCGCTTCCGGCGCCCGCAGAGCGACCTGCTTCGGCACGAGTTCACCGATGATCAGTGACAGATAGGTAATGGCGACCACGACGGAACCGACGCCGATGGCGTCGGCGGCTGCAACAGAAAGACCCTGCTCGGCAAGCCAGCCCGACAGCCGAGCGCCGAGTGTGGCGCCTGAGAACGCGCCGGACAGGACGCCGACGAGCGTGATGCCGATCTGCACTGTTGAAAGGAAGCGGCCCGGTTCTTCCGCGAGCCTCATCGCCATAGTCGCGCCTCTGCTGCCTTGGTCGGAAAGCACTTTCAGGCGGGCAGGACGGGATGAGACGATTGCCAATTCCGACATGGCAAGCACGCCGTTCAGGAGGGTGAGGACAATGACGATAGAAATTTCGAGAAGCAAAATCAGCCCTTTTTGGTTGCAGCGGAAAGATAGGTGGCAAAGGCTGCAAAAGCCAGGGTTCCGCGGAATATGATTTCCGCGGTGCTGTCACCGAGGGCAATTTGCTGAAGCTATCGCATGGCCGGCAGAATATCCGCGGCGATCTCTTCCATGGTTTCCCCCGGCGGGCGTCCCTGCGCGATAAGATTGAAGGCGACATGATGAATGCCCGCTTCACGCATCGCCGACAAGGCGTCGATCAACCCTCGCCTGCCGGTTCTGCCGCCGAGATTGATTTCCTCATAAGAGGCCTGAGGGTTATCGAGCAGATCCAGGACCATGGACTGACCGAAGCCACGAAAATCAGCGGTGACCTTAGCCCGGGCATTGTGCCAAAGCGCCAACCGGTCTTTCTGAACGGATAGCGGCCGGTAATAGGTCATCCAGGCTGACGCGCGGCGGGCGATCCATTCGAGCGATTGCGACGATGAACCCACAGCCACCATGGGAATGGACTGTTGTTGCAGCACAGGTCTTATGGCGAACTCTTGCCGCACGCGACCCCCTTCATCGACGACCTTTTGATCCGGGCCAAGCGCTACGGCGAGGCGCTCCCAATGCGATTGAAAGAGCGCTTTGCGGTTCTCAATATCCTCTCCGAAAACGTCATATTCGCTCGGCCGGTCTCCCGAACCGAGACCGAGGACGAACCGGCCTTTCGACAGAGAGGCGACGGATAGCGCGGCCTTGGCGATATGGAGCGGATGCCGCAAAGGCAGCACGATCGCGCCCGTCGCCAGGGCGATCCTGGATGTGGAAGCGGCTAGAGCTCCAAGGAAGACCCAGGGATCGGCATGTCCGATCGGATCAGGATAGCTGTCGCTGTTAAGGGGAACATCCCTCACCCACAGCGCATCGAAGCCCAATTTATCGGCTTGGCCCGCAATGCCGAGCTGAGCATCGAACTCTATGTCGGCAGCAGTTCTCGTTTGCGCCGGCAGGACTATGCCGAATGAAAGCCTGTCTGGATGGAAAAGCACGCCGCACCCTGAAATTTATATCCTTGCCAAGGAGATAAGGAGGCTTGCGCTTGAGGAAAAGGGGCCGCGCAAGACGTACGGCGATTGTGCAAGGCACGTAGTCCGCCCCGTGGAGCGGACTGTCGTTATGTGATGGGTCCGGTTCGGATCCGTGATCGCGGGCCGATGCTCAGCTTGCGGTGATGCACTGCTTGACGTAATCGCGCAATGCTTTCCTTTCCAGACCTTTGGCGGTGCCTTCGTCATGACAGGTCTTGCGTTTCGCCAGGACTGGATACTTCTGCTGCAGGCAGCTTTTGACTGCGCCCTTGCGCGCGTCGCCCTTGAGGCCCTGCCCCGTTGCATCCTGCCGGCAGGCTTGCCGCGCCGTCTTGATCTCATCCTTCGAGGGCATGATCGACGACGTGGCCGATGTGGAAGGGGTCGTGGCGGGAGCTGGCGTTGCGGTCGTCGCAGGTGCGGTCGTTTGGGCGAAGACGACGGTTGCGGAAGATAGAGCGAAGAGAGCAGCGGCGGTCGCACTGAGCAGCTTGCTGGTCATGGGCATATCCTTTTGCCTGAAGGCCATTCGTGTTCAAGCCGCCGACCCCATCACGAGGCCGGCGTCCTTCTTGAACGGTGATCATCGGCTTATCCGTCGTTCGGACTGCCAAAAAACTTCCAGCGAGGTCGCCTGCAGCCTCAATACAGCACGACGCTACGAATGCTTTCACCCGAATGCATGAGCTCAAAACCCTTGTTGATGTCGTCGAGCGGCATGGTGTGGGTGATCATCGGATCGATCTCGATCTTGCCTTCCATGTACCAGTCGACGATCTTCGGCACATCGGTGCGACCGCGCGCGCCGCCGAAGGCCGTGCCCATCCAGGTGCGGCCCGTCACCAGCTGGAACGGACGCGTCGAGATCTCCTGGCCGGCGCCGGCCACGCCGATGACGACGGACTTGCCCCAGCCGCGATGGGAAGCTTCCAGCGCCTGGCGCATGACCTTGGTGTTGCCGGTGCAGTCGAAGGTATAGTCGGCGCCGCCAATCTGGTCGGCCCCGCGCTTCGTCATGTTGACGAGGTAGGGAACGATGTCGTCGCCGACCTCCTTCGGATTGACGAAATGCGTCATGCCGAAGCGCTCGCCCCAGGCCTTCTTGTCATTGTTGAGATCGACACCGATGATCATGTCGGCACCGGCAAGCCGCAAGCCCTGGATGACGTTGAGGCCGATGCCGCCGAGACCGAAGACGATTGCCGTTGCGCCCATCTCCACCTTGGCGGTGTTGATGACGGCACCGATGCCGGTGGTGACGCCGCAGCCGATATAGCAGATCTTGTCGAAGGGGGCGTCGGGATTGACCTTGGCGACGGCGATCTCCGGCAGCACGGTATAATTGGCGAAGGTGGAGCAGCCCATATAGTGATGGATCTTGTCCTTGCCGATCGAGAAGCGCGAGGTGCCGTCGGGCATCAGGCCCTGGCCCTGGGTCGCGCGGATCGCGGTGCAGAGATTGGTCTTGCGCGAGAGGCACGACGGGCATTCGCGGCATTCGGGCGTATAGAGCGGAATGACGTGATCGCCCTTCTTCACCGAGGTCACTCCCGGCCCGACATCGACGACGATGCCGGCACCCTCATGGCCGAGGATTGCCGGAAACAGGCCTTCCGGATCGGCACCGGACAGGGTGAAATCATCGGTGTGGCAGATGCCGGTCGCCTTGACCTCGATCAGCACTTCGCCGGCCTTCGGCCCTTCCAGCTGAACCGTCATCACCTCAAGCGGCTTGCCCGCCGCAACCGCAACCGCTGCTCTTACGTCCATAGAAAATCCTCCAAAATCAATAGTCTACTGTTGATACTTTTCTTAACTCATTAGCCAGTGGTTCTTGCCCACAAATCATATATTTCCCCCTTCATCAGCAGGGATTCTTCCCAGCGGTCGGTCGTGTCTTCACCGTCCTTTCCGGTGATGGCATAGGGCTTCGGCCCCAGTTCGCAGGTGAAGGCAAGTGTGGCGTCTTTGTCGGCGCGCTTCCGCCAGCTTTTGAAGCCATACTCCCACCAGCCGAGGAAAAGATCGACCCAGGGTCTGTGATGCGGGAAGGAAATTTCGATCTGAACCTGTTCGCGGGAGGCAACGCGGCCATGGAAGGCCCAGGAACTGTCCAATATCCGATGAATAAGGGCATGATTTTCGTCGGATACCGGCCAGGCGAACTCCCGCCCGACAAGGAAATGGGAGATATCGCCGAGCAGCCGCAGGTCCGGCAGGCGATCGAGCAGGTCGAGCGTGAAGAAGAGATCCGTCGTCATGCGGTCGCGATGCGTCTCGATCCAGACATCGATGCCGGCCTCTTCCGCCAGACGTTGCCAGCCTTCCAGCAACGGAATGCAATCCTCAAGCCGTCGCAGGCGCACGTCCGGCTGCAGACAGATATGATGAACGTTGTATTCGGCCGCGATCTCCAGCACCGGCTTTAGATCGTCGACAGTCTTGGGGAAACATTGGCCCTCCGCCTGCAGCCCATGCTGTTTGAGCAAGCCCGCGACGCGAGAAACGACCTTGCGGTCGTACCAATGGATACTGATGCCATCAAAGCCCGCAGACGCGATCTTTTCGATATTTTCTTCCAGAGAAAGCTCCGGATATCGCGCGCTGCGTCGCTCCATGGACCAGAGTGACTGGAATATGAGCAAGTTCTGCATGGTTTCTCCCCTACCAGTGCGCTGCTCAGATCATGAATCCGAGATCTCCGCCAGCCGGCGCGATGATGGCTTTTGATCATCGGCGCGTTTCATTGCAAAGCGGATGTATTCGCTCGTCGAGCGCCGGTCGCGTGAGGGGTTTTCATCAAGATGCTCTGAATGCGCCAACCGGGTCCACCCGTAACTCTTTCCAAATAGTCATGTGGCAGGTGTTTCTGTGCGACGCCTGGAAGAAGGTAATCGCCACCTTCTCCTCCCCCGATCGCGGCTCAGCAGAGTTCCCGTCGCCGTGAGCAAATTTCATCAAATCAATGCTGTCGTTTCGCGCCGAGGTCCCTGACACTGACCGCATAGTTCATTCACCGGGAGGCACATTATGGACGACACGCTCTACGGCACCCGCGACAAACGCGGCGACTGGAAACCCAACAAGCTTCTGCAATATCCGCCCGTCTTCATTTGGCCGGCCAAACCGATCGCCTTCCTGAAATGGTTCTTCGGCTATCCCGGCTATCTCATGCCCTGGAATGCCGTCTATGCCATCATCGCAACCTTGCTGTGGCTCTACGCGACACCTTCCATGGAAACGATGAAGACACTGGCGCCGGGCTGGATCGCCTATCTTCTCCTGCGCAATGCCGTGTTAGTCTTCCTGTTCTTCGGCGCCTTTCATCTGCGGCTCTATATGCAGAAGAAGCAGGGCACCACTTTCAAATATAATAGCAAGTGGCCGTCGAAGGATAACTCGGCCTTTCTTTTCAGCAACCAGACAGTTGACAACGTGATCTGGACTTTTGCGAGCGCAGTGCCTTTATGGACGGCATTTGAAGTTCTGACGCTCTGGGCCTTCGCCAATGGCATCATTCCCTACGTCGACTTTGCCGAGCACCCCATCTATTGCTTCATCATCATACTGCTGGTCCCGGCATTTCGCGATCTGCATTTCTATCTCGTCCATCGACTGATCCACTGGCCGCCGCTCTATCATACGGTTCACAAGCTGCATCATAACAACGTCAATCCCGGTCCCTGGTCCGGCCTCGCCATGCATCCGGTCGAACATCTGCTGTATTTTTCGGGTGTCCTCATCCATTGGATCGTACCGTCCAACCCGGTCCATGCGTTGTTCCATCTGACACATGCCGCTCTCGCACCGGCGCCAGGCCATGCCGGTTTCGACAAGATCGTGATCGGCGAGGAAGCCGGGATCGATACCCATGCCTACGACCACTATCTCCATCACAAATTCTTCGAGTGCAATTATGCCGATGGCGTCATCCCGCTCGACCAATGGTTCGGCACCTTTCACGACGGCTCGAAAGAGGCCGAGGACCGCATGAACAAGCGCTTCATGGAGCGCGCCAAGAAATACGCAGAAAAGCAGGCCCGTCGCTCCGGCACGCCAAGCTAGCAAAGAGCCGAGCCTGGCTGGGTTCTTCCAGCCAGGACAATGATCTCAAGGACTTGCCAAAGGCGCTATGTGCTCCATATGCGCGTATTGAGCTCCCCCCCCCCGCCACCGGTTCAATCGGCCGTTGATGGCGGGAAATGCCGGAGCCTGCGGTCCTCCTTCCGCAGGCTCCGGCCTTGTCACCTAGTGGTGACTGGATGCCGGGCCAACATTCTCCGTCGTATAGGTCAGGAACGGAACCGGCTCTTGGCTAACGGGCGCATCAATAATCTCCATACGCGATAATATCGTATCCAGTGCGCGCCTCGCCTGGGTTTCGGGTGCCTGATCGAGAACGAGCGTCATCAGTCCCGAGGCGATGAAGCGGTGCGTTTCGTCGTTGAGTTCGTGCCCTATCCAGACGCAATCCCTTCCCTGTCGTTCCTGAAAGCGCTGAAGCACCGAGCCGACGCCGAGATTGGCACCGTCGCGGCATTTAGATACCGACAATATCCGGACAGCGACGCAGCGTCTGCGTCATCACTTCCGCGGCAACGATCAGGCCATGCCGGCGAATGCTGCTATCGGCCACATGCGCAGCGAACTTCTCCGGCTCGCTCTCTTCGACAAAGGTCCGGTGGACGGTGATCGAGCTGTCCAGCGAGGCGGCGATTCGCTCGAAGGCATGGTTGAGCCGGCTGAAAAAAACGGCGACTCCGGCCTGACTAGGATGACTTCGATGCGGATCGTGCCGCGATAAAGACTTGGGATGATCCTTTTGTAGCCTAAGCGCTTTGCGGCAAGCACCACCTTCTCCGCCGTTTGCGGCCTGACGCTGCCGCGTTCGTTGAGAACGCGCTCCACGGTCGGAAGGCCGACACCAGCGGCAGCGGCGATGTCCACGAGACGTGCCTTCTTCATGCCGCTCCTCCCTGATGAAAAATGATCATAATCGGCGTGGAATGTGAAGGGGCATTTCGCGCATGCTTGGAATCAGCCGGGAGGAAAAAACGATGCGCGATCAAAGCGCAACGTCGACCTGCTCCCAAGATTGGATGATGCGTTTCGCGCCTTGCGGCGACTGCAATGAGGAGGAAGAAATGACGAACTGGGTTGATGCCTGCGCTACCGATGAGATCGATCAGGAGGATGTTGTCCGCTTCGATCACGCCGGGCGAACCTTTGCGATCTATCGTAGTCCCGATGACGAATATTTCGCTACGGATGGGCTTTGCACTCATGAGAAAATCCATCTGGCCGATGGGCTCGTCATGGATGACACCATCGAGTGTCCGAAGCACAATGGCCGCTTCAGCTATAAGACGGGTGAAGCGCGAGGCGCTCCGGTCTGCATCAATCTGAAAACCTATCCGGTCAGAGTGGAAGGCGATCGCATCCTGATCGGAATCGGCGCATGAGCAGCGATGCGGGCATCATCATCGTTGGCGCCGGTGAATGCGGCGCGCGCGCCGCTTTGAGCCTGAGGGAGAGCGGTTACCGGCAGGCGATCACCCTCATCGGCGATGAGGTTCACCTTCCTTACGAGCGGCCGCCTCTTTCCAAACAGGTTCTGCTTGGCGAGAAGGAGCCTCGGATGCCAACCGTTCTCAATGATTTCGTGCTGGCGGAGCAGGCAATCCGTCATATCGGCAGCACTTCGGGCGATACCATCGACACGTCCGGAAAGCAATTGCTCCTCTCCGATGGCCGGGCGCTGCCCTATGACAAACTGCTACTGGCGACCGGCGCGGCACCAAGGCGATTGCCGAACGCGCCCGTCAGCAGCCGCATAGTCTATCTGCGGACGATCGATGATGCGCTTGCACTCCGTTCCTTCGTCCGAGCCGATATGCATGTGGCAGTGCTTGGGGGCGGTTTCATCGGCCTGGAGGTCGCCGCTTCGGCACGCGGCCGCGGAGCGAGGGTTACGGTCATTGAGTCCCAGGAGCGTATCCTCAAGCGCGGTGTCCCCGAACCGATCGCCGAAACGATTACTGCCCTGCACCAAGGCAATGGCGTCGTCGTGAAATGCGGTGTAGCGGTTCTCGGGCTCGAAGCGGATGAGCAGCGTGCCGATATTTCTCTTTCCGATGGCGATGCGATTTCGGCCGATGTGCTTGTCGTCGGGATCGGCGCGCTGCCGCGCACCGAGCTTGCTGCACGCGCCGGTATCGCAATCGACAACGGCATTGCGGTCAATGAGCGCCTGGAAACATCGGAGCGCGATATTTATGCCGCCGGAGACTGCTGCTCGTTTCCGCATCTCCTTTATGACGGTCGCCGTCTGCGTCTCGAAGCATGGCGCAACGCGCAGGAGCAGGGCATTCTCGCGGCCGCAAATTTGATGGGCGCGGCGCGCAATTATCAGGCCGTTCCCTATTTCTGGTCCGACCAGTTCGATCATACGCTGCAGATCGCCGGACTCGTCGATGAGGGTCGCACGGTCGTTCGCAGAGACCTCGGGGACGGTGCCTTCATCCTGTTTCATCTCGACGACCAGCAGCGACTGGTCGCCGCAAGCGGCGTCGGCCCCGGCAACAAGGTCGCCAAGGATATCAAACTCAGCGAGATGCTGATTGCCGGGCGCGTCACGCCATCGGCCGAAGCGCTGGCTGGCAACGCGAACCTGAAATCCATGCTGCCTCGAGCGGCCTGACAGGCTATCAAGATACGTTGGCTTTGCCTCTTCGATCGCGACAGCCTGCCGGTATCATCGGCAGGCTGCAGCAGTGCATTCATGAGCAGATGCCATAAGTGTTTGCAGCATTCAGGTGTTAATCCGGCATCCGGATCGTCCTACATTCTTTCTGCAGTTCCCTAGGACTTAGCCGCGGCGGTAATTCGTTCGTATCGCTACGAGATCCGATGTGGATATCTGCCTTGTTCCGCAAAGACGTCGGGCCGGAGCCGAAAGCCCCATGAGCGACGTCCGCAGGCAACGCCAGACCCAATGAAGGATAGCCATGGAACGCACCCTTCCGCAGCAAGCTTCATCCTCGCAGTGCTTTTCCTGTGCGAATAAGCAAAGAGCTTGGAGCTTGGTCCGGCGGGCAGCCGCATGGCGGCAAAGCCCCGACAGAGACTTTTACCGGCCTGACAACCTCCGACGAGCACAGGAATGACCCGATGCCCCATATAATTTTGAAAATGGCAGCAGGAAGAACCGAAGCAATGAAGCATGCCGTGGCTGAAAATCTGACCAAGGCGGTCATCGAGACACTCGGCGCTGACGAGAGTTCGGTATCGGTCGCGATCGAGGATGTCGCGATGTCCGATTGGACTGGGAAGGTCTATGTCCCCGATATCCTGGACAAGTCAGACACGATCTATAAAAAGCCTGGCTACGATCCGTTTCGGTGAGGGCTAGTCAATCGGATCTGGCAGAGAGACGCAGATTACCATTTGCATCGATGCCCGCACTCACGCGATCATAGTCCTCAATAGTCGGATGCCGTGTGAATAACGGCGTCCGATGGGTCGCGCTGATCACAAGCACGGAAGCACCTGAGGCCTCCGCCGCCTCTATTCCCGCTGGCGCATCCTCAAAAATAAGACATTCTTCAATGGGTTGTGCCAACATCCTTGCAGCTAACATGAAACAATCCGGCGCCGGCTTGCCGTGCTGCACATCCTCGCCGGCAATCAGAATTTCGGGCCAGGGAATACCGGCTGCCGCAATGCGGACTTTGGCGAGTTCACGGGGAGCGGAGGTGACGATCGCCCAGCGATCCAACGGCAGGCTTTTCAGAAAGCCGATAGCGCCCGTGATCGGTTCAACGCCGGCAACATCATCGATTTCGGCCTGTGTGAGTATCCTGACCTCTTCGGCAGGATCGATCCCCGAAAGGCCGAGGCGGGTGATCGTCTCGATCGCCTTGCGACCATGAATGGTCGCCAGCAAGGCGATGGCATCGACACCGCGTTTTTCCGCCCACGAGGTCCAGACCCGTTCGGCGACCGCTATCGAATTCAGGACGGTTCCATCCATATCGAATAGGAAGGCGCCGAAGGAACGGTCGTCAAAGGGCATCAGGATCGATCCTCGACTTTTGGGTTGGATGACAGACGATCGAGGATAGCCTGCGCGGTATTGGCATCGGTGACCAAAGCATTGATCATTCCTGATCGTGCCGCGCCGATAATGCCGCTTGCTTTGCCGGGAGTAGCAGCAACGGCGATGCAGAGCGGCACCTTCCGCAATTGTGCGGGAGAGGCTGCAATCATCCCCTCCTCTCCATCCCAGTGCAGGATCTCGCCCTCCTCGGTGACGTAGTGGCGCAGCACATCGCCGGCTGCATGGCTCAGCGCCTTTTCGCCCGGCAACGCTGTTTCCGAGGGGTTGGCGGCATGTGTCAGCCCGACGCCGACGATTGCCGCGTCCAGCCTGTCCCAGAGAGACGTCACCTGCTGGACTGTGGGATCTCCGAGAAACGCATCCCGGAGTTCTGTCGAAGAGATATAGGGCGCATGCAGAAAATGCGGCACGCCACCCATCTGGACCGCCGCCTGGCGCACGAATTCGTTGATCTGGAAGTGAGGCGCTGCGTGCTGCATGCCGCCGTTCAGCGCAACCGTGAGGATACCAGGCAATTGCGGCAGACCAGCCAATGTCACCTCGCGCACCGCCCGTCCCCAGCCGATGCCGAGCGTCGAACCTGAACGCAGGCCCGCCTGCTGCAGAAGCGAGCCGACAGGCGCTGCAAGCGCGCTCAGCACGTTTGATGACGGCGTATCGATTACGGCAGCGGTGCGCAGCTTCAGGCCGTCGATCAGTGCAGCACTCAGATCTTCAGCAGGTGAGAGATCTATTACTTCGATCCGGACGATCCCAACCGCCCGCGCTCGCTGCAGCAATCGCGAAACCGTCGCCGTCGACAGGCCGAGCTTCCTGGCAATATCCACCTGCGCCATATCGGATTGGTAGTGCAGTTTGGCGACCGTGTGCAGCAACGCGCGATTTGCCGCAGCCTCCTGCGATTGAGACGAATTCAGATTGAAATTCCTTTCTGCAATGTGTTACACATACGCCACTTGAGGAGTTATCGCTTAAAAAGCCCGGTTTCGCAACGTTTATACCGCGCATGAGAGTCCTCAATTTCAAGAGTATTGCCCTCTTCGAGGAGTGGGGAAGGCTTGCTCGTATGGGTGCCGTTTTCGCAACGGCTGGAGGAAGGATCACATGACGAAATTGACGACAGCGGAGATGCGCGGCTACCAGCAGATTTGCGGCAGCGACGGTGCCATGATGGTGATTGCCTGCGATCAGCGCGGCGGCATGCGCAGCCTTCTGGCCACGGACCCGGCCGAACAGGCGGCGATCTCCGATAAGGTGCTGGGGGACACGAAGGCCGATATCGCCCGCTTCCTCGCGAGCAAGGCGTCCTGTGTTCTCGTCGATCCCATCTGCGCCGTGCCGGCGCTGGTGGATGATCGTGTCCTTCAGCGCGATACCGCACTGCTGATCGGCCTCGATGCTTCCGGCTGGGATACATCGGCGGACGGCTATCGTCTGTCGAAGCTGGTTGCCGGCATCTCCGCACGCCGCGTGCGCCAGCTGGGGGCAACGGGTGGCAAGATCATGGTCTATCTGCGCTCGGATCGGGATGCGGCGAATGCCCACAATATTCAGATCCTGAAGCAGTGCATCGAAGATTTCGCGCATGAGGATCTTCTGCTGGTCGTTGAATTCCTGACCTACAAGTTCGAAGACGAGGATGAGACAGATTACAAGGCGAAGCTGCCCTCTCTGATCGTCGGCGGCAGCAAGATCTGCCTCGATCTCGGTGCGAAAGTCTTGAAAATCCCTTATCCCGGCTCGTCGGAAGCCTGCGCCGAAGTCACGCGCCTTTCCGGTGATGTGCCGTGGGCGGTGCTGTCGGCCGGTGTCGACCACGCCACCTTCCTCAGCCAGGTCGAGGATGCCATGCGCAACGGCGCTTCGGGCGTCATCGCCGGTCGCTCGCTGTGGAAAGACTGCATCTCGCTCGATCGTTCGGTAACGAAGGATCGTCTGGAGACGGTCGCGGTGCCGAGGCTTCGGGAAATTCAGGCCGTCATTGCGACGCACTTCAAGGGCACAGGCTCGAACGGCGATGATCAAAGGCAGCGCGCCCATGGCTGACATCGCCATCGGTGTCGATATTGGCGGCACGAATATTCGTGCCGCCCTCGTCTCCGTTCAAGGCGAGATCCTTTCCAAGCTGTCGGAAAGAACCCCGACCGATCCGCTGTTGGCATTGGAGCGCGTCATTGCGATGGCGCGCACGCTCGACACTCCTGAAGTTTTGGGGATCGGTGTCGGCATACCAGGGCGGGTCGACGTCGACAGACGCGAGATTCTGTCTGGCGGCATCCTCAACCTTTCCGGTCTCGATTTCGTAAAACGGCTCGAGACAGCGCTGCAAAAACCTATTGTCATCGAGAATGATTGCAGTATGGCGTTGATCGCCGAAATGCGGATCGGCGGCGCCAAGGGCTATCAAAACGTCGCGATGCTGACGATCGGGACGGGCATCGGGGGAGCTGTCGCCCATGCAGGGCGCATCTACCACGGGCACAAGGCGGCCGGACAGCTCGGCCATATTTGTGTATCGCAGGATGGCCCGCCCTGCCCTTGCGGCAGACGCGGCTGCGTCGAGACCTTCAGTTCCGGAACCGCTTTGCGCCGGCATATCGCCGAATCCGGATTATCCGTCACGACAATTCGTGAAATCTTCGAGATGACGGCGGAAGGAAACGACACGGCAGTCCGTGTGCTGCGCCAATGGGCAACACCCTTGCGTGCCGCACTCGACAATATCGCAGCGACCATGGATCCGGAGATTATCCTGCTCGGCGGCGGGCTTGGCTGTGATGCCGCACGGGTTCTTGCCGATTTGCCAGCAAGCGCTCCCTGGTTCTGCCCCGCCATATTGCCAGCGAAGCTGTCAGACGATGCCGGCGTGATCGGCGCCGGACTTTCGATTTTTGGCGCTGATGCCGCGCCGCAAGGAAAGCGGGTTGTCATGGTCAACGGCGTGCCGGCTTCCGGCAAAAGCCGCCTGGCCAAAGCTTTGTCGCTGCGGACCGGCTGGCCGATCCTGTCTCTCGACGGCATCAAGAACCCGTTCCTGCAGCATATCGGCCCCGTCGACCGCGACTTCAATCGGACGCTGGGAAAGGCAAGCTACCAGGCGATCTGGTCCTTTATCGCGGAGGCGCCGACGGGCTCGACCTTCATTGTCGATGCATGGTTCGGCTTTCAGCCGAAGGCTCAACTAGAGAGTTATCTCAATGCTGCGCAGATAGGCCATGTCGCAGAGCTCTGGTGCAAGGTGCCTGGATCGGTTGCCGGCGCGCGTTACGCCAGTCGATTGAAGGACCGATTACCTGGACATCCAGGTGCCGAATATGTGCCGGAATTGGTAGCGCTTGCCGATCGGGCCGAGCCTATGAGGTGTGGTGCCGTAATGACGGTCGACCAGACGGAGGAACCGGATATGGCGGCTATCATGGCCTGGCTTTCAAAGATCTTCGAGGGCGAATCATAAGCGCCGCCGTCCGGGCAGACGGCATAAATGCGAAATAATCCTGAACTGTCGTGCGACGCTATGTCCCCGGCAGATGCCGGCATTGTGTGCATGGCAGAATTGTGGAGCTATATCAACAAGATGATGGAAATTCTTTGCAGAAAAAAATTGCTTGACGTGCCGCAGTAACCCACTGATTATCGCTTTGCCGGACAGGGGAGGTTCGGCTTCAAGAGGAGGAAAATTATGGAGCGCCGCTCATTTCTCAAGGCTACGGCCGTGGCATCGCTCGCTACCGGTGTTGCGGCAGTTGCCGGCAGCACCAAAGCCGCAGACAAGAAGTTTACGATTGCCCTCATTCCGGGTCTGACGACCGACGCCTTCTATATTACCATGCGCAAGGGTGCCGAAGCGGCAGCCAAGGCTGTCGGTGCCGAGCTCGTTTTTCAGGGCGGCCCCGATTTCAACCCGGTGACCCAGGTTCCGGTTCTTGACGCAGTGATCGCCAAGAAGCCCGATTTCATTCTGATTGCGCCGACCGACAAGGATCAGCTCATCCAGCCTCTGAAGAAGGCTGCTGATGCCGGTATTCCGATCATCACCGTCGATACCTTCATCGGTAACGGCGTCTACCAGACCGGCAGCGGTGATGCCGATTTCCCGCTGGCCTATATCGCTTCCGACAACCTGCTCGGCGGGGCGATTGCCGCCCGCGCACTGGCAAAGGCCGTTGGCGAAAAGGGCAAGGTCTATGTTTCCAACGTCAAGCCCGGCGTCTCGACCACCGACCAGCGTGAGCAGGGGTTCAAGGAGGAGATGAAGAAGTATCCGAACATCACCGTTCTGGAGACGCAATATAACGATGACGACGCCAACAAGGCAGCATCGCAGCTGCAGGCCGTCTTCGCACGCAACTCCGATCTCGATGGCGTTTTCGGGGCCAATCTGTTCTCCGCTCTCGGTGCCGCCAACGGCGTGCAGCAGGCCGGCCAGACGGGTAAGATCCGCGTGGTGGCCTTCGATGCGCCGACGTCTATCGTTGATAACATCAACTCCGGTCTCGTCGATCTGGCGATTGCGCAGCATCCGGCCGAGATCGGCTATTTCGGAGTGATGGCCGCTTATGCGCATCTCACCGGCAATTCGATTCCGACAGCGATCGGGACCGGCTTCACGGTCATCGACAAGTCGAACGTAGCCGACAAGAAGATCGCGAAGTTCATCTACTCCGATTGATGCGGAGATAGTCTGTGCCTCGCCCATCGGCGAGGCACATTATCCAACGATGATAGAGCGACGGCGCCCTAATCTTCGCGCTTCCAACGCTCCAGTTTGGACCGATCCATGACACTCGACAATGCAGAGGTCCGCAAGGCGGATCAGCACGTGGCGCCACAGGCAGACCACGGCGACCAGGCAAAAACACTTCTTAATCGTATCGCGCAATTGCGCGCGTGGCTCTTTCTTGCTGCGCTCATCGTAACTTTCGAGATCTGGGCGCGGATCGACTTCGGTGGCACGTTCATCGGCTCGAGCTTCAACTGGCAGTCCGTTGCGATCTTCGCGGTGGCACCGTTGCTGCTGGCAATCGGGCAGACTTTCGTCATCATCTCAGGCGGTATCGATCTGTCGACCGGCTTCATCATGGGCCTTGCGGCCGTCGTCGCCGCGCATATTGCCAATATCGCCGGTCTTTACATGCCTCTGCCCGTCGCAATGGTCTTCGGCATCCTCGTCGCCATGCTGGCAGCCGCAGTCCCCGGCCTCATCAATGGTCTCCTGATCTCCCGTCTCAAGGTTCCGCCGTTCATTGGTACACTCGGCATGTTCGGCGTGGCGCGTGGCACGGCCTTCCTGCTCGCCGGCGGTACGACGGTGCCGGTCAAGAACTCCTATTTCGCCGAGCTTGGCAACGGACGATTCTATGGCGTACCCTATCTCGTCATCGTCACGCTCGTCTTCGTGGTGATCATGCATTATTTGCTGAGCCAGACCCGCTTCGGCCAGCATAATTATGCCATCGGCGCCAATGCCCAGGCGGCGCGGCGCGCCGGCATCGACATCAAGTCCCATCTGCTGCGGCTCTATATTCTCTCGGCCGTCTGTGCGGGCCTGGGCGGAGCGCTCTATGCGGCCCGTTTCACTGCAGGCGCCGCCCAGGCGGGCGAGCCCCTGCTGCTCGATAGCGTGGCCGCCGTCGTTATCGGCGGCGCCAGCCTCTTCGGCGGTTCCGGCACGATCATCGGCACCATTGCCGGCGCTCTCGTCATCGCCGTCATCCAGTATGGTCTCGTCTTCATGAATGTGGAGCCGTTCTGGCAGTTCATCGCCGTCGGCGTCGTCATCATCATTTCGGTGCTCATCGACCAGGCGCAGCGTCGGTTCAGCGGAGCAAAACAGGATGAATAGTGCAACTCCCCTCCTCGAGGTCCGCAATCTCTCGCGTTATTTCGGTGCGGTGCGTGCCCTCGACAATTGCTCCATGGTCGTGCGGCCCGGTGAAGTCGTGGCACTTGCGGGTGACAACGGCGCCGGCAAGACGACGATGATCAAGGCGATTTCCGGCGTCTATCCGCCGACCGCCGGCGAAATCCTGATCGAAGGCAAGCCTGTCACCTTCTCATCGCCGCAGGATGCGCGCGAGAAAGGCATCGAGACGATCTATCAGGATCTGGCGCTTGCCGATAATCTGCCGATCGGCGCCAATATTTTCCTCGGCCGTGAGCCGATGAAGAAGCTCTTCGGCTTCCTGCCGGTGCTCGATCGGAAAGCCATGGCCGAAGCGGCGCGCAAGACGATGGCGGAGCTGGATTTCCACGTGAAGAGGCTCGATGCGCCCGTCAGCAACTTTTCCGGCGGTCAGCGGCAGGCCGTCGCGATTGGGCGTGCCGTCTATTGGAATGCCCGCATCCTCGTTATGGACGAGCCGACCGCAGCACTCGGCGTGCCGGAACAGCGCAAGGTCGTGGCCCTCATCAAGTCGCTGAAGGCGCAGGGGCGCGGCGTCATCTTCATATCGCACAATCTGCAGGACATTTTCGCGGTCTCCGACCGCATCGTCGTCCTGCGCCGCGGCATCGTTGCCGGTGAACGCAACATCGCCGACACCAATCATGAGGAAGTCGTGCGGCTCATGGTCGGCGGTTAGCAGGATCGCCGGCACATGATTTGAGCCGAGAGCGGCAACGGTGTTTCGTCGCCATTGCCGTTTCGTTGTCAGCAATCAAAGGCGCTCATTTTGGATTCACCAGAGCAGTAGCAGAACCAAGAGGCCGGCAGTTAATGCTGGAGCGCGTAGAAAGCCGGCAAGCGCGTTTCCGCTTGCTTTGCTTTGATTGCGTTCTCATATATTGCTATCAATGCAATCAAATATGGGAGCGTGAAGCAATGGCATCGATCACCATTCGCAATGTGCCGGACGAGGTGCATCGTGCGATCCGAGTGCGAGCTGCTATGCACGGTCGCAGCACTGAAGCCGAGATCCGCGATATTCTGGAAAAGGCAGCAAAACCAGAAGGCCGCCTGAAGCTGGGTTCGCTGTTGACATCCATTGCTCGTGAAGCGGGAGGGCTAACCGAAGCCGAAGCTGAGGGTTTCAACCAGCTTCGCGATAAGACCCCGGTCGGGCCGATTAGCTTCGAATGATTGTTCTCGACACCAACGTCATTTCCGAGCTGTGGAAGATCACGCCCGATCCGAATGTGTTGTCGTGGATCGATGCGCAGATGATCGAAACACTCTACCTCTCGATCATCACCGTTGCCGAACTGCGCTTCGGCTTGGCTGCGATGCCTGAGGGCAAGCGGCGTACGATCTATCAAGACCGATTGGAAAGGGAGGTTTTACCGGCTTTTGCCAACCGGGTTCTGCCTTTTGACCTGGATGCCTCGCAAGCCTATGCCGATTTGATGGCGTTAGCGAGGAGGGCAGGCAAGTCCATTGGCACGGCAGACGGCTATATTGCCGCCACGGCTGCCTCACATGGCTTTATGGTAGCGACGCGCGATACTAGCCCTTTTGAGGCTGGCGGTTTAAGCGTCATCAACCCTTGGAACATGAAATGAAGGCGGTTAAGGCAGTCGCGTGATAAGTCTACCGAACAATCCGAATATTCAAATGGCAACAGCTTGTTCACGCTGAGCATCGCCCGACGATCCGCGGGACCGCACCCGCTGATCTTCCTACTCTCGCGGTACCGAATGCATTCGATCCTTAATCGGGGAGCTAATCAGGAAATATTCGTAATCTTCAAACGGGATGTGCGACTCCTCAGCCATCCCGGCAACAAATGCAATCTGGAGGCTGGATCGAGGAAGAGCCACCGGGCTATAAGTGCTTTTCCTGGAGGCAAGCAGGCATGACCGAAGCCGTACCCATCGTGCGTTTCACCGGTACCGCACCGAAGATAAGCGACATTGCTTCGATAGCGCGCCGTAGCGCATGCATCGAGGTTTCGACTGACGTCGAAAACAAAATCGTCGCTGCGCGCGCAGTCGTGGAGCGCTATTTGGCTGCCGACCAGCCAGTCTATGGTTTGACGACGGCATTGGGCGCAGGTGTCGACACACGGCTCGCCACGGAGGACCTGATCGCATTTCAGTTACGTGTACCGCAAGCCCGCGCAGTCGGGGTTGGGCCGGCGCTGTCATGCGAAATCGTCAGGGCGATGATGGCCGCTCGTATTGCTGGCATGGCGGCTGGCGGCTCGGGCGTATCGCTCCCGGTTTTCGCCGGTCTCGTCGCCGCGCTGAATGCAGGCTTTCATCCGGTGGTTCCCTCGCTTGGCTCGATCGGCGCAGCCGATCTTGCGCCTCTGGGGCATATGGCACGGGCCTTGTTGGGCGACGGCGAGGCGGAGCTTGATGGCGCGATCATGCCGGCGCGGGATGCCCTCTCGAAACTCGGTCTGAAACCTTTGCCGATCGCGCCGAAGGATGGCCACGTCCTCGTGGTCGCCAACAGCCTGTCGGTTGGCAAGGCCTGCCTCTGCATCGAGGATATCGTGCGCCTGTTCGATTGGTCGCTTGCAGCCGTCGCACTGAATTTCGAGGCATTCCGCGCCAATGTCTCGGCTTTCGATGACCGCGCGCTGGCGGCAAGACCAGCCTTCGGCCAACGCGAAACCGCGGCGAGACTTCGCGAGGTGCTTTCCGGGAGCTCTCTTTTTGTCGACGGTGCGGCACGGCGCTTGCAGGATCCTTTGAGCTATCGCTGTGCCCCGCAGGTCTGGGGTGCCCTGCTCCACGCGATCGGCGAAGCGCGCGCCGCCACCGAGATCGAGCTTGCCAGCTCCGGGGACAATCCCGTCGTGCTCGCCGACGAGGGACTTATCTTGTCTCACGGCAATTTCGACATGACGGCCTTCGTTCTCGCATGGGAACGGCTTGGCCAGGCAATCGCACATTGTGCGGCGGCGACCGCCTATAGAACGATGAAAATCATGTCTCCGGGCATGTCGGAGCTGCCGCGCTTCCTGACCCCGCTCGGACAGAGCAGGACAGGATTTGCCACCGTGCAGAAAACGGTCTCGGCGCTTGAAGCCGAGATACGCCATCTGGCCAATCCGGTTTCGCTCACGCCGATCCCGGTCGCGGACGGCGTCGAGGATCAGGCGTCGATGGCGCCGAGTGTCCTGACGAAGATCGAGGCGATGATCGAGCGGATGCGTTATCTGGTTGCGATCGAGCTTGTCGCGTCCGCCCAGGCCGTTGATCTGCGCGGTTTGGCGGGCGAACTCGGCGGCGGAACGCAGCGCGCCTATCGCAAGGTGCGCGAAATTGTCCCGCCGCTGGAGGAAGATCGTGCGCAAGGACCAGATTTTCAGAGGCTGTCGGAGTTCATTGAGAATGCCGACATGATGGAGATGGCTTCCTGATCGATATGGCGGCAAGGCGGTCCACGCCCGCCGCCTCGCTTTCTCGCAGGCCGTCTGGCGGCCTGCATCATCCAATAAACCGGCACGGCCGGTGACATGCTGGAGAACGGTAATGCAGGAAATCTGGATCGACTATCTCAACGCCATCGACGCCAAGGGGCTGGCCCTTTCCAACGACGAAATACTCGACGCCGTGACCAAGGCGCTCGATGCTCAGGGGCGCGGCGAGACGGTCATCGAGCCTCGCGTTCATCTCGTGCCCGAGAGTTCCGACAAGGGGCATTTCAATGTGCTGCGCGGCTATGTGAAGCCGCTCGATTATGCCGGCGTCAAGGTCGTCGGCGATTTCGTCGACAACTACAAGCAGGGCCTGCCCTCGGAGCTGGCGGTTCTCAATCTCTTCGATCCGCGCACCGGCGTACCGAAGGCGATCATCGATGCGACTGCCATCACCGATATGCGCACCGGCGCGGTCACGGCTATCGGCGCGCGCCATCTCGCCCGCAAGAACAGCAGGATTCTCGGCCATATCGGCGCACGCGGCACTTCCTACTGGAACGTGCGGCTGCTCGATCACCTCTTCGACTTTGATGAGATCCGCGTGCATTCGCGCCGTCCGGAAAGTCGCGACGCCTTTGCGGCGCGGCTGGAAAAGGATCTCGGCAAGAAGATCATCGTGACGGACAATTGGGAGGATTGCCTGAAAGGCGCCGATATCATGATCGAGGCGAGCCGGCTGCCAGAGCCGACGCCGCTTTTCAAGACCGCCTGGGTCAAGAAAGGCGCTTTCGTCGTACCTTATGGCACGATGAGTGCACTCGAATTCGACCTGACCGACATCATGGACAAGGTCGTCGTGGATGACTGGGGACAATGCGGACCCGGGCGTCCCTTCGGTGCCCTTCGCCGCCATGTCGATGAAGGTAAGGTGACGGCGGAGACGCTGCATGCCGAAATCGGCCAGATCGTTTGCGGCACGAAGCCGGGCCGCGAAAGCGACGACGAGACCATCCTCTTCTGGCATCGGGGCCTGAGCACCACCGACGTCGCGCTTGGCGCAGCCATGGTTGAAAAGGCAAAGCGCATGAATATCGGCCAGCGCCTTCGGTTTGCGTGACGCGTCATGACGATATCCTCTGCCGCGGCCATTGCCTGCTCACGAATGTACAATCTGAGCCCGAAAATATCCGGTCTCTGGGATGAGCTCTTTCATTGGCTTGCCGACCGGTCAGGCGTCGAGCTCGAAATCATTGCGCATGCGGCTCCGGCACCTCTGTCCGACCTATGGAGACGTCCGGACATGGGTGCCGTTTTCATGTGCGGCTTTCCGTTCTCCCGGCTATCGCCGGCGGAGCGTCCGCAGCCATTGGCCGCGCCGGTTTCCCTGGCGGACTGGGCAAACGGGCAGCCTGTCTATGCGAGCCATATCGTCGCCGCTCGTGAAAGAGCGCTGACTGAAGCCGATCTCGCAACTGCACGCTGGGGCTGGACCGTGCGGGACTCTCAGTCCGGCTATAATGCGCCGAGGGAATTCTTTTCCATGCTTGCGAATAGACCCGCAGTGGCGCAGATCGTCGGCCCACTTCTCAATCCACGCGGCGTAGTCGACGCCATTCGTTTAGATACCATAGATGTCGGCGCCATCGACGCCTATGCCTTTCAGCTGATGGCAATGCACGAGCCGGACATGATTGTGCCGTTGCGCATCGTCGCTACCACGAAGCCGGCTCCCTTCCCTTTGCTGGTGGCCGCAAGGCAGCAATCGCCAGATATCGTCGACGCGCTACGCGCCGTTCTTCTCAATGCCCACCAAGACCGGCAAGGGAGCGATATTCTCGCATCGCTCGGACTGCTGGCCTTTGCCGAGCCGGATGTTGCCGCTTATGACCAGCTTCCCGCAAGAGCGCGCGCCATCGATTCTGCTCTCGGAACATGGTGAAGTTCGGATGCGCCAATCAATAGCCGGCACATTATGCGCTGGCGACGTGTATCAATAAATTCTTTGCTGCGAGACCCAGACATTCCTCGAAGGCCGTCAGATCCAGAAAGAGCTGGTCAGCCGCGACCTGACGCGTGACGATGACGCCGTCACGTGTCGCTATGCCGCCATCGAGCATCAGATTGTCGGTCATGTCGAAATTTTCCAGCGCCATGCCGTCGGGACCACGGTGGCGTCCGTCCTCCCCGAGCTGCACTTCGCCGCCATAAAGCCTGCTCACACGCTCGAAGTGGTTATCGAGGCAGTTGGAAAAGGCAAATGCCGGGCAGCCGCGGGCGCACATGAAGCCGAGTTCGAAGGCCGTGCCGATATCGGCGGCGACACCACGAAACGGCGTCAGGTTGGCGATGATGAGATCGGCGCTCATCATCAGTTTCTCGTTGATGGAACTGATGGCAAGTCCGCGCTGCCGGCGCGTCTCCGTCTCAGGCACGGCAAGGTCACCGGGAGAAACCGGCGTAAAACCATAGCTGCGCGCCAGCGCGATCTTGCGATCGAGGATTTCCCTAGCGTTCGGGAGGAAGACTTCCGGGCCTGCCAGATATGCTCTCAATGCCTCACCTCTTTAATGAAATCTTGCACCGCAGCAGTTGCGGAACCATATGAAGCCTATGGCTGATTCAAGGCGCAACCGCCATAGCTGGGCGCATAATTTACGAAATCGCGAAATAACGGCGATTGCCGTTCCCGGTCAACGACGAGACGCGTATAGTTCCCTTCGGACCGAATGGCGCTCTCTGTCCAGGACAGGTGACGGAATTTGTGGGGTATAGAAAATGCAATCTTCTCTTGAGGCCGTTGCCGCCTCGACACAGGACGACCAGGGCAATTGGCCGACGAAACAAAGCAAGATCCTCGATTGGCTTATGAATGATGTCCGCGACCAGCGTTTCATCGACAATATCCTCGTGGAACTCTGCGAGAAAATGCGGGCAATCGGAGTTCCGGTCGCAAGAGCGACGATGCACTTCCGAACGCTGCATCCGCAATGGCTGGGGGCGAGAATTCTTTGGCGCACCGGCATGAAGGAGGCCGATATCGCGACCTTCAGCTATGGGGTCGAGAACACGCCGCAATTTCTGGCAAGCCCTATCAATGAGATTTTCAATGGCGCGACGGAAGTCCGGAAAAATCTCGAGGTCTGTGAAAAGTCGGAGCTGAAATATCCACTATATAAAGAAATGCAGGCGGAAGGACTGACCGACTATATCGCCTGGCCGATCTACCACACGCTCGGCAAGCGCCATATCGTGACCTTTGCCTCGGATGCTCCGGGCGGCTTTACCGAACAGCACATCACTTTCTTGAAGGACCTGTTGCCGGCCCTGACAATGGTGACCGAGATCCGGTTGAAGAACATCATGGCCCGCACGCTCCTGCGCACCTATGTCGGACCGCATGCCAGCGAGAAGATCCTGGCTGGCGCCACGACGCGCGGCAGCGGCACCACGGTCGGAGCCGCGATCCTCATTTGCGATCTGCGCGACTTCACCACCATCTCTGACATGTGGCCGCGCGACGATGTTATCGAATTACTAAATGGTTATTTCGACGCGATGGTCGACCCGATCGAAAAGCATGGCGGCGAGATCCTCAAATTCATGGGCGACGGCCTGTTGGCCATTTTCCCGTTGAGCGATCCGAATGCCTGTCACAATCTGCTTCTTGCCATCAGCGAGGCGCAGGCAAGCGTTGCCGCACTCAATGAGGAAAACCGAAAACATGGCCGTGAAATTCTGCGCTACGGTGTCGGCGTGCATGTCGGTGACGTAATGTATGGCAATATCGGCTCGCGCACTCGCCTTGATTTCACGGTCATCGGTCCGGCCGTCAATATCGCTTCACGGTTGGAGTCCTTGACGAAGGAGGTCAAGCGGCCGGTACTTCTGTCCAAGGCCTTCGTCGACATGGCCGGCTGCAGGCGGGATATGGAAAGCCTCGGCTCCTTCCCTCTCAAGGGGCTTGGAGAACCGGTCGATGTGTTCGCCTTTGCCGCCAAGGAAGTCTTGCTTCAACACGGTTGACGGGTAGGCAGGGCGAGCTTTGCCCTGCAAATCCTCGATTTTGTACGGCGCGATTCAGTCGGTTGCAAAACGTGAAATGCCCAAAGGGTGCCGTGGCGGAAGGACTTCCCTATATTGTGAAGTGGATCATGACGATAGCCGCCTTAATTTGGGGATCGTTCTGCGCGTACGAACGTTAAATGAGGGTTGATTCTATCGGCTCTACCACGAGGGTGTTTGCCACCCATAATACTCTGACAAGGAGAAAACAGATGAGAAAAATCCTGACCCTGGCGTTTTCAGCGGCGTCGTTGATCGCGGCGGGCACCGCTGCGGCGCGCGCAGCCGACATGCCGGCGACCTATAGCGAGGAGCCGGATGACCGCAACGGCGTGAAAATCGGCTATCTCGAATGCGATATCGGCGGCGGTGTCGGCTACGTCCTCGGCTCTGCCAAGGAAATGGATTGCACCTTCCATTCGACAGTCGGGCATTCGCGTCGTGTCGATCACTATACCGGCGCGATCCGCAAGATGGGCGTCGATCTCGGCTTTACGACCCGCAGCCGGCTCGTTTGGCTCGTCTTCGCGCCGACAGCCGGCTACCATCGTGGTTCTCTGAGCGGCCTTTACCAGGGCGCTACCGTTGAAGCCACTGTCGGTGCCGGCGTGGGCACGAACATCCTTGTCGGTGGCACCGCCGGCTCCATCCACCTTCAGACCGTGAGCGTTACGGGTCAGCTCGGCTTGAACGTTGCGGCTACCGGTACGTCGGTCACGCTGACGTCGGTCGATTGAGTGTTTTGCTTAAAGTCTTGACCATTGAATATGGCCGCTCCTGCCTGGCGCTGGAGCGGCCTTTTCTATCGGGGCGGCGACAGCCGGCTTCGCAGACTTGGCGCCTTCCGCTCAAAATCGGTTTATCCATGTACCCTCGCGGCGCTATAGCTATGTAAACCCTAGAGATTCTTCGGAGCCAGATTTCATGACCGATACCGTCACCGATCGTTTTCTTCGTTATGTCGTCGTCGACACGCAATCGGACCCATCTTCGGTCACGCAGCCTTCCACGGCGAAGCAGAAGAATCTCGGGCGCATCCTGGTTGAGGAATTGCTGGCGATCGGGCTTGCCGATGCACATCTGGACGAGCACGGCTATGTCTATGCCACCATTCCATCGAATATCGACAAGCCGGTTCCCGTCATCTGCTTTTGTTCCCACATGGACACAGCGCCCGATTTTACCGGCACGAATGTCAAACCGCAGATCGTGCGTGACTATTCCGGCGGTGATATCCGCCTCACCGGCGACCCGCAGCAGGTCATTCGCGTTGAAGAGCACCCTGCCCTGCGCGATCAGATCGGCAACGACATCATCACCTCGGACGGTACGACATTGCTCGGCGCGGATGACAAGGCCGGTCTTGCCGAAATCGTCGCAGCCGCCAAATATCTCGTCGATAATCCCGATATCCGCCACGGCACCATCAAGCTTCTGTTCACGACCGACGAAGAGATCGGGCGTGGTGTCGACAAGGTGGATTTGAAGAAGCTGGGAGCGCAATTCGCCTATACGGTCGACGGCGAAACGGCGGGGCATATAGAAGACGAGACTTTCTCGGCCGACAGTGTCGAGGTTATCATCCATGGCGTCGCCATCCATCCAGGCTTCGCCAAAGGAAAAATGGAAAATGCCATCAGGATTGCCGGTGCGGTCATCGACAGGCTGCCGAAGAACATAGCTCCAGAGACGACGGACGGTCGCGACGGCTTCATTCATCCTACCGGCATCAGTGGCTCGATGGAGAAGGCTTCACTCGGCTTCATCATCCGCGATTTCGAAGAGCAAGGCCTTGTCGACAAGGAGACTATGCTGGAGGCGATCGTCAAGGATGTCATGAAAGCCTATCCCGGCTCCTCGCACACCTTCACCGTTCGGCATCAGTATCGCAATATGAAGACGATTCTCGATCGCCATCCGGAAATCGTCGAAAATGCCGTCGAGGCCATCCGCCGTGCCGGTATGACGCCAGTGCGCGGCAGCATTCGCGGCGGTACGGACGGTTCCAGGCTTTCCTTCATGGGACTGCCCTGCGCCAATATCTTTGCCGGCGGGCATGCCTTTCATTCGCCGCTGGAATGGGTAAGCCGGCAGGATATGGAAAGAGCCGTAAAGACGCTTGTAGAGTTGGCCAAGGTGTGGGCGGAGCGCTCCTGAAAGCTTTCGAGAAAAAACCTCGTTCATCCTATAAAAGCCTAGTAACCCTGTCGCGAAATAGGTCACTTTGGCCTGTTCGGAACCAATCTCCTTGTCATTATGCAAGCCATCCGTGAATTTTTATATTGAAGCATTACTAAATTAGATTATTCTGTAGTGTAGTCTTGGGAGGAAAGGAGAATAGACAGGCCCCTTCATTCCAACTCTACGGTGCGCGCGCTCCGGCAATCAGAAACAGGCTGACAAAAGCCTAAACTGAAACGGAGTTTAGTCATGAGAATACAATCTTCACGGATGGCAATCGCTGCATCCGCTCTTCTTCTATTGACCTCGACAAGTTATGCAGAGCCCGGCGGCGGGACGGATCACGGCGGCAGCCGATCCGGAAGCAGCGGATTGGGTGTTGGCGTATCGGTCGGCGGCATCAACGCTGGTTTGGGCGCAGGGCTTGGTTCCAATGGGCTTAATGCCGGCGTCGGTGCATCGGTCGGCGGCACGAACGGCGTCAACGCCGGTGCGGGTGCTTCCGTATCCGGAACGAGTGGTGTGAACGCGGGCGTCGGCGCGTCCGTTGGCGGTTCCAACGGAGTGAATGCCGGCGTGGGCGCATCGGCCAATAGCAATGGCGTCAACGCTGGTCTCGGCGCTTCGGTTGGAGGCTCAAGTGGTGTCAATGCCGGCGCTGGTGTCTCCGTCGGCGGATCCGGAGTGGGCGTCGGCGTGGGTGTTGGTATCGGTGGGAGCGGTTCAGGCGGCAGCGGCGGTGGAACCGGCAGCGGGACTGGCTCGACTGGGGGTACCGGCTCCAGTGGAATGGGTATGGCAACCGGAGGCACAGGCGGCACGAGCGGCTTCGGGCTGGGCTCGGGCAATTCCGGCAGGGGATCGAGCACCCGCACGCTTGCCGCTTTCCGTACCATGTCGAGCGCTGAGCAGAAACGTATGCTGATTGCCTGTCGTCAGGTGACGGCATCCGGCAATTTCGATGCTGGTCTTGTCAGCCTTTGCCGGCTGCTGCGCAGTACGGCGAGCGCCGGCGGCCTATAGGCGGCTTTTCGTCGGGTGTCTCAACACCCCTTCGCTCGAGAATAAAAGTCTGCGCCCGTTGCCTCGATATCGGCAATGGGCGCGGACATGCGTCCCAATTACCAGTCTACGCGGGCCACATTGTCGATCATCTGCCGGCTGCGGCGGAACATCATGCCAGGGGCATCCACCGCTCTGTTCAAAAGGTTGCGCGCGCCGGCAAGCGGATGAAATCCGACCCTTTCCTCCAGCACGGGAGGCGGATCGTCGTTTGCAAGCGGCGGAGTTGCCTCAGCATATTCCGGGTGACCTGTTATCAGCGGATCCTGTGTTTCGCATTGCGGCAGGCAGCGGTCGAAATGTTCCACGTCACCGGATGACGCGATCCTGGTCTTTGCAGCATCGGAATGCGACGCAATGCGCTTTACCGGCAAATTGGTCTTGGTCATGGCAGCAAGCGGCGAAGGTTGCGGAATTGGCACTGCCATCTGCGGCTTTGCCGGGCTCGCATCAATCGCTAACTGTAAATGGTTCACGGCAAGCTGCGGTGCGGGTGCTGGGCGATTGATAACGATGCGGCCGCTGTCGTCGATGAATTGTATGGTGCGGTCGACGGGGCCGGTTTGAACAATGACATAAAGAGCACCGACAACGGTGCCGCAAACAGCAAGCCCGGAACCCAGCCTTCGGGTCGTCTCGCTTTGACCATTCCACCATCTCATAGGCTGCGTATCCATCGACCGCTCCTTTTGACAAAATCCCGGATAGCCATTTTCATGTGAACTGTGGCGCGGCTTTTACCGAAACATGGCCAATTGCAGACCTTTTGCAAAGAAATGTTGACGAATGCACTTTGCGTATCCGGACGGTATGGATGAGCCCGCATTCAGGGGCCGCCATTCAGCCTGCCGTAAATCCTGTGACTTTTGCTGCGGCTCGTATGCATCAATGCCGGCATGATTTCTTCGACACGCTGGAGATCAGGCTAACATTCCGCTTCATAAGACTATCGAAAGACCTGTGATGAAAAACTAGGCCCAGGCTCGATGGTCGGTCGGAGTTCGCGGATAGCGAGTATAGGTCAAACGGCTGCGAACATACGGCAAGAATTGATGTTTCTGCTGCAGCTATGTGATCGAAATGGCGAATCATTCAGGGCGGATGGCTCCTCAAAGTCGCTGATTCGGTTAAATTGAATCTCATATTCTTGCCGCACTTATCCTGGCTGCAGGTGGATTGCATCGAACATTATTAACCATGTTTTTTAAAACTATTAATTATCTATGGGTATTCGCTGAGTAAAATCAAACTATACTTTGGAGGTATTCTTTCGATGCTGTCGCGTCCGTCCAAGCGCATTCCCGCCTGATTGCCAGCGAAGCATATATGTGCTTATTTTATTATATTCTGATATTTTCTGAAGCATATGCGAGGGGGAATGTGAATGCTGAGAATGCTCTGCGGTGCCGTCCTGACTGGTATCGCAATGACCATGGCAGCATCGCCGGCGATGGCTGCCACTGCAACCGCCAATATGACGGTGACCATCACCATCCAGGCGCAGTGCCTCGTACAGAGCGCCAATAATCTCAACTTTGGCACCAACGGTGTCATCACCAGCAATATCGATCAGGCAACCACCATCGGTGTGCAATGCACATCCGGGCAGACCTACAATGTCGGCCTGAGTGCCGGCGCTGGTGCGGGAGCGACAACAGCTGTCCGTGTCATGACAGGCCCGGCAAGTGCGACGATCAATTATGCGATCTACAGCGATGCCAACCGAACGCAGACTTGGGGCACCACAATAGGCACCGATACTGTCTCGGGCACAGGCAATGGCGCAGTCCAGAATATAAATGTCTATGGCCGGGTACCCCCTCAGACCACCCCAGCCGCGGGCGTCTACACCGATACCGTGGCGGTTACCGTCACCTACTGAAAACTCATAGATCCAGGAGGCCGTCATGCAACGCATGTTGCCATGCATTGCCGCGACTATGCTTTTGCTGCTCGGTGCTTACGGCTTGAACGCGGCATCTCTGCGAGTGGCTCCCACAAGTCTTGAGCTCACGGCGCCGGCCGCTGCCACGGTCTTGAACCTCGCCAATGACGGAGATCATCCGATCAACGTCCAGATACGTGTCTTCAAGTGGAGCCAGGCGGGCGGCATAGAAACTCTGGAGCCGACCCGGGATGTCGTTGCCAGCCCGCCCGCGGCGAGACTGAATCCCAATGCTCAGTATGTAGTCAGAGTGGTTCGTACGAGCAAGGCGCCTGTCAGGGCCGAAGAGACTTATCGTGTTATCGTCGATGAGCTGCCAGACCCTGCCCGCGCCCGCGCCGGCACAGTCACCCTCATCATGCGCCAGTCCATTCCAGTCTTCTTCAAACGGCCGGACGTAAAACCCGCCGATATCGTCTGGAGCCTCAAACGACAGGGCAACAACCTTTCTCTGACCGGCAGGAACAATGGCGGCAGCCGCTTCCGTCTGTCGAACGTAACCCTGGCGCAGGGCACAACGAAGATCGGCAGCCGCAACGGGCTGGTCGGATACGTACTTGCTGGCGCGACGATGCAATGGCCGATGGGAACAGCAAAATCCCTCACCGGCAGCGTCGTAACACTCCATGGCCAGAGCGATCTTGGGCCGTTTGATGCTGAAGTCGCCGTTAATCAACGGTAGTGCCGGCACCGTTCTCATATGCATGCTTTTCTCAGTTTCGGCGCTGCGTGCTCAGGAAGTGCCGGATCTGCCGGCAAACGCAGCCATGGCGGCCCAACCGGCGGCCACACTGGACGTCTACCTCGAAGTATTCATCAACAATGCATCGATGAAGATGATTGGCAATTTCAAACAGCGTCCGAACGGTTCCCTCGCGGCAACCGCGGAAGAGCTGCGCGAAGTCGGCATTAAGCCGCCAGCCGGCGCGGCCGACGACAAGCTGATCGAGCTCAGCACCTTGCCCGGTCTGTCCTATCAGGTCGACGATGAAACGCAGCGCCTTTATGTCCAGACGACGGATAAGGGGCGCGCACCCCGCGTCATCAATGTCAGACAGCAGCAGGAAAATGCGATTCCGGCACCCCAGGCCGGCTACGGCGCCGTCTTGAACTATTCCCTCTACGCAAGTTCCAACGGTCTCTTCCAAGGCAATTCAAATCTGTTCCAGGGAATATCCGGATCGTTCGATGCCCGGCTCTTCAGCCCGTACGGCACGCTCAGCCAGTCCTTCCTCGCCGGATATTCAGAAGGCAGCCTCGATGGTATAACCCGCCTCAACACGACCTGGAGCTACTCCGATCCGAAGAGCCTCGTTACCTATCGCGCAGGCGACCTGACGACCGGCGGCCTGTCATGGACGCGGCCAGTTTATTTCGGCGGCATTCAGTTTCAGCGCAATTTTGCGCTGCGCTCCGACCTGGTGACCGAACCGCTGCCTTCCTTTGCCGGGACGGCTGCCGTCCCTTCGACACTCGATATCTATACGCAGAACGTTCGCACCTATTCGAGCGATGTCCCTGCCGGACCATTCGAAGTGACCAACCTGCCGGTCTTTTCCGGAGGCGGGCAAGCGACCGTCGTTTTGCGTGACAGCCTCGGGCGGGAAACGACGCAGACCTTGCCCTTCTATTCCTCCAACTGGCTTCTGCGCCGAGGCCTGTTGGATTTTTCCGCCGAACTCGGCACTCCGCGTCTGAATTTCGGAACGGATTCCAATGATTATGACGGCCGTATCATGGGCGCCGCCACCGCAAGGTACGGCCTGACCGATTGGCTGACACTGGAAGGCCACTTCGAGGGCGGTGCCGATCTTCTGAATGGCGGTGCGGGAGCCGCCTTTCCGGTCAGCTCGTTCGGTGTAGCGTCAATAGCGGGCGCGGCAAGCAAAAGCGGGTCGCGTTCCGGCGCGCTGATGAATGCCGCATTCGAGTTCAGTTACGACAGATGGGCTCTTTATGCCCGCGTGCAGCGGACCTTTGGCGATTATGACGACATAGCCTCGGTCTCCGCTCGGCCGACAACCAGTACCGCGGGAGATGTGAGCATCCTCAGCGCCGGTGTGCCGCGAGCCATCGATCAGATCACGCTGAGCGTGCCAACGCCACTCGATCTTTCCAGCCTCAACCTCTCCTACACCAACCTAGAAAGTGCCGACGGCACCAGGAGCAAGATAGCCGGTCTTTCCTACAGTCAGACCTTCAAGCGTGCGACAATCTATGCCACCGCCTTCACGGACCTCGACAACCAAAGCAATTTCGGATTCTTCGCCGGCCTCTCCATCCCCTTCGGCGGCAATGTCACGGCCAATACGGGTGTACAAGGCGGGCCTAACGGCCTCGGCATCGTGGCCGACGTTTCCAAGTCGATGCAGCAGGAGGACAACAGCTTCGGCTGGCGCCTGCGTACCTCCGAAGGCGAAGACACCTATCGCGAGGGGGCAATCAGCTATCGGGCTCCCTTCGCGCAGCTCGAGGCGGGCCTTCAGCAACAGGATCATCAGACCAATGCTGTCGCTCGCGTCGATGGAGCCATTGCTGTTGCAGGCGGTGGCGTCTTTGCCACCAATAGGATTGACGATGCCTTTGCCGTGGTCGATGTCGGCGCTCCCGATGTCGAGGTTCAACAGCAGAACAGACCTGCCGGCAAGACCAATTCGAGCGGCCGCATCCTGGTGCCCAATCTCAATTCCTATGAACCGAATACCCTATCCATCGATCCCAAGAACCTACCCGTCGACGCCGACGTGCCGGCAACGAAGGAAATCGTCGTGCCGGCGGATCGCAGCGGCGTTGTCGTCAAGTTCGGTGTATCCGAAGCACCGCAAGCCGCTCTCATTACGATCAAGGACAAGAACGGGGTGCCGCTGCGTGCCGGGCTCGCCGGCACCTTACAAGGATCAAGCGAGGATTTCGTCATCGGCTATGACGGACAGGCCTACATTCGCGGACTGCACGCAAGGAACGCAATCGACATATCACTTGAAGACGGAACGAAGTGCCATGCCGAATTCGCCTACAAGCCGCAGCGAGGCGAACAGGTCGTCATCGATGACGTCAGGTGCCTTTAAAAGGGAGTTGAAAAGATGCTGCGTTCGCTCACTCTTTTGCTCGCACTGTTGTTGCCTTCGCTATGCGCTGCACAAAGCTGCAACTTCTCGGCTACCAATATGAACTTTGGCGCGGTCGATACCTTATCGGGCACCCCGGTCAATTCGACATCTACGATAAGTGTATCCTGTTCCGGCGGGCTCCTGGACCTGGGCAAGCGGCTTCTGATTTGCCCCGACATCGGCGCCGGCAGTGGAGGAGCATCGTCGGCCGCGGCGCGCCAGATGTTGAACGGCAGCAGTTCTTTGAACTATCAGCTCTATTCCGACAACGGTCGGAGCGTGGTGTGGGGATCGAGCAGCTGGTCCTATCCGTCACGCGCACCGGTCTATGCGTTGACAATGGCCTTGCTGAATGGCTCGTTGATCGGTGCAACCGGCAGCATGACGGTCTATGGATCCGCACTCGGGTCTCCGCCGACGGCTGTACCGGGGCCGTTTACCTCCAGCTTCACATCGACCTACACCTCCTTCTATTACAGCTACAGTAGTGCGACTACCTGTTCTGCTCCCTCTGGAACGATTGGAACCGCATCGTTCAGCGTCAATGCAACCGTCGCCGCCAATTGCCTCGTCACTGTCCAGAACATCGATTTCGGGACACAGGGCGTATTGAGCACGAATGTCGATGCCACGGGTTCCGTCACGGCAACCTGTACGCCGGGCACGACCTATACGATCTCCTTGGGCGGTGGCGGCGCGAATGCTCCGCCGACGGCGAGAAAAATGGCGAAAGGATCGGAGACGGTGACCTACGGCCTCTACAAGGATACCAACCGGTCGCAGCCCTGGGGCGATGCCAATACGCCGGGCAGCACCGTCGCCGGAACGGGAACCGGCAGTGCTCAACTGCTGACGGTTTACGGCCGAGTGCCACCGCAGACCACGCCATCCTCAGGCACTTACACCGATACGGTCGTGGTGACGCTTACCTACTGACCACGAGCTTCCAACGAGCAGGTTCGGATGATCTCGGTCATAGCGAAGCGTGTCAGGCCGCGCTTGCGCCGCTCTGGCCGCGTCTCGAGGCGGAGATTGCCGTCTGTCCAGTCGTCTTCTCGGATGAGCAGACCAAATTGCGCCCGTTGCGCTTGGCTTGATAGAGCCGGTTGTCCGCAACGACGACCAGCTTTTCCCAATTTTCGAACATGCATTGCGCCTGCCAATCGACGCCGAAGCTCGCAGTCACCTTCAAGCCATGCTCATCGCTGACGACGGCTTGCGCTAATGTTTCCCGCAATCGCTCGGCCGTTGAACGCGCCGAGGCCTCGGTGACGTCACCCATTACGACGATGAATTCCTCACCGCCGTAGCGGGCGAATAGATCGGCGGCGCGCAGGCACGGGCCTAGAATCTGCGCCGTTCTTTGCAGCACCATGTCGCCGACGGCGTGACCGTACCGATCATTGATCGATTTGAAATGGTCGATATCGAACATGATGATTGCAAAGCCTCGGGAGCCCGCTGTCGGGGTCGCGAGCAATTCCTCCACCGCATCCTCCAATGCGCGCCGATTGAGAAGGCCAGTGAGTGCATCCGTCTGGGAGAGACGCCTCAACTCCTCCGTCATCGATTTGCGCTCCATTTCCAGGTGCCGCTTGAAGCGTTGCTGCTCACGCAAAAGGTCAAGACGCAGGAACAGCTCCCGCATTTCACGTCCGGCGTGAGGTATCGGTGGTGGCGTCGTAAGGTTGCCGACGGCAATCTCGTCGATCTGTCGCATGACGGCCAGCATCGGCCGAAAGAGCGAACGCCTGAGCACGTAGGCCAACCCAATCACAACCGATACCGCCATGACGGCAAGCAGCGCGGAGATCAGCATGGCTCTCAGGGATTTCTGCTGTACTTCTCCAAGAGAATTCAATGCCGCGGTTTCGATGAGTTCACGCAGGTTCTCGGTCGATTTCATTCCAGGCACGTATTTCGCTGTGAACTCTCCGGGTGTGAGCGCATCGCTCGCATTCGGATCAAAGGCGACGCGCTGAGCGTAAGGCAGCGCTCCGGCAAAGTAACTGACCGTCACCTGATCCAACAGCCTTGCCAGAGCCTGCGATTGCAATGTAACGGGCGCATAGGTTTTCAGCAGCGCATTCACTTCAAAAAGCCGGTTTAGCTCGTTGTCGAACGCAGCTCTATAGTGGGAACGGGCTTGCCCCTGCGAGGCCAGCATTATGACGACATAGGAGCCCAGCCTTCCGGCACGCTCTCTGAGCGTTCCGGCCATCGAGGTCAGCATGACTTCGGCGCCTGTCTCAGGCGCCAGCGCAATGACCGATCGGCCGGCGACATCCCGGTAATCCTGGGCACGATCCGCTGCACGGAACATCGCCTGTATGGCGTCTGCGATCTTTGCGCCGCTGCGCTCGCCGCGTGGTAAGGCGGCCACTGCATCGACCGCCTGGCGGCCGCTCTCCAGCTGAGCCTTAAGCGCCATGAATGCGCTGCGCATTTCAGCGGACTGGTCTATTTCCGTTTTAAAGAGCGCTTCAAGCTTGGCGATATCCCTATCGGTTGCTTCGCGGCTTGCTTTCAGATCGGCGGCAAATTGCGCTTGTTCACGCTCCGAAGCGCCCATGAGACTGTTTGCAGGACCGCGCTCTCTCGATATCGTCGCGGCCGCATGCAGTGCAGTATGAAAACGACCGAATTCGATCACGCCGCGTTTGTAGTTGAGGTAATCCGACAGGCTGAAGGCAATCGTCGAGCCGGCCATCATCAGGCAAACCATGATAACAGCTATTGCGCCGATCCATTGTAGCTGTTGAATTTTAAGCCGCGACAATAAATGCTCTCCAAAATCACCGTCTATTGCGGATTACATCAGATTTGATGGAATCTTCACTTAACGAACAGGCTTAAATCTTTCTCATGTTCTTTAAGTCCGCATATCCGAACAGTCGGCCTGATATGACAGTCTTCCGCGCGCGGGATGACAGTTTTGTCGATCTTGAGCCGCAATTATATTGCGGCTGGTTGCCGGCGTCGTGCTCCGCGCATGCGATAGGAAAGAATAGTGCCGAAAATGCGTTCGCGGCGCGTATCGCAACTGCTTGATAGCGGACCTGCTTCATCAAGCGGTTCTTGCCGGGCAAGTCTAGTTTTGCAGAAAAATCGAAGGCATCAGGTTGGCCCGAGCCGAATAATGTGGCTGGCCGACGACATGGGATATCACCAGCGCATAGACCAGGATAGAGCCGACTACGATGACGATGCCGCTAATGGGAAGCCCAATTTTTGAGTTGGGAGCCGTCGACGTATCCGGCGGATTCGCGCGGCCGGCCTTTCGGGTGGTTTGATTCGCCATTGCAAGGGGAAGCTGCAGCTCCCTTTCCATGCGAGCCTGCGCATCAAGGTGCTTGCCGTATCTCGCTGCGGGCCGAAACTGGATGACTTCGCCCATTTCTCACGCGGTCCCTTTCACCGCTTTCGGTTATTGGCCATTTTCCTGGCTGTTGTCATTATTGCCGTAGTCGACACGAACCACGACCTTTTCCGGTCGTTGCTCGCCATGCTGAACGATCACAGTCACGATACAACGATTCTCACGTGGCTTGACGGATAGGAGGCGTCCCTTGGTCGTCGACAGAACCTGATCCACCGCACTCGAGCAATCCTGAACATTGTAGGTGCTTTGAGTGATTTGACCCGCCATTGCGGAACCTGCAATCGAAATTCCCGCAAGTATCGTTAGGACCCTGATCATGCTTACACTATACCTCAACGAAGGCAAGGAAGCGACAGCAGTTCGCAACAAACCAAGTCTATTTGCGTCATCTTTCCAGCTGTGCGGCAGAAAGCACAGAGGCTAATATCGGTAGGCAGATATAGACTTTCATGATGAATTCATCGATGGAGATACAGCACAGCCTGCCGCCCTGTCAAAGATTGGGCGCGATCGCGCCATCGAGATCAATCCGTTCGTCCCTGGGAGAACGATGCTTACTCTGGAAACCTCCCGGCTCGTTCTCAGGCCTTGGCAGGATAGCGACCGCGCTCCTTTTGCAGCCGTAAACGCGGATGCGCAGGTTCGGCAATATTACTATCCGAGCCTGCTCACGGCTGCCGAGACAGATGAACTGATCGATGAAGCCAACGCGCAGTTGGCCAACGAAGGTTTCGGCTTCATGGCCGTCGAGCGGAAAGCCGATGGCGCACTGATTGGCGGCGCGGGTCTTTCACGCCCTGGTCCGGAAGTTCCGGGCGATTTTCCATTGGAGATCGGTTGGATTCTGGGGCGTGCATACTGGCGGCAGGGTTACGCGGCGGAAATCAGCCGGCGTTGCCTGGATTTCGCCTGGCAGGAACTGCAGGCTGATTGTGTGATCGGCTATACCTCGGCGATCAACATTCCTTCCCGCCGCGTGATGGAAAAAATTGGCATGATCTATGTCGAGGGCGGAGATTTCGATGACATCACCGTGCCGCCAGGCCATATTCTGCGACCGCACGTGCTCTATCGCATCGACCGTCCCAAGCAGAAAATCCATGAATGAACAGGAGTAAGCCGCGCCGAAAGCCTGCGGATCGGCCATCCCTATTCTTGCGTTCCCCGTCCTTTCACGCGAAATATTTGCCATGAGCATACCGACATCCCACCCCTTCGATTTCGATCCGACCTATGGCATGCAGCTTGCGCAGTTGCAGGCGATAGAGACGCCGGAAGCCCCGGCGGGCTTCGACGATTTCTGGCAGCAGCGCTACAGGGCGGCTCTCGCCGTCGATCCGCAACCCAAGCTTCGCCACAGCAAGCTGCGCCACGACAATTGGCACGTCTTTGATATCAGCTACGCGTCGACAGGGTTATTTCAGATCAATGGCTGGCTGCTCATTCCCCGCAGCGGACAGGTGCGGCGCGGCCTCGTTGTCGGACACGGATATGGCGGAAGAGACCAACCGGAATTCGATTGGCCGGTAGAAGAAACGGCGATCCTTTTTCCCTGCTGCCGCGGGCTCTCCCTCAGCGCCAGCCCGAAAATCCCCTCGGATGCGTCGGGCCATGTCCTTTGCGGCATCGAAAGCCGCGATACCTATGTCATCGGCGGCTGCGTGGAAGACATTTGGCTCGCCGTCTCGACATTGGAGACCCTCTATCCCTGGCTTGCCGGCCATATCGGCTATAGCGGCATCAGTTTCGGTGGCGGCATCGGTGCCCTGGCAATTCCTTTCGATGCGCGGATCAGGCGCGGCCATCTCATCGTCCCGACTTTTGGCCACCGGCAGCTATGGCTGACACTGCCAACAGTCGGCAGCGCCCAATCGGTTCAGGCCTATCAGCAAAAGCACGGCACCGTTCTTGAGACACTGCGGTTCTTCGATGCTGCGATCGCCGCTCAGCGTATCACTGTGCCGATGCTTGTCGCACCCGCGCTTTTCGATCCCGCCGTCGCGCCACCCTGCCAGTTCTCTGTCGCAAATGCGCTGCAGAAATTTAACGAAATCTTCATTCTGGATGCCGGTCACTTCGATTATACTGGCGGCGAGCAGCAGAACGCAATTCTGCGAGACAAGGTCGGGCAATTCTTCAAGGTGCTATGAACCGCGAATACCTATGCTGGTACAGTCCTCGGCTGCATCGCGACATGGAGTTGCTGGTGTTCGGCCATGCCGGCGCCAAGGTATTGGTATTTCCCACCCGCGACGGTCGCTTCTGGGAATATGAGCAGGTCGGCATCGTCGCCAGCCTCGCGGACAAGCTGAATG
Source organism: Rhizobium sp. ERR 942 (assembly GCF_007828395.1). Taxonomy (NCBI): domain Bacteria; kingdom Pseudomonadati; phylum Pseudomonadota; class Alphaproteobacteria; order Hyphomicrobiales; family Rhizobiaceae; genus Rhizobium; species Rhizobium sp. ERR 942. The sequence continues at coordinate 39,257 of NZ_VIUA01000002.1, forward strand.
CCGGACAGCTTCAGCTCTACTGCATCGAGGGACTGGCAACCGAAACCTTCTACGGTTTCCATCGCCATCCGGCCGAGCGCATTCGCAGACATAACGCTTTCGAGGAATATATTCTCAACGAAGTCCTGCCGCTGATGGCGCAGAAGAACGGGCACGAGTGCACCATTGTTCACGGCTGCAGCCTCGGCGCTTTCCAAGCCGCGAGTCTGGTTTTTCGCCACCCTCACCTCTTCCGCAAGCTGGTCGTCTTTTCCGGCCGTTACGACCTGACGACGAATGTCGAATCCTTCACGGATCTATTCGACGGTTATTACGACGACGATATCTATTTTCACACCCCGACGCATTTTCTGCCGAGACTTGCCTGCGAATGGCGGTTGGAGAGCCTGCGCCAGATCGACATCGTGATGGCGATCGGAGATGCCGATCCCTTCCTCGACAACAATCGGTATCTGAGCCACTTGCTAGCCGACAAGCGGATCGATCATCGGCTGCATGTATGGGATGGGCGCGCCCATCAGGCAGGCGCATGGCGGCGAATGGCGCCGCTCTACATCTAGCGAAAGCGCGTTTTCGGTCGCTCAAGCAAGTCCGACCGGGATCGGCCGTAGCACCTTGTGCGTGCCGTAATCACGCTCGTGAGATTTGCGATGCTGCCGTTCGGAGCTTGCGGAAAACTCGACCAGAATACGTTCCATCATGCCATCCGGATAAGTGCCGGTGTCCTCGGTTGCTACTTCCGATTGGGCAGTCACGATCTTCATATTCATTTATAGTCCTCCGGCTCTGCACGGAAACCCTTGATTCCAATATCTGTTCCATTAGTATCTCAACAATTGTTAAAAAATTAACGACGTTCGTTAATCAAATCAGTCCACAGATCCTAAAGCTTGAACGGGTGAGTGGATTGGAACATTCTCGCAATCGTGACGTTCAGTCTCTGATTTGATTAGGGGGATTGATGAACCGATCCAAATCGCCCTGGGCGTGGCTCCTCTCGTTGCCGGCGAAACTACAGACATCGATTTCGTTATAGCCAGCCGTCGAGGTCCGGAGGGACCTCGCGCGAGTTTGCAAGCCTTCGAGTAATCACTGTCTCATCGACGGTTAGATTGGAGCAGATCATGGCCCTCGTAATCACATCGATCATCCTCGCACTTATCGGTCTGGCGCTCGGCGGCGGTGGGCTGTGGCTTGCACTGCTCGGTGGAAGCCTTTTTTATCTTTTGGCCGGTCTTGCCTTCCTGGTAACCGCCATCCTGCTTTATACGCGAAAAGCCGCCGCGCTCTGGTTCTACGCGATCTTCGTGCTGGCAGCGCTTGGATGGGCGATATGGGAGGTCGGTTTCGACTGGTGGCAACTCGGCCCGCGCGGCGGGTTGATCATTCTGATCGGTCTGTGGCTATTGACGCCATGGGTCCGGCGCCCGCTGGGCTTTCGCAGCCTGGACGGCGTTCACTACGGGGCCAATCCCTGGCCGCTCGCGATCCCCTTGATCATCGCCATCCTCGTAGCCGTCTATTCGATGACGACCGATCCGCACGATCTTTCCGGCGATTTGCCGACGGCAACAGCCGCAAATGCCCCGATGGGCGGCGATGTGCCCGATGGTGAATGGCATCAATATGGCAGAACCTCCTTCGGCCAGCGTTATTCGCCCCTCGATCAGATCAATGCGCAGAATGTCGCGAACCTCAAGGAAGTCTGGCGCTATCAGACCGGCGATGTGAAGCGTCCCGACGACATTGGCGAGACGACCTATCAGGTCACGCCGCTGAAGATCGGCGACACGCTCTACATCTGCACACCCCATAGCCTGGCGATCGCCATCGGTGCGACGGACGGCAAGGAAAAATGGCGCTACGATGCCAATGCCGGCATGAACCCCAACCGGCAGCATCAGACCTGCCGCGGCGTCTCCTATTACCATGACACCGCAGTTGCCGCAGGAGCGCCGTGTGCCGATCGCGTCTATCTGCCGACCTCGGATGCCAGGCTGATCGCGCTCGATGCCGCCAACGGCAAGGTTTGTCCGAGTTTTGCCAATCAGGGCACCCTGCATCTTGAAACCGGCATGAAATACAATCCTGCGGGCTATTACTATTCGACATCGCCGCCCGTGATCGTCGCCGACAAGATCATTATTGGCGGCGCGGTAAATGATAACTACTCCACCCAGGAGCAATCCGGCGTCATCCGCGCCTTCGATGCCCGGACGGGCGCACTGCTCTGGAACTGGGATTCGGGCAATCCCGATCAGACGGCGCCGCTGCCCGCCGGGCAGACGTATACGACCAACTCACCGAATAGCTGGTCGGTTTCCAGCGCCGACGAAAAGCTCGGCATGGTTTATGTTCCGCTTGGCAACCAGACGCCCGACCAGCTTGGCATGGGCCGCAACGCCAATGTCGAACGCTTCTCCTCCTCGGTTGTGGCGCTCGATATCAATACCGGCCAGCTCAAATGGGTGCAGCAATTCGTCCATCACGATCTCTGGGATATGGACGTGCCGGCCCAGCCCGTGCTCGTCGATCTGACCAAGGCCGACGGCAGCACGGTTCCTGCGCTGGTTGCCTCAACTAAGCAGGGCGATATCTACGTACTCGATCGCCGCACCGGCGCGCCGATCATTCCCTTCAAGGAAATTCCCGCTCCCGGCGGCACCATTCCCGAAGACCATGCCTCGCCGACACAGCCGATCTCCGATCTGACCTTCTCGCCGCCGCCCTTACAGGAAAAGGACATGTGGGGCGTTTCGCTGTTCGATCAGCTCGCCTGCCGCATCGCCTTCCATCAGCATCAATATGAAGGCCGCTACACGCCCCCGTCGCTGCGCGGCTCCATCATCTTCCCCGGCAATTTCGGCACCTTCAACTGGGGCAGCGTCGCCGTCGATCCCGAACGGCAGATCATGTTCGGCATGCCGACTTATCTCGCCTTCACCTCGCGACTGGTGCCACGTGCCGAGATCCCGCCGAAGGGAGCTGGCGACAAGGGTAGCGAACAGGGGCTGAACCGAAACGAAGGTTCACCCTATGGCGTCTATATGGGGCCGTTCGTCAGCCCGCTCGGCATCCCCTGTCAAGCACCGCCTTGGGGCTATGTCGCCGGTGTCGATCTGAAGACCGGCAAGATCGCCTACAAGCATAAGAACGGCACCGTTCACGATATGACGCCGCTGCCCCTTCCCTTCAAGGTCGGCGTTCCCGGCATTGGCGGGCCGATCGTCACCAAGGGCGGAGTAGCATTCCTGGGGGCAGCCGTGGATAATTATCTCAGGGCATATGACGTGACGACCGGGAGACAACTCTGGCAGGCGCGTCTACCGGCGGGTGGCCAGGCAACGCCGATGACCTATACCGCCAGCGACAACAAGCAATATGTCGTCATGGTGGCCGGTGGTCACGGTTCTGTGGGAACAAAACCAGGCGACTATGTGATCGGCTATACGCTGCCATGAGCCGATAATGGAGCGGCACTAAGCCGCTCCCTTCTGCCGTACCCGGCTTAGCTCTTCGAAGAGCGGAGGCCGCCCTCGGCACCATCGTCCTCGGCGTCCACGGGAGGCTCCCAGCCGAAAACGCTGCGGCCGCCATAGGAGAAGGAGCGGTCGAATTCGCCCGCTACGATCTCCTTGAGATCGGGGCCGGTGACATAGCGCTCCAGTATTCTCGATTGGTCATCCAGGCGCTTCAGCGCAGACAATTCTTCGTCGCGACCGAGACGCCCTTTCCTGACCGCCGATTTCATCACATTGATGGTCTCGTCATAGACCTTCAGCGGCACCGGAAAGGGATGCCGGTCCTTGCCGCCATGGGCGAGCGAGAAGCGCGCGGGATCGGAGAAGCGGCAAGGTGCGCCGTGAACGACTTCAGCGACCATCGCCAAAGCCTTTACAGTGCGTGCGCCGACGCCGGGCGTCAGAAGCAGATCCTCGAAATCCACCGGACCACGATCGGCAGCCGCGGCGAGATTTCCGTGCAGGCGCCGCATGTTCACGTCTTCCTGACGCACGTCGTGATGTGCCGGCATGATAAGATATGGCAGCGTTGGTTGCGCTTCTTGCTTGCTGATTGCTGGAATTCTTCCCTCCAGGGTATTGAATTCACGGATGATTTTATCTGGCCCCAAGGAAGCGAGCAAATCCAGCTGACGGTTGCGGGAGCGGCCGGCGCGTCGATCGGCGAGATTGATGATCTCGCCCTGCTCGCGCCCCTCGATGGCAGAGTGTGGCGAATCCAGGAAGTTCGTCAAACCCTCCGATAGCCAATGATACCGCCGCGCCTGCCGCCGTTCATCGTTCATGCCCTGCTGGATGACGACCCACTTGCCGTCATCGGCGACGATGAAACCATGCAGATAGAGATCGAAGCCATCCTGCACGGCCGCGCTGTCCACCTTCGCGATCAGCCGGCTTTTCATGGCAAGGGACGCGCCGTCGAGGCCGACGCGATCGCCGATATGGATGAGCTCGTCCGGCGTCTTGCGCGAATGCGCGCCGCGGCCGCCGCAGACATGGATGCCGAGCTCGCCGGAAAGCGGCGTCAGGCCGCGCTTCAAGGCACCGAGAACGCTTGTCGTGATCCCCGAGGAATGCCAGTCCATGCCCATGACTGCGCCGAAGGACTGGAACCAGAAGGGATTGGCGAGACGGCGAAACAGCTCGTCACGTCCATAATGCTGCACGATCGCTTCGGTGATGACGGCGCCCAGGCGCGTCATGCGATCGCCAAGCCAGCGCGGTACGCGTCCGCCATGCAGGGGAAGATCGGCTTTGCCGGCTCTCTGTGCCAAATCCACGACTCTCGTTCTTTACCGAGACATTGTAGTCCCGGCAGCGAAGATATGCCAATCGCAACGCTTAGCGATCATTGGAGGTGGTACTGTTGGATTATGATGAGATTAGGCCAATACCGGTGCCGGTGCAAAATCCTGCATTGCCCCTGAAAAAGGCTTTGGTAATGGCGAGGCGTAGGAACTGCGCTTGCTGGTGGATAGTCCCAGGGACACTAAAGCTTCGGCCTGCTTGACCGCTGCGGCGACACCATCCACGACCGGGACGCCGTAGATCGACTGCAGTTCTCTTGCGAGATCGGTCATCCCGGCACAGCCGAGGACGATGGCTTCTGCTCCGTCTTCGGCAAGCGCACGCTCGATTTCCGCTCGCAGCTTTCCGATTGCACCTGAAGACGAATCTTCAAGCTCGAGCACAGGGATGTCGGAGGCGCGAACCTTTGCCCGCGCGCCCATGCCATAACGATGGACAAGATTGTCGATGAGGATGCGTGACCGCTCGAGCGTCGTCACCACGCTAAAGCGCTGTGCCAGGAAGCCGGCCGTCGCGACGGCCGCCTCGCAGAGACCGACGACCGGAACGTTGCAAAACATGCGTGCGGGCTCCAGGCCGGTGTCGTCGAAGCAGCAGATGATCGCGGCGTCATAACCTTCAGCCTGCCTCTCCTTCAGCTCGCGCAGCATGCCGGGCACGGCAATAGCTCCATCGTAATAGCCCTCGATCGAAGCCGGCCCCATCTGCGAGGTGGCGGCGATGATCTCGGTGCCGGGGCCTGCTACGGCACGCGCAGCGATGGCCGCCTTCTCCGTCATGGAAACGGTGGTGTTCGGATTGATGAGCAGCAGGCGCATGATCTCAACTTTTCTTGGCTTGACGGCGGCCAAGCATGGTCATGACCGCAAGCGCCAGCAGAATGATGGTGAAGGAGAAGAGCGTCGTCACCGTCCCGAGCGCATAGAGCACCGGCGTCGTGACGTTCGTCGTCATGCCGTAGATCTCGAGCGGCAGAGTGTTGTAGGTGCCCGATGTCATCAGGGTGCGAGCGAACTCGTCGTAAGACAGCGTGAAGCCGAAGAGGCCGACGCCGATCAGGCTCGGTGCGATCATCGGCAGCACGACATGACGGAAGGTTTGCCAGGAGCTGGCGCCAAGATCGCGAGCGGCCTCCTCATAGGCCGGCGAAAACCGGTTGAAGACTGCAAACATGATCAGCACGCCGAAAGGCAAGGTCCAGGTCAAATGCGCGCCGAAGGCAGAGGAATACCACGCCGGCGCAATGCCGCCCTGCTGGAAGACTACGCCGATCCCAAGCGAAATGATGATGGACGGCACCACGAGGCTCGCAACGGTGGAATAGAATAGAAACGTCGAGCCACGGAAGCGGCGGCGAAAGGCAAGGCCGGCCAGCAGCGAGACGACGACGGTGACGATCATGACCATAACGCCGAGGATCAGCGATCGCTGGAACGAGGCACCGAAATCGCCCACCGCCTGCTTCTCAAAAAGATTGGCGAACCAATGCAGCGAGACGCCATTCAACGGGAAGGTCAAGCCGCCATCCGGCCCCTGGAAAGACAGGATGATGACCGCCGACAGCGGACCATAGAGAAACAACACGAAGATCGTGAAGAAGATCGCGAGAACATAAAATTCCAGGCTGCGCTTTTCACGGTTCATCCTAGAGCTCCTTGCGGATATCGACGATACGCAGGATGGCGGCAACCATCAGCAGCACGACGATCAGCAGCACGACCGCATTGGCGGCGGCTGCCGGATATTGCAGCAGCGACATCTGGTTCTTCATCATCAGCGCGATGGATGCGCTTTGGCCGCCCGACATCACCTGCACAGTGGAAAAATCCGCCATGACGAGCGTGACGACGAAGATGCTGCCGATCGCCATTCCGGGTTTGGCAAGCGGGATCACCACATTCCACAATACCTGCCATCCGCTGGCGCCGGCATCGCGCGCGGCTTCAAACAGCGAACGGTCGATACGCATCAGCGTGTTGAAGATCGGAGTGACCATGAAGAGCGTATAGAGATGGACCATGGCGAGCACGACGGCGAAATCGGAATAGAGCAGCCATTCGATCGGCTGCGGGATGAGGCCCATCTCGATCAGCGTCGAATTGACCAGCCCGTTGCGCCCGAGAACGGGTATCCATGAGATCATGCGGATGATGTTGGATGTCATGAAGGGCACGGTGCAGACGAGGAAAAGGATCATCTGCGTCGAGGTTCGGCGAATATGGAAGGCAAGAAAATAGGCGACCCAGAAGCCGATGAAGAGCGTCAGCGCCCAGACAATTGCTGTGAATTTCAATGTGTTGAGGTAGGTTTTCCATGTAACCCACGAACCGAGCGTATCGGTATAATTCGTGGTCAGGAATGCCGGATAAAGGCCAGCGAAATCATAATCCCAGAAACTGACGACGCCGATCATGGCGATCGGTAACAGGAAGAAGAAGCCGAGAATGAGGAACAGCGGCGTTGCCTGCAGATAAGCAACCGCCCAGCCGGGCACGGCTAAACCGCGTCGGGCCTTTTGAGTTTCCTGCTCCGCATCCGAGGAAGCGATTGTCGCCATGGTCCGGCTTCTCCATTGATTGGATCCTCCCCCCGTATCGGACGGGGAGAGGCGATGATCGATTGCAGCTTAGGCAGCGATGAATTCGTTCCAGCGACGAACCATGTAGCGGTCCTCGTCCATGACCGAGTTCCAGCAGGCAACCGCACCCATGCGGGTTTCGAAGGAACCGCCGTCGCGAACGGCGCCGGCCTTCTCCATGACCTTGCCTTCCGGAGAGAGGATATCGCCCTGCGCCGGCTTGCCCTCGATCCAGTAGCCCCATTCATCGGCCGACATGAAGTTCTTGGCCGTTTCCATGCAGGCGGAATAGTAGCCCTGGCGGTTGAGATAGCCGCCGACCCAGCCGGAGGTGTACCAGTTGATATATTCATAAGCCGCGTCGAGCTGCGCACCCTTGAGATGCGAGGCAAGGCCGAGACCGCCGCCCCAGGCGCGATAGCCTTCCTTGAGCGGCTGGAAGGTGCAGGCAATGCCCTTGGAGCGGACGGCAGCAACCGCGGGCGACCACATGGACTGGATGACCACTTCGCCTGATGCCATCAGGTTGACGCTTTCGTCGAAGGACTTCCAGAAGGCACGGAACTGGCCATCGCCCTTGGTCTTGATCAGGAAGTCGATCGTCTTGTCGATTTCCGCCTTCGTCATGTTGCCCTTGTCGGCATATTTGATCTTGCCGGCGGCTTCCATGATCATCGCGGCATCCATGATGCCGATCGACGGGATGTTGAGGATCGCGGTCTTGCCCTTGAAAGCAGGATCGAGAATGTCGGCCCAGCTGTTGATCGGACGGCCGGTGAGGTCCGGGCGGATGCCGAGCGTATCGGCGTTGTAGATGGTTGGAACCATCGTCATCCACTGCGTCGGCTCCTTGGCGAACTTCTTGGAGCCCTGTCCTTCGACGAAGCCGACGGTGTGCGGCGCCGTGCCCTGCGCAATAACGCTATCCGGCTTCAGCTTGCCGGTGATGAAGAGCGGCACGATCTTGTCGTAATATTTCAGCTTCTTGACGTCCATCGGCTGCAAGACGCCGGTCGGGAAGACCTTTTTGGCGATCCAGTATTCGATGTCGGCGATGTCATAGCTGTTCGGCTGCGTCACCGCACGCTGCGCGGCGGCATCGGAATCGGTCGCGGTCATCTCGAGCGTGATGCCGAGATCGGCCTTGCACTTCTCCGCAATGGCATTGATGTTCGAAACGCCGGTACCGAACTGGCGCAGCGTGATGTTCGATTGCGCCCAGATGGTCGGGAAACCGGTGATTACGCCGGAGCCGGCCATGGCGCCGAGAGCGGCAGCGCCGGTCTTCAGCAGCGAGCGGCGGGAAATGCCCTTCGTGGTCTTCTCAGTCCTGGTTTCAGTCGTCATGTCAGTTCCCCTTTTTTAATGCTTCGGATTTTCATGCGGATATACGGCCGAGAAGGATTGCATCCTCCTGAGCCCAACTCAGTGAGACAGCATCGCCAACGGTGAGCGATTTAGTCGCATCGTCGTCATTGCTTGCGATGACGGTGAAATCGTCGCTGCCGGCACCGATAACGGTGATCTTCAGCGTTGCGCCGCGATATTCGATATTGGAGACGACGCCGTTGAAGCCCAGCCCTTTGTCCGATGGCGGCGAAAGCCGGACGCGGTCGGTGCGGACCGCGATATCGACGGCTTCGCCGACGGCCCGACCTGACCCGTTTACCGAGAAGCCCTGCCCTTCAGGCACGGTCATGGTGATCAAGCCATCTTCGCTCGACGTTACGCGGCCGGACAAGACATTATGATCACCCATGAAGCGGGCAACGAAGGCCGTTGCGGGGTGTTCGAACACCTCCCGCGGCGATCCTGCCTGCTCGATCCGGCCGTCATTCATGATGACCATGATATCGGCAAGCGCCATCGCTTCTTCCTGGCTATGCGTGACATGGACGAAAGTAATGCCGAGCGACTTCTGCAGCTTCTTGAGTTCCGCACGCATGCGGATCTTTAAGAAGGGATCGAGCGCCGAAAGCGGCTCGTCGAGCAGCAACGCTTCCGGATCGGTGATCAGGGCGCGGGCAAGCGCGACACGCTGTTGCTGGCCGCCCGAAAGTTGGGCCGGACGGCGCGTGGCGTAGGCTTCCATCTGCATGAGCTTCAGCATTTCGAGGGCCTTGGCGCGGCGCTCTTCCTTGGCAACGCCCTTCATCTTCAGGCTGAAGGCGACATTGTCGATAAGATCCAGATGAGGAAACAGCGCATAGGACTGGAACATCATCGCCGTGCCGCGTTTGGCGGGCGGGAAATCGGTAACTACGGTATTGCCGAGCCTGATATCGCCGGAGGAAATCCCCTCGTGACCAGCAATCATGCGCAAGGTCGATGTCTTGCCGCAGCCGGAGGGGCCGAGGAAACAGCAATAGGAACCCGCCGGTATCTTCAGGCTGATCGCATGGACAGCCGTGGTCGTGCCGTAGACCTTCGAAACGGACACTATATCGATCTCTGCCGCTTTCGACATCATCTTCCCCTTTGGTTTGGGAAAGACACTGCATCAATCGTGCCAGTTTTGTCGGAGGTTGACTAACCGGCTGGAATTTCTGAATTTTTTCTCCGTAAATAAATTTTGCCTTCTGATAGGCAATTAGGAATCTGCACAGGAAATAGGCTATTGTGCGCGATTTATGCAAAATATTGTATACATTTTACAGGCTTATTTGCATCAGATTTCGTTTAACTTCCGCGCGAAACCTGTCTATCATTGCAGCCAGTTACTCAGGCTACCGATCATGAACTCTTCAACAGATGCGCTTTTGACGCCCAGCGACGCCACCGATAGCGGCGCGCAACAAATCCGCGAGGCCATTCGCGACGCGATCGTGGAGCGGCGGCTTGCGCCGGGCACGAAACTGTCCGAGAGCGATGTTGGCGCTCTCTTCAACGTCAGCCGGACACTGGCACGTGCTGCCCTGCAGGCTCTTTCCTATGAAGGGCTCGTCAGCGTCGAGAAAAACCGAGGCGCTTTCGTCGCCTATCCATCGCCAGAGGAAGCCCGACAGATATTCGCCGCGCGCCGCCTGGTCGAACCGGGGATAGTGCGATCGGCGGCCGAACACATCACCGCGGCCCAGCTCGCACAGCTCCGGCAGCTCCTCGTGGAAGAAGGCCGCCTTATGGGAGAGCGGGGTCAATCCGCGCGCCGGGCCGAGATCAAGGCCTCAGGCGACTTCCATCTGATGCTGGCGGCCATTTCCGGCAATCTCATCATGCAGCGCTTCATGGAGGAGCTTGTTGCTCGCTCCTCGCTGGTGATTGCACTTTATGGACAGTCAAGCGCCTCCAGTTGCGGCCATTCCGAGCATGGGGACATCATCACCGCGCTGGAGCGCAAGGATGTCGACACGGCCTGTCATCTCATGCTGCATCATATCGCGCATATCGAAGCCGATCTTGACCTACGTGAGCGCAAAAGCTTCGGCCTGAAAGAGGCTTTCGAGCGGTAGGACATCCGCTGCCCAGGCATTTCGCGCGCGACCGGTGGCCATCGATTCATGGAGAAAAAATTGAGCACGATCGAAACTCTCTTTACCCGGGCCAAACTTGCCGACGGTTCCATCAAGGACATCGGCGTCACGGGCGGGCGGATCGTGTCGATGACCGAGACTGGAGCACCGATTTCTGCCTCCCAGCTCATCGACCTTGAAGGCGCCCTCGTCGTGCCGGGCTTCGTCGAAGGGCATATTCATCTCGATACCAGTTTTTACGGTGATGCCTGGATACCGCACAAGCCGTGCACCAACGGCTTCGACGTCCACGAACGTGTTGCCTTCCAGGCGCAAAACATGGCGCAGGCCGCGCCGATGGACGAAAGAGCCAGAAACCAGCTCGAACTCTGCATTGCCAACGGCAGCACGTATATGCGCAGTCATGTCATGGTGGACGGTTCCGTTGGACTGAAATCGCTGGAGACCGTGCTTGCCGTGCGCGAAGAATACCGCGACCTGATCGACATCCAGCTTGTTGCCTTTCCGCAAAGCGGCATTCTGAAGAGTCCCGGCACGCCTGAGCTTCTGGATCAGGCGATCGCCATGGGGGCCGATCTCGTCGGCGGGCTCGATCCGGCAAGCTTCGATCGCGATGTCGAAAAACATCTCGATGTGGTTTTCGGCGTCGCCGAGAAGCATGGCGTCGATGTGGACATCCATCTTCATGACGGCGGCACGCTCGGCCTCTTCACCATCGAGCAAATCTGCGCCCGCACGCGTAAGCTTTCCATGGGCGGGCACGTCGCGATCAGCCACGCCTACGGACTTGGCGATCTCTCGATCGAAGCGGCCAAGCGCGCTGCGGCCCTGATCGCCGAGAGCGGTGTCTCCATCATGACCAACGCACCCGGCGCCCATACCTTCCCGCCCGTCGCCTTGCTTCGGGCTGCCGGTGTCACTGTTTTCAGTGGCAGCGACAACATCCGCGATTCATGGTGGCCCTATGGCGACGGCGACATGCTGGGCCGCGCGATGATGATCGGCTATCGGTCCGGCTTCTATACCGACGAGGAGCTGAACACCGCCTTCGATGTCGTGACGGAAAGCGGCGCCAAGGCCCTGCGCCTGGAGGGTTATGGCTTGAAGATCGGCGCCAAAGCCGACTTCGTTACCTTGGAGGCGGAGCATATTCCCGAGGCGGTCGTCGCAGTGCCGAGAGGACGCGCAGTCTACAAGGCGGGCAAACTCGTCGCCAAAGATGGGGCCGTCCTGCGGCGCTGATCAGGCACCAGGACCACGAATCGGCAGCCTGCTACCGCTTCAACTCCCGCTCGAATTTTTCGATCTGCTGCAGAACCCATGGGTCATCGGCGGAATGTTGGGTCGTTTCCTGTTCCGGCCGCCGCTTGCGGCAAATCCAATCGATGAAGACACGAAGCAGGCGCATGTGGGTATCCAAGGTTTTTAGTATCTGCGAGGCCCGGCAACGTGGCTGGCAAGCCGTAGAAACCGGGCCTCAATGACCGCAAGGCGTTGCGGTGATTGCCTTTTTGCCCGTGGCAAAATGAACGCTGGCTGAATATATTGCACGGCACGATAGTTTCCTTGCATCTTTGCAGCCACTAGGAGAGAGCCTGGAAACCAATCTCATTTCACGAATGAAGAGCTTTTTTACGTGAGCGTACCGCTATCGGCAAAACTGACCTAGCCGGGAGAGAAGACGACCGTTAGACAATGCCGCGTCGCTTCCGATTTCCCCGGAGCGGCACAAGCTTAGCCTCGCCTGTGCGGGGCTTTTTTCTTTTCGGCCTATGCTTTTCTGCGCCGCGGCTCGCCGCCCGGTGCATAAATCGTGTCCTGCTCGAAAGGAAATACCGAGCCGCATCGGCAGCGCACCATATGCTTGCGCGGATCGGTCGATGGCCGTTCCGTGGAAAAGCCGCGCGGCATCTCGTCTATCTTGAAATCGCGGCTCGTCGCCCGACGATCGTCAGTTTCGGAAACTTCAGCAAAGCCGGTGTGGTCGCATTTCGCGCATTCCAGCTTCCGTGAATATCGATCTCTTGCGGCCATTCTCTTCCAGCCCGGGACTCACAACACGTTCCTTCTATCAGCGCTGCCGGTGCTCTTGAAGGCCGCAAACAACCTTCGTTACCGCGCGCTTTCCGTCCTTAAAAATTTGAGGGCTGGAAAAATGACCGTGCTAAGAAAAAGATATTGACCTGATGGCAGATGTCAGACCAATTTACTGTCCCATGACAAAACCCGTGCTTACCCCTCTTCCTTCCATCGACCGGACGCAGCAAGTCATCGAGGCGCTGTCGACCTTCATCGAATCGTCCAAGCTGCAGGCAGGCGACCGGCTTCCGACCGAGCGCGAGTTGATGACCGCGCTTTCCGTGGGGCGCTCCACCATTCGCGAGGTGATCACTTATTTCCAGGCGCTCGGCGTCATGGAGACGCGCAAAGGCAGCGGCACCTATTTGCTGAAGCCGGTTTCGAAGGCGACGATCCATATGCCGCTTTCCTTCAACCCGTCACATCTGCGCGATGCGCTGCTGCAGACGCTGGAGGTCCGCCGCGGCATTGAATGCGAGGCCGGCATGGTGGCTGCGAGAAAGCGCACCGACGAAGACCTCATCATCATCGAAGAGAAACTCAACGAGATGGAGCGCGTGCACATGGCCAAGGGCACATCCGGGCCCGAGGATCTTGCCTTCCATCTTGCCGTCTATGACGCCACGCATAACCCGCTGTTCCGGCAGCTTCTCGAACAGATGAGAGAAACCTTCGAGCGCTTCTGGGAGCATCCCTTCGATCGGCAGGATTTTGCTCGCCGCTCCTTTCCCTATCACCGCACGCTGTTCAACGCGATCGTCGACCAGGATCCCGAAGCAGCGCGCGCCGAAACACTGAAAATTCTCGACGTCGTCGAGGAAGACATCAAGGAAATGTCCCAATGACCGACGGGCTAGAGCCGTTCGAACTTGCATCCCTTATTACAGCTCACGACGACGGCAATTTTGCCGAAGCCGTCGTACCGCCGATCTTCCAGACGTCGCTGTTCACTTTCTCGAACTATGACGAAATGATCGCCTCCTATCGCGGCGAAAAGGTGCGGCCGATCTATACGCGCGGTCTCAACCCGACGGTGCGCATGTTCGAGGAGATGCTGGCGAAGCTGGAGGGCGGCGAGGATGCGCTCGGTTTTGCCAGCGGTATGGCGGCGATCTCATCTGCAGTGCTGAGTTTTGTCGAGCCGGGCGATCGGATCGTTGCGGTCAAGCATGTCTATCCCGATGCCTTCCGCCTCTTCGGCACGGTTTTAAAGCGCATGAAGGTGGACGTGACCTATGTCGATGGTCGCGACGAAGAAGCGGTCGCTAAGGCGCTTCCCGGCGCCAAGGTGTTCTACATGGAAAGCCCGACGAGTTGGGTCATGGAAGCGCATGACGTCGGCGCGCTCGCTGCACTCGCCAAACAGCACGGCGTCGTCTCGATGATCGACAACAGCTGGGCAACTCCCTATTTCCAGCAGCCGCTGAAGCTCGGCGTCGATCTCGTCATCCATTCCGCCTCCAAATATCTCGGTGGGCACAGCGACGTGGTCGCGGGTGTCGTTGCCGGCTCGAAGGAGATGATCGCTCGCCTGAAAGCCGAAGCCTACCCCTATCTCGGGGGCAAGCTCTCGCCCTTCGACGCATGGCTCCTGATCCGCGGCCTTCGCACCCTGCCGATTCGCATGAAGGCGCATGAGGCGGCGGCGCTGACCATCGCCAAACGCCTGCAGGAGCTCGATGTCGTTGAGCAGGTCTGCCATCCGGGCTTGGCCAACCGTCTGCCATCCGGCCTGAACGGCACCTCGGGCCTGTTTTCTTTCATCTTCCGCGAAGGCGTCGACGTGCGTGCATTCGCGGATCGCCTCACGCTCTTCAAGCTGGGTGTGAGCTGGGGCGGACATGAGAGCCTGATCGTGCCGGGCGAAGTCGTGCTGCAGCAGAAGGCGCAGCCGAATTCGGCGCATACTTTTGGCATCAATCCGCGCTCCGTACGTCTCCATGTCGGCCTCGAAGGAACCGAGGCCCTGTGGAAGGAACTCGAGGAGGCAATCGCCGCCGCCTCGTGACATCGTCAATCTGAGAGGAAAATCCAAAAAGGGGAACCAACATGAAAAGACTGATAACGGCAGCACTCTTTACCGCTTTGATGGGCGGCACCGCCTTTGCCGATACGACTCTGAAGCTCGTGGAAGTCATCACCAGCCCGGAGCGCACCGAGACGCTCAAGTCGATCGTCGCAAAGTTCGAAGCCGCGAACCCAGGCACCAAGGTCGACATCATCTCCCTGCCCTGGAACGAGGCCTTCCAGAAATTTGCCACCATGGTCTCTGCCGGCGATACGCCCGACGTGATGGAAATGCCGGACACCTGGCTCTCGCTCTATGGCAATAATGGCATGCTGGAAAGCCTCGAGCCTTACCTTGCCAAGTGGGAGCATACGAGCGAGCTGACGCCCCGCGCGCTTCAACTCGGCCGCGATGTCAAGAACACCGCCTATATGCTGCCCTACGGCTTCTATCTGCGCGCCATGTTCTACAACAAGAAGATCCTGAAGGATGCCGGCGTCGCCGAGCCGCCGAAGACGATGGACGAATTCGTCAAGGCATCCGAGGCGATCTCCAAGCTGCCCGGCAAATACGGCTATTGCATGCGCGGCGGTCCGGGTGGTCTCAACGGCTGGATGATCTTTGCCGCTTCCATGGCCGGCGACAACAAGTACTTCAAGGATGACGGCACCTCGACGATGAACAGCCCCGGCTGGGCCAAGGGCATCGAGTGGATGGTCGATCTCTACAAGAAGGGTTATGCGCCGAAGGATAGCGTCAACTGGGGCTTCAACGAAGTCGTTGCCGGCTTTTATTCCGGCACCTGCGCCTTCCTCGATCAGGATCCGGACGCCTTGATCGCAGTCGCCGAACGCATGAAAAAGGATGATTTCGGCGTAGCGCCGCTGCCGAAGGGTCCCGATGGCAAGTCCTTCCCGACCATTGGCTACGCCGGCTGGTCGATGTTCGCGACAAGCCAGAACAAGGATCTATCCTGGAAGCTGATCGCGACCCTTGAAGGCAAGGAAGGCAATCTGGAATGGAACAAGAAGATCGGCGCCTTGCCGGCCTATACGGCCGCGGAAAAGGACCCCTTCTATGCCGGCGATCAGTTCAAGGGCTGGTTCCAGGAACTGGCCGACAAGGACACCGTTCCCACCGTCATGCCGACCTACCTTGAGGAATTCGCCTTCTTCAAGGATTCCCTCGCCATCAAGACCTCGCAGCAGGCATTGCTCGGCGATATCTCGGCAAAGGACCTCGCCGATCAATGGGCCGATTACCTGACCAAGGCCCAGCAGAAATTCCTGGCCAAGAAATAGAACGCACATGCGGCGGCGGAGCAATCCGCCGCCATCTCTGCCCAATTGAAACAGACGGCGTTCGAACGCCGCGAACGGGAACTCTTGCAGATGACTTCGATCACCGACACGCTCGAGAGGCGCCACGACCGCAGGCCGTGGCTAAAGCGCCTCGCCGACGCCTCGGAGCCCTATCTCTACAGCGCCCCTGCCCTCATCCTCATCATCGCCGTGATGCTGGTGCCGCTGGCAATCGGCATATCCTACGCCTTTCGCGATATTCAACTGCTCAATCCGTTTTCCGGCGGCTTCATCGGCCTGGAACACTTTCGCGAGCTCTCCAAGGATAAGGCCTTCTACTGGGCACTGAAGAATACACTTTGGTGGACCGGCGCCTCCGTGGTGCTGCAGTTCATCTTCGGGCTGATCCTGGCACTTCTGTTGGACAAACCGTTTTTCGGCAGATCGATCGTTCAGGCGCTGGTATTCCTGCCCTGGGCCGTTCCTTCTTTCCTCGCCGGCCTCAACTGGTCCTGGCTGTTCAACCCGGTCATCGGACCGATCCCGCATTGGCTCTATGCTATGGGGCTGATGAGTGAGCCCGGCAATATCCTGTCCGATCCGAACTATGCGATGTGGGGGCCGATCATCGCCAATGTCTGGTGGGGCATTCCTTTTTTCGCGATCACGCTCCTGGCAGCCCTTCAGGCGATCCCGCGCGATCTTTATGAGGCGGCTTCGATCGACGGCGCCGGCTGGTTCGAGCGCTTTCGTTCGATCACGCTTCCTTTCCTGGCGCCGACCATCGCCATCACGATCCTCCTACGAACGGTCTGGATCTCCAATTTCGCCGATCTGATCGTCGTTATGACCGGGGGCGGGCCGGCGGACCGCACGCAGATCGTCGCGAGCTATATCTTCACGCAAGCCTTCAAGCGGCTGGATTTCGGCTATGCCTCGGCCATTGCCCTGGTGCTGCTGGTCCTCCTGCTTGCCTATTCCATGCTGATCATCCTGCTGCGGCAGACCCTGCTGAACAAGGATTGAGCCATGAGACGATCCGTCCTTCCCACCATCGCGCATCGACTGGCCATTCTTTGCTACGTTGCCTTCGCGCTCTTCCCGCTCTTCTGGCTGTTGAAGGTCTCGGTGACGCCGAATGATCTGCTCTATACCGAGGGTGTACGCATGTGGCCGTCGCGCACGACCTGGGAACACTATGCCTTCGTGCTGCAGCACAGTGACTTTCCGACCTTCTTCAAGAACAGCCTGATCGTCTCTGCCTCGACGGCGATCGCGGTGACCATCTGTGCGTCGCTCTCCGGCTATGCGCTCTCGCGCTTCAATTTCCGCGCCAAATACTGGATCGTGGCGCTGATGCTGCTGACGCAGATGTTTCCACTGGTCATGCTGGTGGCGCCGATCTTCAAGATCCTAACGCCGCTGCACCTGACCAACAGCTTGACCGGCCTTGTCATCGTCTACACGGCCTTCAACGTGCCTTTCGCGACCTTCCTGATGCAATCCTTCTTCGACGGCATTCCGAAGGATCTGGAAGAGGCTGCCATGATAGACGGTGCGACGCAGTTCACCGCCTTTCGGCAAATCATCCTGCCGCTGACGCTGCCCGGTATTGCGGCGACGCTCGGCTTCGTCTTCACGGCGGCATGGAGCGAGCTGCTTTTCGCGCTGATGCTCATCAATGGCAATCAGGCGGCGACCTTCCCGGTCGGGCTTCTCACCTTCGTCTCGAAATTCTCGGTGGATTTCGGGCAGATGATGGCGGCGGGCGTCATGGCGCTCATTCCGGCCGCGCTCTTCTTCCTGCTCATCCAACGCTATCTCGTGCAAGGCCTGACGGCCGGCGCGGTCAAGGGTTAGTCATATGGCATCGATCGATATTCAGAACGTCAAAAAAGCCTACGGCCACGTGCAGGTGCTGCATGACATCGATCTCAGGATCAAGGATGGGGAGTTTGTCGTTCTTGTCGGCCCCTCGGGATGCGGCAAGTCCACCCTGCTTCGCATGATCGCCGGCCTTGAGGACATCAGCGGCGGCGAAATCCGCATTGCCGACAATCGTGTCAACGAGCTGCATCCGAAGGACCGCGACATAGCCATGGTCTTTCAGTCCTATGCGCTCTACCCGCATATGAATGTCGCCGGCAATATGAGCTACAGCCTGCGGCTGCGGAGGGTGGCCAAGGATGGCATTGCCAAGGCTGTCGCTCGCGCGGCATCCAAGCTCGGCCTCGATCCCCTGCTCGAACGCCGGCCGAAGGCGCTTTCAGGCGGCCAACGCCAGCGCGTCGCCATGGGCCGCGCCATCGTGCGCCAGCCGAAAGCCTTCCTCTTCGACGAGCCGCTGTCGAATCTCGACGCCCGCTTGCGTGAGCAGATGCGTGCCGAGATCAAGAAATTGCATGGCGACCTGAAGGCAACCTCGATCTATGTGACTCACGATCAGATCGAGGCGATGACGCTGGCGGACCGCATCGTTGCCATGCATGGCGGGGTGGTTCAGCAGGTCGGCAGCCCGCTCGAACTCTACGACCGCCCCGCCAATCTCTTCGTGGCCGGCTTCATTGGTTCACCCGGTATGAACTTCCTCGATGCGACTTACCAGGGTAATGCCGTCAAGCTCAGGGACGGCACGCTCGTTTCGCTTGCGGAGCCGCTCAAATTGGCAACCGCTGCGAAGATCACGCTCGGCATTCGGCCTGAGCATGTCGTGTTATCGTCCAACCCGTCCGACATGACGGCCAATGTCGAACTCATCGAACCCACCGGCTTCGGCATCATCCTGCATCTTTCGCTGCACGGCCTTCCGTTTAAGGTATTCACCCTGGATCGCACTGCTTTGAGTATGGGAACGCAAGTGAACGTCTCCTTCCCGGCGCAGCATCTGCATGTCTTCGATGAGGATGGAAAAAGGGCGGCTTGACGGCCGCCCTGTCTAGAAATTCTCAGCTCGCAAAGGGTTCCGTCGGTCCGCTGGACGGCTGTGTGAACCAGTGCGGCCCATCCGACGCCATATAGATGTGGTCCTCGAGCCGGATGCCGAATTTCTTCGGAAAGACGATCATCGGCTCGTTTGAGAAGCACATGCCCGCCTGCAGCACCGTCGTGTTGCCGCGCACGATATAAGGCTCTTCGTGAATTTCGAGGCCAAGGCCGTGACCGGCGCGATGCGGCAGTCCCGGCAGCTTGTAATCGGGGCCAAGCGAGTGTCTGGCGAGTACAGCGCGCGCCGCATCATCCAGGCTGGAGCAGGCAGCGCCCAGCTTTGCCGCGTCGAAAACGGCCTGCTGCGCCTCCCGTTCGATCGCCCATGCATCCTCGAAGGCGCTATCGCCGCTCTTCAGCTTGTAGGTCCGCGTCAGGTCGGAATGATAGCCGTCGATGCGGGTACCCGTATCCACCAGAATGACGTCATCTTCGCCAAGCGTCTGGTCGCCATCTGCGCCGTGCGGCAGGGACGTGGCTTCGCCGAAGGATACGATGCAGAAGGTCGAGCCACCATCGGCGCCCGCCTCGCGATGCCGCCGGTCGATGAATTCGACGACTTCCGATGCGCGAATTCCCGGCTTGAGTAAGGCATGAGCCTGCCTGTGTACGCCCAGCGTCAGGTTCATGGCATATTGAATGAGCGCGATTTCGGCCGGAGATTTGATGCGGCGCATACCGTTGATGATCGGCCCGCCATTCACAAGCCTTTCAGCTCCAAGCTCGGCCGCCAGGGCGTTGTAGAAATAAAGCGGCATGCTGTCGTCGAGCGCCAAGATGCCGGCATTCCCGAGCAAGCGGGCGATCAATGCCGCGCTGCTCTCTTCCTCCTGCCATTCCAGGATCTCGGCCGGTAGATGCGGCAGGGTTTCCACCCTGCTACGCTCAAAGCCCGGTACGATGTAGTAGAGTTCTGTCGGCGTCACCAATGCGCCGAGAAACCGCTCGCTCGCATGCCAGACCAGACCGGTGAAATAGCGGAGGCTTTCGGTCGGCCCGAGCAGCATTCCGGCCCATCCCCTTGCATCAATCCGGTTTCGAAGGCTTGAAAGGCGCTGTTGTCTTTCCTCCGCGGTGATCCGGGGTACTGGATGTTGCCACGACATTCCTACTCTCCTTAATGATCGTCGCCCTGCATGATGTGATTGTCGCAACATGCGGAGCAGCGCCGACACTATCGTTGCCGCAAGACCTATGTCGACAAGGAAAATACAAATATAATCACTTTTCCGAAAGGCTGCAGCCGCGTTCGATTGCTAAATTATCTGACAGCGCGAACACGGCTCCAGTGGTTCACTGCTCTCATCGAAGCAACCGATGGAGTATCGCCATGCAAGCCACAAACATCATCACCTCTTCCGAACCGGCCGGCGCTTTCCGCAAGGCTCGACGCTCGCCTTTTTCGGCGTTGCAGGACCTTGCACGCATGCTCGCACGCAAGATGGTCGAGCGCAGGAACCGCAATGCGCTTCTGGAACTGTCGGACGATCAGTTGAAGGACATTGGCCTTTCCCGAGGCCAGAAGGGGAGCGATGTTCATATTTATAGTCGCTACTAAAAATGGCGCAGGATGTGCTAAGCTCCGCTGGTGCGACGGGCGTTAACGCCGGGATGGGGAAGTTCGGCATGTCAGAAATTTCGACCGCCTTGCTGCTGAAGACGAAAACCGTCGTCATCCGCGATATCGTCTGTAACGGCGAATGCCGGCATAAGAGCGGAGAGGAATGCGCCCACAAGACGAGCCTCGTCTATCCCTATCGTGGCGTCTTCAAGCGCCACGTTGGTCAGAGTGATACCGTTGCGGAAGCAAACCAGGTGTTGTTCTTCAACAACGGACAGGAATATCGAATCAGTCATCCCGTTGACGGCGGTGATTCCTGTCTCGATCTTAGTATAGACGAGAGCGTTCTTCAGGAGCTTGCACCGAAGGAACAGGTTCAATCCGGCGAAAACGTTATTTTTCGTCGCCAGCGCCGACGCATAGATCCGCGCGCGCAGGCACTCGTGGCTATGCTTCGCCATGGGCTCAGCCGCAATATAGCCGAGAGCCTTGAAGGCGAAACACTGGCGTTGACTTTGGTGCGCCGTTCTCTCGGCGAGCGGACATCGCATGCGGCCGGCGCAAGTTCCGGCCGGCAGAAGCTCGTCGACCGGGCAAAGCTCGTTCTGTCGTCCGATCTTGCACGGCGCTGGACGCTTGCAGAGATCGCCAGGGATGTCGGCGTCTCGCCCGTCTACCTGACACAGGTCTTCCAGCAGGTAGAAGCCATCCCTCTTTACCGCTATCAGCTGCGGCTTCGGCTGGCACGCGCGCTCGATCTGCTCGCTTCCTATGACGACCTGACCATGCTCGGGCTTGATCTCGGGTTTTCCAGCCATAGCCATTTCAGCGCCGCGTTCAAACAGACCTACGGCCTGACGCCAGCGGAATTCCAGCGCTCCGCACAGTTGAAGCCCAAGCGCTACGCGGTTCGCTAAAGATTCAGACAGCGCCGACATGATGATCGGTGCTCTTATGATCCTGCCCTGGCAAGGGGATCGATCAGGAAAGGATCATGAGATGAAGAGAACCACATGTGCCGCTTGCGATTGCGAACTCGGCACCGAGACCATCAAGGTCAATCTCGGCGGCAAATCGGTGGAAGTGTGCTGCGAGGAATGTGCGGCCGCGTTGAAGGAGGCGGATCAATCGACATCTGCTGCTTCCGGAAGCAAGCAATAGCGAACACTGTGGAGAGAGCCGTCGCCAAGCGACAGCTCTCTCCATCTACGACCTGCGATCGACCTCGAATGTCGCTTGTTGTTACACTGGAAGTCGAACTTTAAGGCGACAATAGAGGAAATTGTAATGAAGCATTGCTGCCAGGCCATCAGCAAACTTCGTTCGCAATATTCCCCTTGCGGGAAAAGTTAGGAAACATATCGACGTATTGCATTCATAAGGTCGCATTAGCTTTTGCTGCAGTTACTCGTAGCGAAGGCATTGATTATGAACAAACGACTTATCGTCGCGGCTTTATTGGTAACGGCAATTGGCGGTGCAACCGTCTCAGCTTATGCAGCCGGTGCAGAAATCGAATCCCAGCAGCAAAAGCCTGCAGGCGCAGAGACCGCGCAACCGGGTCCGGTCGGCCCGCCATCGGACGGCTGGTATTTCCAGGACCGTCATCCCGAAGGGCCGATGATGGCCTCTGGCGGGGGTATGCCCATGCCCCCGGGGCCTCCACATAGACCGAACCCGGCCCTGATGATCGCGGAAAAATTGTCAGCGCTCGAAACCTTGATCGGCGTCCGCAGTAACCAGCTCGACGCCTGGCGGGATTATACCAGCGCCCTGATCGATCTCCTGACTCCCGCAAAGAGCGAGCTGCCGGACCTGCCGGCGCCCGACGACGATGCCGCGTCCCAGGCTGCCCATCAGAGCGACGGGCAAGCTCAACTTTTCGGAGAGCGCCTAGCCGATCGCGTACTGGATCGTGCCGCGAAGGCCAAGGCTCTCAAGGACAAAGCTGTGGCTCTGCGCAACATGTTGAACGCCGATCAGCTCACCAAACTGGCGGACGCGGAACGCTTGCTCGTTCCCGGCCCGCATCCGTTCCACTGATCATCAATGGAGGGTCTTTCTGGGCGAAACCCTCCACCTCACCACGACAGACCATTTCCTCTCCGCTTCCAGCCAATCGAGATCCCCCCGGACGCCCCTGTTGGTTGGAAGGAGCGGCCCTTCGCCGGGCCGAATGGTCCGGGAACGCCCCGCCCGGCGCTCCCGGACCAATGGCGTGTGAGCACTGCCATTCCTTCTTCGCAGGGGAAAAGCGATGGTCTCCCTCACGCTCCACGTCTTCCTGGCCCCAATCGAGGCCAGTGCATTGCATCAACAAGCCAGGGATGGAAATCTTGCCGATATGTTTGCGCTCAAACACGGGACCGTCGAATATTGCCATTGCCGCCATATTCGTCGGAACATTGACAGGCTGTGTCGTAGGGCCGGATTATAAGACACCCGACCTTGCCGTGCCGACGCATTGGGGCAGCAAGGCCACAAGCAAGCCCTCGCAAACCCCGCAATTGTCGCAATGGTGGAAACAGCTCAAGGATCCGACCCTTGATGCGCTCATCGCGGAGGCGATCGCCGGCAATCTTGACGTTGCGACAGCCAAGGCAAAGATCCGCGAAGCGCGCGCCACCTATCGGGAGCAGAGGGGCGCATTGCTGCCAACGGCATCGGCAACGGCTTCCGCGGCACGCACACGCACGTCGGCTGCAGAAGGCGGCACGACAGATGCAACCTTTTCCACATTGTATAACGGGGGGTTCGACGCCAGCTGGGAGCTCGATCTCTTCGGCGGCAACAAGCGCGCCGCGGAAGCGGCGAAATACGGCGTCGATGCTGCGGATAAGCAGCTGCGCGACACCATGCTGACCCTGATCGGCGATGTCGCATCCTATTATGTCCAGGCGCGTGAATATCAAGCGCTACGCGATCTGGCTAAGCGCACCGCCGCATCGCAGCGCGAAAGTGCTGCTCTTACCCATGCAGAATATCAGGCAGGCAGCGCCACCGGCGTCGATACCGCCAAGGCTGACGCGCTCGCTAACAGCACGGAGGCTGATATCCCAACCTACGAAATCTCCTATTCGGAAGCTGTCCATCGCCTGGGTGTGCTGCTGGGCAAGCCTCCGGCCACGCTTGAGGACAGGCTCAAGGGCAGCGGTCCGATTCCGAGCCCGAAGATGAATGTCTCCGTCGGCATTCCCGCCAATATCCTGATTTCACGGCCGGATGTTCGTCTGGCAGAACGGCAGCTTGCACAATATACCGCGAAGATCGGTCAGGCCGAAGCCAATCGTTATCCTTCGATCTCCCTGACCGGCGACATTTCATCGTCGGCAGCCAGTATCGGCGATCTTGCAAAGAAGTCCTCCATCGGATGGACATTCGGCCCGACTCTGACGGTACCGATCTTCCAGGGCGGACAGCTCAAGGCCGCCGTGGACGTCGCCAAGGCCGAACGGGATCAATATTTCATCGCCTACCAATCGGCTGTTCTTTCCGCCATGGAGGATGTCGAGAATGCTATCGTATCGCTGACCCAGGAACGGCTGAAGTACGACAAGCTCGTCTCCTCCAGCAGCTCCTACCGCCGGGCCTCGGACCTCTCGCATACGATGAACAAGGCCGGCGTTATCGACTTTCTCGACGTGCTGGATGCTGAACGCTCGCTCTATAGCGCTGAAGAAAACGTGATCCAGAGCAGAGCATCGATCGCTACCGACTATATTGCACTCAACAAGGCGCTGGGTGGAGGTTGGGACGGACAGGTCGATGTCTCCACGCCTGTCGTCGTTGACGCCGATACGGGTCCCCATCTGGCCAAGGTCAAATAATCTCATGCTGAACACCCTGGAACATAAGGCACCGCCGACCGTCAGTCCGAAACATGCCAAGGACGCAAGCTCCCCTCCCGCCAGAGCGCTCCCAAAGCGGAGCATCAGACCGCGGCACATGCTCTATGCAAGTCTCCTCGCCCTTGCCGCAATCGGCATTCTCTCTTTCCGATACGGTTATTTCGACCGGCAGACGGCATCGGCCATCACGGCGCCGGTGGCGCGAGGCAATGTCGAGGAAGCCGTACTCGCATCCGGCACCTTCAGACCGATCAAGCTGGTTGCAGTCGGTGCACAGGTCTCCGGTCGGATCACGGCTGTTCATGTCAAGCTTGGCGATACCGTCAAGAAGGACAGCCTTGTTGCCGAAATCGACTCGACCACACAGAGCAATGACCTGAAGACCGCTCAGGCTTCCCTGGCGAACGTTAGGGCACAGCGCCAGGAAAGCGAGGCCGATCTTGAAAACGCGCAGACGACGCTCGTCCGCCAGCAGACGATCTTCCACAATCAGGCTGGCTCCAAGGCGGACCTCGACAGCGCGGAAGCGAGCGTCAAGAAGATCACTGCCCAAATTGCCGCTCTCGACGCGCAAATCACATCGGCCGAAGTTGCGGTGGAAACCGCGCGCGCCAATCTTTCCTACACGCGCATCACAGCGCCGATGGACGGCACGGTGCTCGCCATCGTCAATCAACAGGGCCAAACGGTGAACGCGGCGCAATCGGCGCCGACTATCGTCATCCTCGGACAAGTCGATACGATGATCGTTCGCACCGAGATCTCCGAAGCTGATGTCGTCAAGATCAAAGTGGGGCAGCCGATCTATTTCACCATCCTTGGCGATCCGAATACCCGGCATGAGGCCACGTTGCAGTCGATCGAGCCGGCACCTGAATCGATCACCAGCGACAGCAGCATCACCTCGTCGTCCACCACGGCGTCATCGAGCAGCAGTACGACATCGTCATCCTCCACCTCGGCGATCTACTACAATGGTGTGTTTGCAGTGCAGAACCCCGATAATTACTTTCGCACCTACATGTCGGCGGAGGTTCACATCGTTCTCGGAGAGGCCAAGAATGTGCTCACCATCCCTTCCTCCGCATTGGGCGCCAAATCCGCCGAAGGATCCCGCGCTGTTCAGGTCTTGAGCGACAACGGCAAGAGGATCCGCCGCAACGTCATGGTCGGCCTCAACGACAACGTCTCTGCCGAAATCCTGTCTGGTCTCTCCGAAGGAGAGAATGTCGTGGTCGGCGAGGCAAGCACGACGATCACCAAGAGCAGCAGTGGCGGCCCTCCCCCTCCAATGGGGTTCTGACCCATGCCTTCTCCGATTATCGAACTGAAGCGCGTGCGCCGCGAATATCAATCCGGGGACCGCACGATCGCAGTCTTGCAGGATGTTGATCTTGTTATCGCCGAAGGCGAAATGGTCGCGATCGTCGGGCCTTCCGGTTCGGGGAAATCCACGCTGATGAACATCATCGGTCTATTGGACCGCCCGACCTCCGGCACGTATGCGATCGCCGGCGAAGAGACGCATCGCCTAGACAGCGATGCGCTATCCAAACTGCGCAGAGAGCATTTCGGCTTCATCTTTCAACGCTATCATCTGCTTTCCGAGCTGACGGCGATCGGCAATGTCGAGGTACCGGCCATCTATGCCGGGCAGTCAGGTGAAACAAGACGAGCGCGCGCGGCGGCGCTTCTTGAGCGGCTCGGCATGAGCGAACGAAACAGCCATCGCCCGGGCCAGCTTTCGGGCGGCCAGCAGCAGCGAGTTTCGATCGCGCGCGCCCTGATGAATAACGGCAACGTCATTCTTGCCGACGAGCCCACGGGCGCCCTTGACCGGCAGAGCGGCGAGGAAGTCCTGCGTATTCTTGGCGAGCTCCATGGCGAGGGCCACACGGTCGTCATCGTCACCCACGACATGAATGTCGCCGCGCGCGCCGATCGCATCATCGAGATCTCCGACGGACGGATCGTTACCGATCGACGTACGTGCTGCAAAGCTCCAGCATTGCGAGCCTCCGCTACCGCGGCCGGCTTCGGCAAATCCGGCTGGCGGGAGATGGCCGGTCGGCTGACGGAAGCCTTCCGGATGGCGGTCCTTGCACTCAAAGCCCATCGGCTGCGCACGTTCCTGACCATGCTCGGCATCATCATCGGCATAGCCTCGGTCGTCAGCGTCGTCGCGCTCGGCGAGGGGTCACAGCGAAAGGTTCTGGAAAATATCAATAGCCTCGGCACCAACACGCTGGAAATCTTTCCCGGCAAGAGCTTCGGCGATACGCGCTCCGGCCGCATCAAGACCCTGGTGGTCGCCGACGCCGATGCTTTGGCGAAATTGACCTATGTCGCGGCTGTTACACCGACCGTCTCGACCAGCAGCACCGTGCGATTCGGCTCGATGGAGGCGAACGCCCTCATCAATGGCGTGGGAGACACGTATTTTTCCGTGAAGGGATCGAAACTTATCATGGGCAGATTCTTCGACGCGGACAGCGTGAAACGCTTGTCGCAGGATGCGGTCATCGATCAGAACACGGCGACGACCTTGTTCGCCGATCAGGGGCTCGATCCGCTTGGGCAAACCATTCTCGTCGGCAAGGTTCCCGCGCGCATCATCGGCGTCATCGCCTCCCAGCAAGGCGGCTTCGGCTCAAGTGACAATCTTTCCGTCTATCTACCCTATACCAGTGTCCAAGCCCGCCTGTTGGGCGATATGTCGCTGCGCAGCGTCACGGTACGAGTCGCCGACAATACCGAAAGTGTTGCCGCGGAGGCGGCCGTCTCCCAGTTTCTGGAGCTCCGCCATGGCACCAAGGATTTCTTTATCCTCAATACCGACGATATTCGTCAGACCATTACCAGCACGACCCGGACGATGACCCTGCTCGTCTCGGCGATCGCCGTCATATCGCTGCTGGTCGGAGGTATCGGTGTCATGAACATCATGCTCGTCTCGGTGTCGGAACGTATCGCCGAGATCGGCGTGCGTATGGCAGTCGGCGCGAGACGTCACGACATTCTCCAGCAGTTCCTGATCGAAGCCGTCCTCGTATGTCTGCTGGGCGGTGCTTTCGGCATCGCGACGGCGCTCGGCTTCGGCTTCGCCTTCAACTATTTCGGATCGAACTTCACGCTCGTCTATTCCGCAAGTTCGATCATTCTGGCCTTCGCATGCTCCTGCGCGATCGGCCTGACCTTCGGCTACCTGCCAGCCCGCAACGCATCGTTGCTGGACCCTGTCGCGGCATTATCAAGAGACTGATATTTCTGGAAAAAAATCAACGGCGGAGCCGGAAAGCAATCCGGCTTCGCCATTCGTGTTGGGGGCGTCATGGCGAAGCCGGGTATGCGGGGCGACCAAAGCCTGCTCGAGCCAAGCTGCTGATCGACCACGATTTTACATCAGTTGCCGCCACTGACATTTCTGAATGTTGCTGAAACAAGGCATTTTGGGGAAATTTAATGTCTCGGCTTTTCCGCCAGCACGAACTATTTGGTAAGTTCTATAATCTTACTTTCAATAGTGGTTTATGTAGAATTTTCGAGAGTTCTACGCAAGTAAAGCCTGTTTGATCGCGCGGATATTCCGTCAGCTGATCCCATCCCTGCAAGGGATGGCCAAGCTGCGATGCCACGATGATTTGAGTCACGTCGCTCGTGCTGGAGCGGTTCAGCTCTTCACGGAATCTCTGAACCGCTCTATCTCTTTGGTTCACGCAATTCCGGATGGAAAACCGCATCGCACTTTTCCTGGAATTGCTCTAGCTTGCGACTTTGGCCCCGGCGCTCTTGAACGACACGACCTGCTCCAATCCACGCGGCTGACGGTTACGGACCGTGATTTCCCCCCCGAATCGGGTAACGATTTCACGCGCAATGGCCATGCCAAGGCCTGCTCCCGGAAAAGACCTTTGCCTGGCAATGTCGATCCGGAAGAAGGGTTCGAACACCTGATTGAGCCGATCCTCCGGAATACCAGGCCCGGTATCGACAATTCGCACAACGGCCCTATTGCCAAGATGCGTCACCGTCACTGTCGCCGACTGGCCGTGTGTTGCCGCATTGATGAGCAGATTCCGCAAGGCTCGGGTGACGGCGAGAGGGCCTGCACTGATCGTTGCCTGCTCCAGTTCGCCGCTCGTGACGTTCATATCGATCGCTTTCAACTCGGTGACGATATCGCCAACGATCTTGTCGAGCCTGACCTGCTCCAGACTGTCCTTGGAAATCTCTTCCCGGACCAGCCCTATCGCGCTGTCGGCGATCCTGTCGAGCTCCTCGAGATCGGCAAACCACTTGCGCCGCTCTTCATCATCCTGAATGAACTCGGCCCGCAGGCGCATCCGGGTCATCGGCGTTCGCAGATCGTGTCCGGCGGCGGCAACGAGCCGCATACGGCTTTCCGTGGCGGCCTTCACCCGCGCCGACAGGCCATTGAGCGCCTGCGCGGTCGCGCGGATTTCTCCCGGTCCGCTTTCCGCTATATGCGGCAGGGTACCGTCGGGATTGATCGCCGCCGCCGCCTCCTCCAGCAGACGCAGCGGCTTCATGATCTTCGAGGCGGCAAAGATGGAGACGAGCACGCTGCCGATGATGATAAGACCGAGCCATCCCACAAGGATTTTCCACCCGCCCGGCGGCGGGCCATGGTCCGGCATCGGCATGATCAGCCAGTTCCCGTCGGAAAGCTTCAGCGACGCGATCATCTCGCCCGTCGACTGGCGTACTATGACGGCCTCGCGCATGCCGGATATTCGAAGCAGGGCTTCCATCAGGAAGCGGGACAGCTCCTCGTCGCGTTGGCCTTCAGCGGGTCCAGGGGTAACGACCAATCCCGCCGATGCTGCAGTGGTTCTGTCTTTCTCTGCGAACGTGGCAAGAATGGAAAGCTGGTGGGCCATCCGTTCGATCGTCATGTCCGGCCGCGGTCCGCGCATGACAAGGCTTGCTACGAAAGATGAGGAAATGACGACCAGAACGATGGCGGTCATCAAAAGTAGCGCTAAGCGCGCGCCGAGCGACCTCATGAATCGCCTTTGATGGCCGTTACCGGAACGACGAGCTGATAGCCTCCATTGCGGATCGTCCTGAAGATGGGCTCCTCTACCGTTTCCCCAAGCTTGCGGCGCAACCGGCTCATCAGGACGTCGATGGAGCGATCGGCCGGATCGCGATCACGTCCCTGCGTCAGGTCGAGCAGCTGATCACGCGACAGGAGCCGGCCAGCACGTTCCAGGAATGCCTTCAGAAGGTCGAATTCGGCGCCCGTCAACGAAATCACCTCGCCGCTCTCTCTGCTGACCCGACGAAGCTGCGGATCAAGCATCATGTTCGCGAACTGATAGCGCCTCTGCTCGGGCTCCAATGAGGAGTCCTCGTTCGTGCGGCGCAGGACCGCACGGATGCGCGCGGCCAGTTCGCGCGGATTGAACGGCTTGCCGAGGTAGTCGTCGGCGCCGATCTCGAGACCGAGAATGCGATCTATATCTTCTTTCAGAGCGGTCAGGAGAATGACCGGCACCCGAGGACGGCGATTTCGCAGATCGCGGCAAAGATCGAGGCCAGAGCCATCGGGAAGCATGACATCCAGGACGAGGAGATCGGGATGACGTCGGTTGAGCGCATCGTTGCATCCGCGCAGATCGCTTGCCGTCGATACGCGGAAACCCTGCTCCTCGAGGTATCTGCTTAGGAGGGAGCGTATTTCGTGGTCGTCATCGACTATCAGAACATCGGGTGCGGCATTCGCGTTCATAGGATTCATTCCGTTTTCTCAATTCTTATACAAACTATGGATTGCCTGAAAAGAAGGGTTTTGCGGCGCCAATACGGAAAAATCTGAACGAGAAATGTTCGTTTACAAAATTCCCGGCGCTGGAAATATTGGGTAACAAAATAATGCGCGGAAAACGGAATCCGCTGCCGATGACGCATCAACGAGTCGAAAGCCGTTGCTCACCCGCGGTCGTCAAAGCCAATCCGCAAGCAGGCTATCAAGCCGCTCGCAGCCATTCCACGCTCCAGGCGGAAAGCCGCCCTTCAATGGCACCGCTGTCCATCATCAGCCGAATTTCGATCGGCGTACGTGGGTCAACAATATTGACCGGCACCGCCGCCTCGAAAGAGCCAGTGCCTTCCGGGCAGACACGCAGCCTCCCTAGCAATTCGGCAGCATGTACCTCCAGGGTGAGGATCTGCCCCTGACAATCTTCGTCGACGTCGAAGGCAAATTTCGCATTCCAGCGGCCTGGCGGCAAGTGAAGATAGGGGCCATAGATGAGGCACCGGGCTCCTCCGGTGAGGTCGACAAGATCGTCCAGTGCCTGCCCCAGGCTGTCGCCTGACAGAAATGTCTCTTGCGGCCAGAAAATCGTGGCGCTTGAGCTTTTCCGGCGGTCGAATTCCAGAGGGCGGAGAACCTTCCTTGCCGTCTCGCGCAGTGCCTCGCTAACCTCCGGGACAGCCTCCTGCGGCATCAGATATCCCGCGATCACCGCCGCTGCAGCCTCCTCCAGTTTCGGCGGCTCGGCATGCGACGGCTGTCCGGCAGGCGCCATTCCGACATGCAGCAGCGCATTCGCGATTTGCTCGAATTTGAGATCAGTACTGAAATGCCGGTCTATCGTCTTCAAAAGCAGATCTATGCTGCCCTTTTGACCGATGTCGTTGCGCCGCAAGACCAGCCCTCCGGAAGCGCCTGCCAGCGGCTCGAGGCAGGCAAGGCTGGCCGAGACGGCCCTGACCAAGCCGATATCCCGCTGCTCGGTCGCTCGAGCCAGATATGAGACCGCGTCGAGCGGATCCTCGAGAAACAACAGAAACGGCACATTGACCCTGAGGATCAACTCCGAAAGCCTGGCTTCCGGAAATTGCGAGACGAGAACCGCATGCATGCCGGATCGCGCTACGACATGCTGCTTGAGGTCCTCCACTGTGTCGGTTGCGATGATCGCGTAATCGCCGAAGGCTTCGCGGGCCAGGGCGTGCACCGCGGCAACACCCCACGAGGACATGACGCCCGGCATCCCGAATGCAAAGAGGATGGTCATGATCCGCTCTTTCTGCGGTTATCCGTTGAAGAGGCTGTCATAAAGCGCGCTCACCTTCTGTTGATATCGATCCGTGGAAAAACGGGCGGCCTGCCTGGGGCCGGACTTGGCAAACGAGGCGCACAGCCCGTCATCCTGATCCAGACTGACGATCGCCTTGCGCATCTCCTCCGTGTCATAAGGATCGACCAGCAGCGCGGCATCTCCGGCTATTTCGGGGATCGATCCCTCCGTGGAGCTCAGGACCGGCGTTCCAAGCTGCATGGATTCCAGCACCGGCAGGCCGAAACCTTCATAAAGCGACGGAAACAGCACCGCCCGCGCTCCCCTGATCAGGCTGATCAGCAAGGGATAGGATACGAAATCGAAGCGCTGGATCTGCCGTTGCGGCAAGATGCGGTCTTCCGCGCGAAGATAGAAGCGAAACCGGTCATCATCGATGAGCTGCCGCGTTTCCTCGCCTTTCCATCCCGGAGCACCGACGATGATAAGCGGCTTGGATGTCTTTGCGGCGAGATAGGCCTCGATCAGCCGTGAAATGTTCTTCTTCGGCTCGAAAGCGCCGAAGAAAAGGAAATAGCCCTTCCAATCGAGATGGAAGATACCGGCGACTTCATCCGCAACCACATCGACCGGTTTCTCGCGAAGTCGCTCCGGCACGTGAACGGCCTGATAGGTATTGCTGACGCGCGCCTCATCGGCACCAAGAACCTTGATAATATCGGCCCGCGACGTTTCGGATACCGTCACGATATGATCCGCCCGCCGGACCAGGGAGCGCAGCATCTTGTAGTGATAGCGCTTGTCGTCCTCGGTCAGATAGGGCAGCCGCAAGGGAACCAGGTCATGGATCGTATAGATATTCAGCGCCTTCCTAACCGCGATCGGCATCGGATAGGTGCAATGGAGAAGATCCGGCCGAGCCTCGAACTTCATTGTGAGATTATTGCCGTAGCGCTTGAAATGATGGCGCGCGAGATGGAACAAGTCGCTGGAAGCATAGGCCAGGGCCGCATCGCCGAGTTGCGCCTGAAGAGATTTAAGAATAACCGTCCCGCCGAGTGGGATCGGAACCGGGTTCACACCGAAGGGCGCGGCAATGCGACGGCGCAGCCAATGCCGAGCTTCGGATAATGCTCCGCGCGGGCGGGCGCCGGATGCATCGAAGAGAACAACCTCCCGCAATACCGGGTCCTTCGGAACCCTCCCCGGAATTCCGTAGACAACGCCGGTCTGATAACCAAGCGAACGGGACGCCGACAGCAGGCTACGGGTATAGGTCGCAACACCTGTGCCCTTTTGCAGAGAAAGATTGAGGCCGTCGTAAAGGATCGTCTGGCTCACTCCCATCTCTCCTTCAGCATCTGGAAATCCTTCGTCGCTCTCAAGCCGGCTTGTCACGCGACAGAACGAGCAGCGAATCGTCGGCCCCGTATTTCGAAAGCAGGTCTTCGCTGGTGATGGGAACCGCCTCGCCGCTGAAATCGAGGCGCCGCATTGCCCCGTAGATGCCGGCCAGCCGTTCAAGAAAACCGGATGCGTCGGCATAGCGGGCAGGATTGAATTCGACCACGAGCATCGGCTTATGGCGGGCGATGGTCTCGGCCATTCCTTCGAGTATGACCTCCTCCGCCCCCTCCGCGTCGATCTTGATGAAGTCGACACGCGAGCAGGAGGCGCTCATCTCGTCGAGGGTCGTCAAGGGGACCTTGATGACGACACCGTCCTGTGGGCGAGGTTGAAACAACTCCGAAACGATCAGCGCATTCTTCGGCTCGTTATGGGGTACATATAAGGAGGCTTCATCCGATATCGTTGCACCAAGCGCTGATGTTTCGATCCGCGTCCGTCCGAGCAGCCCGTTGAGCTCGACGCTGCGACGCAGGAAATCGGCGGCATGGGGATTGGGCTCGACGGCGATCAATTCGCCCCTTGTGCCGACGAGCTCGGCAAGCAGAAGGGAGTAGTAGCCAAAATTCGCACCGACATCGATCGCTGTCATACCGCGCTTGACGTTGCGCGCGCAGAACAATGTCAGCCAGATCTCCCAAAAACCGTCCAGAAGAACATGGGATCCGAAACCTCTATCTCGGGTGTCTACATAAAGCTTGTAGCGGCCAAGCACGCGCACCAAAGCCGTGTGGTTTCCGAGGTAGGCGCTGTTCACGCGCTGCAAGATGGCCGTTTCGGCCTGATGGCGATCGAACGCCATCAATTCATGAAGATGTAGCAGTGCCGAAGAACTCATTGTACCTCTCTCGTTCCTGCATGCCCGTAACGCATTCCGCAGGTCGGGCAACATCAGGAAACTCCCTCGAATCCAGCGAGCTTAACCGCCTCCGGCCTGTCTCCGCCCTGCTCAGTCGTCTTCAGTTTGCTGCCGACGCGGAGATCCCGACCGATGCTGCCGATAGAGCCGTTCCGGTAACCCCCTGGAAGAGGCCCATGAACTTCTGGATATCGATCGACGAGGCATTGGAGATATAAATTATATCCCGCGGCTGAACCTCGAAGTTCTGCATCGCAAGCAGCGTCGAGCCGTTTTTCAGGTTGAACCGATAGACGATCGGGACAGGTCCACCACGGCGCAGCAACGGATTGCTCGGTGCAACGATGCGGCGGGCAACCTCAAGCGGCTCGTAGCGGAAGAGGAAGACGCCTGACGCGTCGGCGCGGGTATCCTGCAAGCCTCCCGCACGCGCAACGGCATTCGCCATGGTCAAATGCTGAACGCTGAAGGGGACTTCGCCATTCTGACCTGATGCGCCAAGAATCGTGTAAGTAGTCGGCTCGCGCACGACAGTGACGACGTCTTCGGGCCGCAATCTCACGTTTTCGCGCGGATTTTGAACAATCGCGGTAAAAGGCAGATGCATTGTTCGCCCGCCACGCGTCAGGTAGACGACGCTGTCGTTGACGCCGGCGCGCAGTCCTCCCGCGGCGGCAATAGCATCGAGTACTCGGCTGCCGGCGGGCGAAAGCGCGACGCGCGCGCCGCCGGCCACCTCGCCTGTAACCGTGACTGTGTTCGACGAGCTTTGTTGGACGGTCACCAACGCCTGTGGCTGCACCGCCTTGCCCATCAGGCCGGAAACTACCGCCTTTTCGACCGAAGCCGGAGTGCGGCCAGCAGCCGTGATCCGGCCCACATAGGGAATACTGATGGTGCCATCGCTGTTGATGGTTTGCGGCGGGATCGTCACTGAACTACCCGTCGCCTGTTGCTGTCCCGAAGCGCTCGAAGCCATCCCGAACAAGCTGCCGGGAGGCGCTTCCCAAAGGCTGACGGAAACGACATCACCAACCGCGATCCTGAGGCCGGGATCGCGTGCGCCCTCACCGAAATATGCCGCGAAGCTGGCTACCGGTCGAGCGACACTCTTGACCATCGCCGTCGACGTCACATCAACAACCGCGAATGGTGGCATAGCGCGCGCGGCCGCTTCCTCCAATATGCGGGAGGCCTTGGGGCCGGCCTCCGGTAGTCCACAGCCCGTAAGAACGCAGGCGAGAACGCACAATAATCCGAACTTCAACGGCATCGACGATCCTGAATGGCATGGAGGCAGTTTTGGCGAGGTATTCTCGCGCGAGGCAGGCTAGGCCGTTCCGGCATCGTCGCTGCGCTCCCGGGTAAAACGAAGGATCGACGAAGGACTGGAGCCATAAGCGTGCTTGTAGAGCACGGAGAATCGCCCGGGATTGGAGAATTGCAGGCTCATGGCGAGATCGGTGATACTTTCGGCCTGACCACCCTTGATGGCGCCATGCGCCGCAGCCAGCCGGTAGTTGCAGAGGATTCCCATGGGCGTATCGCCACGGTAGGTCTTGAACATGCGTTGCAGCGCTCGCGGGCTGCAGCTCGCGGCGTTCGCGAGATCCTCCAGCATGATGGCGTTGTGCAGATTGTCGCGCATGAACGCCTCCGCCCTCAGGAGCTGCCGTGGCGCGTTTTCAAGCGTGCCGCGATTGAAGGCATCGGACAGATTGTGCGGCAGCTTGGCAAACAGCTTGACCAGCAGGAGCTCGCTGTAAGCCTTGGCGAGCATCATCCGTTCGGTCTGGCGAGCGGTCGTCAAATCCTTCTCGGCCTGGCGCAGCGTTTGATAGAGCCCTTGCGCGCCGCCTTGACGGAAGCTCACCGGTGCCAGCGCAAATTCCTGCACATAGGGCTTGCCGGTCAGCTCCTCGAAATGC
The DNA here is from genome assembly GCF_007828395.1 of Rhizobium sp. ERR 942. Classification (NCBI taxonomy): domain Bacteria; kingdom Pseudomonadati; phylum Pseudomonadota; class Alphaproteobacteria; order Hyphomicrobiales; family Rhizobiaceae; genus Rhizobium; species Rhizobium sp. ERR 942. The sequence continues at coordinate 75,162 of NZ_VIUA01000002.1, forward strand.
TGGCGGATTACGGATTCCGGGATCTGAAACAGCAGCCAGGAGCTGCGCGGCTTAATCTCCAGCCGCTTGCCCGCCCGATCGCTGATGCTGGCGACATAATTGGCAGGAATGCGCAAGGACTTGCGCATCCGCCGGTGATTGATCTCTATTTCCCCCGCGAGAACAAATACGATGCTGACGCGCGGCAAGTCCTGCTTCGCGGTTCCCTCGAGGCCGGCCGAATGCTCGGCGCTTATGATCGAGGCCGACTGAAGCGGTTGCTTGCTGAATTTGAAGGAATAATCGCCTGAGGTTTCCGAAGGAACCGCCCATTTCCAGTTTGGTTCAAGCATGTCAAGGTTGCGAATGATTGCATCCCGGGAATACACCTCGAAAGTGCCAACGCATTGCTCGACAACTCTTTCCAACATCGCCATCCGCTAATCCTACTCAAAATCTCAGGTTGCATATTAGCCATCGCTAACACGTGATTTCTATCTAGGCTACTTTTTTCTAGCGTTCGTTTTGACGACTCCATTCCTTTGCTCTCGCGCCCACTTCGAGAAGCAAGACCATTCATCGCAAGTTGCATTACTTATAATTAAATTAGCACGATGAATTTTAGCGCGACAGTACAGATAGTGACGATGTTATACAGATTCCTACCTCTTCGTAGCGCGGCCACAGGTTGAAAATCCCGAGCGACGATATCGGACAAAATAATCGCTCTCGGCAAATATATTCGACATGTCTACGGGCACAGGTTGCAGAAGTAGTTACTAATTTACCTCGATCGAATTGTCGGAAGTTTGTTGCGTGCACAAGGTCGGCTGGTAAAATGGAGTAGCCAAGCGGCCACGCTGGCTTGCAGCTAAAACAATCTGCCCGCTACATTCATTTCAATTATTCTAATACATAATGAGGTTTAGCTGGGAGCCTGCGTCAGCGCCCGTAATGCCGCTATCTATATACGACCGGGTCCCGGCAAGCGCTTAAACGCGGTGCATTCTGCCGCTCGATATTGTGTCAATTTGCAAACATGGCGTGCACTACCGTTGCCGATCCACACAACCAACCATCGGCCGGCTTACAATGTGGAGTAAATGCGAAATGCCGCTTCGATGTCGTCGAAGACGCGGCCGCGGCCATTCTTTAACACGAGCGCCGACTTGCACAGCTCGCCGATCACATTGAGATTATGTCCCACAATGATCATCGAGCGATCCTTGCGTTTAACGAAAAGCTCCTCAAAACAGCGGAGTTGGAAGCGTTTATCGCCAACCGCCAATACCTCGTCGATGAGATAGCAATCGAAATCGATGGCAAGCGACATGCCGAAGGCGAGCCGCGCTCGCATGCCTGAGGAATAGGTCCTGAGAGGCATGCGCAGATAGCGGCCAAGGTCACTGAAATCCTCTACCACATCGCGAATTTCATCGAACGGCTTGTCATAGATGCGCGACAGGAAGCGCATGCAGTCGTAGCCAGTCATCGAACCGCCGAAGCCACCGCTCAAGGCAATGGGCCACGACATCGACATGTTGCGCACGACCTTGCCCGACGTCGGCTCCTCTATCCCTGCGATCATGCGCACGAGCGTTGACTTGCCAGCCCCATTGTGTCCAAGGACAGCGATCTTTTCACCGCGGCCAATCTTGAATGTCACGCCGTCGACCACGCGGCGCATCCGACCATGCACCTCATATTCCTTGACGAGATCGAACACGCCGACAATGCCATCTTCATGCCAGGGTATTTCGCTCTTCGGCGCCGGCGTCCCCGGGGAGGCTATTTGCGTGAGACTGGAAGGGAGACCGGTCATTGCTGAGCCGCGTGCTCGTGTACCTGGATCATGAAGAAGCGCACGATCCAGAAGGTCGCAAAACAAACCGCAAGCAGCATCAGAAACGAACCGAGGCGCTTCGGGTAGAGCGCATGATCGGGCAAATTCGGATCGGCGATTCGCTCCAGATACAATTGTTGCCGCTGCGCATCGATCCTGGCATTTTCCAGGGAAACGGTCGCCGATGTCAGCATCTTCGCTGCCATCTCCCTCTCCAGCAGCAGCTGCTCATATTGCGCGATGCGAGGCGCCATCGAGCCGTCACTCCCGACGATACGTGCCCGTTCATCGCTGATCTGCCGTTCCATCGCCGCCACGCGCGCGCTCAGCGCCTCCCCTTGCGGACTTTGCGGCGCCTGTTCTTGCAGCGCAGAAAGACGCGCCTTGCTGTCGGCCAGATCATCCGAAAGACGGGCAATCATGTCCAAGGCGGCAGACGATTGCTTGCTTGGGTCGACAAGCGCTTCGCGATTGCGGAATTCCGTCAGGCTTTTTTGCATGTTGGACAGTCTTGTCTGGCTGTCGTTCACCTCGATCTGCGCGTAACGGATGGCATCTTCGCGCGCTCGATCATTAAGACGATTGATGAGTTCTTCTGCGTGCTGAACCAGGGCATTGGCCAGGCGATAGGCGTCTTCGGCACGAAATGCGCGTGCATCCAGTGTCGTCACGCCGCTGCCGCTGTCGGTGTGTACATTGATGAAACGAAGATAATGCCGATACAACTCCTCATTATTGGCTTCCGCCCAAGGCAGCGGGTAGCGGCTGAGGAGATCTCCTTCGGGGCGAGAGAGGATTTCCATCAGACCATCCCTCTTTACCAAGGCGTCGACAGCGGCGCGCGACTTGATGAACTCGGTGACGATGTAGCTGTCGTCCTGCGCGCGAACGAATCCGGTGCTCTGCAGGAACCCGCTAAGCAGGCCAGCGGCATTCCTGTTCGGGCTGCGCACGACGAACTGCGTTTCGGAAACATACTGATCGGAGCAGATGAAACCGTAATAAATCGCCCCTAGTAAGCCGGGAACGACGACGATCAGCAATAGCAGCAATTGTGATCGAGCCCATTGCACGACAGAACGCGGCCAGGAAACCGGTTGACCTATAACGGCGCCGGATGAGCGTGCATTCACCAGCCTAACGAAATCAGTGAATTCCTTGTTATTCTCGATACGGCTCATTTGGGACCATCAAATCTCTCTTGGAATGGTGAGGACCACTCCGCCGCTGCCCTTCCGGAGCTCCGATCAAGCAACCGTAGTCAGCCGGTTTCCATCGTTTTGGCTCGTCATTCCGAACAAGGGGCACGACGATGTCGATGGCAATTTACTTTGCAAGAGATTCCCATATATCCTTTGAAAGTCAAATATATTTCCGCGCTTTCGAAATTTTTACATACTGAAACAAGAATAATTTGGCTTCTGTCGCAATTAATACTTTGGCGACGCGATCCGTATGGCGAGGCCGAATTGTGGCGGCAATAACTGCCATTCGATTAGCCGTTTCACCCTCATTGCTGGTTCAAGGAATTCGGAATGGGAAAGTTCGGAGGCATCTTGCAGCATATCGGCAGTAACCTTGCCTCGGATGGCCGTCCAGACCTGTTCATCGGCCAGTTTTGCCGAAGCCTCTTGAAATTTCTCCTGGGTAGGCGGCGCAACCTCCCACTTTCGATACCGGAAGATGTTCTCCAGTTACCGTTGTGTTTCATGTCCCCCAAAGCGGTTCCGCTCATGCAACCAGCCGTGAGCAGACATCGCGGGCTGTCTCGTTCAGGCGCGAGCCATCGCTCTTAGCGAACATCTTTTGGGGGGACTTATATGCACATAGATTCGACGATCTTTCCCCAGGAGGCGCGGTCCTCGACAAAGGCAGACGAGCAGCCGTCCTGGTTGCCCCCGATCAACGCACGCCTGCTCGCTTTCCTTCCGACACGTCAACGGTTTCCTCTCATCGGCCCCGCCTTCTCCGCCTCGCTCAAGCCGATCGAATTGACGATGGGTGCCGCCGATGGTGTCGTCAGTTGGGGGGACGGGCCGCTTGCCCGCCTGGCGCGCCTCTATGCGCAGGTGCAAGGTCTGCCCTTCTGGACGGTGGCGGGCGGCTTCCTGCAATCGACCGGTCAGGACGCCACATCGCCGGTCTCCATCGTCGCCGACGATCTCGGTATTCATTCTTCTGCCCGCCAGCCCTCCCGATTGGAGGCGCTGCTTCAAAATGCGCCATCCGACACGGATATTCAGCGCGCCCGCGACCTGCGGCGATGGATCATTCGCGAACGGTTATCCCAAGACAATCAGCTGCGGGACGAGACCCTTTCGCTTCGCCGGAGCCGTCGCAGACGCATCCTGCTTGTCGACGAGGTGATGGGAAATCACGCTGTGGAAAGCGCCGGTGCCGATGCCGCGACTTTCGCAAGAATGTGGACAGCAGCTCTTGCCGTGGAAAATGCCGATATCATCGTCAAATGCCATCCCGACGTCATCGCAGGCCAGACCCGAGGCTTTCTTCAACCCCTCACCCAAACGGCAGGCGTGCAGCTTGTGGACCGCCCTGTCTCGACACATTCCCTGCTGGATATGGTGGATGAGGTCTGGACCGTATCAAGCCAACTCGGGCTGGAAGCGCTTCTGCGGGAAATGCCCGTCGTTACCTTCGGCATGCCCGCCTATGCCGGCTGGGGACTGACTGCGGACCGCGCCGTAGGCCCGGTCGCAACGACGGCGCGCTCGCGTCGTGGACGCCATGTCAGCATAGACGAGTTTGCTGCTGCTGCGTTCTTTCAATATTCCCGTTATGTCGATCCCGTCTCGCGCAGCCCGATCACGGCAGAGCAGGCAGTCGAACGGCTGCTGGAATGGCGCACGCGCGCCCGATCGCTCTCCGGCCGTTACCTTTGCGTCAATTTTTCGCTTCACAAACGCGCGGTCATGCGCCGCTATCTAAGCAGCCCCCGGTCGCAGGTGCAATTCGCCACCAATCCGAGCGCCTCGGAGATTCAGAGTGCGGACACCATCGTCCTTTGGGGGAACGCCACTCCTCCCGATGAATCCATTTTGTGGAAGCAGGGCAAGAGATTGCCGATCATTCGGGTTGAAGATGGCTTCATTCGCTCCTCCGGCCTCGGCAGCTCGCTGGTGCCCCCATCTTCGCTCTGCTTCGACGACCAAGGCATCTATTTCGATGCCTCAGCTCCAAGCCGGCTGGAGACGATCCTGAACGGGGCGAATTTCGACGATGCGCTTCTTGCGCGCGCAAAGCGCTTGCGGCAGGCCATCGTCTCGATGGGCATCACCAAATACAATCTGCCGCCGCAGCCGGCGCCGGATTATCGTGCTCTGGCCGAAGGCCGCGATATTGTTCTGGTGGCCGGGCAGGTGCCGAACGATGCCTCGCTGCGGTTCGGCATGGCAAGTCATCCATCCGATATCGAACTGCTCAAAGCCGTCCGGCGCGCAAGACCTGCGGCATTCATCATCTACAAGCAACACCCCGATCTTCTGGCGAAGGCAGCTGGCCGTCATCCGCCTCCATGGCCACCGGCGGAGGCGGAAGCTGCCGATCTCGTCATCGGCAATGTCGATCTGGACAATCTCCTCGGCGTTGTCGACGAGGTTCATGTCGCAACATCGCAGATTGGGTTCGAGGCCCTGCTGCGAGAAAAGCCGGTATGGTGTCACGGTCTCCCCTTCTATGCCGGCTGGGGCCTCACGCGGGATTCGGTCGTTTCGTTACGGCGAAAACGCGCTTTAACGCTCGACGCCCTCGTCGCCGGCACACTCATCCTCTATCCGCGATACTGGTCGAACATCACCAATCTTCCGTGCGAGGCGGAAGACGTGGTCGCCGAACTCTATCGTTCCCGCCAGGGCATCGCTCCCAATCCGTCGCGGCGGCGCTGGCTGGCACAGGTCATCCACATGCTCGAGGCGAGAAAAAAATGATGAAGCCGGTCGTTATGGACATCTCGCGATTGATGGAACGGTCGCATTGCCCGACGCCCACCGGCATCGATCGCTATGAGCTTCATTATGCGAATTGGCTGAACGAGCGCCGCAAACGGACTGCCTTGACCGATCTCGGTGCGTTTCCGCCACCGTCGTGGTTTGTCGAAACCGGTCATAACAGCGCCGTCACCGTTCCGTCCGAGCGGGCAGACAAGTTGGTCTCCATGCTCAACAGCCGCTGGGCAGCAACGGAGATATCGCCCGCACAGTCCGCCCTTCTCGAACGGATTTTCGCCGCCATCGATGGCAAGATCAGGTGGCAGTCGGCGTCGGAAGTAAAAGCAGGCGAGGCTCATACGCAAAAGCTGCGCAAGATTGCCCATGCCGTCGCCAATCATTTCGCTCATGGCCTGGCGTTGCCGGACAGGGCGTCTTTCGTCCACGTATCACACAGCCGACTGGAGCGGACATCGGCTTTCTCCTGGCTTCGAGAAGCCGGCAGAAACGGCGTCTTCTACGTCCATGATCTCATTCCGCTATCGCATCCGGAATTCGTTAGACCCGAGGAGCCGGAGCGGCATCGCCGCAGGATGGAGACGGTGCTGAGACATGCGTCGCTGGTGCTTTGCAACTCCCAGGTAACGGCACGCGCCTTGCGCACCTTTGCCCAGGAAAGCAATCGAAAGCTGCCTTCTATCGCCGTCCTGCCTCCCGGTGTCGAACAATGCTTCCTGTCGCCATCATCGGACATGCCGCGCCCACAGCAGCCATATTTCGTGACGCTCGGAACGATCGAACCGCGCAAGAACCACATGCTGTTGCTGCACCTGTGGCAATATCTCGCCGAGCGTGACGGGCCGAAGGCGCCACGGCTGGTCATTGTCGGCAAGAGGGGATGGGAAAACAGCCACATCCTGGCAATGCTGGAGCGATGCCCTGCCCTGCCCGGACTCGTCATCGAAGTGCCGGGGCTGGAGGATGCCGCCTTGGCGCGGCTGGTCGCGGGCGCGGCCGCCCTTCTCGCGCCTTCCTTCACGGAGGGGTATGGCATGCCGGTCGCTGAGGCTATCGCGCTCGGCACGCCGGTCATCGCCTCCAACATCAGCGCCCATCGCGAAGCTGCCGCCGGGCAGCCCGCCATCTTTCTGGACCCCCTAGACGGGCTGAGCTGGAGAGCCGCGCTGGACATGATTGCAGCCTCTCCGCAACGCCGAATGAAGCCCGGGTCATCAAGCGGGTGGGATACGCATTTCGATGATCTGGAGGCGTTGATTGAGGCCGATTTTTCGCCACGACGCCATGCTGCTCAACGCGCTTCGCGGCGTATCGAGAGATTCCCTACCTCGGCGATTTTGCAGTGAGAGGCGGCGGTGCTGGCGCAACATAATAACAAAGTTCGTCAGCAAGACGCGGGAGCGGCGACGTGACAAGCTTTTACGACATCGAGAATTGCTACAAATTCATTCTCGGCCGTCCGATCAACGACGATGAGCGAAATATCATCGGCAATCATCTCCTGCAAATCACCGATCTGCCGCTGGACGTCCATCGCAAACGTTTTCTGACTTCTAACGAATTCCACCAACGTCATAGCGAATTGCTGTTTCACAATTTCGTGCCGAGATCGATCGTCGTTCTTTTTGAAACCGCCTACAATTTCAAATTGTATCTGGACCTTCGCCAATATCATATTTCTTTCGGCATCATGAACGGTGAGTATGAGAAGTTCGACATCGAGCTCGTGAAAGCCATCGTGCCCGATAACGGACAATTCATCGATGTCGGCGGCAATGTGGGGTACTATTCCCTCTCTGTCGCAGCCCATCATTCCCCATTTAGAGGAACGGTTCTCGCCTTTGAGCCTCTACCGAAGCTCTGCGAGTTGTTCAATCGATCGATCGTGGAGAACGGACTTGGAGACCGAGTCAGCGTTCACCAGCTCGCTCTCGCGGATGCTCCGGGAGAATTACCGCTTAATGACGTGGGGGAAACAGTCAACGCGGGAGCCACGCGACTGATTACTACCCGCGCTGAAGTCAAGGTCGATCGCAAGACCAAGGTCGAAACACTGGATCGTGTTATCGGCAATCTGCGGCCTGATGTCATAAAAGTCGACATACAGGGAGCGGAAGGCTTGTTTCTGAAGGGTGCGCAAAGAACCATCGCCACATGTAAGCCTTCTCTATTGATGGAGATCAACCATGATATGCTCTCCATTGTCTCCAAAACCGCTCCAGGCGCGATCCACCGCCAGCTCGCAGATTTCGGCTACCACATCTGGACGAGGTCCGAGCATCGGCTGATGCGAATGGCGACATCCGAGGAATTCAACTCGAACTTCCCGGCCGGCACCGCAGCAAACATATTTGCCGTTCATGAAGATCGCGCCGAGGACGTCAACCGGCGGCTTCAGCACCTGAGCGTGGATCGAGAATGAAGATCTTGTTGAACAAAAAGGGGCAATCATATGGGTGGCATCGCCTATTATGGCTCGTGCCCTAGCGAGGAGTTTGTCCGATACGTATTTGCGGACAGCACGATCGTCTTCTTCTGCTACGGCATTAACATCGCCAGCTTCATGAACGACAGGCAGGCGTCCATCACCGCCATCGAGGGGTGGCCCGAACCGATCCAAAAGAAGCTGCAGTTCGAAGCCGACAAAGGCTTCTGTGATCGATTGAGGACGTCAGCGCCGATGACGCTGGTGATGGATTTCAGCCGCGCCACGCGCGCCTCGCTCCTAGACTACGAGGGCACTTTACTCACCGTTCCCTACGAACTTTTAGAAGCTGGGCCCGATTTGCAACGCGAAGCCTTCAGCATCTTCAAGGTGATTCCCTTCGGTAGTTGCGACTTCTGGACGCTCGTGATCGAGGCAGCACAAAGATTCTGCGAGTTCCTGAATGCGAACCTGCCGGATACAAAGGTTATATTGCTCGATATGCCCCCCACAACCGACTATCGCGGCACGCTTATCGACCGCAATACCTACATGACCGACTTTTGCCGCTGGCAGATACGGTATCCGATTTCTCGCATGCTTATCGACTTTTGCCGGGAGCGTATTGAAAACAGCAGGATACTTGCACCGCCGTCAGGCCTCTATTCCGACGACACCGCACTCTACGGACCCGCACCGATGCACTATTCCGTGGAGGTCTGGAAGGAGATCGCTGTTCGCTTTCATGCGAATGGCGGCTTTGATGGATTGCCGCGTGCGAGCGATGCGGTTTCCGCACTCACGAACTATTCCGGCCTAATAGACGCCTTCACCAAAACGGCGCTGGCCAACCCGAACCTTCATCGGTTCAGCCTCGATATTCTGCTTGGTGCACTGCCCTATCTCTTCGCAAAAATCAGCAACCCCGCCTATAACCACTTTGGCGACCCCATCGATTCCTATGATGTCGTTGCAGCCTTTCGCTGGATTCTCGGTCGCGAGCCGGAATCTGTCGAAACCTTTCTCAGCCATTATGCGCTGCCCAGCCGAAGGGATTTGCGCGAAACGCTGCTACGGTCCTTGGAATTCCAGTACCAGGTGACGAACTATGCCCAACGTTAGCGCGACCGCAGTGGCGTCATTCGAACTTGATGTGATGGCGTGCCACGTTGATCAGGAAGAGGCCGGCAGCCGTCGTAAACAGGCAGCACTTCGCGAGGTAATCGATGTCATAGAAAGTTTGCACGGAATCGCCGAAGACACCGGCGCGAAAAAGCTCGAAGCAATGAACGAGAGGGACATAGAGCGCCAGCTTCTGGGCGCCGCTGGGAAGCCAGGCCACCATGAAGAACATGCCGCAGATCGGCAATGTGAGATATTGAAACGGCGGCACCAGCTTCTCAACAAACTCGAACCGTTCCGAACCGGCGGCAAAGATGAGCGCCACCGCGAAAGAGAGCCAGGCCATGAACAGCCAGCCCGTCAGCACCAGGCTGAGATTCTGATAGGGCGGAATGATGTTGGCCAAACGCGCAACCGTGTAGACGACGATGAGAGCGGCGGTCGTGCCAGCAGTCTCCAGAAGCGCACGGGCAATTATGGCGTCAGCCAGGCGGATCTGGCGATGGTACATCAAGGGCAGATTTTGACGCAGACAAGAAACTGCGTGACCGGTTATGTGGCGCCAGAGCGTCAGCGGCATGTAGCCGCTCAAAACGAAAGCCGCGACAGTCAATCCGTGCGCCTCATGATTGAGCAGCGTCCACATGATCATGACACCCGTGGTCAGGATCATCGGTTCCAGCGCAAGCCACAGGAAGCCGATGTTTTCCCGCCCGTAGCGTATGAGCATTTCGCGCATGATCAGCGCACCAAGGACGCGCCCCTGAATCTTCAACCCGTCAATGAACTGCGACCCTCCGCGCGCGTTTGCCGATACCTGATGCATCCGAAGCCCTCCTGGTCGCTACCCCGTCTCCATCGGACGGTCGGTCAACGATACCGGCGAAGGGCAACCGCTCAATCTTCATTGCGCCGGGCTCGGACAATTAGCGTCCGTGACGTCCGCTCGCAGATCTGCAACGACAGACGATCATCAGAAAGGGCATGATCATGGCTCTGATTAACCCCGAGACCCAAAACAAGAAAGTCGATGCAGATCAGCGCCGGCAGCCTTTCCACCGCATGATTGCAACTTCAATTGCCGGACCTGCAAAGGCCCGAAAGCGTCGCAAGCGTTACGGCCGTCTAAGCGTTTATCTGCTAGCGGTTGTTGCCCCTACCTTGGCGGTCAGCGCCTATTACGCATTCATCGCCGCTCCAATCTATGTGTCCGAATCCTCTTTTGTCGTCCGCATGGCCGCGCCGCCATCCTCCAATGTCTTCGGTTCTCTGCTGCAGAACAGCGGGATAACGCGCTCGCAGGACGATACTTTTTCCGTGCAGGAATATATCCGCTCCCGCCAGGCGCTGAAGGAACTTGCCGAAAAGCTTCCCGTACGTGCTATTTTCGGCAGTCCGCAAGCGGATTGGCTGACGCGCTTTCCCCGCTTCTGGGAAAACAACAGCGAGGAACAGCTCTTTAATTATTATTCGAGCCGGGTGTCTGTCATTCACAACGACACCACAGGCATCACCGTCCTGCGGACGACAGCCTTTCACGCGCAGGATGCCGCGGATATGAACGCCTCATTGCTGGCACTTGGCGGCGATCTTCTCGACCGGCTCAACAATCGCGCCCGCGGCGATGCGGTTCGCTTTGCCGATGGCGAGGTGCAACAGGCGCAGCAGCGGGTCATTGATGCCCAACGAAGCATAACAAACTTCAGAAACAAGGAGCTGATGGTCGATCCGAATGCCAGCTCCATGTCGATGATCGATCTCATCAGCAATCTGACGTCCGCTCTCGCCAATACGCGGGCACGCCTTGCAGAGACGCGCAAGACTGCGCCGGACAGCAACTCCATTCCCTTTCTGACGAGCCAGGTCGCGGCACTGGAGCAGCAGATCGAGAATGAGCGAGCAAAAATGGTCGGATCCGACAAATCCGTCGCGCCCAGAATTGCGGATTACGAAAGCCTCGTGCTGATGCGGGAGTTTTCCAACAAGGCGCTCGTTGCCGCGCTCGATGCGCTCGAAGCAGCCCGAGCCGATGCCCGCCGCCAACAGCTCTATCTTGAGGTCGTCGTTCCGCCGCAGATGCCTGACGAGGCAGAGATGCCTTATGCGCTGAAGAACGTTACGGTCGTTTTCCTGTCCCTGAGTCTTTGCTATCTGCTGGGCTGGCTCATGGTCACCGCCATCAGGGATCACGAAAGCGGCTGACCTTACCAGAGCCACGATCGAACCTGGATATGCCGACCTCGATATTAGTGCCTCTGAGAGGGTTGTCTAATCGCAGTTGGGCGTGCCGCACCGTTTTTGCAACCCATGCATTTATTGAAGTTCACTATCACATAGAAACGGAAATGGAGCACATTGTGATCGAAGAGCAATCGAAAACAAGCAATGCAAAGGACGTCATCATCGCAGCATATAAAGGCCTTCTAGGAAGAGATCCCGACAAGAACGGCATGAGTTCATATCTCAATTTGCTGGAGAAGAACTCACTTTCATATGAAGATCTTATACGGCAAATCAGTGGTTCTGATGAATTTAAGACCATACATGGGTACATTCAAACATATGGCTCCTCCAGAAGAGAGGCAATGGATGTATTTCGGCAATTCAGAAAGTATGAGGGTCCGGGCCGAGCAGGCTTTGTGACCAATTTTCTCGGTTGCGTTTCCAACGTGAACCATGTCGGTCTTGCAAGCCATTCCGGACTGGTTGAATCATTTCCGTTTCCCGGTAATTTTCATGGGGCCGCCTTGGAATGGATCGCGGTATTGCGTTCGGTTCTCGACGCTCGGGAGCGATTCAGCATGATTGAGCTCGGCGCCGGATGGGCACCTTGGTCGGCAATCGGCTATGCGGCCGCCAAACAGAAAGGCTTAAGCGCTCATGTAACCGCGATCGAAGGGGATAGTGGTCACATCGATTACATTCACCATTCATTTCGTGAAAACTCCATCCCGGATAGCGATGCTGACGTTATCCATGGGGTCATCGGCGTTGAAGATGGGATAGCCAGGTTCCCTCGGGCAGCGCAGGCCGGGCATGTCTATGGCGGCGCCGCTGCTTTTTCTGGCGAAGGCAATGATGGCGATGCATTCGGGACATTCCTGAGGCATCATGGCGGCCTTATCGCGGAAATTGAAGAAGTCGCATGTTATAGTCTAGCAACGGTCCTGGACGGCAAAGGGACCATTGATCTCATCCATTGCGATATTCAAGGTGCCGAAGGCGACCTCTTTGAACGCCATATCGATGTGGTGACGAAGCAGGTGAAGCGCGTATTCATTGGCACGCATTCCGCTGACTTGGATCGGCGCCTTATCAGCTTGTTTCCCAAGCATGGCTGGGTTTGCGAAGGCATTGTTGCCGCGAAGACCAGGGACGATCCGCACGGAGATCCGATGCTTGTTGCGGATGGGGACCAGGTATGGCGCAATCCGGCGTTCTTCTGATCCAAGTCTCACAGCAATTCTAAGAAAGTGTATGGCGGTTTTCCGTCCGGAATTGCGTATAGATGTCTATACCCACAGTCAGCTACTTTACCCGCACACTTCTCAAGGCGGGCTTTCGGCGTACGCGCACGCTCTAACTGCTGGCATTATTTTTTCACGAAAACAAAGATGCTAGTAACATTGTCGATATGGCCAGGCTCTTCATGCAACTCGAATAACCGGCAGCCAGTTTTATCGGCCAGCTCCAAGATGGAATGTTGCGGCGTAGAGTGCATCTCCATATCGAGTTTGAAACCACCCTTGAGATAGTCTGCTACTTTGAAGCTGTAACCATCTTCATGTGTCCTAACGTGTACGATCGCGACTCCGTGAGGCGGCAATCCGGAAAACGCCTTCTCTAGGATAGACAGTGTAACTGGCGGCGGATTATGTTGCAGCACCAGCCGGGAATACCAAAGATCGAAGCCGCGTCCTGGCATGACGTTCTCAGATGTGACTTGGATAAACTCGACATTATTGACGCCCGAAGATGCAATATGCTTTTTCGCCAATTCAATATGAGGGGCTGAGATGTCCAGCGCGATAACATGCTTGAAGGCCGTAGCCAGCGCAGCCGTCGCACGCCCCACACCGCAACCAAATTAAAGGATAGTTTTGAAGTCATTTGGCGATCGGTTCATTCTACGGAGCAGGTCGCGAACCAAGTACAAATCTCCGACACCGCTTTCATAAAATTCAACCAGATTTTGTTCCAATTGATCCGGCACATACTTATCCAAAGACAACACAGACCAATGTGGCGCCTGAGCACCAATTTCTGACCAATAGGATGCCGTCTTGGATACCACCTGTTTAAGAGTGGGATCGTCCATGGTGGTTTCAATATCGGAGGGCGGAGTATGGGCCAGAAAAGATTTAGTGACCGCTATGGGATTCTTTAATTTATACTCGGGAGATTCCATCAGATGCTGGCGGAATAATTCAACGTCTTCGAATGCCTGGCGATAAATTTCTATAACATCGTTGTTTTCTGGCAACCTGCCTAAGAGATAGCGATAGCCATAGCTCACGTCGTCCTTAGAAATTGGCATTCCTCTGGTCCTTAAGTGATATTTCTTGGTGCACAAGCCGCGACGGTCGTTGTTCGTTGTTCTTCTTATTGTCCTGATGCGAACGTACATGATCCTCCAAGTACGAAGGAGCCGGAACCGCCCGTCACAATCGTCGTCGGGGCCGGTATTGTCGCCTGGCCGCTGCCACTTTGGACAAGCAATATTTGATTTAAGCCACTAGCTACAACCCCAGATAGAATATTAAACGAGGGACTGAGCGTAATTCCCGCCATACTGGAAATGGTGCAGAACGCGTGCTGGTCTGGTAGCTCATTGTCCGTAAACGGCAGACCATTGATAAAGAGAGAACCTGAGAGGCCGCTGGAGGTAGTACCGTTTATGTAAAAGGTAATCGTCACCTGAGAGCCATCATACCAGAACGTCCCAACACGCGAGCTATACGTTACCGTGCCGCTCTCGCCGCTCCCGACCACTCCCGGAGTCCAATACTGTCTTACGCCGCGCAGCTCATAAATGCCGCCGGCGGATGTTGTGGGAATTACAGGTGCTGGATGTGTGACATTGGCTATACTTGGCGGATTTGCGCCTGAAATAAAGCCGGAAGCTCCGGCATTAATAGCGGCCGACCCATTATTGTCGTTGTTGTAGTTCCAAAGGACTCCGTTACCAAATTGCAGGCTTCCGCTGCCCAATACAGAGATGCAGCTACCGCCAGCGTAGAAGCAATCTATATTTCCGATCGATACCTGCGTACTTGTCCCAGAATCCCGATAGGTGCCTGAACCAGGCTGACTTCCGGTTCCGGGAAATGCCTGGCCCGACCCGCGAAGATTGGCGATCTGTAATTGCACGCCTGTCGCGTCGGGCTTAATCCAAATGCCGTATAACGTGGCGTCAGCGGACACAGAACCGATCTGCGCACCCGTCGTGGTACCTTCGTTCGATTGGGTAAAGGCTAGGGCACTATGATAAGACAAGGTAAAAATGTCGTCTATAAAAGGTGAATCGGATCGCGCGTAGACAATCGGATCAACAGTCTGGTCGAACGCCGCGACGACGGAAGCCCCTGACCAGAAAGGCCAAAACTGGATATCTTTAAGCGTCGAAATATCATGCATGTGATCAAAGGAAAGACACGTTCCCTGGGGCTGGCCATAAATATTTGTGATGTGACCCCGCGCAGAGTTAAAGACACTGATGCAATGCGTTGTATTATAGAACATGATATTATCAAAATCGACCCGGCCATTATTGTTAAGTACGAAGAAATATGGATAGGCGTTTGGGGTCCAGGGACCAGTACCAATCGCTGGCTGATCGTCATAGAACGCTATATAAGAAAAGGAGGGCGTACCTCCTTGGCCAGCAAGTCCACTTATTGTGGCGGGGGTGAACGAAGTGCTAGAGCGGTGAATCCACGTACCAAGCATATTTGTGCTGCTCAATGATCCCGCTGAAACCGCCTCATTCCAGCCTGCTCCGCGGAAGCAAGGGGTCTGCGCCGACATTGTTACTGCAGAGGACCATAACCAAATTCCCGCCGGGATAAAGATGCAACCAACATTTGCGTCGTAGGCTTTCTGGACATATTGGCCAATATCTGTCGAGTTGTTGTTTTGTGCGCCCCAAATGCGGATGTCCGTTATTGTGCTAGGCTGCAGCATCCAACACCCTGTCCCGCTTGATGGTTGGACCTTCGCGCCGTTATCTGGGCCGGTGCAGTTGGATGCCGACAAGGTGTATGTAGCCGCGCCGCCGTCACCGGCGGCGTAAAACCCGCTACGGACAATGGTCGTTCCCACCGCCAGTCCCGAAATGGACGTCGATTGTAACGCAGCGTTTGTTTGGACTGTGCTGGCGCTTTGCGCCCAGGCACCCGTACTGAAACTGAACACGATAAGTGCCCATGCGAGCAGCAAAAATTGTCCGGCAGTACGGTCGTTGTTTTCTGGCAACTTGCCCAAAAGATAGCGATAGCCGTAGCTCACGTCGTCCTTGGAAATTGGCATTTTTACAGTCCTCACCGACTTGTGGAGACAACGCCGCTTCGCCTCATCTCTTGCCACTTGCCAAATGCACGCCAGAACTCCCAACGGAGGAAATTCTCAATAGCTATATTTCAGTTTGAAAACCGCTCACGGGGGATCAGCGCCAGATCTTCCAGGCGAGTATTCGCTCCGTAATTCTGTAAAAACAGGCCAGGGTCCCCTATGTCCTTCGGTACGCCCGTCGGGTCCGCTCGATCAAGAAGACCAATGTGATAGCCAATATCTACAAACCTCTTTAAATAGCTCAGCGGATCCACTCCAGATATGCGCTGAAGCATCTCCGGCGAGAACTCCGTCGATATGATGGGCCGATCGCGCTCTATAAGAGGCCAAGCGCCGTCAAAAACCTTGGACTCTGCGCCCTCTACGTCAACCTTAATGAAATCGATGCGCTTTTGGACAAGCTGATCCAGGCGAAAAACCGGCACCACCGTGCAATAAGGACTGCTTAAAACAGCGGAAGTTTCCGGCAGCAACCCGCCATTGGAACCTACATGCGTAGAGAAATAGGCGGCCCCTTCTGCACTGGATAGTGCGACAGGCAGAAGCTTTACATTGTCAATTCCGTTTCGCTCGATGCTCAACAGTATCAAGCGGCTATTTTCGGAATTCGGCTCTATTGCTGTCACGGAACCCGATGGTCCAACGAGCCTTGAGGACAACAGCGTAAAATACCCGATGTTTGCACCAATATCGACGACATGCATTCCCTCCTTGATCACTGACTTACAAAAGGCAGTGACATGAGGCTCATATATACCTGAATGCAGTATCGAAAGGCCGACTGCCCTATCGGCATTGTCTACCGCCAAGCTAAATGATCCAAGATCAGCGTAGAAAATATCCTCTGGTCCAAATCTGACAATGATCGGTGTGTTTAAGCTCTGACGATCAAAAACACCTATAACAGAGCGAATTTTTGAATAAGATAGTTCTCCATCCGAAATACCATGTCTCCTAATATGATCTTTATGAGATGGAGGAATATCGTTCCCATACAGGAACTGACATATCGTTTCTAAACTTCCATCCATAAACAACCCTCCACTCACAGCACTGATCTCGGGAATCGAGATGATCAAAATTACATTTTGAGGCGGGCCAAGCCGCCTAACGGGACTGCATCGATCAGTTTCGGCCTAGCTGCGATTGGAGCATGACTTTCTCCAACAAACCCACTCGTTCCAGTGGGGCCGCCCCATCGCAGTACGCCACGGCTGAAAGCCCGAGATGGCATGACCGAGCGCCCGTATCGCCGAACCTGCCCCTCGTCAGCAGGTTGACCGTCACCCTCCCCTGCGGTCCGACAACACCTTCGAACGAAATGTAGGTCGGCCGGTCGATCACCTGGAAGGAAGACGTTTCCCCTCCGGCATCGGTGATCAAAACAATGTTCTGGCTGCCAGGTGGGCACATCACCTCCAGGTAGATACGCACTTTCTGGCCCTCGGCGAGTTCGCTATCGAACACAAGCCGGGAGCGGCGCTGGCTTGCCCAGACGCCCCAATCCTCCATGGCGAACCAGCCAGAGTCACGCGCTGCGCGAAAGGTAACGATCCGCCGGCCTTCGGCGGCGATCCGCAATAGCGCCGTGTCGCCGCCTTCGATGATCTCGTTGCGAGGCAGGCGGCAATTCAAACGGCCGGGCTGATCTCCCAGCCCAACACTCATGTCGATCGCCGTCGAGAACAGCTCGGAGCAGAACGCATCCCACGATTTTGGCACGAAATTCTGCTCGATATCGCGCTGCCAGTCGGCCAGATCCTCGCGATCGACAATGACCTGCTTGAAGATGTTGTAGCCGTCCTCGATGTTGTAAGGATTGATGTAACGCACAAAATGCCCTCCAACTTCGGGCATCGAGGTGGCGTTGGAGGCGATGCAGGGCTTGCCGTAATTCAGGCTCTCGCCAATGGGCAGGCCAAAGCCTTCGGCAAAACTTGTATAGGTCGTAAACAGAGCATGCCGGTATAGATATTCCAGCTCGTCGTCCGAGATGTCGTTGAAGATGTAGAGCCAGTCCCCGACATAACCGTGAGCGGCCAGATGGTGGCGCAATTCGTCGATCTGCCAACCCCATTTGCCCACCCAGACGAGTTTCGGTGCCTTCTCGCCCAGTTCGCGGATCAGACGTTCCCAGATGCGGATCTGGTACATATGATTCTTGCGAACCTCGATGGTTGCAACACAGAGGACATATTCCTCCTCTGCCATGCCGAGGATGTTGGTATTAAGGATCCTGGTCTTCTTCTGTGTCTTCCGCAGCTCCGTTGCGAGCGGAATTGCCTTGACGGGCAGCTCGAAGTTGAGACGCTCCTTGAAATAGGCCCTGATTTCGGATGCGACGAACTCCGAATTCGCCAGAACGAAATCGCAAACCGACAATACGTCGATCAGCTGTCTTTGAAACTTGTCGACGGCAGCCTGCTGGACATATTCCGGATTCCGGATCTGGATGAGATCGTGAATGAATACGCAGAAGCGCATGCCCTTTTCACGAAGCTTCCGCATGACATCGTAATGCGGATAGATCCAGAAAGCGCCCGCAACGACGAATATATCATCCTGCGTCGGCCAAACTTCGAAGCGCGCGTCGAAGACGGCGGCAATTGCCTTATCGACCATGCTGCGATCGACAATCGGGACATCGAACTGGCGAACAAGCGTCGCAAGTGCCGCCGGGCTCGCGGCGAGAATACGATGGCGATCATACTCCGGGATCACCGGGATAACGCGGTAGTCTCCGAAAACACCAGACTCGATATGAAGGACCAGGTTGGCAACGACGCGTTGAATTCCGCTCAGGCTCTTATTGTGCTGAGCATATTCCATGAGGTCGGTGACGTCGAGCCAGATGGTCTTTAACGCTTTTTCGCTCTCGGCGCTGAAATCTGAGAAGACGTCGCCAGCAGCGCCCGCTGCCACGAGTTCGATGACGGCGTCGTGGTTGCCGGGGTTGCATTCCACCGAGCGCTTGTAGCTTTCGATTGCTTCGCCCATGCGTCCGGTGAGCTTCAGCAAGTGTCCGCGCTGCAGGTGAATATCGGAATCATCCGGGTTGAGCTCGAGAGCTTTCTGGTAGCGCTTGGCTGCCTCGCGGTAGTCACCCGCTTCCTTCAGGCAGTTGCCCGCCTGAACCCAAATCCCCGTGTCCTCGGGATTGGTCTGCAAATGCTCATCATAGAGGTCGGCCGCTTTCTGCCACAGTCGCGAATCCCGCGCGACGTCTGCCTCACTGACGACGTTTCTCATTTCTTCCTTGCTGCGGAAAATGTTCATGAAATCTCGCCCGGTTTGTTGGGTCAGGTTGATCGCGATGGCTAAGGGGATTTCCGCGATGGTTCGTCGGCGCTCGCAACTCCGCCGGTTCTTGCCGGAGACGGATAGGTCGATCCCATCCCTCTCCGGCTGCTGAACAGCTCCTCACTCTGTCGGCGGTCCAAAGGTGGACCGCCGCAAGATGGGCTTTCCTCAAGCGGCGCGGAGCCCCGCGACGTCTGTTTCTTCCGGCGCCACCCAAGGTTGGCCGGCTTCCGCATAGCCTGTCAGGCGCAGGATCACGTGGCCCTTGCAATCGGCCCACAGCGTGGCCGGCAGCACGAGGTGACCATTGGTCCAGGACCAATTGCAACCTGCTGCGATCTCTTCCGGATGGAGGCCGACGAGGCCGTTCAAGGCAACGTCGCGATCCGTCTTGAGACCATCGAAGATACGCAGGCTCTCGAACCGCACGCCGAGCGCACGGACCTCTCGACCGGGGGAGAAGGTCCGCGACACCAGGCTCGCCGTCTTGGTAGACGCCGGGAAGATGAACCGTGCGAGGTCGCCGTCGATCTGCCCCTCCACGCGTTTGCCGTCGACCAGCATATGCAGGTCCATATCCGCAGCCCGGCTCCAGCCGAGTGCCTCCGCCCGCGCGATCAACCGCTCGCGGATCGCCTCGACGAGGACGCCACGGTCAAAGAAGGGGCGAGCATAACGGGTCAGGCTCTCGGCCACACGCTGAGCAGCGTCGACCCCGACAAGGCGGCCATAAGCCCTGCCGAAGAAAGCGCGATTGCCCACTTCCATGTAGCTCTCGCAGCCCATGCCCTCGGCCATCAGCACATCATGGCTTTCCAGTTCCACGTGCCAATATGTGACCTCGGGCCACTCCTCGCGGACGATCGTCGCGCCATTGGCCAGCTCGCCGACCGGCACGAACACTTCGCCCATCAAGTCCACGCAGACCGCATGGCCGCCGGACAGCAGCAGATCGCGAGCGGGCAGGTTATCGCCGAAGGCGCCGGCGCGAACCCGGACCGGCCACTCATTGCGCACCGGCCGTTCGACCCGTTTGCTGCCGATCCAAATGATCGGACGGGCTTCGCCGGTCGCCGTGATCGCCAGGTCGCCAACCCTCAGATCTTCGACGGCGACCTCGCCGCGCGCGGTAAGGATAAGCGTTCCGGAAACGAAGCACGGCGTCGCCACCGGAGTAATGTCTATTGCCGCACCATTCGAAGTGATTGTCAGCGGACCTGCCTGGCCGGCGATGAAAGTGCCGGTCGTGAAACTGGTGCCGGCAACGCTGACATTTCCGAGCGGATTGTTGCTGCTGTCGAAAAGGCTGATCGTCTGGGAGCCGCCGCTCGAAGTGATGGTGTAGTGATCCACCGATCCGGCCAGCCCCTGGAATTCAATCTTGTCCGTCGCGGCATCGAAACTATTGATGGTCGTCGACGAAAGATCGAGAACCGCCCCACCGGCGTTCGCGACGAAGGTGCCGCCACCGGCTCCGAAGTTGATGGTCGTGCCGTTCAGCGCGCTTATCAAGGCCGTTCCGTTGGTGAACGAGCCGCCATTCTCGATGTCGACAGTCAAGCCGCTCAGCGCTCCGAGGACCGAGCCGCCGGCAGCGGTGGCGGTGCCGCCGTCAACGATGACGGTCATGCTGCTCAGGGCGCTAACACCCGAATTGATAGTAGCGTTGCCGCCCACATAGACCGTGGACGAGCCTAATAGCGCAGCGGTAATGTTGACGGTTGCCGTCGCGCCGGGGGCCACCACGTAGTTGGTGTTCCCAAGGACCGAGAGGATAGAAAACGAACTGGTGCCATTAACCGGCGTCGCAACATTGCCCGGCGCGATATTGTTTACCGTCGTCGTCGTAAGATCCGGGTTGGTGATGGTGAGGTCATAGTTTGCACCTACCCCGAGTACGCCAGGGTTATAGGTCAGATTATACTGTACGCCACTCGCAGTGGTGGCACTATAATTGCCTTCCGCCATGTTTCTTGCTCCGTTGAAGTAAACGAGTTCAGAACTAGTCTATGCTGACCCTCATCGCGTAGGACGATGGAGCTTCGATTCGCCCTTCGCACATCTCCTTCCCAACGCTGTAACGGGGGGAACCCCAGAGCATGCAAAGACCATCAGCACTCTTGTCCAGGCAATCCCGCCCCTGCCACACCAATCCCGTCATGACAGTATAAAACGCGACAAAATCTTTATGATCATAGTCTAACTGAGATATTTTCTGCTTTCTCGAAAGCGTAGTTGACTTTCAAAGCGGAATCAAACGCGCTGTCAGATAGTTGCAGCGTCCGTCGGACACGGAGACTCGGGTTATCTCGCTTATCGTCTAAACGCTGCCGGTGGGTCGTTCGCCAGCTGTTCTTGAGAAGACTTTAAGGTTTGAGAATGCGGTTTCGCTCGGATTGAAATCGGCTACGCAGCGCGAGATGCTCAGGCTCTGCAGCAATGCTCGATTATTTCGCCAACCCTGACCCGCGCACCATCGGGGCACCCGGGAGAGCGTTATAGACCATGAGATCGACAGGTATCTTCATACCTTCACGTCGATGGGGAAGTTGATGGGTATCCCCTTGTAAAACAACAGATAAGAGAGTCTTCCTCGCCAAAGGGCAGATACTCAAAATGGGAAGAACGCGGGATGGAGAAAAATCCGCGTGTTTTTTAGACCAACCGACAGCTCTTGATCGAAGCTCGTTCGTCAACCCGATCCCGATTTAGTAAATAGGACGAAACAGCATCGTCTTATGGCGGCGTTATTCTTCTCTCAGGATGCTTCAGCTTCGCGGACGCGATAGCCCATTTCCACCGCCCGCCTTTCAATCGACATGCGGGCTTGCTGGAGCACTCTTCCGGCATAGACTGGCGGATAGCACCAGTCGTTCCAGGTGCGCGTTGCTGTACTTGCGAAGGAACCGAACCGCAGTACGCCAGGCTCAAGGAAGGACATACGACCACCGAGAGCGAGATATGTCTCGGTCTGTGCGCCTTCGGCAAGAATGATCGAATGCTGTTCGAGTTCGATATGGTAATACTCGAACGGCACCAAAGTCGTCTCCTGCGTGATCGTCGTACCGTTGAGGAGGAACTTTGCTGGAATCAACGATTCCTCTAGAAACATGCAACGGTCGGGCGAAACGTAAAGATCCCGGGAAGGGACGTTTTCGGCAAGGGCGCCCGCCTGTATGCGAACCGGAAGGGTATCGCGTGGCTTATCGATCGCCTTCGGATCAATCCGACGCCGTCCGACCCATCTGATTTCCGCGACGCCTTTGTGGGTAACCACAAGATCGCCGGCCCGCAAATCCTCGACCGGAGTATCTCCCTCGGGTGTGCGGATGAGTGTGCCACGCAGAAAGCAGCTCGTAAAAGTCAGGCTGTCTGCGTTGGCATCGTAGGTGTAGGTGACACCCATGGGTATGGTATAGGAGCCGAATGGTACCGCGTTCAAGAGACCGCCGAAGAAGGTGACGGTATTCCCTGTTTGAGAGACAACATTCGAGCCTGCTACCTCGATCCGATCTCCCGATTGAACGTTTACGACGTTCGGCGGGGTTGAGAGGCTCAAATTGATGCCGCCTGGATCGTAGGCGAACAACCCACTACCCTTTGCATCGGCAAAATCCACGGTAGCCCCGTTCAAAAGATCGGCAGTAAGCAGGCCCACATTCGCCGTAATACTCGAATCGGCTCCTATTGCATAAGTATAGGTCGAATCGGCCCCGACATTGGCGAGGCCGGCATTGATCGTCACATTCGCACCACTAACTGCTTTGATTGTTGTATTTGAAGCCCCGCCGATGCCGACGATACTGCTAATATCGACATCAACGCCGTCAACAATCACCGTACCGTTGGCAACCAGATTGAGCTGGATGCTATCCGAGTGAGTGCCGGCATTGCTACTATCAATCGTAGTCGTGCCATTGTTGATTAGGTTGATGCCAATCAAAGCCATGTTCTTATCCTCTCCGACAGATTAACATGTTGTCTTTTAAGGCAAAACTTGGTCAGAACTTGTAGTTCAGGCCGACCCGAACGGCATGGAAGTCAAGGCTGCCTTTGGTATTGAGGGCATCCCCCCCGAATTTGCTGCTGCCAAAATCGACATACTGATATTCGAGTTTTGCCGTCACATGGTCGGTGAAAGCGTGTTCGACGCCGGCACCGATGGTCCAGCCGGCCTTGGTCTTGTCATCGTCAAAGCTTACGCCAGCCAAGGCGCCCTTGTAGTCGACGTGCCCATAGGCGAGACCGCCGGTTCCGTAGAACAAGGTGTTGTCATAGGCGTAACCGATGCGGGGGCGAACAGTGCCGAACCAGTCGATCTTGGAAGATGCACTTGCGGTGCCGTTTCGGAAGGAATCGCTGATGTCAGCACCCTGAAAATCGGCTTCGAGGCCGACTACCCAGTTGGGGTCGAACTGGTAGTTGTAGCCGATCTGGCCACCTCCGAGGAAACCGGACCCTTCAAGCTTGCCAAATCTGCCAAGGTAACTTCCGAAGGAATGGAACCCGACATCGTCGTTACCACCGAAACCGCCGCCGGCATTCACACCGACATAGAAACCGGTCCACGAAAATACCGGCGCCGCCTCGACGGGAGCTTGAGGCGGTGTGGAAGTTGCGAGATCTGCTGCATAGACGGTACTCCCCGCAACCGTCGCCAACAAGAAAACCGTAGTCCCCAAAAACTTGCGCATTCGAAAATTCTCCTCGAAGGAATTCACGAGATTCAACATGTAACTTGCGAAAGTCCACGTTGAGGCCATAATATAGACGTGATTATAGCTGTAAATACGTAGTCACTAATAAATATTTTCTATATATAAGCTTTATTTGTATAGTTTTGTCGCAATATGTATTGAGAGCATATTGATTCTATACTTTGACGCACCGCAAAATGCCGGAATCGCGGCGGCAAAAACATTACAACCAGAATGAGATGGATGGCTTCGCGGCTGCCGGGGACGCGGAATGTATGAAACGAAGCGCGGAAATTTAGCTTCGCTCGCAAAGGCCGCCGGCCGCGGCGGCTTCCGAGTGACGCAATCGGGTGTGATGTGTCGCTTTCGATATAGACAGGCAGGACGCCGTTCTGCGAGTTTTTATCGCTACCGCAGATATTCATCTGCTGCGCTGGGAGGCCTGACGGGGCGGACCCCTAAAAGGAACGTCAGGCCTCCCAACTGCGCCCAACTCCTCTCCCTATGAACGGACATATGATAAAGAGCATGCTGGCAAATCACGGCCTGCATACATTTGGTGTGTCAATCTCCGCAACGGCGCCCAGGAAGACAGGCAGAGCGATCATGTTGCCGCTGGAGCATTCCGAAACATGCAGCCTGATGGCATTAGGTATTGGCTTACTGTGAAATCGACTTTCCAACGTGGGGCGCAATCAGACCTCCCGCGCCGCTTTCCGTATGGACGATGTAGCGGCGACAAGCCACATCTTTGGAACTATCGCAACCGCCAATTTGCGATGGTCGGGAGGCCTGGTTGCTTGCTTCAAGCAGCGGTCGGGCCTCCTCGCTTGCAACAAGCGCAACTCGCCAGTCAGTAGCTTTTATCCCGGCATGCTCCAAGACGCCTGCTTGTTCGCATGCTGCAAATTCAAACAAACCGACAGGTTTTAATCGCCTCAGGGAATTATATGCATGCGGGCGGCGCCAGCCGCCTTGAGGAAGGCAGAGCGAACCTGTTCGGGTGAAAGCCTGCCTTTGACGCCGTCGACGCAGGCCTGCAACGCTTCTTCAAACGCATCTCCGTAGCGTATCGGCCATTTCGTCGTCAGATATTCGATGGCCTGTGCGATCGAATTGATGGAGTGAATCTCGTCCCCATCCTGCGCTGCAATGCCGAGCGGCGCGAATGCCAGCCCTGCAGGCTCATCCGAGGTGTCAAATGACGTTGATTGATCTTGATCGGCGGCGTTTTCGGATTTTGCATGCCGGCGCCTCGTCACCAGCGTGGCCAGCAAGGTCATATCCCGAGCAATCCTATCCAGGGCCGCGAGCTTGTCTTCTTCGGCCGGCGCCCGATCCAGCCCCCCCTCTCGCGCCTGCGGCTCCGGCGGCGAGGCCAGGCGGCTATCTACATTCGTTCGAGGAGTGAAAACATCATCAGGGACCGAATTAACAAGCTGTGCGCCGTTATCGAGGTCGGCGCCAAAACTCTTATCATTCCGCCCCATGCCGATCTGTCCCAATAAACGCCGTCAAACCCATCCCACTGCATAGCGATATGTTGTATCGGCAAAAGTACTACTAATAAAACGCAATTAACCCGTATAGATTAAAACTTTGAAACGAATTTGACCAGTATCGCGACAACAGAAAGCGAAAATACTCATAAAACCAGGCGATATTGGCTTATTTTCAATGTATAAATATGGAAATTTTCGCTTAAAAGGCCAACGAACGGGTCCTGTGATCGAAGCTGCATCTCTTCGATGCAGCAGCCACATCTATAGCTGCATAGGCAACTTCAAATGTCGCCCAATCCACCTGCGATTACCATTCCGGCAGCTTTCGGTGCCGGAAGCATTGCAAGCCCGTCACAAGACGTTGCTCACACAGTTGCAGACGCATGTGCCTGCGAAAGCGAGATGATACGCGCTTCGATTGCGATGATCGGCATGGGAAGCCAATGCGAAACGCGAGCCGCCGAATTGAAGAGGCGCACCGAAGTGCGCCGCTTGTTCAAACGATGAAGAAAGTCGATGGCGGAACCTGCAATGCGGTCGCAATGCGGCGAAGTTTCGCCGGATCGGCCTCGGCACCAGCCTCGATTTCCGTGATCTCCCCGCTGGTCAGACCACAGGTCTCCGAGAGGTCGTCAATCGTGTAACCGATGGCTTCACGCGCCTGCCGCACAGCAGCAGCAATCTCACCATCAGGAACCGTAGAAACCTTTGAACTATCGATATTATTCGGAGTAATGGACATGAAATTTCTCCTTCCAAAGTCCGCCGGCCAATTCGTTGCCGGGTGAAGGCAGCTATTGCAGCCATGAGGCATATCGACCTAAACAGACACGGCCGAACGCTGCGTCAATATAGGCATCAATGCGGCGAGGGCAAGCACGGAAGCGCATAGCTGCCAATCGCCTGGCTCTCGGCTAATGTCGCGATTTAATATTCTGTGATAGCGACAACACGTCACGGTTACAGAGGAATGAACGGCACTGCACGCCGTCCTGCGACGTCAGCCGCCGCCCGCCCGGCTGTGAACGTCACCCTTTAACGACGAAGATCATTTCTTGCCTTTTGCCTTGCGCACCTTCCGCCCGGCCGCAAGCAGCAGCCCCTTGAGTTCCGGTTCACGCACACGATTGGCTGCCTCGATGAAGGAAACCCACTCGACGCGGCGTTGGCCTCGCTCGGGAAAGTCCTGGAGCGTTTGGTCGACCTCCAGCAGATGCAGTTGGACAATGCAGGGAACGCGGCTGCCGTCGGCAAGCTGCTTCAGATAGGTAAAATAGCCAAAGGGCTTTTTCTTCACCTTGCCGCGCACGCCGGCTTCTTCATAAGCTTCAATGGCGGCAACCTCATGCGGCTTCTTGCCCTTGATCGGCCAGCCCTTGGGAACGACCCATCGGCCGCTCTCCCGGCTTGTGACGACGAGCATCTCGGCATCGTCGCCTTCGGGCACCTTCCTGTAGCAAATGGCGGCATATTGCTCATGGACCTGGCCGTGCAGCAACTCGTCGGCATGAGAGGCGAGCTCGGACAGAAAGCTCTCCGACCGTCGCAAGGCTTTTTGCTGCGCTGAAAGTGAGAAAGCCATGCGCGCTACTCGCGACACGGTCGATCGACGCACACGCCCCTCGAAACTGGCCGGCTCGCGCTCACAAAAATCGTCTGTGACACGCTGCTCTCCTGCTCGCTTGGGTTTCGTCGAAATTCACAACTGTCCGTATGATGCTGTGAGCCGCTGCGGTGACAGTTTTATGAAGGCGGCTGTTGATGATGCGGAAGGATCAGCCATCTGAGAGTGCTACACGAAACTGTGATCGAACGGCACCGAACAAAAAAACGGCCCCTAAAGGGGCCGTTTCATCCTTGGGAGGACATGCGAAGTTTATTCGGCTGCCTGCAGGGCAGGCACCTCGATTTCTTCGCTCAATTGCCCCGCCATGGCGGCGGCAAACTTGGTTTGGTCGAGTTCGTTTTCCCAGCGGGCAACAACGACCGTGGCGACCGCATTGCCGACGAAATTGGTCAAGGCGCGGCACTCGGACATGAATCGGTCGATGCCGAGGATCAGCGCCATGCCGGCGATCGGAACCGAAGGCACGACGGCAAGGGTGGCGGCAAGCGTGATGAAGCCCGCACCGGTAATGCCGGCGGCACCCTTGGAGCTCAGCATGGCCACCAGCAGCAGCAGGACCTGATCCCCCAGCGACAACGGTGTATCGGTTGCCTGGGCGATAAACAATGCCGCCAGCGTCATATAAATATTGGTGCCGTCGAGATTGAAGGAATAGCCCGTCGGGATGACGAGGCCGACGACGGAGCGCTTGCAGCCTGCACGCTCCATCTTGTTCATCAGGCCCGGCAATGCGGCCTCGGACGAAGAGGTGCCGAGCACCAGCAGCAGCTCTTCCTTGATGTAGCGGATCAGCGCCAGGATCGAGAAGCCGTTATAGCGGGCGACGGCCCCGAGCACGACGAGAACGAACAGCAGCGAGGTGGCGTAAAAGGTGCCGATCAGGAACGCCAGATTGGCGATCGTGCCGATACCATACTTGCCGATAGTGAAGGCCATGGCGCCGAAGGCACCGATGGGTGCAAATTTCATCAGCAGGGCAACCATACGGAAGATCGGCGTGGTCAGTGCCTGGAGGAAATCCGTCACCGGGCGTCCGCGTTCGCCGGCAGCGCCAAGCGCAATACCGAAAACGACCGAGAAGAACAGCACCTGGAGAATATCGCCCTTGGCGAAAGCGCCAACGATCGTATCCGGAATGATGTTCATCAGGAAGCCGACGACCGACGCGTCATGGGCCTGCGCCGCATAGTTGTTGACGGCCTTGGTATCCAGCGTCGCCGGATTGATGTGCATGCCTGCGCCCGGCTGCACGACGTTAGCAACGATAAGACCGACGATCAGCGCCAGGGTCGAGAAGGTCAGGAAGTAGATGAACGACTTGCCGACGACACGGCCGAATTTCTTCAGGTCCGACATGCCGGCGATGCCGGTCGTGACCGTTAGAAAGATGACGGGCGCGATGACCATGCGCACCAGCTTGATGAAGGCATCGCCGAGCGGCTGCAACGATGTGCCGAGTTGCGGATAATAGTGACCGAGCAGAATGCCGGCGGCGATGGCGGTCAGAACCTGCACATAGAGGTGCCGGTAAAAGGGAACCTTGGCGCGCGTTTCCGCGGCAGCGATAGGAGCAATCATGATGTCCTCCGTTAAGCCCAACCGATCTCTCGGCCCTCCGGGCGACGACTAGAATTCAACAGCCTCCGACTGTTCCGTCGTTCTCTGCAATGACTGTGCCAGATGCATGCCTTGATTTTAACATATTGCTTTTGTTGGATTTTAATTTCCGACACTGATCCAAGATCATCGATCTGTGCGACTATCCGCACAGATCGAATTGCGGTGCGCGCGAAATCATGCACAATACGGCAATGCTGCAGCGCCCGGCCAACGAACGATTTCTAACGCCCGAGCAAGTGGGCCGGCGCTCCCGCCGGGTCTGGTTCGTGTTCGCGTTTCTAAGTGCGGCCATCATTGCGGCTGGCCTTTACGGCGCGAATTTCTATGGACGGCTCTCGGCAATAGAAGGGCTGCAGCGGCAGGGGCACACGGATGCGAACCTCAAGGTTGCCCTACTGCGCGCGGTCCTCGAACGTCCGCGCGCTTTGCCGTTACTGCTGGCCGATGATCAGCAGGTGCGAGATGCGCTCGCTGACAAGCACATCGACGATGTCGTCGCCTTGGATCGCAAGCTCGAAAGTCTCGTCACCGGCACCAGCGCATCCGTCCTTTACGTCACCGGCAAGGACGGCGTTGCTATGGCCTCCAGCAATTGGCGGGAGCCGTTGAGCTTCGTCGGCAATGATTATTCTTTCCGCGATTACTTTCGCAAAGCCATGGAAACGGGAACCGCCGAGCATTACGCGCTGGGCACGGTCAGCAATCGTCCCGGCCTCTACATTTCCCGACGCGTCGGCGATGTCGGCTCCGCGCTTGGTGTCGTTGTGGTGAAGATGGAATTCGATCAGCTGGAGGCCGACTGGAGCGAGACCGGCCGCCCCGCTTACGTGACCGACGAACGCGGTGTCGTGCTCATCACCAGCCTGCCCTCATGGCGCTTCATGACGACCACCCCTCTTGCGCGCGAGGAAGCCGACGCCATTCGAAAAAGCCTGCAGTTCGGCGCAGCACCACTTTCGCCCCTTCCGGTCAGCCATCCCGAAAAAGTCGGCCCGGATGCAACCATCGTGCGCGCCATTTTGCCTGGAAGCAGCGCTGCGGAATATTTGCGGCTGACGGTCGCCGTTCCATCAACACCCTGGCAGCTTGGCTACCTGATCCCGACCGATCAGGCGATCGCCTCGTCCGTGCGCGAGACGCGCTTCCTTGCCTTGACCGTCCTTCTGCCGATCCTCGCATTCGCCGCTTTCCTGCTGCGCCGTCGCGATGTTTCCGCCATGCAGATCGCCGTCAACAGGATCGCGCGCGAGGAGCTGGAACGCCGGGTTCTTGAGCGCACGGAGGACCTCAGCCAGGCCCGCGACCGGCTGGAGGCGGAAATTGCCGACCACCGTGCGACGGAAGCCAAGTTGCAAGGCGTGCAGCAGGATCTCGTGCAAGCCAATCGCCTTGCCATCCTGGGTCAGGTCGCCGCCGGCGTCGCCCATGAAATCAATCAGCCAGTCGCGACGATCCGTGCCTATGCGGAGAATGCCAACGTCTTCCTTGATCGGCAGCAGACAGATCCGGTGAAGGAAAACCTTTCGGCGATCGCGGCGCTGACGGAGCGTATCGGCACGATCACCGAAGAACTGAAAGCCTTCGCCCGCAAGGGAAGGACTGCCCCAGAGCCGGTCGACCTCAGAAGCGTGATCGAGGGAGCCGTGGTTCTGCTGCGGAGCCGCTTTGCCGGCCGCCTGGATGCGTTGAAGATCGAGCTGCCGCCAACGGGGCTCGGTGTTGTCGGCACGCGCATCCGGCTGGAACAAGTGCTGATCAACCTCTTTCAAAATGCTCTGGAAGCCCTGGAAGGCCGCGATCAGGCCAAGGTGGAGGTGTCGGTGCGCGAAACTTTGGATGAGGTCGAGGTCGTAGTTTCGGACAACGGCCCCGGTATTCCAGCGACGATCCTCGATTCGCTGTTTACCCCCTTCAATACGTCCAAGGAAAAGGGCCTCGGCCTTGGTCTCGTCATTTCAAAGGATATCGTCGTCGACTATGGCGGCCGGATCGATGTCGAGAGCAATGGCAGCGGCACACGCTTCATCGTCCATTTACGCAAGGCCACACCATGAGTGAGAGTTTCCCCGTTTTCCTCATCGACGACGACAAGGATCTGTTGAGGGCGACGAAACAGACGCTGGAATTGGCTGGTTTCGCCGTATCCGCCTTCTCTGCTGCAGCCGAAGCGCTTCTTGTTCTCGACGCCGGTTTTGCGGGTGTTGTCGTCTCCGATATCCGCATGCCGCAGATGGATGGGCAGCAGCTCTTTGCCCGCATCAAGACGCTCGACGCCGACCTGCCGGTCATTCTCATGACGGGTCATGGCGATATTCCGATGGCGGTGCAGGCGATCCAGGACGGCGCCTATGATTTCATCGCGAAGCCCTTCGCCACGGACCGGTTGGTGCAAAGCGTGCGACGCGCGGCTGAGAAACGAAGGCTCATCCTGGAGAATCGGGCATTGCGGCAAGCGGCGGAGCAGGCGCAGGGCGATCTGCCTCTGATTGGCCAGACACCCGCCATCGAGCGGCTGCGCTATACGCTGCGGCAGATCGCCGATACGGATGTCGATGTACTTGTCACGGGCGAGACCGGCAGCGGCAAGGAAGTGGTGGCGAGCCTGCTGCATCGCTGGAGCCGGCGCGCGAAGGGTAATTTCGTCGCGCTGAACTGCGGTGCCCTGCCCGAAACCGTGATTGAAAGCGAGCTGTTCGGCCATGAGCCAGGCGCTTTTACCGGCGCGCAGAAGAAGCGCGTTGGGCGCATCGAATATTCCAGCTCCGGCACCCTGTTTCTCGACGAGATCGAAAGTATGCCACCGCCGATCCAGGTACAGATGCTGCGCGTGCTTGAGATGCGCGAGGTAACGCCGCTCGGCACCAACGAAGTCCGTCCTGTCGATCTTCGCGTCGTGGCGGCGGCGAAGGTCGATCTCGCCGATCCTCGCCAACGCGGCGATTTTCGCGAGGATCTCTATTATCGTCTCAACGTCGTCACACTTTCCATTCCGCCACTGCGTGAACGGCGCGATGACATCCCCCTGCTCTTTGGCCATTTTGCCGATCGCGCCGCGGGCCGCTTCAAGCGCGAGGTGCCGGCCCTATCCACAGCAGTGCGCCGCCATCTGCAACAGCACGACTGGCCAGGCAACGTTCGCGAGCTCTCGCATTTTGCCGAGCGCTTCGTGCTCGGCCTCGAATCGGCAACAACGGCAAAATCCGACGAGGTGCCGGCGGCGGACGAAGGTTTGCCGTTGCCGGTTCGAGTAGAACGTTACGAAGCCGAACTCATTCGCGCAACCCTGTCGCAGAACAATGGCGATGTGCGCCGTACTATCGAAGCGCTCGGCATTCCCAGGAAGACTTTCTACGACAAGCTCCAGCGCCACGGCATCGTCAGAGGTGATTTTGCCGGCTTTGACGGGGATGAGCGCCGAAGTTCATAATCCGCTATCGATAAGCGGAGCATGCCGGCTGAATCGGATTTGCGCGCCGCATCTTAGGCACTGCGGCGCATCTCCTTGATGTTGGAACCGGCGCTTAGTCGAGCCGCTACCTCGGCGGTGCGATCCAGAACCAGCATCGCTTGCGCGATCACCGTCGCAAGCGCTTCATCGCTCTTGGAAGCAGCCACGACCAGCGGCGCGCTCAAACAAATTCTAAGGGCACTTGCCGGTACATCACCAAAATCGGCGCAGCGAACGGGCTGCCCGAGACGCACGGACGCAACTCCATCACCGTCGCTGGCCAGCTCCTTGTAGACCGCCGCCATTTCCATCGCAGTCAGCATCGCGCCATCCGTGCAATTGCGCAGGTAGAACGAGAAAATGGAGGGAATCTCGTCCCAGCGAAGAGCCGATGATGCGCCCCACAGTTCGCGTCGATCCAATGGCCGGCTCTGCAACGGTTCAAAAGCCGGATCGTTCGCAAGACGATCAGAGACGGCGTCGGCAAAGGCGGACAAAACGGCGACCACGCGATCTTCAGGAATATCCAGAAAACGTCCGAGTTCGAACAGCGCGGCTTTCCAGCGCAGCAGCAGGCCGAAATTGGCTCTATCCGGCAAGATATCGCGAGCGGCCCAGCCCTCCGGCCACTCTGCCTTTCCGCAATAATCCGCCAAGGCCGCTGGCAGTGCGCACGATTTGAAGCGCTCCGACATTTGTGGCGGGCAGAGAAGCGCCCCGCTGAAAATCGGTCCGGCAAGGAATTTCGAACCCGTGAGCGCGACCATGAAGCCATGGGCGAGATAGGCGCGGATCGTCGCCGCCGACAGGCGAAACTGGCAGGCATCGATCATGATATCCAGCAACGTACCGAAGCGCTGCTTCAGGCGCAGAACGCTCTCGAGGCAGGGCGCCAGCAGGCTGGTTTTCGAAACGTCCGTGACCACGAGCAGGCATCTGAGGCCGGCTGCGCGGGCAAGTTCGATGAGGCCGCGCAACTCCTCCTCCACCTCGCTCTCGGTGCGAAGAGAGCCATCCTTGTTGCGCACAGCAATGGTGGCGTTGCGCGTCGCGTCGCCTTCCCGCAATTCCTCACCCTTGACGACAGCGCGCTCGCTGCTGACGCGGCTCATGAAATGCCGCCCGGCCGACGCCGTCATGACGCCGCTGCCCGTCTCGTTCCCCATCAGCGTGATGGTCATCAGGGCACGTTCGTCCTCGCCTGCCAACAGCGAGGCCGAAAAAAGATGGATGTCCGTGCCCGATGTGGCCAGAATGGCATCGATCCGCGGCTGCGACGATTGGCTGAGGCCAAGCAAGCGCAGCAGATCATCACGCACGCGCCCGATTTCGCGGTCGTAGATCACCTTCGGCGAGCTTGTTTCCATCTCCTGCGTCAAATCCGCGTAATAGGATTCGACCGCGACAAAGGCGGCGGCGGAGATGGTGGATGCCGTCGACGAGCCGAAAGCGAGATCTTCGGGCCGGGGCGCGGGGCCATAGCCATACATGTTGAGCCCGTTGACCGGATCGCAATCCAGCCGTTCGTCGCCGCCCGACACCAGATGTTTCAGAAGCGCGCCCCTCGCCTCGCCTCGCTGTTGCGACGACGCACCCGCAGTCACGTTCTCATCCAGGGTACAGTCGTCAGCAATTTGCTGCATGGAGAAGCATTCCTCTTTCGCCGAAGTCGAAAACGCTTCGCAGGATCGCTCCGCGTTCTATGCCGAGCGGCGGACCCTCGGCAGCGGAACATTACGCCTCGCAAGGTGGAGCGAGGCTGACTTGTCGAGACCAGCAACGCCGGTGGCAAGAGCAATAAAAAGCTCGCGATCCGGAGGACCGCGAGCTCATTTCAGCAAAAGGGAATTGTCGTATCAGCCAGCGGCTTCCAGCTTATCCTGCGTCTTCGTCTCGAAGTCGCTCGCATCGTGGCGCTCACGCAGCTGCTCGGACGGATCGCCCGACATGCGGTTGACCATGCGGCCGCGCTTGACGGTAGGACGCGCGTAGATTTGCTCTGCCCAGCGCTGAACATTCTTGTAATCCTGCACCTGCAGGAACTCGGCCGCGCCATATTGCCAGCCTTTGACCAAGCCGCCGTACCACGGCCAGATGGCAATATCGGCAATCGTGTAGTCACTGCCGGCGATATATTCGCTTTCAGCCAGGCGACGATCGAGGACATCGAGCTGACGCTTCACCTCCATGGCAAAACGGTCGATCGCATATTCGATCTTCGTCGGCGCATAGGCGTAGAAATGGCCGAAGCCGCCACCGAGATAGGGCGCGCTGCCCATCTGCCAGAACAGCCAGGAGATGCATTCGGCCCGAGCCGGCTGCTCGGTAGGCAGGAAGGCGCCGAATTTCTCGGCGAGATACATCAAAATCGAGGCCGATTCGAAAACGCGGACCGGCTTCGGACCGCTGCGGTCGAGCAAAGCCGGGATCTTCGAGTTCGGATTGACATCGACGAAACCGCTGCCGAACTGATCGCCCTCGCCGATCTTGATCAGCCAGGCATCATATTCCGCGCCGCTGTGACCAAGTGCCAGCAGCTCTTCGAGCATAATGGTGACCTTCACGCCATTCGGCGTTCCAAGCGAATAGAGCTGAAGGGGATGACGTCCCACCGGCAGTTCTTTCTCGTGAGTCGGGCCGGCAATCGGGCGATTGATATTGGCGAACTGGCCGCCATTGGCCTTGTTCCAGGTCCAGATTTTCGGCGGCGTATATTCGGCAGAACCGGTCATGGGCATCCTCCTGTTTCGGGGAATCACGTTGGGGTTGGTCTTCGATGTAGCGCGCTACATAGGTCGCACATAGGGGCGACTCTTCATTTTTGCGAGAGGAGAATGCGCACACTTTAATGCGGAAGCGCTCTTGCCGCTTGGGTTGGAGCGCCAGCTTCTCGACCGAGTTAGGTCATTGCCAATCTTCTGGAGGTCCATGAAACGAAAAAGCCTGCCGCGGGAGGAGGAGCGGCAGGCTTTTTACAAGAACCGAACAGCGGATGGGAGGAGGAGTTCCGCTATTCCTGCAGCCGTCCCTGGGAGGAGGATAAGGACGTCTGCGAAGCGAAGGGATGCGGGAGGAGATGCATCGCTTCGATGAGAAGAACATACCAGTCTTTTGCTCAGTTCATAGGCATTTCTTTGCAAGGCAGTTATGCGCCATGCGAAAAGCAGAGAGCTAAATTGATGCAATCTTCAGCAAGCGCGGCGAAAAGGAACGGTGATATTCATAAAGCAAAAGCGCCTGCTCAAGGGGAACAGGCGCTGACATAATTCAGCTTTATTAGGAGCCGGTGCGGCCGTTAGCGAGCGATCGCTGCGCGGGCAACATTGCGGATTTCACCGCGATCGATACCCAGATCATGCAGTTCGCGCGTGGACATACGGCCCAGTTCGGCGACCGTCTGACGATACTTGCGCCAGTTATTGAAAGAGCGTGCTACGTTCATGATGATCCCCTTTCCTTGGGCTTTCGAAGCTGAGCGGCCGTGCTTGGCGCTCCCGTCGCTTCGATGAGAAACATATAGTCGAAGCCCACAGGTTTTTGCAGAGCTAAGGGATCACTCCACCTATGCATCCATTGCATGGGTCGCCGAGAAAGCAGGCAATCTCACGCGCCAGCATGGCTTTTGTGATTTGCTGGTGACAGCGCCGTCTTTGTCTGCGAAAAGAAGAGAGATGAGAGACAGGGGCGTCCGCCATCCGGCGGGCTGAGAAGCACCCTTCGAACCTGAACCAGATCATGCTGGCGGAGGGAGTCGCTCGGGACCTCGTAAAGCACCAGCACGTCGTCCCTGTGCGTCTCGCCCGCCTGAAAGGGGCGATATGCAAGACCAGACAACTGCAGGCAATTTGCTTCGCACCATGCGGGCTAACCCTCCGCTGGTGCAATGCATCACCAATTTCGTCGCCATGAATATCGCGGCCAATGTGATGCTTGCCGCCGGGGCATCGCCGGCAATGGTACATGCCGAAGAGGAGGCCGGCGAGTTTGCCGCTATCTCCGGCGCGCTGACGATCAATATCGGCACGCTCTCGTCCGGCTGGCTTGCGGGCATGCTGAAGGCGGCGCAGTCGGCAAACGAGGCGGGCAAGCCCTGGATCCTCGATCCCGTCGCCCATTATGCGACCACGTTCCGCCGCAAGGCGGTCGCGCAATTGATCGAGCTAAAGCCGGCGATCATTCGCGGCAACGCGTCCGAGATCATCGCGCTTGCCGGCGGCACGAGCCGCGGCCAGGGCGTCGATAGCCGCGACGCGGTCGAACACGCGGAAGATTCCGCCCGGCAATTGGCGGGAAAGCATGGCTGCGTCGTTGCAGTTACCGGCGTTACGGATTTCGTGACCGACGGGCGGAGGGCAAAGCGCATCGCCGGCGGTTCGTCATTCATGCCGCAGGTGACGGCCGTCGGCTGCTCGCTGACCTGCCTCGTCGGCGCCTTTGCCGCAGCAACGCCGGATGATCCATTCGATGCGACCGTTGCGGCGCTCGCGGTCTTTGCCGTCGCCGGCGAACAGGCCGGAGCGGCTGCAGACGGGCCGGGCTCCTTTTCCTGGCGCTTCCTCGACGCCCTCGCCGGCCTTAGCCCGGAAGTGCTGGATCGCAATGCAGGGATATCGGCGGCATGAAAGACTTCGATCTCTCGCTCTATCTCGTCCTCGACCCGGTGCTGTGTGCCAACCTCGGCATGATTGAAACCACCCGTGCAGCCATTGCCGGCGGCGCAACCATCGTACAGCTGCGCGACAAGCATGCACCGACAGCCGCCATGATCGAGACGGGCCGCGCCCTCAAGCAAATCCTGCAGGGAACGAATGTCCGGCTGATCGTCAACGACAATGTCGAGGCTGCCATCGCCATTGGCGCCGATGGCCTCCATATCGGACAGGAGGATATGAATGCCGCCGAAGCACGCCGCCTGATCGGGCCGGACATGATCCTCGGCCTCTCGGTGGAAACGGAAGCTCTCGCTTCCTCCATAGATCCCGGCATCGTCGACTATGCCGGGATCGGCCCGGTCTTTGCCACGCCCACCAAGCCCGATCACAAGCAGCCGATCGGCTTCGACGGGCTTGCCCGCATCGTCAGGCTATGCCCCGTTCCATCGGTCGCGATCGGCGGCCTCAAGGGAGAGCATGCCGCAAGCGTTTACTCGGCCGGAGCCGATGGTCTCGCGGTCGTCTCGGCCATATGCGGCCAACCGGACCCGCAAGCCGCGACAACTGTCATCGCGAACGCCATCAAGGAGGCTCGCCAATGATCCGCAATGTCTTATCCATCGCTGGCTCCGATCCCTCCGGCGGCGCTGGCATTCAAGCCGACCTGAAGGCTTTCTCCGCCCGCGGCGTTTATGGAATGGCAGCGCTGACTGCCTTGACCGCGCAAAACACGCAAGGCGTCTCCGGCGTCCATCCGGTGCCTCCACATTTCGTGGCAGACCAGATCAATGCGATCTTTGCCGACATCCATGTGGATGCCGTCAAGATCGGCATGATCGCCAATGCCGCCATCGCCAGTGCCGTCGCGGACATTCTGGCGCGACATCGCGATGTACCCGTCGTCCTCGACCCGGTCATGATCGCCAAGGGTGGCGCCGCCCTACTGGCTGCCGATGCCGTTGACGTGCTGACCACGCGATTGCTACCGCTGGCGACCGTCATTACACCGAACCTCCCCGAGGCGGCTGCGCTGTTGCATGACGCGGAGGCGAAAAGTCGCGAAGACATGGCGCGCCAGGCGCGTGCGCTTGCAGCGCTCGGGCCTTCAGCTGTACTCGTCAAGGGTGGCCATCTCGAGGGCAACGAAAGTCCAGATGTGCTCGCAAGCACCGGTCGCCTGACCTGGTTCGAAGCCGAGCGCTTGCCGACCAAGAATACCCATGGAACGGGCTGCACGCTCTCCAGCGCTATCGCGGCAGAGATCGCCAAAGGCCTGTCGCTTCCCGAAGCTGTCGCCGTCGGCAAGGCCTATCTCGCCGCCGCGGTTGCTGCCGCAGGCCAGCTTTCTGTCGGCAGCGGCCATGGGCCTGTGCAGCATTTCCATGCGCTGTGGGCGAATCTATAAGGAGGAGAGAAATGACCCTATTACTCAGCGATCAGGTCGTCGTTTCCGCTGTGGGATGCGGCCTCGTCCTCGGATAGGGCATAAGACGAGAAGCACTGCCCTGACGGGCAGCGCCTTTCTTTTATTGACGGTCGAATGGCAAGACCGGTTCAGGCCCAGCCCATAGTCAACACGCCAAAAAGTATGACTGCCCCAAGGCCGATACGGTAGATGACGAAAGGCCAGGTCGAAAAGCGCTCCAGGAAACGCATCAGCCCCCAGATGGTGATGAAGGAGGATATGCTGCCGACGATCAGGCCGACGAGCAGAACCGACCAGGCTTCCATCGGAATATGCGCCTTATGGAGCTCATACAGTTCCTTCAAGCCGGCGAGCGCAATGGCAGGCAAGCCGAGCAGGAATGAGAATCGGGCGGCCTCTTCGCGCTTCAATCCGAGGAAGAGCGCGCCGGTCAGCGTCGAACCCGAGCGTGAGACACCGGGAATAAGAGCACCCACCTGCGTGATGCCGACGAAGAAGGCATCCATCAGCGTCATCTGACCGATGTCTTTCCGGTGGCGGCTGTAAAGCTCAGCCACCGCCAAGAGCAAGCCCATGACCAGGCAGGCTATGCCGATCACCCAGAGGCTGCGCAACGACGTGCCGCAGGCATTGAGGGAGGACGACAGCAGCAGGCCGGCGATCACGATCGGTACAGTCGCGATCACGATGGCGATCGCAAGCCGGATAGAGGGGGAGCTCCAGTCCTTTTGCCTGATTGCATCGAGCGACCCGAAAGTGACGTAACGAACGTCGCTCCAGAAATAGGAGACGATCGCGGCAAGTGCGGCAAGCTGCATCGTAGCCGAGAAGGCAGAACCGGGGTCCTGCCAGCCAAGCAAGGCCGGCACCAGGCGCATATGGGCCGTGGACGAGACCGGCAGCAGCTCGGTCAATCCCTGCACGATGCCCAGAATTGCAATCTTGGCATAGCCCAGGGCAACGAAGCCCGTATCCACGCCTTGCGTACAAACATCAGCCACGTTTTGATATCCTCAGTTGTTCATGGGGGCTTTGCACCGGAGTGGTGCGACGAACTAGCTGTGAAACTGGTTCCCGGTTTGAAATTGGCAACACCTGGTTAGGGCGTCGCCGATTTCGCATCGGGATAGGTCGAGGATATAGCCGCGCAGGCTGAACTCTATCTGAAATTGCCGGCTCGAATTTCGGAGTTTGGCGTATTTCTAGCCTTCATCATCCGGCAGCGCCTGCATGTAGCGGATCATGGTGTAGAAGCCTGCAAGGAGGACTAGGGCGCCTGCCGCATGATGCAGATTGTGCAGCAGCGCGTGATGATGCCTGAGCAGAAGGCAGCTCAGATTGTAAAGTGTTACGGCCACTGCTGTCATCAGAGCGGCCAGGAAAAGCGCCATGTTTCGCTGAAAGAAATCAATCATCACGCACACCTCATTTGAGTACCAATAGATTCCATAGGGATTTGGGAGGAATTACGACGGGGGGGCATCCAGGCGCCGTGCCGGTGCGGAGACGAGAACGGATGTTCATTTTGTGTAGAGCGCGCGCGATCTTTCCAAATGCTTGAGCATTGCCTGCTCGGCGCCATCTGCATCGTTTTCAGCCAGGCGCGCAAGGATTTCCTCATGTTCGACCAGCGTGAACTTTTCCTTGCCGGTCCAGATCAGCATGTCGGTGTGATAGGCTTTCAGCCATGCGAGCATCGCTTCGCTGACGGCAGCGAAGATCGGATTGCCGGAAATCTGAGCGATGCGCGTGTGGAACTGCATGTCCGCAGAAATGAAATCCTCGGCATGTCCGAGGGACGCGCGCTGCCGCTCGATAATCTCGTTGAGATCGGCGACATCCTTCTTGCTCGCGCGCTGGGCAGCCTCTCGCGCCATGCCGCGCTCGAAAAAGATACGGGCGCTCTTCAGCTGTTCGAGCGAGTCGGATGATTGCGACAGCATGATCTTTGCGGTGAGGTCGACCTGCCGGAAGATCGACTTCGCCGTCAACTGAAGCACCTTGGCACGCTCACCATGGGAAATGTTGACCAGCCCCATATTGGCAAGCGCCTGCATGGCTTCGCGGATCGCCGGACGCCCGACACCGAAGCGCTCCATAAGAACACGCTCGGACGGCATCTCATCGCCAGGCTTGAGCTCTCCCGACGTGATCAACCGCTCCAATCGGTCGAATACTTCATCGGATAGCTTTCGACGTACAATTTGTTCGACTGGCTGGCTCATGGAATCCCGCTTTCCCAAAGCTTTTCCTCCCTTATGCATTTTTGGCCGCCATGGCGGAAGCCCATACGAGTCGCCTTATCTGCAACCGGACAAAAAAATCGTTGCAGAAGTTGGAATACTCATTATACCAGATCACCAGTTTGCGCCACGCGAAAAATCGTCGGCGAGAGGAGCATTCATCCACTCATGATCATCACCATCACCTACCGTATCGAAACGCCCGGCAGCATCGAGGCGATGGCTCGTAAGATCGCCAGCGATCAATCGACAGGCACCTTCGTCGCTGTGCCGGGCGAGACGGAAGAGCTCAAAGCGCGTGTGGCCGCGCGTGTCCTCGCGATCCGCCCCCTTGCCGACGCCGATCGCCCCACCTGGCCGGAGGTGGCCGAGGGCCATGGCCCGATCCATCGCGCCGATGTCGACATCGCCTTCCCGCTGGATGCCATCGGCACCGATCTTGCGGCGCTGATGACGATCGCGATCGGTGGCGTCTTCTCGATCAAGGGCATGACCGGCATCCGCATCGTCGATATGAAGCTGCCGGCCGCCTTCCGTGATGCGCATCCCGGCCCGCAATTTGGGGTTGCCGGCAGCTTGCGTCTGACCGGAGTCAGCGGTCGCCCGATCATCGGCACGATCGTCAAGCCGGCGCTCGGTCTTCGGCCAGAGGAAACGGCCGCGCTTGTCGGCGAGCTGATCGGCTCGGGCGTCGATTTCATCAAGGATGACGAGAAGCTGATGAGCCCGGCCTATTCGCCGCTCAAAGAGCGCGTCGAAGCCATCATGCCGCTGATCCTCGATCACGAGCAGAAGACGGGCAAGAAGGTCATGTATGCCTTCGGCATTTCGCATGCCGATCCCGATGAGATGATGCGCAACCACGATCTCGTGCTGAAGGCCGGCGGCAATTGCGCCGTCGTCAACATAAACTCTATCGGGTTCGGCGGCATGAGCTTCCTGCGCAAGCGCTCCAGCCTCGTCCTGCATGCGCATCGCAATGGTTGGGATGTGCTGACGCGCCATCCCGGCGCCGGCATGGATTTCAAGGTGTACCAGCAGTTCTGGCGCCTGCTCGGTGTCGACCAGTTCCAAATCAACGGCATCAGGGTCAAATATTGGGAACCGGACGATAGCTTCGTCGAATCCTTCAAGGCCATCAGTACGCCGCTCTTCGATCCCACAGACTGTCCGCTTCCTGTCGCCGGCTCCGGTCAATGGGGCGGCCAGGCGCCGGAAACCTACCAGCGCACCGGCCGGACAACGAACCTTCTCTATCTCTGCGGCGGCGGCATCGTCAGCCATCCCTTCGGACCGGCGGCCGGCGTTCGCGCCATCCAGCAGGCCTGGCAGGCAGCGGTTTCGGACATACCGCTTGCCGACTATGCGAGGGATCATCCGGAGCTTGCCGCCTCGATCGCAAAATTCAGTGATGGCAAGGACGCCTAGCAGCAATGTCCAACCTTCTTCTCAGCTATTACGGCGACGATTTCACCGGCTCCACCGACGTCATGGAGGCGCTTGCCTCAAATGGCGTGCCGACGGCTCTCTTCCTCGGCATTCCAGGTGAAGCCATGCTGGAGCGGTTCAAGGATTGCCGCGCCATCGGCATTGCCGGCACCAGCCGCAGCGAAACGCCGCAATGGATGGATGAGCATCTGACGCCTGCAATCGAATGGCTAAAGAGCCTCAATGCCGCGATATGCCATTACAAGGTCTGCTCGACCTTCGATTCCAGTCCCGTCATCGGCAACATCGGCAAGGCGATCGAGATCGGCAAAGCGCTCTTTGCACAACCCGTCGTGCCCGTTGTGGTCGGAGCGCCGCAGCTGAAACGCTACACCGCTTTCGGCCACCTTTTCGCGGCCTACCAAGGCGAAGTCTTTCGCATCGACCGGCATCCGGTCATGAGCCGGCATCCCGTTACGCCAATGGATGAGGCCGATCTCACCTTGCATCTGAGCAGGCAGACGTCCCTCCCCGTCAGCCTCGCCGATCTCATCACGATCCAGGCAGCCGATGCCGATGCGCGGCTCGATGCTCTGGCGAGAGGCAAGGAGGGTGTCCTGCTGCTTGATGTCGACAGCCCGGAAACCCAGGCTGCCGCAGGACATCAGCTGTGGCGCCTTGCAGGCAAAGGCAATGCTTTTGTCGCAGGCTCATCCGGTGTCGAATATGCCCTTCTCGATGCTTGGCGCAACGAAGGTTTGATCGGAGAAAAGCCGGAGTTCGCCCGCCCCGGCAAGGTCGACCGCCTTGCGGTCGTCTCCGGCAGCGTATCGCCGACGACCGAACGGCAAATCCGGCGTGCCACAGCCGACGGTTTTGACGGCATCGATCTCGATCCCATAGAGCTTGTCGGCGAGAGCGTCGAGCGTGCTCTGGACGCAGCCGTCGCCGCGGGCGTGGCCAGCCTCAAGGCCGGCCGCAGCGTCATTCTTCATACGGCACTCGGCCCATCCGCCGACCGCGGCGGCGATATCGACCGCATTCCCGGCGCCCGCCATCGCCTGGGGCAGGCTCTCGGCACGATCCTGCGGCAGTTAATCGAGCAGGAAAACCTCGGTCGCGTCGTCATTGCCGGCGGCGACACGTCGAGCCACGCGCTCAAGGAAGTGCGCGTCGAGGCCCTGACGACGCTTCTTCCATTGCCGCAAACCCCCGGCTCGCCGCTTTGCACCGCCCATGGCAGCTACGCGCCCACCAATGGCCTGCAGATCGCGCTGAAAGGCGGGCAGGTCGGCACCGACGATTACTTCGCGCAGATCCGCGACGGGAGGGGATCATAGCTGCGGCATTCTTCGGTATGATATTGGCATACTCATTGACTCATCATACCACTTGCGATACCACACATTGAAAGTGAACGAGGTACTAAGATGACTGCAATTGCTCTTTTCGGCGCCGGCGGCAAAATGGGCTACCGGCTCGCCAAGAACCTGAAAGGCTCGCGCTTCGATGTGCGCCATGTCGAGGTCAGCGATGCCGGCAAGGCCCGCCTGAAGAATGACCTTTCTATTGATTGCGTCCCCGTCGATGCCGCGCTGGACGGCGCAGAGGTCGTGATCCTTGCAGTACCGGATACCGCGATCGGCAAGGTTGCCACCGGCATCGTCGATAAGCTGAAGCCCGGCACGATGGTTGTCGCGCTCGACGCCGCCGCCCCCTTTGCAGGCCATCTGCCGCAGCGCGAGGACCTCACCTATTTCGTCACCCATCCCTGCCATCCGCCGATCTTCAACGACGAGACTGAGATGCAGGCCAAGAAGGACCATTTCGGCGGCCTCTTTGCCAAGCAGCATATCGTTTCGGCACTGATGCAAGGTCCGGAAAGCGCCTATGCGCTCGGCGAGGAAATCGCCAAGGTCATCTGGGCGCCGGTCATGCGTTCGCACCGGGTCACCGTCGAGCAGATGGCGATGCTGGAGCCGGGCCTTTCAGAAACGGTCTGCGCCTCGCTGCTCGTCGTCATGCGTCAGGCTATGGATGAGTGCGTCGCCCGCGGCGTTCCGGCGGAAGCCGCCCGCGACTTCCTGCTCGGCCACATGAACGTGCTCGGCGCGGTCATCTTCAAGGAAGTCGACGGCGT
Organism: Rhizobium sp. ERR 942; assembly: GCF_007828395.1. Taxonomy (NCBI): domain Bacteria; kingdom Pseudomonadati; phylum Pseudomonadota; class Alphaproteobacteria; order Hyphomicrobiales; family Rhizobiaceae; genus Rhizobium; species Rhizobium sp. ERR 942. Next base: position 119,146 of record NZ_VIUA01000002.1, read on the forward strand.
GTTCTCCGACGCCTGCAACAAGGCGATCGAATTCGGCATTCCTGCCCTCATGCGCGACGACTGGAAGAAGGTTTTCGAGCCGCAGGAGATCGCAGAAAGCATCCGTCGCATCACCTGATCGACGTCCCCCGGGAGGGCAATGCCCTCCCCTTGCTGCCCTGCCGGGAACAGGGCCTGTTTCATAACTGGGAGGAGACCATGAAACTGACACGCAGACTGACACTTGCAGCCTTTACCGCCGCACTGGCGCTGGGCACGGCGATGCCGGCCTTCGCGGCCGACCTAATCGCCATCATCACGCCGGCCTTCGACAATCCATTCTTCAAGGCAGAGGCCGTCGGCGCCGAAGCCAAGGCGAAGGAGCTGGGCTACGACACGCTCGTCATGACGCATGACGACGATGCCAATAAGCAATCGGAAGTCATCGACACAGCGATCGGGCGTGGCGCCAAGGCCATCATCCTCGACAATGCTGGTGCGGATGCGACGGTCGCCGCCTTGAAGAAGGCCAAGGATGCGGGCATCCCCTCCTTCCTCATCGATCGCGAAATCAACGTCACCGGCATCGCCGTCGCCCAGATCGTTTCCAATAACTATCAGGGCGCGCAGCTCGGCGCGCAGGAGTTCGTCAAGCTGATGGGCGAGAAGGGCAATTATGCCGAGCTCGTCGGCCGCGAAGCCGATACCAATGCCGGTATCCGCTCTCAGGGTTATCACGACGTTATCGACGACTATCCCGACCTGAAGCTGGTCGCCAAGCAGTCGGCGAACTGGAGCCAGACCGAAGCCTATGCCAAGATGGAAACCATCCTCCAGGCAAATCCTGACATCAAGGGCGTGATCTCGGGCAACGACACTATGGCTATGGGCGCAATTGCCGCCCTACAGGCCGCCGGCCGCAAGGATGTGATCGTCGTTGGCTTTGATGGCTCGAACGATGTACGCGACTCCATCAAGGCGGGCGGCATCAAGGCGACGGTCATGCAGCCGGCTTACGCCCAGGCCCAGAAGGCGGTCGAACAGGCCGACGCCTATATCAAGAACAAGACGGCGCCGAAAGATGAGAAGCAATTGATGGATTGCGTCCTCATCAATGCCGACAACGCCGACAAGCTCGAAACCTTCGCACTGAAGAACTGATGGCGGACCACTAAGTGGGAGGGCGCGGAACCGCGCTCTCCCGATGTCTTTCCTGCGAGATCGAGGTGCATTGCATGTTGAGGACCAGAGGCGCGCTCGTGGCCCTTGTTTTGGCGGCGGCATTGCCCGGCTGCAAGATTATCAAGACGCCGACGCCCGAGGAGAAGGCGGCAGCGGCGGCAAAGAGTGCCTTCGACCCCGCAGCCAAGGTGGAGGCGATCTGGCAACCCCAGGCACTGCCCGCTATTGAGAAGCGCGCGGGTGACATTAAGACGGTGCTGCAAGCCATAGCCGCCAATCCGGACGATGCCGGCGCAAAATACGGAAACCCGCGAAAACAGGCTTCATCGCCGTGGACTTATGCCGTCAAACTGAGCGGCAAGATCGTGGCTGCCGACACAGCCTCTCGCGCCGGAACCCTCGACGTCGATGTGGATGGCGATGGCAAGCCGGACGCGAAGGTGCAGATCGGCCCTGCGATCCGAGGTACGGCGCTACGCGACGCGCTTGATTTCCTGGACTTCAACGAATTCAGAAACCAGATCGAGTGGGCTCAATTCGGCAAAGCCTTCAATGAGAAGGCAAACTCGTCCTTTCTGGCAGCTCTGCCTCGCAACGAGCTGATCGGAAAGACGATCACCGTAACGGGCGCGTTTCCGCTGCCCCCATCCGGCCAGCTTCCCCTGATCACGCCTTCGGCCCTGACATTGGGGCAATGATCATGAGCGGAACCCCAAGCAACGACATCATCCTGCGCCTGGAGGACGTTTCTAAGGTCTATTCCGGCATCGTCGCCGTCAGGCACGCCAACCTCGAGCTGCACCGCGGCGCGGTCAATGTGCTCGTCGGCGAAAACGGTGCCGGCAAGTCTACCCTGATGAAAGTCATCGCCGGGGTCGAACGGCCGACTTCGGGCCGCATCCTGCTCGAGGGCGAGGAAGTCTCCTTCGGCAGCCCGGCTGACGCACAGGCCCGCGGAATCGGCATGATCTTCCAGGAGCTCAATCTCTTTGCCAACATGACGGTAGCCGAGAACATCTTTGCCACGCGCGAAATCACCCGCGGCATTTTCGGTATCGATCACAAGGCACAGATCGCAAGGGCTAACACGTTTCTGGATCGGCTCGATGCCGGCATAGGCGCCGAAACCATGGTGGAAGACCTGCCGATCGGGCAGCAGCAGCTCGTCGAGATCGCCAAGGCCATATCGCTTGACGCTCGTATCCTCATCATGGACGAGCCGACATCGGCGCTATCTGCGGCTGAGGTCGACATTCTGTTCAAGGTCATAGCGGAGCTGAAGGCTCAAGGCGTCGCGATCGTCTATATCTCGCACCGGCTCGAAGAGCTGATGCGGATCGGCGACTACATCACCGTGCTGCGCGACGGGCAGATCACCGGTCAGGCGATGGTTCGTGATATCGATACGAAATGGATCGTCCGCTCGATGATCGGATCGGATGCCAAGGACTTCGCCAGGGACGGCGGCCATGCGATCGGCAAAGAAGCCTTCCGTGCCGAGGAGATCAGCCTGCCGCGGCGCACGGGCGGCCTTGCCGTCGATCATGTCTCGTTATCGGTGCGCGCCGGCGAAATCCTCGGCATCTACGGCCTGATGGGTGCCGGGCGTAGCGAATTCTTCGAATGCGTGATGGGCCGGCATATGCATTCGACCGGGCGGATCTACATCGATGGGGTCGAGGTTCGCGCCCGCGACACCACCCGGCGCATCCGGCAAGGCCTGGCATTGATCCCCGAGGACCGTCAGCGCGAGGGACTGGTGCAGGTCCTGTCCATCGCCAGCAATTTGACGCTTGCGAGCCTCGGCCGTTTCGCCCGGCTGTTTTTCCATATTGATCCGGGTGCCGAAAAGAACGCCATTCGCGACATGATCCGCGATCTCTCGATCAAGGCGCCCAATCCGGATTTCGAGGTCACCTCCATGTCCGGTGGCAACCAGCAGAAGGTCGTCATCGGCAAGGCGCTGATGACCGATCCGAAGGTGCTTTTGATGGACGAGCCGAGCCGCGGTATCGATGTCGGCGCCAAGGCTGACGTCTTTCGCACCATGCGCAGGCTCGCCGGCAAGGGTCTCGCAATCTTGTTTTCAACATCGGACCTTGAAGAGGTCATGGCACTTTCGGACCGCATCGCAGTGCTCAGCAACGGCAGGCTCGTGACCGTTCTCGACCGCAGCGAAGCGACGGAAGAGGCCATCATCGCAGCATCCGCCAAGGGACACGGACATACAGGGAAACTCGCTTCATGACCGCAGATACGTCCTCCGCCTTTGCGACCAATCGCTCGAACGGCTCCGTTCTCCTGACGCTGATGAAGCTCAGGACCTTCATCGCGCTGTTTGCCGTCGTCATCTTCTTTGCGATCTTTGCACCGAACTTCACCTCGACCGCCAACATCATCCTGATGTCGAAGCACGTCGCGCTCAACGCGTTTCTCGCCATGGGCATGACCTTCGTGATCGTCACCGGCGGGATCGATCTATCGGTCGGCTCGATCGTCGGCCTTTGCGGCATGGTGGCAGGCGCCCTTATCCTCAACGGCGTCGAACTGCCGATCGGCTATACCGTTTACTTCAACATCTACGAGATCATTCTCATCACGCTGGCCGTCGGGCTGCTGATCGGGCTCATCAACGGCCTGCTCATCACCAAGCTCAACGTCGCGCCCTTCATCGCCACGCTCGGAACGCTCTATATCGCCCGCGGCCTCGCGCTCCTGTCTTCCGACGGACAGACCTTTCCGAACCTGGTGGGCCGGTCGGAATATGATACGACAGGCTTCGATGTCTTCGGCGCCGGCCGCATGCTTGGTCTGCCCGTTTCCATCTGGATCCTGATCGTGCTGGCGCTACTCGCCGCCTATGTCGCCCGCTCGACGCCGATCGGCCGGCACATTTTCGCCGTCGGCGGAAACGAGCGCGCCGCGCGCATGTCCGGCATCCGCGTCGATGTGGTCAAGATTTTCGTCTATATGTTCTCGGGGCTCTGCGCTGCCATCGTCGGCATTGTTATATCGTCGGAGCTGATGGCGGCGCATCCGGCGACCGGCGAAAGCTTCGAGCTGAACGCCATTGCAGCGGCAGTACTCGGGGGCACATCCATGTCGGGCGGCCGCGGCACCATAGGCGGCACGATCGTCGGCGCCTTCGTCATCGGCATCCTTTCGGACGGCCTCGTGATGATGGGCGTCTCATCCTTCTGGCAGATGGTGATCAAGGGATGTGTCATCATCATCGCTGTCGTCGTGGATCAGGCGCAGCGGCGCCTCCAGCAGCGCGTAACTCTCATGCAAATGGCAAAGGCAGGCTGAAATGGCAGAACTCAAGGGCGCATTGATCGGTTGCGGCTTCTTCGCGATCAATCAGATGCATGCGTGGCAAGACGTTGAAGGCGCCAGCATCGCCGCGATCTGCGACCGCGATCCGGAGCGGCTGAAACTCGTCGGCGACCAGTTCGGTATCGAACGCCGCTACACGGACGCAGCCACCCTGTTCGCCGATAGGGGCTTCGATTTCGTCGATATAGCAACGACGGTGCAAAGCCATCGCGCCCTGGTGGAGATGGCGGCCTCTTACAAGATACCGGCGATCTGCCAGAAGCCTTTCGCAAAGACGTTGAGCGACGCCAAGGCAATGGTAGAGGCCTGTGCGCGAGCCGGCGTGCCGCTGATGGTGCATGAGAACTTCCGCTGGCAAACGCCCATTCAGGCGGTCAAGCGTGCCCTCCAGTCCGGCGCGATCGGCGAGCCCTTCTGGGGGCGCTTCTCCTTCCGCTCCGGCTATGATGTGTTTTCGGGGCAGCCCTATTTGGCCGAAGGCGAACGGTTCATCATCGAGGATCTCGGCATTCATACGCTCGACATCGCCCGCTTCATCCTCGGCGACGTTTCTTCACTGACGGCCCGCACCAAACGGGTCAATCCGAAGATCAAGGGCGAGGATGTCGCAACCATCCTGCTTGACCATGAAAACGGCGCGACGTCGATCGTCGATGTCAGCTATGCCTCCAAGCTTGCGACCGAGCCATTCCCTGAAACGCTGATCGAGCTCGACGGCACGAAGGGTAGCATTCGCCTCTCGCAGGGATATCGGCTTGAGGTCAGCGGTGCCGATGGCGTGACCCTATCGGATGCATCACCCCAGCTTCTGTCCTGGGCCTCGCGTCCCTGGCACAATATTCAGGAGAGCGTCCTGGCGATCCAGCAGCATTGGACGGACCGCCTTGCCAGTGGTGGCGAAACCTCCACGTCAGGCGCTGACAATCTCAAGACCCTGGCGCTTGTCGAAGCCGCCTATGAGAGTGCCGCCAACGGGAAATCCGTCGATATCGGAGCGATGCTGCAATGAAGAGCGAGATCGATCCGTTCCAGCTTTACGGCACGCGCGAGCTCGAAACGCCGCCGGTGCGACTGACAGCGGGCAGGCTTGAGGTCGATTTTAAGGACGGCAATCTCCGAGCCATTCGTTACGACGGCATCGAAGTCTTGCGAGCCGTTTCCTATCTGGTTCGCGATCGTGATTGGGGCACCTATGCGCCCGATATCGACGATCTGCGGATTAATCAGCAGCAGGATGGCTTTTTGGTCAGCTATGTTGCGCGTTGCAGAGGCCCTGAGAATACCGAACTTGCGATTGACGTGCGGATAACAGCTGAGGCCGATGAAGCCCTGACCTTCGAGGCAATAGCGCTCTCGACGACCGGCTTCGAAACCAACCGCTGCGGCTTCTGTATCCTGCACCCGATCGTGGGTGTTGCCGGTACACCGGTATCGGTCGAGCATGTCGATGGCAGCCGCGAGAGCACGCATTTCCCCGATCTTATCGAACCCTGGCAGCCCTTCAAGGATATGCGGGCGATTACGCATGGCGTGATGGCGAACGTAACCGCTGAGTGCCGGGTGGAAGGCGACACCTTCGAGATGGAAGATCAGCGCAACTGGTCCGATGCTTCCTATAAGACCTACGTTCGCCCGCTTGCCCTGCCTTGGCCCTATCGCATTCCGGCCAGCGAGCCGATGCGGCAGCGTATCGTTCTGACCATCGGGGATAAGCGGCGTTCTCCACCCTCTTTTTCCCATACGTCGGATGCCGCGATCACCCTAAGCGCGGGGACAAAATCCGGTGCCATGCCATCGATCGGCCTTGTCATTACGCCGGAGGAAGTGGATGCGACGCTGGCTGCGCGCGAGCGGTTAGCCGAAATTGCCCCGCAGGAACTGCTGTTTCACTTCGATCCCGATACCGGCCATGGCGCCGATGCGTTCAAACGCTTCGCAGCCGTTGCCGCGATTCATGCCGGCAGATCAACGCTGGAAATCGCATTGCCCTGCCACCAGCCACCTCTTGTTGAAACACAGCAAATAGCAGGCTGGATGCGAGCGGTCGGCTTCAAGCCCGATGCAATCATGATCTCGCCTTCCGTGGACCGGCAATCGACGCCGCCGGGCAACAAATGGCCCGAATGCCCGCCTCTTGAGGAAGTCTATGCCGCCGCGCACGCCGCCTTTCCCGATGTGCGTATCGGCGGCGGCATGCTGAGCTATTTCACCGAACTCAATCGCAAGCGAGTGCCCGCCGACAGTCTCGATTTCATTACACATTGCACCAATCCCATCGTGCATGCGGCCGACGATCTGAGCGTCATGCAGACGTTGGAAGCGCTGCCCTTCATCACGCGTTCCATACGCGCCATCTACGGCGACAAGCCTTACCGTATCGGACCATCGACCATACCGATGCGGCAGAACCCCTATGGCAGCCGGACGATAGAGAATCCCCGCGGCGGCCGCATCGCCATGGCCAACACCGATCCACGGCACAATGCCCGCTTCGGCAAGGCCTTTGCACTCGGCTATGCCGTCCGCGTCCTCGATGCCGGATTGGAATGCCTGACGCTTTCGGCGCTGACCGGGCCTTTTGGCCTGATCGCCGGAGAAAAAGAGCCGTCGGCGCGGGGAACCACACGACCGCTTTTTAACGTCGTCTCCACCTTGTCTCGCCTCGCAGGCAGCCAGTGGCAGGAGTGCCTGTCGTCCGATCAGACCTCCGTGCTCGCCTTCATCACGGCGCAGCCTGGAGCGGCTCGACAACTCCATTTGGTCAACATCACACCCGCCTCGCAACAGATTCAGCTGGGAAGGTTCCGGCTGCTGGAGCAGCCCGGAAATACGAGGCTTACGCTTGATGCCTATAGCACCGCTTCCACGACTTTGATGGATTGACCTTCATTCGCAGACGCGCAAGTTAGTCCCAACAATCACAATGATTTGGGAGTCTCGGCGTGAAGACGAAGAAATTGATCAACGAGGGTGCCGCCGCCGTCGATGAGATGCTGGCCGGCATCTTGGCGGCTCATCCACGCCATCTGCGCGCTGTCGAGGGATCGCCGCGCTCGATCGTGGCAAAGCATGGCCCACGGGCCGGCAAGGTCGGCCTGGTCATCGGCGGCGGATCCGGGCACGAGCCGACGTTTCTCGGCTTCGTCGGCAAAGGGCTGGCCGATGCCGCCGCTATCGGGAATGTCTTTGCCTCGCCGCCGCCCGATCCGATCATCGAATGTGCCAAGGCCGTCGACGGCGGCGCCGGCGTGCTGTTCATGTATGGTAATTATGCCGGCGATGTCATGAATTTCGACATGGCGGCGGAAATGCTTGCCATGGACGATATCGAGGTGCGTACAGTCCTGACGACGGACGACATCGCTTCTGCGCCGGTCAACCAGAAGGAGCGCCGTCGCGGGGTTGCCGGCAATGTCTTCATCTTCAAGGCCGCGGGTGCAGCCTGCGACCTGATGTACGGTTTCGACGACGTGGAACGGGTGGCGCGGTGGGCTAACGAACGCACCTATACGATGGGGGTGGCGCTCTCGCCCTGCTCTCTGCCACAAACCCGCAAGCCGAATTTCGAGATCGGCGCCGACGAAATGGAAATCGGCATGGGCATCCATGGCGAGCCCGGCGTCGCCCGCGGGCCGATGCGATCGGCGGACGAGGTGACGAGCGAACTCGTCGGCAAAATTCTCGATGAGATGAAGCCGGCGCGCGGCGACCGGGTCGCCGTGCTCGTCAATTCGCTAGGCTCGACGCCGCTGATGGAGCTCTACATCATGATGCGCAAGGTCAAGGCCATGCTCGACGATGCCGGCGTCGTCATTCACCTGTCGCTGGTCGGCAATTACTGCACGTCGCTCGAAATGACCGGCGCCTCGATCACCCTCATGCATTTCGATGACGAATTGCAGCGGCTCATCGATCACCCCTGCGATTGCGCCATGTTCCGCTCCGGCGAGGCGCTGTCATGACCATAATCGGAACAGAAGAGCTGAAATCGCTTTTCGTGCGGATCGCCGAAGCAATGGCCCGCGAGAAGGACCGTCTCTGCGAACTCGACGGCGTGATCGGCGACGCCGACCACGGCATCGCCATGGAGCTCGGCTTCGCTGCCGCAGCCAAGGCGGTTTCGGAGCTGGAATCATCGACATCCAACCCGACGCTGGTCTTCAACACGGCTGCAAAGTCCTTCCTCAATGCGGTGGGCGCCTCGTCCGGACCGCTCTATGCGACCGCCTTGATGCGCGCAGGCGCGGTCGCCAAGGGAAAGGCGTCATTGAGCGACGACGATATGGTCGAAATATTCGCAGCTTTTGCCAAGGGCATTCAGGATCGGGGCAAGGCGGAGGTCGGCGAAAAGACCATGGTGGATGCTTGGGCACCCGCTGCCGCAGCCTGCCGCGCGGCCATGGATCGAGGGCTTTCACTCGCCGATTGCTTGGCCGCCGCCCTTGAAGCGGGCGAAGCGGGCGCAGAAGCAACCAAGGATATGGTCGCGGCAAAAGGCCGGTCGTCGCGCCTGGGCGATCGAGCCTTGGGACATATGGACCCCGGCGCGGCGTCGGCCGTCGTCGTCATGGTCTGTTTTCACGATCACTTCATGCGATACCGCTGATAAGCTCATCATACCAGTTGACATGTTGACAACGATTTGTCAAAACCGCCCTCAGCTTTGCTCAGAGGAGGACGGGAGATGGCTGGCAACTTCAAATATGCGCGTTGGTTCGGCGCTGCTGCTATGGCAGCGGCGGCCTTTTCGGCAACCAATGTTGCCGCGGAAGACCTGACGCTGTGGACGCTGAACTTCGACAATGGCGCGGCAAACGGCGCGCTGAAGAAGGTGGCGAAGGATTTCGAGGCCGCCAATCCCGGCACCCATGTCGAAATCGTCCAGCGCGGCGTCGATGAACACAAGACCGCCCTTCGCGTGGCCGCAGGCTCCAGCAAAGGCCCGGACATCTATTTCAGCTGGGCCGGCCTTGGCCTCGGCGGCGAATATGTGAAGGCGGGACTCTCGCTGCCGCTCGACAAATACTACACCCAGTACAAATGGAACGACGAACTGCTTCCGTCCGCCGCCGCCTTTGCCGATCTCTATCCGGGCGGCAAGCATGGCGTTCCCTTCACCTTCAAGGGCGAAGCGATCTACTACAACAAGAAGCTCTTCCAGAAGGCTGGTATCACCGGGGAGCCGAAAACCTATGAAGAGCTGCTGGCCGCAGCAGACAAGCTCAAGGCCGCAGGCATTCCGGCCTTCACCTTCGGCGGCTCGGTCAACTGGCACGTCATGCGCCTGATGGACGTGCTGCTCGAAACCAAATGCGGCGCCGATAAGCATGACGCGCTGATGGCCATGAAAGCCGACTGGACCAAGGAGCCCTGCGCAACCGATGCCTTCACCGAATTCGCCAAGTGGACGAAGGATTATACGCTGAAGCCTTTCATGGGCATCAGCAACCAGCAATCCTATACCCTGTTCGTCGCCGGCCGTGCTGCGATGATGCTCGAAGGCGACTGGCTGGTCAGCCAGCTGAGCGGCAGCAAGGTCAATCTCGACGATTACGGCGTCGTGCCGTTCCCGACGAACACCAATCGCCTCTATGGCTTTGCCGAGTACAATTACATCAGCACCAAGAGCAAGAGCCCGGATCTTGCGGCAAAGTTCCTCGACTACTTCCTGTCGACGAAGGTGCAGCAGGATCTCGTCGGCCAGATCAGCTCGATCTCGGTCAACAAGAATGTCCAGTACACTGATCAGAAGCCGCTGGAGGCGAAGTGGCTTGAGATCTTCAAAACCTACAGCAAGGTCTACATGAACGGCGACCAGGCCTTCCCGCTCGACGTCACCACCGAATATTTCCGGGTCATCAACGACGTCGCCTCCGGCAACATCCAGCCGGTCGATGCCGCCAAGCAGCTGCAGACCTTCATCGCCGGTCGCACCTGATCAATCGAGGGAGGCCGATCGTCATCGCGGCGAACGGCCTCCCTCACCCTTATGCCCACGCGTCAGCTGCCGCCGGGAGCAATCAGAAATGTCATTCCGCAACCGAACACATGATCCCAGCGTCCAGGCAGCGATCCTGCTTGCGCCGGCCATGCTGATCTACGCGATTTTCGCGCTTTACCCGATGCTGAACGTGGTGGTGCTGAGCTTCCAGAAATGGAACGGCCTCGATCCGCAACGCCCCTTCGTCGGCCTAGCGAACTATCAATATATCTTCACGCAGGACCCCGTCTTCTGGGTTGCCTTCCGCAATACGGTGATCTGGACGATCATGTGCGTGATTTTTCCGCCCATGGTCGGGCTGCTGCTCGCGCTGAGCCTCAACCAGAAGCTCTTTGCCCGCAATACCTTCCGCGCCATCTTCTATCTGCCTGTCATTATCGCCCCGATCGCGGTCGCGACCATGTGGAAATGGATGTACGATCCCTTCTTCGGTCTCTTCACCGAAATCCTGACTTCCATGGGCCTGCAGGACTGGATCCAGGACTGGCTCGGCGACAAGGATATCGCGCTCTATTCCGTCTTCATTGCCTATCTCTGGCAATCCGTCGGCTTTTCCATGGTCCTGTTTCTCGCTGGCCTGCAGAACGTCTCGCAGACGCTGGTCGAAGCCGCCCGCATCGACGGCGCCGGGCGTTGGAACATCTTCCGTTACGTCACCCTGCCTGCATTGCGCACGACGCTGACGATTGTGCTTGTACTCTCGGTCATTTCGTCGCTGAAGGCCTTCGACATCGTTTATGGCCTGACGGGCGGCGGGCCGGCGCAATCGACACAGATGCTGGCGCTCTGGGCCTTCACACAAGCCATGCAGATCTTCGATTTCGGCCGCGGTGCCGCGATCTCGGTCGTCCTGCTGCTCATCACCATCGTCGTCGTCATTCCCTACCTGCGCTGGACGCAAAAGCATGAGGAGGCCGAACAATGACGGCAGCATCGGCCACATCCATGTCGGACGACTTCGAAACGATTGCACCGGCAAAGCGCAAGCGCGATCCCGTCTTGATCGGCCTGTGGATCGCGCTGCTGGTGGTGGCTGCGATCTGGCTCGCGCCTTTCGTTTTCATCGTCTTCACCTCGCTGAAAACGCAGGCTGATGTGACGTCGACCGGCGCCTTCATGCCACCGCTTGAGCCCGCCTTCGAGAATTATTCGAGCGCCTGGGGCCGCGGCAATTTCGCCAGCGCCTTCTTGAACAGCACCATCATTACCGTGATTAAGGTCCCGCTCGGTCTCATCCTCTCGGCGATGGCGGCCTATGCGCTTGCCAAGATACGCCTGCGGTTCAGCAAGATCCTGCTGCTCCTTGTCGTCTTCGGCACGATGATCCCGTTTCAGGTCATGCTGGCGCCACTGTTCACGCTGGTCAATTCGCTGGGCTTAATCGATACCTATCCCGGCGTGATCCTGCCCTACATCGCCTTCGGCGTGCCCTATCAGGTCTTCATTCTGCACGGCTTCTTCAAAGGTATTCCGAAGGAATTGTCGGAAGCGGCCCTGATCGACGGTGCAAGCCATTTCACCATCTTTCGCCGGATATTCCTGCCCGTCTGCCTGCCGGTGCTCGCGGCGCTGCTGATCCTGGATTTCGTTTCGACGTGGAATGAGTTCGCCATGGCGCTCGTGCTGCTGCAGGATCAGCATATATGGACGCTGCCGCTTGGGCTCATGTCCTTCCAGGGTCAGTTTTCCAATGATTACGGGCAGTTGAACGCGGCGATCGTCATGACTGTGCTACCGGCCACCATCGTTTATCTGATCTTCCAGCGCTACTTCGTCTCCGGCCTCACCTCCGGTGCGGTCAAGGGCTGAGCGGTCGGGCCATTCATCCATCTTCCAAGGAGAATATCATGTCCAACGCGTCCGTCGAAAAATGGGGAGTGTTCGAAGCTGCCTTCAACGGCCCTTCGAGCGGTAATCCCTATCGCGATGTGGCATTCGATGCCGTTTTCAGCCAGCACAGCCGCGAGGTCCGCGTGCCCGGCTTCTACGACGGCAACGGCGTCTATCGCGTTCGCTTCATGCCGGATAATGAGGGTGAATGGTCGTTCCGCACGCGCTCGAAGACATCGGAACTGGACAGCAAGACCGACTCTTTCGTTGCCACCAAGCCGTCGGAAGGCAACCACGGCCCCGTGCACGTCCGCAACAAGTTCCATTTCGCCTATGCCGATGGCAAGCCTTTCCTCTCCTTCGGCACGACCTGCTATGCCTGGACGCACCAGCCGCTTGAGATGCAGGCCCAGACGCTCGAAACGCTGAAGAAATCACGCTTCAACAAGATCCGCATGGGCGTCTTCCCCAAGGACTACCCCTATAACGTCAACGACCCTCTCTACGCCTGCTTTGAAAAGGGCGCGGACGGCAAGGAAGACTTCGACCGGCCGAATCCCCTCCTCTTCCGCCATTTCGAGACCCAGGTCGCAGCCCTCTGCGATCTCGGCATCGAAGCCGATATCATCATATTCCACCCCTATGATCGCTGGGGCTATGCCGATATGACGGCCGAGCAGGATTTCCGCTACGTCGCCTATCTCGCGGCGCGGCTTGCCGCCTATCGCAATGTCTGGTGGGCGCTTGCCAACGAATACGACTTCCTTCTCGACACTAAGCCGCTGCAGCAGTGGGACCGCTATTTTCACATTCTCGAAGAGAACGATCCCTATGGCCATCTGAAGTCGATACACAACGGCGAGCCGACGATGAACTTCGATCATCGCAAGCCCTGGGTGACACACACTTGCATTCAGAACTGGGACGTGAAGCGCACACAGGAATGGCGCGAAGCCTATGGCAAGCCCGTCGTCAACGACGAGCCGGAATATGAAGGCAATATCATTCAGTCCTGGGGCAATCTGACGGCACAGGAGCTGGTGCATCGCTTCTGGATTACGGTGACGCGCGGCGGCTATGCCGGCCATGGTGAAACCTATTCGCATCCGGAGGATCTCATCTGGTGGGCAAAAGGCGGCGAGCTGCGCGGGGAAGCCTGGAAGCGCATCGGCTTCCTGCGCGATCTGCTGGAGCAGGATGTCGTCAACGGCCTTGAGCCCATGTCCTCCTATGGCGAATGGCCGTGGACGCGCGTTTCCGGCGCCAGGGATGGTGATGTCAGCTACATCTATCTCGGCGAACATCAACCGGTTATCTGGTCCACCGGTCTGCCGAAGGACGGAACCGACTATGACGTCGATATCATCGACACATGGGAAATGACGGTCACGCCGGCAAAAAAGGTGGAAGCGCCGATCCCGCATCCGACGCGCCACGGCGCGATCGTGCGCGGCGGCAAGGCGGACGCCGCCTTCGGCGTGGAACTGCCGGGCAAGCCATACCAGGCGCTCCGCATCCGCAAGAAGCATTGATCGATCTTCAGGGAAAGAATCTCATGTCCGGATTGACCATCAAGAACGTCAGGAAGTCCTACGGCGCTGTAAACATTATCCATGGCGTCGATGTGGAAATCTCGGACGGCGAATTCGTCATTCTCGTCGGTCCCTCGGGCTGCGGCAAGTCAACATTGCTGCGCATGATCGCCGGGCTGGAAGACATCACCGGCGGTGAAATCTCCATCGGCGGCCGGATCGTCAACGACCTGCCGCCGAAAGATCGCGACATCGCCATGGTATTCCAGAATTACGCACTCTATCCGCAGATGACGGTGGCGCAGAACATGGGCTTCGCGCTGCAGCTTGCCGGCGCAAAGCGTGCCGAAATCGATCAGAAGGTCGGCGAGGCCGCCAAGATACTTGGCCTGCAACCATTATTGGATCGCAAGCCCGCCCAGCTTTCCGGCGGCCAGCGCCAGCGCGTCGCCATGGGCCGCGCCATCGTGCGCGATCCCAAGGTCTTCCTGTTCGATGAACCGCTTTCCAATCTCGACGCCAAGCTGCGCGTCAAGATGCGGGCCGAGATCAAAGCGCTGCATCAGCGCCTGAAAACCACGATCGTCTACGTGACGCATGATCAGATCGAGGCCATGACTATGGCCGACAAGATCGTGGTGCTGCAGGGCGGGAAGGTCGAACAGGTCGGCTCGCCGCTCGAACTTTACGACCGGCCGAAAAATGTCTTCGTCGCTGGCTTCCTCGGCTCTCCGGCCATGAATTTTCTCGAAGGCAAGATCACGGGTGGCGCTTCCCCAGCCTTGATGCTTACGACCGGCACATGCATCCAGCTCGCCAGCGCTCCGGCTCAATCAGAGGGTCGGGAGGTTGTTCTCGGCATACGTCCGGAAGATATCTCGTTTGCCACGGAGGCCGGCGTTACCGCAACCGTGACCGTCGTCGAACCGACGGGATCGGAAACGCATATCGCGCTTGACCTCGAAGGCAAGGAATTGACCTGGGTGATGCGCGAACGCGCCGAACTCGTGCCGGGCCAGACAATTCAGATCTCGCTCAAGACGCCGAACCTGCATTTCTTCGACAAGGCCAGCCAGCAGCGATTATAGGAGACAGCAACCGCTGACGTAAATCACTCAGCCGCGCGCCTTTGCGTACCGTTCATAACGGAAAAAATGCGCTTGACGAAGGCGTTGCCGTCGAACTGCCGCGCAGCCCCCTCGGTCACATGATCAGGGCGCTCGAATATGAAAGTCTCGATATTGACGACCGGCAAGTTCAGCCGCCTCCGCACGTCTCCGATCATCGCGGTATGCGTCACCACAAGGTGACAACCGGTTGGATCGAACCACTCCTGAAGGTCGGCCGTCGGTATGGCTGCGACCGTCAATCCCTGTTGTGATAGAAGCGAACTGATGCGCGAGGCAATTTGTTGATTATCCAGACAGATCAGGACATCGGTCCGCGAAGGGGACGGCGCATGGGTAGCCAGCATCAAACACCTCTCGTTCACTCACATGCCCGAATATAACGATTCGGCCGGTAACAGGGTGTTATAACTTGTTACATTTTGTTTCAAAATTAAGGCGGTCTGGTAGCCTCACTGCGGCGCCAGAACTTCATTTATTACCCAAGGTATTTATTACATCGCATTGATATAAATAATATTCTTGGTGAAAATTCGAGCGCAGCCTGACCGTCCGCTCGGCTCACAGAAGCGAGCAATAGCGCAGCGCGTCGTAAATTGCCGCGTGGATATTACGGCTAGCGATCGCGTCACCGATGCGGATCAAATCGAACGAAGCGGCTTCGTTTTTGACGAGCAGCGGCGAGCGGCGGGCGATCAATGCCGGATAATCGACCGCGCCCAAGTTACGCGATAAGGGCTTCAGCTCCAGGTAAAGTTCATCATTCGCGACGGTACCGTGCTCGACGACCACCTGGGATGCTCTGCGTTCCCATTGCGTCTCTTCCGAGAAATCCGATCCGAGGACAGCGACGAGCGCATTGCCATCGCGCCGCACCGATTTCAGCCTGGTATTGATGGTGACACGGACATTCTTCTCGGCGAAGGTCTTGGCATAGGGCACATGGTTCATGCCGCCCATCTCCGGCGCAAAGAAGCGCTCCGGCGAGACAAGCTCCAGTTCGGCGCCGCCATTGGCGATGACTTCGGCCGCCGACATGCCCGGATGTCCGCCATTGTCGTCATAAAGTAGGACCTGACCCTCGGCCTTCACCGCGCCAGCCAAAATGTCCCAGGAGGAGGTCACAAGGCTGTCGCCGCTCTCCAGCTCCGGAGATTGTGCGATACCGCCAGTCGCCACGACGACGAGATCGGGCTCGAACGCCAGGACTTCATCAGCTCCCGCATAGACGTCGTAGTGGATCGTGACGCCCAACCGCTCCAGCTCCGCCAGCCGCCAATCGATGATGCCGATCATCTCCTTGCGGCGCGGGTTGCGCGTGAGCAGATTCACCTGTCCGCCAGCCTTGCTGCTCGCCTCCAGCACGTCGACCTTATGGCCGCGCTCAGCCAGCACACGCGCCGCTTCCAGGCCCGCAGGCCCGGCACCGATGACGACAGCCTTGCGCGATACCGCTGCGCGCTCGATCCGATGCGGCATCTCGGCCTCGCGGCCGGTAGCCGCATTATGAATACAGAGAGCCTCGCCACCCTCATAGATCCGGTCAAGACAGTAGGTCGCGCCGACGCAGGGGCGGATGTTGGCCTCCTGCCCAGACATTACCTTGTTGACGATGTGAGGGTCGGCGATATGAGCGCGCGTCATGCCAACCATATCGAGCTTGCCTTCCGCGATTGCATGACGCGCGGTGGCGACATCGCCGATGCGGGCGGCGTGGAAGACTGGGAACTTCGTCGCCGCCCTCACCTCGCCGGCAAAATCGAGATGCGGTGCCGACGCCATCCCCTGGATCGGAATGACATTGTTGAGCGCCGCGTCGCTATCGATGTGGCCGCGAATGATATTGAGGAAATCGATGTTGCCAGAGGTTACCAGCCGCCTGGCAATCTCGACGCCTTCTTCACGAGAAAGCCCCTTTTCCCAGTCCTCGTCAGCCACCATGCGCATGCCGACGATGAAATCGGGGCCGACCGCCTTGCGAATGGCCTCCGTCACCATCATCGAGAACCGCATGCGGTTTTCTAAGGAGCCGCCGAATTCATCGTCTCGCCGGTTCGTTGCCGGTGACCAGAAACCGTCGGTCAAATGGCCATAGGCCTCGATCTCGATACCGTCCAGGCCGGCGGCCTGCATACGTTGCGCCGCCGCGGCAAAGTCTCCAATGATCCGCTCGATATCCCAATCTTCCGCCGCCTTCGGAAAGGCACGATGCGCCGGCTCGCGGATCGGCGATGGTGCCAGTACCGGCAGCCAGTCGCCCTTGTTCCAGCCGGTGCGGCGGCCGAGATGGGTCAGCTGAATCATAACAGCAGCCCCGAACTCATGGCAGTCGTCGGCAAGCTTCTTCAGCCAGGGCACGATCTCATCGCGATAGGCATGGAGATTGCCGAAGGCCGGCGGCGAATCGGCCGATACAATCGCCGAGCCCGCCGTCATCGTCAGCGCGATGCCGCCCTTTGCCTTCTCGCGATGATAGAGCCTGTAACGATCCGTCGGCATGCCGCCTTCCGAATAGGCCGGCTCATGCGCCGTCGACATGATGCGGTTCTTCAGTGTCAGGTGCTTGAGCTGATAGGGCTGGAGCAAGGGATCGTTGGAGGTCATGTCACTTTCATCGCTTTTATGAAGTCGAGGCTCGATCCGCTATCTTTGCTGAGACGAGAGGTTATGGCTATAGCCCATTGACGGGTGCGCGACGACGGCGGCTATGCCGCAGATCAATCGCGGTATGCCAGACGATCGTCGCGAAGATGATCGCTCCGCCGACAAAAGTGGCAACCGGCGGCATCTCGGAGAAGAAGAGCCACACCCAGAACGGCGTCAGCACGATTTCCATCGAGCTGATAAGCGCAGCGTCGGCGGCGGGCATCTTTCTTGATCCGAACAGGAAAAGAACGAAGGCAAGCGCGAAATTCGTCGCCCCGAATGCGGCGAGCAGAAGCCAGTTGTGAACGTCCACCGAGCTTGTCGAGGCAAAGGGCACGAAGACCACGAAGGTCAAAAGCCCGCTGACGACGCTCGACGGCAGGATCGGGATACTCGGATCCATGCGCGGGATGACGATGATGAGGGCGAAGGTAACAGTCATGCCGAGCGCCAGCAGATCGCCGACACCTGTACCACCGCCGATCGACGAGGCAACGATAACAGCAACGCCGATAAGGCAGATACCGCCGGCGACCAATGTGCGCTTCGCGACCCGCTCCTTCAGCATAGTCCAGCTGAGGAAGGCGGCAATGAACGGCGCCGTCGCATAGATCATGGTCACGTTCGCAACCGTGGTCGTGTAAAGCGCGCCGATGAAGCAGGCCTGGCTGATGGTCTGGCAGGCCAGCATCGCCAGTCCGGCAGGATGAAAGATCGATGCCCATTGCCGCCTGGAAAACCCACCTTCGAGGAAAAAGCTGGGAATCAGCAGAAACAAGCCGCCGAACAGCGAACGCCAGGCGATCGCCGTCCATATGTCAGTAGTCAGCAGGCGCGCATAGATGCCGCTGCAGCTCCACGCAAGCATTGCTGTCGCCACAAGTATAACGCCCCTCTCATATTCGCTGGCAAAAGCGGAGCGGGCCGGAAACTGGAATGTCATATATGGACTCGAGGAACGAAGGAACGCCCCCTGTGTGCGCCGATATTTGACATCAGGCAAACGAATAGTAGAGATAGTAGCTATCAGAAATATTTGTGACCCCAATGCGTGAACCCATTGAGAGCGACCTTCTGCGGACCTTCCTCGTCATCAGCGAGACGTCCAATTTTTCCACCGCCGCTCAAAGGATCGGCCGCACGCAATCGGCCGTCAGCGCCCAGATCAAGCGGCTCGAGGATACGATTGGCGAAACGCTCTTCGAAAGAAGTGCCCGGGGGGCCGTCCTCACCCGGGCAGGCACCCAATTGCTTCCCTACGCGCAGCGCGTGATCGAGCTTCTGAACGAGGCGGCAGCAAATATTCGTACCAAACCGCTCGACGGCCCGGTCCGGATCGGGATTCCGGAGGAATATAGCCAGACTGTGCTGCCGGCGGCACTGGCCGCCTTCGCTATCAGGCACCCGGCCGTCGAAGTAACCGTCTCCTGCGATTACACGGCACATAACCTGGCCGCGCTGGAAAAGGATGAACTGGATCTGGCCGTCGTCTTCGATTGGAGCAACCAGAACAAGGGCGAGGTTCTCTGCATCGACCCGACGGTCTGGGTGACATCCATGGTGCATCGCCTACATGATGCCATGCCGTTGCCGGTTGCCACCTATCGCAATTCCACATGGGCGCGCGATTTCGCCTTACGTTCGCTGGAGCAGCAGGGCCGCGCCTATCGGATCGCCTTCATCGCCGATACGAGCTCGGGCTTGAAGAACGCCGTCTCCGCCGGGCTAGCCGTGACCACGCTATCGCGCAGCAACATTCCGAACGGTTGCCGCGAACTGACGAGTGACGACGGTTTTCCGCCTGTGGATTCATCGCGCGTCGTGCTTCGCCGCAACCCCTATCATTCGAGTGAGGCGATCCGGGAACTGGCCGAAATGGTGCGCGAGGCATTTCGCCCTATGTCGGCTCTGCTGCAGTCGTGACGCGCCGGCGCAGCCTTCGGCGCGTGCCGGATGGGCTTTCGGAAAAGCTGGCACGATAGCTACGCGAAAAGGCCGATGCCGAATTGAAACCTGTCATGGCTGCAATCTCGGCGAAGGAGGCTTTCGTCTCGATGACCTTGCGCCGCGCTGCATTGAGCCTCAACGCCAGATAATGCACATGTGGCGGCGCGCCGATGCTCTCCTGAAAAAGCGCCTGAAGATGGCGTGCACTGACACCAACACGGCGGGCGAGACGCGCGAGCACCAGCGGCTGTTCGATATGGTCCTCCATCAGGCGGATTGCCTGCGCCACGCGCGGATCGCGCATGCGCAGGCCGGCCGTCGATGGCGAAAGTTCTGCTACACTCTGCGTGCTCGCCGGCTCATAAATGAACAGGCGGCTGACCTCGAGCGCCAACGAATAGCCTTGCCGTCGCCGGATAATCTCAAGCATGAGATCGACAGTCGGCAGGGAGCCTGCCGTGGTGATCCGCTTGCCGTCGATGACGAAGCGGTCCTTGACCGCGCGCACCTGCGGATAGGCGAGCGCGAAATCGTCGTAATCCTCCCAGTGGACGGCAGCGGAGACATTATCGAGCAGGCTCGCCTCAGCAAGCAGCCACGTCCCGGACTCGATGCCGGCAACCATCGAGCGATGGCGTGCGGTCTGCGACAATTGCATTTTCAGCGCCTGCGTGGCGTTGCGCCGCCAATTGTAACTGGCGAGCACAAAAAGTGGCGTCGCGTCCGATGTCGGCCGAAAGCTTGCGCAAGCTGGCACCGGGATAAGGCTCGTCGTCTCAGCGGGAGAGCCGTCCGGCGTGAAAAGCCGCCAGCGATAAAGCTCGGCTCCAGAAATGCGATTGGCCCCACGCAACGGTTCGATCACCGACGCGATCAGGATCAGGTTCGTCTCCGGAAGGATCAGGAGGTCAATGTCGAGTGTCTCGTTTGCCGATGTCAGCACCACGCATTCCTCCAAGCGTTCCGAGAATGTATCAAATGCTTCCGATAATGCAAAGCACAAGGGCACGTCATGGCTCGTAATGTCCTCAATACGAGGGAGAACAAAAATGCCTCTTGCGATGAATCGCGATGTCTTCATCACCTGTGCCGTGACCGGTGCCGGCGACACGGTTTCGAAATCCAGCCATGTTCCGATCACTCCCAAGCAGATCGCGGAATCCGCGATCGACGCCGCCAAGGCTGGGGCGGCAGTGGTTCACTGCCATGTCCGCGATCCCGAAACGGGCGCTGCCAGCCGCCGCAACGAACTCTATAGGGAAGTCACGGACCGCATCCGTTCCGCCGATGTCGATGTCGTGCTGAACCTGACGGCCGGCATGGGCGGCGATCTGATTTTCGGCGATGTTGAAAGCCCCCTGCCCCTGAATGCCAAGGGCACCGATATGGCAGGCGCCACCGAGCGCGTCAGCCACGTTGCCGAGTGCCTGCCCGAAATCTGCACGCTCGATTGCGGCACGATGAATTTCAATCTTGGCGACTACGTCATGACCAATACGCCTTCGATGCTACGGGCCATGGCAAAGAAGATGACCGATCTCGGCGTCCGCCCGGAGATCGAAGCCTTCGACACCGGTCATCTCTGGTTTGCCAAACAGCTTGCCGAGGAGGGCTTGATCGAGGATCCGGTCCTCATCCAGCTCTGCATGGGCATCCCCTGGGGGGCGCCCGATGACCTCAACACCTTTATGGCGATGGTCAATAATGTTCCCAAAAGCTGGACCTTCTCGGCCTTTTCTATTGGTCGCAACGCCATGGCCTATCCAGCGGCCGCCATCCTTGCCGGCGGCAATGTCCGTGTCGGGCTGGAAGACAATCTCTATGCCGGCAAGGGCATGCTCGCGACCAACGCGCAGCTCGTCGAAAAAGCGGTGCAGGTGGTGGAAGGCATGGGTGCGCGCATCATCGGCCCTGAAGATGTCCGCAAGAAGCTGAAACTGACGAAGCGCTGAGGCCCCGATGACCAAGATCAACAAGGCGGCCTGCATCGGCGGCGGCGTCATCGGCGGCGGATGGATCGCCCGCTTCCTGCTGGCAGGCATCGATGTGGATGTCTACGACCCGCATCCTGAGGCAACCCGCATCGTCGGCGAAGTTCTTGATAACGCCGAAAAAGCCTATGCGATGCTGACCGGCGCGCCGCTTCCGCCGCGCGGCAAGCTTGCGTTTAAGGAGACGCTGGAAGCAGCTGTCGAGGGCGCCGACTGGATCCAGGAAAGCGTGCCCGAGCGGCTGGATCTCAAGCGCAACGTGCTGACGCAGATCGATGCGGCCGCAAAGCCCGATGCGCTGATCGGCTCATCCACTTCGGGGCTGCTACCGACCGACCTGCAACGCGACATGCGTCATCCTGAGCGCCTGTTCGTCGCTCACCCCTATAATCCCGTCTATCTGCTGCCTCTCGTCGAAATCGTCGGTGGCGAAAAGACCAGTGCAGCGACGATCAAGGCGGCGATGGACCGCCTGCCGCCCATCGGCATGAAGGGTGTGCATATCGCCAAGGAGATCGAGGCTTTCGTCGGCGACCGACTGCTGGAAGCGCTCTGGCGCGAGGCCTTGTGGCTGATCAAGGACGATATCTGCACCGTCGAGACTTTGGACGATGTGATTCGCTATTCCTTCGGTCTGCGCTGGGCGCAGATGGGTCTGTTCCAGACCTATCGCATCGCCGGCGGGGAAGCGGGCATGCGGCATTTCCTCGCGCAGTTCGGCCCCGCCCTGCAGTGGAATTGGACGAAGCTGATGGACGTCGTCGATCTCGACGACGCGCTTGTCGAAAAGATCGGCCAGCAGTCGGACGATCAGGCCGATGGCCTGTCGATCCGCGAACTCGAGCGCATCCGCGACGAGAACCTGGTCGGCATTCTCCAGAGCCTGAAAGGCAGCCATGGCGGCAAGGGCTGGGGTGCCGGCAAACTGCTGAAGGATTTCGAACAGCAGCTTTGGGCCGCAGGAGGAAGGGAGAAGCAGGGGCTGGACATTACAAAGCCGCTGCGCCTGATCGATACCAAGGTCAGCCCGGCCTGGGTCGATTATAACGGCCATATGACCGAGCATCGCTACCTGCAGGTGTTCGGGGACACGTCGGATGCGCTGTTGCGGCTGATCGGCGTCGATCTCGCCTATGTCGAACGCGGCCACAGCTATTACACGGTAGAGACCCATATCCGCCATCTCGGCGAGGCCAAGCTCGGACAGGCCATCCATTCGACGGCGCAGATCCTCGCATCTGACGAAAAGCGGCTGCATGTCTTCCATGCACTGCATAACAGCGCCAGCGGCGAAATAATCGCCACCGCCGAACAGATGCTGCTTCATGTCGACGCGAAAGCAGGCAAAGCCGTTGCCGCACCGGAGGAGGTGCTTGCGAAGCTGAGGCCGATTTCTGCCGCGCATGCAGCCTTGGCCATGCCGGAGGGAGCCGGCCGTCATGTAGGACAAAAACGCTAGGAGGAAGCGATCGTGAATTTCGGGCTCAGCGAAGAACAGGAGATGATCGTCAAGACGGTCAGGGACTTCGTCGAGACGGAGATCTATCCGCACGAAAACGAGGTCGAGCGCACCGGCTTCGTACCGCCCGATCTTGGGCTGGAAATCAAGCGCAAATGCATCGAGCTCGGCTTCTATGCCTGCAATTTCCCGGAGGAGGTCGGTGGCGCTGGACTCGATCACGTCACCTTCACGCTCGTTGAACGTGAGCTGGGCCGCGGCTCAATGGGACTTACGGTCTTCTTCGGACGCCCATCCGGCATCCTGATGGCCTGCGAGGGCGAGCAGCGCGAGCGTTACCTCTTGCCGACGGTGCGCGGGGAAAGGGTCGATGCACTCGCGATCACCGAGCCGGACGCCGGCTCCGACATGCGCGGCATGAAATGCGCGGCAAGGCAGGATGGTGACGATTTCGTGCTCAACGGCACGAAGCATTTCATCTCGCACGCCGATGTAGCCGATTTTGTCATCGTCTTTGCGGCCACCGGCGAGGAGGATACCCATCGAGGCGTCAAGAAGAAGATCACCGCCTTCCTGGTCGATCGCGGCACGCCGGGCTTCGAGATCGTCAAAGGCTATGACTCGGTTTCCCATCGCGGCTATCACAACTGCATCCTGAATTTCACCGATTGCCGCCTGCCGAAGTCTCAGCTGCTAGGGGAAGTGCATCGCGGCTTCGATCTCGCCAACCAGTGGCTCTACGGAACCCGCCTGACGGTTGCCGCCACCTGCGTCGGCCGGGCGCGCCGTGTCTTCGATCTGGCCCTGCCCTATGCGGCCGAGCGCAAGCAATTCGGCAAGCCGATCGGCGCCAATCAAGGCGTGTCCTTCAAGCTCGCCGACATGATCACCGACATCGACGCGGCCGACCTCCTTACGCTGTCGGCCGCCTGGAAGCTCGATGCTGGCATCCCGGCCAACCGCGAGATTGCCTCGGCCAAGCTCTATGCGTCGGAAATGCTTGCCCGCGTCACCGACGAGGCGATCCAGATCTTCGGCGGCATGGGCCTGATGGACGACCTGCCACTCACCCGCTTCTGGCGTGATGCTCGCGTCGAGCGTATCTGGGACGGGACTTCGGAAATCCAGCGGCACATCATCAGCCGCGACCTGCTTCGGCCGTTCGGAGCATGAGCCCATGACCCAGCGTTTGCTCGACCGCCTGATCCGACCCAAAACGATCGCCGTCTTCGGCGGCAGAGAGGCACGGCGCGTCATCGAGCAATGCGACCGCATGGAATTTGCCGGCGAAATCTGGCCGGTGCATCCGACACAGGAAAGCGTGCTTGGCCGTCGTTGCTATCGCTCGGTCGCCGACCTTCCCAACGCGCCAGACGCCGCTTTCATTGGTGTCAACAGGGCGCTTACCGTCGATATCGTGAGGGAGCTCTCCTCCAGAGGCGCCGGCGGCGCCGTCTGCTATGCCTCAGGCTTCAGCGAGGCTGTGGCCGAACTGGCTGATGGCGCGGATTTGCAGCAGGCTCTCGTCGAAGCTGCCGGCACCATGCCGATCGTCGGGCCGAACTGCTACGGCATGATCAATGGGCTGGATGGCGCCCCGCTCTGGCCGGATCAGCATGGCATTGTCAGAACCGAGCGCGGCGTTGCGATCCTTACGCAGTCCTCCAATATCGCCATCAATCTCAGCATGCAGAGGCGCGGCCTGCCCATCAGCTATCTGATGACGGCGGGCAACCAGGCGCAGACAGGCCTGTCGGACCTTGCCCGAGCCGTCCTTGAAGATCCGCGTGTGACGGCCGTCGGTCTGCATATCGAAGGCTTCGGCGATATAAGAGCGCTGGAAGCCCTCGCCATGCGCGCCCGAGAGCTGAAGAAGCCCGTCGTCGCACTGAAGGTCGGCAAATCCGAACAGGCTCAACGCGCCACCGTTTCGCACACCGCCTCACTTGCTGGCAGCGATGCAGTGGCCGACGCCGTTCTCGACCGCCTCGGCATCGGCCGCGTTTCGACGCTGCCGGAGCTGATCGAGACGTTGAAACTCCTGCATGTCGCTGGCCCGCTCGAGAGCAATGCGATCTCGTCGATGAGCTGTTCGGGCGGCGAGGCGTCGCTGATGGCCGATGCTGCCGTGGGCCGGACTATCGAGTTTCGTGCGTTGAAAGCCGAACAGCTTCCTGCCCTGCGCGCAACTCTCGGCCCGATGGTGACGCTTTCCAATCCGCTCGACTATCACACCTTCGTCTGGGGCGATCTGGGCCGGCAGACGGAGGCTTTCAGCGCCATGTTCGCCGGCGGCTATGCCCTCAATCTGCTCGTTCTCGACTTCCCACGCGCGGATCGTTGTGATGGCGCCGACTGGATGATTACTGTTGCAGCGGTTGCCGCGGCCGCGAAGCGGACGGGTGCCCGCGCCGGCATTCTGGCGACCTTGCCCGAAAACATGCCGGAGGCGATCGCACAGCGGCTGATCGAAAGCGGCATCGTGCCGCTCTGCGGTATCAGCGAGGCGTTGACCGCAGCGGATATGGCCAACGGCATTGCCAGGGCATGGAATAGGCCGCAACCATTGCCGCTTCTCAGCGCTTCCACCGCCGAAGGCGAGGTCGAGACCCTGAACGAAGCTGCCGCCAAGGCGGAACTTGCGGCAGCGGGCCTGACAGTCCCGCGCGGCAAGACCGCCGCCACGGCAAGCGAGGCCGCCGATTGCGCGGAACAACTCGGTTTTCCGGTGGCGCTCAAGGCGCTCGGTGTCGAGCACAAGTCCGACGTCGGCGCGGTTAAGCTCAACCTATGGGATAGGAATGCCGTCAGAGACGCGGCCGAAGGCATGGCCGGTCTCTCACACGGATTCCTTGTCGAGCGGATGATCGATCGCCCTATCGCGGAGCTGATCGTTGGCGCGGTCCGCGATCCGGTCGTCGGCCTGACACTAACCGTTGGCGCGGGCGGAATTCTCGTGGAATTGCTTGAGGATTCCGTCGTTTTGCCACTCCCCGTGACGAAAGCCGAGGTTCTCGAGCGGATTTCGCGGCTGAAGGTCCGGAAACTGGTTGAAGGCTATCGCGGCAATGCAGGCAGCAGCCTCGAAATCGTTGCTGACGCCGTCCTATCAGCGGCAGAATATGTCGTAACGAACGCCGCACATCTTGAAGAACTAGACATTAATCCATTGATGGTTCTAGCAGAATCTCGGGGCGCCATTGCGGCGGATGCCCTCATCCGGCGAAGGAGGTAGCGGAAGTTGCAAGACCCCATTCGAACCCGCTCCGAAGACGGCATCCTCGAGGTCATCATCGATCGGCCCAAGGCGAACTCCATCGACCTGGCGACCAGTCGCAAGATGGGCCTGATCTTTCGCGACTTCCGCGACAACCCGGATCTGCGCGTCGCCATCGTGACCGGCGCCGGCGAGAAATTCTTTTCCGCGGGCTGGGATTTGAAAGCGGCCGCCGCCGGCGATGCCGTCGACGGGGATTATGGCGTCGGCGGCTTCGGTGGCCTCCAGGAGCTGCGTGATCTCAACAAGCCGATCATCTGTGCCGTCAACGGCATCTGTTGCGGCGGCGGGCTGGAAATCGCGCTGTCGACCGATCTGATCATCGCCGCCTCGCACGCGACCTTCGCTTTGCCGGAAATTCGCTCTGGCACCGTCGCCGATGCGGCATCGATCAAGCTTCCGAAGCGCATCCCCTATCATATCGCCATGGACATGCTGCTGACTGGCCGGTGGCTCAATGTCGAAGAGGCGCACCGCTGGGGTTTCGTCAACGAGATCGTCATGGCTGACAAGCTAATGGATAGAGCCTGGGAACTCGCCCGCCTGCTCGCAAGCGGGCCGCCGCTCGTCTACGCAGCGATCAAGGAAATCGTTCGTGAAGCGGAGGGTTCGACGTTTCAGACTGCCATGAACAAGATCACCAAACGGCAGTTTTCAACCGTCGACATCCTCTATTCGAGCGAAGATCAATTGGAAGGCGCACGGGCTTTCGCAGAGAAGCGAGCCCCCATCTGGAAAGGAAGGTAGGAGGCGGCAGCAACCGCTGAATTTCCCGCATGCTCGCGGGCAACAGGCTTCAGGCGGAAGAGGAACCGTGACCTGAAGTGGCTTGCTCGGGGGCTTTGTCAACACGGCAAGAAGAAGGAACAGGGGAATGAACGATTATACGAAATATCTGACCAGCCGCGTTACCGCCGGCGGGCTTAGCCGCCGCGAATTCATGGGACGCGCAATGGCCGCGGGCGTGACTTTGACGCTCGCCGACAAGCTCTTTATCGAAAGCGCAATGGCAGCCGAACCGAAGCGCGGCGGCCATCTGAAGCTTGGCCTTGAAGGCGGTGCTGCAACCGATTCCAAGGATCCGGCAAAATTCCTGTCACAGGTCATGTTCTGCATCGGCCGCTGCTGGGGCGACATGCTGGTGGAATCTCACCCGCTGACAGGTGCCGCCGTTCCCTCGCTCGCTGAATCCTGGGAGCCGTCGAAGGATGCCGCCACCTGGACCTTCAAGATCCGCAAGGGCGTCAAGTTCCATAACGGCAAGGACCTGACGATCGACGACGTCGTCGCCACGCTCAAGCGCCATACGGATGCGAAATCGGAATCCGGCGCGCTGGGCGTCATGAAGTCGATCAAGGAGATCAAGGCCGATGGCGACAATCTCGTCCTGACGCTGACCGAAGGCAACGCCGACATGCCGTTGCTTCTGACCGACTATCACCTCGTTATCCAGCCGAATGGCGGTTATGACGATCCCCTCGCCTCGATCGGTACCGGCCCTTACAAGCAGGTCAGCTTCGAGCCCGGCGTACGCGCCACGTTCGAGCGCAACAAGGACGACTGGCGCACGGACCGCGGCTTCGTCGACAGTGTCGAAATCATCTGCATGAACGATGCGACGGCTCGCATCGCCGCGCTCTCATCCGGCCAAGTCCATTACATCAACCGTGTCGATCCGAAGACCGTGGATCTTCTCAAGCGTGCGCCGAACGTCGAAATCCTGGCCACCGCCGGCCGCGGCCATTACGTCTTCATCATGCATTGCGACAAGGCGCCCTTCGACAACAACGACCTGCGCCTGGCACTGAAATACGCCATGGACCGCGAGACGATGGTCAAGAAGATTCTTGGCGGCTACGGCAAGGTCGGCAACGACTTCCCGATCAATGGCACCTATGCGCTCTTCCCCGAAGGCATCGAGCAGCGCAAATATGATCCCGACAAGGCCGCCTTCCATTACAAGAAGTCTGGCCATAGCGGTTCGGTCTTGCTGCGCACCTCCGAAGTCGCCTTCCCCGGCGCCGTCGATGCCGCAGTTCTCTATCAGGAAAGCTGCAAGAAGGCGGGGATCAATATCGAGGTCAAGCGCGAGCCGGGCGACGGATACTGGACGAACGTCTGGAACGTCCAGCCCTTCTCCACCTCCTACTGGGGCGGGCGGCCGACGCAGGACCAGATGTATTCCACCGCCTATCTCTCGACGGCGGACTGGAACGACACGCGCTTCAAGCGCCCCGACTTCGACAAACTCCTGCTTCAGGCCCGCTCCGAACTGGACGAAGCCAAGCGCAAGGAGCTCTATCGCGCCATGGCAATGATGGTGCGCGACGAAGGCGGCGTCATCCTGCCGATGTTCAACGATTTCGTGAATGCCTCCACCAAGCAGGTGAAGGGCTATGTCCACGATATCGGCAATGACATGTCGAACGGCTATGTCGCGACCCGCGTCTGGCTGGACGCTTGATGCCTGAAGCGGGCGAGAACGCCCTGATCTCCAACGCAGCCGGGACCGCGAAAGCCTTTCGCGGTCCTCCCGACGTTTCAGGCAATTTCAGGAAAATGCGCAGCTGTTTTCCATTCGGAATTGCGTAAAACAACAAAAGAGAGCGGCACAGCGATTCCTGTAAAACATGGAACCGCTCTCAGTGCGAGGCATCGGCAATGTCCAATTCACCTCCCGGCACCGTTCTGCCCGGGCTGAGGTTCAAGCAGCGTTTTCCGCTGCTATCCCTCATTATCGAGCGTTGCGTGCTCAGCATCATTTTGCTGTTTGCCGTCTCGGTCCTGATCTTCGGCGGGCTCGAGGCCCTGCCCGGCGATTTTGCAACCACTTATCTCGGCCAGTCGGCAACGCCGCAGGCGGTCGCGAATATCCGCGAAGAGCTTGGCCTCAATCGGCCTGTCGTCACCCGCTATGTCGAATGGCTCGGCAATGCCGTCAAGGGCGATTTCGGCACCTCCTGGGCCAGCAAGAATTCAGTTGGCGAGCAAATAGGCAAGCGGCTCGGCAATTCGCTGTTTCTAGCCGGCTTTGCGGCGTTGATTTCGGTGCCGCTGGCGGTTTGCCTAGGCATGCTCGCCGTCCATTTCAGGAACCGAATGCCTGATAAGATCATCAATGTCATCTCGCTGGCGGCAATCTCTCTGCCGGAATTCTTCATCGGCTATCTCCTCATCATGTTCTTCTCGGTCAAATTCGGTATCGCGACTTTTCCGGCCACAGTTTTCGACGGCATGGGCTTCGTCGATCGGCTGAAGGCAATCGCGCTTCCGACCGCAACTCTGGTCCTTGTCGTACTCGCTCACATGATGCGCATGACGCGGGCGGCCATTCTCTCCGTCATGTCTTCGGCCTATATGGAAACGGCGGAACTGAAGGGGCTCTCCGCCTTCCGCGCCATCGTCAAGCACGCCGCCCCCAATGCGCTGGCACCGATCATCAATGTGATCGCGCTGAACCTCGCCTATCTCATCGTCGGCGTCGTCGTCGTCGAAGTTGTCTTCGTCTATCCGGGCATGGGCCAGTACATGGTCGATGCGGTGACGGTGCGGGATATGCCTGTCGTCCAGGCCTGCGGCCTGATCTTCGCCGCCGTCTACATCTTCCTCAACATGACGGCGGATATTCTCGCCATCATCGCCAACCCGCGTCTGAGGCATCCGCGATGAGATTGAGAGATATTCCCATCACCGCGTGGGTCGGCATTGTCGGTATTCTGATCGCCTTCATCTGCGCGATCTTCGCTCCCTGGATCGCTCCTTACGGCGAGACGGAAGTCGTCGGCAACGTCTGGCAGCCGGCCGATGCACAATATTTCTTCGGCCTCGACAATCTCGGCCGCGATATCCTGTCGCGTCTGATCTACGGCACCCGCACGACGCTCTTCGTCGCACTGGCGGCAACGATCATTTCCTTCTCGCTCGGCATCATCCTCAGCTTCACCGCCGCCGTCTCGCGTGGATGGATCGACACGGTCTTTTCGCGCTTTAACGACCTGATGATGTCGATCCCGACGCTGATCTTCGCGCTCGTGGTGCTCGCCGTCCTGCCGCAGAACCTGATCGTGCTGATCCTCGTCATGGCCATTCTCGATTCCACCCGCGTCTATCGCCTCGGCCGCGCCGTGGCGCTGGATATCGCGGTCATGGAATTCGTCGAAGCCGCTAAGCTGCGCGGCGAAGGCAAGATCTGGATCATCTTCCGCGAGATCCTGCCGAATACGCTGTCGCCGCTGCTAGCGGAATTCGGACTGCGCTTTGCCTTCTCGATCCTGTTTCTCTCCACCCTCTCCTTCCTCGGCTTGGGCATCCAGCCGCCGGCGGCCGACTGGGGCGGCATGGTCAAGGACAATAAGGACGGCATCATCTTCGGCATCTCCGCCGCGCTCGTGCCGGGCTCCGCCATCGCGGCACTCGCAATCTGTGTCAATCTGGTGGTCGACTGGCTCCTAAGGCGCACCTCCAGCCTCAAGGGAGGGCGTGGCGATGCCTGAGCTTCTTTCCGTCCGTAATCTCAAGATAGAGGCAACCAGCTATCCGCCGGGCGAGCCGCCGAAGCGCGTCACCATCGTCGATGGCGTTTCCTTCGACTTGCAGAAAGGCAAGGTGCTCGGGCTGATCGGCGAGTCCGGCGCCGGCAAGTCCACCATCGGCCTTTCCGCCCTCGCCTACGGCCGTGGCGGCGCCGAGATTACCGGCGGCCAGGTGCTGCTCGACGGCACCGATATCCTGCCGCTCGGCAAGTCCGGCATCCGCCGGATCCGCGGGGCACGGGTCTGCTACGTCGCGCAATCGGCAGCGGCCGCCTTCAATCCGGCGCATCGGCTGGGCGATCAGGTCATCGAAGCAACGGTGAAGCATGGTCTGATGACGAAGGAGGAGGCAAGGAAGCGGGCGCTCTATCTCTTCCGCGTGCTTGGCCTTCCCAATCCGGAAACTTTCGGGGACCGCTATCCGCATCAGGTTTCCGGCGGCCAGCTGCAGCGCGCCATGACCGCCATGGCGCTCTGCTCCAATCCGGAACTGATCGTCTTCGACGAACCGACGACCGCGCTCGATGTCACCACGCAGATCGATGTGCTTGCAGCGATCAAGCACGCCATTGAGGAGACGCATACCGCTGCGCTCTACATCACCCATGACCTTGCCGTCGTTGCCCAGATTTCCGACGACATCATGGTGCTGAGGCACGGCAAGACGGTGGAATATGGCAGCGTCCAGCAGATCATCGAGGAGCCGCGGCAGGACTATACCCGCGCTCTCGTCAACGTCCGCCAGGAGATACGTGCAGAAGCCGCCGATCAGACGAGCGCACTTTTGAAAGTCGAGAATATCAGCGCGCAATACTCGAATGGTTTCAAGGTATTGCACGATGTTTCTCTACATGTTCCTAAAGGTCAGACATTGGCTGTCGTCGGCGAGTCCGGCTCAGGCAAATCGACACTTGCCCGCGTCATCACCGGCCTGCTGCCGCCGAGCGACGGGCGGATTTCCTTTGACGGCAAGCCGCTGACCCCTGCCTTGAAAGACCGCTCGCGACAGGAGCTGCGCCGTATCCAGCTGATCTACCAGATGGCGGATACCGCAATGAACCCGCGTCAGACTGTCCGCGATATCATCGGTCGTCCATTGACCTTCTATGATGGCCTGCATGGTGCAGCGAAGACCGCACGTGTGAAAGAGCTGCTCGATCAGATCGAGATGAGCAACGGTTTCATCGACCGCTATCCAGCCGAGCTATCGGGCGGCCAGAAACAGCGTGTCGCCATCGCGCGCGCGCTCGCAGCCAAGCCAGAACTCATACTGTGCGACGAGCCGACCTCGGCGCTCGATCCGCTGGTTGCCGAAGGCATTCTGAAACTGCTCCTGAAGCTGCAGGAAGAGTCGCATCTCTCCTACGTCTTCATCACCCATGACATCGCCATCGTGCGCGCCATCGCCGATAGCGTCGCGGTGATGCATCGTGGCAAGCTCGTTCGCTTCGGCCCGAAATCGCAAGCACTGTCGCCGCCCTTCGACGATTACACCGACTTGCTGCTGAAATCCGTTCCCGAAATGGAGATCGGCTGGCTGGAGCGCGTGCTGACGACGCGGAAGATGGAGAGCGCCGGAAATTGAAAGCTCAGCGCGTCAGGCGCGCGCTGAGTTCGCGGGCGAGCGTACCGGCGTTACGGCCGACAATCATGCTCTGGTGGTTGCCGGCAACATCGACCCAGTTCGCATGCGCAAGAAAACGCCCCCATATGGTCTTGGGATCGCAATCGACCGGTGAGCCCTGCAGGCTGCGGTAGAAGGTCAGCTCGCCGTCATAACGGCTCGGTTTATAAAGACCCTTCATACGCAGGAGTTGTCTGGCAGCCGCATCGTAGAGCGGCGGATAATCGCCCATCCATTGCGGCGCCAGCTCCGGATAATAGGCCGAATGCGGATCGGCGTAACGGAAAGAAAGGGGCTTCAGTTTTTTTGCGAGGAGTTCTCGTCGCTCGATAACCGGCCTGCTGGTCTGAGCCGATGCTAGACGGCGTGGCTGAGAATCGGCTTTCCGCAGGTTCTTCTTTCTGGTTCGGGCTCGCCTCCAGCGTTGCCACATGAACCTGCCCCAGATCATCAGCGGCCACTCCTGCTCGCCAAACGGGGTATCCAGCATGCCAAGGAATGCAATTCTTTGCCCCTGCGCTCTCAGGGCGCGGGCAAGCTCCAAGGCAAAAACACCGCCAAACGAATAACCGAGCAATCGATATGGCTCGCTGATCCCTGCTGCCTGCAGCGCTCTCAGCGTGCTTTGGACCTCGTCTTCCACCGTTGCCGGATGTCGACGATCGCGATTGAAGGCCGTCAACGCAACGCCAAGGATCGGTCCTGGAAAGCGGATTTCCTTGATCAATTGCTGCATTTCCAGGAAGCAGCTTGCTCCGCCTGCAAATAGCAGCAATGGCGCCGCGCCCTCCCCGTCACGGAGCTCTATGATTTTCGAAGAGACTGAGAGGTCTTCGTGATTGGAAATTGCAAGGCCGAGGGCATCGAGGGTGCGATGGCGATAGAAGACATTGACATCCAGCTCCTCCCCGGTTTCGCTCCACAAGCGCTTGATGAAATTCAAGACCCGGTTGACTGAAACAGCATCGGGAATGTCGGCGTCGCGGTCCAAATTAATCTTTGCTTCTTGGCGAAGCAGATCGTTGATATAGGCACACGCACTGGGATCTGCATCCATTCTCGCAGAGAAAAGCATCTAGGCATCCCCAAAATGTCGAAGTATGCGTCACTAAACGATATGATGACTGCTATTTTTATAAAGCGATCCTTAATATATTCCGTAGAAGCACAACTTTTTCTTGCATCTTGGGTTTTTCGTTGTTGAGCACCCGCGAAGGCTAACAAAGCCCTTCGGCAATCGGTGTCGTCAATACTCGGCTGGCACCGCATACACTTCGGCCGAGGGATCCGTAAGAAACGAGCGTACCGTCGGCGGCAATTGCCGCGATGACAGCGGCAGCGGTCCGCAGCGCGACAGAAGTTCTCGCAGATCAGGCTCGGCACCCACATGCCGCCAGATCATCCGCGAGGCATAGGGGAGGTTTTCCTTTCGCCAGGAAACTCCCATTGTCGTCCCGCGCAGATAGACGCGCTGATACTCGTCGAAGGGCAGAAGGATCGTCTGCGACAGTATGGGATTCGGACCGACGACACGCTCGGTGATGAAGATGCGGTTTCGATAGAAGGCTGCCAAACCCACATATTTGGAAAATTGCTGAATGCCGTTTCCTGGATCCCGCAGGCGCTCCATCGACTTGACGTGCACGAGCCCGCCCCGCTCGATAAGACGACTGCAGGAACAGACGACCATTCCCGGCCAGGATGGCGACCGATGATAGGTCTGGAAATAGCCGATATGACGTCGGAGCGCGGCCAGATCTCCGGGGAACGCCTTTAACAAATCGGAGCTTTGATTGAGGTCCAGGGCCGGTTTGCGAAGCCGCTCGCGAAAGAGCCTGGGAGCGAGATCAAAGTCGGCTGCATCGAGATCGAAATACTTGGCGATGCGCGCCAGATTGTGAGCAGACGGTTTCGTCTGGCCGTTGATATAGCGGTTGAATTGTTGCCGGTTGATATCGATCGCACGGCATAGATGCGAAATGGAACGCTGCGTTGCGCAGGCAATTTTGAGGTTCTCGACCAAGTGAGGCATCGGTAGCTCCGCATTGACGACGACTAGCGTAAACTTGCTTAAAGATGCGTCAAGTCGCGAAATTGCGTGGGCTGAGCCGGCCTCTACGTTCTCACCTACAAAATGGAAACGAGGGAACTGTCATGACGCAACAAAAAGATCAATCTTCTCAGCTGAATATGGGCCGCCGCCACTTCCTCGGCGGGGCAGCCGCGCTGGGTGCACTGCCGGCACTCACCTCCGGCCTCCTAATGCCCCGCGATGCTCAAGCACAGGAAGCGAAGCGCGGTGGTCATCTGAAACTCGGCCTCAAGGGCGGCGCCACCAGCGATGCGCTCGACCCGGCAACCTATAGTGCCTCCGTCTTGTTCGTCATTGGCCGCCTCTGGGGCGATACGCTCCTCGAATCCGATCCGAAGACCGGCGCTCCCTTGCCGTCGCTGGCATCCTCCTGGACGCCCTCGGCTGACGCTTCCGTCTGGACCTTCAAGATCCGCAACGACGTGCAGTTTCACGACGGCAGCAAGATGACGGTCGCCGACATTGTCGCGACGCTGAAGCGGCATGCGGACAAGAATTCGCAGTCGGGTGCTCTTGGGCTTATGGCCTCGATCACCGGCATCGAAGAAAAGGCGGGCGATCTCGTCCTCACGCTTTCCGAGGGCAATGCGGATCTGCCTCTGCTTTTGACCGATTACCACCTGATCATCCAGCCGAAGGGCGGCGTCGACAAGCCGGCGGCGGCCGTCGGCACCGGCCCTTACATTCTGAAGAGCTTCGAGCCGGGTGTTCGCGCCACCTTCGAGAAGAACCCTAGGGATTGGCGCTCTGACCGGGGCTTCGTCGACAGCGTCGAAATCCTCGTCATCAACGACAACACCGCCCGCATTGCAGCGCTCGCCTCCGGTCAGGTTCATTTCGTCAACAATGTCGACCCGAAGACCGTGCCGATGCTGCAGCGGGCACCGACCGTCGAGATCGTCCGCAATGCCGGCAAGGGCTTCTACTGCTTCCTGATGCATTGCGACACGGCGCCTTTCGACAACGCCGATCTTCGGCTCGCGCTGAAATATGCGATCGACCGCCAGTCGATCCTCGAGAAGGTTCTGGGCGGCTACGGGACGATCGGCAACGACTATCCGGTCAATTCCAACTACGCGCTCGCGCCGACCGATATCGAACAGCGCCCCTATGATCCAGACAAGGCCGCCTTCCACTTCAAGAAATCGGGCCTCGACCGCCCCATTCAGCTGCTGACGTCAGACGCAGCCTTTCCAGGCGCGGTGGATGCGGCGATCCTGTTCCAGCAAAGCGCACGCAAAGCCGGCATCGCGATCGACGTCAAGCGCGAACCGGAAGACGGTTACTGGACCAATGTCTGGAACAAGCAGCCTTTCTGCGCATCCTTCTGGGGCGGCCGTCCTACGCAGGATTCGCGCTACTCCACCTCCTACCTGTCAACCGCCGAGTGGAACGATACGCGCTTCAAGCGCCCCGACTTCGACAAGTTGGTGCTGCAGGCGCGATCCGAGCTCGATGAAGCCAAACGCAAGGTGCTTTATCGACAGTTGGCAGTGATGGTGCGAGACGATGGTGGCCTGATTTTGCCCGTCTTCAACGACTACATCATGGCCTCTTCGAAAACGCTGAAGGGATATGTCGACGATATCGGCAACGATATGTCCAATGGCTACATCGGCAGCCGCGTATGGTTTAATGCCTAAACTTCTTCGGGATATATATGATCATGGCCGAGCGCAGCTTCACCACCATCGAAAATCAATGGATCACCCTGAAGGACGGAACGCGGCTCGCCGCACGCATCTGGATGCCCGACGGCGCTGAGAAGGATCCCGTGCCCGCCGTTTTCGAGTTCCTGCCTTACCGCAAGCGCGACGGGACAAGTCCGCGTGACGAATCCACCTATCCGGTCTTCGCTGCAGTAGGCATTGCCGGCGTTCGTGTCGATATCAGAGGCTCCGGCGAATCCAGCGGCGTCATCGATGGCGAATATACAGAGCTCGAGCTTGCGAACGCCTGCGAGCTGATTGCCTGGATCGCAGCACAGCCGTGGTCGAACGGCTCGGTCGGCATGATGGGCATTTCCTGGGGCGGTTTCAACTGCCTGCAGGTCGCGGCCTTGAAGCCGCCCGCGTTGAAAGCGGTGATTTCGATCGCCTCCACGGTCGATCGCTATAATGACGATATCCACTACAAGAACGGCTGCCATCTCTCCGCCCAGCTCTCCTGGGCGGCGACCATGCTCGGCTATCAGTCTCGCTCGCCCGACCCGGCCATCGTTGGCGACGACTGGCGCGATATGTGGCTGGAGCGCCTCGAGCAGGAACCCTTCTTCATGGAGGAATGGCTCCAGCACCAGCGTCGTGACGATTTCTGGCGGCATGGCTCGATCTGCGAAGATTTTGCAGGCTTCGATATCCCCGCCATCGTCATCGCCGGCTGGGCTGACGGTTATCGCAATACGCCACTGCTCGCGGTCGAAGGCCTCGGGGATAAGGCGAAGGCGCTGATCGGTCCATGGGTCCATAAATATCCGCATTTCGCCTGGCCAAAGCCGCGGGTCGATTTCCACGGAGAAGCCATCGCCTGGTGGAACCATTGGCTGCGCGGCGAACGCAACGGCGCCGAGGCCATGCCGTCGGTGCGCGCCTATATTCTTGATGCCATAAAACCCGCCAAACGCCGCGACTTCGACCCCGGTTTCTGGATCGCGAAGCAAGAATGGCAGCAGCCGGAGATGCAGTGCTTCTATGTTGAGCAATTCGGCACGCTGATGGAAGGCATGCCAATCCCGCACGCACCGGAACATCCCGTCTATCTGCGCTCGCCGCTCGACACGGGTACGGCCTCGGGCGAATGGTTTACCCTGAAGCCGGATGCGGAAATGGCAATCGATCAGCGCGTCGACGATGCCGGGTCGCTGACGTTCCAGACCGCACCGCTGGTCGAGGATCACGACTATCTCGGCCGCCCCGTCGTCACCTTGACGCTCAGATGCGACGCCGAAACCGCCAATCTCTGCGCAAGGCTCGTCGATATCCATCCGGACGGCACGGCAACGCGCGTTTCCTTCGGCGTGCTCAACCTCGCCCATCGCAACGGCAATGCCGCGCCGGAACCGCTGATTAAGGGTCAGCAGGTCAGAGTGACTGTGACGCTCGATGCCTGCGGCTATCGTTTCCGCAAGGGGCATCGCATTCGCCTGTCTCTATCGACAGCCTATTGGCCGATGGTCCTGCCGCCACCGGAAGATCCGGGCCTGACGATCGACATCGCCTCCATCGGCCTTGCTTTGCCCAAGCTCGGTGCGCATGAGATCATCGACATCAAGCAGCCCGACAATCCCGATCCGCTGCCGAAATATATCGAACACGCACCAGGCTCGACGAAGCGGCAGGTGGTTCGTGATCTCTCAGCCGGCGTCACCCGCTATGAAATTTATGAGGATACCGGCCTCTCCGAACATCCCGGCACCGGACTTTCCACGCGGCAGCTGCGCGAAGAGGTCTGGTCGATCGCGCCGGACGATCCGCTATCGATGACAGGCATCTCGACATGGACCTGCGACATGAGCCGCCCCGACTGGTTCGTCCGCACGGTGGCAACGTCGTCCATATCCTGCACGGCAAGGGACTGGATCATCAGCGCCTCGGTCGTTGCCTATGAGGGCGAGACCGAAATCTTCCGGAAGACCTTCGAGGAGAAACGTATCGCCCGCGACCTGATGTAGTTCAGCGCGATCCCGCAAACCGGCTTGCCGCTGCGCAGATGGCGGCAAAGCCGGCCCGCGCACCTTCACTCATATGCCGTGCCCGCAGCCAGGCATGCACCATCTGCGGCTCCTCGCGGAACCAGACCTCGATCCCCGCCTGTGCGAGACGCGCCGCATAGTTGCGGCCATCGTCGCGCAGCGGATCGTAATGCGCAACGGTAATGAAGGTTGGCGGAAGACCGGCCATGGTGGCTAAGGCAAGCGGTCCTGCGACCGGATCGCCTTCCGGCGCCTGCAGAACGGTGCGGTAGTAGGCGACATCGGCCGTCGTCAGGCCCGGCGCCTCGGCCATCTCCTCATAGGAGCCGGAGACGAGATCGCCGCCGAGTGCGGGATAGATCAGGATCTGACCGACGATGCCCGAAAGCCGCTCGGCTTGCGCGCGCACCGCCAGCCCTGCCGCGAGATTGCCGCCGGCGCTGTCACCGATCAGCACGACTGACTTCTTTTCGGCGAGCAGTTGCTTGAGAACGCTGAAACAATCATCCGTCTGGGCCGGCCAGCGATATTCCGGCGCCAGCCGGTAATCGACCGAGAGCAGCTCGGCGCCGGCATGATCGGCGACCTCAGCGCAGATCGCATGATGGCTCTCGAGCGAACCGACGACGAAACCGCCGCCATGGAGATAGAGGAGTATCGTTGTCGTACGGATGTTGGCGGGCCTGTAACGCCTGACAGGAATCGTTCCGGATACGAAGCCATCTGTAGTCCGCATGCCCTCCGGCAAGGGGCGATCGAAACGAGCGCAAAGCGCGTCATACCATTGGCGCTGCTGTGCAATGGAGGCCGTTACCGCATCCGGCGGATAGAAGGACTCACAGATCTCCATGAACTGCAGGATGCCGGCTTCGCTCGGCATGGGACGCTCAACAGAGGTCATCGGATATCCTCGA
This sequence comes from Rhizobium sp. ERR 942, assembly GCF_007828395.1. Classification (NCBI taxonomy): domain Bacteria; kingdom Pseudomonadati; phylum Pseudomonadota; class Alphaproteobacteria; order Hyphomicrobiales; family Rhizobiaceae; genus Rhizobium; species Rhizobium sp. ERR 942. The sequence continues at coordinate 158,306 of NZ_VIUA01000002.1, forward strand.
TTCGTGCCAGTGCATCGACACTACGCGGCGATGCAACCGAACACTTATCTGCCTACGGCCAGCACCGCCGCTATGGCGACATCTGCCTGATTACGCCGAGTTCAATCGGCGGCAAATACGCTGCCCGACAGTAGGGGAAAACCCGTCGGCATCTGCATACATTGCGCGTTGGACCAGGTGAGCACTGCAAGCGCAAGAGCCGCGCCAATCACAAGCCGAAGCATGATATTTCCCCATCCGTATTGCTGCCATCGCGAGGCCAGTTGCGTCGCGGGGGCATTCGATCGTTAGGACGTGCCGCGGAAGCGGCAGGGTTCCATCTATATTGACCTCGTGAGGCTGACTTATGGCAAGAGTTGATTGCCTGCAAGCGATCCGCTCGGTGCTGGCCGACCGCTGATTGGACCTTCACCTCGCGTGATATTGCTCGTCCGTCACATGCTCCAGCCAGTCCACCACCTTGCCGTCAAGGTGTTCCTGGATGGCGATATGGGTCATGGCTGTCGTCGGCGAAGCACCGTGCCAATGCTTCTCATTCGGTTCGAACCAGACGACATCCCCGGGCCGGATCTCCTCGACCGGACCGCCATCGCGCTGAACGAGACCCAGGCCGGCGGTGACGATCAAGGTCTGGCCGCGCGGGTGGGTATGCCATGCCGTCCTCGCGCCGGGTTCAAACGTGACGCTGCTCGCTGCGGCGCGCCGCGCATCATTAGCCACAAAGACCGGGTCAATCCGGACTGTACCGGTGAACCAGTCCGAAGGGCCTTTGCCGGAGGGCTGCGCACCGTTCCTCGTGATATCCATGATGACCATCCTTTCCTGCGATGAGCCGTGACGGCTCCGCTGCATGAGGGCAATCTAGCCTGCAATTGACAAAGCGGTAGAGGGCTATCGTCGTATAGACTTATGAATTGGAGCGATAAATGTTGTTCCGCCAGACTTACGACGCCATCAAGGTGCGGATGCTGCGATCTGCCGATTGCAGCAGCTCAAAAGCTTCGTAACGCCGTTCATGCAACGCCCTGATGGTACCATCCGCCGGCTCGAACCTCTTCGCCAGCCGTGACATGGCAGCCATGGCTCCCACAAGCGAGCCGCAATGGCCGCCGGCCGTGGCGCCGAGCATGGCCGCACCGAGCAAAACGGGTTCCTCCGTGTCGGCGACAGCGACCGGCCTGCCGGTCGTATCCGCCAAAAGCTGACGTACCAATCCGCTCTGGGCAGCCCCGCCGCTGGCGATGATGAGATCGCAGGCAATGCCGTCCTGAGCCAGCTTTTCGAGCAGCTGCTTGAGGCCATAGCCGATGCCGCAAAGGCCGGCGACATAGAGCGCGACAAGATCATCGATGCCAGTTTCCAGCCCGAGGCCGGAGATAACGGCGCGAGCGTCGGGATCGGCATAGGGCGAACGATTGCCGAGGAATTCGGGCACGACTTGGATGGACAGCGCGAGCTTCACGGCGTCGGACGCATTCCTGACCGCCTTCATGGCCTGCCGGTCAAGCCAGGCGACGAGCGACAAGTCTTCCGCTTCGGCCCTGGCACGCGCCTCACCACTTGCCGGATGCATGGTAACGAGATGATCGATCGCCGCCCCTGCCGCAGATTGCCCGCCTTCGGTCAACCAGAGGCCAGGCACCATGGCAGAATAATAAGGTCCCCAAACGCCATCGACGAAGACAGCGTCATCACTCGACGCCATCGAACAGGCGGAGGTGCCGAAGATATAGGCGAGCCTGTGCCGGACATCGGCTTTGCCGTCCGCCCCCTGCCCGCCGAGCGTCCCGACGCCGCCCGCATGGGCATCGATCAGCGACGCGCCGACCGGCGTACCAACGACGAGGCCAAGATCGCCGGCGGCAGCGTCGTTCAAGCCGCCACCGAGTGCCGTACCCGGCTCGACGATCTCGGTGCCGATCCGCACAAAGCCTTCGTCGGCCAACTCACCAAGGCCGATATCCTTGAAATATTGCGCATCCCAGCGCTTCTCGTGGGCGAGATAGGTCCATTTGCATGTCACCGTGCACACGGATCTCTGCAGCGAGCCGGTCGCGCGCCAGGTCAGATAGTCGGCAAGATCGAAGAAATGATCCGTTGCCGCGAAGGATTGCGGCAGGTTTCGCTTCAGCCACAGGAGCTTCGGCGTCTCCATCTCGGGCGAGATCCGGCCGCCGACATAGCGCAGCACGGCATGATTGCCGGAATTGATCTCCGCCGCCTCGCCGGCCGCACGATGATCCATCCAGACGATGATATTGCGATTGGCATCGCCCGATGGTCCCACAGCAACGGGCCGGCCATCCGCCTTGACCGCGACCAGTGAACAGGTTGCATCGAAGCCGATGCCCGAAACGTCACCGGCCGCTATCTTTGCCGTTGCGACAGCCTCTTTGACGCTGTCGCAGACGGCTCTCCATATCTGCTCGCTTGACTGCTCGACGATGCTGCCGGCCTCGTGCCAGATGGTAATCGGCCGCTTGGCGGCGGCGAGCAGATGGCCATGCGCATCGAAAACCCCGGCCCGGGCGCTGCCGGTGCCGACATCGATGCCGATGAAATAGGGTGCTGTCATCAGAGATCCGTACTCAAAGGCAGGATCACCAGATCCCGGATTACGATGTTCCGCGGCCTCGATAGCATGAAGAGCACCGCTTCCGCCACTTCCGTCGCCTCCATGAGGCCACCCGCGGCAATCGCTTCGTCAAGCTTTGCCTGTGGCCAATCGCTGATCAGCGCCGTTACCACCGGCCCCGGCGCCACGGCGCCGACGCGGATACCATGCTTGGCGACCTGGCGCCGAACCGTGTGGGTGAAAGCCTGGATGGCATGTTTGGAGGCAGTGTAGATCGGCTCCCAGACCACCGGCACCAGACCGGCGATCGAGCTCGTCATGATGATATCGCCGGTCTTGCGCTCGATCATATGCGGCAACACCATGCGAACTGAGCGGAAGGCCGCGTTGATATTCAGATCCAGCATCCGGTCCCAGGAATCGGGATCGCCTTCCGCCACCTCGCCGCCGATATAGGCGCCGGCATTGGCATGGAAGATATCAAGCTTACCGAACTTGCCAAGAATCTGCGGCATCATCGCCGCTACGCTCTCGGGGTTCAGAAGATCGACGACGACGGGAAAGGCGTTCGGCCCCAATTCGGCGCAAAGGCTTTTCAGGCTGTCTTCGGCCCGGTCGACGAGGGCGACGCTGGCGCCCTCTTTCAATAGCGATTTGGCGCATTCCAGTCCAATTCCAGAGGCAGCCCCGGTGATGGCGGCGACCTTGCCGGCAAAATCCTGTCTCATAACAATCCTTACCTTCTTGAAGAAATCAGCCGCGCCCATGCGAGGCGCGGGAACGACGGGCGAGCGAGTCGACGATGACGGCAATGGCAAGAACTGCGCCTGTGATCATGTAGCGAAGCGCCGACGACAGATCGAGCATGGTGAGGCCGCTGGCGATCGACTGGATGACGATGATGCCGAGCAGAGCCGAATAGGCGCTGCCGCGGCCGCCGAAGAGGCTGGTGCCGCCGATGACGGCCGCCGCAATCGCATTCAGATTGACGTCGCCTGTACCCGCCTGCTGGCTAGCCGAGGCGAGACGTGCCGCCGCCAGCACACCACCAAGCGCCGCAAACATGGCGCAGAGAACGAAGGCGCTGGTATAGATGCGCCGGACATTGATGCCGGCCCGGCGCGCCGCCTCGCGATTGCCGCCGACGGCGGACATCGACCGGCCCCATTGCGTGCGCGTCAGCGCATAGTCCACGACAATGACCAGCACCACGAACAAGGCAAACATCCAGGGAATGCCACGATCCTGATTGAGATAGAAGGCGACGAACTCCAAGGCCACGGTGATCACAGCCGCCTTCGCCAGCAAGCCGCCGACGGAGGGCGCGGAGAGGTTCGCCTGCCTGCGTCGCCGCACAGTGCCCAAGCCGGTCGCCAGCAGAACCACACCCGGAATAAGCGCGAAGAGATACGCAAGCGGTCGAGGAATGACGAGGAGCTGACCGAAATTCACGATCGCCGAGCCATAGGGCAGATTGATCGAGCCGGTGGCGCCAAGCAGGTAGAGCTGCATGCCGAGTACGGCGAGAAGACCTGCCAATGTGGCAACGAAGCTCGGCATGCCCAAGCGGTTGAACAGTACGGCATAGATCACGCCAATCACACCGCCGACGACCAGCGCCGCCAGGATCGCCAACGCCACCGGCCAGCCCTCATTGACCCAGAGCATGCCGACCATGGCCGAGGCGAAGCCGCTGATCGAGCCGACCGAAAGGTCGATCTCGCCGACCATCAGTACACAGACGATGCCCAGCGAAATGATGCCGACGGTCGAGGCGTCGAACAGCAGGTTGGCGAGGTTGTTGCTGGATAGGAAGGTCGGGTTCAGCGTGCCGAACACCGTCCAGATGATGACGAGGCCGACGACGACGGGCAACGAGCCCAAGTCGCCGGAGCGCACCTTGTCGATCGAGGAGCGAATAGTCGCGCCAAGCCCGGTATCATGGTTGACGCGGACATCGCTGCGGTCGAGCAGCATGGTCGATTGCTTGCTGTCCTGGCTCATGGCTGGCCCCCTTCCCTCAATTCCTGCTGGGCCTGACGCCGCCCTGCGCGTCGCGACACGGCGTTTTCCGTGGCTCCGGTGATGGCGCTGACGAGTTCCTGGTTCGAGGCATCTGGATAGAAGATGCCGTTGTTGCGGCCGAGGCGTAGCACGACGATACGGTCGGCGACGGCGCGCACATCCTCCATATTGTGGCTGATCATGATGACGCCGAGCCCCTTATCGCGGACACGCTCGATGAGGTTCAGCACTTCCGCGGTTTGCGCGACGCCGAGCGCTGCGGTGGGCTCGTCGAGCATGATGAGTTTCGGCTCGAGCAGCAGCGAACGGGCGATCGCCACCGTCTGCCGCTGACCGCCGGAAAGCGATGCGATGGGGATGCGCACGCTCGGAATGCGCGCCGCGAGCTCATTCAGCAGCGTCCAGGCGCGAACCTCCATGGCGGTTTCGTCGAGCTTCATCGGGCTCAGTTCCCGGCCGAGAAAGATGTTCGCAACGACATCGAGGTTTTCGCAAAGGGCAAGATCCTGAAAGACCGTGGCGATACCGAGATCAAGTGCCGTTGCGGGATCGCTGAGCGTCACCTGCTTGCCGCGGAATGTAATCGTGCCTGAACTCGGCTGATGGACGCCGGCCAGAACCTTGACGAGCGTCGATTTGCCGGCACCATTGTCGCCGACAAGCGCCACGACTTCACCGGCATGCACATCGAGGTTGATGTCCGTCAGTGCCGAGACGGCGCCGAAGTGTTTGGAGATCCCTTTGAGGCTGAGCACAAGCTCGCCGGACGGGGCTCTATGATCGGAAGCGTCACTCATGACTCGCCACCTTCTCGGGTTGAAATGCTATCGGATGCGTTTGCCTCCGGCCGCCGAAGCGGCCGGAGACTGAGAGGAGCAGCCTTAGCTGCCGATACCGAGCTTCTTGCAGCCATCGGCATAACGGTCGTTGCAGAGCTGTTCCGGCGTCTGGATCGGCTTGCCGTTGACCGTCTTGTCGATGATCTCGGCCTTCAGATTTTCGGACGTGACCAGGGCCGGCGTGAAGAGCTTGGTCGGCGTGTCGAAGAGCTTCGTGTCGGCCTTCGGCGTCTCGCCGGAGAGCAGCTCGATCGCAACGTTGGCGGCAGCTGCGGCAACGATCTCGCTCGGCTTGGAGATCGTATTATATTGATCGCCGGAAATGATGAGCTGCAGGCCGGCGATGGTCGCGTCGTTGCCCGTTACCGGCGGTACCGGATCGTAGCCGGCAGCCTTGAAGGCGGCGACAGCTGCGCCACCCGTGCCGTCATTGGCGGCGACGACGCCGAGGATCTTCTTGCCGAAGCGCGTGATCTGACCGCTTGCCCATTGCTGCGCCTTCGGCGGCGCCCATTCCGGCGTGTCAAATTCGGCGAGCACCGGATAGCCGCCGTCGGCGAGACCGGCATGAATGCCCTTCTTGATGAGGCCGGCGGCAGCATCCGTCGGCGAGCCGTTGATCTCAAGAAGGCCGCCATCGCCAGCCTTCACGCCCTTCGCCTTCAGATGATCGACCAGCGACTTGGCGATCATTTTGCCGATCTCTTCATTGTTGAAGGAGACATAATAGTCGGCAGCAGCCGACGGGATCGGACGGTCATAGGCAATGACACGCACGCCCTGGCTCTGCGCGAGCTTCACCAATGAGGCGGCGGCCGTCGAATCTACCGGGTCGAGCACAATGGCTTTTGCGCCCTGCGAGATCGCCGAATTGAACTGCTGCTGCTGACGCGAGGCATCGCCATTGGCGTTCTGATAGATGACCTTGCAGCCGGCGCAGAGCTTCTTCATCTCGGCCTGGAAACCGGGGAAATCATGCTCTTCATAGCGTGTGGAGCTCTGGTCGGGCATCAGAAAGGCGACGGTCGCGTCCGTCACTTTGGTCGATTGCGCGAAGGCGGAAGTGCCAGCCAGAAGACCGACCGCAAGCGCGGCAGCGCCTGCGATTTTCAGTGCGAAATGGTTCATTGGAATTTCTCCGTTCCAAATGGTAATAGTTTCCCTCGATCATCACGGCTGTCCGCACGCGATGCTCTTGTTTGGTGGTTCGCCGAGAGCGGTCATGTGACCGACGCGGCGGTAATTTCGGGCAAGCTTTCTCCTTCGGACGGCAAAGGCGCCTGCCCGTTCGCTTGCCCTGAATTTTGTCTCTCCTCCCTGTCCTCCCTTGTGTTAGGCGGCCTCCACCGCGCGTGCGTGCTGTGCCAAGAGCGACCTGAACCGGGAGGGCGCCATGCCCTTCTGATCCAGAAAACGCCGATTGAAGTTCGAGATATTGTTGAAGCCTGCCGCAAAGCAGATGTCGGTGATCGTCATCTCGGCCTTGCTCATGAGCAGATGGCAGGCAAAGTTGATGCGCAGCCTATTGACATACTGAACCAGCGCCATACCGGTATGGCGGCGGAAGCTGCGCGAAAAGGCGCTCGGGCTCTGGCCGGTCAATTCGGCCAGATCGCATTCGCTGAATGGCTCGGTCAGATGCGCATTGATGTAAGCCAGCGCCTGATTGACGCCCGCCGACATGAAGCCGGATGGGTCCGGCTGATAGCCGGCGCTGGCGAGCGTACGCGTGCCCTCGGCACGGCTCATCGCATCGAGAATATTCATGAAGAGTTCGATGCGGCGGATACCTGATGCCTCGACCAGTTCGCCGAGGATCGGACCGACGATGGCCGCCGTTTCAGGCGTAAAGAGCGCACCGCGGCGGCTCGTCTCAAGAATGCCGGCGCAGGCCGACAGTTCCGGAAAGACCTTGCTCGCATCGGCAAAGAAGGATTCGGAAAATTGCAGGACGCGGCAGCGCAGCGGCAGGGTGACACCGGCAGGCACGTCGCTCACCCAATTATGCGGGAGGTTCGGTCCTGTCAGCACCAGATTGCCGGGCTCGAACTCGCCGATAAAGTCGCCGATAAAATATTGACCCGTTGTCGCGACGACATGATGGATTTCGTATTCGGGATGGAAATGCCAACGCACCGTGCGGTAGGGATAGCCGTGCTCCCACGCTTTGAAGGATTCTCCGCTGCCGATCGCGACCACTTCCAAATCGGGATTCATCGGCAAACCTCCTTTCGTCCGTCCGCATTCGTTACCGTTACGGCGCCTCCTCCCAGAGGCCATCGCATCTTTTATGTGGTAACCCTACCCCTCATAGCCGCTTGCCGCTACTACGCCTTGTACGTCCAACCGATACTTTTTTGACATCAAAGGTGGCCTGTTTGGTCAAATGTGCAGTGCGACATAGCCAGCCGCGTCGCGAGACCCGTATCAGCCCGAAAGCGGGGTCAATCGAGATCGTCGCGAATACATGCCTTGAACTGCCCCGGCGCAATCTCCCGCAATTGCGGAACCGTCGTCGCGCAGGCCTCGAGTGCGAAGGGACAGCGCGTGCGGAAGACGCAGCCACTCGGCGGATTTGCCGGGCTCGGAATATCGCCCTTCAGGATTTGCCGGTCGCGTCTACTGTCCGGGTCCGGTGAGGGAATGGCCGAGAGCAGCGCGCGGGTATAGGGGTGGCGTGGCCGGGCATACAGATCAGCGCTTGCAGCAATCTCCATGATCCGCCCGAGATAAAGCACAATGACGCGATCACAGAGATATTCGACCACGGCAAGATCATGAGAGATGAACAGCATGGTAAGCGCGAGGCGCTGCTGTAGGCTGCGCAGCAGATTGATGACCTGCGCCTGAATGGAGACATCCAGTGCCGAGACGGGTTCGTCAGCGACCAAAAATTCCGGCCCGAGCGCAAGTGCGCGCGCAATACCGATCCGCTGGCGCTGGCCGCCTGAGAATTCATGGGCATAGCGATTGATCGCGTCCGCCGGCAAATCCACCTGTTCGAGCGCCGCGCGTGCCCGATCCAGCCGATCCATACGGCTGCCGATACGCTGGATCTTCAGCCCCTCGGACAGGATCTCGCCGATGGTCATGCGCGGCGACAGGCTGGCGAAGGGATCCTGAAAAATATACTGCATGCGCGGTCGCATGCGCCTCAGATCGCCGGCGCCGAGCCTGGTCATTTCCGTGCCGTCGAAGCGGACGCTGCCGGCCGATGGCTCGATCAATCGCAGGATGGACCTGCCGATCGTCGTCTTGCCGCTGCCGGACTCTCCCACGAGCCCCACCACTTCGCCTTTTCCGATATCGAAGGAGATATCGCGAAGTATGGAAAGCCTTGCGCCGCGGGACACATAATTCTTGGCAAGATCGCGAACGGAGACAAGCACTTCGGTCATCTAAATCTCCCGCCAGCGGATGCAGCGGCTCGCATGGCTTGCATCGACAGCATCGAGAGGCGGCACCGCCGCGCCGCAAGCCTGGATCGCGTGGGCACAACGCGGCGCGAAGGCGCAGCCGGATGGCATGCGCGTCAGGCCGGGTACCACACCGGGAATAGCGTATAGCGGCTCGCCTGCCTGCCGCATCCGTGTCGCCTCGCCGAGCCGCGGCATGGAGGCCAAAAGGCCGCGAGTATAGGGATGCCTCGGATTGCGGAACACTGTTTCCGTCGGCCCTTCCTCGACAATCCGGCCGGCATACATGACGGCGACGCGATCGGCGATCTCCGCCACGACACCGAGATTATGCGTGACGAACAGGATCGCCATGCCGCGCTCCCGCTGCAGCCGCTGGAGGAGATCGAGGATCTGCGCCTGTATCGTGACGTCGAGCGCCGTCGTCGGCTCGTCAGCGATCAGCAGCACCGGATCGCAGGCAAGCGCCATGGCAATGGTCGCGCGCTGCCGCATGCCGCCGGATAGTTCATGCGGATATTGCCTGATGCGGCGTTGCGCATCGGGAATTCCGACGCTTTCCAACAGCGCGATCGCCTCACGCATCGCGGTAGCACGATCTGCCCGCCGATGAATGCGGATCGGCTCGGCAATCTGATCGCCGATGGTCAGGACCGGATTGAGGCTCGACATCGGCTCCTGGAATACCATGCCGATAGCGCCGCCGCGGATCTCACGCATATGGCTGTCGTCCAGCGTGGCGAGATCGCTGACGATGCCTTGCCTGTCCCGCAACCGAATGCTGCCAGCTGCGATCTTCCCGACATTGCGCGTCAGAAGCCGCATCACGGAAAGGCTCGTCACCGACTTGCCCGAACCGGACTCGCCAACCAGCGCCAGCGTCTCGCCCGCGTCGATGGTCAGGTCGACGTCTCTGACAGCGGTCAACTCGCCGCCGCGGGTGCGGAAGACGGTCCTGAGCCCCCTGATATCGAGAACGGGTTGGGCAGCCGGCGCTATCATACCTACAGCAGCCCCGTATTCTTCAGGATCGCATCGATCCTGGCCGTTTCCTCCGCATTCAGTGCCGCGCGCGGGCGGGGCATGATAGCGGTATCGATGATGCCGAGGCTTTTCATCGCTGCCTTGAAGGCGCCGATGCCGGCCGCACCGCCGCTGACGCGGCCCTGCGCGACCCAGACGATCTCGAACAGGCGGCAAAGCCTTTCCTGCTCGCGCCGCGCCGCGGCCCAGTCGCCGCGCTGCGCGGCATCCCATAGCCGCACATAGCCATGTGGATCGACATTGGCGATACCGGGCACCACGCCATGCGCGCCCATCAGAAGCGCATTGTCGACGACGATTTCGGAGCCGGTCATCAGGAAGATATCCTTGTGATCGGCAAGATCGAGCAGCGCATAGCGGAAATTGCCGTCGTCGCCGCTGGAATCCTTTAGCCCGATGATGGTCCCTTCCTTGGCGAGTGTCACCACTGTCTGGCGCTGCAGCTTCACATGCACGCAGACCGGGATGTCATAGGCGACGAGCGGTACATCGACAGAATCTCTTATGCAGCGGAAGTGATCCAATATCTCTGACTGGCTGGTCACCGTATAGAACGGAGCGGTGACGACGACGGCGTCGGCGCCGGCCGCCTCGGCGATTTTCGAATGCGCGATCACGCGGTCTGTCGTGGGGTCGATGACACCGACCAGCAGCGGCACCCGCCCGTTCACGACCTTGGCGGAATGCTCGATGATCTCCCGCCGTGTCTTTTCGTCGTGGAAGACGACTTCGCTGGTGGAGCCCAGCACGAAGACGCCGTGGCAGCCGCCATCGATCAGATGCTCCAGCACCCTTGTATAGGATGCGTAATCCACCGTGAAATCGTCGTTCAGCGGCGTTACAACGGGAGGCACCACGCCCTTGAATTTACTCATTGTCTCTTTCTTTCCTGGGTTCAATGAAGCTCGGCGCGCGGATCGAAGGCATCCCTCAGCCCGTCGCCGATGAAATTGATGGCAAGGACGGCAAGCACCAGAGCTGCGCCGGGAAACAGCCATTGCCACGGATATTGTTCGAGAACGGCTGTGGAGCGGGCCACATTCAGCATATTGCCCCAGCTCGCCGCGGGCGGTGCAATGCCGAGCCCGAGAAAGGAAAGCCCGGCCTCCAAGAGGATCGCATTGGCAACCTGCGTCGTGGCGTAGACAACCAGAATATCGATGCAGTTCGGCATGCCGTGGCGCAGCAGCAGGTGCGGCAGCCCTGCCCCCATGCCGCGCGCAGCGGTGACGAAATCGCGTTCGCGCAGTTCCAGCAGCCTGGAACGCACCATGCGGGCCAGCAGCGGCCAGGAGAGCAGCGATATGACCGCTATCGTCGGCAAGATGCCCGTGCCGGTGATGGAGGCCAGCACCAGCAGGAAGATCACCGGCGGCAAGGTCATGACCAGATCGACGAAGCGCATGCTGAGCGCATCCGCCCAGCGGCCGGCAAAGGCAGACAAGAAACCGAACAGAAAGCCGATGATGGCCGAAATGACGGTGGAACCTGCCGCGACCATCAGCGATATACGGCCGCCTTCGAGCACTCGGGCAAAGACATCACGCCCGACGCCGTCCGTTCCAAACCAGTGCGTTGCACTGGGCGGCGCGTTCATGGCCAGGAGATCGATGTCGTTGGGCTGGAACCGCCACCAAAGCGGATAGGTGACGATCAGCAGCAGCAGCGGTACGGCAATGCAGACGCCGAAAAGGGCCGCCCCGTTCAGCCGGAAGCGATCGAATGCTCGGGCAAGTGGGCCATGGCTTGGTCGTTCGGTTCGCGCCAGCATCGCTCAGCCCACCTTGATGCGCGGATCGATCACCGCATAGGCGAGATCCGTCAGCAGGTTGACGATGATGACGCAGGCGCCGATGACGAGCGTCGCCCCCATGATGACGGGATAGTCGCGCGACGTGACCGCATCGACGAGAAGCAGGCCCATGCCCGGCCAGTTGAAGACACTTTCGACGAAGATCGCACCGCCGATGGCAAGACCTATGGTCGAGCCGATGACGGTTACGACAGGTAGGAGCGCATTGCCCAGGGCATGCTTGACGATCACCCAGAATTCGAACACGCCCTTGGCCCGCGCGGTGCGCACGTAATCCTGATTGAGGACCTCCAGCAGCGAAGCACGCATATAGCGCATGATGAGCGCGGCTTGCGCGATCGCCAGAAGCGAAGCCGGCAGGATAAGATGCCAAACCAGGTCGCCGATGGAAAAGTCCTCACCAGGCGTCAGCATGCCGCCCGAGGGCAGCCAGCCGAGACGCACGGCAAAGATATAAAGACCAAGAAGCGCGCTCAGAAAGGCAGGGCTCGATATGCCGGCAAGCGCCAGCACGGAGAGCGAGATATCCATGACCGAATTGCGCCTGACGGCACCGATGACGCCTGCGGCAATGCCGGCGACGATCGCCATGATCAGGGCCGAGCCCATCAGCAGCACCGTCGGACCAATTCGCGACAGCACGAGCGTCAAGACAGGTTGATCCAGCCGCTTGACGGAATAACCGAGATTTCCCTGCAGAGCCTGCTGCAACCAGCCGACATATTGCAGCGGCAGCGGCCGATCCAGCCCGAGGCGCTCACGCAAATCGGCTATCGCAGCGGGAGATAAAGGCGTGCTCGGGTCGATATAGGCATCGATCGGATCGCCCGGCGTCAACCGCAGCAACACAAAGACCAGTATGCTCAAGGCGACGAGCATTCCGATGCCGATTACAAGACGCCTGAGACCATAGTGCAGCATATCGAACCTGCGTTTCGCGGAATGCGCCAGCCACCGAGCCTGCGGCCGGCTCAAAACCTAGTTTGAGAGCTTCCACGCTTCGGGATGCGCGATGTATGGCCCGCCGCCCGGCGCCGGTGTCCAGATGAAATCCTTCACCTTGGACGAAACCACGCCATAGCGGTTCGCCACCCACATGGTCGCCCAGGGCAGATCCTTGTTCATGATCTTGCAGACATCCTGGTAGCGCTGATCACGCTTGCCGGCGTCCGTCTCGGCAATCGCCGCATCGAGCGCCTTGGTCAGATCGGGCATGCGTGCGCGCACCACATTGGCGCCCGCCGGCGGGATCTGCTTTTCGTTGAGCCCGGTGTTGATATTGCTTGGATCGGGTCCGTTCTGAAGGCCGGCATAGACGAGCTGGAATTGCGATGCGTCGGCATTTGGGTTCAGCACGATGCCATTATACGTCGGCGCGTCGACGGCGCGCGGCACGACATTGATGCCGACCTGCGCCAGCATGGCCTGCACGGCCGCCAATACGTTCGTCGCAAGCGGCGTGTTATAATAGGTCAGCAAGGTGATCGGCTTGCTGCCGTTGATCTTGTCCCAGCCGGCCTCGTCGAGCAATTGTTTGGCCTTGGCCGGATCGTAAGGATAGGCTTCGATGCCGTCTGGAACCAACTGATTGGCGACATAAGCGCAATTGGCGGGCTTTGCCGCTCCGCCATAGAGGCTCTTGATGATCGCATCGCGATTGATGGCGTACATGACGGCCTGCCGGACGCGAAGATCCTTCCACAGTGGCGAATCCTGGTTGAAACCAAGATAATTGACGACGAAGGAATCGCCCTCGATGATCTTGAAGGACTTGTCGTCCTTGAAGGTCGGCACATCGTTGGAATCGACATAGGTGAACTGGATCTCGCCTGCCCGCAGCGCCGAGATCGCCGCAGCCGGATTGGCGAAATAGCGGTTGATCAGCCGATCGAGAACGGGTTTGCCGCCGCGATAGTCGGGATTGGCTGTCAGCTCGACATATTGATCCTGCACATATTTGACGAACTTGAACGGCCCCGTCCCAATCGGCGAGGTCGACCACCAAGTGCTCTTCGCAAGCTGATCGACGGGCACGGCGGCAAGCGCATGCTCAGGCAGCACCATGATCTTGGCCAGCGTATCAAGCAGGCTCGCGGAAGGCGCGGAAAGCTTGATGACAAGCGTATGGTCATCCGGCGTCTCGACGGATGACAGGAGTTTAAAACGGGCTGCAAAGATCGAGCCGGTCTTGGCATTGGCCGCAAGATCGACGGTGAATTTGGCGTCCTTGGCCGTAAAAGGCTTGCCGTCATGCCACGTGGCATCGGCAAGCTTGAACGTATAGGTCAACTGATCCGGGCTCACCTCATAGGAGGACGCAAGCACACCGACGATCTTCTGCAGCTTTTCATCGTAGCTGACCAGCGGCTCAAAGTAGGTGCTGAGCCAGGTGAGACCGGCGGTTGCCGCCAGCGGATTGAAGTTGCCCTGGAAGCCGCCCGGGCCGACATCGAAGCCCCCGGACATGGTAGCGGCGGCGGCAGGTGCGGCTAGGCCACCCAAGACGGGCATCGCAGTGGCCGACAGCAAGGCTGCCAACGCGATTGCCGGCAGATGAAAAACTTTCCTCATGATGATCCTCCTCCCGTGGTTGCGATCGCTACTTCTTCTTGTTGTTGGCGATCACCTGCGAAATTCCCTCGTAATGACGGTCGAGGCGCATGCGCACCTCCTTGAGATTTCTGGATTCCAGCGCATCGACGATTGCCTCATGGTCACGCCAGGTGGCCATGGGATCGACATCGTCCAGATCGAAGAAGCGGGACGCCTTGTAGAAGGCGAGCCAGAAGACATCGATCAGCCGAACGAAGGTCTCGTTGCCCTGGCAGCGAAAAAGCAGGCGATGAAAGAGCTGATCGTCTTCGGCAAAAGGTTCGCCGCGTTCGGCGTGAGCGCGCATACGGTCGGTCGTGGCACGCAGCTCCGCCAGATCCTGCGGCCCGATCATGTCGAGCGTCTTGCCGATCAGGCCCACCTCGAGCGTGCGGCGAATTTCCAGCACCTCCTCCATGTGCCGCAGCGCATCGCCGAGCCCGTAGGCGAGATTGTCGAGCAGCGGCGCGAAGGAGAATGCCTTGACGAATATGCCGATGCCGCGGCGCGTCTCCAGTACACCGAGAGATTCCAGCGCCTTGATGCCTTCGCGCAGAGAATTGCGGCTGACACCCAATTGCGCCGCGAGCTCGCCCTCCGCGGGCAGCATCGTGCCCGCCTCGAGACCGTTATCGGCAATATAACTGCGCAAACTCTCCTGCACGGAGACATGCAGCAACGGTGCGCGCGTCAAAGGCTGAATGACTTTTCCCACCATGAAACGCCAAGCTCCTCGGGACATGGCGTGCAACTTATTGACTTGTAGGATATCCGTCAAGTGGACAGGGAAATTGAAATTAAGCAACATCCATCTTCGTCCAATTTAATATCCGGAGGCTTCGGAAACACGGGCGACGAAAAGGGTCGCGCCATGCCACGCCGAGAAAGTCAGTCCGAGAACGTCGGTTTGGCGATCCTTTTCTGATCGTCTCGTAGCCATCCGTGGCAAACTTTGCTCTGGTTCTCTAGCGACAGCAGGCCTCAACTTGTTGCGTGAGGCCCGTCCGCCTGCGGCAGACGAACAAGCTTGCCTTCCTCGGCCTTGTAGAAGTACTGACTCGCAATCAGCCATCCCTTCAACGGTCGCAATGGCGGAATGCAGGTCGCCAGCATGAAGGGGCCAGTCACCAGAAACTGCACCCACACTGGCGCCGAGAACGCCACCTCCAGCCAGACACCGAGAAGGACGCTTGGGATGCATGCAAAGCAGATGACAAAGAAAGCCGGCCCATCGGCGGGATCTGCGAAGGAATAGTCGAGACCACACGCTTCGCACTGCTTGCGAAGGGTCAAGAATCCATCGAATAAGCGCCCTTGCCCGCAACGCGGGCAGCGACAACGAAGGCCGGTCTGCAGCGGGCTCAGTGGGGGATAATCGGCATCCATGACAGCATCACTCCTGAATCAATCTTCCAAGGGAAGGCAATCAATAATCAGATTGCATGCATTCATTCTAAATATAATGAATGCATTCTATACGTCCATTCGGCAGAATGACGCAGTGGCAATTTCGGCAAATGAAGAGAATAGGCTCGGTAAGGAGCCTGCGCCGCTCCCATCAATAGCGATGTTGCGCCAGAAGACTAGAAGAAGGAGGCGGCCAATTCCGGCGGTCCCTGTAGCGCATGCGCCATGAAACTCAAGGCACCCTTCAAGGCCTCGCGGCCTATTGGGCCACCGAGACAAACGCGCACGGCCTCAGGTGCCACGCCGTCTACCGTGAATGCGTCGCTTGCGACAACGCCGATACCTGCATTGCGCATATGGCTGCCGAAGGTGGCACGCGTCCAGCCGTTACCCAGCGGCAGCCAGATGTTAAAGCTGATGGGGTCAGCCCGATAGCTGCCTGATGGCAATGTGTCAGCGACCATCTCCTGGCGAGCGGCGGCCTCCGTACGAATGAAACGCAGAATACCATCGGCAGTGCCATCTTCGATCCAGCGCGTCGCAAGCGCCATGTTGAGCGGCGACGCCATGACATTGTTGCTTCGCATCGCACTCACGAAGGGCCATATCGACCGGGTATCCGGCGCCACGACGAAGGCCAGGCGCAACCCCGCACCGATGCACTTCGCCAATCCACCGATATGCCAGGTCAGATCCGGGGCGATTGCAGCCATCGGCGCTGGTGCATCCAGCGGAATGAAGCCATAGGCATCGTCCTCGATGATCGGCACACGATATTTGCGGGCAATTGCGGCAATCGCTTCGCGCCGCGCCTGCGGAATCGTCAGCGTCGTCGGATTTTGCAGTGTCGGGTTGAGGTAAAGCGCCTTCGGTCGCAGGCGCTCGCAGCTGTCTTCAAAAGCTTCCGGCAAGACACCTTCGTCATCCATCGCCAGGCCCGAGAGATTGAGCCGGAGCTGCGCCGCAATCGAACGCATGCCGGGATAGGTGATATTTTCCGAAAGAACGGTTTCGCCTGGTTTGGCCAAGAGGCCAAAGATCGCCAGCAAGGCCGGGTGCGCGCCGGGTGTTATGAAGATGCGCTCCTGTGTCGGGGTGAGACCCCGGCGGCTGAGCCAGATTGCGGCGGCCTCCTTGTCCACAGCCAGGCCGCCAAATCCCTGATACCGCAGCAAGGGAATAAGATCGACCGCTACGGCTGACATGCCCTCCTGCATGCGGGCCAGAAGATCCGGATCGCTAGGTTCCGGCGGGAGATTCATCGAAAAATCGATCGCGGAGGCACGACGCGGATCGGAAGCGGCGTCGAGAGCAAAACTTCGGCGCTCCCTCTCCTGCCTGCCAGTCACGAACGTCCCGCGTCCGACATGGGAATCCACAAGCCCACGCTTCTGCGCCTCGACATAGCCGCGCGCAACGGTCGTAAAATCGATGCTGAGACGCTTGGCAAGCGCGCGTTGCGGCGGCAACCTGTCCCCGGCGGCAAGAACGCCGCTGCGCAAATCCATCTCGATCAAGTCGGCTATGGCAATGTAGCGGGGGCTGGAGGAGCGGCTGAGATCGGGATGCCAGTCTTTCATTTCATGCTCCGCACGAGACCAGACCTGAGCTGAAACTCCCGGCCGGCATTGATGGCATATCATTGCATACAATTCACGCTATGTGGAGCTATCTACCCCATTTTTCATCTCTAAGAAAACCAAATATCCCAATATTTTCGAGCCATGAATGCCTTGAACCAGCCGATACTCCCGTAATTGACGGCACGACAAAACTGTTTGACCAACTCGGCAGTCATAAACCCAGGAACCTATATTCCGGTTATCGCCATTCGCTCTTGCGAGCGCGGCACGCCGGTTTTGGTCCGGCGTGCCGATCATATGGCAAAGTTCCATCAAGGATGGGACGCTCGCTCATTTTTCCTGAGTGAGCGCGGCTTTCGCTTTCGCTTGATCATCCACCAGTTCGTACCACATGGCGTTGAGGACAGCGAATGCTGCAGCAAGAGGGAAGCCGAGAAGCCAGGCAAAGTACCACATGCGAAATCTCCTTGCAGATCAGTAGGCGTGGCCGCCCTTATCGTTCACCGTCGCCTCGTCAACCTTGCCCCACAGCACGCGATAAACCCATGCGGTGTAGGCAAGCACGATCGGCAGAAAGATGACGGCGACGACGAGCATGATGAAGAGCGTCAGATGACTGGACGAAGCGTCCCAGACCGTGAGGCTGGAGCGCGGATCAAGTGAGGACGGCAAGATGAAGGGAAACATCGACAATCCGACCGTCGAGATGATGCCGAAGATGGCAAGCTTGCTGAACAGCAGCACGGTCACTTCACGCCGCCCGAGCATGGCAAGCAAGGCCGCTGCTGCGCCCAGGAAACCAAGAGCCGGCGCGATCATCATCCATGGATGGCTGCCATAATTGGCAAGCCATGCGCCCGCGCTGTGTTCGACTGTCTTCAGAAGCGGATTGGATGGGCCTTCGACATCGATTGTACTAGCGATGCGATAGCCGTCTATACCCATCCAAAGGAACAGGCCGCCGAGCGCGAAGAGCACGATCACGATCAGAGCCGCCACCGTGCCGAAGCGACGCGCGCGTTCGGCGACAACTCCATCTGTCTTCACGAGAAGCCAGGCGGCGCCGTGCATCACGAGCATGGCAACCGACAGCAGACCACAGAGGAGTGCATATGGATTCAGAAGCGCGAAGAAGGAGCCTTCGTAGAAGATGCGCATATCGTCGTCGAACCGGAACGGCACGCCCTGCAGCACGTTACCGACCGCTACGCCGAAGATCAGCGATGGAACGAAACCGCCAACGAACAAGGCCCAGTCCCAGCCCGCCTTCCAGCCGGCGCTATCGCGCTTGGAGCGGTATTTGAACGCAACCGGCCGCAGGATCAGCGCCAACAGGATGGCGAACATGGCGAGGTAGAAGCCGGAGAAGGACACGGCGTAAAGCGGTGGCCAGGCGGCGAAAATGGCGCCGCCGCCGAGGATCAGCCAGACCTGATTTCCCTCCCAGGTTGCGCCGATCGAATTGATGGCGATGCGTCGCTCCGTATCCGTCTTTGCGACGAAGGGAAGGAGCGTGCCGACGCCGAGGTCGAAGCCGTCGGTGACGGCAAAACCGATCAAAAGCACGCCGAGAAGCAGCCACCAGATGATGCGCAGGGTCTCATAATCGATCAATTCATGCAGGATCATGGCAGGTCACTCCGCAGCCGGAACGAGGTTTTCGGAAATCAGCTTGGCCTCCGGCTCGTCATCCGCTTCGGGGCCATTGCGGATCGCCTTGATCATCAGCGTCATCTCGATGACGATGAGGACGGTGTAGAGCGCGGCAAAGCCGAGAATGGTGAGAAGCACGGTGCCGGCACCAAGATTGGAGACGGCCGCAGCCGTTGGCAGCACGCCTTCGATGATCCATGGCTGACGGCCGAATTCCGCAACGACCCAGCCAAGTTCGATGGCGACCCAGGGCAGCGGAATGGCGAAGACCGCGATCCTCAGCAGCAGCGGATAGCGATCCAGTTTCCGGCGAGCCGAGAGCAAGAAGAAGACCGTCATCAGCAGGATGAAGAACATTCCAAGGCCGACCATGATGCGGAATGACCAGAAGAGCGTCGGCACATTCGGAATGGTGTCGCGAGCCGCTTGCGCAATCTGCTCCTCCGTCGCCTGGCGAGGATCGTCGACATAGCGCTTGAGCAGCAGAGCATAACCGAGCTCGTGGCCGATATCCTCGAAGGAGGTGCGCGCAGTGGCAACATCCTGCGAGACTTCGCCGGGCGTTGCCGGCTTGGCTGCGCGGATCTTCATCAGCGCGTCATAAGCCTTGATACCCTCCCGAATATGGTCCTTGGCCTGTTCCTCGAGCTTGTCAATGCCAGGGATTTCCGTCGTCAGCGACCGCGTCCCGATCAGGCCCATGGCCCAGGGAATGTGAATGGCATAATGGGTCTCGCGGGCCTCCTGATCTGGGAAGCCGAAAGCGGTGAAGGCGGCCGGCGCCGGTTCGGTCTTCCACATGGCTTCGATTGCCGCGAGCTTCATCTTCTGATGTTCGGTCGTCAGATAGCCGCTTTCATCGCCAAGCACGACGACCGAAAGCGCCGAAGCCAGGCCGAAGGATGCGGCAACCGTCATCGAACGCTTCGCGAGCTCGACGCTGCGGCCCTTCAGGAGATACCAGGCCGAGACACCAAGCACGAAGACCGAGGCGCAGACATAGCCGGCCGAGACGGTGTGCACGAACTTCGCCTGCGCCACCGGATTGAAGACGACATCGAAGAAACTGACGATCTCCATGCGCATGGTCTGCGGGTTGAGCGCCGAGCCAGCCGGGTTCTGCATCCAGCCATTGGCAATCAGGATCCACAGCGCCGAGAAGTTCGATCCCAGCGCCACCGCCCAGGTCGCGACCAGGTGGCCAACCTTCGACAGCTTGTCCCAGCCGAAAAAGAACAGACCGACGAAAGTCGCCTCCAGGAAGAAGGCCATCAATCCTTCGATCGCCAGCGGCGCGCCAAAAATATCGCCGACATAATAGCTGTAGTAGCTCCAGTTCATGCCGAACTGGAATTCCATCACGATGCCGGTTGCAACGCCGAGCACGAAGTTGATGCCGAAGAGCGTCCCCCAGAACTTCGTCATTTGCCGCCAGATCTGGCGGCCGGTCATGACATAGGTCGTCTCCATAATGGCCAGCAGCACGGAAAGGCCGAGCGTCAATGGCACGAACAGAAAGTGATACAGCGCCGTCATGGCGAACTGCAGGCGCGACAGCGCCACGATATCGAGTTCCATAGTCTTTCTCCCACCCCCTACGGTGTGTCTGACAGGAATGCGGCGTCATTCGACACGCCGCGGGCATGTTGGTTGCCCCTCAGTCCGGCCGCAGCCGATCGAGAAGCATTTCGAATTCCGGTGTGCCGCGCACAGCCATGGCGACGATGCGGCCGTCGTCCAGAGCGACGATCCGATCCGCCAAGGCAGCCTCACGACGAATATGTGTAGCAATGACGAGACTGTGCCCATCGGCCACCGAGGCCAGCCGAGCAAGCACGGCACGGGCCGTTGCGGCATCGAGGCCTTCCGTCGGCTCATCGAGAAGCCAGAGCGGCGTATCGCGCAACAGGAGCCTTGCGAGCGCCAGCCGGCGAAGCTGGCCGCCGGAGAGGCCGCTGCCGCCTTCGCCGAGGCGCGTGGAAAGGCCATGAGGGAGTGCGTCGATGTCGTCGAGCAAGCCGGCGGTTGCGAGAGCATCGCGCAGCCGTTCGTCGTTCGCATGAGGCGCTGCTAGCTTCAGGTTGCCTCGCACCGTGTCTCGAAACACGTCGCTGTGCTGCGTTAGCGTCGAAGCAGCTTGACAAGCCACCGCGCCGCTCGTCGCAGCGATCTCGCCTGCCAGCAGGGCCAGCAATGTCGACTTGCCGACGCCGCTTTCACCCACGACCGCCAGCCGCTCGCCGACCGGCAGCGACAGAGACAGATCGTTCAGGACCGGGCGGAGAGCACCCTCGTGTCCGGCGGCGGCGGCGATGAGCTGAAAGGCGTAGCCGGCAACCGGTTCAACCCGCAGCATGGGAGCGGCGGCCGGGCTCAATCGAGGCGCGATGCGCCTTGCAGCCAGCAGGGTTCGTCCGAGTTCGAGCGCCCCTCGTCTAAGAGCCGCAAAAGGTTCCGTGGCAGCGAAGGCGCTGAGCAGCGCGAAGGCTGCGGCAGGCGCACCAATCGCGCCCTGCTTGGCAAAGAGGGCAACCACAAGCAGTGTCATCGTCAATAGGAATGTCGAGCCAAGTGAAAAGCCGACTGCGACGCCACTGTCGATCCTATTCAAGGCGCTGTCAGCCTTCGCCAATCGCTGATCCGCTTCGACGATCGCCGCCTGTTGTGCCTGCAGCTGTCCAGCCATCGCCAGATCGGTCTGACCGGCGACAAGATCGACAACCCGAGCACGCAACGCTTCCATCGCGTGGGCGCGGCGACGCCCTGGCTTCAGCGCCAGACGCGCCGCGACAATAGAAAGACCAAGACAGAGCGCGACAAGCCAAAGCCCCGCCATGGCGCCGAACGATGGACCGATGAAACAGAGCGCTATCGTTACCGCAATAGCGGCAAGAATGGCGACAACGGCCGGCACAAGCACGCGCAGATAGAGGGAATCGAGCGCATCGACATCATTCGTCAGGCGGAACAGCAGCTTTGCCGGCCGGCGGATCATGACCGCGGCCGCGGAAGGCTCCGCCCAGCCGCGAAACAACCTCTCGCGCAAGGCGGCAAGAACCCTGAGGGTCGCATCATGCGTGACAAGCCGCTCGCCGTATCGGGCAGCCGTCCGGCCGATGGCGAGCAGGCGTATGCCGGCTGACGGCATAAACACGTCGAAAACCGCGGCACTCGCGACCGTCAAGCCGGCAAAGGCCGACGCGGTGATGAACCAGCCGGACAACCCAAGCAACCCACCGCCGGCAAGCATGGCCAGCGCGGACAAGCCGGCGCCGAGAGCGAGGCGCGCGCCACGCTCGACCCAGAACAGCTTGACCAACGGCAGGAGGATCTTGAGGGACGTCCTCATGCCGTTACCCTCCGCGCCCGCTCATCGAGCCGGACGATGCGATCCATTCGCGCGGCAAGCACGGGATCGTGTGTGGCGACGATCAGGATGCGGCTCTTGGCGAGCGCGAGCAGGGTATCCGTGACTGCGGCCGCAGTCCGCGCGTCAAGATGGGCTGTCGGCTCGTCCGCCAGGATGATATCGGCTCGCTCATCAACCATCATCCGCGCAAGCATCAGCCTCAGCGCCTCGCCGCCGGAAAGACCGAGCCCTCCCTCGCCGACCGCAGCTATCCGCTCCGAGGTAAAGACCCGATCGAGAGCCGCACTTTCCAGAGCCGAAGCAACGGCGGGAGCATCGATACCACCGCGCCCCAAGGCAATATTGCGCATGACGCTGCCCGCAAAGATATGAGGCGATTGCCCGATCCACGCCATTCGATGCCGCAATGCATCTGCGGTATCGTCACGCAGCGGGATGCCGCCGATCCTGATGACGCCGCCTTCGTGTCGCGCAAGGCCAGCAATCAGCGACAGAAGTGTGGTCTTGCCCGAGCCGCTGGCACCCCAGAGCGCCACATGCTCCCCGGCCCCGATGGAGAGATCGAAATGATCGATTGCGGCGTCTCGTCCCGGCGTATGGCGGAAGACCAGCGCTTCGATCTCGACGGAGGCTTGGCTTGTTGGCGTGGACGATTGCAATTTGGCGCCGCCGAGAATGGTTTGGCGCGATGGTGCCAGCTCTTTCAATGCCGAAAGTGCTGCCTCGCCATTGGCGCGATCGTGCCAAACGGCTGACAGCTCCCGCAACGGCTCGAAGAACGCAGGCGCGAGCAGCAGAATGAAGAAGCCCTGTGTCAATGTGAGACGACCATTCCAGGTCCCGATTTCAATCGAACCCAAAAGGCTGAAGCCGACATAAACGGCCGTCGCAGCAACGCCGAGCGCGGCGAAGAATTCGAGCACCGCCGAAGACAGAAATGCGATCCTCAACACAGCCATGGTACGCAGCCGCAATGAGTCCGCATCGGCGCGCAGGCGCCCGGCCGTGAGGTCGACGGCATCGAGCGCGCGAATGGTCGCGAGGCCGCGAAGACGATCGAGCAGGAAGGCATTGATGCCGCCGGTTTCGGCGAGCTGCCTCTCGCTGGCGGCCTTGGCGCGCCAGCCGATCAACGCCATGAAAATCGGAATGAGCGGCGCGCAAAGCGTGAGGATCAGCGCCGCCAGCCAGGAAATCGGCAGGATACAGAGGAGCATGACCAGCGGCACCAGGCTTGCTCTCATGCGGATCGGACGGAAGCGCGCGAGATAAGGAACGACCGCTTCCGCCTGCTCGCCCAGCACACTTGCCGCCAAACCGGAGGCCGGCCTGCCGCTGTCGAGGGGGGAACATGCCGCAAGAGCTGCAGTTGCCGCCGCACGCTGCGCGCTCAGTTCCCGGCGCGCAGCGACAAATGCGCGCCGCCCGCCCGCCGCATCCAGACAGGCCCGCAGGACGCCGATACCCGCAACTACGGCGGCCGGAACCGCGACCTCGCCGACACCGCCACCATCGCTGATCGCGCCGACACCTACAGCAAGCATCGCCGCCTGACCGATCCATCCGAGAGAAGACAGGCAGAGCAGCACCGATGCAAGGCGGAGGCCAGGACACTTTGCGGCCATCGGCTCACTCGCCGCCTTGTCGTTAATCGAACTCTGCGACGCAGGGTTCGCAACCTTGCGTCTTTCCAACATTCCATCGGTGGCGGAGGAGGCTGTCACGTGAGCCCGTCCTTTCCAGTCAGTGTCATCGAGGAGGGTTCGCGGACCAATAAAGATCGAATGAACTGCATTGCAGACCATCAATCTTTCGTCGAACCCAGAACGCACTTGCCGCAATCGACGATATCGGAGCCCCAATATGACTGGCTTTCTGCCTCTTGTCAGCGACAAGAATAGCAGCACCCGTCTCGCCGATGGGTTGATCTCATGGCAAGCTGTTCGCGACATGGTTCTAAGATAATTTGTGCACTGCGCAAAAGCGTGCAGGATGTCGCAGGGCTTCGCCACAGCCATGTCAGATTGACGCAGAAGCCCATGATATTTCTAGATTGTTGCGATAGCGGCACTCCATCGTCCGGCGGCTAAACTGTTTGCAATGCAGCAATTTTCCCGATTCTGACGTCTATTTCGGGAAGCGCGAATCCACGGCCGCTCGCTATGCGATCGGAGATGAAAACCGCGACCATTTGACCTCTATTGCGCTAAACTTCACGCCAGGCTGGCGAATCACCTGCTCGAAAGGACTGCGCCGACTGCGAGACGAGCAGTCATCGGCCGAGGGCCCACAGATATGTATGGTTTGCATCATGCCGGCAACGAGACTTGACGGATGCTCTCATTATCGATGTGCTGGGTACGCGTTTGCTTGTCCGGGCAAGTTTAACCGGAAAGATTGCAAGCGAGGCCGAAGAACTGCTTCCGGCCGGGACGTTTTGGGAGAATGCAATGTACGACAAGATCATTTGCGCAATTGGGCTGGGCTCGCGCGAGCGCGCCGAACGCCTGTTGCGGACGTCTCAGGCACTTTTATCTCCAGGCGGCGAATTGACCGTCGCGCATGTTATCGAGCGTTTTCCCTCCGGACGCGAAAGCCCGGACGATTGGGCTGTTTCGGTGATCACGGAGGCTGAGGAAAAGCTCGATGCTCTGTGCAGGCGTCTCGGCATTACCGCCTCCGTCGACGTACGCATGGGCACGGCATCGAAGACGCTGCTGACCGTCGCCAAGGAGAAGAAGGCCGACCTGATCATTCTTGCGACGCATACCTCCGATATTATCGATCGCATCTTCGGTTCGACGGTCGAATATGTCATCCGCCATGCGGAATGTTCCGTCCTTGTCGAGCGAGCTGACAAATCGCATGACGATATAGCAAGGAAGGCATAGCGCTCTCTTAGAGCGGTCCATCATGCCGGATTCTATCGAAACATGGCGTGGTTACGGTTTGCGCGGCTCGGCAGGGATGCTACATAGCCGCTCCGACCTCAAATCCAAGACGAGCTGAATGACCGAATCCGCCATAACCTGGAGCATCGCCGGCCTGACGGCCCTCGGTGTTGTCACACGCCCATTCCGATGGCCGGAAGCGATCTGGGCGGTGCTCGGCGCAGCACTTCTCGTTACGCTGCGGCTCATCGGCCCAAGCGATGTATGGACAGGCATTTCCAAAGGGTTTGATGTCTATCTCTTCCTGATCGGCATGATGCTGTTGTCGGAGCTCGCACGGCGCGAAGGGCTCTTCGATTGGGTGGCGGCGATCGCCACTTCGCATGCCAGGGGCTCTCCCCGCCGGCTGTTCGTGCTCGTCTATGTCGTCGGCGTGGTCGTGACGGTATTCCTGTCGAACGACGCAACCGCCGTTGTGCTTACGCCGGCCGTTTACGCAGCCTGCCGTGCGGCGCGTGTGAAGGACCCCATGCCATATCTGCTGGTCTGCGCCTTCATCGCCAATGCCGCGAGCTTCGTGCTGCCGATCTCCAATCCGGCCAATCTGGTCATCTTCGCCGGCGGGGAGATGCCACCCCTGTCGCGCTGGATGCAGACCTTCCTGCTGCCATCAATCGTCTCGATCATCGTCACCTTCGCCTGCCTCTATTGGACGCAGCGGCATGCATTGGCGGAAGACACGATCGCCCGCGATGTCGGACAACCCGCCCTTTCCCACAGCGCCAAGCTGGCAGGATGGGGTCTCGTGGTCACCGCCCTCATTCTGATCGCGGCGTCGGCGATGAATTTCGATCTCGGCATCCCGACATTTGTCGCGGGCCTGCTTACGACCGTCATCGTTCTCGCCCTCACCCGGCAAAATCCGCTGGAAACGGTTCGTGGCATAAGCTGGAGCGTGATACCTCTGGTTGCGGGCCTTTTCGTGATCGTCGAGGCAGTTAATCACACGGGCCTCACCGCTCTTCTCTCTGAAAAGCTGGCACTTCTGGCGGCTCAGTCGCAGACACAGGCGGTCGGGGCTGCCGGGCTTTCCGTTGCCATCGTCTCCAACCTCGTCAACAATCTGCCGGCCGGTCTTTTCGCCGGTAGCGCCGTGCAGGCCGCCCATGTTCCTGATTCCATTGCCGGCGCGGTGCTGATCGGCGTCGATCTTGGACCCAACCTCTCCGTCACCGGGTCGCTCGCCACCATCCTCTGGCTTGCCGCTCTTCGCCGCGAAGGGCTCCACATGGGAGCACTGGCTTTCCTGAGGATCGGCGCTCTCGTGATGTTTCCGGCTTTGATCCTCTCGCTTGCGGCCCTCGCACTGATCTGACCGCGAACAACATCGGGTTTATAGACGACCGGTCGATTATTTGTTACGGACCGCTCATGATGACGAAGAAGAAATCAGAGCTGACTCGGAGCCATATTCTCGCAATCGGGCGGGAACTGGTGCTGCGCAAGGGTTTCGGAGGCGTAGGCCTGAAGGAGCTGCTCGAACAGAGCGCCGTGCCGAAAGGCTCATTCTATTATTATTTCGCATCCAAGGAGGCCTTCGGCTGCGCCCTGCTAAAGCAATATTGCTCCGATTATGCCGAGCGGCTCGACGCGCTCTTCGGCTGGAAGGGCAATGGCCGCCAACGCCTGATGCACTATTGGGATGCCTGGCTTTCCGATGGCAATACCAGCCTCGCCGATCGGTGCCTGGTGGTAAAGCTTGCTGCCGAGATCTCCGATCTCTCAGACAACATGCGCGTGATCCTGCTCGGCGGTGTCGAGGATCTCATTCGCCGCCTCACCAAAACAATCACCGAGGGGCGCGAGGACGGTTCGATTTCACCATCCTGCATCCCGGAAAAGACGGCTCGTTCGCTCTATAGCCTTTGGCTCGGGGCAGCGATCCTCGCCAAGCTCGGAAAAGACAGGACACCGCTCGACCAGGCCATGCTTGCCACCGAACAAGCCCTTTCGGCCCCCGGCAGCCTTTGATCCAAAGCAGGACCAGCATGTCAACACGCAAGGAAAATACAATGCGCAGTGCCATCCACGATGTCTTCGGCGATCCGGCTGCGGTCCTTTATCTGGCCGACATGCCCATGCCGGAGCCCGCCGCAGGAGACGTGCGCATTCGCACCATTCTCTCCCCCATCCACAATCACGACCTCTGGACCGTGCGCGGCGCCTATGGCTACAAGCCGGTTTTGCCTGCCATCGGCGGCAGCGAAGCGGTTGGCTTCGTCGATGCCGTGGGAGCAGGTGTCGACAAGACACTGATCGGCAAACGGGTCGTTGCAGCCGGCGTCCATGGCACCTGGGCAGAGCAATTCACGGCACCTGCGGCAAGCCTCGTTCCGGTACCGGACGTGATCTCCGACGAAGCCGCAGCACAACTGATCGCCATGCCGTTCAGCGCCATTTCGCTTCTGGAATCCCTCAATGTCGAGCGCGGCGACTGGATCATCCAGAATGCAGCGAATGGTGCTGTCGGCAAGACCCTGGCCATGCTGGCACACAGCCGCGGCATACACATGATCAATCTCGTTCGGCGCGACGGCGGTATCGATGAACTATCTGCATTCGGCATCGGCAATGCCGTCTCGACCGCCGCGCCAGATTGGAAGGCGAAGGTGCGCGCCATGGTCGGCGATGCACCGATCCGCGCGGCAGTCGATTCCGTCGGTGGTGTTGCGAGCAATGACCTGGCAGACCTGCTGGGCGAAAACGGCCTGTTGGTTTCCTTCGGCACCGCTGCCGGCAAGCCGATGCAGATCGCTTCTAGGGCCGTCATCTTCAAGCAGCTCACGATCAAGGGCTTCTGGGGCATCAAGGTCAGCGCCGCCATGCCGGCGGAAGAGCGGCGGCGGCTGATCAGCGAATTGATCACACGCGTCGCCTCAGGCGAGGTCAAGCTGCCGGTGGAAGCAGCCTATGACATCGCGGAGATCGCGGAAGCTGTGAAATCCTCGCTGGCGCCCGGCAAGACCGGCAAGGTCCTGCTGAAACTACTATAGGTCTCCCTGCGCCATGCCGTAAGCAGCCGCCGCAGGGAGCTGGGCGGCTTCACGGTATATGACTAGACCGATTGCAGCGTCTGCGAATGATTGCGCAAAAATTCGCAGAATTGCTCTTGTCCCTCTAGTTGCTAGAGGATGTACCGATGGTTCCAGTAGAAAATCTGGAACCGAAACATGACATCGACGACACAACACAGCCGCTATCGCGTAGAGGGCATGGATTGCGCTTCATGCGCTGCGAAAATCGACACAGCCGTTCGCCGGCTGCAGGGTGTCGAGGATGTTTCCGTATCGGTCACCGCAGGCACCATGACGGTCAAGCATCAGAGCGATCCGGACTTGCTGCCCAACATCGCGAAGCGGGTCACGGGACTGGGCTACAAAGTTTTCCCGCTGCCGCAAAGCAATACTGCCGCACCAAAGGTGGAGGAGAGCGACCATGCCTGCGGCTGCGGACACGATCATCATACGCACACGTCTGATCGCCACGACCATGCGTGGCATGATCACGGAAAACATGAGCAAGGCGTCGCCGGGCATCGACATGATCATGCCGGTCACAGCCACGCTTCGGATGAGCATGATGTCTCGATCGCCGGTCTTCACGGTCACGATCAAGGACCGACCACGGGGCCATGGTGGGAATCCGCCAAGGGTCGCCTGACGATCGCAAGCGGCGTGGCACTCGCCGCCGCCTGGGGTGCCGGCAAGCTGATACCGGCCTGGGATATGTGGATCTTCACTGCCGCCATGCTTGTCGGCTTAGTGCCGATCGCTTGGCGCGCCTTCATGGCCGCAAGGATGGGAACACCGTTCTCGATCGAGATGCTGATGACGATCGCGGCCATCGGCGCCGTCATCATCGGTGCCAGCGAAGAAGCCGCTGCCGTCGTCTTCCTCTTCCTGATCGGTGAATTGCTGGAAGGTGTCGCTGCCAGCAAGGCGCGCGCCAGCATTCAGTCTCTGACCGATCTGGTGCCTAAGACCGCTCTCCTTGAAGAGAATGGCAAGGCCCGCGAAGTGCAAGCCGAAAGCCTTGCCGTCGGTGCCATCATCCTGGTTCGCCCGGGCGACCGTATTCCGGCCGACGGCGTAATTCTTTCCGGCGAAAGCGCTATCGACGAGGCGCCGGTCACAGGCGAAAGCACGCCTGTGCGCAAGGGCGTGGATGCAACCGTCTTTGCGGGTACCGTCAATGGTGATGCCGCCTTGCGCGTCCGCGTGACCGCGGCAGCATCCGACAATACCATCGCCCGCGTCGTCAAACTCGTTGAGGAAGCACAGGAATCGAAGGCTCCGACGGAGCGTTTCATCGATCGCTTCTCTCGCTACTACACGCCTGGGGTCGTCGTTGTTGGCGCGCTCGTCGCCATCATCCCGCCTTTGTTCCTGGGCGGCAGCTGGAGCGAGTGGGTCTATAAAGGCCTAGCGATCTTGCTGATCGGCTGCCCCTGCGCCCTCGTCATTTCGACGCCGGCGGCAATCGCGGCGTCACTGTCTTCAGGCGCTCGCCGCGGCCTGTTGCTGAAGGGTGGCGCCGTGCTTGAGAACATCGGCAAGGTCACCGCTATTGCCTTCGACAAGACCGGCACGCTGACCGAAGGCAAGCCCAAGGTCACCGATATCGTCGGCCTCGGCATGAGCGATACGGACGTGCTGCGGCTGGCAGCCGCGCTCGAAACCGGCTCCAGCCACCCGCTCGCCCGCGCCATCCTCGACCGCGCGGCTGAAGCCGGAACGGATATCCCCCAGGTCATCGACGCCAAGGCCATCGGCGGCAAGGGTGTCAGCGGTACGGTCGATGGTTTGGACGTGTTCCTCGGATCGCCGCAGGCCGCCGCCGACCGCGCTTCATTGACCTCGGAGCACTCTGCCCGGATCGCCGCACTCAACGATGAAGGAAAGACGGTTTCCATCATCGTTGCCAAGGGTGCGGCAGCCGGCCTGCTCGCCATGCGCGACGAACCGCGCGCCGATACGGCAGCAGGCCTCAAGGCTCTCGCCGATGCGGGCATCAAGACGATCATGCTGACGGGCGACAATCAGCGCACGGCTGAGGCGATCGGCAAGACGCTCGGCATAGAGGTTCGCGCGCAATTGCTGCCCGAAGACAAGCAGCGGATCGTCGGCGATCTGAAGCGGCAAGGCTTTCACGTCGCTAAAGTTGGCGACGGCATCAACGACGCGCCTGCACTCGCAGCAGCCGATGTCGGGATTGCCATGGGTGGCGGCACCGACGTTGCGCTGGAGACGGCGGATGCCGCCGTGCTGCATGGCCGCGTCGGAGATGTCATCGAGATGATCGATCTTTCCAAGCGGACGATGAGCAATATCGGCCAGAACATCACCATCGCGCTCGGCCTGAAGGGCGTGTTCCTGGTCACCACGATCGTCGGCATCACCGGACTTTGGCCGGCGATCCTCGCCGATACCGGCGCAACCGTACTGGTGACCATGAATGCGCTGCGCCTGCTCGCGCTTCGGCCTCGCCGAGTAGCCGCCTAGGCATCTATGGGCGCCGATCGACAAGTCGGCGCCTTTTTCTATTGTCGTTCAAGCGCGAATCAAGTTTTCCGAACGGAGAGATAGCGACGCGGTGACAGGCCGAGTGCTTTCCGAAACATGGCGATGAAGCTGCTGGCGCTTGCATATCCCAGGCTGTCCGCTACCTCGGCGATCGGCTTGCCCGCACTCAAATATTCAAGCGCAAGCAGCAAGCGCGCCTGCTGCCGCCAATGGGCGAAGGACATGCCCGTTTCGGCGTTGAAAAGACGCCTGGCCGATCGCTCGGATACTCCCACCCGCAGCGCCAGCGCATGAAGGGTCTCCTCGCTGGCCGGTTCCCGCAGTACGGCTTCCGCGATGCGCAAAGCGCGCCGGTCCGCCGGCATAGGCAAATGCAGGCTTTCGCGCGGTGCGGCCCGAACCTCGTCCAGCAAAACGGCTGCCAGACGACGCTGCTGCGGTGAGAGCTCTTCCTCCCAGTGCCATGTCGCCGCGCGACGCACCAATGCCCGCAAAACCTCGCTCACGCTCAGGACGCAGGGTGTCGATGGCAATCCGGCGCTGGCGTCCGGTGTCAGCAGGATACCCCAGCCGCTCAGCACGCCGTTGATCCCCGCTTTGTGCATGACACCCGGCGGAATCCAGCCCGCACGCTGCGGCGGCAAGAGCCAGGAGCCGTCTGGCGTATCGACACGGACGAGTCCGCTTTCGATACAGAAAAGCTGCCCGCGGCCATGCGCGTGCCAATCATATTCCTGAGTGCCTAAGCGGAAAGCGCTGCCCGGTTCATCCGATCCCCAGAAGGCGATGAGCGGTGGCCCGTCGAGACGCTCGCCAATATCTTCGATGCCCATGTTCTGTTTGACCGTTTCGCAACATTTATAGTCCGAATGTCGTTACCACGTCCCGGTCGTGGCACGCTATTCTTCCCTGACAAAATCGAAGTCGAATAGTGAACGGAATAGAAGGCCTATGCAGGACTTTCATGTCGTCATCATCGGCGCAGGCCTTGGAGGCCTGTGCCTTGCCCAGGGATTGAAGCGCGCCGGCATCCGTTTTGATGTCTACGAGCGCGATCCGGCAGTTGATAGCCGCTTGCAGGGCTATCGCATCCGGATCGATCAGAATGGACAACAGGCGCTGGAAGCCTGCCTTCCAAAGACTCAATTCGACCTCTTTCGAGCGACCGCCTCGACGAGCCCTCGATCCGCGTGCTTCCTGACCCCTCAGCTTCTGCCCGTTACCGGCCGCACGCCGATGAGCTGGGATACCGGCGAAAATGATGACGACGGCGATCTGAGTGTCAATCGCCTCACCCTTCGCGAAATCCTGTTGTCGGGGATTGAGGATCACGTTCATTTCGGCCATGCCCTTACGCGGTATCGCCGCATGGATGACGGGCGTGTCGAGGTGCATTTTGAAGGTGCCGCCTCGGTTTCCTGCAGCCTACTCGTCGGTGCCGATGGTGTGAACTCGCAGGTGCGACGCCAGTTGGCACCCTATGCCGAACCGGTGGACACGGGCTCCATTTGTGTCTACGGCAAGAGCGAAATACCGCTGAGCGATGCCGCTGATCTGCTTGGAGACGGAACGACCGTGATCTTTGCCGATGGGTGCACGGCGATCTTTGATCTCATGCGGTTCGGCGATCACTTCCCGAACCTTGCCGCCAGTCTCGCGCCCGATTGCAAGCTGACGCCGGTCGCCGATTACCTCTACTGGGCACTGATCGGCCCCCGCCAAAGGCTGGGACTGGAAACATACGACCATACCCAGGATCTGCCTGTCTTGCTCAGAACCACCATGCGCGGCTGGCATCCTGAATTGAAGCGGATCATCAGCCGGAGCAAGGCCGAAGCGGTAGCAGCGCTTCCCGTCAGAAGCGGGCGCCCCGACGCCCTTTGGCCGTTCGGTGCCATCACGCTTCTGGGCGATGCAATCCACGCGATGAGCCCTGCCGGTGGCCTCGGCGCCAATACGGCTCTCGAAGATGCCCGCATGCTGGCGCAGATCCTGGCCGAAGCCGGAAAGGAGACTAAGACCACCTGCACAGCCCTGCTGGACTACGAGACCGATATGCGCGAGCGAGCGGCTTACGCCATCGCCTCGTCGCAACACGGCGCCGAGATGCTGTTTGCCGCCGTGACCGATAAGATCGCCTGAGGAGACCGATATGACAATCGATACAACCAACTTCACCTTTCACGACGTTTCCCTTTGGCCGATCGTGCGCCAATCCGCTGTGGCTATCCAGCCAGGTTATTCGAAACAATGGGAGCGGGAGATGGACGCCCTGCTCGCTCTCTCGATGCCTTTCGTCGTGATCATGGAAGGCGACGAACACACCGAAGAGCACGAGGATCGCAAGGCCCGCGGCATTTGGCTGAAGAAGAACAAGACGGCGCTTGCTGCCGTTTGCAAGGCAGTCATCGGCATTGAGGCAAGCGCAATCAAGCGTGCCGCCATGCAGCTGCAGACGAGCCTTGCAACGAAGGCATTCGGCATAAGAATGGAAATCGTTGGGTCTCGGGAGGAAGCGCTGCTTCTTGCTGAGCGAATTCTCGAAGGAACGGACGCCGCGACCTCTCTCTCCTGCTGACCGAGGCTGTAGCCCGAGCTCTTCAAGACAGAAGCGAACCGGATCGGACGGGCGTAGAACCCGTCGATCCAACATTGCGGATGTGGGACGGTCGCGGCCCTCAGGATGCGGATCGACGCAGAAGCGCGGTCTCCTTCCAGCCAAGCTCCGGAGCGATCAGCGTCACGAAGTCATGGATGATCTGCCGATATTCCTCATCATGAAATTCGTAGGGCAGCTCCAGCCGGAATTCGCTCACATGGGGCAGGATCGGATCTTTGCGCAGGCGCTCCAGTATCTCATCCGATGAGCCGACGATATCACGGGCGAAAAGCGTGCGTCGTTCGCCCTGAGGCGAAAGCGTGCGCTCATAGCGGCCAGCCGCATAGTCGGTGTAGCGTTTGCGGGTAGTCGCATCTGCGCTGTCGAAAGGCACGATGACCCGGCCGAGCGCCACCCGCCTCGTATCGCCTCCAGACGCGCGATAGGTTTCCAGCTGGCGCGATTGCGCTACGAAGAAATCGTCTGTCTGCTCCCCCGTGGTGACATTGCCGATCAGCAGATTGAAGCCGTTGCGGCCAGCCCATTCGGCAGACCGCAATGAGCCGCCGCCATACCAGATGCGATCGATCAGACCCTTCGCATAGGGCTGAAGCCGCGGACGCTGCGGGCCGAACGGCGTCTTGATGACCGTATCCTGATTGCCGAGATAGGCGCCCCTCAGATTGTCGGCAAAGCGCAGCACCCTCTGATGGGAGAAATCGTGGCTCTCCCAATCGCCGTCGAAGGCAAGCGGCCCGATCAGATCCGCATGCAGCGGCCGCCCGGCGCTCAAGC
The DNA here is from genome assembly GCF_007828395.1 of Rhizobium sp. ERR 942. Classification (NCBI taxonomy): domain Bacteria; kingdom Pseudomonadati; phylum Pseudomonadota; class Alphaproteobacteria; order Hyphomicrobiales; family Rhizobiaceae; genus Rhizobium; species Rhizobium sp. ERR 942. The sequence goes on from NZ_VIUA01000002.1 coordinate 192,490, forward strand.
CGATATTCAACCGTCCGCGCGACAGCACATCCACTGTCGCCAGATCCTCGGCCAACCGATACGGGCTCTCATAGCCGATGGGAATGACCGCGGTGCCTAGCTCGATATATCGCGTGCGCTGCGTCGCCGCAGCGAGGAAGGCGCTCGCCGAGGAAATGCCGGGTTCCAAATGGCGCTGGCGAACCCAGGCGCTGTTGAAACCCCTCTGCTCTCCGTATTCGAGCAATTGCAGGGTTTGTTCCAGGCCGGCGAGCGGGTCCTCATCCGGATAATTGCCAGGCGTGAGAAAGCCGATATGGCTGATCGAGGGGGCTTGGCGGCTCATGTTGTCTCCTCAAAATTTCGGCAGGCCCGGCGGATTGGTTTCCGATTTCGGCAAGGCTTCTTCGGCAAGATGCCAATGGTCGAGAATCTTGGCATAGGTGCCATCCTTGATCAGTCCATTCGTTGCGATGGTGAGCGCCGCCGCGAGACCGCTGCCCTTGCGCGTGGTGATCGCAACATCGGAACGATCCGGCCAGCCGGCGCTCAGTGTGCCCACGCGCTTGATGTTCTTGTCGCGAGCGGCGATGTAGACCAGCTGGGCGTGCGGCTGCACGATGACATCGGCGCGCCCCGAGCGGAGGGCCAGAAGGCTCGCCGCCTCGTCGTCGTAATATTGCAGCTCGATCGGCTTCAGACCGGCTTTGACATCATAATCGCTCCATTTCAGCAGGATGCGCTCCTGGTTCGTGCCGGCCCCGACGATGATGCGCAGCCCGGCAGCATCCTTCGGTTCCTTGATCGACCCGATCTTGCTGTCGTTCTTGACGAAGAAACCGTGCAGGCCCTGTCGATAGGTGGAGAAATCGAACTTCTCCTTGCGCTGCTCGGTGACACCGACGTTGGAGATGACGGCATCATATTTGCCTGAGGTCAGCCCAAGCGGCCAGTCAATCCAGGCGACCGGGACAAGCTCGAGCTTCAGTCCGAGCGCATCGGCGACGGCATAGGCATAATCGGGATCGGCACCGACGACAGTCTTGGCATCCGTCGCGTAGGTCGCCAGCGGCGGGCCGCCTGGCGCGACCGCCACGGTGAATGTGCCTGGTGTGACGAACTTGAAATCCTTTGGGATAGCGGCAATCGCCGCTTCGTTTTTCGCCGCGTGAAGACGTCCCGGCTGTTCCGGGCTCAGATCGAAATCTTCGGCTGCCATTGCCGGAGTAAGACCGGTCAAGGTAAGCGCCATGGCGGCTGCCATCATAGTTTTGAACGTAGTGCGGATAGTCACGGAACCTGTCTCTCCATTTGAGATGGATGGGAGCGGACCGGCGTGAGCCCCACTGACGCCGGTCCGCCCGACCAACATTACGAGCCGCTCTTCGGCAGGCCCGCAGGGTTGGTCTTGGATTGATCGACCGCTTCGGCAGTGAGGCTCCAGCGCTTCAGCACTTCGCCATACTTGCCGTTCTTGATCAGATCGTTGAGCGCGAGCGTGACGGCATCGGCAAGGCCAGCGCCTTTTTTCGTCGTCACGGCGATTTCGGCCGTCAGCGGCCAACCGCCCGAGACGGTTCCCACAAGCTTCCTAGTGCCGTTGATGGCGGCCTTATAGGCCTGTGTCGCATTCGGATTGAACTCGACATCGGCACGGCCGGACTGCAAGGCCAGATCGGCGGCGGCGCGGTCGTCGTAATACTGCACCTCGATAGGCTTCAGGCCGGCTGCCACATTCTGCCGGTCCCATTCGAGAATAATCTTCTCCTGATTGGTGCCAGCGCCGGTGATCACCTTGAGACCTGCGACATCCTTCGGCTCCTTGATCGAGGTGATCTTGCTGTCGGCCTTCACGTAGAAGCCGAGCACGTCCCTGCGATAGGTCGAGAAATCGAACTTCAGCTTGCGCTCTTCCGTGACCGTCACGTTGGAAATGACGGCATCATATTTCCCGGAGGAGACGCCGAGCGGCCAATCCTCCCAGGCGACCGGCACCAGCTCGAGCTGCAGGCCGAGGGAGTCTGCAAGCAGTTGCGCGATATCTGGATCAGCGCCTACGACAGTCTTGGCGTCGGTCGCATAGGTGGCGATCGGCGGATCCCATGGGTTGATTGCGACCGTGAACTTGCCGGGATTGACGAACTTGAAGCCCGGCGCAATCGCCTTGATCGCTGCCTCGTCCTTCTGGGCGCGAACGCGATTGGAGGTATCCGGGCTCAGGTTGAACTTTTCGGCCGCAATCGTCGGCGTCCCACTCATCGCTGCCACCGTCAGCACGCCGGCAACGATATATTTTGCTCTCTCAATGAATGCCATTTCCCTTCTCCTTTTTCAATTCTAAGTTGTTATTGTGGTTACAATGATCAGGACGCCCGTTGCGTCAGAGCGTCAAATGCCTACCTGCGACTGCTAGAGAACCTTGGCGAGAAAAGCGCGCGTACGCGGATGTCTCGCATCGTTGAGGATCTGCGTTGGCGAGCCGGCTTCGATAACGTGGCCGCCCTCCATAAAGACGATGCTATCGGCGACCTCGCGGGCAAAGCCAATCTCGTGGGTGACGATGACGAGCGTCGTGCCGGTGCGGGCAAGCTCCTTGATCACATCGAGCACTTCGCCGACGAGCTCAGGATCGAGTGCGGAGGTTGGCTCATCGAAGAGAAGAACCTTCGGCCGCAGTGCCAGCGCGCGAGCGATGGCGACACGCTGCTGCTGGCCACCGGAGAGCTGGCGGGGATAGGCCTCGATCTTGTCGCTGAGACCCACGCGGGCGAGAAGCTCCTGCGCAAAGACAGTCGCTTCGTCGCGACTCACCCCGCGCACCTGGATCGGTGCCTCGATAATGTTTTCTAAAACAGTGAGATGCGGGAACAAGTTAAAGTTTTGAAAGACCATACCGATGTCGGTCCGGCGCTTCAGAATGTCCTTTTCCTTGAGCTCGTAGAGCACCTCGCCCTTCTGTGTGTAACCGACAAGCTCGCCGTCGACGGAAATGAAGCCGCTATCGACGCGTTCCAGATGATTGATGGCGCGCAGCAGCGTCGATTTTCCTGAGCCCGACGGGCCGATAATGGCTGTGACGCTGCCGGCCGGCAGGTTGAGCTCGATATCGTCCAGGACCTTCAGCGTGCCGAAGCTCTTCGAAATGCCGTGGATGCGCACAGCACCACCCTTGGCACGAAGATCCGTCACGCTGCGAAAAGTGGCGAGTGTCGCGGTGTCCGATCGGGTGTCTGCCGCCGCAGTAGGCAGCGGCCGCTGGAAGCGGCGGAAGAATGCCTGGAATGGCAAGGGCGTCGGATTGCGCACCGCACCCTTGGAGAAATAGCGCTCGATATAATGCTGTGCGATCGACAGCACCGTCATGATGACGAGATACCAGACGGTCGCCACCATCAGGAGCGGAATGACTTCCAGATTGCGGCGATAGATGACCTGCACCGTGTAGAAGAGTTCCGGCAGGGCGAGCACATAGACCATGGAAGTGCTCTTGGCGAGGCCGATGATCTCGTTGAAGCCAGTGGGCAGGATGGAGCGCATCGCCTGCGGCAGGACGATGCGGAACGCCTGGCGGCGGCGAGACAGGCCGAGGGATGCAGCCGCTTCCAACTGACCTTGATCGACCGACAGAATGCCGCCACGCACGATTTCAGCAAAGAAAGCGGATTGGTTTAGCGTCAGTCCGAGAAAGGCCGCGGCAAACGGCGTCAGCAGCTGTGTGGTCGGATAATCGAACAGAACCTTGTCGGTGAACGGGACACCGATGCTAATGGTTTCATAGAGATAGCCGAGATTGTTAAGAACCAGCAGCAGCACGATCATCGGGATCGAACGCAAAAGCCAGATATAGCCCCAGGAGAGGCTCGCAAGCAGCGGCGACTTTGATACGCGCGCCAGCGCCAAGACCGTTCCGAGGATAGAACCCGACACCGCCGCAAGCGCTGTCAGCAGCAACGTCCTGCCAAGGCCAACCAGCACCGGCTCCGCGAAGAACCACTCGGCGAAGACACCCCAGCCCCAGCGCGGATTCGTAAAGGTGGAATAGAGGACGATCGCAATGACAAGCGCGGCAAAGATCGTGCCCGCCGTACGTCCAGGGTGCCTCGCGGGCACGATGCGGTAACGCGAATAGTCAGTCTTCGTCTCGGCGGCTCCAGTATCTCGATCGACACCCGCAAAATCCGTCGTCAGCGCCATGATGCTTACCCTTATGATTGTCGTTGATCCGCCATGCGTTATCGGCCGGCGGCTGCCAAGCGTTGCTGCGAGCCCGAGGTTTCGGCGATATAGGCCAGAGCCAAATGGCTGATATCCTTCTCGAAAGGCAGGCTCTTGTAGACTTCCGGATCGACGGAGGTATCGAACAGGGCTGTGTAGCCGTTGTTGAGATAAAGACCGACCGCCTCGGGTTGGCGAAAGCCAGTAGTCAGGTAGATGCGACGATAGCCCTGTCGCGCCGCCTGGGCCTCCAGTTCGACCAGCACCCTGCGCGCCAATCCCTGACGACGGAGATCATGGCGCGTCCAAATTCGTTTGAATTCGGCGGTTTGCTCGTCATAGTGCTTGAAAGCGCCACCGCCGATCGTCTCCCCGTTTCGGAGCAAGAGCAGAAAATTGCCCTGCGGCGGCGCGAAGGCCTCCGGCGGATAGCGGTTGAGTTCGGCAACCGCCCCTTCAGCATTGAAATAGTTGCCGTAGCGGCTGTCGTACTCATGGATCAGCTCGTCGATCAGCGGCTTGGCGCGCGGGTCCAATGTGGTCGTATAAAGAAACGTGTCGCTCATGTCGTTCGTCACCCGTTGTCATTCGCGAGGAAAGCTTCGACGAGCCGCACCCAGTAGCGGGCTGCCGGCGCGATGATGGCGTCGTTGAAATCGTAGCGGGCGCTATGCAGCGGTGCGCTGTCGCCATTGCCGACAAAGAGGTAGCTCCCGGGCTTGGCCTGCAGCAGGAAAGCAAAGTCTTCGCTCGCCGTCCGCGGCCGGAAATCCGCCTCGACGGCAGCACTTCCAAGCGCCTGCAAGGCGACATTGCGGGCGAATTCTGTCTCTTCGGCATGATTGACGAGTGCAGGAAAACCGAGACGGTAATCGACTTCAGCCACAGCGCCGAAGCTCTCCGCCTGCGCGCGCGCCAGTGCGGGAATTCGCTCCTGCAATCTGGCTCGGACGGTCTCATTGTAGGCGCGCATGGTCAGCTTCATCTCCACGCTTTCCGGGATGACGTTCGAAGCCGAACCGGCATGAATGGAGCCGACCGTTGCGACCGCCATTTCCTGAGGATCGATATTGCGCGAGACGACGCTTTGCAGAGCAGTAATGAATGAAGCCGAAGCCAACACCGGATCGACGGCACGATGCGGCTCGGCACCATGTCCGCCCTTTCCGACGATGTTGATGACCGCCTTGTCGACGGAAGCCATCGCCGGGCCGGCGACGAAACCGAACTGCCCCGTCGGCACGCCGGGCCAATTGTGCAGTCCGAAGACCGCATCGACCGGAAACCGATCGAAAAGTCCTTCCGAGAGCATCTTGCGCGCGCCGGCGCCAATTTCCTCGGCCGGCTGAAAGATCAACCGCAGCGTGCCGCTGAAATTGGCGCTTTCTGCAAGGTAACGAGCAGCAGCGAGCAGGATCGATGTATGTCCGTCGTGGCCGCAGGCGTGCATGACGCCGGGGTTGCTGCTGGCATAGTCAAGCCCGGTTGCTTCTTCAATGGGCAGCGCATCCATATCGGCACGGATGCCCAGGCTGCGCTGCCCATCGCCCCGCTTAAGGGTTGCGACGACGCCGGTCCCGGCTATGCCCGTTGCTACCTCGTAACCCCAGTCGGCAAGCAACGAAGCGACCTTCTTGGATGTGCGGTGCTCCTGAAAGGCGAGTTCGGGATATTGATGCAGGTCATGTCTCAGCGCGATGATCTCGTCGAGGTAGGCGGCAATCCCTGTTTCGATTTGATCGGTGACCGAAGCGGGCTTGATGATAGCGTTCATGATGATCGTCCTGGCTCAGGCGCCGACGGCCTTTGCGGGTGTGATGTTCGAAGCCTCTGTCGCGTAACGGCTCTCGCGATACGGCAAGCCCAGATGATCTCGCAGCGTCTCCCCCTTCAACGCCGGATCGAAATAGCCGCGCTCCGTCAGGATCGGCAGGACATGCCTGGAGAAATCGTCGAAGCCTTCGCCGATCACCGGGAAACCGAGGATGAAGCCGTCCGCGCCTTCTTCATCCACCCAGCGGATGATCTCATTGGCAATATGCTCGGCGGTGCCGATGAAGGAGGTTCGCGGCGTGGCGGCATCGAGCGCCACCTCACGCAAGGTGAGCCCCTTCTCCCGCGCGGTCTTCTTGATGCGGTCGGTCGTGGCGCGAAAATTATTGCGGCCGATATCGCCGAGATCGGGGAACGGCTCATCCAGGGGATAGGCGCTGAAATCGTGGTGATCGAAGAAGCGGCCGAGATAGGCCAGCGCCTCCTCGATGGTGACGAGATTGCGGATCGCCTGGTACTTGGCCTCCGCCTCCTCCTGCGTCGCGCCGACGATCGGCCCGATGCCCGGGAAGATGCCGACATCCGCGGCACTGCGGCCATGCGCGATCGCGCTCTGCTTCACCTGCTTGTAGAAGGTCTTCGCGTCTTCCAGCGGTCCACCATTGGTAAAGACGGCATCGGCATGTTTGCCGGCGAGCCGAATGCCGGAATCCGACGCGCCCGCCTGGAACACCACCGGCTGCCCCTGCTTGGAGCGGCCGATATTGAGAGGGCCTTCGATGCGGAAGAACCGGCCTTTGTGATTCAGGCGATGCAGCTTGGATTTGTCGGCATAGACGCCGGTCTCACGGTCGCGCACGAAGGCATCGTCATCCCAGGAATCCCACAGGCCCTTGATCGCATCGAGATACTCATCGGCGATCTCGTATCGCAGCTCGTGCTCGGGATGTTCGCGGCTATAGTTGCGGCCGGAGCCTTCGAGCGGAGATGTCACGGCGTTCCAGCCGGCGCGGCCGCCGCTGATGAGATCGAGCGAGGCAAATTGCCGGGCGATGGTAAAGGGATCGCTATAGGATGTCGAAACCGTACCCACCAGGCCGAGCTTCGTCGTAAAGGCGGCAAGCGCCGAGAGGATCGTCAGCGGCTCGAAGCGGTTGAGGAAATGCGGGATCGATTGCTCGTTGATATAGAGTCCGTCCGCGACGAAAGCGAAGGCGATACCGGCCTCTTCGGCCTTGCGGGCCGTCTTGACGAAGAAGTTCAGATTGGTGCTTGCATCGGCCGGAACGCTCGGATGCTTCCAGGCATTCATGTGGCCGCCGGGGCCTTGCAGCATGATACCAAATGTGACGTGTTTTTGAGCCATGATGATCCTCCTGGGACAGGTCGCTCAGGCAACGAGGGAAAGGCGTTCTTTGGCGAGCAGTTCTATGGAATTGAGGCGTTCGGCCGCGGTCAGGGCCGGCGTGTCGAGCACGAACTCCTCGACGCCGTAGCGGCGATGAAGCGCGTCGAGCTCGCCGCGGATCTGCGCCGCCGTGCCATGCAACACGCTCGGCACCTTCTCTTCGGTCCGGAACTCCGAGAAGCCGGCCTGCCGCGCAAATTCCGCCGCCTGCTCCTGCGTGCCGACATTGACGCTCTGGCCGTTGGGCAGGAAGAGCTTGACGATGCGCAGTTGCCCAACGCGCTCACGGGCATGGGCTTCGCTTTCGGCAGCAAAGGCTGCGAGCGCCAGGATCGGCACCTTGCCGCCCGTCGCATTCCCGTAGGCCTCGAAGGTATTGCGCAGATTTTCCGGATCGCCGTTCAGATGGCCGGCAAACACCAGCCGCCAGCCCTTTTCCGCGGCGAGCTTCGCGCTCTCGACGCTGGCGCCAAGAAGGAAGCGCTCCGGCGCATGCGGCGGAAAAGGCGTCGCCACCGCGCCAACGGAATGAGGGTCGGCCGCGAGATAGGTGTTGATGTCGGAAAGCTGCTCGGCGAAGTCCGGCTTCTTCTCAGGATCGAAGGCACGCTGTAATGCGCGGGTCGAGAGCGGAAAACCGCCCGGCGCCTTGCCGACGCCCAGATCGACGCGTCCCGGCGCCAGCGACGCCAGGAGATTGAAAGTTTCTGCGACCTTATAGGCGCTGTAATGCTGCAGCATGACGCCGCCGGAACCGACACGGATCCTCGAAGTCCGGGCAAGAAGATGAGCGATCAGGACTTCCGGAGCCGAACTTGCGAGGTTCGCCATATTGTGATGCTCGGCAACCCAGAAGCGATGATAGCCGAGTTCCTCGGCCCGGATGGCCAAGCGAGCCGTGGCGCCGAGCGCATCGGTGGCGCTAAGCCCCTGTTCGATCGGGCTCTTGTCAAGAAGACTGAGAAGATAAGTCATGCCGTTCATCCATGTTTGCGCCCGATGCCGACCATGGAGCGCTATAGTCTATAAAAAACATAGATTTTAAGTTATTTAAGAAACAGCTTTCTTTTTCTTTCCCCGGATGCGGAAAAAATCGGCAGCGACCCAAAGCGGCATCGATGGATGCAGCTGCAGGTTCCAATGACAGGATCGAGCGCCTGTTGAGACTACGCCTGCTCAGCGGAGAGCACATGACCGAGCCGTTAAACCCACGGATCACCGATCATTTTGACCGGCTATTACGCCTCTCACGACGCAAAGAGGGCGCAATCGAGAGCGATTGAACGCAATAGATTGCCAAAACCCGCAAATCAGTTCACCTTTTACCTATGCTCAATATCGCACGACCATTCGTGACCGATGATGATCCCGACCGGGACATCCGCTGCCAGGACGCGCTGCAAGCCGCTTTTCGAGAGTTGCTGAGTGCCGCGACCCTGGCGGGATGGTCGGAGCGTGAAGTCGCCTTGGCGATTGCTGAGCTCGCGGACAAGCATTTGCTCTCACTTGAGACCCATGACAACACTGACGCCCTCATCGCACTGTTGCGGCGAATGACCTAATGAGCCAACCGTCCACCTGCGGGAGGATCGATCGTTACAGTACTCAATGCATGCCGCCGCCGCCCTCCTTGAGATCGACATTGCTCAGGATCAGCGCAAGCGGAATGGCGCAGAGTACGACCAGCATCAGCACATGGAATACATCGATATAGGCGAGGAAGCTCGCCTGGGTCTGCACCTGCTGCCCTATCCAGGCCGTCGCTTGCGCCTGGGCATCCGCCATGGTTGCACCTTTCTCGGAAAAATAACGCGTCATGGTTCGCAGTGTCTCCTGATAGGCCGGTGAGGGAGGGGTGACATGCTCCACTAGGCGGCTCTGGTGCCACTGCTCCCGATGCGCCAGGACATTTGACGCGATACAAACGCCGATGGAGCCGCCGATGTTGCGCGCGGCATTGATCATGGCCGACGCCTGATTGGTCTGTTCAGGCCTCAAACCGTAGTAAGAGGCAGAGGTGATGGGAATGAAGATCAGCGGCAAGCCAAGCCCGATATAGAGACGAGACCAGACGAAGAAGCCGAAGTTCAGGCCGGGATAGAGCCGCGTCAGCTGCCACATGGACATCGCAATGATCGCCGCACCTATGGCGATCAGATACTTCGGCTGAACCAGGGAATTCACCCGGCCGGCAACGAACATCATGACCATGGTCACAAGCCCGCCTGGCGAAAGTGCGAGCCCAGCCCAGGTCGCCGTATATCCGTAGTTCTGCTGCACGACCTCAGGGATGAACTGCGTCGTCGCAATCAGGATTGCGCCGGTTGCCATCATCACGATGAAACAGGAACCGAATTGCCGGGTGCCGAGCAGCCATCCGTCGATGATCGGGTTAGCCTTGGTCAGAACCCACGGAATTGCTGCCAGGAAGGCGAGAACGCATATGACTACCATGACGATGATGAAGTCGGAGCCGAACCAGTCATCGGTCTGCCCCCGATCCAGGATGAGTTCCAGAGAGCCAAGAAAGGTTGCCACCAGCAGAAAGCCGATGAGATCGAAACGCACGCCCTTCCGGCGGAATTCCTCGCGCATATTCCTCGTTTTCGGAGTCTCCTTCAACAGCACATAGACGAGCACGAAGGCGAATATGCCGACGGGACCATTGATGAGGAAGCACCAGTGCCAGGAGAGGTTGTCGGAGAGATATCCGCCTAAGGTCGGCCCGATGACCGGTGCGACGACCACGGCGACACCGAAGAGCGCAAAAGCCTGACCACGTTTTGCCGGCGGGAAGGCATCGGCAAGGATCGCCTGCGAGGTCGGCACCATGCCGCCGCCGGCAAAACCCTGTATAACGCGGAAAATCAACAGCGCCTGGAGATTCCACGATAGACCGCACAGAACGGAAGCGATCGTGAATGTCACCAGGCATAGGAGATAGAACCGACGGCGTCCGAACCGTTCGGCGAAATAGCTGCTGGCAACCAGCACGATGGCGTTGGAAACGAGATAGGTCGTGACCACCCAGGAGGCTTCGTCGGAGCTGACGGCAAGGCCGCCTGAAATGTAGCGCAGCGCCACGTTGGCAATCGTGGTGTCGAGCACTTCCATGAAGGTTGCCAGCGACACCACCATGGCAATCAGCCAGGGATTCGTGACTTGCGCGGATGATGCTTCTCTTCCACCCGCCGCTGCGCTTGCACCGCTCATCTCGCTCAGCTCCTCGGGTGTACCGTCACTGTCGGCACCACGGACATGCCGGGGCCGATTGCAACATCATCGGGCCATCGGTCGACGATGATCTTGACCGGCACGCGCTGCGTAACCTTGACGTAATTGCCGGTCGCGTTTTCTGCTGGCAACAGCGAAAAGGCAGTGCCAGAGCCCGGCTGAACCGAGGCCACCTTTCCGTGGAGCGTGTGATTGGGATAGGCATCGATCGTGATGTCCACCGGCTGGCCCGGCCGCATGTCGGTGAGCTGCGTTTCCTTGAAGTTCGCCGTGATCCAGACCTCATCGGGAACGAATGTCGAGATTGCCTGCCCTGCCTCCACATACTGCCCCTTGGCGCCGGCAAGACGTACGATGCGCCCCGGCTGCGCCGCCGTGATCGTCGTGTAACTAAGGTTCTGCTGCGCTTCTTCGGCCTGTGCCTGCGCCTGCTTGAGGCTTGCGAGCGCACTGGATTTCTGCGCTTCGGCAACGGCTTTGTTCTTCAGCGCCGAGGTAATATTCGCCTGCATCTGGGCAAGGCTTGCCTGATCCTGCTGCAGGGTTGCCGTAGCCTGTTGCACGGCCTGCACGCTGCCGGAGCCGGTCTTGACCAGTTGCTGCTGGCGATTGGATTCCTGCTGTGCAAATTGTAGAGCGGCGGTGGCGGAATTCTGTTGCGCCCTGGCGACGTCGACGGCGGCGCTCGCCGCCTCGATCTGCGCGCCGGCGCTGTCGACCGAGGCCTTTGCCACCTCTACCTGCCCGTTCGCCTGATCGAGCGCGATCTGATAGTCACGCGGATCGATCCTCAAGATGACATCGCCGGCTTTGACGGACTGGTTATCGGTCACCGGAACCTCGGCAACATAGCCGGATACTTTGGCAGCAACCGAAAAGCTGCGCGCATCGACAAAGGCATCATCCGTCGACTCATAGGGATAGAAATAGATCTTCCAGACGAACCATGCGGCTACGATCAGTGCAAGCAACGCGACGATGCCGAGCAGAATGGAGAGGGGATGACGGCGAATGAAGGATGCGCGCTTTTCAGCCGGTGCATCATTTTCGCGGCCGGCATCATCAACAGGTTGCTGTTTCAGCCGATCCGGCTTGGTTTCCGCAATATTGGGTTGATTGTCAGCCATAACATGACCTTTGCTTGCTGTTCTGCGGGTTGTGTCTGGAGAAAATGGTCAGTGCCGCACAAAACTCCGGATCTTTTTGAGATCCCGAATGAAGGTGAGCTTGTTCTTTTCCCTCTCATCCGCCTCCCTGATCCGCAGGAGCGCCGAGGGATGAATGGTCACCAGGACATCGAGTTTTCCCGACGGATGCAGGATCTGGCCGCGGTCGCGCATGACCCTGACTTTCGAGCCGAGCAGCGAGGATACAGCCGTCGCCCCAAGTGCGACGACCAGCTTCGGCTTTAGCAATTCGAGTTCTGCTCCCAGCCACCAGGCACAGCGCTGTACCTCGCCGGCATTGGGCCTGGCATGCAGTCGTTTCTTGCCGCGCATCTGATATTTGAAATGCTTCACGGCGTTGGTGACATAACAACGGTCCCGATCCACGCCCGCTTCCTCAAGGCATTCATCAAGAAGCCGGCCGGCCGGTCCGACAAAAGGCCGGCCGGCCACATCCTCTTTGTCGCCCGGCTGTTCGCCGACCAGCACGATGTCTGCTCGGGCCGGCCCTTCACCGAACACCAGATGAGTGGCGTTGCGATAGAGATCGCAGCGTGTGCAGGATCGAGCATCCTCATGCAGCTCATCAAGTGTCTCTGCATCGGCATGCTCATAGCTGAGCGATGGGCCTGCGCCGGCCGAAGGAAATCTATCGAGCATTGGGGGCTCGCTGTGGTTCCAGATTCTATGACGATCAACTAATCGTCCTTCTGTTTGTTCCATGTGGGATGCTCATCACATGGGAACCCCCTCCTCTGGTGCTCGTTAAGACAATGAGACCACGAGAACGGAGAACCCGCCATGAATAGCGAACGTAAAACCGGCTCCTTTGCATTGACCGCATTCTTCGACGACGAATATGACGCGGAAGCTGCAGCCCAGGCGTTGATGGAAGCCGGTATCCCGAAGGACGCGATCACCATGACACCGGGCAACCGGCCAGATACCTCACCGACCGATCACATGGGCTTTCTGGACGCATTGACGGGCATCTTCTTTCACGAGGAGCAACGTGCCGCCTATGCAGCCGCCCTCGAGCGAGGAGGAACGCTCGTCACGGTGCAGGAAATGAATGAGGCGCAGCATAATATCGCCCTGCCGATCCTGGCGGAAAAAGGCCAGATCGATCTCAACGAGCGCGAAAGCACCAGTTAGGCCGGCAGGCTTTCGCTTTGCTATGGGAATGACCGCTCTCGAGCAGAGTTCAGGATTTTGACGCGTTCCTGAGCGTCGATATCCATGTCGGCTTCGCTCCGCCGGAAAGATGCTAACCTTGTCGTCTTCGTCCATTTAGACAAACAATTCCTATTATAGTCTATAAAAATAGTTTGCTATTTCTATCGATCCTGCCCCCGATTTGGCTAGGCTCTGTGCATTCCATTCAGGGAGCCGCCGGAAAATCTGATCCGGCCAAGGGGACTAGTCATGAAATTCAACACACTGATCGCTGCGGCCGTCTTGGGTCTCGCCAGCATTTCCATGGCGGCCGGCGCGGCCGCTGCCGACAAGAAGGTCGTCATCGCCTATCAGACGGATGCCCTGCCCTCCTCTGTCGCGATCGCCAATGGCGATTTCGCAAAGGAGACGGGCTATGAGATCGACTTCCGCAAGTTCAATTCGGGAGCAGAGATCTTCGCCGCCATCGCATCCGGCGACGTCCAGATCGGTTATGTCGGCTCAAGCCCGTTTGCCGCTGCTGCTTCACGCGGCCTCGAGGTGAAGGCCTTTTACCTCTCGTCCATCTCGGGCGTCGATGAAGCTCTGGTGGTGCGCAATGGCTCCGGCATCAACACACTCGCCGATCTGAAGGGCAAGAAACTCGCGGCGGCACCCGTTTCCACTGACCATTATCAGCTGCTCGCCCTGATCAAGTCCCTTGGCCTGAGCGAAAAGGACGTACAGGTCTTTGCTGTCCCGCAGCCTGAAATCGTCGCAAGCTACAATCGCGGTGACATCGACGGCGGCTTCGTCTGGGACCCGGCACTCACCGAGCTGAAGAAGAACGGCAAGGTGCTGGTGACATCCAAGGACGTCGCCGACAAGGGCGCTCCAACATTTTCCGCCTGGGTTGCAACCTCAAAATTCGCAGCAGACAATCCGCAATTCCTGAAGGCCTATGCCTCGGTGATCAACAAATACTACGCCTCGTTTGCCGCCGACAAGGCCGCCTGGGGACCGGACAGCGACAACGCCAAGGCGCTCGCCAAGCTTCTGGGCGGTACTGCAGAGCAGCAGGCGGCAGCGCTCAAGAACCTCACTCTGCTGACGCCCGACGTGCAGGCATCGGCGGCCTGGCTCGGTGGCGGCGATCAATCCGGCGCGGCAAAAATCCTCAAGGACACGGCAGCCTTCCTAAAGAGCCAGGGAAAAGTCTCCGAAGTCCTGCCGAATTACGGCGCATTCGTCACCGCCGACGCGCTCGTCAGCGCAAGCAACTGATCCTCCCTGGCATCGGCGCGCTTGTCGCGCCGGCGTCGCAATATCGAGAGAGCCCATGCTTCAAGTCGACCATGCAAGCGTCTTCTTTGCAGCGCGTGACGGCAGAACCGTTCATGCGCTTGACCGCGTTTCCTTCGACATTCCCGAACGCGGCATCGTGGTCGCACTCGGCGCATCCGGTTGCGGCAAATCCACCCTGCTCAATGCGATCGCCGGTTTCCTGCCGCTTTCAGAGGGAAAGATCACGCTCGACGGCAGGCCTGTTTCCGGTCCGGGCGCCGATCGCGGCGTCGTCTTCCAGAAGGATTCGTTGCTGCCATGGAAGTCCGTCATCGACAATGTGGCCCTCGGCCTGCAATTTGCCGGGCTCGGCAAGCGGGAACGCCGGGATCGCGCATCGGAACTGCTACGGCTTGTCGGCTTGACCGACTTTGCCAATGCCCTGCCCTACGAACTGTCGGGCGGCATGCGCCAGCGCGTCGGCATTGCCCGGGCACTTGCCACCGATCCCGATATCCTGCTGATGGACGAACCATTCGGCGCTCTCGACAGCCTGACGCGCGAGCAGATGCAGGAGCTGCTGGTTTCCGTCTGGGCTAGAACCGACAAGCGCATCTTCTTCATCACCCATTCGATCGAGGAGGCGCTTTTTCTCGGAACGGAGGTTCTCGTCATGTCTCCGAGGCCCGGGCGTGTCGTTGCGCGTTTCGAACTCGATTTCGTACATCGCTTTGCCGCCAGCGGCGATACGAAGGCGATCGTCTCGTCGCCTGAATTCAGCAGCCTTCGGGAAGAAATTCGCGCTATTCTCCACAGCGCCGACAACATCAGGAGCGTGGCATGAGTGACATCATCGAAACGCGCCCGATTACCGTTCCTCAAAGGGAAGAGCAACCGAAGCTGGTTCGCGTCCCGAGTTTCGGCGTCGGCGAGAAACCCACCATCGCCATCAGCATCGCGACTGCGATCGTCTGCCTCGCATTGTGGTGGCTCGTCGCAAAGCTCGGTCTGGTGTCACACCTCTTCCTGCCTCGCCCCGATGAAGTGCTGACGCAGATCGGCGTCGTCTACCGCGATGGTTATGCCGGCGCTTCACTTTCCGAACATGTATTGGCAAGCCTGTTCCGCATCGTCGTCGCGGCAGCCATCGCGATCGGGGTCGGCATTCCTGTCGGTCTGCTGATGGGGCTCAACCGCTGGGCAAAGGGAATTCTCGATACGCCGATCGAATTCTATTGGCCGCTGCCGCCCCTTTCCTATCTGCCGCTGATGATCATATGGCTTGGGATCGGCGAGACCTCGAAGATCACCCTTCTCGTGCTCGCCATGTTCGCGCCGATCTGCCTGTCCGCCCAAGCCGGCGTCCGTTCGCTGCCCCTGGAGCGGGTCAATGCCGCACGGTCCCTCGGCGCGAACCGGCTGCAGCTCTTCTTCAACGTCGTCCTGCCTTCGGCGCTGCCGGAAATCCTGACGGGCATCCGAATCGCTTTCGGCATTGGCTGGGGAACGCTGGTGGCGGCCGAACTCATCGCTTCGACCCGCGGCATCGGCTTCATGATCATGTCGGCGTCGCAGTTCCTTGCCACCGACGTCGTCTTCGTCGGCATCGGTATCATTGCGGTCTGCGCCTTTGCCTTCTCGACCGCCGTCCGCATTCTTGAAGCCGTGCTCGTCCCGTGGAAGGGCAAGCTTTAGACTCAAGGGAGATGAGCCGAGGATTCACCACGGCTCTCCTCGCTACAAATCCCGTATCAATCAATTCAGAGAGACCGACAGGCGCAGGCATGAGCGATAACAGCGAATTTCTCTGGTACATCCCGAACGACGTCAAGCCGGGTCACCGCGGCGATTCCGCCGTCGAGAACCACAACAGCTTGGAAACGCTCACGAGCCATGCCAAGGCGCTGGAGGATCACGGCTGGAAGGGCGCATTGATCGGCACCGGCTGGGGCCGTCCCGACACCTTCACCGTCGCGGCCGCACTTGCGGCGCGCACCACCAGCTTCGAGCCGCTCATCGCAATCCGCCCCGGCTACTGGCGCCCGGCGCACTTCGCTTCCGCTGCTGCCACGCTGGATCAGCTGAGCGGCGGCCGGGTGCGCATCAACATCGTTTCCGGCAGGGACAATCTTGCCGCCTATGGCGACAGCGAGGGCGATCAAGCGCACCGCTATGGCCGCACCAAGGAATTCATGCGGCTCAGCCGCAGGCTCTGGACCGAAGAGAATGTCACCTATGAGGGAGAACACTTTCGCGTCAGGGAATCCACGGCTGCGCCGCGCATCGAGCCGCGCGGTGAACGTCTGCATCCCAGGCTCTATTTCGGCGGCGCTTCGGATGCTGCAGAACGCGTTTCCGCCACAGAGGCAGATGTTCAGCTTTTCTGGGGCGAGCCACTCGCCGACATTGCTGAGCGAATAAGCCGGCTTAAGGCATTAAGCAGAGACCTTGATCGCGATCTACCGCCACTGGAATTCGGGCTGCGCATTACGACGCTGGTGCGCGACACGACGGAGCAGGCCTGGACCGACGCCGAGGCGAAAGTCGCGGAGATGGCTAAGAATAAGGGCGTCGGCTGGAATGATCACCGGCAATCGATCGCAGTGGGCCAGAAACGGCTGTTCGATCTCGCCGCGCGCGGCGACGTGCTTGACGACAATCTCTATACCGCGCCGGGCAAGTTCGGCGGCGGTGGCGCCGGCACTACCTGGCTGGTCGGCTCGCCAGAGGATGTCGCCCGCTCCCTGCGCAAGTATCGCGACCTCGGCATTACGCATTTCGTTCTTTCGGACACACCATACCTCTCGGAAATAAAGCGGCAAGGTGAGCAACTGCTGCCGCTGTTGCGCGCCTGAAGGCGTGGCGCGACGAGCCAATTGAGACACGGGAATTTCGATTTCACGGCTGGCCGGCATCGGCCGCTGGGGTTTCATAACGTCTTTGAATTATTTATAGTCGAGGCTAAACATCATTACACGACTCTTAACCTGACGGAGATGAGCCGCCTTGACGAATTTGCCTGCCACCCCGGAAAGCCGTCTTTCTTCCACCGAGATCGAGACGCATGCCGAGGCCTTTCAGAAAAGCCGCGACGATCGACGCACGGAATTGATGGAGGATTACGTCGAGCTCATCGCCGATCTGATAGAGCATGCTGGCGAAGCGCGCCAGACCGATATTGCGCAAAGACTTGGAGTAACGCAGCCGACGGTTGCAAAAATGCTCAAGCGGCTCGCCGAGGAAAACCTGATCACGCAGCGCCCCTATCGTGGCGTGTTCCTGACTGAAGAAGGGCACCGCCTGGCGGTGGCAACCCGCCGGCGCCATGAGATCGTCGAGGCCGTCCTTTGCCGCCTCGGCGTCGATCCTGATACGGCAAGGAATGATGCCGAGGGCATCGAGCACCATGTCAGCGAAAAGACCCTCGAAGCCTTCGAGCGTTTTTTGAAGGCATGACTGCCCATACATCGGATCAACCCGATAGCGATCGGGCTAGAGAGCCATTTGGGGCACAGTTTTGACAAGAATGAGTTGAAAAGAAGCGGACAGTGACTGTCCGGCTTGACCCGCTACCTGATATCAACGCAAGGTTTACCAATGCTCGCTAAGCAGAACTTGGCGAGCTGCCGGCCTTTCATTTCGCGTACTGACTTTTATTGCCGGCACAGGGAATCATGATGAACGCCCAGGACTTCAGCAGCACCATTTTCGACCTTGCCCCCGTCGCCATGTGGCTGGAGGATTTCAGCGGCGTCAGGGAGCAGTTCGAGGTGTGGCGTGCGGAGGGCGTGACGGACCTGCGTTCCTATCTGTTGGCCGACGTGCAGCGCGTCGCATCCTGCTCGCAAAGGATCAAGGTTCTTGCCGTCAATGCCAGGACGCTGGAGCTCTTCGAGGCGCCATCCTTCGAGACGCTTGTCGAAAGCCTTTCGCGGGTCTTCCGCGACGAGATGCTGCAAAGCCATGTGAATGAGCTGGTGGCGCTCTGGGAAGGCAAGACCGAGTTTTCCGGCACCGCAATCAACTATTCCCTCGGCGGCAAAAGGCTCGACATCCAGCTACGCGGCGTCATCCTGCCGGGCCACGAGACCTCGTGGAGCCGGCTGCTGCTGACGACGGAAGACGTGACGGCCCGCGAGGAGGCGAGACGGCAGGAAGAGCGGCAGCGCCGCTATGCCGAGGGCATGTTCGAGCATTCGCCGGTTTCCCTGTGGGTCGAGGATTTCAGCCGCATCAAGATCCTGCTCGATGAGATTCGCCACCGAGGCATCGTCGACTTTCAGGTATTTCTCGACGTGCATCCGGAGTTCGTCCAGCAATGCATGAGCGAGATCAGCGTGCTCGACGTCAATCAGGCAACGCTCGATCTCTTCTGCGCACCGGACCGCCAGACCCTGCATCAGCGGATCGGCGAAGTGTTCCGCGATGATATGGAGAAGCATTTTCGCGGGCAATTGGTGGAGTTGTGGAACGGCCGCCTCTTCCATCAGCGTGAAGTGCTGAACTACGCGCTCGACGGATCGGAGCGTCACGTCCTCCTGCAGTTTTCGGTCTTTCCCGGTTACGAGGAAGACTGGTCGCTGGTGCAAGTGGCACTCACCGACATTACTGCGCGCAAGAAGGCAGAAGCCTATCTCGAATATCTCGGCAAGCACGATGTGCTCACCCGGCTTTTCAACCGCGCCTTCTATATGGAGGAGCTCAACAGGCTGGAGCGCAAATCGCTTCGGCCAGTATCGGCCATCATTCTCGATCTGAACGGACTCAAGGAGTCCAATGACGAGAGCGGCCACGATGCTGGCGATGCTCTGCTGCGCCGTATGGGCGAGGTGCTGAACAGCGTCGTCTCCCTGCCGAACCACGCCGCCCGCATCGGCGGCGACGAATTTGCAGTTCTCATGCCGGGCGCTGATGAAATCGCGGCTGCCGCGATGGTCGAGACGATCAACGAACTGCTGAAGATCAACAACCAGTTCTATTCCAGCGCGCCGCTCAGCGTCTCCATCGGCATTGCCACGAGCCTGCCCGGCGAAACCATGGAAGCCATGATCAAGCGCGCGGATCTCGGCATGTACGAGCAGAAGAAGGCTCACTACGCCGCAGCTGCCACCATTGGTCCGCATCAGGCAAAGCACGGCGCCTGACGCTCCCGCATAGAGACCGACCCGCATAATCCATTGAAACCGTTGGGTTTCATACGCCAGGTTGCCAGGAACAAAAAACGCGACTTCTCATTTGGCTCTCTGGGAAAGATGGAGTTTTGACATGGACGATCAAACGACCAATATCGTCGTCGCCACTCGCACGGCACTCGACCAGGCCTCGGCGCTCGCGGTTCAATATGGATTTTCGCTTCTCGGCGCGATCATTCTTCTGATCGGTGGCTGGCTTCTTGCAGGCATTATCAGCCGTTCGGCCTACCGCGTCATCTCGCGTATTCGCGGCATAGACGAAACGCTCGCGAGCTTCTTCCAGAATGTCCTGCACTACAGCTTGCTCATCCTTGTCTTCATCACCGTCCTTGGCCAGTTCGGCGTTCAGACCGCCTCCATCATCGCCGCTCTCGGTGCTGCCGGCCTGGCGATCGGCCTGGCATTGCAAGGCACGCTTCAAAATATCGCCGCCGGCATCATGCTGCTGATCCTGCGGCCATTCCGGGTCGGCGAATATATCGAGGCGACGAACGTCAAAGGCTACATCAAGGAAATCGGGCTCTTCGCCACGGAGATGAGGACGGCGGACGGCCTCTATCTGATGGCACCGAACTCGACGCTCTGGAACACGCCCATTATCAACCACAGCCGCGAGCCGGACCGCCGCCAGCAATTGTCCGTTGCCATGGGTGAGAAAATTGACATCGATCTTGCCCGCAAAACGATCCTCGACATCCTGAAAGCGGATCAACGCATCAAGACCACACCGGCACCGAAGGTTTTTCTCGACGAACTGGCCGTCGATCAAGCCGTGCTCAACATCGAATATTGGGCAATCACCACGTCTTGGTCCGATGTCCGGCACGATGTGGTCTCGAAGCTCAAGGCCAGGCTTGCCGAGCCAGACATAACGATCAAATCACCAACGGAGGCGACAGGGCCTGCCGACTGAGGTCACTGCTCGAACGCTAAGCCTGCCGCCGGCAGGGAGTCGAACCAGCGGCAGGCTTCGCGAGGTCATGACACCTCGAGCAAGATCGATGTCCTGCCCGTTCTAAACTTCCGCGAGAGGCATTTGTTCCCTGCCGCGATAGGAAAGGGCCGAATTAGAAACCCGTGAATCTACCATTTGATACGGTAGTCCAGCCGCACATTGCCAGCCGGCGTCAAAGTCTGCGGATCGGCGAAGGAGGCCGAGAAATTGAGGTTCGGCGCCAAAGGCTGCCGAAACGAGACCGTGCTGGAAAATACGCTGCCGACGTCCTTCAGATTGCCGATCGCAGATAGAGACGTCCCCGTCCACGGAACCGCAACGGTCACGGCTTGTGTCGCGGTAATGGAGTTTGCCGCATTCCGCGTGCCCGCATAATTTACGTTCAGCGACCTCGAAGTGCTCATGTCCAGGTTTTCCAACACCGTCCAGCTCCGCGAGCGTTCGAGGCAAAGCGTTCCGGTGCTGTTGAGCGCGTCGACCCTCAATGACACCTCTCGGCGCCATGTGGTCGAAAAGCGCTTGTGATCGTCGATTGCCGTGCCCCATAGGGTTGCCAGGCTGCTGCTGCGCAGGATGGCGCCGGTGGCCGCGCTGCCAAGTCCGAGATCCATGCCAGCGCTGACATCCCAGGCCATCGGCAGCCGGAAACCGAGAGTGGTCTTGTATGTTCTGGGTGCGACCTTGACCGGCGACCAGATCATCAGATCGCTGGCTTTGGTGACCTGCGGCAAGCTGACACTCGCAAGAAGACCAAGAACGCCGCGAAGGACGCGTTTTGACTTGAAGCCCATGTTAAAGCCCGCATTCTCTTTACCCCGACCTCGTGACGTTCAGGGCGCACCAAGGCAACAGCCAGGCACGGAAACACCCGCATTCCGGCTTCAGATTGATTTTGTTCGGTTAAGCACCAGCAAGATAGCGGCGCATCGGGGCCTAGATTTACGGCATCCGATTGAAGGGAATGACACAGCTTCCAATCAAGCAGCACCCTTCGTCTAAAAGAATCCCATCCAGGGCCACGCTTGTAAACCCCTTGACGTCACGTTTTTTGCTGCGTTGCACACATGTCGCACCTGCGACGCCGCAGCATGAAAGCGACATCACCGCAAACGGCCTGGAAAATCAGCCCTTGCCGGATAGCCAAGTCATCATTGAAGGATGATCACATTCTTGCGAGCGGCCGCGGCGCGAAGCATCGAACCGGTGGTTCACCCCGCCCGGAGCCCAGCCTTCGCCAGAATCGGAAGCACCCGATCGCAGAAATAGGGCAGTTCCTGCGTATAGTTGACGAAGGACAAGGCTATACCGGCATAGCCTTGCTCGGCAATGGCGATCATCTCTTCGGCAATGCGCTGCGGCGCGCCGATCAGCGGATAGCTGCCTGCTCCACCGGCAAAGCGCTGGCGGTAGCGGTCATAGGACTCGCGATCATGGGACTGCGAGAACTCCTTCTTGCCGGCCATGTGTTGATCGACGGCAGCCTGATCGGCCATAGTCACGGCATAACGGGTGTAATAGTCGTCTGCCTCCGTCTGTGTCTCGCGGCAGACGACGTGACAAACCGTATAAACGCCGACCTGCCTGCCTTTGCCTTCCGCCCGTGCAGCGATATCAGTCACATGCTTTCCGGCGTCACCGATATCGGTGAAGGTGGTGAAGAGATAGTCGCAATGCGCCGCGGCAAAGTCTCGGCCGGGGCCGCCGAAGGCCGCATTCATCGTCACCGGCCGTGGCGCCTGCAGGCTAGCAGGGCGGCTGACAGCTTCTTTCAGATTGTAATAGGTGCCGGCATAATCGATGGGCTCAGCAGTGGCATAGAGCCTTTCGACAATTTCGAGCCATTCAGCGGCCTGGTCGTAGCCCTTTTCGACCAGCGGCACGCCGAACATGCCGAATTCCTTCGGGTTCCAGCCGCAGACAATGTTCAGTCCGGCGCGCCCTTGGCTGATATGATCGACGGTCGCAAGCGACTTGGCAGCATAAAGGGGATGGACGAGCGGCACGTGCACCGTCATGAAAAGGCCGATCTGCTCGGTCGCGGCCGAGAGCGCAGCAGCCCAGGTGAAGGTCTCGAACGACCATTCGCGAACGCGGTTCTTGCCGCCGAAACCGCGCCAGCGGGCAATCGGCAGAAAGAATTCGAGCCCCGCCCGGTCGGCGATCTGTGCTGCGGTCAGATTATCCTGCCATCCTGCCGTCCAGCGCTCCGGCACGTCGGTGATGGCAAGCCCACCATCCGCGTTGGTCGAGAAAACACCGAGCTTCAGCCTGTTCGGCCCCTTCAGCGGATGGGTCTTCATGGTGGCTTCCTCCCGAGTTCACCTCGCGTCTATCCTGCAAAGTCCGCAGCGACCCGATAGGAATGTGTTAGCGTTGCCATGAAGAATTTCAAGCTTAAAATTTTTCGATCAGGCATAACGATCAACCGCGCGGCACAAGGCTCTTGCGTCTCGCCTGTTGCGACGCGATGCGCTTGTCACCTGCGAAAAACGGGCCGCCATGCCGATCCAGTTCGCTACGTGTGAGACCGCACAATGCCTCCACCTCTCCGGCTGAAGCACGCCCGAAGACATCGTCGAACCTATCGGCCAGGTCCCGATCCATCTCTCGAAGCAGGTGGGGAATCCATTTGCCCCTGCCCGACCATCTTCCTCGTCCCAGCAGCATAAGGTCGGCCAAAGGCTGATAGAGTTGCGCGGCAATCGCGCCTACCTCCGGGGCCGCCCGCTCCCCACGCAGATCATCGAGAAGGTCGGTGATCTGATATTTCAAAGCATTCAGCTTCTCACCTTCCAGCTTCGGTGGGCCGTTATGGAGGATGCCGATAGCATAGTCCTTCCAGACCTGCCCCTTGTCAGGATTTGGCCCGAGGATCTGGCCTGTCGCAACCATATGAATAATAACGGGATAGCCACGCACAATATCGCTCTCGAAAAACCAGCTGAGCGTCTCCGGGTCGTGAACAAACGCTTCGAACGGAAAGTCGCCCTCGATAAAGGTCTCGCGCCAAGCGGTTTCGAGCTGATCAAAGACCACGACCAGATCGATGTCGGAGCCCTTTCTTCCCTCGCCTCGTATGATCGACCCTGAGACAAAGGCAAAGGAATAGCCCGGAAAACGGCTGGCGAGAACCGGGCGTGTCGCCTGCATCGCCGTTTCGAATATGCTCATTTCGCTCTCCAAACATCAATTATCTTGCGGGTTCGATATGCCCGCCAGGGTGCGAGCAGACAGGAACCGGCTAGGCACGCTGAACGGCACTTCGCCGCCGCCATAATTGGCCGACAGTTGGCTGCAATGCTACGAGACCAAGGGCAGCTCAAAGCTCCGCTTCAGCGTTTCCATGGGCACATCGGTCTTGACGTTCAATACGCTTGGAATTCGCGTCAAGTGATCGGCCTGAAACCGCCAATAGCTGTGCAGATCAGCGGTGACGATGCGCAGGACGGCATCGCATTCGCCCGTCGTCAGATAACATTCTATGACTTCAGGAAACCGCCTGACCGCCTCCGCAAATTGGAGGGTGACTTGCGCATCCTGCGTCTTGAACCAGACGCGGGCAAACACGGTGAGGCCCGCACCCACCTTTGCCGGGTCGAGAACGGCCACATAGCGATCGATGATGCCTGCATCCTCCAGCAATCGCACGCGGCGAAGACAGGGTGACGGCGAGAGCCCCACTTCCCTCGCGAGGTCCACATTGGAAATGCGTCCGTCGCGCTGCAGCACCCTGAGGATACGC
This sequence comes from Rhizobium sp. ERR 942, assembly GCF_007828395.1. NCBI lineage: Bacteria > Pseudomonadati > Pseudomonadota > Alphaproteobacteria > Hyphomicrobiales > Rhizobiaceae > Rhizobium > Rhizobium sp. ERR 942. Next base: position 216,593 of record NZ_VIUA01000002.1, read on the forward strand.
CGGTCGATCTCGTCCAAAGTCGTTGACACAATATAGCTCCTACTGCCGATTGAGTGGCATAATATGCTAAACTCTCTCGCATTATTGAACTCTTCGCAAGATCATTGCGCGAGGATTGGCCTATCGTTCCAGCCGTCAACATGGAGACGGAAGCCGATGTCGAAAAAGCTCAAGAAAGTCGTGCTCGCCTATTCGGGAGGACTGGACACATCCATCATCCTGAAATGGCTGCAGCAAACCTACGGCTGCGAAGTCGTGACCTTTACCGCCGACCTTGGCCAGGGCGAGGAGCTTGAGCCCGCCCGCCGGAAGGCCGAGCAATTGGGCGCGACAGATATCAGGATCGAGGATGTCCGCGAGGAATTCGTTCGGGATTTCGTCTTCCCGATGTTCCGGGCAAACACGCTCTATGAGGGGCAATATCTCCTCGGCTCCTCCATCGCCCGCCCCCTGATCGCCAAGCATCTCATCAATATCGCACGCGAGGTGGGTGCCGATGCCATTGCCCACGGCTCCACAGGCAAGGGCAATGATCAGGTGCGTTTCGAACTGGCGGCCAATGCGCTCGATCCATCGATCAAGATCATCGCGCCATGGCGCGAGTGGGCCTTCCAATCGCGCACTCAGCTGATCGAATATGCCGAAGCGCATCAAATTCCTGTGCCGAAGGATAAGCGCGGCGAGGCTCCCTTTTCGACCGACGCGAATCTCCTGCACACCTCCACCGAAGGCAAGGTCCTGGAAGACCCGGCCGAAATCGCGCCATCCTATATCTATCAGCGCACCGTCGATCCTCTGGAGGCACCAAATGCGCCGGAAATCGTCGTCATCGGCTTTGAAAAGGGCGATGCGGTCTCCCTGGACGGTGAAGCGATGACACCAGCGGCACTGCTGACAAAGCTCAACGAATTGGGCGGCAGGCATGGGATCGGCAGGATCGATCTCGTCGAAAACCGTTTCGCCGGGATGAAATCGCGTGGCGTCTATGAAACTCCGGGTGGCACGATCCTGCTCGCCGCCCATCGCGGGATCGAATCCATCACGCTCGACCGCGCCGCTGCACATTTGAAGGACGAGATCATGCCCCGCTACGCTGCGCTGATCTATAATGGCTTTTGGTATTCGCCCGAGCGGGAAATGTTGCAGGCATTGATCGATCAGAGCCAAATCCATGTCAGCGGCGAAGTGACGCTCAGGCTCTACAAGGGCTCAGCCAGCGTGATCGCGCGCGCCTCGCCAGCCTCGCTCTATTCGACCGACCTCGTCACCTTCGAGGAAAGCTCCGGAGCGTACGACCACCATGACGCCGAGGGCTTCATCAAACTCAATGGCCTGGGCCTCAAGAGCTGGGCAATGCGAAACGCCAGGATGGCCGCATCTGCTGTTGACCTCGACTGCGCTTGAGGTTGCAGAGTGGCTGTCTTAACGAGGTCCATCCGCAATGAAGATATTGAAAGACGAGGATTTATGCCCTGCCGCAGTCATGCGTGGGGCGATCGATGCCTTGGAAGCAGCTTTCCAAGCCAAGGCGGCCGGTGAACTGGTGTCCCCGCCCCGGCATCACGTCTCCTTTCCCGATCGCGGAGATATCGTGTTTACGGTCGGCGGCATCGATGGCGAGCGGCCGCTTGCCGGCTTTCGCGCCTACGAGACCTTTGCCGGAGGGCAGCATTCACAAGTGGTCGCTGTTTGGCGTGCTGACACCGCTGAACTTCGAGGGATCATCCTGGGCGAACGGCTCGGCCAGATCAGGACAGGGGCAATAGGAGGCATAGCCATCCGTCACCTCAGCGCTGCGACCGCCCGCACGGTCGGCATCATTGGCAGCGGTACTCAGGCGCGAACACAACTCATTGCCGCTGCCGCCGTTCGCGACATAGGCTCCGTCCGTGTCTTCAGCCGAAACCCGAGAAACTGCGCCGCCTTCGCTGAGGAGATGCAACTGGAACTCGGCATTGCCGTTGAACCGGTTACAAATGCCACAAAAGCCGTGGCCGATGCCGATATCGTGTTATGCGCAACAAGCAGCGACATGCCGGTGATCGATGCTTCTGATTTAAAAGCCGGCGTCCACATCAATACGATCGGCCCGAAGACGCTGAAGGGACATGAACTCGGCCTGGACGTCGCGAACATGGCCAGCATCATCGCCACGGATTCTCCTGAGCAAACGCGCGCCTATGCGTCCCCATTTTTCCTTTCCGAAACCATACACGACGAGCGAATGCTCGACCTTGCAGCCATAGTCGCCGGCCATGCTGCCGGCAGAACATCTCCTCTCGACACCACGCTCTTCTGTTCGGTCGGCCTCGCGGGCACGGAAGTCGTCGTAGCATCGGCCATATTCGACATGATCTGACGTCGGCTCGGAAATCGCGCGGCTGAGCCTCGAAACGCCTCAGCCGTCCCAGCCAACAATCGTCAGCCTCGGCCAGACTGCAATCCAGCGATTGACTTTCTGCTCGTAGATCGCCTGCGTGATCTGCTTCTTATTGGGGCGCACGACGCCATTCAGCAGATCGGAAAGACCGAACGGAGCACAATAATCCAGACGACCGTGACTATTGGAGCGCAATCCCACGGCGGTTGCCGTAGTCGGAAAAGTGGTGATGGCGTCCAGGGTCGATTTGTAAGGCCGGATCGGGTATCCGAACTTCGCTTCGTACCAGCAATGAACCCGGGCTTCGTTCTTCACATCGATCCAGACCGGCAAATCGGGAAACATCGCGCGGACCCGTGCGGCATGACTGGTCTCCGCTTGTTCAGACAGATCATCGGCATCGAAATAAACGATGTCGAGGTCATTGATCCCATGAGACAGGGGCAACCCGAAGGCATGGTTCCAAAAGGTCTGGGCAACGGCTCCTGCCACCAGCCAGCAATCTGGCAGCGCAATCTCATCCCAGCGCCGGAGAAGCGAGATGAGCAATGGACTTCTGAAGACTATATCCTCCAGTTCCGTCTGTTCGCTTGTCGTCATTGCTCCCACCCGACCGGAAACGACCTTGCGGCCATGGTCCATGGCCCTGCCCCCTGTATTTAAGCACGATTCTCGGCCTCGATTGTAGACAAGGCTAGCGTATCAGCGCTGTCTTCATGCGCTGTCACTTGCAAGCCGTAGCAGGTGGCCCGGTTCGCCGTGCGAACTCAAAAGAGCGATAGGCACTTGTGGTCCATGCAGATTAATTTCGGAGGATCATTCCGGCATCATTGCGGCGTCACCTCACTCAACAGCCAATCCTGAAATAATGTCGCCGTCTCGTTCGTCTGCTTCTTTTCCGGCATGACCACGTAGTAGCTGTTCTCAGTCGGCATCGGCAGATTAAAGAGCGGCAGAAGCGTGCCGGCCTTGAGCTCATCCTCGATCAGATAGGTCGGCAGGAGCGCCACACCCAGCCCCGCAATGGCGGCAGCGATGATCATGGAAAACTGGTCGAAGCGCGCGCCGGGATAGGCATTCTCCGTCGGCAACTCCTGCAGATCGAACCATTGGGCCCAAAGCTTCGGACGCGTCGTAAGGTGCAGCAGTGGCGCTCCCGCCAATTCGTCCGGCGAGATCAGACTCAGCCGCCCGGCAAGCTCGCGGCTAGCAACGGGCAGCACGGTCTCATTGCAAAGAAAAGTCGCGACGGCTCCCGCCCATGCCGGCAGGCCGTAGTGAATGGCAAGATCGAAATTATCCTCCTCAAAATTGAAGGGCTTGGAGCGCGATTCCACTGTGACGGCGACATCGCGATGTTTATCAAGAAATCGGCCGAGGCGCGGCACCAGCCAGCGCGTGCCGAAGGTCGGCAAAGTCGCGACCTTGAGCGATAATTTCATCTGGCCGGCAGCGACGGCGCCGATCATCAGCCGCTCCGAACGCAGGAGCAGATCCTTCACCTCCGGCAACAGCCGAAGTCCGGCCTCGGACAGCACGACGCGTTGGCGGACACGCTCGAACAGCTTCAGGCCCGTCTGCTGCTCGAGATCGCTGATCTGGCGACTGACGGCGCTTTGCGTCAGATTGAGTTCTTCGGCGGCACGCGAGAAATTCTGATGGCGCGCCGCGCATTCGAATGCCTGAAGATTGACGATGTCAGGGATGAGGCGTCGGCGCATAGTCATTCCATTTTCGCATCAAGTTAGAATTCACTCTCACAACACCGGCCGCTGAACAAGAGATATTCTGCTGGATAGGAATGACATAGCCTTTCAGGAAGAGATCGCACATGAAGCCTGATCACGTCTCGACCAGCGATATTCGCAGCGCTTTTTCAGCCGCCATGTCGGCAATGTATCGCGAAGAGGTTCCCGCCTACGGCACGCTCATGGAGCTGGTCGCTCGCGTCAACGACGAAACGTTGGCGGCACAGCCCAAGCTGAAGGAGCGGCTGGAGGCGACGGATTATCTCGATCGCATCTCCGAGGAACGTCACGGCGCCATCCGGCTCGGCACCGCAGCCGAGCTTGCGATGATGGCGCGCGTCTTTGCCGTCATGGGCATGTATCCGGTCGGCTATTACGATCTGTCGACCGCCGGCGTGCCGGTTCATTCGACCGCATTCCGCCCGATCGGCGATGCGGAGCTGAAGCGCAATCCCTTCCGCGTTTTTACCTCCCTGCTGCGGCTCGATCTCATCGCCGATGAGGATCTTCGCAAGGCAGCTGCGGACATTCTTTCGAAGCGCCGTATCTTCACGGAAGGTGCCATTGCGCTCACCGAGAGGGCCGAGCGCGAAGGTGGCCTGAACAAGGACGACGCCCGGCGCTTCGTCGACGAGGTTTTGGAGACCTTCCGCTGGCATGACGAGGCCAATGTCGATGCCGGCATGTACCATCGGCTTCATGACGCCCATCGTCTGATTGCCGATGTCGTGTCGTTCAAAGGCCCGCACATCAATCATCTGACCCCCCGCACGCTGGATATCGACCGGGTGCAGGCGCTGATGCCCGACTATGACATTGCACCGAAAGCCGTTGTCGAGGGACCGCCGACGCGCATCTGCCCGATCCTGCTGCGCCAGACCTCGTTCAAGGCGCTCGAGGAACCTGTCTCCTTCCGCAATGCCGATGGCATCTGGGAAGCAGGCTCGCACACCGCCCGCTTCGGAGAGATCGAACAGCGCGGCATTGCGCTGACGCCGAAGGGTCGCGCGCTTTACGACAAGCTGTTAGACGACTCCCGCAAGATCGTACGTCCGGCAGCCGATGGATCGAACGCCCGCGATTATGAAGCCGCACTTGCCGAGAGCTTTGCCGAATTCCCGGATGACTGGGCGGCAATCCGCGCCGAGGGCCTCGGCTATTTCACCTATTCGCTGACGGTCAAGGGTAAGACCGCCGCAACGAGCCACGGGGATATCGAAGCACTGATCCACCAGGGCTTCGTGCAGTTTGATCCGATCGTCTACGAGGATTTTCTTCCCGTCAGCGCCGCCGGCATCTTCCAGTCCAACCTCGGCGATGGCGCGCAGCAGGACTTCGTCGCCAGCCCGAACCAGCAACGCTTCGAAGCCGATCTCGGCATGAAGGTGCTGAACGAATTCGACCATTACGCCGGCATCGAACAGGCATCGATCGATGCCTGCCTGCGAGCCCTTTCCAAACAAGACGCCGCCGAGTGAAGTGATGCGGCGATATCGCCGCGCGCCACCCGGATCAAGACAAGTGGAGTTTCACAAGATGAATATCGCAGCCAAGACCCCTTCCGTTGCAGCCGAAGCTGCCGCCATTCTCGAAAAGCTCGGCGTCGACAAGGCACTTTATACTGAGGGCGATATGCCCTCCTACTCCCCGGTCACCGGCGAGAAGATCGGCAGCCTCAAGACCGTTTCGGCCGATGAAGCGGCGAAGAAAATCGAGAAGGCGCATGCCGCATTCCGCGCCTGGCGCCTTGTTCCGGCACCGAAGCGCGGCGAACTGGTGCGTCTGCTCGGCGAAGAGCTGCGCGCCGCCAAGGACGATCTCGGCCGTCTGGTTTCCATCGAAGCCGGCAAGATCCGCTCCGAAGGCCTCGGCGAAGTGCAGGAAATGATCGACATCTGCGATTTCGCCGTCGGCCTTTCCCGCCAGCTGTACGGCCTGACGATCGCCACCGAACGTCCGGGCCATCGCATGATGGAAACCTGGCATCCGCTCGGCGTCGTCGGCATCATCTCCGCCTTCAATTTCCCGGTCGCCGTCTGGTCGTGGAACGCGGCGCTGGCACTGATCTGCGGCGACGCCGTCGTCTGGAAACCCTCGGAAAAGACGCCGCTGACCGCTCTTGCCTCGCAGGCGATCCTTGATCGCGCGCTCGCCCGCTTCGGCGACGCGCCGGAAGGCTTGTCGCAGGTACTGATCGGCGATCGTGCGATCGGCGAAGTCCTCGTCGATCATCCGAAGGTGCCGCTCGTTTCGGCAACCGGCTCGACCCGCATGGGCCGTGAAGTCGGGCCGCGGCTTGCCAAGCGCTTTGCCCGCGCCATTCTCGAACTCGGCGGCAACAATGCCGGCATCGTCTGCCCCTCTGCTGATCTCGACATGGCACTGCGCGCCATCGCCTTCGGCGCCATGGGCACGGCGGGCCAGCGCTGCACAACGCTGCGCCGCCTCTTCGTCCACAAAAGCGTCTACGATCAGCTCGTACCGCGCCTGAAGAAGGCCTATCAGAGCGTCTCGGTCGGCGAGCCCCTGCACTCCTCCGCGCTTGTCGGTCCGCTGATCGACAAGGCGGCATTCGACAACATGCAGAAGGCGATTGCCGAGGCGAAGGCCCATGGTGGCTCCGTCACCGGTGGCGAGCGCGTCGATGTCGGCCATGCGGACGGCTATTATGCAAAGCCGGCGCTTGTGGAAATGCCGAAGCAGGCAGGCCCGGTGATGGAAGAAACCTTCGCACCCATCCTCTATGTCATGCCCTATGACGATTTCGATGCTGTCATCGATGAACACAATGCCGTTGCTGCCGGTCTGTCGTCGTCGATCTTCACGCGTGACATGCAGGAATCCGAGCGCTTCCTCGCAGCTGACGGCTCCGATTGCGGCATCGCCAACGTCAATATCGGCACCTCTGGCGCTGAAATCGGCGGCGCATTCGGCGGCGAGAAGGAAACCGGCGGCGGCCGCGAATCCGGCTCGGACGCCTGGAAGGCCTATATGCGCCGGGCAACCAACACCGTGAACTACTCCAAGGCCCTGCCGCTGGCGCAGGGCGTCTCCTTCGACATCGAGTAAGCTCCATGACGATCGCCGCGAAACTCGAAGAGGCGGGCTTCAAGCCCGCTTCGCGGATCGCCTCCATCGGCGTTTCCACCATTCTTCAGATCGGTGCACGCGCCAATGCGATGAAGCGGGAAGGCTTGCCTGTTATCATTCTCGGTGCAGGCGAACCGGATTTCGATACGCCCGACAATGTGAAGGAAGCCGCCAAGGCCGCCATCGATCGTGGCGAAACGAAATATACCGCGCTAGACGGCACGCCGGAGCTGAAGAAGGCGATTGCCGGGAAGTTTCAGCGTGAGAACGGCATCGACTACGCACTCGATGAAATTACCGTGGCGACGGGTGCCAAGCAGATCCTGTTCAACGCCTTCATGGCGTCGATCAATCCGGGCGATGAAGTCATCATCCCGACGCCCTATTGGACCTCCTATTCCGATATCGTCGAGATCTGCGGCGGCGTGCCGGTTCTGATCCCCTGCGATGCCAAGGCCGGTTTTCGCCTGAGGGCCGATCAGCTCGAACAGGCGATCACGCCCAAGACGCGCTGGCTGCTGCTCAATTCGCCATCGAACCCATCGGGCGCCGCCTATTCCAAGGCCGATTATCTGCCACTGATCGAGGCGCTGCAGCGTCATCCACACGTCTGGCTGATGGTCGATGATATGTACGAGCACATCGTCTATGAGGGCTTTCAGTTCACCACGCCCGTCACCATAGAGCCGAGCCTTAAAAGCCGGATTTTGACGGTCAACGGCGTTTCCAAGGCCTATGCCATGACCGGCTGGCGCATCGGCTATGCGGGCGGTCCGAAGGACCTCATCAAGGCCATGGCCGTTATTCAGAGCCAGGCGACCTCCTGCCCTTCCTCCGTCAGCCAGGCGGCAGCCGTTGCCGCGCTCAATGGCCCGCAGGATTTTCTCGAGGGTCGCAAGGCAAGCTTCCAGCGCCGACGCGATCTCGTCGTGAACAGGCTGAACGCCATCGATGGCCTGGATTGCCTGATGCCGGAAGGTGCCTTCTACACATTCTCCGGCTGCGCCGGCGTGCTTGGAACGACGACACCGTCCGGAAAGAAGATCGAGACGGATGCGGATTTTTGCGCCTATCTCCTCGACGAAGCGCATGTCGCCGTCGTGCCCGGCTCAGCCTTCGGATTGTCGCCCTATTTCCGCATTTCCTATGCGACATCGGAAGCCGATCTCATCGAAGCCCTTGATCGCATCGAGCACGCCTGCGCGGCACTCCGGCGCTAGAACGGCTGCGGCAGACGCGCAAGACGGCTGTCCATCCGGACCTGCGTGAAAACAAAGAGATAGAGCATTCGCGTAATTCTGTTTAAAAGCGGGAATGCTCCACTCATCGCGTAAAATGCCGGAAGTCTTCGCATCATGATACCACGCCTCGTTTCGGCGAAAGACAGTTCGCTACATCAGACCGGCGCCTTCGCCCGTCGGCTGTCAGCACTCGGCTTTGGCGGCGACGTGGAGATGGACGACGGTGCCAGGACGGTCGCCTCGACCGACAATTCCATCTATCAGGTCAAGCCGACGGCAGTCCTCTATCCGCGCGGCGCGGATGATCTGAAAATCATCGCCAAAGCCATATCCGAACCTGCCTTTTCCGATCTTGTCATCGCCCTGCGCGGCGGTGGCACCGGAACGAACGGTCAATCGCTAACCTCTGGGGTCGTCGTCGACTGCTCCAGGCACATGAACCGAATCCTGGAGATCGATCCGGTTCGAAAGATCGCCCGTGTCGAGGCTGGTGTCGTCAAGGATCAATTGAACAAGGCGCTGAAAACATACGGGTTGTTCTTCGCGCCTGAGCTTTCCACCTCCAACCGCGCCACTATCGGCGGCATGATCTCCACTGATGCCTGCGGCCAGGGCTCGTGTCTTTACGGCAAGACCAGCAACCACGTTCTCGGCCTTCGCGTGGTGCTTTCCGATGGCAGCGACTGGTGGTCGCGTCCGCTTGGCAATAGCGAGCTGGACGAGATCAAGGCGCGTGACGATCGGATCGGTGAGATTCATCGTGTCGTTGATGCGATCGCCCGGGACAAAAGCGAGCTAATCGCGGCGACCTTCCCCAAGCTCAACCGTTACATGACCGGCTACGATCTCGCCCATATCTGGCGCGAGGACGGCCGCTTCGATCTCAATGCGGTGCTGTGCGGTTCTGAAGGCACGCTGGCCATGATCGCCGAGGCCGAACTCAACGTGCTGCCGATCCCGGCGCGATCGGCCCTCATCAACATCCGCTACGATGATTTCAACACGGCGCTCGAAGATGCCAGGCGGCTAGTGGCATTGAAGGTGGCCTCGGTCGAAACGGTCGACGAGAAGGTGCTGGGTCTCGCCAAGGGCGATATCGTCTGGAGCGGCATCGCCTGCTTCTTCCCCGAGGATGCATCTGGCGCCGCCAACGGCATCAATATCGTCGAGGTGCTGGCCGACGATAGCGACGAGTTGGAACGCAAGCTGGCGGACGTGACCGCCGCCCTTGATGACGGCTCCTCAGCTCGCCATAAGGGCTATACGATCGCTCGCAAAAAGGCAGAGGTCGAGGCGATCTGGTCGATGCGCAAGCGCGCCGTCGGCCTGCTGGGCAATGTCGAGGGGCCGGTGCGGCCGGTGCCCTTTGTCGAGGACACCGCCGTTCCACCCGAACATCTGGCCGCCTATATAAGGGAATTCCGTGCCCTTCTCGATGCCGAGGGGCTGGATTACGGCATGTTCGGCCATGTCGATGCCGGCGTGCTGCATGTCCGCCCGGCGCTTGATCTTACCCGCACCGACCATCAGCCGCTCGTCCGCAAGATCAGCGACGGCGTCGTTGCCCTCACCCGCAAATATGGCGGGGTGCTCTGGGGCGAACATGGCAAGGGCGTTCGCTCGGAATATGTCCCTGAATATTTTGGCGAGCTTTATCCGAGCCTGCAGGACATTAAGCGCGCATTCGACCCCGGCGATCGCCTCAATCCCGGCAAGATCGCATCCGGCTCATCCCGCCCGTTGCTGAAGATCGACGAAGTGTCACTGCGCGGCGACTTCGATCGTATCATCGGCAATGATATCCGCGCCGCCTTCGACAATGCAGCCTATTGCAACGGTAACGGCGCCTGTTTCGATTTCGACGCGACAAGCCCGATGTGCCCCTCCTTCAAGGCGACGGGTGACCGGCGCTATTCGCCGAAGGGCCGCGCGGCGCTGATGCGCGAATGGCTGCGCCTGCTGGCGGAGCGGCAGGTCGATCCGCGACGTGAGGCGCAAAAGCTGCGCCGCGCCAATCCTTTCGGCAATCTCTTGCGGCGAGCGGTCAACTCGCTCAATCCGGCCAATCGCGACGACTTTTCCCATGAGGTGCGGGCGGCAATGGACACCTGCCTCGCCTGCAAGGCCTGCGCCGGCCAATGTCCCGTCAAGGTCAGCGTCCCGGCCTTCCGTTCGAAATTCCTGGAGCTCTATTACGGTCGATACCTTAGGCCGCTGAAGGACCCAATCGTTGCCGCCATCGAAACGACCTTGCCGCTGATGGCGCACTTCAAGCCCGGCTACAATCTGCTCGCTGGGTCGACCGTCGGCCAGGCCTTGATGCGGCTTGCCGGTCTCACCGCGCTTCCCACCATGCCTGCACTATCGCTCGAACGGGAAGCCGCTCGTCTCCGCGTGCAGGTTGCCACTCCCGAAACGTTGGGAAATCTCTCCGCAGAGGAGCGAGCCCAGGCGGTCGTCATCGTTGCCGATGTCTTCTCCACCTATTTCGATCCAGCCGTCGTCATCGCAGCGCTCAAGCTCGCCCTGAAAATGGGCTTCAAACCGTGGCTCGCCGTATCACAGAACAACGGCAAAGCCCTGCATGTGCATGGCTATCTCGGTCGCTTCGAGAAGGCGGCGGCGAAATCGCGAGATTATCTCGATTGCATCTCTCGGATAGGCATCCCGCTTGTCGGCATCGACCCATCGATGACGCTGACCTATCGCAGCGAATATGCAGCCCTGCCCTCAGCTAAGCTGCAGACGCCGGTGCTGCTGTTACAGGAATGGCTCGCCGCAAACCTCGACCGATTGCCACCGGGGCAGACTTCGCCGCAAGAGCGTTTCACGCTGCTTGCCCATTGCACGGAGAAAACGAACGCTCCGGCTGCTCTCAAGCAATGGTCCGTGCTCTTCGGGAAATTGGGAATCAAGCTCGATATGCCCGATGTCGGCTGCTGCGGCATGGCCGGCACCTTCGGCCACGAGGTGCGCAATCGCGCCATCTCGGAAAAGCTCTATGCGATGAGCTGGCCGGACAGGATTGCCGAGAACGGCAATCAGACGGTTGTTATGGCCACCGGTTTTTCCTGCCGTTCGCAGGTCGCCAAGATCGATCATCAAGCCATCCCACATCCCGTCGAGATCCTCGAACGACTGATCGGTTAGTCTCTGCAGCGCCGTTTCCAAGGGCTAAAACACATGTGGCGCCCGAGGGCGCCACATTTCAAAAACAGCAACAGGAATAGCCGCTTAGACGGCTTCTTTCATCCTGATTTTCTCAAGGCTGTAAACCTGTCCGAAGCGATTGGCGAGGAAATCGCCGAGATCGATTTCTTCCTGGCAAACGAAACCCTTGGAGGGAAGTTTGCCCTGAGCGAGGAGATCGAGCACGGTGGTAATGCCGGCTGCGGTGGTGATCTGAATGGCGCTCATCTTCTTGCTGGCAACGGTGCCTGCATAGACCTTGTTGGCATAGGTTTCCTGCATGTAGCGGCCCTCGCGCCAGCCGCAGACGGTGACGAAAACGACGACCACGTCCTGCATGGTGGCGGGCAGCGCATTTTCGAAGAGATCCTTCAGCACATCGCGACGGTTCTTGAGGTTGAGGTCGTTGAGCAGCGCCTTGATGATGGCCTGATGGCCGGGATAGCGGATGGTGCGGTAGTTCATCGTCCGCACGCGGCCAGCCAGGGTCTTGGCGAGCGTGCCGAGGCCACCTGACGTGTTGAAGGCTTCATAGGTGACACCGTCGAGCGAGAATTCCTCACGCTCTTCCATGGCCGGAACGGTGACGAGCTTGCCTTCGACGATCGCTTCGCAGGGCTCGATATATTCGTTGATGAGGCCGTCCGTGCTCCAGGTTAGATTGTAGTTCAGAGCATTGGAGGGATATTGCGGCAGCGCGCCGACGCGCATGCGCACGCTGTCGAGGCTGTCGAACCGCTTGGCGAGATCGTTGGCGACGATCGAGATGAAGCCCGGCGCAAGTCCGCATTGCGGGATGAAGGCGGTGTTTGCTCCCTGAGCCAGTTCCTCGACCTTCTTGGTCGTCGCGACGTCTTCGGTGAGGTCGAGATAATGGACGCCGGCTTCAAGTGCCGCTTCCGCGACGAAGCCGGTGAGATGGAACGGTGCTGCCGACAGGACGGCGAACTTGCCCTTCAGAATGCCGACGAGCCCGGCGCGGTCGGCAATATCGACGGCGGCGGTGGAAATCGCAGGGTGACGATCGATCTTGTCGAGCTGTTCCTGGCTGCGGTCGGCGACGACGACCTTGTAGTCGCCCGTTTCGGCCAGCATCAGAGCGATCGCCCCACCGATCTTGCCTGCACCGATGACCACTATGTCTTTCATATGACTCCCCTGCATTTCATTGATAAGATTTTTATAAGTGTAGGTAGGAGTTGAACGATTCATAGCGACGAAAAATGCATTTCGTTGTACAAAACTATACAAATTGACGAATAGAATTTGCAAAATGCAGGAAACACCATGCAGGTCACCGATAAGGACCGCGAACTGATCGCCTTGCTCGGCCAGAATGCCCGAATGCCTGTTGCGACTCTCGCCAAGAAGCTGTCGCTGTCGCGCACCACCGTTCAGGCAAGGCTCGAACGGCTGGAGCGGGAGGGCGTCATTTCAGGCTATGGCGTGCGGTTGTCAGAAACCTATCTATCGGGCCTTATTCGGGCCCATGTACTAATCACGATCGCGCCGAAAGCGCTGTCAGCGGTGACGGCATCCCTGAATGCCATTCCGGAGGTAACGACGCTTCATTCGGTCAGCGGCACGTTCGATCTGATCGCCATCATTGCAGCCCCCTCGATCTCCGAACTGGATCAGCTGATCGACGGCATCGGCACAATCGATGGGGTCGAACGCACATTGTCGTCCATCATCCTTTCGACGCGAATCTCGCGCTAAAAACAAGGTTCAGCCAAGCGCCGGCTCCATCTCGGGCGTGGTGGACAAGACCGCTTCCTTCAAAGCCTGCGAATAGGGATGCTGCGGATTGTCGAGAACGGCACGCGCCCCGCCCTGCTCGACGATCTCGCCCTTCTTCATGATGATGATGCGATCACTGATGTAATAGGCAGTCGCCAGATCATGGGTGATGTAGATGATCGACAGCCCTAGCTCCTTCTTCAGCTGACCGAAAAGATTGACGATCGCCATTCTCAGCGAAGCATCGACCATTGAAACCGGCTCATCGGCCACCAGCAGGCGGGGCTGCGGTATGAGCGCGCGGGCAATGGCGGTGCGCTGCAGCTGGCCGCCCGAAAGCTCATGCGGAAACCGTCCCTTCACCTCGGCAAGTGTCAGGCCGATGTGGGCAAGCGCCTCATCGGCAATACGCTCGACATCGGCTCCGCTCGGCTTTGGACCCATCGGCGCGAAATTCCTTGCCGTTTCAAAAAGATATCGATCAACCCTCTTGAGTGGGTTGAACGCTTCGAACGGATTCTGAAGGACCGGCTGCACCTCCCGCATGAAGGCGCGCCGCTCGGACCGGCCATGGATGGCGACGGCTCTGCCGCGAAAATTCAAGCTGCCGGATGTCGGCGCCGTCTGGCCGAGGATCATCGACGCGATGGTGGATTTACCGGAGCCCGACTCGCCGACGATCGAAAGGATTTCCGGCTCCTCTCCGAGACCCAGACTGACATCGCGAACCGCCGTGATATGACGACGGCTGAGCATGCCCCCTTGGCGATAGATCTTGCTGACATGCGAGAGTGAAAGAAGATCGCTCATCGCGCCCCTCCCGTTACTGCGAAGCAGGCGACACGCCGGTCCGGCTCGACGTTCACCATAGGCGGCACTTCGCGGCTGCAAATGTCCATGCGCTTCGGGCAGCGCGGATGAAAACGGCATCCCTTCGGCGGCATGGCCAGATTGGGCGGCCTGCCCTCGAGCGAGGGGCGCGTCGAGGCATCGCCGATCCGCGGCAGGCTTGCGACCAGATGCTGCGTATAAGGATGAAGCGGCAGGTGAAAAAGCTTGCGCGTCGGTGCCTCCTCCACCAGCCGGCCGGCATAGACGATGCCGATACGATCCGAGACGGCGGCGTGAACGCCCATATCGTGGGTTACAAACAGGAAGGACGAGCCCATCTCGCGCTGTATCTCCCGGATCATCTGCAGCACGTCGCGCTGGACGATGACATCGAGCGCGGTCGTCGGCTCATCGGCGATGATGAATTCCGGCGTCAGGATGGTCGCCAGCGCGATCGTCATGCGCTGACGCATGCCGCCCGACAATTCATGCGGATAAGCATCGAGAAGATTCGCATCGAGCTTCAGCCGCTGAAGGTGAGCGCCAACCCGATCGAAGAAGGTGGCGCGATCGGCCTTCATATGGCGGAAGGCGAAATCCGTGAACGAATGCCGGATACGGCGCACCGGATTGAGCACATTCATCGATCCCTGCATGATGTAGGAGAGATGCCGCCAGCGAAGCGATGACCGCTGCTCCGCCGTCATGGCGTAGATGTCCTGGGTCCCATTGTTGAAATGGAATTTGACGGCGCCGGACACGACGCGCAGCGGCGGCCGGATGGCACCCGCAATGGTCTTGATCAGCGTCGTCTTGCCGCTGCTCGATTCACCGGCAACGCCATAGATCTCGCCGCGGCCGATCGACAGGCTGATATCGTCCACCGCACGCACTTCGCGATCGACGCCGTAGAGGAAGGCCCGATAATAGGCCTTGAGGTTGTTGACCTCGACGACAGCCTCCATGCCTAGCCTCCCATCCGGTTCAAACGACTGCGGGGGTCGTTATATTCATTCATCGACATCGACAGCAGGAAGAGCGCCATGAACAGCACCACGATGGCGGCGACGGGTGCCGCAACCCACCACCATGTTCCGGCGATCAGCGCCGAATGCGCATTGGCCCAGTAGATCATCATGCCCATGGTCGGCGTCTCGATATCGGTAAAGCCGAGCACCGCAAGCGTAATCTCCATGCCGATCGACCAGATCATATTGTTCATCGTGGTGGCGAAGACGATCGGCAGTACATAGGGCAGATGCTCCTCGACGAGGATCTTGCGCATGCTCATGCCGGAATAGACGCTCTGCGTGGTGAAAGGCCGCGTCTTCAGGCTGATCGCCACCGAGCGGATCAGGCGCGCGTCGTACGACCAGCCGAGCGAAGCCATGACGATGATGAGCACCGTCCAGGTCATTTCATCCTTGAGTACGAAGTAGAACAGGATCAGCAGCGGAAACTGCGGAATGACCATGATGCTGTCATTGATCGCCATCAGCACGCGATCGACGGCACCTCCGGCATAGCCGGCCACCAGCCCCACGACAAGCGAGATGATGCGCGAGAGAATTGCGACGCCGATGCCGAAATAGAGTGTGTTGCGGAGCGCTGTCGTCAGCTGCCAGAAAACATCCTGGCCGCGCGATGTCGTGCCCAGCCAGTATTGCCCATCCGGCGGCATGTCGGGCGGCAGCAGATAAAGATCGGCCGGGCCATAGGGCGAGAAATAGGACAGGATCACCAGCCCGACGATGACGGCAAGCAGCAGAAGGCCGCAAAGGAATTCCATATTCTGGCGTGCGAGGTCGCGAACGATCGTCAGCATGGCCTACTCCACCTTGATGCGCGGGTCGATCAGCGGACCCAATATGTCGATGATGAAGACGGCAGCGGCGACACCGACGATCGACAGTGCGCTAAGCCCGAGGACGAGACTGTAATCACCCGCGTGCACGGCCGAAATCAGGAGATTGCCGATACCGGGATAGCCGAAGACGATTTCAGTGATGACCGTGCCGTTGAAGACGGCGCCAAGGGACATGGCAAGGCCGGTAAATTGCGGCACCATGGCATTGCGGGCGATGTAGGAGCGCAGGATCTTGCGCTTCGGCACGCCGCCGAGCTCGGCGAAAACAACATAATCCTCGGTGATGATATTGGAGACGAGCGCCCGCATGCCGATCAGCCAACCCCCTGTCCCGACAAGGATCAGCGACAGCGCCGGCAGGATGGAGTGGCGGAGAATATCGAGCACCAGCGTGAAGGACAGTTGCAGGTTGGTGTTCATCTCATAGCCGCCATTGATGGGCAGAATCGGCCAGACATAGCCGAAGAGAATGATGAGAACGAAAGCGAGGATGTAATAAGGGATCGGCTGCATGGCGATGAAAACCAGGCTGACGGCCTTCAGCACCGAGCTCTTGCGATAATATCCTGCGAGCGCGCCGATCATGTTGCCGAGAATGAAGGTGAGGATGACGGAAACCGTCATCAGACCAATCGTCCAGGGCAGCGCCCTCGCGATGATGTCGGAAACCGGCGTAGGGAATGCCGACAGCGACGGCCCGAGATCACCGGTCGCAAGACGTCCCCAGAAATGCAGATATTGCTGCCAGATGGAGCCCTCGAGGCCATAGAGCTCACGTAACGACTGACGCATCAACTCGACAGCGCGGGGATCGGATTGGCCCATCTGCTGGATGGTCCCGATGCTTTCTTCAACAGGATCGATCGGCGTCATGTGGGTGATGAAGAACGTCGCGGAAATGCCGAGGAAGACAACGAGCAGGAATTGGCCAAATCGTCTCAATACGAAAACTGGATAGGACGTCATGCCGCCGTCTTCCTCGCTGCTTGCGCTTCATCATCAATTCAAAAGATTCGCCGGACGTGCCTAGTGTCCGGCGAAAGGTGCCTGATGCGGCGATTGCCGCATCAGGGTCGGGAGAAATCAGGGCTGTGCCGGCTTCAGCTTGACCATCATCAACCGGGAGTTCGCCCAATTGGGAACGGGGTCCGTATAGGGGTCGGCAATGGTCGGATAGCCTTTCCAATAGGTGGTATCCATCGAAGTGAAGACGTTATAGGACATCAGCGGAATGGTCGGCATCTGCTGGGCGACCAGCTTCAGATAGTCCTTGCCAAGTTCGATGCCCTTCGGATCATCGGCGCTGATGCGGCGGATGTTTTCGATGATCTTGTCGAGATCCGGATTGGACCAGCGCTGCCAATTGCGCGGCGCCTGGTTCTCACCCTTCTTGGCGACAAACTGCGAATGCCAGCTGTCGAGGAAGAAGGACAGATCCGGATCGCCGCCCCAGGTCTCGACACTCCACGCAATCGCGACCTGATAGTTGCCGGGCTGCAATCCCGCCTGCCAGACGCTGGTGGATGGAGCAGCTTTGGAATCGATCCCGAAGGCTGCCCATTGCTGGGCGATGAGAGTGCCCGCACGGGTAAAGACGGAGCGAGTGTCGCCTTCGACCGTCAGACGGATCTTGAACGGCTGCCCGTCAGGCGTCATCCATTTGCCGCCGACCTTCTTGAAGCCGGCCTTTTCCAATAGCTCGCCGGCGGCCTGCGGATCGGGCTTCCACCAGCCATAGCCGAAGGCACTGCTGATCGCGGCCGGATCGGTCGGGATCTGATCCTTGTATTTCGGCTGCTTGCGCAGGATATCGGCAATCTGCTGACCGATCGTCGGATCGTATGGCTTAATCTTGCGCTTGCCGGTATCGATCTCGAAATTCTTCAGCCAATCCTGCATCGGCGCCTGATAATCCGTCATGGCTACCGCCGTCGGCGGAACGCCGAGTGCGGAGAGCGTGGCGGCGCCGCGATAGCTCGCCATATCGACGGCCTTGATATCGATAAGAAGTGCAAGAGCCCAACGGACATCGGGATTCTGGAACAGCGGGTCCTGATTGTTGAAGATCACGGCGGGCAGCGTCGGATCCGGATGCGCAAAGGGGAAGCCGGGGAACCAGCTTTCGACCGTCTTCGATTTCTCCTTCAGCGTGAACATGCCTTCGGGCGTGTTGTCGTGAATGATATCGAGATTGTGCTCGAGCTGCGCGATCGTGCGTTTATCCGGCGGGCCTGGATCGACATAGGTGACATATTTCGGGGCCGGCTCGCCGAAACGGCCAAGCGAGGTGCGCTGCCAGTCGTCGCGCTTCTCCCAGGTGTACCATTTGCCCTGCGGATCATAGGCCTTTAGCTTATAGGCGCCGAGCGAGACGGGATTGGCATTATCATAACGAACGGGATCGGCGACCTTCTCGAAGACATGCTTGGGCATGATCCACGCGCCGTTCCAGCGAACAGTGAAGATGGCGTGGAAACGCGAATTCGGCTTCTTCAGCTTGAAGACGACCGTATAGGGATCCGGCGCCTCGACGCTGGCAACCTGAACCGAGAAGGCCGCGCTCCAGTTCATGCCCGGATGGTCCATCTGGGTCTTGACGGTGTAGACAACGTCATCGGCGGTGAATTCGACGCCGTCACTCCAATAGAGGCCCTTGCGCAGTTTCACCGTCATCTGAGTGAAATCGTCATTATATTGCGGCTTGTCGGAAGCAAGCGAGTTGTCCCAGGCCGAGCCGCCCAGACCTTTCTCCGGATCGATGTACCAGAGCGTGTCCATCGTCAGCTGCTGAAGGCCGGTCGAAACACCGCCGCCACCATTGACCCAGATGTTGAACCAGCCTGGATTCTTGATCGTTCCTTCAGGGTTTTCGACGATCAGGGTCTCCTTGCGGGGCAAAGAGGTATAGTCCTGAGCCTTGGCCGCAGCGATGAGGCCGAACGTGGCCAGCGCGACGCCGAAGGCAAGCTTCTTCCACTGCTTCATGATCTCCTCCCATTTTTATCGACTGCACGGCACACTCAAACGATGATGAGCAGACCGCGATTTCACCCCTTTTCCCGGCCGGCCGCTTAAACCAACGTACGGGCCGTCCGGGCCTGCAATGGGTCCTCAGCCGCCTCCTCGCGACCATCAGACCGTTTTCAGTGCCGGGTGCATTCGCCCCGGCAGCAAGGCGTCATCACACCGCGAGCCGGATCACCGTGTAGGATAGCGGCTTCAGTGTGGCACGAAGCCGTCCATCCTCGATCTTGGCGTCGCCCGTATTGGTTGGGACGACTGCGTTCGGATGCGCTGCCGTGTTGGTCGCCTGCAAATCGCTGTGAACCATTTCATGCTGTTCGACGACACGGGCTCCAGCAAAGCCTTCGAGGCGCGTATCTAGATCGAGCGCGCTGTCGGGATGGCGGTTGACGACAAAGAGCGTAACCATCTTTCCGACCTCGTCGTGGACGGCCGACACATCGAGATAGGGCACGTCGTCGGCCTCATCGCTGTCATAGGTCGGGCCGTCGGTGACCAGGCGCAGCGCGTAGCCGCGGCCATATTTCGAGGCGAAATAGAGCGGATAGTAAATCGTCTGCCGCCATGCCGGGCCTCCGTCCTCCGTCATAATTGGCGCGATGACGTTGACGAGCTGGGCGATACAGGCAATGCGCACGCGGTCGGAGCGGCGAATGAAGGTGTTGAGAATGCCGCCGACCTGCAGCACATCCTCGAAATTGTAGATATCCTCCAGCAGATGCGGCGCGTCCGGCCATTCGTTTCTGGCAAGGATGTCCTTGTCCTGCTGGTTGGAGTGATACCAGACGTTCCATTCGTCGAAGGAAATGCCGATCGTCTTCTTCGAGCGCTTCTTAGCCTTGATATAGTCGATGACGCCGCCGATTGTGACGATATAGCGATCGAGCTTCTCGGCCTTGGCGAGATAGTTCAGCGTATTCTTCTCACGATTGGCGAAATACATGTGCAGCGAGATATGATCAGCGCTGTCGTAGCACTGCTCCAGAACCTGGGCTTCCCAATCGGGATAGGTCTTCATGTCGGAATTCGATGAGCCGCAGACCACCAGTTCAAGCGATTTATCGAAGCCGCGCATGGCCTTGGCAGTCTCGTCGGCCAGGCGGCCATATTCGTAAGCCGACTTGTGACCGACCTGCCAGGGACCATCCATCTCATTGCCCAAGCACCAGAGCTTCACCCCATGCGGATCAGCCCAGCCGTGCTTGCGCCGCAGGTCCGACCAATATGTGCCGCTCGGATGATTGCAATATTCAAGGAAGTTTCGTGCCGCATCCAGCCCGCGCGAGCCGAGATTGACGGCAAGCATCGGCTTGGTATTGGCCTTCCTGCACCAATCCACGAATTCATTGACGCCGATCTGGTTGCTTTCGCGCGTCCGCCAGGCAAGATCGAGGCGCACCGGCCGCTCAGAACGGGGCCCCACGCCATCTTCCCAATTATAGGCTGAGACGAAATTACCCCCCGGATAACGGCAGTAGGGCGAGTTGAGCTCGCGCACCAGCTCAATCACATCCTTACGGAAACCGTTCTCATCGGCAGTCGGGTGGCCCGGCTCATAGATGCCGCCATAGATCGCCCGACCCAGATGCTCCAGAAAAGAGCTGTAGAGCCGATCATCGATGTCGGCAATTCGGAAATCACGATGGACGATCACATGCGCCTTCACGGCCTTCCTCCCATATATATCAGATATTTCGTTCTTATACCTTGATCTTGATACACTTTTGAAAGGCCGTCAACGCACTCACGGAGGAAAATATCGCAGAAACCACAGGAGCGGCACGCACCGAATGACAAAACTCTCCGTGAAATCAGTGATTTATGAAAAATATGACTTATCGGAATTCAACTCCGACAATATGCTATGTATCATAAATTACGATACTATTGCGCCAAATCGATGCGCATGAGGATATCGCGGCCATAATTACCGAAACCACGGCCGAAGATATTGATGCCACCGGTGTTGCGCGCATCGTCGGCGATACCGATCCGCAGACGGATCGAGGAATGCTGACTGATGGCGAGGTCATCGATCGTCACATCGGAAGAGGCGACCCCGTCGATGAACGTGCCCTTCTTGGAGATTCGCCAAGTCTTGAGCTTGCCGTATTGAGAACCTTCCAGCTTCCACCAGCTTGGCGTGAAGGCCCCGCGCTTGTCGCCGTAATCGCCGGGAGAGGTCCATGTGCCAACGGCAACGCCGTTGATCCAGACAGTGATGTCGGAGGGCCAATCCGGATTGGTGCCGGGCACTTCGGATGAGAGCTCCATCGAGAATTCGATGGCGTTGACGTTTCGATTCAAGATCTTGGCATTGTTGGGGAATTTATATTCGACATGGCCGCGGCCGAACCAGAGAAGACCGGCCTGCATGCGTTGTGGGTCGAGGAAATAATCGGGTACATCGAGTAGGCCGATGACGCCCTCGGTGGAGCACAGGCCACAAGGCGCATGCGTCTCGCAGCTCGTGTAGAGACCGATTGGCATGGCAACTTCGATCACGTCCTCATCATGCTTGAAGGCCTGGTCCTCGAAGCTCAACAGGATTTCGTCGTAAAGCGCGGTGCAGATCTTTTGGTAGCCTTTTCGCGCTTTCGCAGCCTTGGTTTCGACAAGACCGGCCTCCTCCAGGATCATGATGCCCGTCGCGACAGTCGATTGCGGCAGATCCAGTTCCCGGGCGATCTCGTTGACATTCAGTGAGCCTCGGGCGCAAAGCAGCTTCAGCATGTCGACGCGCGCTGGCGCCGAAAGCGCCCTGAAGACTGCAGCGTTCTCACCCGCATAAATTGTCAGAAAGCCGCGCTTCATTGAATCCTGAATTCCCCATCAATAGGTCTCATTTATATCAGGATTTTTGATTTCACAAGAGATATCAGTTCGAAAGCGCCGACTGGCGCCTTCTCCGCGGAATGAGAAGACGCCAATCCGGTTGTCCGCTACACAACCCGCTAAAACGAAATCGCCGATAGATCCTCGAACGCCGCCGGTCTCACCGGCAAGTCTCTATTCGCTTCAATGCGGCCGTAATGCCGGAAAGAGAGTAGGAATAGCTTGTCTCAGTGCCTCGTTTCGAGGTTGCCTGCAGCTGCAGCTGCGCGCCGCCTTTCATGGCGTTGACCATGGTCGGCTCCTGCGCCTCGTTCCTTACCCAGCCGTGCCGGTCTTTCGTAAACATCGGGAATGTCTTGTCGCCAACCGTCGCCGTCATCTGCGCGCCGTCTTTCAGGTCATAGCCCATCGCGGCCTCCGGCACCAGTTTGTCACCGGGAGACAGGCGCGAGACGATGAAGAAATTGTCGCCGTGGTCGACACTGGCGGGCTGCTGCGCAACCGGCCTCGATAAAACATAGCAACTGACGCTGTCGCCGGACTTATAAGAATATGCGCCCCAATGATCGAATTGATCGATACGGACGGGCACTTCCGCATGCGCGATACCGGCGCTGAATGCGACGAAGACCAGAGCGGGGGCGAAATTTCTTGCAAACATAGTTTCCTGCCATTTCTTGTTTCAAGGACATTGAAAGCGAGAGATGCACTCACACGCGCGGCAGTTTCGGTGCGGTGCGTTATCCGATTGTTAACGTCTTCGTTAAAATTTGTTCATGTTAGGAAGCGCGTAAGAAACCATATGTGGGAAGAACGCAACCTCGTCGGCATTGACGATCAGTTCACAGTTTGCGCTATTCCATCCGCTGCATCCATGCACATATAGCCGCCTGAACCTTCGGCTTTTGCAAGCCATGCCATGAAGACGCAAGCAAGCGGCACCTTTGACGCGCCGGTCTCTGCATGGACATGCGTTATGCAAAAGCAGGCCGTGCTAACCGGATATAATAGGATTGTACCATGAAGAAGATCGGTTTCCTTTCATTCGGCCACTGGACGCCCTCGCCCCAGTCGCAAACGCGCTCGGCAGCCGACACGCTGCTGCAATCGATCGACCTTGCCGTCGCGGCAGAACAGCTGGGCGCGGACGGCGCTTATTTTCGCGTGCATCATTTCGCTCGTCAGCTCGCATCACCCTTCCCGCTGCTGGCGGCCGTCGGCGCCAAGACCAGCCGCATCGAAACCGGCACTGCCGTCATCGACATGCGCTATGAAAACCCGTTCTACATGGCCGAGGATGCGGGCGCTGCCGATCTTATCGCCGGCGGCCGGCTGCAGCTCGGCATCAGCCGCGGCTCGCCCGAACAGGTGATCGATGGATGGCGCCACTTCGGTTATGCGCCGATGGAGGGCGAGAGTGACGCTGACATGGGCCGCAGGCATACGGAAGTGCTGCTCGATCTGCTGCGCGGCGAAGGCTTCGCACAGCCCAATCCTCGGCCAATGTTCCCCAACCCGCCCGGCCTGCTGCGCCTGGAACCCTATTCCGAGGGCTTGCGCGAGCGGATCTGGTGGGGTGCCGGCTCCAACGCCACGGCCGTATGGGCGGCAAAGCTCGGCATGAACCTGCAGAGCTCGACGCTCAAGGACGATGAAAGCGGCCTGCCCTTCCACGTCCAGCAGGCAGATCAGATCCGGCTCTATCGCGAGGCCTGGAAAGAAGCCGGGCACAAGCGCGAGCCGCGGGTTTCGGTCAGCCGCAGCATCTTCGCGCTGGTCAACGATCTCGACCGAGCCTATTTCGGCCAGAGCGGCCAGGATGCAGACAAGATCGGCTTCATCGATGAAAAGACGCGCGCCATCTTCGGCCGCAGCTATGCCGCAGAGCCGGATGTGCTGATCGAACAGTTGGCAAAGGACGAAGCCATCGCCGCGGCAGACACGCTGCTCTTGACCGTGCCGAACCAGCTCGGGGTCGACTATAACGCCCATGTCATCGAGTCCATCCTGACGCATGTCGCACCGGCATTAGGATGGCGCTAGGACGGCTGCGAATGGCGAAGGTACGTCTGCCGACAGGCGGGGTTGCGTGAGGCAGAAAATGGAAGAAACGAAATTGACCGCCCGCGAAAGCCAGCTTTCGCGGGCGGTCGCTTCACATTTTACATCATGAGCGGCGCAGGGCTCCGCAGATCAAGCCAGGGCATTGTGACGCCGCAACAGATGAAGCGCTGCCAGCACCAGCAACGCCATCAGCGTGGCAAAGCCGACCAGAGGCCATGCACTATCGCCATCCAGCGCTGTGACGGCCAGAGTCCCGATGAGACTTACGATCAGACTCTGAATGCAGAAATAGAATGCCACGGCCGATCCGGCGATATCGCCGAACTCCGCCAGCGCCCCGTTCGCCGTCACAGATCCCGCAAAGACGATGCCGACAGCCATGATCCACATCGGAAGCACGAAGCTTGCGAAGGACGGCATCCCATAGAGCTGACCGAGAACAAGAGCTGCCGCACCGATAAGAAGCAGTCCCATACCCCGTCCAGCACAGCCCGCAACGCCCCATTTTTCCACAAACAATCGCGCAAAGCGTGCCGTGATGATCATCACGACGGCGACCGTCGCAAATGCGATGCTGAAACCGAGTTCGGAATAACCGGCCCGGCCGATCAGCACACGCGGAGCGGTCGAGAAAAACACGAAGAATGTGCCCATGCCCGCGCTGAAGGCCAGTGTATAGGTCCAGAACGATCGGCTTTTAAAGATCGGCCATATGGAACGGCGTGGACCGGGGGCGCCCTCGGGGCACGTTTCATGCCATTTCACAACAGCATGGATACTTGCAAGAAGCGTCAGCATCGCGAGCACCATGAAGATGGCACGCCATCCGAACCGGTCGGCGATCATCGCACCGGCTATCGGTCCAAGGGCCGGCACGAAGGACAGGATCGAGCCGAATGTGGCATAGATAATGGCCTGTTCAGGACGATTGCCGTAGACATCCCGCACGGTCGCGAAGGTCGCGACCAAGGCTGCCGACGCGCCTGTGGCCTGCAGCAGGCGGCATAGCACGAAGATAGGCGCACCCCATGAAAGGGCTGCTCCGAGAGAGGCGACGGCAAATAGAACGGCACCGGAAAGCAGGACCGGGCGGCGGCCGATGCGATCCGAAAGAGGGCCGAACACGACCTGTCCGAGACCCAGCATGATCATATAGAGGCTCAACGTCAGCTGGATCACCGCAGGCGTCGTGTTGAGAATACCGGGCATCGACGGCACGACAGGAAGGTAGATGTCCATGGCCAGTGAAGCGAGGATATCAAAAGGCGCCATCAGCAGCAGTGCTGCCGGCAGCGAGTAGGCCCAGGACGGGCGTATGTCAGACATGAGAAAATTCCGCTCGAAAGAGAGATCGGGCGGCGCCTGCCACTGGCATCAATGGGAATGAGTTCGACAGCACGCCGCAACAACAAAAAGCTGTTGCGGCTTATCTATCTGCTGACTTGGAGTTCCCCATGCCGATGGCCTCGTGGCGAGATACGTGATGACCACAGCGTTTAGCAGATGACATCGGACCGGGCAATGATGTTGGGACGGGCATGGTCGCAACCAACACATGCAATGCGGCTAGCCGCGCACCGAAAATGAGGTGAAAATCTAATGAATTTTTAACCATGACTATGCCCTAACTGCTTGTAATTTCTTTCTTGGAGCAGATTATGGTGGGCGCATCGAAAATGGACGAGTTGAACGATCGGCTCGACTTTGTTGGACTGGGACAGGATGCCAGGCAGGCTCTTTCGGAGTTGCAGCCGACTATCGAATCGGCCGTCAAAGACGCTCTCGACAGCTTTTACGAGAAGATCGTCAAACATCCGGCAATGTCGAAATTCTTTTCGTCGCAGCAGCATGTGCACCACGCCAAATCCAAGCAGCAGGACCATTGGAAGACGATCGCGTCAGGCCAATACGGACCCGATTATGTCGAAGCGGTCTCGGCGGTCGGCAGGACGCATGCCCGCCTCGGTATCGAGCCGCGCTGGTATATTGGCGGCTACGCCTTGATCCTCGAAGGGATGGTGCGATCGATCGTCGCGCAGCAGCTCAATGGCTTCATGCAGCGCAAGCATGAACAAGCCTTGTCACGGCGCCTATCGGCAATCGTCAAGGCCGCTCTGCTCGATATGGATTACGGCATCTCGGTTTACCTGCAGGTGCTCGCCGATGAGCGCGACCGCGCGGAGTCCGAGCGGGCTGCTGCACAGCGCGAGCAGGAACGCGCGCTTGATGCACTCGGCATAGCGCTGAACGGCCTTGCGAACGGCGACCTGACGGCTGATATCACAGAAGCTCTTTCGGCCGAATTCGAGATTTTGAAGAGCAATTACAACGAGTCGCTTGCATCCCTCGGCACTGCAATGCAGCGCATCGAAGATTCGGTGACCCGTGTTCGCGATGAAGCCGGTTCGATCTCGTCTGCTGCTGACAACATGGCAAGGCGCACGGAACAGCAGGCCTCTGCGCTCGAGGAAAGTGCTGCCGCGATCGACCAGATCACCACGATTTCGGAACAGACCGCCGAGCGGACGCGCGAGGTACAGGCAATCGTCAAGGAATCCGCCTCGGAGGCGGAACGCTCGCGCGAGGTCGTGCAGCAGGCCGTGTCCGCCATGGGCGATATCGAAACCTCGTCGCGCAAGATGACCGACATCATCTCCGTCATCGACGACATTGCCTTCCAGACGAACCTTCTGGCGTTGAACGCCGGCGTCGAGGCCGCCAGAGCGGGCGAACAGGGCAAGGGCTTCGCCGTCGTTGCTCAGGAAGTCCGCGAGCTGGCGCAGCGCTCGGCAACGGCGGCAAAGGAAATCAAGGATCTGATCGACAGATCGTCAAATGACGTGCGGCGCGGCGTCGAGCTGGTCAACCGGACTGGCGAGGCGTTGGCCTTGATTGGCAATCAGGTCGCGTCCATCGACCGGAATGTCGGCGCCATCGCCCGCTCGACACAGGAACAGGCCGTCGGCATCAGCGAGATCAACTCCGCGGTCCGTAACATGGACCAGATGACCCAGCAGAATGTCGCGCTCATGGAAGAGACGAATGCCTCGACGCGGCACCTCGCCGATATCAGCAACGAACTCGCCGGTCTGGTCGGACGCTTCAAAACGGTCCGTTCGGGAACCCGGACCGGAGCCGTCAGGCTGAAACTCGCAAGCTGAAGCGGCTGACAACATCGTTTGCACTTTCAATGAGATGGCTTCGGACAATAGTTCGGCGCCGTTTTGCCGCACATTTAGCCCGGCATCTCCTCGATTTCCGCCAATAGCCATTGGCGAAACACCTTCATCGAAGCCGTTTCCGCTCGCGATTTCAAGCGCGTTAGCCAGTAGCTGCCGGTCATCGCCGTGATCTGGAACGGCTGCATGATCCTGCCGGCCTCGATGTCATGCGAAAACATCGCGACGGGCACGAGCGCGACGCCGACGCCTCGCGCAGCCGCCTCCACGAGCGTCAGCGACGAATCGAACATCCAACCGCGAAGATGCGGCGGCGGCAGACCCGCCACCCTGAACCAGAGCGACCATTCGTCCACCCGATAGGATCGTAACAGCTCGACATCGGCGAGATCGACGGGCTTGCGCAATCGCGCCCCGATATCGGGCGTGCAAACCGGGGAGAGCGGCGCATCCACCAGATGGATCGCTTCCGTTCCATGCCAGGCGCCGTCACCGAAGCGCAGGAAGAAATCCAGTCCGTCGAGCACCATATCGGCGCGATTGTTGTTGGTCTTCAGGCGCAGATCGACATGCGGGTGCTGCGCCTTGAAGCTCGCCAGGCGCGGCAAAAGCCAGCCGATCGCGAAAGTCCCGACGACGCCGATCGTCAGGATCTCCGCAAAATTTCCTTCCTCCAGTTGGCTGAGCGTGGCGCTCATCCGTCGGAAGGCGTCCGTCAGCACCGGCAGCAGTGCGTGCCCCTCATCGGTCAGCGCTAGGCCGCGCGGCAGGCGCTTGAAGAGGGTCACGCCCAGCACGTCCTCCAATGCCTTGACCTGATGGCTGATCGCCGTCTGCGTGACCCGGAGTTCAAGGCCCGCCCGCGTGAAGCTGCAGTGCCGCGCCGAGGCTTCGAACACGCGCAGCGCGTTCAGTGGCAGCTGGGAGATGTCCATTTGTGTCCTAAGACCAAGTTTTTCTCATGTCTAAGCTCAGAATTGATCGTTTGTCTAGGGCAGAAAGCAGAGCCATAGTCTGCCTCGCAAGGTGATTTGCAGGGTCTCAATGACGTCCACGAGACCCGAGACGCACCTCTTTGCTCAACATCAATCGAAGTGGAAACGTGATGACGATCTTATTGTCGCGCCGGCAAAGCCTTGCCGGCAGCTTGCTTGCACTGCCTGTTCTGGCGGGACTTAGCGCGGTTGGACGTACTGCAGACGATAACACGGGCGAGGCGCAGCTTGCTGCCCTCGAAAGCAAGCATCCGGGCCGCATCTGCGTCAGCATTCTCGACTTGGCAAGCGGCAAGCGCATCGAGCATCGCGCCGGCGAGCGCATCCTGATGTGCAGCACCTTCAAGGCACTGGCCGCAGCTCTGGTGCTTGCCCGTGTCGACAAGGGCGATGAGAAGCTCGACCGGCGCATTCATTACAAGAAGAGCGATCTCGTCGACTATTCTCCGGCGACCGAACCCAATACCGGAGACAATGGCATGACGGTTGGCGAACTTTGTGCGGCCGCCGTCACGCTCAGCGACAATACCGCGGCCAATCTGTTGCTCGCGAGCTTTGGCGGCCCGAAGGCGGTGACGGCTTTCTGCCGTAGCCTCGGCGACGATCTCACGCGCCTTGACCGCACAGAACCTACATTGAACTACCACGACACCCCGGACGATCAACGCGATACGACGACAGCTTCGGCGATGCTGGAAAATCTGCGTCGGCTTCTGTTCACCGATATACTGACAGCCGCCTCGCGATCGCAACTGGCCGCCTGGCTGATCACCAACAAGACGGGAGACACCCGACTGCGCGCCGGCCTTCCGAAGGATTGGCTGGTGGGCGACAAGACCGGAACAAACGGTGACAAATACGGCAATGCCAACGACATCGCGGTGCTATGGCCATCGAAGCACGCCCCCATCATCGTAACGGCCTATTGCGAGATCCCCGCCATCGCAGCTGACGAACGCAACGCCATCATTGCTGAAATCGGCCGCATCGCCGCAGCGATCTGAGTTCATACGGGCCGGATAACAGCCGCCAATCATCGCTTCCTTTTCGACCATGCGATCCTGCACGGTCGATCATCACACTGAGGATATCATCTTGAATATACGTGCCAATTCTTTGCAGAAGCTCGGTATCGTCGCAGGCTGCCTTTTCTATGGGGTCGGTGCCCACGCCGCCGAAGTCAATGACCCAGAGCAGCTGGAGCGAGCAGTCAACGAAATCATTCGTCCGCTCATGAAGGATAACGACGTACCGGGCATGGCGATCGCGATTACTGTCAGGGGCAAGCGCTACATCTTCAACTACGGCGTCGCCTCGAAGGAGAGCGGCCAGAAGGTGACGAACGACACGATCTTCGAGCTCGGCTCCATCAGCAAGACCTTTACGGCAGCCCTTGGCTCCTACGCCCAGATCAGCGGAAAGCTCTCCTTCTCCGACAAGGCGACGAAATATATGCCGGAACTTGCGGGTACCAGTTTCGACAAGATCAGCCTCCTCGATCTCGCCACATATTCGGCCGGCGGTCTGCCTCTGCAGTTTCCCAACGGGGTAACGGATCAGGACAAGATGGTTGCCTATTATCGCAACTGGCATCCTTCCTTCGCGCCCGGCACGTATCGGCAATATTCCAATCCCAGCATCGGCCTGTTCGGTTATCTGGCAGCGCAGGCCATGGGCGAACCGTTCGACACGCTGATGCAGGACAAAATTCTTTCCGGTCTCAACCTCAACCACACCTATATCCGCGTTCCACCGGCTGAGATGAGCAACTATGCCTATGGCTATTCGAAGCAGGGCAAACCAATCCGCGTCAATGGCGGCGTCTTCGACACGCAGGCCTATGGCATCAAGACTACAGGCTCCGACATGCTTGCTTTTCTCGAGGCCAATATGGGTGAAGCAAAGCTCGACGCCACACTTCGGCAGGCAATCGATGCGACGCATGTCGGTTATTACCGCGTCGACAACACGACGCAGGCGCTCGGCTGGGAAATCTATGCCTATCCGACGACGCTTGCCCGGCTGCTTGCCGGCAATTCCTCCGACATGGCGCTTGAGCCCCACAAGATCACCCGGCTCGACCCGCCTCAACAGCCACGCAAGGATGTCCTTCTCAATAAGACAGGCTCAACGAATGGCTTTGGCGCATACGCAGCCTTCATACCGGCCCGGCAGATCGGTATCGTTCTGCTGGCAAACAGGAATTTTCCGATCCCTGCACGCGTTTCGTCGGTCTACAAGATCCTGACTGCCGTCGAAAATCTGGCGGGATCGAAGGAGGCAAAGTAGAGACCGGGCTCTAAGGCTTGGTCCGCTCCAACGAACGGCCGACCCCGGCAAAAGCTGACGGGTCGGCCAGTATCATTTCACACAGCGCCATTCGCCAAGCCGCTGACATATATTATGACGATATCCCATAGAACGCTAAGTTCAGGTCATGGAGAGGTCGCGATCGCCGGATACCGCAGCGTCAGGCGGCGGCAAGTTCGCCTGCTTCCTGCCAATTGCGCAACAAGGCAAAAAGCTCCTCGCGATCCTTCACATCGAGCTGCGGCACACCGGGAACGCGAACAGGGCCGACCTTCAGGCCGGAAAAGGTGACGGCCTCCTTGACGACGGTGACGTTTGTTCCGTTGCGGAACTTGGTGCGCATGCGTTCGAAGGGCTCGAGCTTGTTGACGATGGCGCGGGCAGCGGCAAAATCGCCCTTCTCCAAAGCCGCATGCACAGCAAGCGACAGTTTCGGAGCAACATTGACGAGGCCCGACGTGAAGCCCCTTGCGCCGGCGGCGGCGAATGTCGGGGCCCAGCTCTCAGCGAGACCGCAGACGAACAGCGCGCCGTTCGGATCGGAAGCTGCGATCGCCCGTGAAAGCAGCATCAGATCCGTTGTCGCGAACTTGATGCCGGCAATGTTGCCGTGACCGGCCAGACGGACCATGTCGTCGACACTGAAGCCTTCGGCGCGGACATAGGCAACGAGCGGGAGCGGCGAAGCCTCCGCCAGATCGCGAAAATAGTCGATCTGCGAGCCGGGTGCGGCGAACGGATCCACCGGTTGATGCGACATGACGGCGGAGGCGCCGATTGAGGCAGCATCCTTCGCCATCTGGATCGCCTCGCGCAATGAACGGCCGATCGCTGCCGTCACCGGCGCCTTGCCGTCGACACCCTTGATCGCAGCTTCGTGGACTTGGCGGATCTCTCCCGGAGTAAGTGCATAGAATTCGCCCGTATTGCCCGCTGCGACGATGTTATGAATCCCGGCAGCCGCTACCCGCTGATAGACTTGAGCGGTCACGCGCGGTTCCACTTCGCCACTCCCATCATAGGCCGTGACCGGAACACCGGAGACGCCGGTCAGCACCCGCCGCATGGTTTCAATGCTCATCTTCCTACCCTTACCCTTTATCATCTATCGGGACGCAAACGAGGAGGCGTAAAGAAGTCATCACCTCGCCTTCGCCCCATCCAATTCCCTATACGCCCTGGAACATGCGGGCGCGTGCATTCAAGATATGTCGCTTCATGGCATCGTGAGCCTCAGTCTCCTGCCGCGCGAAAATCGCCTGCACGATGACGGCGTGCTCATCCTGAACACTGCGGATCTGCTCGGGCGTCCGCTTGAGGCTGAGGCTGCGGGTCACGGAATGACCGATAGCGAAATGCGGCCGGAACAATTCACGGACGGTAATATGGAACTGATTGCCAGTCGCGATCGCAATGGCGTCGTGCAGCTCCTGATCCTCTTCCGCGCCAAGCCGGCCCTCGCGAAGACATTGTTCGATCTTTTGAAGCGCTGCGGTGATCCGTTCCTTGTCGTCAGCCTGCCAGTTGCGCGCCGCAAGCTCGGCCGCCTCGGCCTCGAGCCCGGCGCGAAATTCGAAAAAGCGCTGGACATCGGCAAGCGACCCTACAGGCACCATTTTCAGGACCGAGGAATCCGGCCTTTGCCTCACATAGGAACCCGACCCCTTGCGCGACACGATCAGGCTGTCGGCACGCAGTCTCTCCAGGGCGTCGCGCACGACGGGTCGTGACGCGCCGAACATGTCCGCAAGCTTCGCTTCCGCCGGCAGCCGCTCATTCACCGGAAAGGTTCCATCCGCAATCATGGCGACGATCCTCTCATAGATGATGTCGCCGAAGCGCGTCGCGCCCGCACCGGAATCGTTGGCGACAGAGAGTTTCATCATCGTCCTTCGTGAATGCTGGCCGGCGACAGCCATAGCGCATTTCCTGCGCGACAGGGCTACTAAATCTGTAAAAATCTGTCAACTCTTGTAATTATCTGAGAACGTAATATGGTCTCGACGCTGCGCCTGAGGGGTGCATGGCGATGGGACGGGAGCCTGTCGCATCGGTCGAGGCAAAGCCCGGCCGAAATCAAAACGGGAGGGATTCGATGCGCGATGAAATATTGTCCCGCGGAGTGAGCAGGCGTGCCGTCCTCGGCGGTATGGCGGGCATGGCAGCCCTGTCTCTGGCCGGTCGTGTCAACGCTGCCGATGCAGGCGGTGAGGCACCCGCCCTGGCTGCGCTCGTCAAGGATGGCAAGCTGCCGCCACTGGCCGACCGGCTGCCGAAAAAGCCGATGGTCGTCACCCCTTATGAAAAAGTCGGCACCTATGGCGGCACCTTACGGCGCGGCCTGCGAGGCTCGTCCGACCACAACGGTATCCTGCGCGTGGTGGGCAACCAGAGTCTGGTGCGCTGGAATCTCGAATTCACGCAGGTTTTGCCGAACCTCGCCGAACGTTGGGACGTCAATGCCGACGCCTCGCAGTTCACCTTCTATCTCATTCAAGGCGCACGCTGGTCCGACGGTCAGCCATTCACGGCGGATGACGTCGTTTTCGCCATCGAGGACTGCGTCAAGAATACCGATCTCTATAGCGCAACGCCGGCTCAGCTCTCCGTTGCCGGCAAGGCAGTCGATGTCACGAAGATTGACGACTATACGGTGAAATTCACCTTTGCCGCTCCGAACGCGCTTTATCTGGAAAATCTCGCCACCCCGCTCGGCCAGCATCCAACGCTGTTTCCGAAGCACTATTGCAGCCAGTTCTTGCCGAAATACAATCCGAACGTCGCGGAGGATGCGAAGAAGGCCGGCGTCAGCAGTTGGCCCGAACTCTTCCGCGCACGCTGCGGCGACATCGAAATCCCCTCACGCTGGGGCAATCCGGACAAGCCGACGCTCGATCCCTGGGTCGTCAAGGAACCCTATACCGGCGGAGCAACCCGTGTCGTCATGACCCGCAACCCATACTTCTGGCAGGTCGATACCTCAGGCAACCAGCTTCCCTATGTCGACGAGATCAATTTCGGCATCTCGCAGGATGTGGAATCGCTGATGCTGAACGTCATTTCCGGCAAGATCGATATTCAGGAGCGCCATATCAGCGTGCTGGCCAACAAGCCGACGCTCTCGCAGAACATGAAGAAGGGCGATTATCGCCTTCTAACTCTTGTCCCTTCCACCTCGCAGCAATGCCAGATCTACTTCAACATCACCCATAAAGATCCGGCCATGCGCAAGATGTTTGCCGACAAGTCGGTCCGGCAGGCGCTCTCGCTCGGGATCAATCGACAGGAAATCATCGACATCGTCTATTTCGGCCAGAGCGA
The DNA here is from genome assembly GCF_007828395.1 of Rhizobium sp. ERR 942. Taxonomy (NCBI): domain Bacteria; kingdom Pseudomonadati; phylum Pseudomonadota; class Alphaproteobacteria; order Hyphomicrobiales; family Rhizobiaceae; genus Rhizobium; species Rhizobium sp. ERR 942. Next base: position 250,407 of record NZ_VIUA01000002.1, read on the forward strand.
GGGATACCAGGCCGGGCCGCGACCGGAGCATCCCTGGTACAATGAAAAATATGCCCGTCAATTTACCAACTACGATCCGGACAAGGCCGGAGCCATGCTCGATGAGGCCGGCTACGGCAAGAAGGATGCAAACGGCTTCCGCCTGAGGCCGGACGGCCAGAAAGTCTTCTTCGCCGTCGACGTCATACCGACCCTCTATCCCGATCTGGTCGATGCCCTCGAACTGGTGAAGGCGCATTGGGCACAGATCGGCGTCGACATGAAGGTCAATACGATCGAGCGCGCGCTTTACTACACCCGTGGCGACGACAATGCCCATGATGCTCAGGTCTGGCCGGGGCCTGGCGGCCTCGATCCGATGCTCGATCCGCGCGATTTCTTCGCTTTCCACCCGCAGGGTTCGCGCTACGCCATTCCATGGTCGGTCTGGTACACCTCGAATGGCAAACAGGGCGAGGAGCCGCCGGAGAGCCAAAAAAAGCGCATGAAGCTTTTCGACGAGGCACGCTCGACGGCCGATCTCGACAAGCGCGGCGCCGTCATGAAGCAGATCTTCGACATCGCCGCCGAAGAATTTGAAACTGTTGGGCTTTGCCTTGCCGTCGGCGGTTTCGGCATCATCCGCAATAACCTGCACAATGTTCCGGAAAAGCAGCCGGACAGCTGGTCCTGGCCCAATCCGGGACCGGCCATGCCGCAGCAATTCTTCTTCACCAGTTGATTGCGCCGATCAAGCGCCGCCTTCCACGGGCGGCGCTTTCCTTGATGCGGAGCTGCCCGTGGCAGCACTCACTGCGAGAAACAGCCATGCTGGTCTTCATCGGTAAACGCCTCTTGTGGATGATCCCATCCCTTTTCGCCATCAGCTTCCTGGCCTTCGTGCTGATCCAGCTGCCTCCCGGCGACTATGTGACGACCTACATCGCCACGCTCGCCTCTTCGAATGAAGTGGTCGATCAGAACACAGCTGCGCAATTGCGCGAACGCTTCGGCCTCGATCAGCCGATGCTCATCCAATATCTGAAATGGATGTGGGGCATTCTTTCGCGCGGCGATTTCGGTATTTCGTTCGAATGGCAACAACCGGTCTCGGGCCTGATTTGGGAGCGCATGGCGCTGACGCTCATTCTGGCACTTGCAGCGCTGATAGCGACCTGGGCGATCGCGCTGCCGATCGGCGTCTATTCCGCCGTCAAGAAATATTCGATCGGCGATTATTTCTTTACCGCCTTCACCTTTCTCGGGCTCGCCATCCCCTCCTTCCTGCTGGCGCTGGTGCTGATGTATGTCGCAGCCGTCGAGTTCGGCCAGGATGTCGGCGGTCTGTTCTCCACCGAATTCGAGACGGCGCCCTGGAGCATCGCCAAGATGCTGGATCTGCTCTCGCATTTGTGGCTGCCGGTCGTCATTCTTGCCGTTTCGTCGACCGCAAGCCTCATTCGCGTCATGCGCGCCAATATGCTCGACGAGCTGCCGAAACCCTATGTGACAACGGCTCGGGCAAAAGGCCTCTCCGAGTTTCGGCTGCTTGTGAAATACCCGCTGCGCATCGCGCTCAATCCGTTCATCTCCACCATCGCATGGCTGCTGCCCAATCTCATTTCGGGCTCAGTCGTCGTCGCGATCGTTCTCAACCTGCCAACGGCGGCACCATTGCTGCTGCAGGCGCTGATGGCGCAGGACATGTATCTGGCCGGTGCCTTCGTGCTGCTGATCTGCGCGCTGACGCTGATCGGGTCGCTCATCAGCGACATTCTGCTTGCCCTTGTCGACCCCCGCATCCGGTTGGAATAGGAGCAGCCCATGGCCGATACCGCCGTCACGAACCTGCGCCCCGACCGAAACGCCGTCGCCTCGCAATGGCAGCTGATCTGGTGGGCTTTCCGCCGCCACAAGCTTGCCATGGTCGCCCTCGTCGTCACCATATTGATGTATATCGTCGCGGTCGCGCCCGGCTTCTTTGCCATCAATGACCCCAATCAGCAGAATGCACGCGCAACCTTTCACCCGCCGCAGAAGGTGCATTTCTTCGATACGGACAACGGCTTCTCCTTCGGGCTGCACTATTATCCGCTAAAGCTCACACGCGATCCGGAAACGCTTGCGCCGATCTTCAAGGAAGACACGACCAAGCGCGTCTCAATCAGCCTGTTCGGTCGCGGCTACGAATATTCCGTACTCGGGCTCTTCACGAGCAACATTCACCTGCTGGCCTCCACGGACAAGACGACACCGCTTTTGCTGTTCGGCGCAGATCGGCTCGGCCGTGACGTCTTCAGCCGCACCGTCCAAGGTGCGCAGATTTCGCTATCGATCGGCCTCGTCGGTGTGTTCTTCTCGCTTCTACTCGGTATCGTTCTTGGAGGAGTTTCAGGCTATTACGGAGGAAAGCTCGACTTCTTCATCCAGCGCCTGATCGATTTCGTGCTGTCGCTGCCGACCATTCCGATCTGGCTTGCCATGGCGGCGGCCCTGCCGCAGGGCTGGCCGGCGGCGCTGCAATATATGATGATCACGATCATCCTGTCGTTGACCGGCTGGGCCCAGCTCGCCCGCGTCGTGCGCGGCCGCTTCCTGTCGCTGCGAACAGAAGAGTTTGTCGCCGCAGCCAGACTCGACGGCGCCAGCGAAGGGCGCATCATCTTCCGCCATATGCTGCCGAGCTTCGCTAGCCACATCATAGCCTCGATCACGCTTGCCGTGCCGGCGATGATCCTAGCCGAGACATCCCTCTCCTTCTTGGGGCTCGGCCTGCAGCCGCCGACCATTTCTTGGGGCGTGCTGTTGCGCGAGGCGCAGAACATCCGCTCGATCGCAACCGCACCATGGCTCTTTCTGCCGGGTGTCGCCGTCGTTATCGCCGTCATGGCCCTGAACCTTCTCGGCGATGGCCTGCGCGACGCGGCCGATCCCTACAACAAATGAGGCGGGCATGACCGATATCGTTTCCATGAACACCGCTCGCCCTCTGCTGCAGGTCAAGAACCTCACCGTCGACTTTCCCTTGCGAACCGGCACGTTTCGCGCGGTCGATAATCTCTCCTTTGCCATCGAGCCTGGAAAGACGCTTTGCGTCGTCGGCGAGAGCGGATCGGGCAAATCCGTGACTGCACGCTCGATCCTGCAGATCGTCGATGCCCCCGGCCGCATCACTGGCGGCTCGATCATTCTCAACGGTGCTGGCGGCAGTTCGGTCGATCTCGTCAAGCTCAATCCGCGCGGCCGGCAGATCAGGTCAATCCGCGGACGCGACATTGCCATGATCTTTCAGGAGCCGATGGCGTCGCTCTCGCCGGTCCACACGGTCGGCGACCAGATCATGGAGGCGCTGCGCCTCCATACGAAGATGAGCAAGGCTGAGGCACGCGCCGAGGCGATCTCGCTTTTGAAACAGGTGGAAATCCCCTCGCCTGAAAAGGCGATCGACCGCTACGCTTTTCAATATTCGGGCGGCATGCGTCAGCGTGCCATGATCGCCATGGCGCTTGCCTGCAAGCCGCAGCTTCTGATCGCCGACGAGCCGACGACGGCACTTGATGTCACGACGCAGGCCGAAATCCTCGACCTCATTGCCCGGCTGCAGAAAGCCAATGGCATGGCGGTGCTGTTTATCACCCACGACATGGGCGTGGTCGCGCAGATCGCCGATGATGTGCTCGTCATGCACAATGGCGTCGTTAGGGAATACGGTCCGGTCGAGCAGATCTTCCATGCGCCGAAGGACGATTATACCCGCATGCTGATCGGCTCAGTGCTGAAGCTCGAGAGGAAGGCCGAAATCCGATTGGCGCGGCCGCCGCTCGATAGAAGCGCTGTCCCGATCCTCGAATTGCGCAATGTATCGATGAGCTTTGGCGAAGTCCGCGCTCTCAACGACGTCTCGATCTCGCTTCTGCCGCGCGAAACGCTTGGGATCGTCGGCGAGAGCGGATCGGGCAAGACGACGATGGGCCGCTCGATCATGCGCCTTATCGATCCGAGCGCAGGCGAGATCCTCTATCGCCGCGCCGATGGCGACGTCACCGACTTGGCAAGCGCCAAGGGGGCGGCCCTTGCGGCAGCGCGCCGCGAGCTGCGCATGGTGTTCCAGGACCCATTCGGCTCGCTCAATCCGCGCATGACGGTCTCGCAGATCATCGGCGAGCCATTGCTCGTCAACGGGATCGCCAGGGGCCGGGCGCTCGACGAGCGCGTCTGCCATCTGATGGAGCAAGTCGGCCTCGATCCGAGGGCGCGCGAGCGTTATCCGCATGCCTTCTCAGGCGGTCAGCGCCAGCGCATCGGCATTGCCCGCGCCATTACCCTCAATCCTCGCGTGATCGTCGCGGACGAGGCGACCTCGGCTCTCGATGTTTCCGTCCGCTCGCAGGTGCTCGATCTCCTTATGCGGCTGCAGGACGAACTTGGCCTCGCTTATATCTTCATCAGTCATGATATCGGCGTCATCCGCTACATGTGCGACCGCGTCGGCGTCATGTACAAAGGGCGCCTCGTCGAGGTCGGCGATGCCGACAAGGTCTGCAATGCACCCGAACATGCCTATACGCAGGCGCTGATTTCGGCGATCCCTCGCCCTGACCCTCGCGACAGGGATCACTCGCGGCGGTTCCGCTATGTCGAGCCCGAAACCGTGAAGAACGGGAGCGCGGCTTGATGCCTTCCCTCGACAACGCCGCAACGCCCATTTTCCACGAGCCAGGCTTCCCCGCGATGCGCGCAATGATTTCCCCACCTGCGGCACCTCCCATGCCGCATTCATGTCAATCGATAGAAGGAAGATAAGATGAAGATCGACCGCATGCGGGTATTTGTGACCCGCGACAAGGATCGCCCGCGCGTCATCGTGGCGCTGGATACGGACGATGGACTGACGGGCTGGGGCGAGTGCTACAACCACGGCCCGGATTTGGCACTGCCGCCGATTCTCGACTATCTCTACGGTTTCCTCGCCGGCCAGGATCCAAGCCGGATCGACTATCTCGTCAACCTGCTGATCCAGCAGAGCCGCTTCCCGCCGGGCGCGCTTGGCCTTTCGGCGATTTCCGCGCTCGATCACTGCCTCTGGGATCTTTCAGCCAAGGCCCTCAATGTTCCGGTCTACAAGCTGCTCGGCGGCGCGGTGCGCGACCGCATCAAGGTCTATGCCGGCGTCTACACCGCTCCGGATGCGCCGGCTGCCCGCGACGAGCTCGACCGTCTGAACGCCGAATGGGGCTTTACCGCCTTCAAGCTCAGCCCATGGCGCATCGACATGCACGCCCATCGCTGGGGCAATGTCGTCAAGGCATCGGCCGACTATTTCCGTTCGCTGCGCGAGACCGTGCGCGACGACTATGAGATCGCCTTCGACGCCCATGCGAAAATCTTCGAGCCGGTCGCCGCCCGCCAGCTCGGCAATGCGCTGGCTCCTTATGATCCGCTTTTCTATGAAGAGCCGCTGCGGCCCGAAAACATCGAGATGTGGGGCGAGCTGAAACAGGGCCTCAATTGCGTGCTCGCGACCGGCGAGTCCCTCTATAACCGCAACGAGTTCCTGCGCCTGCTGCAGGTCAAGGGCGCCGACCTGATCCAGCCCGACATCTGCGTCGTCGGCGGCATCAGCGAGATGCGGCGCATCGCGACGATCGCCGAAGCGCATTTCGTCGGTGTTGCCCCACACAATCCGATGGGACCGCTCGCAACCGCCGTCAACGTGCATTTCTCGGCCGCCGCACAGAACTTTAGGATACTCGAATATCGGCTGCCGAAGGGTCAGGCCTACGTCTATGGCGGCAACGAAGTCGAACAGCGACAGGGGGAAACCCGCTATGTCGTCGACCCCTATCTGCCGAAGGACGGTTATCTCGAGCTTAGACCCGATCGGCCCGGCTGGGGCGTCGAGATGGACGAAAAGGCCATGGAAGAGGAAGGTTATATCCATTGGCAGCGGCGCGTGCCCAAGCGTCCGGATGGTTCCTACGCCTTTGCGTGAGCTTAGTATCAGCACCAGAAAAAATTGGGGCGGCCATCAGGCCGCCCCTCTCATTTGGCGGATGCTTTTGCGAGCATGAGCGCAATTATTTCACGCGGGCTGCGTTAGGATTGCCAAGATCTTCCGGCCGGGGTGTGCGCGGTATCATGCGTCCGATCACAAGGACCAACAGCACCGCAATCAGAAGGCAGGCGGCCAAGAAGAACATCGGCGCGATCGTGCTTCCCGTGGAATCCTTGATCCAGGGCACGACGTTCTGAGCGATGAAGCCGCCGAGATTGCCGACTGAATTGATGGCAGCAAGGCCCGCTGCCGCACCCGCTCCCTGTAGGAAGCGCGACGGCAAGCTCCAGAACACTGGCTGACCCGCGAAGATGCCGGCCGCCGCAATGGAGAGGAAAACAAACTGCAGCGTATGGTCGGGAATAACGGCAGATAACACCAGGCTTACGGCGCCGACCAGCGCGGGAATGACGATATAGGGCGTCTTGGACTCCGCCTTGTCCGCTGCGCGCGGGACGGCATACAGAGCGATGGCGACGAGAATCCACGGGATAATGTTCAGGAAACCGTTCGTCGTGTTGCTGACGCCGAAATTCTTGACGATCGTCGGCAGCCAGTAGCTGAGGCCATAGGCGGCGAGCGGGAAACCGATATAGCAAAGCGCCATCAGCAGCACGCGCGGATTGACGAGCGCCTTGAAGCCGTCGGCGGCGTTCTGCTCCATGCCGGAATTTTCCACCGCGAGCCGGTCCTTCAGCCAGTTCTTTTCCGTATCGTCGAGGAACGTCGCTTTGGATGGCAGATCCGGTAGGTAAGACAGGGTTACGAAGCCGGCAATAATGGCTGGGATACCGGTCACCAGGAAGACCCATTGCCAGCCGGCAATACCATAAAGGCCGTTCAGGTCCAGCAGCACGCCACCAAGTGGCGCGCCGATCGCATTGGCGAAGGCGCTGAAGATCATGAAAAGCCCGACCATCGTGCCGCGATAGGCCGAAGGATACCAAAGGGTTAGCAGATAAAGTACGCCTGGAAAAAATCCGGCCTCGCAAGCGCCTAGCAGGAAGCGAAGAATATAGAACATGGTCGCATTCTGCGTATAGGCAAGCGCGACCGTGACCGCGCCCCAGGAGATCAGAATGCGCGCAAACCACCTGCTGGCTCCGAACCTGTCCAGAAGCAGGTTGCTCGGCACCTCGAAGATGAAATAGCCGATGAAGAACAGCGACGCGCCAAGGCCATAGGCGTACTCGCTCATGCCGAGCGCATCGACCATCTCAAGCTTGGCGTAACTGACATTCTGGCGATCGATATAGGCGATCAGATAGAGGATGCCCAAAAAGGGCATAAGCCTCCAGGTGATCTTGGAAATAAGCTGCTTCTCATCAATCACGCATCTTCCTCCCTGAAAGGTGGTTATGAGTGATATAGATAGCGCAACTTAGTGTTTATCAATGCACCGAGACATAAAGCTCGTTCGACTTCGTGATGGAAAACGAACGAGCTGGCTCCTTCAAAGCGAAGGCGCCGATCAGCCGGCGGCTCGCTTTTCAAGCGACTCGTTCGAACTGGGTGCGGATATGCTCGATATAGTGTTGGCCGGGCGACGGCGCTTTCACCATGGCGATCGCCGCCTTCTGCGGAACGCCGGTGAATTGACGTTCCTCACCGTTCTTGAAGCGGATGTAAAGCCGTCCGTCATCCGGGCGGAAATAGACTGATTTGATGATTTTTGACGAAACCGGGAGCTCTTGCATGGGTCACCTTACCTCTGGCCCGCTTTGTCGCATGAAAAGCGAAATATTGGGTGAAGCGACCTAGTTAATCAAAGATAGAGTTGCATCGCTCGATTTTATCGATTGCGCCCAGCACCTTAACGATCCTGCGGAAGTGCGTGCTCGACATAGAGAGATGCGAACTCCGCACTTGGCGGTATCGGCTTGATGATGTCGATCAAGACGCCGTTGGGATCGGACGTGATGAAATGACGCTGACCGAAATCCTCGTTGCGGATGGCCAGCAGGATCGGCAGGCCGGCCGCCCGCAAGCGCCCATGAACGGCATCGACATCATCCACTTCAAAGTTGAGCAATAAGCCTGCGACCTTACCGCGCCCCTGCAGCGGAATCGTCTCATGCTGCCCATTCAGAATGGCGAGATTGACGGCGCTGTCCTCAGCCGACTGCAGATGGACGTACCAATCACTGGTGAAACTCTCCTGGAGGCCGAAATGCTTCACGTAAAAGGCAGCGGTTTCCTCGACGCGCTCAGTCATGATCACCGGATAATAGCTCGTTACCTTCATGCTTCACTTCCTCCCTCAAAAGACATACAATCTGTCTGTATTATTTCGAATAACATACAGGCTGCATGCATGCAAGATCCGCGCTCCAACCGTGAGAGAACCGAAAAGACCAAGGCTGCACTCATCGCGGCTGCCCGCGCCCTATTCGTGGAAAAGGGCTATGCCGAGACCTCGACGCCGGAGATCGTGGCCGCCGCCGGCATCACGCGCGGCGCGCTCTATCATCATTTCGAGGACAAGCGTGCGCTGTTTCGCGCAGTTGTCACAGAGGAAGCTCTGGCGGTGACCCGCGCCATAGAGAAGGCAACCCCTGATCATCTTGCGCCCCGCGCCGCCCTGATCGCCGGCAGCAATGCCTATCTCGATGCAATGCGGGTTGTCGGCCGCACGCGACTTCTACTGATTGAAGGACCGACTGTGCTTGGTTTTGTCGATATGAAGCAGCTGGATGAGGAAACCACCACCCTTACACTGAAACATGGTCTGGAAGCGACGCTCAGTCGTAGCCAGGGGGCGGATATCGCCGTTGAGGCCTTCGCCGATATTCTCTCAGCGGCCTTCGATCGCGCCGCTCTCGCCATCGATGCGGGGGGTGATGCGGATCGCTATCGCGCAGCCATTGCACATATGATCGACCGTATTGCAGCTTGACATCATGCTTGCTCGCCAGACCACAAACGGTGGTCGCCCGAAAAACAATTGAATACCCGCTCGGGCTATCTAGTGCTGTAAGCGACGAGTAGATTTCGAGCGCTCTCGCATATTATTTAAGCACGCCAATTGCTTGACACTTTTTTAGCCCCCTCCTATGATTTTTTACCAAACGATCAAAAAGCAGGGGAACTGAAAAATGACCAATAGAATCATACTGTCACGCCGCGCTGTCATCGCATCCGGCATCGCGCTCGGCGTCGGCGCTCTTGCGCCAGCCGCCCGCGCCGCAGCGCCGCTCAAAGTCGCAGGCATTCACGCCTCGCCGGTCGAAAACGCGTGGAATTCCTGTCTTCACAAGGCGCTTCAGGATGCCGCCAAGGAAGGCGTTATCGAATATGTCTTTTCCGAAGGCGTTTCGGGTACGGATTATCCGCGTGCCATGCGCGAATATGCCGAACAGGGCAACAAGCTGATCATCGGCGAGGCCTATGCTGTAGAGAAGGAAGCACGCCAGGTTGCTGCCGACTATCCGGATACGGCTTTCGTTCTCGGATCCAGCGGCGAGGCTGCCGAGAGCAATTTCGGCGTCTTCGGCACCTGGAACTATGACGGCGCCTATCTCGCCGGTATGCTGGCGGGCAAGATGACCAAGTCGAATGTCGTCGGCTCCGTCGGCGCCATCACGATTCCCGAAGTCAACATGCTGATCAATGCCTTTGCCGCGGGCGTCAAAGCGGTCAACCCCGATTGCAAGCACCTCGTCTCCTTCATCGGCACCTTCTTCGACCCGCCGAAGGCGCGTGAAGCCGGTCTCGCGCAGATCGACGCTGGTGCCGACGTGCTCTTCGGTGAGCGCATCGGCACGGCCGATGCCGCCAAGGAGCGGCATATCAAATCGGTGGGATCGCTGATCGATTACACGCCGCGCTATCCCGACACCGTTTTCGCCAATGCCATGTGGTATTTCCGCCCCATTCTCAATGCCGCAATCGCCGATGTTGCCGCCGGCAAGCCGGTTGGCCGCAACTACACGGCCTACGGCCTGATGAAGGAAGGCGGCAGCGATATCGTCTATGTGAAGGGCACAGCACCAGCAGAGGCCGAAGCTGCAATGGAGAAGGTCCGCGCCGACATCAAGGCCGGCAGCTTCGAAGTGCCGAAGGTAGCGGATCAGCCGAAGTAATCCTTCGGCTCGATCATGACCAGACCGTCATTCACTGACGCCACGGAGCTGGCCGGCGCGATCAAGTCCGGCAAGCTTACCTGTGTGGATGCCATGCAGGCGGCACTTGCCGCCTGCGCCATGAAAGATGAGCTTGGCGCCATTACCTATGTCAATCCTGAAGCCGGGCTCGCGGCAGCACATGCCCTGGATCAGGAGGCATCGGCGTATCCCGAGCGCTTTGCGCAGCGCGCCTTTGCCGGCGTACCGACGGTCGCCAAAGATCTCGGCGGCCCCTTCCCGGGGCTGCCGGTGACCGCTGGCTCTCGCCTGTTCGCCCGCACGGGCAAAGGCGCGGACAGCGATTTGGCAGAGCGTTTTCGCGATGCCGGTCTCTGCGCCTTCGGTTTGACCACCAGTCCGGAATTCGGCTTCTCACTCGCATCCGAACCGGCAATCGGTCCGATCTGCCGAAACCCGTTAAATCCTAGCAGAACTGCCGGCGGCTCGTCGGGTGGTGCCGCGGCCGCAGTCGCCGCCGGTATCGTTGCGATCGCGCATGCGACGGACGCGGGCGGCTCGATCCGCGTGCCGGCCGCTTGCTGCGGCCTTGTCGGACTGAAGCCGACACGCGGCGCCGTGCCCGGCGGCCCCTCCTTCGGCAATCATCTCGGCGGCATCGCCAGCGAACTTGCGGTCACCCGCTCCGTTCGCGACACCGCACAAATCTTCGATGTTGTCCGGGGAAAGACAAGAGGGCCATACGCGGATATCGCTCAACTCCCGCCCAAGACGGGTAAGCTTCGCATTGGGCTCCTTGCAGACACTGGCCAGCGTTACGCAATCGAACAGGATCAGGCCCAAGCGGTGGAAGCAGCGGCCAGTTTCCTCGAAGGCCGGGGAAACGAGCTGATATCCATCCGTTGGGATGAGATGGAAAGCGCCGTTCAGGCCAGCAGCCGCGCGTTTGGCGATATCATTTCCGTCAATATCGCCCACCTGATTGACGATCTCGAACTGGACACGCGTCTCGCCGAGACGATGACGCAAGCCTTCATCATGCGCGGGCGCGCCATGCCGGCAACAGTCCTTTGGAGCTCCCTCAATGGCGCCGTGAAGGCTAGCCGCATTCTGTGGGAGATCTTCGACAGGGTCGACGTCATCGTCATGCCGATGCTCGCCTCGGCACCGCCACCCATCGGGTCCTTTCCAACGGATCATTCGGACACGGAATTGCACCTCGAGCGCATGATATGCTTTGCCCCTCTTGCCGCGCTCGTCAATATTTCTGGCTTTCCGGCCATCACACTTCCCTTCGGCGAGGATGCGGAGGGATTGCCGCTGCCAGTCCAACTGATGGCCCCCATGGGTGAGGATAAGCTGTTGCTGCAGCTTGCATCCGCGCTCGAGGCTGAGCAACGTTGGCAGCATCGCTACCCGATTGCAGGCTTTCCGGCATGACCATCCCTGTCCTTTCCATCGAAGGTGTCAGCAAACGCTTCGGCAGCACGATTGCCAATGACAATATCTCGCTATCTCTAGCAAAGGGTGAGATCGTTGCCCTGCTCGGCGAGAACGGTGCCGGCAAGACGACGCTGATGAGCATCCTCTTCGGGCACTATGTGCCCGATGCCGGTCGCATCCTGATCGACAATGTGGAATTGCCGCAGGGCAAGCCGCGCGCGGCGATCCGGGCGGGCGTCGGCATGGTGCATCAGCATTTCTCGCTCGCGCCGAACCTGACAGTGCTGGAAAACATCATGACGGGCACGGAGGGACTTTGGTCGCTCAAGTCCCAAACGGCAGCGGCCCGCAACAAGCTTCTGGCGATTGCCGAACGCTTCGGCTTGAAAGTCGATCCGGATGCCCGCCTCGGCGATCTCTCGGTCGGCGAGCAGCAGCGGGTGGAAATCCTGAAAGCGCTCTACAACGATGCGCGCATCCTGATCCTCGACGAGCCGACCGCCGTTCTCACCCAGATCGAGGCAGAAAAGCTCTTTTCGACGTTGAAACAGATGGCCGCACAAGGCCTGTCCTTGATCTTCATTTCGCACAAGCTCGATGAAGTCATGGCGACGGCCGATCGTATCGTCGTCCTGCGCGGCGGCAAGGTCGCGGCCGAAAGACAGGCATCTCAGACCAGCAAGGCCGAGCTTGCGGAGCTGATGGTCGGACATCGCGTCACACGCCCGACCCGCGAAGCGTCGACGCCGGCCGACATCGTGCTCGAAGCTCGCGATATCATCGTCAAGACCGGTGGCTTCGAACGGTTGAAAAAGATCAGCTTCCATGTCCGAGCCGGCGAGGTTCTGGGGATCATCGGCGTATCGGGCAACGGTCAGGCGACCTTGGGGCAAATCCTGTCCGGCACGTCGAACCGCTCATCCGGCGAGCTTCTTCTGTTCGGCAAGCCCGTCGGCGATCTCGACGTTGCCGCGATTATCGAGGCTGGCATCGGGCGCATTCCGGAAGACCGAAACCGTGATGGTGCCATCGGCGAAATGGCGATCTGGGAGAATGCCGTGCTCGAGCGCCTGCCTTCCTATTCGAAACATGGTCTGGTCGACAAGGGTGCCGGCATGGCCATTGCACAGGAGATCATCGAGGCATTCGACGTGCGCGGCGGCAATGCTGCGACACGCACCCGGCTATTATCGGGCGGCAATATGCAGAAGCTGATCCTCGGTCGCAATCTCCATGAGCGACCACGAATCCTGATCGCCGCCCAACCAGCGCGCGGGCTGGATGAAGGTGCAGTGGCCGCCGTTCACGGACGCATTCTGGAAGCGCGCCGGCAAGGCACCGCCGTCCTGCTCATCTCGGAGGATCTGGACGAGGTCATTGCATTGGCCGATCGCATCCAGGCAATCGTCGGCGGACGCCTTTCGGCGCCTATCGATGCCGATAAGGCCGATGCCCGCCTGCTGGGGCTGATGATGGCCGGGGAATGGAAAGAGAAGAGTGGGACCGAACATGCGATTTGAACGGCGCGAACACCGCCCACTGTCTATGATGATCCTCGCTCCCGTGCTCTCGGTCGTCGCGGCCCTTGCGCTCGCCGGCATACTGATCGCGATTGCCGGCGCACCCGTCTTCGAAGCCTATCGGCGAATCCTGCTCGGCGCCTTCGGTTCGCGGCTTTCGGCAACGGAGACGCTCACCCGCGCGACGCCATTGATCCTGACGGGATTGGCCGCCGCAGTCGCCTTTCGCGCCCGTCTGTGGAACATCGGCGCCGAGGGACAATTCTATTTCGGCGCCATTGCCGTTGCGGCCTTCGGGTCAAAAATGCTCGCCGGCCTGCCCGGTCCGATCCTTATTCCGCTCTTGATGGTGATCGGCGCCATTGCCGGCATGGTCCTGATCCTCGTGCCACTATGGCTGCGGTTGCGCTTTTCCGTCGACGAAGTCGTCACCAGCCTTATCCTGAATTTCATCGCCGTTCTCTTCGTCTCCATGCTGATCGACGGCGTGCTGAAGGACCCGACGGCATTCGGCTGGCCACAATCCCAGGCACTTGGGGATCACGCCATGCTGCCGAAGCTGATTGCGCGATCGCGCCTTCATATCGGTTTTGCAATTGCGATCGTCATTGCGGCAATCGTCTATTTCGTCCAGTCGCGCACCGTCTTCGGCATGCAGTCGCGGGCAGCCGGCCTCAATCCTTCGGGCGCCGTTTTTGCAGGCGTTCGTCTCGGCTCGACCCTCGTCAAAGTTGCCTGTCTTTCGGGCGGGCTTGCCGGCCTTGCAGGCGCCATCGAAGTCATGGGTGTCAAAGGCTATGTCACGACCGATCTGTCCCCCGGCTTCGGCTATGCCGGCATCGTCGTCGCCATGCTTGCCAACCTCAACCCGCTTGGCGTCGTTCTTGCGGCGATCTTTACGGCCACGATCTTTGTCGGCGCTGACGGCATGAGCCGGAGTCTCGGCATCCCAACTTACATCGCCGACGTCACGGTCGCCCTGTCTCTGCTGACCATGCTGATCGCCTTGTTCTTCACGCAGTACAGGATCCGCCGATGAGCACGCTGGTCGACATCATTGCTTCGGCCGGGCTTTGGGCTGCCGTGTTGCGGATTGCGACACCCTTGATCTTCGGCACGCTCGGCGCGCTCCTTTGCGAGCGGGCCGGCGTTCTTAATCTCGGCATCGAGGGCATCATGACCTTTGGCGCGATGATCGGCTGGCTCTCCGTCTATCACGGTGCCGATCTGTGGACCGGCCTTCTCATCGCGGCGATTGCGGGCGGCATTTTCGGGCTTTTGCATTCGGCCCTGACGGTGACGCTCGGCCTGTCGCAGCATGTTTCCGGCCTCGGCGTGACGCTTTTTGCATCCAGCTTCAGTTACTACGTCTTCCGGTTGATCGTTCCCGTCGCCGGGACGCCGCCGACCATCACGCCGTTTCAGCCGATCGCCATTCCCGGGCTGTCGACCCTGCCCTTCATCGGCCCCGCTCTCTTCACGCAGACCGCCCCGACCTATCTCGCGATCCTGGTGGCGCTGGTCATGGCCTATCTCATCTTCCGCACACCGGTCGGGCTTGCGATCCGCATGACGGGCGAAAATCCGCATGCAGCCGAGGCACAGGGCCTCAATCCCATGAGGATCCGCTACGGCGCCATCATCGCCGGCAGTGCCCTAATGGGCATGGGCGGCGCTTTCCTGACGCTTTCCGCCTTCAACAGCTTCTTTCCGACGATGGTGCAGGGACGCGGCTGGATCTGCATCGCGCTCGTCGTCTTTTCGTCCTGGCGGCCGGGCCGGGCGCTGTTCGGCGCCCTGCTCTTCGCCTTTTTCGATGCATTCCAATTGCGCCTGCAAACAGCGGTGCAGGGTGTGCCCTATCAGCTCTTCCTGATGACGCCCTATATCCTGTCCATCGTTGCCCTTGCCGTCATGAGCAGGCGCGCCCGCGTACCGCAGGCGCTGATGCAACCCTATCGCCGTGGCGAAAGATAATCCGAGGAGCCTTCCATGTTCGATCTGATCATTCGCAATGCCAATCTGCCAGATGGCCGCACAGGCATCGACATCGCCGTCAAGGATGGCAGGATCGCAGCAATCGAAGCCTCGATTACCGCCGAGAGCAAGGAAGAAATAGATGCGACCGATCGGCTGGTGAGCCCGCCCTTCGTCGACCCGCATTTCCATATGGATGCCACGCTTTCGCTCGGCCTGCCGCGCATGAATATATCCGGCACGCTTCTGGAAGGCATCGCCCTCTGGGGAGAATTGCGCCCGATCGTGACGAAGGAAGAGCTTGTCGAGCGCGCGCTACGCTACTGCGATCTCGCCGTCACGCAAGGACTGTTGTTCATCCGCAGCCATGTCGACACTTCCGATCCGAAGCTGGTGACGGCCGAGGCGCTTCTGGAGGTGAAGGACAGGGTCAAGCCCTATATCGATCTGCAGCTCGTCGCTTTCCCACAGGATGGATACTATCGCGCCAAGGATGGCGTTGCTTCGCTCGCACGCGCGCTCGACATGGGTGTCGATATCGTTGGCGGCATTCCGCATTTCGAGCGCACGATGGATGAAGGCAGAGCCTCAGTAGAGGCGCTTTGCAGGATCGCCGCCGATCGCGGTCTTCCCGTTGACATGCATTGCGACGAAACCGACGACCCGATGTCGCGTCACATCGAAACGCTGGCGGCAGAGACGGTCCGCTTCGGGCTGCAGGGCCGCGTTGCCGGCTCGCACCTGACCTCGATGCATTCGATGGACAATTACTACGTCTCCAAGCTCATCCCGCTGATGGCAGAGGCGAAGATCAATGTGATCCCTAACCCGCTCATCAACATCATGCTGCAAGGCCGGCACGACACCTATCCCAAGCGGCGCGGCATGACGCGCGTGCGCGAACTTATGGATGCCGGGCTCAACGTCTCCTTCGGCCATGATTGCGTGATGGACCCCTGGTATTCGATGGGCTCGGGTGATATGCTTGAAGTTGGCCACATGGCTATCCACGTCGCACAAATGGCCGGCATCGAAGACAAGAAGAAGATTTTCGATGCGCTCACCATCAACTCCGCCAAGACGCTCGGCCTGGAAGGCTACGGCCTGGAAAAGGGCTGTAATGCCGATTTTGTCGTGCTGCAGGCCGTCGACACGCTGGAAGCGCTGCGCCTGAAGCCAACTCGCCTCGCCGTCATTAGGCGCGGCAAGGTCATTGCCCGCTCCGCGCCCCGCATCGGTGAACTCTTCCTCGATGGCCGGCCTTCACAAATCGATGGCGGGCTCGACTACGTGCCTGCAAGGGGCTAACAGAGGTCGGGGCCGAGGCTCCATAAAATCCCCACCCATCAACTGCTACCGCCGCCAATTCGACGTCAGTGTAATCACATATAGGCGACTGATATAAACTTCGCTTTACAACTAACATGTCAGTGTGCTACGCACTAATCCCATAAGATCGGGAGGATCGGATGAACGAGAATTTTGGCCTGTCGGCCGCGCTGGCAACGCCCTTTGATGCGGATGGCGAGATTGCAATCCCGGGCGTAATCGAGCAGGCGAAGCATTGCCTTGCCAAGGGCTGCAAAAGCGTCACCCTGTTCGGCACCACGGGCGAAGGCGCTTCGATCGGCATGCAGGAGCGCAAGCAGGTTCTGGCCGCCATGCTTGCCGCCGGCATTGCGCCGAAGCAGATCGTCATGGGCGTGCTCGTCGATGCCGCAGAAGATGCGGCAGCGCAGGCTGGACAAGCGCTGGCGCAGGGTGTCCGCAACATTCTCCTTGCCCCGCCCTCCTACTTCAAGAACGTCAGCGATGATGGCCTCTTCAAATGGTTCGCGGCCGTTTTCACTATGCTCGGCACGCACGCCCGCGACGTGATCGTCTATAATATTCCGTCGGTGACGATGGTGCCGCTCTCCATTTCCCTCGTTGGCCGCCTGCGCGCCGCATTTCCGGATGTCGTTGTCGGCGTCAAGGACTCCTCCGGTGACTGGCCCTATACCGAGGAACTGCTGAAGACGCATGGCGATCTCATCATTCTGATCGGCGATGAGCGGCATCTTGCCCGCGGCGTTCGGCTCGGCGGACAGGGAGCAATCTCCGGCATGGCAAATCTTCTTCCTCGCGAAGTGCAGGCCATGGCGGAAAAAGGCATCGACGACGCCAATGTCGAGCGTTTCGTCGAACAGCTGCTGAACTATCCGGTCATTCCTTCGATCAAGGCTATTCTCGCCCGGTTGACGGAAGACGATAGCTGGCTTGCCGTGCGCCCGCCGCTCGTGGCATTGAACAGCCAAGATTCCGACACGCTCTTTGCTGCTTTCGGCGCACTGTTTCGCGCCAAAGCAGCCTAACCGAACAGCCCGGAGCTGCCGATGGACGGACCAGGCGAACAGACAACGTTGAGAGAGAAAGCCTATGAGAGCTTCACACGCCATCTCTTGGCGCGCGACGTTCGTCCCGGGCAATTCATCTCGCAGCGGCGGCTGGTCGAGCTGACGGGACTGACGCTCGGCGCGATCCGCGAATTGATCCCGCGTCTGGAAGCGGAAGGTCTGATCAAGACGGTTCCGCAGCGCGGATTGCAGATCGCCCATATCGATCTGGACCTGATCCGCGAAGCGTTCCAGCTTCGTCTTTTTCTGGAGAAGGAAGCCGTTGCGCTGTTTACCCATTCAGCATCGGACGAGACGATTGCCAAGCTTCTGAAGGATCATCGCGATATCGCCGATGCCATCCGCTCCGGCGACAATTCCCCGGAGCTGGAGCTTCACGCGCAATCGGTGGACTGGGGCATGCATGATGCCTTCATCGATGCGCTCGGCAATACGATCATCTCGAACGCCTATCGGGTTAATTCGATCAAGATGCGACTGATCAGTCAGGACAGGTTCCGCATCAACGGCCATGTCGGTCCGGTCATGGACGAGCATTTGAAAGTGCTTGAGGCCATCGAGCGACGATCCAGCGAAGAGGCGGTTACCGCGCTGGTTGCCCACATCGGCGGAGCCCGGGATCGCGCATTAAAGATGTAAATAGCTTTGGATAACAGGCCGCGAATGAGGAGATTTTCGGCCAAAAGGAGGAGGAACGCAATGTCATCGTCATTTTTCAATCCGACACGTCGCGGCTTCATGGCCGGCACGGCTGCACTCGGCGCGGCAAGCCTTCTCGGTGTCCGCACCGCTTCGGCAGCCGTCGACTGGAAGCGCTTTGCCGGCACGACGCTCGAAGTCAATCTGGTCAAGAGCCCGCGCAGCGAAACGATCCTCAAATACTTAAGCGAATTCGAGGCTCTGACCGGCATCAAGGTCAATGCCGAGGCGACACCCGAGCAGCAGCAGCGTCAGAAAACCACGATCGAGCTCAGCTCCGGCAAGCCCAGCTTCGACGTCGTCCATCTGAGCTACCACGTTCAGAAGCGTCAGTTCGAAAAGGGCGGCTGGCTCGCCGATATCAGCGGCTTCATGAAGGACCCGTCGCTCACCGATCCCTCGCTGACGGAAAGCGATTTCGCCGAGGCCGGGCTGAAGTTCGCCAAGGATTCCGCAGGCGTCATGCGCTCCCTGCCCTTCTCGGTGGACTACTGGATCGTCTACTGGAACAAGGCCCTGTTTGAGAAGAAGGGCCTGGCCTATCCCGAAACCTTCGAAGATATGGCGAAAGCCGCCGAGGCGCTGACGGACAAATCGACCAACACTTACGGCTTCGTCGCCCGCGGCCTGAAGAATGCCAACGCGCCGGTCTGGACGACCTTCATGCTCGGCTACGGTACGACGCCGCTTTCGGCCGACGGCAAGCTGCAGACGGAATCGCAGGGCGCCGTCGACGCCGCCAAGCTTTATCAGCGCCTGATGACGAAATCGGCACCTCCGGGTGTTTCCGGCTTCAACTGGGCGGAAGCGCAATCGGCCTTCCTGCAAGGCAAGATCGGCATGTGGGTGGATGGCGTCGGCTTTGCGCCGCCGATCGAAAATCCGGAAAAATCGCGGGTCGTCGGCCAGGTCGGCTACGGCGTCATGCCGAAGGGGCCGAACGTACAGGCAGCTGCGACGACCGGCGACGGCATCGGCGTGACTGCTGCCAGCCAGAAGAAGGAAGCCGCCTATCTCTTCTGCCAATGGGCGATCTCGCATGACATGGGCGCGCGTCTTCTGCAGGCCGGCGCAGGCGTTCCCTTCCGTCAATCCATTCTGGAGGATCAGAAGGTTCGCGAAGGTGTGAAAATGCCAGGCGCCTGGCTCGATGCCGTCGCCGGCTCCGCCAAGGTCTCCCAGCTGGCGCTACCCGTCATCATCCCGGTCACCGAGTTCCGCGACATCTATGGTGTCGCGCTGACAAACATGATCGGCGGCGCAGATCCCGCAGCCGAACTGAAGACGGCAACCGCCCAGTTCGAGCCTGTTCTGGCACGAAGCGAGGGATGATGGCTTCCGTGAGCATTGAAGATACCGCCGCGAAGGCAACCAAAGGAAGGAGCAAGCCGCAACGGCTTGCTACCAACTACTGGCCCTTTGTGATTCCTGCATTGATCGTCATTGCCGCTGTCATCGTCTTTCCCTGGGTCTTCACCCTGTGGATGAGCGTGAACAAGTGGACGCTCGGTCAATCGCAGAGTTTCGTCGGCTGGGACAATTATGTCCGGCTGGCGACCGACGCGCGTTTCTGGGAATCCCTTTGGCACACGGTTATCTATACCGTGCTCTCCGTCGTCGGCCCCTTGATCTTCGGAACGCTGGCGGCACTGATCTTCGATGCAAACTTTCCTCTACGCGGATTCCTGCGCGGCATCTTCGTCATGCCGATGATGGCAACTCCCGTCGCGGTGGCGCTCGTTTGGACCATGATGTTCCACCCGCAGCTTGGCGTGCTCAATTACCTGCTCTCGCTTGTGGGTATCGGACCGCAGGAGTGGATCTACAATCAGGCGAGCGTCATCCCCTCGCTTGTCCTCGTCGAGGTGTGGCAATGGACGCCGCTGGTCATGCTGATCGTGCTCGGCGGTCTCGCCTCCGTGCCGCGCGAACCCTATGAAAGCGCCGAAATCGACGGTGCGAATGCCTGGCAGAAGTTCCGCTATCTGACGCTGCCGATGATCTCGCCTTTCCTGATGATCGCCGTCATCATCCGCGGTATCGACGCGATCAAGAGCTTCGACATCATCTATGCGATGACGCAGGGTGGCCCGGGAACGGCATCCGAAACGATCAACATCTACCTCTACAATACCGCCTTTTCCTATTACGACATCGGCTATGGCTCGGCAATGGCAGTGGTGTTCTTCATCCTCATCGTCGCGCTCTCCTTCATCCTCCTGATGATGCGGCAGCGGACGAAATGGACCGACGCGGAGGGACATTGAGATGAAGCGTTCGACACTCAACCGTATCGGCCTATTCTTCGTGGCCCTGGTCATCGTCTCGCCCGTTATTCTGTTTTTCCTCTGGATGATCTCGCTGTCGCTGAAATACGAGATCGACAACGGCGCCTATCCGCCGATCCTTATTCCCGATCGTTTCGCTTGGACGAACTACGTCAATGTCTTCCAGGAAAACAACTTCTTTCTCTATTTCTGGAACTCCATTCTTGTGACGGGCGCAGCGACCCTGCTCGCACTCATCATCGGCGTGCCGGCCGGTTATGGCATTGCACGGCTGAAGGCTGAGAAGTCTGCCGTCGTCATCATGATCGCCCGCATGACGCCCGGTCTTTCCTTCCTCATCCCGCTGTTCCTGCTGTTCCAATGGCTCAATCTGCTGGGAACGCTCTGGCCGCAGATCATCATCCATCTCGTCGTCACCGTGCCGATCGTCGTCTGGATCATGATCGGCTATTTCGAAACGACCCCGATGGAACTGGAGGAGGCGGCAAGCATCGACGGCGCGACACCGTGGCAGGTCTTCCGGCTCGTCGCTCTGCCCATCGCCCGGCCCGGCATCGTCGTCGCCTTCATTTTGTCGGTGATCTTCTCGTGGAACAATTTCGTCTTCGGCATTGTGCTTGCGAGCCGCGAGACCCGCACGCTGCCGGTGGCCGTCTATAACATGCTCTCCTTCGAGCAGGTGAGCTGGGGACCGCTTGCTGCTGCCGCCCTGATCGTAACGCTGCCGGTGCTCGTGCTGACGATGTTCGCACAACGACAGATCATCGCCGGTCTAACAGCCGGCGCCGTCAAGTGACGCAGCCTTTATCTTTTGGATAGGATCACATTCATGGCACCCGTCAATATACAGAGCATCCAGAAGCGCTACGGCCAGGTAAAGGTCATTCACGATATCAGCGTCGATATCGCCGACGGCGAATTCGTCGTCCTCGTCGGCCCTTCGGGCTGCGGCAAGTCCACGCTGCTGCGCATGATCGCCGGACTCGAAGAGGTGAGCGGCGGCGAGATCCATATCGGTCGGCGCGAAGTCAGCCATTTACCGGCGCGCGATCGCGACATTGCGATGGTCTTCCAGAACTACGCGCTCTATCCGCATATGACGGTCGCCGAAAACATGGGCTTTGCGCTAAAGCTGAAAAAGGCAGAGGCTTCGGAAATCGCCGCCAAGGTGCGGAAGGCGGCAGCCGTCCTCGGCCTGGAAAATCTGCTGGACCGCCTGCCTCGTCAGCTTTCCGGCGGCCAGCGCCAGCGCGTCGCCATGGGCCGCGCACTGGTCCGCGATCCTCAAGTTTTCCTGTTCGACGAACCGCTCTCCAATCTCGATGCAAAGCTGCGCGTCCAGATGCGCGGCGAGATCAAATCCATGCATCAGCGCATTGGCACGACGACGATCTACGTGACGCATGACCAGGTCGAGGCGATGACCATGGCGGACAAAATCGTCGTGCTGCATGGCGGCCTCATCGAGCAGATCGGCGCGCCGCTCGATCTCTACGATCGTCCGGCCAACCTCTTCGTCGCCGGTTTCATCGGCTCGCCCTCAATGAACTTCATCGACGGCAGGATTGAGGAGGGCGTCTTCCGCAGCGACAAAGGTCTGATCCTGCCCTTGCCGGAAGGCTTTCCTATTGTTGAGCACGGTGGACGTCCGCTCGTCTACGGCATCCGGCCCGAACACATCCGCGCTGTGGCAAGCGGCCTGTCGGCCAAGGTCGGCATCGTCGAAGGCACAGGTTCCGAGATCTACGCCAAACTCGACTGCGGCGGAGAAGACATCTCCTGTCTGTTCCGCGAGCGGCTCAACATCCGCTTCGGCGACAAGATCGAAATCGGCATCGACCCGGCCAGCATCCATCTTTTCGACAAGGCGAGCGGAAGGCGGCTTTGAGCGCTCTGTCCATCTTCGATCCACCGGCCGGTAGGGCCAAGCACGTCCTTTGTGTCGGCGCTGCCGTTCTCGATACGCTTTTTCGCGTCCGCACCCTTCCGCAGGGTCAGGGAAAGGTTCTGCCTTACGACATGCTGCAGATCGCGGAAGGCATGGCCTCCAGCGCAGCCTATGCCATTATCCGGCTCGGCGGCAAGGCAAGCCTGTGGGGTGCCGTTGGCCGCGACGATACCGGCGAGCGCATTATCCGCGATCTGGACGCCGCCGGCATCGACGTCGGAGGCATGTCGCGCATAGAGGGCGCACGCTCTGCCGTCTCGACCATCCTGGTGGACGATGACGGCGAAAGACTGATCGTTCCCTTCTACGATCCGGAACTGCACCACACCGTCAAGGCATTCTCGGCCGACGAGATCGCCGCCTTCGATGCCGTACTCGTCGACGTCCGCTGGCCGGCGTTGGCGCTGCAAGTTCTCAAGACCGCAAGAGCCATGGGCAGGCCAGCCATTCTAGACGGCGACGTGGCTCCTGACGGCGTCATCGAGGAGCTGGCGCCGGAAGCGACCCACATCATCTTTTCGGAGCCAGCCGCACAGCGTATCGCGGGAACAAGCGATGTGCCCGAGATGGCGCGGCGTCTGAAACAACGGTTCGACCATGCCTTCATCTGCGTAACGGCGGGTGCAGCGGGCAGTCACTGGTTCAATGATGATACCGGCAAGGTCGAGCATTGCCCGACCATATCCATCAAGACCGTCGATACGCTTGCCGCCGGAGATATCTTCCACGGCGCCTTCGCTCTTGCGATTGCCGAGGGCATGGCGGCGGAAGATGCCATCCGCTTCTCCTCTATCGCCGCGGCGATCAAATGCGAATTCTTCGGAGGGCGTACCGGTGCGCCGAGGCGTGTCGATGTGATCAAACGTTCCGGGCTGCTTCATAGGCTCTGACGGCATGAGGATGCCGTCGAAACCTGTCGCGAATTCATGACCCGCTGGAGGCATTTACCTCCAGCCGTTGTTCGTCCTAAGCGAGCGTTTTCTACATCGGTACGGCAGGCCATCTGCAACGGTCGTCACCCCTCCTTTATGGGGGTGACATGCCTGCATGCGTCGGCTATACCAAACGCGCGACCGAAGCAGGAGGATCGCCAGATGAGAAATTTCGGCACCAATTAACGCTGAACGGCGATGCCGAATTCGGGCTGCCGCTCAGTCCGTTCTTGTCTCCCATATCCTCTTCAGTGCCCATGGAGGGCATTCATGCTTCGTCGTTTCGTTTCTTATTACGCGCGTTACAAGACGCTGTTTTTCCTGGATTTCGGCTGCGCCGTGCTCGCCGGCCTGCTGGAACTCGGCTTCCCTCTGGCAGTCAAGCTTTTCGTTGATGAACTGCTTCCAAGCCGCGACTGGAGCCTGATCTTTACGACGGCGGTGCTGCTCCTCGTCGTCTACGCGGTGGCGACCGGCCTTTCGGCGATCGTCAACTATTGGGGCCATGCGCTTGGTATCTCGATCGAATCCGACATGCGCCGCCAGGCCTTCGATCATATCCAGAAGCTTTCCTTCCGTTATTTCGACAACAACCGCACCGGCCATCTGATTACCCACGTCACCAAGGATCTCGAGGAAGTGGGCGAGATCGCCCACCATGG
The DNA here is from genome assembly GCF_007828395.1 of Rhizobium sp. ERR 942. NCBI lineage: Bacteria > Pseudomonadati > Pseudomonadota > Alphaproteobacteria > Hyphomicrobiales > Rhizobiaceae > Rhizobium > Rhizobium sp. ERR 942. Next base: position 274,388 of record NZ_VIUA01000002.1, read on the forward strand.
CCCCGAGGACCTGTTCATCGCGATCATGACCTTCGTCGGGGCCTTCCTGCTGATGTTCAGCGTCCATTGGAAGCTGGCGCTGCTGACGACGATCATCGTGCCGTTCATGACCTGGCTCGTCAGCCGCTACGGCTCGAAAATGACGCTGAATTCGCGCAGCCTATTCGGCAAGGTCGGCAACTTCAACACGCGCATGCAGGAAACAGTCGGCGGCATCCGTGTGGTCAAGGCTTTTGCCAATGAACGATACGAAAGCCAGCTGTTTGCCAGCGACAACGAGGATTACAAGGCGACCAAGCTCGACGGCTATGCCTATATGACGGCAAGCATCGCACTCAGCTATTTCAGCACGCGCCTCGTCCAGCTGATCGTGATGATGGCGGGTACCTGGTTCGTCATATCGGGGGAGCTGAGCTATGGCGGCTTCATCAGCTTCCTGCTGCTCATCAACGTCTTCTTCCGGCCGATCGACAAGATCACATCGGTCATCGAGACCTATCCCAAGGGTATTGCCGGCTTCAAACGCTTCCTATCATTGATCGACACGGAACCGGATCTTGCCGATCGGCCGAATGCTGTCGCGATCGATCACCTGAAAGGCGATATCGCCTACCAGGGCGTTACCTTCGGCTATTCCGATCAGGCGACGATCTTCAAGGATCTGAACCTGACTATCGCATCGGGCGAGACGGTGGCCTTCGTCGGCGCCTCCGGCACCGGCAAGACAACGATCTGCTCGTTGCTGCCGCGCTTCTACGATGTGACGGCTGGCAGCATTACCATCGACGGCACCGACATTCGCGATATGACGCAGACCTCGCTACGCAGCCAGATCGGCATCGTGCAGCAGGACGTCTTCCTGTTCGGTTCGACCATCCGCGAGAACATCGCCTATGGAAAGCTCGGCGCGACGGACGACGATATCATGAAGGCGCTGCGGCGCGCCTCGCTTGACGAATTCGTCCGCTCCCTGCCCGCCGGCCTCGATACGCCGACAGGCGAGCGCGGCGTCAAGCTTTCGGGCGGACAGAAACAGCGCCTTGCGATCGCCCGCATCTTCTTGAAAGACCCGCCGATCCTCATCCTTGACGAGGCCACCTCGGCGCTCGATACGGCCACCGAATACGCCATCCAGCAGGCACTGCTCGAGCTTGCGAAGGGACGCACGACACTCGTCGTCGCTCATCGACTGTCGACCATCCGCAATGCCGACCGCATCATCGTTATGGGCGACAAGGGCATTGTCGAAGAGGGATCGCATGACGAGCTGCTCGCCGGGCGCGGCGCTTATGCGCGGCTATATGATGCACAGTTCGGGCTTTATGCCTGATTTTGGCTGAAACATCAAAAAAAACAGGAGCCGGGCTCGGCGGCCCGGCCTTCTTCTAACCAGCGATAATCAATGCCGTTACTGAAAATCGAACACACTCAGACCAGCGGCCATCTCATCGAGGCCAAGCGGGCGCGTGACCGGCGGTTCGGCTCTCGCCAGACAGCCCTGCCGTTCGCATAGGCGGCAGGCAGGACCGATCATGACCTGATTGCTACCCAGCGCCTTCCCGTAGACCACCTCGTCGCAATGGGAGATATCGCAGCCGATCAGAAGTGCGGTGCGGCGCACCCTTTCGCCGAATTCGGCCCGCGGCCCCTCGATCGTTCGCGAGATTGTCAGAAAGCCGCCCCCGTCAGGCATTTGGGCAGCGTCCACCAATATCTGGCCGGGCTCACTGAAAGCGGCATGGATATTGAGCTTCGGACAGGCGCCACCGAAACGCGCCTGTGGAAAGCCTTGGGCGCCAGCCTTGCGCAGACGATGGCCGGCATTATCGATCTCCGTCAGGAAAAACGGAATGCCGGATGCGCCGGGGCGCTGCAGGCTGGTCAGCCGCGTGGCGGCCTGCTCGTAAGAAACGCCGAAACGGGCACTCAGACCATCGATATCATAATGCAGTCGCTGTGCTGCCGAGAGATAGGCGCCATACGGCATCAGAAGCGCATGGGAAGCGTAGCGCGCCAGCTCGAAACGGGCGATGCGATTGGCCTCAGGCGTCGAAAGCGCGAGAGCATCGAGTTCGGCGGCGATCTCTTGACGCAGGGCCAAAAGAGAGACTTCAGTCGCAATCTCACGGATCTGATCGAAGGGCGAAAGACGCTCCGACAGGAAAAGCCGCATCGAATGCCGGTCGTAGCGACGACGCAAACCAGGCATGGCGTGCACTGGCAACAGGCGCACCGCGATGCCATGCTCGGCCTTTAGCCATGCCTTCAATGCGCCCGCCAGGTCGTCGCCGGGCGACAGGCGCTCATGGAAGGTTTCCGCAGCATCCTCGATGCGAGCAAAGAAATTCGGACGCGACTGAAGGCGATCGTGAACCTCGTCGAGCGGCAGTCGCGGTCCGGCGACCTCGGCAACCCGGCCCTCGCGGCCCAGAAGCTCAGCGAGATCGGACAATCTTGCGGCCTGCTCGCGATAGGCGCGATAAAGCCGGATCATGCCGTTTGCCGCATTCGGCGCGGCCTCGGCGAGCTCGATCAGCTCCTGATCCCCAGGGATCTCGCCTGACAGCAGTGGATCGGCAAAGACTTCACGCAATTGCCCTGCACTGCCGGCCTCTCCGCCCTGCAGCTCGTCGAGGTCGACCTTATAGACCGCCGACAGCTTCAACAGCAGTTGCACGGTCAGCGGCCGCTGGTTGCGCTCGATGAGGTTGAGATAGGATGGCGAAATATCGAGCGCCTGCGCCATCGTCGTCTGTGTCAGACCGAGGCCCATGCGAATGCGCCGAACCTTCGGACCTGCAAAGATCTTGCGCTCAACCATGTGTCATACCTTTTACAAAGCTCTCATCAGCAAGATTTTACAAGATTTACAATTTTACCGAAGACTAATGTCAACAGTAACACATCATAACCCTTTTATCTAACGGCATTTTCCAGTTTTCCTCGCCCTTACAGCATTGATATTGTAAAAATAGTCGTGCAACGGAGATCGATCGAAGGATCAAGAGGAAGTACCGGGAGAATAGCATGACAGATTTTTACAAACTGGTTCCCAGCGCACCCACTGGGCGTTTCGATGGCATCGAGCGCCCCTACAAGGCCGCGGATGTGGAGCGGCTGCGCGGATCGGTCAGCATCCGTCATTCACTGGCCGAGATGGGTGCGAACCGCCTCTGGCAGCTCATCCACGAGGAGGATTTCGTCAATGCGCTCGGTGCGCTCTCGGGCAATCAGGCCATGCAGATGGTCCGCGCCGGCCTGAAGGCGATCTATCTCTCGGGATGGCAGGTTGCCGCCGACGCCAACACGGCTTCGGCCATGTACCCCGACCAATCGCTCTATCCTGCCAATGCGGGTCCGGAATTGGCCAAGCGCATCAACCGCACCCTGCAAAGGGCCGACCAGATCGAGACCGCGGAAGGCAAAGGGCTTTCCGTCGACACGTGGTTTGCGCCGATCGTTGCCGATGCCGAAGCGGGCTTCGGTGGCCCCCTCAATGCCTTCGAGATCATGAAGGCCTATATCGAGGCGGGGGCTGCGGGCGTCCACTTCGAGGATCAGCTGGCATCGGAGAAGAAATGCGGCCATCTCGGCGGCAAGGTCCTCATCCCGACGGCGGCCCATATCCGCAATCTCAACGCAGCACGGCTTGCGGCCGACGTCATGGGCGTGCCGACCCTCGTGGTTGCGCGTACCGACGCCGAGGCCGCCAAACTTCTGACCTCGGATATCGACGAACGCGACCAGCCTTTCGTCGATTACGACGCCGGCCGCACGGTCGAAGGCTTCTATCAGGTCAGGAACGGCATCGAACCCTGCATCGCCCGTGCGGTCGCCTATGCGCCGCATTGCGATCTCATCTGGTGCGAGACGTCGAAGCCGGATCTGGAGCAGGCGCGTAGATTTGCCGAGGGCGTGCATCGGGTCCACCCCGGCAAGCTGCTGGCTTACAATTGCTCGCCGTCCTTCAACTGGAAGAAGAACCTGGATGACGCGACGATCGCCAAGTTCCAGCGCGAGCTGGGCGCCATGGGCTACAAGTTCCAGTTCATCACGCTTGCCGGCTTCCACCAGCTGAATTTCGGCATGTTCGAGCTCGCGCGCGGCTACAAGGTTCGACAGATGGCCGCCTATTCGGAGCTACAGGAAGCCGAATTTGCAGCCGAGGCCAATGGCTACACCGCCACCAAACATCAGCGTGAAGTCGGCACCGGCTATTTCGATGCGGTTTCGCTGGCGATCACCGGCGGCCAGTCATCCACCACGGCAATGCACGGATCGACCGAGCATGCCCAGTTCAAACCGGCAGCAGAATGATTTCAGGATCTTAGGAGGAGAATGACATGGCATCGATAGCACGCGTTCGCGAGAGAGCAGAGGAGCAATCTCTCACCATGAATGCCGATCAGCAGGCGGTCATCCGCATGCTGGCCAATGAACTGCATCGCCTCAACCAGGCAGTGATGAATGCGGTCGAGGCCGGCGTTTCGGTCGAGCTCGTCCGCTCGGCGCGCCACCACGGCGGCAACGGCAACTGGGGCGATCTCCTGATCCCCGTCGTCGTCGCCAAGGCAACGCAAACGGCATAACGAAGACAGTATTCAGCGAATATTCGGGCCGCGCCGTCATCAACGGCCGGCCCGCCGCTCAATCCAGCCAGTTTTCGACACGGAGATCGCGGACGCGCTTGAACTCCCCGATATTGGCCGTTACCAGGACGGCCTCTACCGCATAGGCGTGAGCAGCAATCAGCAGGTCGTTTGGACCGATAGGTTTGCCGGCAACTTCCAGCTCAGCCCTGATGGCGCCGTATTCGGCATCGGCAGGAATATCGAGCGCGAGCACCGGGATGCTCCCCAGAATGGCCTCAATCTGTGCCAGTAGTTTCGGCGATCCCTTTTTAGCGCAGCCGTAGCGCAATTCCGCGGCTGTAATGATGCTGACGCAAATTGCATCCGGCCCGACATCGGCGATGCGCCTGGCAACGGCGCCCTGTGGGTTTCGCGCAAGTTCGGATACGATATTCGTATCCAGCATATAGAGCCTGCTCAAAGCTCGATTTCCCTCGCTGGCAGCAAAGTATCGTCGATATCGGGAAACTGATCCTCTGGCTCGAGTGGCTCCAAACTTGCCAAAACGTCAAGCAAGCTCTTGCGGCGCACCGGCTCGATAATAAGCCGGTCTCCTTCCCGGTGGATCATCACCCGATCGCCAGGAAGTTCGAAGTCAGCTGGGATACGTACGGCCTGGCTCTTGTTGTTGCGAAACAGCTTGGCTTCTCGTCGCGGACTAGGTTCGTTATGTCGGAGATGGCGCATGCTAACCTCCCTCCTTGCATATCCATATGTATATGCAAGATAACAGACCTGATTTCAAGCCCGCTGAATCCAACGACACAAGATTACTTTTCCACGAAAGCCCTTGCTCAGGACTTCACGTCTGCGAAATCAGAGAATACCTGCTTGACGACGTCCGCAGTGGCTCCAGAGGCAACCAGGGCTGCCAGCACAACTCTCGCCTGCCCCGGTCGCAGTGTGGAGGAGTGTATTGCACCGGCCGCCGCAAGATCATGGCCGCCACCGCCACCGCCATAGCTGGAAACGAGCAAGCCTTCCGGTACGCGGCTGGAAACCACGACGGGTACGCCGACATCGGCACAGCGCCTGACAGCCTCGACCAGACGCGGATTGGCATTGCCGGAACCGAGGGCAGCCAGAACGATGCCATGGGCGTCTGCCCTCAGGCTTGCATCCACATGCACCGAGTCACAGCCAGGGTAGATTGCGACGACATCAATCCGCACGTTATCGAGCGCCGCCGCAAGCCGCGGACTTGGCGGATTTTCGAGCGGCCGCGATTGACGGAACGCATCAGCGATATCCGAAGAGTGCTTATAGAGGCCCCAGGCCGGCAACAACCGGCCGCCGAAACAGACGAGCACGCCACGCTTCGTGTTTGCAGGATCGACGGCTGCAGCGACGGCCGCGGCGAGGTTGCCGGGTCCGTCGGCCTTGGGATGATCCGCTGTGAACTGCGCGCCGGTGAAGACGACCGGCTTGTTCAGGCCGTGCTGCAGATGGACGAGCAGTGCCGTCTCCTCCATCGCATCGGTCCCATGCAGGATGACGATACCGCTGACGGCGGCATCGTCAAGCAATTCACCCACCTTGTCGCTGATTTCCTGCATGTCGGCGAGCGTCAGGCTCGCCGAATCCTTTGCCATCAACTCGATGGGCCTGAGATCGACAGGCATGTCTGGGAGCAATGCCAACAGGCTCTCACCCGTCAGCGACGGTATGCTGGCGCCGCTATCGGCGCGTTCGCTCGCAATGGTGCCGCCGGTGGCAATGACTGCCACCAGCGGATTGACTTGCCCTGCCGTCACGACTGGCCCCGCTCGGCCGCCAGCCGATAGATTCGATCCCGCAACAGATACCAGCCGATGACCAGAGCCGGTGCAATCAGGACAAGCGAGGCGATTGTCCAGGTTCCGACCGGATAGTCGAGCGCCATCAGCACCAGCACCGCAAAGAGGAAGACCAACGTCAGGATGCCGGTATAGGGGGCGCCGAACATGCGGAAATCCGGGCGGGCCATCTCGCCACGCTTGGAAAGCTTCCAGAGCTTCAGCTGGCACAATACGATCACGCCCCAGGCCGAAATGATACCGAGCGCCGAGATATTGAGGGCAATCTCGAAAGCGGCCGACGGAACGACGGCGTTCAGCGCCACGCCGATGACGGTCACGACGGCCGTCACCGCAATGCCGCCATAGGGGACGCCTGCCTTGTTCATCTTAGCGAGCGCGGCCGGTGCCGAGCCCGAAACCGCCATCGAATGCAGGATGCGGCCGGTGGAATAGAGACCTGCATTCAGCGAGGACAGCACGGCCGTCAACACGACGAGGTTCATGATGATATCCGCGCCTTGAATGCCGATCGTCCCGAAGAAGGTGACGAAAGGGCTCTCGCCTGCCTTGTAGGCCGTATAGGGCAGAAGCAGTGACAGAAGCAGGACCGAGCCGACATAGAAGACCAACAGGCGGGCGACCACCGTGCGGATCGCGCCAGGCATGACCTTGCGCGGATCTTCTGTTTCACCGGCGGTCGTGCCGATCAGCTCGATCGATGCATAGGCGAAGACCACGCCCTGTATGATGACGAAGGCCGGCAAAATGCCGTTGGGGAAGAAGCCGCCACTGTCGCTGATGATGCTGAAGCCTGCCGAATGACCGGCAATCGGCGTGCCTGAAACGACGAAATAGATGCCGATGACGAGAAAGCTGACCAGCGCCAGAACCTTCACCAGACTGAACCAGAATTCGAGCTCGCCGAAGACCTTCACCGACAGAAGGTTCATGGCCAGCACGACCATCAGCGCAATCAGCGCGAAGACCCATTGATCGATGCCCGCAAGCCAGGGCACGTAATGCTTGAAGAAGTTCATGTAGAGGGCGACGGCCGTCACATCGGCAACCGAGGTCATGGCCCAGTTCAGCCAGTACATCCAGCCGACGGCAAAGGCCATCTTCTCACCATAGAACTCGCGGGCATAGGAAACGAAAGAGCCGGAGCTCGGGCGGTGCATAATGAGTTCGCCGAGCGCGCGCAGCACCAGAAAGGCAAAGAAGCCGCAGAGCGCGTAGACGAAGATGAGCGCTGGCCCGGCTGCGGCAAGGCGTCCGCCCGCGCCGAGGAAGAGACCGGTGCCGATAGCGCCGCCGATGGCGATCATCTGGATCTGCCGTGGCTTCAACGCCTTGTGGTAGCCAAGATCCTCATTGACCGGCGGCCGGCGATCCGCCGGAATATTCTGAATAGGTTCGACTGACATTGCTCCTCCCTCGAGCCGTTTGTCCATAGGCGGATCCGGGGTGATTTTGCACCCAACCGGATGCCGCTGCCTTAATCTGGCCGCCGATCAAGCCTAGCGATCGCCGGTCATGCTGTAATGCTGTATGACAGATTTTCTCTTAGACATAGAAAAGTCCGCAGGTCAAGCCGGGCAGCACTTATTGACGTGGCAGGAGCGAACGGATAACAGATTTCAAAATCTGTCATACAGCTTGACAGATATAGCTTGATTTCGACCATAGGAGGATAATGTGGTCAAGACGCGAAGCGAGTATGACCTGCTGGGCGAAAAGGATATTCCGGCTGAGGTTTATTGGGGGGTACACACCGCAAGAGCGGTTGAGAATTTCCAGGTCACGGGAACACCGATCGGCCGCTATGCACATCTCATTCGGGGCCTGGCCTTCGTCAAGGAAGCAGCGGCTCTTGCCAATCACGAACTTGGCTTGCTCAGCAAGGAAAGGCTCGACGCCATCGTGCGCGCCTGCCGCGAAATCCGCGCCGGCGAGCTTCACAACCAGTTCGTCGTGGATGTGATTCAAGGCGGCGCCGGCACTTCTACCAACATGAACGCCAATGAGGTCATCGCCAACCGCGCGCTCGAACTGCTCGGCCATGCCAAGGGCGACTATGCCCACCTTCATCCGAACGACCACGTCAATCTCAGCCAATCCACCAACGACGCCTATCCGACAGCCGTCAATGTCGCGCTGATCGAAGCGATCGACAATCTAGCGGCGGCAATGGAGACGCTGCAGGAGGCCTTCGAACGCAAGGCCAAGGAATTCGACGGCATTCTGAAGATCGGCCGCACGCAGCTGCAGGATGCCGTGCCGATGACGCTCGGCCAGGAATTCAGGACCTTTGCCGTCATGCTCGGGGAAGATCGATCCCGCCTGATCGAATCGGCAGCCCTCCTGCATGAGGTCAATCTCGGCGCCACCGCCATCGGCACCGGCCTCAATGCACCTGTCGGCTATGCTGCCCTTGCCTGCTCCCATCTCGCCCGACTGACGGGCCGCCCGCTGGTCACCGCAAGTGACCTCATCGAAGCAACGCAGGACCCTGGCGCCTTTGTCCACCTTTCCGGCGTTTTGAAGCGTGTTGCGGTCAAGCTATCCAAGACCTGCAACGACCTACGCCTGCTCTCTTCCGGACCACGGGCCGGCATTGGCGAGATTACGCTGCCGGCCATGCAGGCGGGTTCGAGCATCATGCCCGGCAAGGTCAATCCAGTGATCCCGGAAATGGTCAACCAGGTGGCGTTTTCCGTCATCGGCAACGACATTACCGTGACCATGGCGGCGGAAGCGGGCCAACTGCAGCTCAATGCCTTCGAGCCGATCATCGTGCGCTCGCTGTCGGAAAGCATCATGCATCTGACCGCCGCCTGCCATATCCTAGCCGAACGCTGCGTTGACGGCATCACGGCCAATCCGGCTTTGATGGCACAACGCCTGCAGGAATCGATTGGCCTTGCGACAGCGCTCAATCCTTTGATCGGCTACCAGGCGGCGACCAAAGTTGCTCGCGAGGCGCTGGCAACAGGACGCACAGTGCCGGAAATCGTGCTGGATCATGGATATCTGACCGCGGAAGAGCTTTTCGAGGCGCTACGGCCGGAACGGCTCGCCAACCTGCCGATTGCTCTCAATGAGGCTGTTGCCCCTCGCCGATGATCGTGGTCACCACGCGCTTGACCTGACCGAGATGGGCCTCCATCGCCGCGATGGCCTCCTCCTCCGACGCCGCCGCAATCGCCTCGACGATGCGGCGGTGCTCGACATTCGACGCCACGCGGCGCTGCGCCATCATGTTGACCAACTCCGATTGGCGCATCAGTGCGTCGCGGGCGTCGGAAACGATCTTGGAAAAGACGGCATTTCCGGAGGATTCGGCAATCATGGAATGGAATTCCGAGTCCAGAGTTACCCACTTCAATGGGTCTTCTTCCCCGTCCATCTCATCACAAAGTTCAAGCAGGCGCGCCAGCTGCTGTTCCGTGCGCCGTAGCGCCGCCCAACCTGCCGCCGGGACTTCGATAAACGGACGCGCCTCGATCAGGTCGCGGGCGGAATAACCGCCATAGCGGAGTTCCGGACCGGGAGTGGAGGTCAGAACGTAGGTGCCGCTGCCGGTGCGCGTCTGAGTGAGGCCGAGCGTCTGAAGCGAGCGGAGCGCTTCGCGGATGATCGGACGACTGACACCATAACGCGTCGCAAGCTGCGACTCAGCGGGCAGCCGTGTCCCGACCGCCAACCGTCCCGATATTATTGCCGAACGAATATCCTCAAACACTGCCTCGGCAGCGTTTTTCCGACTGATCGGACTTGTATAAGATAACCAATCAGCCACCTCACTCATAACAGTCAAACTTCACAAACATTCTTCGCTTGTCAAGCGATCGTACCCCGAATTGGTGCATGTCTCTCCGGCTGAAAGCCCGCCGAAAGGACTGGGGTCATGTGGAGAATGTCACCGACGATAACTCGTGCTTGATGTATCCCCCTTGCCGATATAAAGAAATCCTTATTCCTTTATATCGGAGCTGGACGTGCCCTTACCCCTCTTCGCCTTGTTTCTGGCTGCGTTTGCTTTCGGCACGACCGAGTTTGTCATCGCCGGCATCCTTCCGGACGTAGCTCAGGGTCTGGATGTCTCGATCCCCTTTGCCGGCTATCTGGTTTCCGGCTATGCGCTGGGGATTGCACTCGGCGGGCCGTTCCTGACCATGGCGACACGACAGATTTCGCGCCGAACCATTCTGATCGCTCTGACGATCGCCTTTTGCCTGGGTCAGATCGCCTGCGCGCTTGCACCTGACTTCGCCGCCATGCTCCTCTTCCGTGTTGCGACTGCCGTCGCCCACGGCGCCTATTTCGGCATTGCCATGGTGGTTGCCGTCGGCCTCGTTCCGCAAGCGTTTCGAGGGCGCGCAGTCTCCGTGATCCTTGCAGGCCTGACCGTCTCCAATATTGTCGGCGTTCCTCTGGGCGCGGCAATCGGTGGATTGTGGGGATGGCGGATGACGTTTTGGGCGATGACCTTGGTCGGTGTCCTCGCATTGGTCGCAATATGGGTCTTGATCCCGCAGACGAAGGCGGAATCCCAGCAATCTGGTCATTTGAGCGGCGAAGTGCGCGTGCTCGGCCGCCAGCAGGTCTGGACGTCCCTCATCATGATGCTCGCACTGATGATCGGGCAAATGGTGCCGTTCACCTACATAACGCCGCTTTTGCGGGAGGTGACGGGCCTTGACGCCATGCTTATTCCCTGGGTTCTCCTGCTCAATGGCGTTGGAGCGACATTGGGTGTTGTGATTGGCGGCAGGCTGTCGGACTGGAAGCTGATGCCCTCGCTTATCGCGATGCTCGCCATCCAGTCCGCGATACTCGTCATTCTTTACCTGGTCAGCCCCTATCCTTTACCGATGAGCGTGGCGATCTTCGTTTGGGGCGCGCTTAATTTTGCAATCGGCACCCCTATCCAAGCTCGCATCCTGATGTGGACCGCCGATGCGCCGGGCCTTGCCTCCTCACTCATTCCTTCCGGGTTCAACATCGGCATTGCGATCGCAGCCAGTGTCGGTGCGGCGCTGCTCGAGAGCGGCTATGGCTATCGCAGCTTGCCGGTGCTTGGCGCGATCACGCTTGCCTTGGCCTGCGTGGTTGCCATCCTCTCCGCAGCGCGCGAAAGGCGCAGCGGCGCCGTTCCTCCCAATGCGGCCCTCACGTAATTTCTATTGGCGGCCCTTAACGCCGGCCGCCGGCGCGCCGGTCACACGATCAGCCCCTTCATTGGCAGGACAGGATCGGAGCCCGGAAAGACATCGCGCGTCAACAGGGTCGGTGACGCCCCAAGCAGATCGACCGCGATCCCCTTGACCACAGCGCGCAGATCCGTTGTGGCGGCAAGGTCACGGCCGTCGCGCAACTGCGCCTGTTTAAGACCGGGCCAGTCGGCGATCACGCGGCCACCCTTGATCGCGCCGCCGGCGAGAAAGGCCGCCGTTCCAGTGCCGTGGTCGGTGCCCTGGGTACCATTGACCTGCGCAGTGCGGCCGAATTCGGTCGCAACAAGAATGGCCGTATCCTTCCAGGCCGGACCAAGCTCCTGTTGGAAGGCGGCAAACGAATTATCGAGCCCGACGAGCAGCTTGTTCAGCCGATCGACCTCTCCGGCATGAGTATCCCATCCTTCGAAGGCAAGCGCTGCGACGCGCGGGCCATCGTCTTGAGCCAGCAGGCGCGCGGCCCCTCTTGCCATCTGTTCCATGCCGGTGGGATCGCCGGGACCTCCCTTCGCCTTGACATCAAGGCCGGCGGCGATCTTGCCGGTCGAAATGCCCTCAGCGAGGATTTTCGCAAAGAGCGGGTCGGTGTGATTGTAGAGGTCCATCAGTCGCGGCGGCAAGTCGTCGCTGACAGGCTGCAGGTTGGACGGTGACCAGCCCAGCACCGGCGCCTTGCCGCGAATGACGAGCGGTGCATTGGCGCCGACCGAGAGACCTCGAATCTCCGAAGCTCCCGGTGAAACCTTGTCACCCTTCGGCAGTCCTTCGAGCATCCGGTTCAGCCATCCGGATTCGACACGGCCGGGCATTTCGTAACCGGACTCCAGCACGTCCTGACCATCGAAATGCGACCGGTCGCGATAGGGCGTCGCACTGGCATGCACGACGGCCGCCTGCCCCGCGCGATAGAGCCGATTGAAATTCGGCATCGACGGATGCAGCGCAAAGAAGCTGTCGAGCGGAAGAGCCGCCTCAGGGCCGCTCGTCGTCATGGCGATCGACTGCCGCAGGGCTTGATAATCGGGGTCACCAACGGGTGGGACAGCCGTCAGACCGTCAAGCGCACCGCGCAGGATGATGGTGATGAAGCGCGGGTCCCGTCCGCCGGCAGCATGGGCAAAGCGCGGGATGAAGGCCCAGGCAAACAAGGCGCCGGAGGCGCCAAGTACGGCACGACGGGTGGGGGTCATGAGTTCGCAGGTCATGGTCAGCGCCTTTGAAATTCGGGGGAAAGATAAGCGATCATCAGGCCCTGCTTGCGGGTTTCCGCGCGCGATACCGCCTGCAGCGTTTCATTCGAAAGAAGCGGCCCCAGGCTGTCGGACACGAAACTGCGAGGATCGACCTGAGGCGGCACCGCACTCGCGATCATATTGGCGACATCCATGCGCATGCTGAGGCTCTCGCTGGAGGCCCAGACATCGACGGTATCGGCAAAACCGTTGGGGCCGGCCGGCGCCCAGAAGGGCTGACCCATCGCGGTCAAGGCGCCGAGGATAACATTCGGCTTCGGCGTCTCGCTGCTTGCCCGCAAGAGCGCGGTCATGAATTCGATTGGCGAGCGAACTTTCGACAGGGTCGGGTTCCATGCTTCCTCGGAGCCGACGAGCGCCCGATAGACGGCGGAAAGATCGCCATCCGTCTTGCTAAAGGTCGCCGCAACGGTTTGCACAAGCCCTGGTGGTGGCGTATCGGCGACGAAATGCCGGACAAGCTTGGTGGCGATATGCTGCGCTGTTGCCGGATGGCGGGCGAGATCGCGCAGCGCTTCCCGCCCCTGCCCCACGCCATTATCGGCATAGGTGAGACCGAGCAGCGTCTGATCGCCGGGCTCGTGGGCACCGGCATTGAAGACGAAGGTGCCGGGTGTCCCGAGCTTGCCCTCGGCGCGCGCCACCGTCCAGCCTGTGATGATCTTGGCGAGCGTCGTCACGTCGGCCTGCGTGTAGCCGCCGTTGACACCAAGCGTGTGGAGCTCCAGCGTTTCCCGGGCAAGGTTTTCATTGAGACCACGTTTCTTGTTGGCATTGGCCTTGGAGTTCGGCCCGATCGATTGCTGGTTGTCGAGATAACCGAGCATAGCCGGATGGGTCTCGACAGCGAGCAGCATGTCGGCGAAGCGCCCGAAGACATGCGGCCGGATCGCCTCGCGCTCGAAGGCGCCGGCAATCATATGCACCTCCTCGCTCTTCGACACGGCGACAGCGAAATGGTTTGCCCAGAACATGGCAAGCCGCTCGCCAAAGCCGATCAATGGCTGCCGGATCGTGCCGTTGAAGCGGGCATCCACCTCGGCTAGCAGGACCTGCTGCGGAAGGTAGGGCATTGCGGGCTTTTCCAACTTCTCGACTGCCTTGCCGATGATAGCCGCCATGGCCTGGTTACTCGGCTGGACCTGATTGTTCGGCTGCCCTGCCGTGGCGCCGGAAGGCTGTACCGGCGGCTTCTGCGGCTTCTGCGGGCCTTGCATCTGCTTGTCCTGCGGCACGGCTGCGGCCTGCTGTCTGGCCTCCTTGCGCTGTTCCTGGAATGCGTAGAGAGAAACGAGAAGATCGGCCGTCGATTGCAGCTGCGGCCCGACCGGAACCGGGACGAACCGCTCGGTGATTTCTTCCAGCAACGCGCCGCGCGGATCCGATGCGATCGACGTGGTGCCGTTGTGGTCCGCCCCTAACCCAAAACGGGAAAGAGCGAGCGCGGCATAAACATCATTGGACTGCTGGGCCATGGCCTTGCCAACTCCTGCATCAAACATGCTCCTTTAACGCAGGCCTGGTTTCGATCCGTCGCTCGGCAAGTATGATCATTTTGTGGCAGCGGCTTTAGGCATGCTGCGGCGGACCAGGCTTTCCGCCAGCGCCCGACGCTCGTCGTAGGAAAGCCCTGCCGCAAAATCGACGGCACGCTGCTCCAGCTTCGCCCTCAAGGCGATATCGGCATCGCGCGCCCTCGCCAGCGCGGCCGAGAGCGCCTCTTTATCCAACGTCGGCTGCCCAAGAATGGAGGCGGCGTCGACCTTGGCCTGTTGTGCCTCGAGAATGATCTGACGTTCGTCCTTGCGGGCTTCGTTGAGCGCAGCGCGCAGAGCCTTCTTCTGCGCCGAAGGCAATTGCTCGCCGGCGAGCGGCATCATTCCGGCCCGCGCCTGCGTCTTGCGTATCCAGGTCAGCCCACCGCCGGCCAATGCTCCGACCAGGAACGTATTCAGCACCAAAAGAAAAATGACCACTATTCGAAAGCTGCGTTCCGTCATTGGCTGTCCTGCTGTGCTGCACCCGCGTCCGGCCCTATATCGCCGAACATGGTCGCGGTTCCGTCGGAGACGACTGAGGTATCGGACGTCAAGCTCGGGGCCAGGACGGCGATGGCGATGCTGCCGGCAAGCGCGCCGGCCATGCCGACACCCACGAGGCCGATGCCGGCCGAGCCGAAGCGAAACCAGTTTCTTATCGTCAGGCGGCGAACGAGCTTTGCGAGAATTCGCTCTTCAAGGCCGGCATGGCGAGGCTTGACGACGTAGGTGTCGAGCAACGCATCCAGATCGGCCGCGCGCGCAAGCGTTTCGGCGGCGGCGGGGCTCTTGGCAAAATCCCGAGCGGCCGCCCGCTCAGCCTGCGGCCATCGGCCGATATCGCCGCCATAGGCCGCGGTCAGCGCTTCAAAGCGATCGGCATTCATCGGACCCGCGATATTCTCAACCATCGCCCTCATCCTTCAACAAAAGCGCCTGCAAGGAGCGCCGTCCACGCGCAAGCAGGCTTTCCAGTGCGTCGACGCTGACGTCCATGATCTCAGCTGCCTCGGCATTCGACAGCGCCTGATAGTAAACCAGAATGATCGCTTCGCGCTGCCTGGGCGCGATCATCTGCATGGCCCGTTCCACGCGCCTGGACGGATCGTCCTCGCTCATCAAGCCCGCATCCGGCGTCGGCCCTTCATACTCGACATCGGGTGGATGCTCGGCAAGAACGTCCTTGCGACGCCGCAGGCGATCATAACAAAGGTTGGTCGCTACGCGGTGCACCCAGGTGCTGAAGCGGGCATTGCCCTGGCGCCAGCCGCCGGCATTGCGCCAGACGCGCAGGAATGTTTCCTGCGCCACATCCTCGGCCTCGGTCGCATCGCCAAGCATGCGGGTTGCCACGGCAACGATGCGCGGCAACTGCCGTGTTATCATCATGCGCATCGCCGGAACATCGCCCGCAGCGATGCGACCGAGCAGGTCCTCATCAGGGTCGCCACTCTTGGGCGCGCGATCCCACTTCATCGACAATCGCTACCGCTCCAGTTTCCTGCGATACCGCCATGACACCGGGGCCTCGGGACTCTCGGCCGGCAAATCCCGCCTCGCCGTCAACTTCGGCAAGCGGCGCCACTTAGATCGCAGCATCTCGGTCAGCGTATCATCCTTCGACATCAAACACAGGCTCACAAGGATTGAACGCCGCACTTGCCGAATTCCGTCGCTTTCATGTCGAAGGTTTTCGAATTTTCTTTTCGAGCCCAAAAGGCATCTATCGGGTAAAATATCAGGCAAAAACAAAGAGCCGGCTCACCCGGAGGCGGGAGTTTCAACCTTCCCTGCCCGGGCTTGCCGGCACTTCGCATGGTGAAATGCGAAAGTTCAGGCTCGATCAGAGCGTCAATAAGTCGCTCGTCGTCAGATCCTGTTCACTGTTCGCGTAGAAGCTTCCGAAATCCGGCATCTGCGGTTGCTGCGCCTTCATGGCCTGCTCGAACTGGCTCTGCGTCAAGGATCCGGAGCCCGACGTGTCGAGGCTTTTGAACAGCGATGTTGCCTGGTCCTCGCTTACATCGGAAGGACGGGCGGCCACGAATTCGGATTCGCTGACGCTGCCGTCGCCGTCCGTGTCCATGGAGGAAAATGCAGTGGAGAGATCGTCCTCGCTCATCTGCCCGTCGCCCGGTGCGGGACGGCCGTGATGGCCTGCCTGCATGGCTTTTGCGAGCTGCGCCTCGGTGAGAGAACCTGTATTGTCGGTGTCGAAGCTCTGGAACAATTGCTGCGCCTGGGTTTCGCTGACGTCCGACGGGCGTGCGGCCACGAATTCCGCTTCGCTGATATTGCCGTCGCCATTGGTGTCCATAGCGCTGATCATGTCGCTTTGGCTGCCATCCTGGCTGCCGGTTGCGGAAGTCTGCTGAGTACTTGACGTCGAACTGGTGGAGTTGCTGTCGGAATCCGATGTCGAACTATCGCTGCCGATGCCGGCCTGCAGATTGAGAATCATGTTCATCAGCTGCGCGACGAGCTGTTCTGCCGAAGCGATCTGAGACTGATCGTCCGAAGACGAAGAGGAACTCGTGCCGGAAGAACTGCCCGACGAATTACCGGAGGAGCTGTCGGACAGCAGGGAGGCGATAGAATCGTCAGCCGTCGACGCTGTCGAGCGCGAGGTCTGGTATTGATAATAATTGCTCGATGAGATCGAGTAGATGCTCGTCATTGGGGGCCTCCAGATACGAGCGTTGAGAGGAACTCAGATGGCTTATGCGTACGCGACTTGAACACAATCGATATGTGCGGATGGACTTGCGAACGCCGCCGATCAAACGCATCTTGCGCCCCAACTTGACCGATACATCTTTTCCAGAGCAGGCGTACCCGGGATCACCCCAGCAATATGTATGTCGCCATCATGGCTATATCGGCATCTGCACATTTCGATTTTCACTTCCCAACGCGGGGAAATTGCACAAGGAAACTTGCGCGTGGCTTATAGACGCTTGACGAAAACATCCTGTTGCGATTTCCTTCCTCGATTTTTAGGGAATATATAAATTCCGCCACTCTGTTGAGCATTGCTGGTATATGGGCTCCAGCACTGAGCGGCATTGATGGATAAAGAATATCAAGAAGAGGGGCACAGCTTGAACATCGGTTTCTGTGGAGAGGTGAATGAGGCGAACTAAGGAGGAGGCGGCGGAAACGAGGAGCGAGATTTTGCAGTCTGCAAAGGCTTTGTTCCTCGACAAAGGCTACGAGAATGTCAGCCTGGAAGAGATAGCCGCAGCCGCCGGTGTCACGCGGGGGGCAGTACACTGGCATTTCAAGAACAAGCAGGGGTTGATGTTCGCGATTCGCGACGAGGCCCAGCAGCCGTTTCAGGAATTGGCGGAGCGAATGTCCAAGGAGCTGCCGCCCAATCCACTCGACCTGATTGCCGATACGATAGCTGCGATATTCGACGACGTTCACGGTGATCCGCGCAAGCGCAGCATGTTGAAGGTGATGATGCATCTCGACATGGCATTTTGCGACGGGACGACAAGCCGGGCGAGCTCGTTCCGGCATGACATGCATGAAAATTTCGAACGCATTTTCACCCTGATGGATGAAAAGACGAAGCTTCCGGCTCCGTGGACGCCGGATACGGCCGCTTCCGCTCTGACAGCGGTCATCGGCGGCCTGATCACCGAATGGACGCTCGACCGGGGCAGTTTCGAACTGGTCCCGTGTGGACAGATGTTCATAAGGATGGTGCTAAAGACCTGGTTCCCGCTGGCACAGACGCAGGAACTGGCAATTACCGCGATGTGACGATATCGGAAAAAGCAGACAGCGGTTTTCCCTTCTGAAGTGAAGAGAACCAACGATAACGGCCTTAAGCTTCTGCTGGGCGCTGAACCGGTTGCCAAAAGCTGGAAATAAAAAAGGATCCGGAGGGAAAGCCAGATCCTTTGCTTTGATCGGAGGTCAACCGATCGATGGAAGAAGCCTGACGGATTGGAACGTCAGGCTTCTCATACCCGGCGCTAAGCCGGGTAATTCAATATTAGAAGCTACGCTCGAAGCGCAGGATACCAGCCCACTGATCCTGGTTCACAGAATCGAAGTTGGTGTAGGAGACTTCCGGCTCGATGAGCAGGTTCTTGACCGGGTTCCACTTGACGTTCGTGGTAGCGGCAAAGATCTTCGAGTCGGTGTAGGCGAGCTGGAGGTTCCACTTCAGCTTTTCGTTGATCGGAACGCCAACGCCGCCCCAAACAGCCCAGTCACCCCAGCCGCACTTCGATTCATCGTTAACAGGGCAAGCCGAACGATCGAGGTTGGTGCCGGCGTACTTGTTCAGCTTGTCGCCGTCCGTGTTCCAGCCGCCCATCAAGAAGGCCGAGAAGGTACCGAAGTCAGCGTCGACGCGAGCCTTGATGGCGCCTTCTTCGACGATGGAGTCATAACCGCCGACGACCTTGAAGCCCCATGCGCCAGACTTGAAGCCGGCACCGGCAACGACGTCAGGAGCGTAGTGGTTGCCCTTGTCGTCAGACCACCAGCTTGAGCCGTAGGAGGCGTCGGAGCCGCTGGAGTTCGAGTCTTCAACCGAGACGACAGCCGTGAAGCCATTGCCGGCATCGTAGGTGTAGGTCAACTGGTTGAGTTCATACGGGCCGTCATAGATCACGTCGTCGTTGATGACGTCGCCGGCATAGCCGATGTAGTAGTTATACTGCGAATCGGCCTTACCGACCAGGAAACCGCCGAGGCTGATGTTGGCGAACAGCAGCTTGGTGGAGGTCGAGTTGCCGTCGTTCCAGTCCCAACGGATGACCGTGTTGGTCTTCAGCGGGCCGTATTCGGTGTCGGTCGCGGTATCGACGCTCAGCTCGGCGCGGGTATGCCAGAGCGTACCGTTCTTGCTGTTCGGGTTGTAGGCATCGTACCATTCGCCTTCGGTACGGACGCGGCCGCCGATCTTGAGGCAGGTTTCCGTGCCCGGAATGAAGAAGTAGCCAGCACCGTATGCGTCGCAGATGCGAACGTATTCCAGCGGCTCCGGCTCAGCGGCGACGATCGCGTCTGCTGCGTGGGCACCGGATACTGCCGCCAGAGCGGCAGCGGAGCCGAGAAGAAGGCTCTTGATGTTCATTTTAAACTCCTGGTTGTATTATGCATTTCTATTTTACCGCGAGCGCAAAACTGGAACACTGCCCTGGGGATCGGCTTGGTCTAAACACGACCGGGCAGCCCGGCAAATACGCACCTGATGTTGGCTTGAGTCCCCTCGAACCTTCATGATTACCCCCGCGGTAAAAGGTTTTGAAATGCCTCTACCGATCCGGCCGATTGCTCGACCGTAAGACAACTTATGTCCTGTATTGGATTTACAAACAGCCCGTATGTTTGTCAATTATATGAAGGGCGCTGGGGCGTTAGTCTTGACCTCTGTTGCTTAAATGCAACTGGCGACCGCAGGCCATGGCGGCACCGGCAGAGATCGCAAAGATGTCCCTGTTCACGAGAACGCCTGCCAGTCAGGGCCGTCACCGCATTTAAGGCCACCGTGATGTCGGCGGTCGATGACGACCATGGCAGCCCAATCTGGTCATGATATGGCCATCGCGAATTCCACGGCATAATGACCGGTCGGCTTGAGCAAAGATCAGCAATAAAATTCAATAATTCGCTACACACAGAAATATTGAATTTTCCTAGATTCCGGCGACTCGCGCCATCGGAGAGGGAAAATCGCGAATGAATGAGAACCGGCTGATCTTCATAGCGACCCCCTGCTTCGGCGGCCTCGTTACCAAGGACTACATGCAGTCCATTTTCTCACTGATGCAGACGGGAGCGCAGGCGGGCATACAGCTGACGCTGGCTCTGCTCGGCAATGACGCCCTGATTACCCGCAGCCGAAACACGCTTGTCTCGTCCTTCCTGAACGATACGACGGCGACCCATATGCTCTTCATCGACGCCGACATCAGCTTCGAGCCCGATCAGGTCATGAGGCTTCTGGAAGCCGATAAGGATGTGGTCGCCGCCATGTATCCGATCAAGGATTATGATTGGGAGACGGCGGCCCGCATCAATTCAGCAGACGGCGAAACACTTGCGGCAGCCGCACTTCACTATGTCGGCACGCCACTTGTCGGCCAGGTTGCAGAGCGTGATGGCGATTTCGTCAGCGCCGTCTATGCAGGTACGGGCATGCTTTTGATCAAGCGCAACGTTATAGAAAGAATGATCGCGGCCTATCCGGAGCTGCGCTACAACGCAATCCACGCCTATCCCAGCACCAAACGCTCACCCAGCACCCAATACGCCCTGTTCGAATGCATGGTCGAGGAGGGAACGGGGATCTATCTCAGCGAGGACTTCGCCTTCTGTCACCGCTGGCGCGCCCTCGGCGGCAAGATCTGGCTCGATACCGCGAGCAAGCTGTCCCATACCGGCCCCCATCGCTTCGTCGGCAATACCACACCACGTTACTAAGGCGCGGCAAGTCCGCACGATGATCTGCGCGATAAAGTTGCAATTCGACGGGCGCGGCAATGGTCAATCTCCCGGAAAATGCGACCGCCGCTGCGGGGTTGACAGAGGACAAGAGTAAGGCATAGCCTTTTGACATTCACCAGGGGGGTCCCGGCAAGGGGCTGAGATACTGCTGAACAATACGGCTCTGCCGGTTGTGGGCGCAGTGACCCGTTGAACCTGATCCAGTTCATACTGGCGTAGGGACGGTGCAAGCGCTCGAGGCTTCGGATTCCCGCCTGGATTCCATGCCGGCGTCTTTTCATCATTCCGGCTGATTGACTGGGTCTCCAACTGCAACTTGGAGCCTCACACCATGAACGTTGCCGCAAAGAACCTCACTCCGACCGTCACCACCGGCCCGCTGCCGGCCTCTCGGAAAATCCATGTCCCCGGGGATATCCATGCCGATATCCGCGTGCCGATGCGCGAAATCAGCGTCCATCCGACATCGGGCGAGCCGCCAGTTATCGTCTACGATTCGTCCGGCCCCTATACTGTCGAAGGCGCGGATATCCGCATCGAAGAGGGCCTGCCGCAGTTGCGCCGCGACTGGGTGCTCGCCCGCGGCGATGTCGAGGCCTATGAGGGCCGCCATGTGCGTCCCGAAGACAACGGTTTCGTCACCGGCGAACGGCTGACACCGGAATTTCCGGCCAAGCGCCAGCCGCTGCGCGCCGAGAATGGCGGGGCCGTCACCCAGCTCGCCTATGCGCGCGCCGGCATCATCACCCCGGAAATGGAATTTATCGCCATCCGCGAGAACCTCGGCCGCAAGGCCAAGACCGAAGCGCTGGTCCGTGACGGCGAGAGCTTCGGCGCGCATATTCCCGATCACGTCACGCCTGAATTCGTTCGCCAGGAGGTCGCAGCCGGCCGCGCTATCATCCCGGCCAACATCAATCACCCCGAAAGCGAGCCGATGATCATCGGCCGGAATTTTCTGGTGAAGATCAACGCCAATATCGGCAATTCCGCAGTCACCTCCTCCATGGCGGAGGAGGTCGAGAAGATGGTCTGGGCAGCGCGCTGGGGTGCCGATACCGTCATGGATCTTTCGACCGGCCGCAACATTCACAATATCCGCGAATGGATCATCCGCAATTCGCCGCTGCCGATCGGCACGGTGCCGCTCTATCAGGCGCTGGAAAAGGTCGGCGGCATCGCGGAGGAACTGACCTGGGAGATCTATCGCGACACGCTGATCGAGCAGGCCGAACAGGGCGTCGACTATTTCACCATCCATGCCGGCGTGCGGCTGCACTACATCCCGCTCACCGTCAACCGCGTCACCGGCATTGTCTCGCGCGGCGGCTCGATCATGGCCAAGTGGTGTCTCCATCACCACAAGGAGAGCTTCCTCTACGAGCATTTCGAGGAAATCTGCGACATCTGCCGCGCCTATGACGTCTCCTTCTCGCTCGGTGACGGCCTGCGACCGGGCTCTATTGCCGATGCCAACGACGCCGCGCAGTTTGCCGAGCTCGAAACGCTCGGCGAACTGACGAAGATCGCCTGGGCAAAAGATTGCCAGGTGATGATCGAAGGCCCTGGCCATGTGCCGATGCACAAGATCAAGGAGAACATGGATAAGCAGCTCGCCGTCTGCGGCGAGGCACCCTTCTACACGCTCGGACCGCTGACGACGGATATCGCCCCAGGATACGATCACATCACCTCGGGCATCGGCGCTGCGATGATCGGCTGGTTCGGCACGGCGATGCTCTGCTACGTCACGCCGAAGGAGCATCTCGGCCTACCCGACCGCAACGACGTCAAGACCGGCGTCATCACCTACAAGATCGCCGCCCACGCCGCCGACCTCGCCAAGGGGCATCCGGCCGCTCAGGTTCGCGACGACGCATTGTCGCGTGCGAGATTCGAGTTCCGCTGGGAGGACCAGTTCAACCTGTCGCTCGATCCGGATACCGCCCGCAGCTTCCACGACGAAACCTTGCCGAAGGAGGCTCACAAGGTCGCGCATTTCTGCTCGATGTGCGGCCCGAAATTCTGCTCGATGCGGATTTCGCACGACATCCGCGCGGAGGCACAGAAGGAAGGGCTGGAAGCGATGGCGGCGAAATATCGGGAAGGCGGCGATCTCTATATGCCGGTCGAAGCCCCTGCCCAGCCGGCCGAGTGAGATGCGCATCCTCATCAAAGGGGCCGGCGTTGCCGGCCTCACGGTCGCTCACGAGCTGATCCGGCGCGGAGCAGAGGTCACGATCTCGGATCCAAGCCGGAATTTTCATCGCGCAGCCTCCTGGCTCGCTGGCGGCATGCTGGCGCCATGGTGCGAGCGGGAAAGTGCCGATGAGGCTGTGCTGGAGCGCGGGGGTGATTCCGCCGATCGATGGGACGCGATTCTGCCGGGCAAGGTCGTCCGGAACGGAACGCTCGTCGTCGCGCCGAACCGCGATCAAAACGAGCTGAAGCGATTCGCCAGCCGCACGACAGGCCATCGCTGGGTGGGCGAAGACGAAATCGCCGCCCTTGAGCCTTCGCTTGCCGGCCGGTTCCGCCTGGGCCTGTTCTTTCCGCAGGAGGCGCATCTCGATCCCCGCGAGATCCTGCGATCATTGAAGGACGATCTATCTGCAAAAGGCGTCACCTTTGTCGACGGACACCTGGATGACGATAGCTTCTCCGACATCGTCGACTGCACGGGGGCTGCCAGCATCGGCCGCATCCGCGATTTGCGCGGCGTGCGCGGCGAAATGCTCTATCTGCAAAGCGACGAGATCTCGGTTTCGCGCCCCGTCCGCCTGCTGCATCCGCGTTTTCCCGTCTATATCGTGCCGCGCGGCAACGGCCTGTTCATGGTCGGCGCGACGATGATCGAGACCGATTTCAAAGGGCCGATCAGCGCCCGTTCGCTGATGGAACTCCTGAATGCAGCCTATGCGCTGCACCCGGCCTTTGCCGAAGCCGCCGTGATCGAAACAGACGCCGGCATCCGACCTGCCTTTCCTGACAATCTTCCCCGCGTAACGCGCGAGGAAGGGACGGTATTCGTCAACGGCCTCTATCGTCACGGCTTCTTGCTGGCACCGGCGATGGCCGAGAAAGCCGCCGATCTCGTCTTTTCCGGACACAACGAAAGGAGTCGCCAATGCGCCTGATCATCAACGGCGAAACCCAGATTATCGAAGCAACCACGCTCTCGCAGCTTCTCACTGCGCTCGAATATGAGGGGGAATGGCTGGCAACCGCCGTCAACGGCGAGCTCGTCCATAGCGACGAGCGCGATGACTATACCCTAACCGACGACGACAGGATCGAAATCCTGACACCAATGCAGGGAGGCTGATCATGCTTGAACTCTACGGAACCCAACTCGCATCGCGCCTTCTTCTCGGTACGGCGCGCTACCCCTCCCCGGCCGTACTGGCGGAAGCCGCCAAACGTTCGCAAACCGGGATCGTCACCGTGTCGCTGCGCAGGGAAACGGCAGGCGGGCGCAATGGCGGTGCATTCTTCGAGATGATTCGCGAACTCGGCGTTCGCGTCCTTCCCAATACCGCCGGCTGCCACGGCGTATCCGAGGCGGTCCTGACCGCGAAAATGGCACGCGAAGTGTTTCGGACCAACTGGATCAAGCTCGAGGTGATCGGCAACCACGATACGCTGCAGCCCGACGTCTTCGCGCTGGTGGAAGCGGCAAAAATCCTCGCCGCCGAGGGATTCGAGGTCTTTCCCTATACGACGGACGATCTTGTCGTCGCCGAGCGGCTGCTGGAAGCCGGATGCAAGGTGCTGATGCCCTGGTGCGCGCCAATCGGAACGGCGGCGGGACCGCTCAACCTCTCCGCCCTGCGCTCGATGCGGGCACATTTTCCCGAGGTATCGCTGATCGTGGACGCCGGCATTGGCAGGCCGTCGCATGCGGCGACCGTCATGGAACTCGGCTTCGATGCCGTGCTCCTGAACACGGCCGTTGCCGGCGCCGGTGACCCGGCAGGGATGGCGGAAGCCTTCGCCAAGGCAATCGATGCCGGCAGGCAGGCATTTGGCGCCGGGATGCTGGAGCCGCGCGACATGGCCGTGCCATCGACACCCGTCATCGGCAAGGCGGTGTTCTCATGAAGCTTGATCCGTTCTACCTCATTGTCGATAGCGCCGCCTGGATACAGAGGCTGGTGCCGCTCGGCATCAGACTGGTGCAGTTGCGCATCAAGGATCGCCCAACCTCCGACGTTCGCGCGGAAATTCGCCAATCGAAGGCAATCTGTGCCGCGCATGGATGCCAGCTGATCATCAATGATTATTGGCAGCTCGCGACCGAGGAGCGCTGCGATTTCATCCATCTCGGCCAGGAGGATCTCGCTTACGCCGATCTCTCCGCCATACGGAATGCCGGATTGAAGCTGGGGCTTTCGACGCATGATGAGGCGGAATTGGAGACGGCACTTGCTGCCGAACCCGATTATATAGCGCTTGGACCGATCTATCCGACCGTCCTCAAGGCCATGCCCTGGGCGCCCCAGGGCCTTGAGCGGATCGGCGAGTGGAAGGCTCGCATCGGCGATCGGCCGCTTGTCGCAATCGGGGGCCTGACGGTCGAGCGTCTTGCGGGCGTATTTGAGCACGGCGCCGATGTCGCGGCAGTCGTGACAGATATTACTCGCAATCCAGACCCCGAATCGCGGACGCTCGAATGGCTGAACGCGACGCGGCGGCTGCCTCTAAATTGACAAGTTCGCGCCTCAGAGCCCGTGGGAGGGATTATTTTCAGCCGCTTTGCCCGATGAACGGGCCATTCATTGAATATTCAGCTGAACATAATCATGCTGAAGACGTTAATTAGATGACTCGCGCATTCGCTGAGCACAAAGACTGCTTTGGAGGTGGTCATGATAAAGAAGACGGTTCTTACGGTTTTGCTGGCCGCTACGGTCGTAGGCGGCGCATTGGCGCCCGTCAGCAGCGCACAGGCGCAGTATTACGACGGCTATCGCGGTGACTGGCGCGGCCATGATGATTGGCGTCGCCATCACCACCATGGCAATGGCGGCGCGATCGCCGGCGGTGTTGCTGCCGGTCTTCTCGGCGGACTGATTGTCGGCGGCGCCCTTGCCAATAGAGGCCCGGTTTACGAAGTCGCCCCCCCGCCGCCGAGATGCTGGTACGAGGATCGCCGCGTCCAGAACGAGTATGACTATGGCTGGCACTACGAGCGCATTCGCGTTTGTAACTAAGCGATAAGCGATGCATCTGCCCTGAATGGATGCATCGTTTCATGGATGATTTGGGTTTGCCGGCGGCCAAAACCGCCGGCAAAAACTATTTGAGGCTGGCGAATTATAGGCCGTGCGTCCTCGGATAGGGGTTACGCTCCGGGTATATTCGCCCAGCAAGGCTTTCAGGTTCGGGTCGCCAGATTTCGACCAGCAATGGATAGCAGGGCACCGTATCGCTCGAATGTTCGCTGCCGCAGTCACCGCCAGGGCATGCTGAAAGCGCGCCGACAAGATCGATCTCCGCGAAGAACTCGATGAAGTCGCCCGGCCGCACCGGGCTTGCCTTCATGAAATACTGATGGGTGTCACGCGTAAAGCCCGTACACATGAAGACATTCAGCACGTCGTGAACGTGAAACTCCGCCTCCTGGACAGAGATGTTCATTTCCTTGGCGAGCGCGCGTGACAGGTTCGAATGGCAGCAATGGTGATAGTCGTCGCCCTTCAGCAGCCGGTTCGTATAGGGATCGCAGCGCGTGCCGATGACGTCATGAACGCCTGCCCCGTCCGCGTCCCAGCCATACCAGCCAAGCGTATCATGCGTGATCGTCGCCATGGGGCGCAGATAGGGCAACGTGCTCCACAGGCGATCGCCGAGACCGACATGGGTGGCATGCAACGCTCGCGTCTTGCCGCTGAAGAAACGCTCGGAAAGATCGGCGGCATTCCACAGATTGAGATCGCCGACCTGCGCTCCCTCCACGCTGACGATCCGAAAGAAATGTCCCTTCGGCACGCGAAAACTGCCGCCCTCGCGCGGGGGGACGACGATTTCGGCCATCTTGGTCATGGTTTGCCGCGCCGATCGCAGCACATCCATATCGGCAGGCGGCAGCGTGCCGTTCGGATAGACGATGACAGGAGGCTTGTCGCGCCGCTCGGCTGCATCGGCGGGAGCGGGCGTATCGAAAATACTGTTCATGGCGACTTCACATTCCTCACCGATCTGACAGGAAGACATTCGTTTTGGCATCACTCTACGAATACAAGGCGCCCGCGCAACATCGATTATCCTTGCGCTTTGACCAAGTTTTACTTAGCCTTATCCGATGCAACATGTCCCGCTTGCCTCCCTTCGCGCCTTCGAGGCAGCCGTTCGCCATGAGAGTTTTGCCAAGGCGGCGGCTGAACTCAATCTCACGGCCGCGGGTGTCAGCCAACATGTGCGCGCCCTGGAGGAATGGCTCGGCGTCAAGCTGTTTACGCGCCATGCCCGCGGCGTAATGGCAACCATGGCCGGCCGCAGTTTCGGGGCAGCGGTGGCAAACGGTCTCGGACATATCGACATCGCCGCCCGGCAGCTGCGGCTTGCCGGCAACAATCGGCCGGTCAGCGTGGCCTGTATTGCTTCTGTCGCCACGCGCTGGCTGATACCGCGATTGCAGGCATTCAAGAAGGAATACCCTGAAATTCAGGTCAATATCGTCTACGCGCTCGATGCGAGGACGCCGGAGGCGGCAAACGCCGATCTGTTGATCCGCCATGGACCAAGGCCAGCGGTCAACGCGGTTTCCCTATTGCCCGCCGAAACGCGGCCAACCTGTTCGAGGGAATATGAGCGCCGTCACGGACCGATCAGGACGCCAGCCGATCTCCTTAATGTCGACCTCCTGCACGATGAAACGACGGCCGCCTGGACACGCTGGTTCACCCTTGAAGGCATCCACCAGCCTCCTAAACCCGGACCGATCTTTGCCGATTTCGGCTTGATGATCGGATCCGTCATCGGCGGGCAAGGTGTGGGCCTCTGCCCAACGGCCTTGATTGCAGAAGAATTGGGCAATGGAACGCTGGTTGCCCTGTTCGATACGGCGTTGGATACCGATAAGTCCTATTGGCTGATCGAAGCCGACCATCTTTCCGACGATGCGGAAACGTTTCGCGACTGGCTGATTGCTGCCAGCGCCGCAATCGCTTAGGCGCCAAGTTGGACGACTCGCGCCCGACGCCAACGATCACGACCGCTAGACCCAGTTTTCCACCCGAATGCCGGGTATGCGGATGAATTCCTTCATGTTGTTCGTCACCACAATCAGCCCCTCGCTGCGGGCATGTGCGCCGATCTGCATGTCATGCGGGCCACATGGGGTCCCTGCGCGCTCCAACTCGGCTCGCACTTGTCCGTAATGTGCAGCCGCCTTGTCGCCGAACGACAGAACCTCCAGCCGAGCCACGAAATGCTCGACGGCAGTCAAGTTTTCCACGCGCCGAGTCGACTTCTCCGCACCATAGTACAACTCGCCAAGCGTTATGCTCGATATGCAAAGCTGCTCCGCCAGCGCGTTGAATTTTTCCCTCACGGCAGGCGGATAGGTCTTCATCACATAAATGCAAATATTCGTATCGAGCATATAGGTCAGCATCAGAAGGACTCGCGTTCTTCCACCGCTGGCTGTTCACGCTCGTCCAGAAAGTCGTCACTGATACGGGGGCCATGAAGGAAGAGATCATCCCATCGTTTACCTTGCGGCACGATCACGCGGCTGCGACCGATCTTCAGGATATCGACCTGATGTACGTCCTCAGGGAATGCTACGGCCTTGGGCAGACGCACAGCCTGGCTTCGAT
This sequence comes from Rhizobium sp. ERR 942, assembly GCF_007828395.1. Classification (NCBI taxonomy): domain Bacteria; kingdom Pseudomonadati; phylum Pseudomonadota; class Alphaproteobacteria; order Hyphomicrobiales; family Rhizobiaceae; genus Rhizobium; species Rhizobium sp. ERR 942. Next base: position 303,119 of record NZ_VIUA01000002.1, read on the forward strand.
TGCTGGTGAATACAGTCGAACTCGTCATGTTCGGCTCCTGATTTTGGGATATGCAATTGGGATATACTTAATTCTACAGGCTTGAAAAATCAAGACTCCGCTCCCCTAGGGGCCTATGCGGTTTAAAGCCAACAAGCGCCGGTTGGCGCGAGATATCTGAGCCGACGCACCAATATCTTCAGAGGCTTTCAGGAGTAATAGTTAGAAACCGCACCGTTTCGAGATCCACGTCGGTATCAATCAGGCCCAGCCGCTTCAGTGTCAGATCGATGGCACGCCGAGCCTGAACCTCCGGAGCCTGATCGAGAACGATCGTCATCAACCCCTCCTTCAGATAGCCGCGCGTCGCATCGGACAATTCATGCCCGACCCAGAAGACCGGCTGCTGGCGATACCGGCGCAGAACCGTCGCGATCGCTGCATTGTCGCCGCCGGCGCTATAAAGGCCGGCAATGTCGGGATATCGGGCGAAGGCACTCGTCAGCAGCTCGATCGTTTTCATTTCATCATCCTCATCGAACATGACTTCGACGAAGCGATGCGATGGGTTTGCGTGATCAAGCAGATAGCTGGAAAAACCGCGAATACGTGCCTTGTGGTTCTCGTAAGCACCACTGTGGCAGAGCGCGACGAAAGTGCCTGAGATGCCAGCCTGCATGCGCGCCATATAGAAGGCAGCGGCGCGCCCGGCAGCTTCGTTGTCGATGCCGACGTATGGCAGCTCCAGCGCTGGCCGCGTCATGATCTGCACGACAGGAATGCCGCCGCTGGCAGCCTTGCGGATGCTGCCGACCACATCGGGATGATCGGGCGCGACGACGATCAAGGCGGAACGCCGCGCTTGCGGATTGGCGATATGGCGCGAAAAATCGGCAGGATCGTCTTCCCTGGCGAAAGTCCGCTGGATCTGGATATCCTTGTCGAGCAACGCGGCGATGCGCTCGAATGCGCGATTGAGCCTTGAATAGAAATAGGTCTCAGGCCGGAGCAGCACGACTTCGATGCGCACCAGACCATGCCTAGTGCCGGCGAGCGGCATACGGTAGCCGAGCCGCCTTGCGGCGATGAATACCTTTTCCGCCGTCTCCGGCAACACATTGCCGCGGCCGTTGAGTGCACGCTCGACGGTGGCTGCTCCCACACCCGCGGCCGCCGCCACATCCTTCAACGTAATCTTGGCCACGCGTCCCTCACTTGCCCCCGATGATCAGATTTGATCATGGATCCGTGGCGGATGAAAGAGGTGAAAATGTCAACCGAAGCGAGCGACGAGAAAATCGATAACGCTGCGCAGCATGGCCGTCGGGCGCCGGTCCGGTGCATAGACAAGGTGCATGGGTGTCGGCTGGTACGACCAGAGGGGCAGAACCGGCTCAAGCCGGCCTGCATCAAGATCGGCCGCCAGAAGCAGTTCCGGCTGCAGCACAATGCCGGCTCCATGCAGAGCGGCAACGCGCAGAGCACCGCCCTGATTGGTGGTGAACCTGCCCTTGATGGCGATCTCGCGCGTTTCCCCATCCGGGCCGACGAGATGCCAGCGCCCCTGTAGACGCCAGTAGGAATGGCCGAGACACATATGATTGGCAAGGTCCTCAGGGCTTTGCGGCCTGCCACGGCGATCCAGATAATCCGGCGATGCTGCGAGAACACGCCGATAGGGTTTTAACGGACGCGCCACGAGATTGGTGTCCGTCAGATCGCCGATATGGATGCCGAGTTCGTAGCCTTCGCCGATCAGATCATGCGGATTATTGTCGAGCGCCAGATCGACGCTGACCTCCAGATTCTCATGCAGATAGTCGACGAGTGCCGGCACGAGGCTTTGCGTCCCGAAACTGACGGGTGCGACGAGCCGCAGGCGCCCGCGCGGCGCCGATTGCAGTTCGGAGGCCGATTGCTCGGCTAGCTCCACCTCCGCCAGCACCGTCTTGCAGCGCTCGTAATAGAGCCTGCCGACCTCGGTCAGCTGATGACGGCGCGTCGTGCGGTGAAGCAGGCGTGCGCCAAGCCGCTGTTCGATCGTCCTGATATGCTTGGCGACCATGGCTGGCGACACCCGGCTTATGTCGGCAGCGGCAGCAAAGCTGCCATGCTCGACCACTCTGACGAACATCGCCATGCCGGCCAACTTGTCCATGATTGCATACCTATAGGTTCGGAATGAAGCAAATAGGAGCGTATTTATCGCCAGTTGGTTTTGCAAGATAGTCCGCGGTGCCTGACATCAGGCAGAACCTATTCAATGATCTATCAAGGAGTTACCATGCCCATCCTGCGCTTGGAAATGCATCCCGGCCGCACACAAGACCAGAAGCGCGCTTTCGTTCGCGAGGCGACCAAAGCCGCTGTGGAAACCCTCGCTTGCCCGCCGGAATCGGTGGAAATCATCGTCACAGAGATATCGAAAGAATCCTGGGCCACGGCGGGCAAGCTGAAATCGGATAGCTGAACGACCTGATTTCACGATCGAAGCCTGGCGGTCCTTATGCGACCGTCAGGCCACATCCGGCGTGAGGCTCTGCCGCCCCCAGCCTTCGGCCCAATCCATCAGACGTACCATTTCCTGCTTGAGAGCATGAGAACGAATGATGTCGGCGGCGTGGTTCGCGTTGGTGCGCGGATTATAGAATGCGTCGATCTCTTCGCCGCTTTCCCGCCTTGCCGCCTCCAGGCGGAGCTTTATTTCCTCGACTTCTGCCTTCACCGCAAAGTACCGCTTCATGACCTCGATAAGGTCTCGGTCGCCTGCACTGGTCTCCATGCCTACTCCATCCTACTTATTTTAGCGCCTTGCAATGATCCGATTCGAATGGCGAAATCTAGGTCATTGTTTAGCCGGCAAGATGAATAGAGCGGCGACCCCTCGCCCGGCTGATGGAGCAGGAAGCGGAATTACGACCAGTTTTCCTTGACAGATTGCATCACCACATTGGTCGACGTGCTTGCCACGAAGGGCAGGCTGGAAATTTTTTCGCCGAGAACAATGCGGTAGCGGCGAATGTCGGACGTCCGGACCTTCAGGAGATAATCGAAGCGGCCAGCGATCATGTGGCACTCTTCGATTTCCTTGATTTTCTTGATGGCATTGTTGAAGCTCAGCAAAGCCTCCTCACGGGTATCCGTGAGTTTCACTTCGGCAAAGGCGACGTGATCAAGGCCAAGCTTGATCGGATTGAGGATGGCCTTGAAGCCGTCGATATAGCCGGAATCGATCAGCTTCTTGAGCCGTGCCTGGCAGGGAGTCTTGGAAAGACCGACCCGCTCTGAAAGCTCCGTGATCGACATGCGACCATCCTCGACCAAGGCGTCGAGGATCTTTTGGTCGAACTGGTCAATTTCACTGGATTTGGTCATTTTCGCAGGCATTCCTATTTGAAACAAGCGCTATTGAAGTTCAATATGACTGGAAAGCCGCAGTTTCAAGGCGGAACGCTTTCCTGCAATGAAGTATGTTCTCGTCGAAGCAATGGGACAGCTGGGCGTGGCAATATCGCTGACCCCAGCTCAAACCATTAGGCCCCTTGCACCTTGAGGTTATCATGACTGTCTCTGCCAAGCTCTCAACTGAAGAACCAGCTCCAGACGCTGCCCCATTTTCCCATTTCGCACCGCCCATTCGCGAGCAGAGCCCGCTTCGCCAGGCAATCACTGCCGCCTACAGACGCTCCGAGACCGAATGCCTGCCGTTCCTCGTCGAAGCGGCGACCTTGCCGGACACAACGCGCGAAGCGGCAAAGAAGACGGCCAGGAAACTGATCGAAGCGCTGCGCGCCAAACACAAGGGAGACGGCGTCGAGGGGCTGGTGCAGGAATACTCCCTTTCTAGCCAGGAAGGCGTCGCGCTGATGTGCCTTGCCGAGGCGCTGTTGCGCATTCCCGACACGGCGACGCGCGATGCGCTGATCCGTGATAAGATCGCTGGCGGCGACTGGAAGTCGCATATCGGTGGCGGCCGCTCGATGTTCGTCAATGCCGCGACCTGGGGGCTGGTCGTCACCGGTAAGCTGACATCGACAGTCAACGAAGGCGGGCTTTCCGCCGCACTGACAAAGTTGATCGCCCGCGCCGGCGAGCCCGTCATCCGCCGCGGCGTCGATATGGCCATGCGCATGATGGGCGAACAATTCGTCACTGGCGAGACGATCGACGAAGCATTGAAGCGTGCCCGCGCGCTCGAAGCAAAGGGCTTCCGCTATTCCTACGACATGCTTGGCGAAGCCGCGACGACGCATGCCGATGCCGAGCGCTACTATCGCGACTACGAAAACGCCATCCATGCGATTGGCAAGGCCTCGGCTGGCCGCGGCATCTATGAAGGCCCCGGTATCTCCATCAAGCTCTCCGCGCTGCACCCGCGCTATTCGCGCTCGCAGGCAGACAGGGTGATGGGCGAACTTCTGCCGAAGGTGAAGGCGTTGGCGCTGCTTGCCAAGGGCTACAATATCGGCCTGAACATCGATGCCGAAGAGGCAGACCGTCTCGAACTCTCGCTCGACCTTCTGGAAGAACTGTGCCTCGATCCGGCCCTCGCCGGCTGGGATGGTATTGGCTTCGTCGTGCAGGCATACGGCAAGCGCTGCCCCTTCGTCCTCGATTTCATCATCGATCTTGCCCGCCGCTCCGGACATCGCCTGATGGTTCGCCTCGTCAAGGGCGCCTATTGGGACGCGGAGATCAAGCGCGCGCAGCTCGACGGCCTGGAAGGCTTTCCGGTCTATACACGCAAGATCTATACAGACGTCTCCTACATCGCCTGCGCCAAGAAGCTCCTGGCCGCGACCGACGTAGTGTTCCCGCAATTTGCCACCCACAACGCCCAAAGCCTGGCGACCATCTACCATATGGCCGGGGACGACTTTGCTATCGGCAAATACGAGTTCCAGTGCCTGCACGGCATGGGCGAGCCGCTCTACGAAGAGGTGGTCGGCGCCGAAAATCTCAATCGCCCCTGCCGGATCTACGCGCCGGTCGGCACACATGAGACGCTGCTTGCCTATCTCGTCCGCCGCCTGCTCGAGAACGGCGCCAATTCCTCCTTCGTCAACAAGATCGCCGACCCAGCCGTGCCCGTTTCCGAGCTGATTGCCGATCCCGTCGAGATCGTGCGCGGCATGACCGTGGTCGGCGCACAGCACGACAAGATCGTTCTCCCGGCCGATCTGTTCGGTAGCGCGCGACGGAATTCCGCCGGCGTCGATCTGTCGAATGAAGCGGCGCTAACCGATCTCTCCGCGCAGCTGCAAGCCTCGGCAGCCAGGGACTGGATCGCCAAGCCGCTTCTCGCAGACGCCTCCGAACGCGGCGTGGCTCGCGCCGTCCTCAATCCCGCCGATCATGGCGATGTCGTCGGCCATGTCACCGAGCTCGAGCCGCAGGATGGTCCCGACGTCATGCGGCTTGCCGCCGCCGCAGCGGAGCGTTGGGCTGCTGTGAGCCCAGCTGAGCGAGCCGCCATTCTTGAGCGCGCCGCCGATCTCATGCAGGGCGAGATGCTTGTTCTCGTCGGTCTGACCATCCGCGAAGCCGGCAAATCGGCCGCAAATGCCGTTGGCGAAATCCGGGAAGCGATCGATTTCCTCCGCTATTACGCCGCTCAGGCACGCCAGGTGCTAAAGCCGGAGAGCGTGCCCCTCGGCCCCGTCGTCTGCATCAGCCCATGGAACTTCCCGCTAGCGATCTTTACCGGCCAGATCGCGGCCGCTTTGGTCGCGGGCAATCCCGTCGTCGCGAAGCCGGCCGGCAATACACCGCTGATCGCAGCCCAAGGCGTCCGCATCCTGCATGAGGCCGGCATTCCGCGCGATGTTCTGCAATTTGTCCCGGGCGGGGGGCAAATGGGTGCCGCCCTCGTCGACGCTTCGGAAACCGCCGGCGTCATGTTCACCGGTTCCACGGAAGTTGCCCGCCTGATCCAGGCTCAGCTGGCCGAACGGCTTTCCAAATTCGGCAAACCGATTCCGTTAATTGCCGAAACCGGCGGGCAGAACGGCATGATCGTCGACTCCTCGGCCCTTGCCGAACAGGTCGTCGGCGATGTCATCGCCTCGGCCTTCGACAGCGCCGGCCAGCGCTGCTCGGCCCTGCGCATCCTCTGCCTGCAGGAGGAAGTCGCCGATCGCACGCTGACCATGCTGCGCGGCGCTCTTCGCGAACTCTCGGTCGGCAGGACCGATCGGCTCGCCGTCGATATCGGCCCCGTCATCGATGACAACGCCAAGCGCCGCATCGACGAGCATATCGAACGCATGCGCAAGCTTGGCTGCAATGTCGAACAGCTCGACCTTCCCGAAAGCGCCGCCAAGGGCACCTTCGTTGCTCCCACCATCATCGAGCTGAAGAAGCTGAGCGATCTGAAACGGGAAGTCTTTGGTCCCGTTCTTCATATTATACGCTATCAACGCAAGAACCTGGACAAGCTGATCGCCGATATCAATGCCTCCGGCTACGGCTTGACCTTCGGCCTGCACACCCGGCTTGACGATACGATCGCCCATGTCACCGAGCGCGTCCGCGCCGGCAATCTCTACGTCAACCGCAATACCATCGGCGCTGTCGTCGGCGTCCAGCCCTTTGGTGGACGTGGCCTTTCCGGCACGGGGCCGAAAGCCGGCGGCCCAATGTACCTGCGCCGTCTGGTCGCCTCCCCGACCGAACCGCTGCGCAATGCCTCCGTGCAGGCCGATCCGGCTGCACAGCAGTTCATCGCCTGGCTCGAAAGCAAGGGCACTGGGAATGCGGCCAAACAGGCTCGTGTCGTCGCCGCCCAGTCGTCGCTCGGCTTCAACACTGAACTGCAAGGCCCGGTTGGCGAGCTGAACCTCTATGCGCTGCATCCGCGAGGGAGAATTCTGCTCGCTCCGCAGACAGCACCTGGTCTGCATGTCCAAATCGCCGCAGGCCTTGCGACAGGCAATTCAATCGTCATCGATGCTGCATCGGGCCTGCAGGGCGAGCTTCATGGCTTGCCTGCGCAGGTCGCAAACCGCATCTCCTGGACAAAGGACTGGACAGCGGATGGACCGTTTGCCGGCGCTCTCATCGAAGGTGATGCTGCACGCGTCCAGCAGGCGATCAAGACAATCGCGGCTATCCCCGGCCCGCTGGTTCTCACACAGGCAGCGTCGAGCGAGGACATTGCCAAGAACCCCGACACCTATTGCCTCAACTGGCTGCTCGAGGAAATAACGACGTCGATCAACACCGCGGCGGCCGGCGGCAATGCCAGCCTGATGACAATCGGCTAAAGCTGACAGCGATCTAGAACTTAAGCGGCGGTCGGGACCCGCAGGGTCTCAGCCGCCGCTTCGTTTTCATGGCGCACATTCTGCAGTAACCTGCAAATTCGCTGCGCCCTTATCCAGCTTCCGGGCCTCCTTCTCTCCTGTGCAGAAATTTTTGAGAAAAGCTTTTCTCATATTGACTCTCGTCGTGAGAAAAGCTTTTCTCACGAAAACTGACTGGGAGAAGACATCTGGAAAATCAGCGTGCGAAAAGCGGACGTGCAACGATCCATGACGTTGCGGCGGCTGCAGGCGTGAGCATTTCAACGGCATCCAAGGCCTTGAACAATACCGGCCGCATGGGCAACGAGACCCGCGAGAGGGTCAAGCGCGCTGCCGCCGACATAGGCTTCCGTCCGAATGCCTTGGCCAAGGGTTTGCTCAGCAATCGCACGTTCACGATCGGTCTTCTGACAAATGATACATACGGTCGCTTCACGCTACCGGTCATGGCCGGCATCACGGAGGCACTCGTCGATCACGGCGTCTCGGTCTTCCTTTGCACGATCGAGGACGATCCGGCACTTGGAAAGGTTCATGTGGACGCCATGTTGGACAAGCATGTGGATGGCATTATCGCCTCGGGAAAGCGGATCGACCGCCGCCTGCCGGTGGACCTGTCCAATCTGCCGATTCCGGTGATTTATGCCTTCACTGAAGGCGCGCCGGGAAGCGTCACCTTCTGCGCGGATGACTATCAGGGGGCTGCCCTTGCTGTCGAATGGTTGCAGGGGCTTGGCCGACGCCGGATTGCCCATGTGACCGGTCCTGAAAGCTTCGTTTCAGTGCGTGAGCGCGCCAAGGCCTATCGCGACCTCGCCGGAGACGAACTGCCGGTCATGTTCGGCATGTGGTCCGAGGCCTGGGGACACGAGGCCGTCGCAAAGCTCTGGAGCGTGGCCGGAGCAAAGCCGGATGCGATCTTCTGCGGCAACGACCAGATTGCCCGTGCAGTCGTCGATGCGCTTCGTGAGCGCGGCGTGCGGGTGCCGGAGGATGTCTCGGTGGTCGGTTTCGACAATTGGGAGATCGTCGCCGCCCAGACCCGGCCGCCGCTGACGACGGTCGATATGAATCTTAAAGCCCTTGGCCGTGAGGCCGGGCTGACGGTTCTCGCGCTTGCGGAAGGACGCAGCGTCGAACCTGGCATCAGAACTTTGCCCTGCGAGCTTATCGTGCGGCAATCATGCGGGGGAAGCCCCGGTCGTTGATTAAAGGAAAAGGGGCTGATGGGAGTAGCCCCATGGGAGGAGAACATGATGAAGCGATTTCTGGCCGCAACCGGCCTTATATCCCTAATGCTTGCATCCGCCGCATCCGCCGAAAACATCTCCATGTGGGTGCGAAGCGGTATCGGCGATTCCTTCAAGAAGGTCGTCGAAGCCTATAATGCCGGCCATGAGGACAAGGTCACGCTGACCGAAGTGCCTTTTGCCGAACTCGTGCAGAAATATGCGACCGCCATTGCCGGCGGCCAGGCGCCCGACGCCCTGTCGATGGACCTCATCTATACACCGGCCTTTGCTGCCGCCGGCCAACTCGAGGATCTGACGGACTGGGCCAAGAGCCTGCCCTATTTCAATTCGCTGTCGCCCTCGCATGTGAAGCTCGGCACCTATGACGGCCACATCTATGGCTTGCCGCTCTCCGTCGAGACGTCGGTCTTTGCTTGGAACAAGGATCTCTACAAAAAGGCGGGCCTCGACCCTGAAAAGGCGCCGACCAGCTGGGACGAGATCACGAGCAATGCCGAAAAGATCCGCGCGCTCGGCAGCGATACCTACGGCTTCTACTTCTCCGGCGGCGGCTGCGGCGGCTGCATGATCTTCACCTTTACGCCGCTTGTCTGGGGCGCTGGTGCCGACATTCTCTCGGAAGATGGCAAGAAGGCGACGCTCGACACGCCGCAAATGCGCAAGGCGGTCGATATATACCGCAATATGGTCAAGAAGGATCTGGTGCCGGCGGGTGCCGCAAGTGACACCGGCGCCAACTTCCTCAGCATCAGCAACGGCAAGATCGGCCAGCAGAGCATCGGTGCCTTCTCGATCGGCACGCTGATCACGCAATATCCCGATATCCACTTCGGCGTGACCCTGATCCCCGGCGTCGACGGCAAGCCGTCCTCTTTTGCCGGCGGCGATAATTTCGTCATCTCCAAGGGCACGAAGAAACTCGATGCCGTGAAAAAGTTTCTCGAATACACCTATTCGCTTGAGGGACAGAAGATCATGGCGAAATACGGTAGCCTGCCGACGCGAGGCGATATCGCCGACCAGGTGCTGCAGGGCCTGGATCCGCGCATGCAGGTCGGCCTAAAGGCGATCGCCGTCGCCAAGACGCCCTATACGCTGCAGTTCAACGACCTGATCAACAGCGCCAACGGTCCCTGGGCGGGCTTCACCAACGCAGCTATCTTCGGAAGCGATGTCGATGGCGCATTCTCCAATGCCCAATCGGAGATGCAGTCGATCATCGACAACGCCCAACAATAATCGACCCATGAACGCCGGGGAGCTTAGACACTCCCCGGTCCCTCCATCGCAATATCGGGAGCATTCCATGGCTGGCCCTGGAGCTATCGCAACCGCGCGTCCGCGAAAACGGCGAAAGCGTGCCGGCTGGCACGGGTTTCTCTATATCGCGCCGGCCATGGCGCTCGTCATCATCTTCTTCGTGCTGCCCGTGGTCTTTACCGTCTGGATGAGCTTCCACAACTGGCCATTGCTCGGCAATCCCCGATGGATTGGCTTTGGAAACTATGTCCGCATGATCTCCGACATGCGCTTCATGGCAGCATTGCGCTTCACCGCCTATTACACCGTCATCGTCACCATCGCGATCTTCGCCGTTGCCTTTCCGCTCGCCTTCTTCGTCGAAAAGCACAAGCCGTTCGTCGGCTTCTACCGAACGATCATCTTCCTTCCGGTCGTCGTGGGACTTGCAACGGCTTCGTTGCTCTGGGTCTGGCTTGCCAATGTCGACGCCGGCTTTTTCGCACCTGTGGCAATGGCGCTTGGTCTTGTCGACAAGCGGCCGAACCTGCTTGCCGATTTCGACATGGCCTTCGCAACGATCATCGTCATGGTGGTCTGGAAGATCGCCGGCTTTACCATGATCATCCTGCTGACCGGCCTGCAGGCGATCCCCTCCGAGCTGACCGAGGCGGCCCGCATTGATGGCGCGAGGCGCTGGCAGCGCTTCCGGCATCTGACCCTGCCGCTGATGCGCCGCACGATCGCGCTCGCGCTGATCATCTCCATCACGGGCTCGGTGCTCGCCTTCGACCAGTTCTACATCATGACATCAGGCGGCCCGCAGAACCGCATGATTTCGGTCGTCTACTACATCTTCAACCAGTCCTTCGTGTCCTTCAATCTCGGCTATGGCGCAGCGCTCTCGATCGCGCTTCTCGTCATCCTGGTGCTGATCAGCATCGTCCAGCTCTGGCTGCTGCGCGTCGGGGAGGACAAGCCATGACCACGGCAAAGGAACGTCGCGCAAGGCGCAAGCTCTTGGATGGCATCGGCTATCACGGCATCGGCGTTGTCATCGTCATCTTCTTCTTCGCGCCGTTCGCGATCGCATTGCTATCGTCATTCCGGCATGGAACCGAAGCCAGCCTTCCACCCTTGCCGCCATGGCCGACGACCGGCTTCAGCTTCGACGCCTATCGCTCGCTCGATGGCTTCGGCGCCGGGGTCATCCAGCATACGCTGAACTCGCTCTTCGTCTCGGTCGCAACCGTGCTTCTGACCGTCACCGTCAGCCTGCTCGCCGGCTACGGCTTCTCGCGCTATCATTTCCCCTTTAAGGGCGCGCTCTTCATCCTGATCATCGCGACGCTGATGATCCCCTTCCAGTCGATCCTGACGCCACTTTTCATCATCCTGGCAAGGCTCGGGCTCAACAATTCGCTGATCGGGCTGACGCTCGTCTATGTGACGCTGCAGCTTCCCTTTTCGGTCTTCATGATGCGCAATGCCTTCGACGCAGTACCGAAGGAAATCGAGGAGGCGGCGCGCATCGATGGCGCGCGCGATCTGAATCTTCTTTTCCGCGTTCTCTTTCCGCTGGTGCTGCCGGGTGTCGCAACCGTTGCGATCTTCGCCTTCCTTAACGCCTGGAACGAGTTCCTGGCAGCCCTGGTGCTCCTGTCGAGCAACGAGAAATTCACCCTGCCGGTGCTGATGATCGCCGTCAGGACCGGTCGCCTTGGTGCCGTCAACTGGGGTGCGGTCCAGGCCGGCATCGCCGTCATGACCATCCCCTGCGTCATCGTCTTTCTGCTTCTGCAACGCTATTACATGCGCGGGCTGATGGCCGGCGCGGTGAAATAACCCTTCGAACAACGGATCAAAGCCATGTCTGACAAGCAAAGCCGCCAGTTTCGTCCCCTGCCCGTTCCGAATGTCGAACTTGGAGGGCTCTTCGGTGCTCGCCAGGATGCCATCTGCAATTCCACCGCAGCGACGCTACTCGACCGCTGCGTCGAGGCCGGCATGATCAAGGCCATCGACGTCAGCCAGCCAAGCCCCGGTATCGTTATTCCCTTGCAGACCTGGTCGGGCTCGACGCAGATGTTCTGGGACAGTGATCTCGGCAAGTCGATCGAAACCATCGCCTATTCCCTCTATCGCCGCCCCAATGCCGAACTGGAAGCGCGCGCGGACGCCATCATCGACATGTATGAAAAGCTGCAGCAGGAGGACGGCTATCTGAACGCCTGGTTTCAGCGCGTCCAGCCGGGCCGCCGCTGGACCAACCTGCGCGATCATCACGAACTCTATTGTGCCGGCCATCTGATCGAGGCTGCCGTGGCCTATTACCAGGCAACGGGCAAGCGCAAGCTGCTCGATATCATGAGCCGTTTTGCCGATTACATGATTACCGTCTTCGGGCATGGCGAAGGCCAGCTGCGCGGCTATTGCGGCCATGAAGAGGTGGAACTCGCGCTCGTCAAGCTCGGCCGCGTCACCGGCGAGACGAAATATCTCGATCTCGCCAAATACTTCATCGACGAGCGTGGCCAGGAACCGCATTTCTTCACTGAGGAAGCGCTTCGCGACGGCCGCGACCCGAAGAACTTCGTGCAGAAGACCTACGAATACAGCCAGTCGCATCTGCCGGTGCGCCAACAGACCAAGGTCGTCGGCCATGCCGTGCGCGCCATGTATCTCTATTCCGGCATGGCCGATATCGCCACGGAATATAACGATGATACGCTGACCTCGGCCCTCGAGACGCTTTGGGACGACCTGACGACCAAGCAGATGTATGTGACGGGCGGCATCGGGCCGGCTGCCTCGAACGAAGGCTTCACCGATTATTACGACCTGCCGAACGAGAGCGCCTATGCCGAGACCTGCGCCTCCGTCGGTCTGGTCTTCTGGGCCAACCGCATGCTCGGCCGCGGCCCGAACCGCCGTTATGCCGACATCATGGAAGTGGCGCTCTATAACGGTGCAATGGCCGGGCTATCGCAGGACGGTAAGACCTTCTTCTACGAAAATCCGCTGGAGAGCGCCGGCAAGCATCACCGTTGGATCTGGCACCATTGCCCGTGCTGCCCGCCCAATATCGCGCGTCTGCTCGCCTCCGTCGGCTCCTACATGTACGCCGCGGCCGACAATGAGATTGCCGTCCATCTCTACGGCGAGAGCAAGGCGCGCGTGCCGCTTGCCGGCGGCGTGACCGTGCAGCTCTCACAGGAAACGCGATATCCTTGGGACGGCGCCATTCGCTTCGAGATCAATCCCGATCGTGCAGCCAAATTCGCACTATCGCTGCGCATCCCCGAATGGGCCGAGGGCGCGACGCTTGCAGTAAAGGGCGTACCGGTCGACTTGGCAGCGATCACCGTCGATGGCTATGCCCGTATCGAGCGGGAGTGGCAGCCGGGCGATAGCGTCGACCTCACCCTCCCGCTGATCCCGCGCGCGCTGTTTGCCAATCCGAAAGTCCGCCAGGACGCCGGACGTGCTGCCTTGATGCGCGGACCGCTCGTCTATTGCGTCGAAACCACCGACAACGGTCACGACCTCAACGGCATTTCGCTTTCCAGCGATCCGGCCTCCGCCAAGACGACGGAAATTGCCGCATTGGAGGACGCGGTAGCGCTCGATGTTTCGGTCATGCGCGATGAGGCCGACTGGGGCTCCGATCTCTATCGGACGACACCACCGAAAAGCGCTGCCTCCACCGCGCGTTTCGTGCCCTATCATCTCTGGGACAATCGCGATCCGGGCGAGATGCTGGTCTGGATCCGCGCCGATCAGCTGCAGCGCGGAGCCTGACATGACGAAGAACGGTATGCGCCTGACCGGCGTCCGCAAGAGTTTCGGCGGGCTGGAGGTCATCCATGGCATCGATCTCGACATACCGGAAGGCGCTTTCGTCGTCTTTGTCGGCCCCTCCGGCTGCGGCAAATCCACGCTGCTGCGCATGATTGCCGGACTGGAGGAGGTGACCGACGGTGAGATCGCCATCAAGGGCCGAGATGTCACCGATCTCGACCCATCCGAGCGCGGCATCGCCATGGTCTTCCAGTCCTATGCGCTCTATCCGCATATGAGCGTTCGCGACAATCTCGGTTTCGGGCTGAAAATGGCCCGAACCGACGCGTCAGAAATCGAAAGACGTGTTTGCTCCGCCGCCGCGATCCTCAAGATCGACCATCTATTGGATCGGCGGCCGGGACAGCTTTCCGGCGGCCAACGCCAGCGCGTGGCCATCGGCCGCGCGATCGTACGTGAGCCAGATGTCTTTCTCTTCGACGAGCCGCTCTCCAACCTCGACGCGGAACTGCGCGTCTCCATGCGTATCGAAATCGCCCGGCTTCACCGGGAACTCGGCAATACGATGATCTATGTCACCCATGACCAGACCGAGGCCATGACCCTTGCCGACAAGATCGTCGTGCTGAGGGACGGCCGGATCGAGCAGGTCGGCACTCCGCGCGAGGTCTATGAAGACCCGGCTAACAGTTTCGTGGCCGGCTTCATCGGCTCGCCAAGGATGAACATGATCGACGCGACATGGTCGGATGACGGGACGGCAAAGGTCGGAAACGACAGCATCAAGGTCGACCTTGCAGAAACCAAGCCATCGGCTGGCGAAAAGATTCTGCTTGGCATGCGCCCTGAACATTTCGTCGTCGCATCAAATGCCGACGATACAGTGCGGGTCACGGTCGACGTTACCGAATATCTGGGCGGCACGCGCTATCTCTACTGCCAGACAGAGGACGGCCAGGCGATCATAGCCGAATATCGCGACGGGCCTGAGATCGAGCGCGGCGATATGCTCCATCTGCATTGCCCGCCCGAACGTCGGCGCTATTTCGACAAGCAGGGAGGACGGCTGCGGTAGCTGTCTTCTCGAGCAACCGCACATATGCCGGAAAGGTCGTCACCATTGCAAGCGGACTAGAATTCCCAAGGAGATATTAGATCCAGCCCAGTCTCACGGAAGTCGGACAGATTGCGAGTGGCCAAACGTCCGCCATTTACGCGGGCGATGGCTGCAATCATGCCATCTGCCGTCGACATTGGTCGTCCTTGCCTCTTCGCTGCACCCATTAGCTTGCCGTAGTCTAATGCGGCTTCTTCGGTAAGACCGAAGATCCGATCCGCGAAACGATGGCGCCATTCAGATAATCTTTGCTCAAGCCGGGCAGCCCTCTGGTCGGGAGCAATCTTTTGAATACCAAAGGCGATTTCAGCAATAGCCACAGTGGAAAGTGCTATCTCCGCATCATACCGACCAAGCCACGATATCACGGCCTCGTCAGGCAGTTTCCGGAAAGTTTCAGAGATGACATTCGTGTCCAGAAATATCACAGATCAATGCCGTGATTGGGTTGACGCCCATCGCGAATGACCGATTCGAGGTCGATATCATCATCATCCCTCATCGCCATTCGAGCATAGAAAGACGATGCGGGTTCGCGACCAGCCTCGCGAATTTCATAGGCTTCCAATGCTCGTTCGACGACATCGGCGATCGTCCGGTTTTCACGCCGCGCAAGGCGATGCGCGAGGTCACGTGCTCGAGCACTGCGAACGGATAGTTGTGGTTCAGCCATGTCTTTCTCCTGTTCCGACTAATATAGCCATAGGATAGTCAGCCATCAAGATGGCAAAAGACGGCTAGAAGGCAAAACGAAACTATGCCGCCTTGCTGACCCGCACCGGAACGGACTTGTAGGACGGCGTGCCGCTTTCCTTGTCCTGGTAGTCGATCGGGATCAGGCAGTTTGCCTCCGGGTAATAGGCAGCGACGGAGCCCTCGGAAATATCGTAGGAAATCGCCGTCAGCTTCAGCAATCGCTTGGCACCCGATGGGAGCGCCGTTTCGATCTCGACCAGATCGCCGTGCTCCAGGCCCTTTGCTTTCAGATCCTTGTCGTTCATGAACAGGATGTCGCGGCGGCCAAAGACGCCACGATAGCGGTCATCGAGCCCATAGATCGTCGTATTGTACTGGTCGTGGCTGCGGATTGTAGCGAGCTTGAGGATAGTTCCATCCGAAAGCGAGATATCTTCGTTCAGACCATCAAAGAGCTTGAATTCTGCCTTGCCGGACGGCGTCTTCCAGACGCGCTCGGTCGGTCCGATCGGCAGGCGAAAGCCACCCGGCACGCGGATGCGCTCGTTATAGTCGGCGAAATCCGGATAGACGATTTCGATCTTGTCGCGGATCAGATCGTAGTCGGTGATGAGCTCCATCCAGGCAACCTTGCTGTTCGGCAGGGTCGCCTGCGCTATTCCCGCGACGATGGCAGGTTCCGAACGCAGTTGGTCGGAGGCCGGTTTCAGCCGTCCGCGCGACGCATGTACCATCGACATCGAATCTTCGATCGTCACCGATTGCGCGCCGGTTGCCTGAACGTCTTGTTCAGTGCGGCCAAGTACGGGGAACAGGAAGGATTCCTTACCAATAAGCAGATTGGAGCGATTGAGCTTGGTATTCATGTGAACGGCGAGATCGAGCTTGCGCATCGCCTGCGCGCAGAGTTCCGGATCGGGAAGCGCGATCGAGAAATTGCCGCCGAGGCAGATGAGCACCTTGGAGCGCCCTTCCGCCATAGCCTGCATGGCGGCGACGGCATCGTGACCATGATGAGCCGGCGCGGTGAAGCCAAAGGCACGTTCGATGCCCTCGATCAAAGCCGGCGTCGGCTTCTCGGTAATTCCGACGGTGCGATTGCCTTGGACGTTGGAATGGCCGCGCAGCGGGCAGATGCCCGCACCGGGCCTGCCGAAATTGCCGCGTAGCAGCAGGAGATTGGCGATCTGCTGCACATTCGCCGTTCCCTTGGCATGCTGGGTGATGCCCATGCCGTAGGCGACGATCGTGGCCTTCGACTTGGCATAGATCTCCGCTACCCGTTCCAGGTCGGCGCGGGCGAGACCGGAGACCCGCTCGATATCGGCCCACTCAGTCCGGTTGATATCGGCAACAAGGGCTTCGAAGCCGGTGGTGTGTTCGGCGATGAAGGCATGATCGAGGACTTCAGGTGATGTTTCGGCCAGCGCCAGAACCGCTTTCATGATTCCCTTGAGCGCTGCGGCATCGCCGCCGATCTTCACCTGATAATAGGACGACGCGATTCGGGTCGAGCTGAAGGTTCCCATCTCGATCGGATCCTGCGGATCGGCAAAACGCTCCAACGCCCGCTCCTTCAGCGGGTTGAACACAATGATCGGCACGCCACGGCGCGAGCATTCATGCAACGTACCCATCATGCGCGGATGATTTGTGCCGGGATTGTGCCCCATGGAGATGATCAGATCGCATTCATCGAAGTCGTCGAGCGAGACGGTGCCCTTGCCAATGCCGATCGATTGCGGCAGGCCGACGCTGGTCGCTTCGTGGCACATGTTTGAGCAATCGGGGAAATTGTTGGTGCCGTATTCACGGGCAAAGATCTGGAAGAGGAAGGCCGCTTCGTTGGAGGCACGGCCGGATGTGTAGAATTCGACCATATCCGGATCGGGCTGGCTGCGCATGACGTCGCCGATGCGGGCAAAGGCGTCTTCCCAGGCAATCGGCCGGTAGGCATCGGATGCGTGGTCGTAGACCATCGGATGGGTCAACCGGCCGGCATTTTCGAGCTCATAATCGCTCCAGGTCAAAAGCTCGCTGACCGTATGTTCGGCGAAGAATTCCGGCGTCACGCGCTTGTTCGTCGCTTCCCAGGTGACGGCCTTGGCGCCGTTTTCACAGAACTGGAAGGTGGAGGTGTGTTCCTTGTCGGGCCAGGCACAGCCAGGGCAATCAAAGCCCGTGGGCTTGTTGGTGCGCAGGAGAAGGCCCGGCGCCTCGGTGACATCCATCTGGTCGCGAACCGCCTTGGCGGTTGCCTTCAGGGCTCCCCAACCGCCAGCTGGGCTATTATAGGGACGGATACCGGGGACTTCACGCTTCTGCGTCATCATACGCTCCTTTGGCTACCCAAACGGCTTCCTCCCAAATGCCGATCTCTAACGAATAAGCGGGCGGCAGGAGAGAGTAAAGCGCTACCAATAGGCACTTGACAAAACAATCGATACGCGCCAGCCGCAAATGACGCAGGTATTGACGCGCCCCAAACTCAGTTCTTAAAAACCAGGCAACTGCCGCCCTGCTGCCGGACCTGCGTGCAAACGGCATCCGCTTCCTCCCGCGTTTGCCGCGGAATGCGCGCCGCATAACGGACCCGTCGACCGAAGTCGGCATTGCGTTGCCGCACGATCAACGGCTTCTCCAAATTCAGCGGTGACGGCAGTTTCCGGATATTTGCGGTAAACAGACGGCGAGCGGCATCCAGCTGAAAATGCTCGGCCAATTGCGCACCCCAGGGCGCCCACGGCCGCTCCTGCTCCAACGGAATGGGTTTCAGGCGTCGGCTCTGAGCAAGGGCGACGCAGGAATCGACAAACGGCTTGCTCTTATCCAGCACGGGGGCTGCTATATCTGGCGGATCATCGCGCCATTCTTCGACACTATGGGCGGTGATCGCGCTCACATAGTTCCGCGTCTCATAGGGAAGCCCGCCCGAATTCAGGAAATTGGCAAGGCCGGCCTCGCCGGCATTATAGGCAGCCGCCGCAAGCCCGAGATTGCCGAAGCGGCCCCGCAATTCATCGAGATAGGTTGCCGCCTTGCCGAGCGCTTCAAGCGCATCGTAGCTGTCGCGCACGCCACGCAGCCTCGCTGTTCCCGGCATGAACTGCGCGATACCGCGCGCGCCTTTAGGACTGACGGCATCGGAGCGAAACAGGCTTTCGCGCCAGACGAGCCGTGCCAGATAATCCGGCGGCAGACGGTTGGCATGCGCGAAATATTCGATGGCGGTGCAGAGATCGCGATTGTAGCTGTCCTTGCGCAGGCACAGCGTTTGGCCCGTCTCCGTCGTCAGCGGCCCCGAAATGCAGACAGGTGGTGCGACAGTCCATTCCGGTTGAGCTCTCGCGGGTCTGAAAGCAAAACCGTTAATGGAAAATGCGATCGCAAAAGCGACGACGATGCCGAAGAAGCCTGCCCGGTAATGCCTGCCTGCCATTTAAGCGATATCCGTCCGAGACCAACCGATCGCAAATTCGCGGCCTCTTCATATCATCGATGGACGGAAGCGAAAACCTCTCGCGCGACAGCCAACGCGCAGGCTGTTACTCCGCAAGGCGTCCGCCGCGCATCGGCGCCGGCACGCCCGTCGTGCCAGGAAAGCTGATCGGCAGGCCACGCAGAACGCGCACGGCGAGAAACGCAAAGCACTCGGCCTCGACAGCATCGCCGCGCCAGCCGAGATCCTCGGCAAAGATCGGCTCGACGCCGGCCCGGCTCTTCAGCATCGACATGATCGTCGGATTGTGCCGGCCGCCGCCGCTGACGACGACCTTGATGGGCCTGCGCGGCAGCAGGTCCAGCGCCTTGCCGACGGCGCTTGCCGTGAAGGCCGAAAGCGTGGCGGCGCCATCTTCCGGGCCGAGGCCATCTGCCATGGCGGCACCGAAATCGAAACGATCCAGCGATTTCGGATAGGGTGCAGTCATATAGGGGTGCTGCAGCAGCCGCTCGAGCCGTGCCTCATCGACCTTGCCGGCAGCTCCAAGCGCACCGTCGCGGTCCATCTCGCCAAGCCCGTGCGACTTGATGAAATCGTTGAGCGGCGCATTGGCCGGGCCGGTATCGAAAGCAACGAAATTGCCCTCTCCATCCCACCATGTGACATTCGCAACGCCGCCGAGATTGAGAATGGCCGCCTCTCCTGCTGCACCCGCCCCGCGCAGCAGCGCGGTATGATAGGCAGCAGCAAGCGGCGCGCCCTGGCCGCCGGCGCGCATGTCGGCCGAGCGGAAATCATAGGCGATCTTGGTGCCGAGAATGGACCGCATCAGCTCGCCATCGCCAAGCTGGCGCGTCTGCCCCAGCCGGTCCTTCTGCGGCGCGCGATGCAAGACGGTCTGGCCATGGAAGCCGACGACGCCGATGTCTGCCATCGTCATGCCGTTGCTTTCCACGAGTTCCTTCACGGCTTCCGACTGTGCTCGCGTCAAGGCTTCCTCGGCCGCCTTGAAGATCGCCGGTTCAGGTCCTTCGAAATTCCATGCGCGCGCCTGCCGCAGCGTCTCTTCCAGCAGTTCTCGAATCCAGCTGGGATAAGGGGCCAAAACATAGGGGCCGAATTCCTCGACGCGCTCGCCGTCCGTCTTCAGCATGGCGACATCGATATTGCCGTCGAGGACGGTTCCGGTCATCAGACCGACTGCCCAGATTGGTTCCATGGTCAGACTCCTATGCTGCGTTGACGAGATCGCTGACGGCCTGACGGAGCGCCAGAATGCCGCTGTCGAAGTGGCGCGTCGGGTGAATGCGGTTGGTAAGAAGGGTCCAGGCTCGGCCCTTGTCGAAGTCGACCCAGAGGGCCACGCCGGTAAACCCCGTATGACCGATCGTGCCGGACGAGC
This sequence comes from Rhizobium sp. ERR 942, assembly GCF_007828395.1. Lineage (NCBI taxonomy): Bacteria > Pseudomonadati > Pseudomonadota > Alphaproteobacteria > Hyphomicrobiales > Rhizobiaceae > Rhizobium > Rhizobium sp. ERR 942. Next base: position 323,352 of record NZ_VIUA01000002.1, read on the forward strand.
AGAGAGCACCGCCATGCCAACCGTCATGGGGCCGTTCCCAGCCATGGGTCCGCGTTGCCGAAAGCGGTGTTCGCATCAGGGTGATCGAGCTGGCCGGTGCGCCGCTGCCATCCAGCAGCCCCTTTGCGAAGTCGAGGATCGCATCTGCCGTTCCGAACAAGCCGGCATGGCCGGCACCCTGCAATGCCGAACAATTATCGTCATGGACCTCGCCCGACAGAACACGGTGACGCCAGGTGCAGTCTTCCGTTGCAGCAGCCAATTCCGGCGGCGCGGAGAAGGCAAATCCCGGCCCCGGATCCATGGCGCGGATTGTCTTCCCATTCAGCCGCTCCAGCGCAAGGCCAAGCAGAATGAAATTGATGTCGGAATAGACGGGCGGCCCGGCGCGCCATTCGCGCTGCAGGATGAAGGCGCGCAGAAGCTCTGGGTCGCGGCCATAGGTGTAGATAGGCTCGACCGCCGGAAACGGCGTCTGATGGCCGAGGCATTGGCGGAATGTTACCTTTCGCTCCCAGGCCTCGGCACTATACTGGCGCAGATCGGGCAGGAGTTCGATCAAGGGAGCATCGAGGTCGATTGTGCCGGCCTCTGCCAGAGCAAGAATACGCGGTGTGGTGAAAATGACTTTTGTGAGGGATGCAAGGTCGAACCAGGTATCTAGAAGCATCGGCCTGACATCAGGCACCTTCTGTGCCGAACCGACGGCGCGGACCTGCCTGATGCCGTCGAGATCGACCATGCCAAGCACACCGCCGGGGATGCGCGCCGCCGCAACCGATTGCTCGATCGGCGCGAAGGCCCCATCGAAACGCTCCTGAAACTGCATGCTCCCCCTCGCTGCCATCTCGCCTCTCCTCGACCCGCTCAGGCTTCTGCCAGCGCGATGTGATCCGGCGCAAAGCGGCGCCACTCGGGAATGGCCGGCTCGAAGCCCAAAGGGCGCACCAGGGACGGAACCTGGCGGGTGTCGAGCGTGAAGTTTTCCCTGCGCCGCGCAACCGTCGGAACCGCCGCGATCAACCGCCTGGTATAGGAATGCTTGGGTTCCGACAAGACCGAGGCGGCATCGCCGATCTCGACGATCTGCCCGGCATAGATCACTGCGATGCGATGGGCGATGCGCTCCACGACAGCCATGTCGTGCGAGATGAACAGATAGGCGAGCCCGTATTCGCGCTGAAGTTCGATCAGCAATTCGAGAACCTGAGCTTGAACGGATACGTCGAGCGCGGACACAGCTTCATCCAGCACAAGCACTGACGGATTCAGCATCAAAGCGCGCGCAATACATAGTCTTTGCCGCTGGCCCCCGGAAAATTCGTGCGGATAGCGCTCCAGCGCGTTTTCTGGCAAGCCCACGCGCTTGAGCAGCATGACCATTCGCTCGCGGGTTTCGGCGGAAACCCGCGCGCCCGCGGCGATCACCGGTTCGGCAAGGATGCTATCGATGCGCAGTCTCGGATTGAGCGAAGCGTATGGGTTCTGGAAAACCATTTGCACCGCGCTCGTGCGATCCGCCGCCTTGCCGCTATTCGTCGTAAAGGTGCCGCGGGTCGATTTCACCAATCCGAGGATCGCGCGGGCTGTGGTGGATTTACCCGATCCGCTCTCGCCGACGATTGCCAGTGTCTCGCCCGGCATCAGGTCAAAACCAACGCTTTCGACGGCATGAACGGCGCCGCTCGACCGCCGAAGGAGGCCGCCCTTGACCGGAAAACGGACGGTCAAGCCATCGACCTTCAATGCCGGCTGGGACGACACCTCGTCCCGTTGAAAATCGGCGCGTGCCGCCTGTCCGGACGAAAAATGGGGAACCGAATGCAGCAGATGGCGGGTATAGGGATGGGTTGGATGATCGAGGATCTGATTAAGCTCGCCCTGCTCAACCGCCTGGCCTGCCTGCATCACCATCACCTTGTCGGCAATGCCGGCAACGAGGCCGATATCATGCGTGATGAAGATCATCGACATGCCGGTTTCGCGCTTCAATTCCGCAAGGAGCGCCATGATCTGCGCCTGTACGGTGACATCGAGCGCCGTCGTCGGCTCGTCGGCAATCAGAAGACGTGGATTGCAAGCAAGCGCGGTTGCAATCATCACGCGCTGGAGCATGCCGCCGGAAAGCTGGTTCGGGCAATAGGTCAAGCGCCGCGCGGCATCCGGAATGCGCACGCGATCCAAGGCGTCCCTGGCCGCCGCTTTCGCCTGACTCCCCGTCAGGCCGCGATGCAGCCGGAAGGATTCCTCGATCTGCGTACCTATGGTCAGGACGGGGTTGAGGGAGGTCATCGGCTCCTGGAAGATCATGCCGATTTCGGCACCACGGATCTTCGTCAGTTCCGCTTCGCTCGCCTTGGTCAGATCGAGGATGCTGTTATCGGCACGTTTCAGGCGGATCGAGCCGCCGGTGATGCGGCCACCGCCGAAATCGACGAGACGATTGATCGAAAGTGCGGTGACCGACTTGCCCGAGCCGCTTTCGCCGACGATTGCCAGCGTCTCGCCGGCATCAAGATCGAAGCTGACACCGCGAACGATGGGATTGGTCTGGGGGTTGCGTCCGAAGCCGACGCTAAGATCAGAGACAGAAAGAAGCGGTGTCATACCGTCGCCCTCCGCATCTTCGGATCAAGGATATCGCGCAGGGCATCGCCGAGCAGATTGAAGCCGAGGATGGAGATCATGATGGTCACGCCAGGGAAGATCAGCAGCCAAGGCGCCGTTTCCATAAGATTGCGACTGTCGCTCAGCATCAGGCCAAGCGAAGAGGACGGCGGCTGCGTTCCCAGGCCGAGGAAGCTGAGGCCCGCTTCCGTCAGCAGCGACCAGGCAAGCGCCAGCGTCACCTGCACGGTCAAGGGTGCGACGAGATTGAGCAGAAGATGCCGCGTCAGGATATAGGAACGGCTGCTACCGAAGGTGCGGGCGGCATCGACGAAATCGCGTCCTTTCAAGGAAAGAGCCGGGCCGCGCACGACGCGGGTGAAGATCGGCGTATAGACGATCGCGATTGCGGCAACGCTTGTCCAGGTACCGGGGCCAACGATGGCGATGATGAGCAACGCGAGCAGGATCGCAGGGAAAGCGAGAAGCACATCCATGGTACGCATGATGACGCCATCCCAGCGCTTGCCAGACCAGGCGGCGGTTAAGCCAAGCACGGTGCCGATCAGGGTAGCAACGGCGACGGAAAAGAAGGCGACGGTGAAGGATTCGCCGATACCGTGCATTAACCGACTTGCGACATCGCGGCCGAAGAGATCCGTGCCCATCCAATAGGTGAGGCTCGGCGGATGCAGCCTGTCGATCCTATTCTGCGTCAGTGGATCGTGCGGCGTGACCCCGAGCGTGCCGAGGATGGCAAGCAAGATATAGATGAGGACGATGACGCCGCCGATCCGCCCGCTCATATGTCCGAAGATGGCTCTGATGATCCGCATCAGCCTTCTCCCAGCCGAACGCGCGGATCGAGCGCGACATAGGCGAGATCGACAAGCAGATTGACGATCATGAAGTTGAAGGCAATGAACAGCACGCTTCCCTGCACCAGCGCATAGTCACGCTGCAGGATGGCATCGAGCACCATGCGCCCCAGCCCGGGCAGGGCATAGATCTGCTCGACCAGGACAGCACCGCCAAGCAGATAGCCAAATTCGACGCCGCTCAGGGTCACCACCGGGATCAATGCATTCGGCAAAGCATGCCGCCAGATGACGCCGCGCGCCGGCACGCCACGGCTGCGGGCGGTGCGGACATAATCATCGCTCAGGACATCGAGCATGGCGGAGCGCACCACGCGCGTCACCGACGCGGCGAAAGCAAAACCGAGCGTCAGCGCGGGCAGGATCATCTGGCGGAGATTTTCGAGCGGATTCTCCCAAAGGGGTGTGAAGGCACCCATAGTCGGCAACACGCCAAATCCCGCCGACAAGGCATAGATCAGCAGCAGCCCGAGAACGAAGTTCGGCGTGGACTGCCCGACCATGGCGACGATGCGCACGGCAAGATCGGACAGTTTTTCATTGCGGGTGGCGGCAAAGACGCCCGCCGGCAGGCCGATGGCAAGCGCGATCACCATGGAAAGCAAAGCAAGCTCGAGCGTCAGCGGAAAGCGCTCCAGGATGACGTCGAGCACTGGTTTTCCGTAGGTGACGGATATGCCGAGATTGCCTTGGAATACACCGAGCAGCCAATGCCAGTACTGGATCGGCCAGGACTGGTCGATGCCGAAATAGGCAGCAAGGGCCTGCCGCTGTTCCGGCGTCAGCAGGCCCGCATTGGTTCCGAGCATCGCCGTGATCGCATCGCCCGGCACCAGCCGGATAGCGACGAAGACGAAGATGGACACGCCCAGCATGATCAGCGGGAATGTCATCAACCGGCGCGTCAGATACGACATTATAATTCCTCTAGAACAATTTCAGCTGAACCAAGGCGTAATTTTACGGCCGAAATTGCGTAAAAACAAAGAGATAGAGCACTTCCATGATGTCATTTGAAAAGGAAATGCTCTAGCTCCCGATCGTCGTTACTTAATCGAAACCTTGCTCAGACCGAACAGCGAGCCGGTCGGCGTCGGCACGAAGCCTTCGACGTTCTTTTGCTCGGCCGTGTAGCCATAGGCCGTGTAGAGCCAGATCCAGGGCGAGACTTCGGCAAGATGCTTTTCGAACTCGGCGAAGATCTCCTTGCGCTTGGTCGGATCGGTTTCGGCGCGGCCCTTCTGCATCAGGCTATCCAGCGTATCATCGATATAGTTGGCGACCTTCTGCAGGTTGCCGGTCTTGGTCCAGTAACGGTTATACATTGAATAAGGGTCGGCACTGCCGCCATTAAGTGCCACCGCCATGTCGAAATTGCCCTTCAGCCAGGTGTCGACATAGACGTTGAGTTCCATCACCTTGATATCGAGCTTGATGCCGATTTCGGCGAGCTGCGACTGAATGACCTGCGCCTCGGCCGTGGCCGTCGGCGGCTCGCCGGTTGCGGCGATCACAGTCGCCGAAAAGCCGTTGGCAAAGCCGGCATCGGCCATCAGCTTCTTCGCCTTGGCAACATCGCGCGTGTAGCAGAAGAGCTTGCTGGGATCGGTCGCATAGAGCGGCATCGTCAGTGGCCCGGTCACCTTGCCTTCGCCGAGAGCTGCGGTGTCCATCACATCCTTGCGGTCGATGGCACACGAGATCGCCTGGCGCACGGCCAGCTGATCCATCGGCTTGCGCGAGGGATTGAGCTGCAGAACGTTGTAGGAGAGCACCGGCGTGCGGGTGAGCTGCAGCTTCGACTCCTTCGGCACAAGCGTTGCGACGAGCGGATCGTTCAGAAGCGCGAAATCGATCTGGCCGGTGCGCAGCGAGGCAAGGATCGCGGTTTCATCCGGCAGCACGCTGATGTTGATGCCGTCGACACCCGTGGCGCCGCCTGCCCAATCCTTATTGGCGCTCAAGACTTCCTTGGCGTTCGGAACCCAGCTGTCAAGCTTGAAGGGCCCGGAACCGATCGCCTTGGTGCCGATAGTGCCAGCGGAAATCTCGCTTGCCGGTACGATGGCAGCGTTGAGGCTCGTCATGGCCGTCAGAAGCGGGACGTCGGGCTGCGACAGGTTGAAGACGACGGTTGTGGCATCGGGCGTATCGATACTTGCGATCGACAGGAAGTTCGCGCGGGCGACGGCACCAGTCGCCTGATCGAGAATGCGCTGGAAGGAAGCCTTGACGTCGGCCGACGTGAGGGCTGCACCGTTCTGGAATTTGGCCTTTGCGTTGAGCTTGAAGGTCAACTGCTTGCCGTCGGGCGAGAACTGCCAGCTTTCAGCGACACCGGGCACGATCTGCAGATTGCCGTCCAGGCGAACCAGCGGCTCATAGATCAGCTCCAGCAGGCGGATGGAGGAGAAGGCGGTCTGTTTATGCGGATCGAGACCGGTTGCGTCCTGCGACCATGCCATGCGCAACGTCGCTGCCTCCACAGGTATCGCAACCGTCGCCAGACCGATCCCCACGGCCAGCGCCACGCCCGAAATCAGCTTCTTTCCAAAATTCCCTTCCACTTTCAGTCCTCCAAATTTTTTAAATGTCCCCGGCCGATTTTGGCCCATTGATTGCCGTCGCAGTTAGCTGCGATGGTTATCTCAAGCAGTCCTGGCGTTGATGGCCTTGCGCAGGAATCCATCAGCGTTTTGCAATGCCGTGCGGGCTTCTTCAATGCCCATCCCGGTAATTTCCATGAGAATGGCCAGCTTGACGTCATTGCAGGTCAGATCGAGCACGCGGCGCGCTTCCTGCTGCGTACAGCCGGTCGCCTGCATGACGATGCGCGAGGCGCGCGCCACCAGTTTCTTGTTGCTGGCGCTGACGTCGACCATCAGGTTCTGATAGCTCTTGCCGATGCGGATCATGCTTGCCGTCGTCAGCATGTTGAGAATGAGTTTCTGCGCCGTACCGGATTTCAGACGGGTCGAGCCGGTCAGGATTTCCGGGCCGACAACAGGCGAGATCGCCAGATCAGCGATGCCGGCGATGATGGAATTGGGATTGCAGGATAGTGCGACCGTGAAAGCGCCAATGCTCTTGGCATAGTTCAGGCCGCCGATCACATACGGTGTGCGGCCGCTGACAGCGATGCCGACGACCACATCATCCTTGGTGAGATTGATCTCTTCCAGCGCCTGGCGCCCCTGTACTGGATCGTCCTCCGCACCCTCGATCGAGCGGCGCAGCGCATCCGGGCCGCCCGCAATCAACCCGATAACCATATCCGGCGGCACGCTGAAGGTGGGCGGGCATTCTGAGGCATCGAGAACGCCGAGACGGCCGCTGGTGCCGGCCCCCATATAGATCAGCCGTCCGCCCTTCTGGAAGGCGGCGACGATCTGATTGACGGCGGCGGCAATCGCCGGAATGACTTTCTCGACGGCGAGAGGCACCGTCTGATCCTCATAATTGATTTCGCGCAGGATATCGAAAGTCGGCAATAGATCGATATGCATCGTATTCGGATTGCGCCCTTCGGAAACCAATTGTTCCAGTTCGGATATCAATGTCTGTTCTGTCATGGGCCTGCTCGCGAAATAACGCTTCGATATCAATAGCTCGCAGGGGCAAGTTCGATCATTCTAATATCGAACACACCGCAGCAAGGGTCGGCTTTCAGTCAGACGGCCGATCAAAATCAGCCTGGGCTCGGACGGCCTTTTTCGGCTTCGCTTCCTGCCCACTCCCTGTTTACCTTAGTTAACACTATGTCCGATTATTCCTTTCGTCAATCTACAAAGGAATAAAATATTCCACTTCTGCCACGCAAATTCACCACTGCGATTATGCGAAGCAGCACACAGCGGCATGTGTAATTTGCCGACTGCGTCAGCTAGCGCTGCGGCTCCAGATAGGTCGGCTTAACCGTAGACGTCGCCGTCATCGCGCTGGTTGCTATTCATTATGGAGATAGCGATCATTCCGATCTGAAAACCATCGGAAGATCCGCCGATACGTTGAGCGGCTGGAAGTGCCGCAAGTTCTCCGTGATGACGGTCAGGTCATAAGCCCGCGCCGTCGCTGCAATGATAATGTCGCCGAGGCCGGGATTGTGACCCTTGCTCAGGGCATCGTCTTCCAGAGCGCCGGCGATCCGCGCAACCACCGTATCCATGGGTAGGATACGATCACTGAAACTGTCCGTGATGAAATAGAGCCAGTCAGAGAGACGCTTGGCTCGCTCAGTCCCGCCACGGCGATGAAGAGAGCGTATTCCCTTTTCGATCTCCGAGACAGACATGGCCGACAGAAAGAGCGCATCGGCTTCGCCCTGACTGTGGAACCAGATCCGGATGGCATCGGAGGGCGGCACCTTATCCGGAGCAAACCTGCTGATAATATTCGTATCGAGCAGGTACCCTGTCACAGATCAACGTCCCTCATTTTTGACGAGTTTCGATCTAGATCGACACCACCGGGAAAGGTGAGCAGGAAATCCCCGAAATTCGGCTTTGGCTTCTCCAAAGCCTTCTTTGCGGCCTCTGCCGCTTCGACCGACACAAGTACGGCAGCGGGCTTCCCGTGGCGCGTAATGGTGACAAAATCACCATTGGCAGCTTCATCGACCAGATTGGCAAAGCCTGCCTTTGCTTCTGCTACGCTAATTGTTGACATCACGGCCCTCAATCGAAAATGACCATATATAGTCAAAATAGGACCTGCCGTCGACGGAATCAAGGGGGAAGAGAAAGACGTTTATTGTATGCCCGCGATCATTCAGTACGACCGCAAACAGCTCGTCTTGCCAGAATGATCGCACCGGATACGGCGTCACCATCGATGGGTTTCAAGCGGCGGCGTACATCGGGCGAGAGCCACGGTTCAAGTGGACTTGCGAGACCGCCGAGCAGGCAGACGCGCGGTGCACCTTTTTCGAACAGGGTGCGAACCAGCGTATCGATATGGCCGGCCGCACTTTGCACGATTCGCCGTGCGGCGGCATCGCCCTGATCGGCATGTCGCAGGACCATGGGCGCAAGAGCCGCGTAGTCCGTCGCCGAAGCCCGGTCCATCCAGGCGACCGCCTCCATCGGATCGTTCTGGAAGCGCTGCATGATTTCGGCCAGCAATGCGGTCTTCTGTTCGCGACCGTCATGCGCGCGCAGTGCAAGCTGAACCGTTTTCAGTCCGAGATAAGCGCCACTACCCTCATCCGAAATCGGAAAACCATAGCCGCCGACCCGCAATTGCCGGCCTTCGACGAGACCGAGCCCGATGGAGCCCGTCCCGGCAATGACGATGGCACCATCGCGACCGGAATGGGCGCCGAGGCAGGCGCCCTCCCCGTCGCTGATGAAATCGATACTGGCGAAGGGGTGTTCTATCGCCTTCAGCGCGGCAAGGGCGCCTTTGCGGCCGATCCCGGCCAACCCGACGCCGACATGGATGCGCCCAAGATCGGAGGCACTCAGCCCCGCCTCCTCGATAGCGGCATCGAAGGCGCGCGAAATCGATGCCCACGCTTCGTCAATCCCTAACCGGGTCGTTGCCGGCCCGGACAATCCCTGCCCTAAAACCGTGCCCTCGACATCCTCGATGCGAGCCCGGCATCCGGTGCCACCGCCATCAATGCCGAGGAAATAGGGAACGCTTTCCGATGCAGCGGTCATGACGTCAGCCGTTCGATATCGGCACCGCAGAGACGCAATTTGCGATCAAGCTGCTCATAGCCGCGGTCGAGATGATAGACGCGGTTGACGATGGTTTCGCCCTTGGACACGAGGGCGGCGAGAACCAGCGACACTGACGCCCTGAGGTCCGTTGCCATCACCTGCGCACCCTTGAGCGGCGCACCGCCGCGCACCAGTGCCGTCGTGCCCTGCAGGGTGATGTTGGCACCGAGCCGCGTCAGCTCCGGTACATGCATGAAGCGGTTTTCGAATACCGTTTCGCGGATCAACGACGCGCCTTCGGCGCAGCAGGCCAGAGCCATGAACTGCGCCTGCAGATCAGTTGGAAAACCCGGATAGGGTTCGGTGGTGATATCGGCTCCCTTGAGTGGGCCATCCCTGGAGACGACAAGGCCTCGGTCGCTGGGCCAGACGCTGACACCCATGGCTTCCAAAGCCTGGACGACCGAAGCCAGATTTTCCAGCCGTGCATGGATAAGCTCGAGTTGACCACCGGTAATCGCCGCCGCAACGGCATAGGTGCCGGCTTCTATACGATCAGGGATGCTGTGATGCCTGGCGGGGCGCCAGCCGGTGTCACCATCGATGAGGATGCGATGCGTCCCCGCCCCTTCGATCCGCGCGCCCATGGCGCAAAGACAGGTTGCGAGATCAGCCACCTCCGGCTCACGGGCAGCATTCAGGATCTCGGTTTCGCCCTTGGCCGCGCAGGCGGCCATCATGGCCGTCTCCGTTGCGCCGACGGATGGCGAACTCAGCACGATCCGCGCACCCTTCAGCCCATTCGGCGCCGAGGCGACGATCAGGCCGCTTTCGATCGCGATATCGGCGCCCAAAGTCGCCAGTGCCTTGATATGCATATCGACGGGCCGGGCTCCGATGGCGCAGCCGCCCGGAAGGGAAACACGCGCATGGCCGAAGCGGGCTAGCAGCGGCGCCAGCACAAGAACGGTCGCCCGCATGCGCCTGACCGTATCGTAGGACGTCTCTTTCGAGACGATCTCGCTCGCATCGATCGTTGTGCCGTGCGGCCCGCGTGTGATTTTGGCGCCGTGCAGCGCAATAACGCCGAGCATATTCTCGACGTCGCTGACGGCGGGCAGGTTCGTGAGCTCCAGCGGATGCGGGCTCAAGAGCGCTGCGGCGATCTGCGGCAGCGCGGCATTCTTGGCGCCGGCGATGGTCACCGCACCCTGCAACCGTCTACCGCCGGAGATGCGAAGTCTGTCCATGATGAAAATCCGTCGAGGAAAAGGTAAGGACGCCACGAGTCCTTCACGCGTTTCCTTCAAAGACTAATCGGTCATTCCATGCTGTCAACCAGATTTGGAATTTTTTATTCCAACCTGCTGTGATAACGTCCGATCGCACGAAGCGAGATTGCCGAGCTTGAACCGGATGCTATTTTTGGTGCGCTCGTGTGGGTGGGTGAAGCGGCCTTGAGGGCTCGAAGGGACAAATGTCGATCTTAAAGAAAATCAGCGCGCAGCTGGAAAGCATGGCCCCCGCCGATCGCCAGATCGGTCAGTTCATCATCGACAATCCCGACCAGATGCTGCGCCTTTCTTCCGCAGCACTTGCTGTTGAAACGGGCCGCAGCCAGTCGAGCGTCGTGAAATTCAGCCAGAAACTCGGCTATGCCGGCTATCAAGAGCTGAAGCTGGCCGTCAGCGAGGCGAAAGCGCAGGAATGGCAGGCGCCGGCCGGCATGATCCACGGCACGATCGAAGTGGGCGACGGCTATCTCACAATCCTGCAGAAGCTGCTCGGCAGCAAGATGCAGGCCATGCAGCAGACCATTTCCGTCAACAACGAAGCCGATATCGAAAAGGCGCTCGAGGCGCTTCATGATGCCCGGCGCATCCATCTGGCCGGGGTCGGCGCCTCGTCGCTGGTCGCGCGCGACTTTTCCTATAAGCTGATGAAGCTCGGCCGTAACGTGCTGCATGACAGCGACAGCCATGTGCAGATGGCCAATGCATCGACGCTTGGGCCTGACGACCTGCTCTTTGCGCTGTCCTATTCCGGCGCCAGCATCGAGACACTGCGGATTGCGGAGCTGGCAAGCCAGCGCCAGGCAACCGTCATTGCCGTCACCGGGCTGCAGGATAATCCGCTTGCCCGCGTCGCCGATATCTGCCTCCATACCGTCGGCGACGAGGATCGCGTGCGCTCGTCGGCGATTACCGCCCGCGATGCACAGCTGATGCTGACCGACCTGCTGTTCATTCTCCTGGTGCAGCGTCAGCCTGATGCCAACGATTATGTCCATAACAGCGAGACGGCCGTTTCCGTGCTGAAGGCCAAGCGTCTTTCATAAGATCGCGCTCCGGTAACCAAGCTGTGACGACCGCGACCCTGTACGGTGGTGATTTCGGGACGTAGCTTGGCGATCCAAGCAAATCATACCGGAGACATTCCATGGACCTCGGCCTCAAGGATAAAGTCGTTCTGATCACGGGCGGCTCCAAGGGCATCGGCTTCGCCTGTGCTGAACTCTTCCTGCAGGAAGGTGCACGGGTTGCGATCTGCTCGCGCTCACAGTCGAATATCGACGCCGCGCTTTCCCGGCTTCCTGGTGCGCGCGGCTATGCCGCCGACCTGATCTCCGATGAACAGGCGCTTGCCGTGGTGAACAAGGTCGAAACGGAAATCGGCCCGATCGACATCCTCGTCAACAGCGCCGGTGCCGCAGCGCGCACGCCCGCCGACGAGCTGACGCCCGCCATCTGGCGCGCTGCGATGGATGCGAAATACTTTTCCTACATCAATGTGATCGATCCCGTCATCAAGCGCATGGGCACACGCGGCTCAGGTACCGTCATCAATATCATCGGCAACGGCGGCAAGGTCGCCTCGCCCGTCCATTTGGCCGGAGGATCGGCCAATGCCGCCCTGATGCTCGCGAGCGTCGGGCTTGCTAACGCCTATGCCGGCAAAGGTGTGCGCGTCGTCGGCCTCAACCCCGGCCTCACCGAAACGGATCGAGTCGCCGAGGGTCTCAAAGCAGCCGCGAAGGCTTCCGGCTCGACCGAGAAGGAGGCGCTAGCCGATGCGCTGAAGCGTATTCCGATTGGCCGCATGGCAGACCCCGCCGACATTGCCAATGTCGTTGCTTTCCTGAGTTCGGCCAAAGCAAGCTATGTCACCGGCGTCGTGATCAGCATGGACGGCGCGCAAGTGCCGGTCGTTGTGTGAAAACTGAGCAGTGACTTGGTCGCATCAGAATCAAGAAGTCAATTTGGCTTACGTGTTGACCAGGCTCAACTTGACCCTTTTGCATTGAAGAAGCGATATATGCATGCTATCTAGATCACTCATCTAGAAAGATTGCGACCATGGCTTTGAGCATCAAGACTGAGGAGGCGGATCGGCTGGCGCGGGAATTATCCCGCCTGACCGGCGAAACCATGACCGACGCCATTACCCAGGCCATGCGCGAGCGGCTTGAACGGCTGCGCGCCAAGCAGGAGGCGGAGGGCGACTATATTGCCCGCATGAGAGATTTCGTTCGCGGGCGCGCCAGCCGCTACGACCGCCGGCCCGTCACGAAACAGGAATGGGATGAAGCGGTCGGCGACACAGCTGAAGACCTCGATTTCCCCCGATGATGATCGTTGATGCGTCTGCCATCATTGCGATCATGTTCGAGGAGGCGGAAGCTCCAGACTGCATGATGGCCCTTCAGACGGACGCTCAGCGTCTCATATCGGCTGTGAATTACGTCGAGGCCGGAACAGTCATGGCGGGCAGGATCAAAGAGGGAGACCGGCATGAAGCGATTGCCGATCTGGATGAATTTTTAACCGAATTCCGCATCGAGATTGCCTCGATAGACGAAAATCTCGCGCGAGCCGCGATGAAGGCCCGTGTGGAATACGGCAAGGGTTTCGGCACGCGAGGCGGCCTGAATTTCAGTGATTGCTTCGCCTATGCTCTTGCCAAACGACATTCAGCCCCTCTGCTCTATGTCGGAGATGATTTTGCGTTGGCCGACGTGCGATCCGCATTGATGAAGTAAATGACCAACTGGAAGCTGGAGAGCCGGTAACCTCGCGTTACCGGCCCTCCAAAATGCGGAACTTACCCTACCTCAGGCCGCTGCCTTCCAATCCAGCCCGATATCGAGCGTCGGCGCACTGTGAGTCAGCCAGCCAACGGAGATGAGATCGACGCCGGAGGCCGCGATTGCGGAAGCCGTCGCCGGCGTGATGCGGCCCGAGGCTTCGGTGATGGCCCGGCCGCCGACGATATCGACCGCCTCGCGCAGTTGATCCGGCGTCATGTTGTCGAGCAACACGGCGTCGACGCCCTCCTGCATCGCTTCGCGAAGCTGCTCCAGCGTATCCACCTCGACCTCGATCTTGACCATATGACCCACGCCCGCCTTGGCGCGGCGAATGGCTTCAGTGATGCCTCCGGCAATGGCGACGTGATTGTCCTTGATCAATACCGCGTCATAGAGCGCGAAGCGATGGTTCATGCCGCCGCCGGCGCGCACGGCGTATTTTTCCAGCGCCCGAAGACCAGGTGTCGTCTTGCGCGTGCAGACGATCGAGGCCTTCGTGCCGGCGATCGCCTCGGCGATGCCGGCCGTCACGGAGGCGATACCGGAGAGATGACCGAGGAAGTTGAGCGCGGTGCGTTCCGCCGTCAGCAGGCCGCGGGATGGCCCTTCGACCATCGCGATGACCTCGCCTGCCTCCACCTTCGTACCGTCGGGCACGTGACGGGTCATGGCAACGGTGGGATCGACCAGCTGGAAGGCAAGTTCAGCGGCATCGAGACCTGCGATAACGCCCGGCTGGCGGGTGACCATAGCAACGCGGGACCGATGTTCCGCCGGGATGACTGCCGTAGATGTGATGTCGCCGGCGAGGCCGAGATCTTCGACCAATGCATTGCGCACCAGTGGCTCGACGATCAGGCGCGGGAGGGGAGCAAGCGTCATGTCAGGCACTCCTTGCGAGCGAATAGGGGGTGACGGACCTGGCAATATCCAAGGCGTCGGAAAGGTTCATCATGCGGCGCTGCGCATATTGCAGTTTCAGCGGAAAATCGGTGCGCGCATGGGCACCGCGCGACTCCGTCCTGAGGCTCGCAAAGACGGCGATCAGCAGGGCCACCAGCGCGGGGTCTGTCGCTGGCCCTTCGCTCTCGCAAAGCGGCAGGAGTGCGGCAATCGCACCATGGATGGCACCTGCGTTGCGCAGCACACCGAGATGGCGCGACGCGATCGGCCGGACGAGCGTCAGGTCTGGCGCGACGGTCTCGGGAAGATGGTTCGGCAACCTTGTGGCACTCGCATCCGTGCCGGCGATATCGTGCGCCGCCCGCATACCCATGACCGCAGCCTCCAGCAGGGAGTTGCTGGCAAGGCGGTTGGCGCCGTGCAGGCCGGTGGAAGCCGCCTCGCCCACCACCCATAGGCCGGGAGCCGAACTGCGGCCGTTCTCGTCGGTCGCAACGCCACCCATATGATAGTGGACCGCCGGACGCACCGGGATGAGATCGCTCGCAGGATCGACGCCTGCCTCGTGGCAAAGGGCCTCGATGACTGGAAAGCGTGTGGCAAAACGATTGCCGAGCGCGCCTCGCGCATCGAGGAAGACCCGACCGCCGCGGGCGATTTCCGCGCTGATCGCGCGTGCGACCACATCGCGCGGCGCAAGCTCGGCACCTTCGACACCGGCCATGAAGCGCTCGCCGCTCTCATTGACGAGGAGCGCGCCTTCGCCGCGAACCGCTTCGCTGACAAGCGCCAGCGGACGCCTGCGACTATCGAGCGCCGTTGGATGGAATTGCACGAACTCCATATCGGCAAGCCGTGCCCCGGCCCGTGCCGCAAGCGCAATCCCCTGCCCGAAATTGCCGACCGGATTGGTCGTGGCATCGAAGAGGCCACCGATGCCGCCCGTGGCAAGGACGATACGGGAGGACGGCAAGACGACGTGGCCCTTGCTGGTCAGGCACAAAAGGCCGGCGACGCGATCCCCATCCAGCAGCAGCCGCTGCGCCTGATAGCCCTCGAGCACTGTGATCGACGGCGTACGGGCGACCGCCTCGGCAAGTGCGCGAACGATGGCGGCACCCGAGCCATCGCCCTTGGAATGCACGATACGCCGAAGCGAATGTGCAGCTTCGAGACCGAGGGACAACTCGCCGGCATCGTTGCGGTCGAACTCGACGCCGAAGCGCTCCAGCGCCGCGATGGCCGCAGGGGCTTCGGCAACGATCCTTGCCGCCACTTTCGCGTCGCAGAGCCCGTCGCCAGCGGCGAGCGTATCGGCAAGATGCAGGGCCGCGCTGTCGCCCTCACCTATGCCGGCGGCGATGCCACCTTGCGCCCAGGCACTTGAGGTCTCCGCGCCGATCAAGGCGCGGGTAATAATCACGGTTGGTTCGGGAGCCAGCGTCAGCGCCATCATCAATCCGGCGAGGCCGCTGCCGACGATAACGATGCGGCCGCTCAAGTCTTCACGAATCTCGCTCATATCGCCAGCATCCTTTCAACCGCCCGACGGGCGTCTGCAGCAATTGCCGGGTCGACCGTCACCTCATGCCGTCCCTCTTCCAGGGCCTTGCGAATATTGCCAAGCGTGATGCGCTTCATGTGCGGGCAAAGATTGCAGGGCCGGATGAATTCGACATCCGGATGATGCACGGCGACATTGTCGCTCATCGAACATTCGGTGAGTAGCACCACACGCGACGGGTGCTTCTTGCCGACATAGTCGGACATGACGGCGGTAGAACCGGCGAAATCGGCGGCTTCGACGACATCGGGCGGGCATTCCGGATGGGCCAGTACGGTCACGCCGGGATAATTCTCACGGAGCTGGCGGATATCGTCCGCGGTGAAGAGTTCGTGAACCTCGCAATGCCCATGCCAGGCGATGAGCTCGACATTGGTTTCGCGTGCGACGTTGCGCGCCAGATATTCATCCGGCAGCATCAGCACCTTCGGCACGCCGAGCGATTCCACCACCTGCCGGGCATTGCCCGAAGTGCAGCAGATATCGGACGCCGCTTTTACGGCTGCCGACGTATTGACATAGGTGACCACCGGAACGCCCGGATGGGCCTGACGCAGCAGCGCGATATCTTCCGGCGTGATCGATTCCGCCAGCGAGCAGCCCGCTTCCATATCCGGGATCAGAACCGTCTTTTCTGGGTTCAGCAGCTTGGCCGTCTCGGCCATGAAGTGCACACCGGCCAGGACGATGATATCGGCATCGACATCTACGGCCTTCCGCGCAAGCGCGAGGCTGTCGCCGACGATATCAGCAACGCCATGGAAGATTTCCGGCGTCTGATAGTTGTGAGCGAGAATGACGGCATTGTGCCGCCGCTTCAATTCGAGGATCGCCTCGACGTCATCCTGAAAAGTCAGCCATTCAGCTTTGGGAATGACGCGGCTGACGCGATCGTAAAGGGAAGATGCGGATACGGGAAGATTCATGGCCGGCTCCTTATTATACTCATTTTGAGTATATCATGAGCAAATAGATATTCTCAGCGTGAGCATATGTCAATTGCGGGAGAGCGGTAATTTCGTTCCGGCGAATTCGCGTTCTTCGAGCACGGCGCGACGGAAGCGGAAGAGCTTGGCCGGACGGCCGCCGGTCTCGCTTTCAGTACCGCCTGTTTCCTCGACCAGTTCCTGCTGCTCAATCAGCCGGCGGAAATTCTGCTTGTGCAGCGTCAGCCCGGCCAGCGCCTCGACCGTCTTCTGCAATTGTAGCAGCGTAAAATTCTCGGGCATGAGTTCGAACACCACAGGCCGATATTTGATCTTGGCCCTGAGCCGCGCCATGCCCGTCGCAAGGATGCGGCGATGATCGGCAAACATCGACCGACCGAAATTGTGCTTGAGATCGCAGCCCGCCTCGGCGACGAGACGCGCCTCATAGAGCAGTTCATAACGCTGCAGGACAAGATCCTCGTTCCACGCCGCACCATTCAGCCCGAAGTCGAAGTCGGCCCGCCGACGGCGCTGGCTGCTGCGCGTCGCGTCCTCCTCGACCCAGGATGTGAGCCGAGCGGCGATATTGTCGAGAATCGGCGGCCGGCCATCTCGATGATCCTCCCAGGGAAGATATTCGTACCAGCCGTGCCAGCCCGGCATCCCGCCGCCAGGGGCTGCCTGCTCGCGCACGAGCCCGAGATAGCTGATCGAAATCGTGCGACCGCCGAGAATTTCGTTGTTTCGGTCGCGATCGGCAAAGGTATAAAGCTGCTCCAGATAGCCGACGGGATGGGCCGTCTGCTCCTGAACCCATTCGCGCAACCCGCTTTGCAGCGTGCGATGTCCGAGTTCAAACGGACCGGATGGCAAGGCATCGCCCGACCGCACCGTCATCACCCTTGGATCGCCGCCCGTAACGGCCGTCAAAACCGCGATCAACTCGGCATGCGCAAGCCCGATGGTCAAGCAAACTCCATGAATTGTTTCCCTGCGACTTTGTCGCATGAAGCGAGGCATAAGCCAATCCGCGGGTCGGCACGCTCCACACCTCACATCGGTCCGAAAAGCCGATACGCTAACGGCTCACATAATCCGGATATTGCTCGCAGATGAGATCGACGATAGACAAGGTGCCTGACAAATGCCGGCGCAAAGCGGCGACGGCAGCCTCCGCATCGGCCGAGCTGATAGCATCGACCACGGCTTGATGATCGACAATGATCTGCTCGAGCTTGCCCGGCATAGGCAGGTTGAGCATGCGCAGCCGGTCGAGGTGCACGCTTTGGCGCCGGACCGTGGACCAGAGGCCGAGAATGCCGGCCCGCTCGTAGAGAACGCGATGGAAATCCTTGTCGAGCATGTCGAAGAGATCATAGGTTTCCTGTGACACCACATGCTTCTGGCGAGCCAGGATGCCTTCGAGGATTGCTGCGGTTTCCGCAGGCGAATCCGCAGCCAGCCTGCGGACAGCCTCCAGTTCGATCGACAATCGCAGGAAATGCGCCTCGGTTGCGTTGCGGATATCGATCCTCGCAACGACAGTCGCATATTGCGGATAGACCTCCACAAGCCCCTCCTCCTCAAGCCGGATTAGGGCATCGCGCACAGGAGTCTGGCTAACATTGAATTCGCTTTGCAGCGAGATGCGCGACAAGACCGTCGTTGGCGGCAGGCTCATCGAAAGAATGCGCGATCGCAGGATCTCGAGAATCTGAGGCGCGACCTGGCGGGAGCGATCGAGGGCAAATTCTTTCGGATTGAGCTTCACTGGCGGCCTTTCTGGGCAAGAGCGTCTGCTCATTAAACACAATTCAGGGCTTGATGCACTGATACATTAGTGCTTTAGTGAACCGACGCCAACCTCATTTCTCAAAGGTTGGATCAATCGGGAGGAGCAAATGAGAGGATTTCTTCGCTGTCTGACTGCGGTCGGCATGGTGATTGCGGGCAGCTTTTCAGCCGGAGCAGCCGAAAAGACGGATATTTCGATCACGCGCCAGCCCGGCATTCTCTATCTCGCGAGCCATGTGATGGAGACGCAGAAGCTGATCGAGAAGCACGCGGCCGCAGACGGCCTACAGGGCGTCAAGGTGGAATGGCGGACCTTCAGCGGTGGCGGCGCGCAGACCGACGCGCTGCTGTCCGGCAATGTCGACATCGTCAACACCGGCACCGGCAATCTGCTGCTGCTTTGGGACCGCACCAGAGGCAAGGTCAAGGGCATCGTTACCAATTCGGCCCAGCCGGTCATCATGGTTTCGCGCGACCCGCGCATCCAGTCGTTGAAGGATATTCAGGCCGGCGACAAGATCGCGGTGCCGACGGTCGGCGTCTCCACGCAGGCAATTCTGCTGCAGATGGCCGCCGCGCAAATGTATGGCGACGACCAGGTACACAAGTTCGACGCCAATACGGTGCAGCTCGGTCACCCCGACGCGATGGCAGCGCTCGCCAACCAGACCCATGAGGTCAAGAACCACTTCTCCGCCCCGCCCTTCCAATATCTGGAGCTGAAGCAGCCGGGCGTTCACAAAGTCATCGATTCCCGCGACATTATCGGCGGCGAGCTGACCCAGGGCACATTCTTCACGACGACGCAGTTTGCAAGCGCCAACCCGACGATCATCAAGGCGGTACGCGAGGCGACGGCTGAAGCGATCGACTTCATCAAGAAGGATCCGAAATCAGCGGTGGAAGCCTACAAGACCGTCAGCGGCGACAAGACCAGCGTCGAGGACCTGTTGGCGATCCTGAACGAGCCGCACATGATGGAGTTCCGCATGGATCCGCAAGGAACGATGAAGTTCGCGGCGCACCTCCACAAGATCGGTACGCTGAAGACTATGCCTAAGGCCTGGACCGACTATTACCTGCCGGAAGCCGCCGATCTCAATGGCAACTGATGCCTACGGGCGGCGCGAATGCCGCCTTCAAGCGACCCCACGGAGAAGGCCCATGCTTCAGGCAAAAACGCGTGCTGACATGCCGATGACGGAAACAATGACCGCGACACCGCTTTTGAATGTCGACAGGGTGACGCTTCGCTACAAAACGCCGAACCTGCTGATCACCGCGACGGAAAATGTCAGCTTCTCCGTTGGCCAGTCCGATCGCTTCGTCCTCCTCGGCCCCTCGGGCTGCGGAAAATCGACGCTGCTGAAGGCGATCGGCGGCTATATGACACCGACGGCAGGCCGGATCGAAATCAAGGGGCAACCGGTCAAGAAACCAGGCGCCGACCGCATGATGGTCTTTCAGGAATTCGACCAGTTGCTCCCCTGGAAGACGGTGCTTGAAAACGTCATGTTCCCACTGACGACAGCCCGCCGCCTGCCGCGTAGCGAAGCTGAGGCGATCGCCCGCGATTATATCGAGAAAGTCAAGCTCACACGTGCGGTCGATACCTATCCGCACATGCTGTCCGGCGGCATGAAACAGCGTGTCGCGATTGCCCGCGGCATGGCGATGCAGCCCGATATCCTGCTGATGGACGAGCCTTTCGCAGCGCTCGATGCCCTCACCCGCCGGCAGATGCAGGACGAGCTCCTGCAGCTCTGGGAAGATACACGCTTTACCGTCATCTTCGTCACCCATTCGATCGCCGAGGCGATCAAGATCTCCAATCGTATCCTGCTGCTGTCGCCGCATCCCGGTCGGGTCAAGGCCGAGGTGCGCGATGTGGAGGCCGTCCGCGACGACCCCACAGCCGCCGCCAAGCTGGAGCAGGAAATTCATCACATGCTGTTTGCCGAACAGGGGCACAGGGAGTAATCCATGAGCGCACCGCAGATTATCCTTGCGCCGCAGTCACCGGAAACGGCCGGCCATATCGCAGCCGTCGAACAAAAGCTCGGCACGATCGAGCTCCTCTGGCAGTCAGGCCTTTTCCGCAAGTCATTGCTGATCGTTGTCCTCGCCGTCATATGGGAGGCCTATGCCCGGCATCTCGACAATCCGCTGCTGTTTCCGACGCTGAGCGACACGCTGACGGCGCTTTACGACCGGTTTGCCGACGGTGTGCTGCCGGCCCGCATCTGGACCACGCTGAAGATACTGGTAACAGGCTACGTCTCGGGAACGGTGCTCGCCGCCGTCCTGACGGTTGTTGCGATCAACACCCGCATCGGCACCGATTTCCTGGAAACCATGACGGCGATGTTCAATCCGCTGCCGGCCATCTCGCTCTTGCCGCTCGCGCTCATCTGGTTCGGCCTCGGTCCAGCAAGCCTCGTCTTCGTGCTTATCCACTCCGTCCTATGGGCTGTCGCGCTCAACACGCATGCCGGCTTTCTCGGGGTCTCGCGCACTCTGCGCATGGTCGGTGCCAATTACGGGCTGACGGGGCTATCCTATGTCTTCCGCATCCTGATCCCCGCCGCCTTTCCGTCGATCCTGACCGGCCTGAAAATCGGCTGGGCCTTTTCCTGGCGCACGCTGATCGCCGCCGAACTCGTCTTCGGCGTCTCCTCCGGCCAGGGCGGCCTCGGCTGGTTCATCTTCGAAAACCGCAATCTTCTCGACATCCCCTCGGTCTTTGCCGGCCTGCTGACTGTGATCGTCATCGGGCTTATTGTCGAAAACCTGGTCTTCCAGACCATCGAGCGGCGCACCCTGCTAAAATGGGGCATGAAGGAATGATGCGGCGCACGGATTTATCCCTTCGACCAACATTCGAATACAAGGCGTCAATACAATGAATAGCAGGAAGAAGCCCCAAGACTTGCGCAGCGCCAGATGGTTTGCGCCTGATGATCTCAGAAGCTCGGGGCATCGCTCGCGCACCATGCAGATGGGGTACGCGCCCGAAGAATGGACCGATAAGCCCGTCATCGCCATCCTGAACACCTGGTCCGACGCCAATCCGTGTCATGCGCATTTCAAGCATCGCGTCGAGGATGTGAAGCGCGGCATCCTGCAGGCCGGCGGTTTTCCGCTGGAACTGCCCGCCCTGTCGCTTTCGGAAAGCTATGTGAAGCCGACGACCATGCTTTATCGCAACATGCTGGCGATGGAGGCGGAGGAGCTGTTGCGGTCGCATCCGGTCGATGGTGCCGTCTTGATGGGCGGCTGCGACAAGACCACACCCGGCCTCGTGATGGGCGCGCTCTCCATGGGATTGCCGATGATCTACCTCCCGGCCGGCCCGATGCTGCGCGGCAATTACCGTGGCGAATATCTGGGGTCGGGATCCGATGCCTGGAAATTCTGGGACGAACGCCGCGCCGGCACCATCTCGGAGAAAGAATGGGTCGATGTCGAGGCCGGTATTGCCCGCTCCTACGGTCACTGCATGACCATGGGCACGGCAAGCACGATGACGGCAATCGCCGAAGCACTGGGCCTTACCCTGCCCGGCGCCAGCTCGATCCCCGCGCCGGACGCCAATCATATCCGCATGTCATCAGCTGTCGGTCGACGTATCGTCGAGATGGTTTGGGAAGATCTGGTCCCCTCAAAGATCGTCACGCAGGCCGCCGTCAACAATGCCGTTGCTGTCGCGATGGCGACAGGCTGTTCCACCAATGCCGTTGTGCATCTAATCGCGATGGCACGCCGCGCCGGCGTCAATCTCTCGCTCGACGATCTCGACAAAGCCGGGCGCACGACGCCGGTGCTCGCCAATATCAGGCCTACCGGCAAGACCTATCTGATGGAGGATTTCTACTATGCCGGCGGCCTGCGCGCGCTGATGGCGAAGCTATCTTCCAAGCTCGATCTCTCGGCGTTGACCGTATCCGGCGTCACCCTCGGCAAAACGCTGGAGGGCGCCAAATGCTACAATGACGACATCATCCGCTCGCTCGACAATCCGGTCTATCATGAGGGGTCGCTTGCGGTGCTGAAGGGCAACCTTGCGCCGACGGGCGCCGTCATCAAGCCCGCCGCCTGCGATCCGCGCTTCCACAAGCATCAGGGACCGGCGCTCGTCTTCGACAGCTATCCGGAGATGAAGGCGGCGGTCGACGATGAAAATCTCGACATTACGCCCGATCACGTCATGGTGCTGCGCGGTGCCGGCCCGCAAGGCGGCCCCGGCATGCCCGAATGGGGCATGCTGCCGATCCCGAAGGCGCTTCTGAAGAAAGGGCACAGGGATATGCTCCGCCTCTCCGATGCCCGCATGAGCGGCACCAGCTACGGCGCCTGCATTCTGCACGTCTCGCCGGAATCTTATGTCGGCGGCCCGCTGGCGCTGTTGCGCAACGGCGATATCGTTCGTCTTGATCTCGAGGCACGACGCATCGACATGCTTGTTGACGAAAACGAGTTGCAGCGCCGCCGCGATGCCTGGGTCAAGCCTGCGGAAAAATTCGGCCGCGGCTATGGCTGGATGTTCTCGCGCCATGTCGCGCAGGCCGATACCGGTTGCGATTTCGATTTCCTGGAAACAAGTTTCGGCCCGACACCGGGCGAACCCGATATCTATTGATCACGAAGGATATATCGCATGAGCAGTTATGTGCTGAGCAACGAGACACGCGACAAGCTGATGGGCGTCGCAACACCCACGATCGCCACCGCGCTTTTCCGGCGCGGCCTGCGCAACCAGTTCATTCAGGATGTCCGGCCGCTTTCGCCGAAGAAGGCGAACATGGTCGGTCAGGCCTTCACGCTGCGCTATATTCCGGCGCGAGAGGACCTGAACACGCTCGAAGTCTTCCGCAACCCGGAACATCCGCAACGGGCCGCAGTCGAGCAATGCCCGCCCGGTTTTGTGCTGGTCATGGATAGCCGAAAGGATGCGCGTGCCGCTTCGGCCGGTTCCATCCTGGTCTCGCGGCTGCAGGTGCGTGGCGTGGCCGGCGTCGTCACCGATGGCGGCTTTCGCGACAGCCCGGAAATCGCTGCCCTCGATATCCCCTCCTATCATCACCGCCCGTCTGCCCCGACGAACCTGACGCTGCATCAGGCGATCGAAATCAATGGCCCGATTGGCTGCGGTGATGTCGCGGTTTTCCCCGGCGACGTTCTCGTCGGCGACAATGAGGGCGTCATCGTCATTCCGGCGCACCTTGCTGACGAAATCGCCGATGAAACCGTCGAAATGACGGCCTATGAGGATTTCGTCACGGAAGAAGTGATGAACGGGGCGACCATCATCGGACTCTATCCGGCAACCAGCGACGCTCCGAAACAGAAATTCGCTGAATGGCGGAAGCAGAAAGGTCGATAAGGCAACATATTAGGTCACGCAGCCGGCGGATACGTCCGGCTGCGGCTCCCCCAATTATTCTTCCTTGACCAGCTTGAGAACGAGCTGCTGGAGATTGCCGCCATCGCTGAATTCGACCCTATCGAAATCGCTGTTGCGCTGCCGTTCCCTGTTGGAAATCTCACCGAGCCGCTTTGTCAGTTCCATGCGGATCTTGCTGCATTTCGGATCGTCGGGCACGGAAAAGCCGACGCTCATCGCCTCGATCTCCTTGACCATGTCCTTGATGTAACCACCATGCACGCGCTCGTGCGCTTCGACTCCGGCGATGAATTTCTGCCAGCTTTTGCGGGTTGAAGCAGGCAGTTTCGCCGAGGGTTTCGGCAAAGTGTAGGTAATGATTAGCTTCGGTATGTTGACCGTGATCTTGCAGGCGCCGTCCGGCTGCAGCTCATATTTCCGCGTCCAGGTCAGCTTGAAATCGGTATGGGCAATCGCCCTCACCTTCGGCCCGAGCAATGGACCGCGCTCGCCGATGGAATCGTAGAGCTCGCGCCCCGATGTTCCGGTAATCGCATATGTCTTGGTCGTCTCCACCGCCTGCCACTCGGCATGGGCGGCCATCGGCAAAGAGGCAATGCACGTCACCGCTACCAGTAATCGAATGTCTGCCTTCACGAACGTCCCCTGCATGCCCTACTCAAGCGCGGCAAAGCTAGCGGGTGACCTCAGTTATTTCAATGAGCATCCATCTTCAGAATGCCGAGGCCGACAGCAACAGTTCCTCGGCATCCTCTCGCTCCATATCGAAGACCCGTTTGCCGATCGCGAAGCTGAAACCGTTTCGGGCGAAGGCCGATAGTTCCTTTGCCTTGCGCTTCTCATCGAGATCGCCGCGCCGGAACGGGCCGAAACCACGCTTCCTGGCAAAGATGACGGCGGAATGGAGATCGTCGACCTCCTCCACGGCCGCGACAACCGTTTCACCACTGATGCCCTTGGAAGCAAGCTTGAAGGCGATGGCTTTCTTCGATTTGCCGGAACGAACGGCCGAGCGCGTGCTGATCTCGGCGAAGGCAACGTCATCGAGCACCTTCAGTTCGTAGGCAAATTTGACCGCAAAGTCGGCAAGCGCCTTGATCTGCGTGTCGCTGATATCCTCGAACTTCTGCTTAGCCTTTTTGGCGATCGCGTCGAACAGCTGCTTTTCCGTCATCATCCGGCGCTCGAGACGATAGATGGTGGAGTTGCGTGCCCAGGAAAGCATGCGGCTTGTCGGCGTTTCATCCATGAAGGGAAGCATTCGGCGAGAGAAGAATCATCACGGAGAATTTTACGCAAGCGAGGCCACTCAGGCAACGAATGCGCTTGGTAATCATGGGATGATTGACTATGGTGTCTCTGCGGCCACGGCATTGAAACGCCGAGCGTCGAATCCCCATCGACGGTGGAGGCCGTCTCAAGCACCACATTGCTATGGATCACGGAGCCTGCGGCTCTCCCGACCGCTTTGCCGATCGGGCACCAGCGCTCCGTTCAGAGGAGGCAGAAATGGATTATCGCAAGCTCGGCCCAAGCGGGGCCGTTGTCACGGCTTATTGCCTTGGCACCATGACTTTCGGCGCGGAAGCAGACGAGGCCGCATCACATAAACTTCTCGACGATTATTTCGCATGGGGCGGCAATTTCATCGACACCGCCGATGTCTATAGTGCAGGCAAGTCGGAAGAGATCATCGGCCGCTGGCTGAAGGCTCGTCCGACGGAAGCGCGCCAGGCCGTGATCGCCACCAAGGGCCGCTTTCCGATGGGCAACGGACCGAACGATCTCGGCCTGTCGCGCCGTCATCTCGGCCAGGCGCTGGACGACTCGCTGCGCCGACTGGGCATCGAGCATATCGATCTCTATCAGATGCATGCCTGGGATGCCCTGACCCCGATCGAGGAGACATTGCGCTTTCTCGATGATGCCGTGCGTGCCGGCAAGATCGGCTATTACGGCTTCTCCAACTATGTCGGCTGGCATATCGCCAAGGCGGTCGAGATTGCCAAGGCGCGCGGCTATACGCGACCGGTGACGCTGCAGCCGCAATATAACCTGCTCGTTCGCGATATCGAACTCGAGATCGTCGATGCCTGCCTCGATGCTGGCATGGGCCTGCTTCCCTGGTCGCCGCTCGGCGGCGGCTGGCTGACTGGCAAATACAAGCGTGACGAAATGCCGACCGGTGCCACAAGACTCGGTGAAAACCCCAACCGCGGCAGCGAATCCTTTGCCCCACGCAACGCACAGGAGCGCACCTGGGCAATCATTGCCGCTGTCGAGGAGATCGCCAAGGCACGAGATGTGACCATGGCACAGGTAGCGCTTGCCTGGACGGCAGCACGCCCGGCGGTAACGTCAGTCATTCTCGGCGCTCGCACGCCCGAGCAGCTTGCCGACAATCTCGGCGCCGCCAAGCTGACGCTGTCGGAGGCGGAGATGGATCGACTGAACGAGGTCAGCGCGCCGCAACCAGCCGCCTATCCTTATGGCGAAAGCGGCCGAAACCAGCGCCATCGCAAGATCGAGGGTGGCCGTTAAATGACATCCGGCGGCGAAGCATTTGCCTGCTTCGCCGCCGCTCGGGTCGCCTGCCACGTCAAACGAGCGGCGGGTTCAGTCTGGCGAAGCCTTCCTGACGCCGATAGGGAAAATAGGGATAGGGCGCCGTCATCTCACTGACCTTATCCAGCCTCTCGATCTGCTCTTTCGAAAGCGTCCAGCCGACCGCGCCGAGATTCTGCCGCAACTGCTCCTCATTGCGCGCGCCGATGATCACGCTTGCAACCGTTGGCCGGCTCAGCAGCCAGTTGATCGCGATCTGCGGCACGCTCTTTCCGGTCTCGCCGGCGATCTCATCCAGTACATCGACTATATCGAACAGCCTCTCGTCATCGACGGGCGGGCCGAATGACGCTGTCTCATGCAAGCGGCTCTTTTCGGGCAATGGCTGGCCCCGGCGGATCTTGCCGGTAAGCCTGCCCCACGCCAGCGGACTCCAGACCAGGGCGCCGACGTTCTGATCCGCAGCGAGTGGCATCAGCTCCCATTCGTAATCGCGGCCGGCGAGCGAATAATAGACCTGATGGGCGACATGGCGGGCATAGCCGTACTTGTCGGAGATCGCGAGCGATTTCATCAGTTCCCAGCCGGCGAAGTTGGAAGCGCCGATGTAGCGGATCTTTCCTGCCTTCACGAGGCCATCAAGGGTGGAAAGCGTTTCCTCGATCGGCGTCGAGGCATCGAAGGCGTGCAATTGCAAAAGGTCGATGTAATCTGTCCCGAGCCGGCGCAGGGCGGCGTCGACCGACCTGATCAGGCGAGAGCGCGAGCTGCCCCAATCGGCCGGTCCATCGCCCATCGGCAAAGCTGTCTTTGTGGAGATCAGCACGGCATCCCGCCTGCCCCGGATCGCCTCGCCGAGCACCTCCTCCGATGCGCCTGCCGAATAGACGTCTGCCGTATCGAAGAGATTGACGCCCGCCTCCAGGCAGATGTCGATCAGACGGCGCGCTTCAATCGCATCCGTCGAGCCCCAGGCGCTGAAGAGAGGCCCGCTGCCGGCAAAGGTGCCGGCGCCGAAACTGAGAACCGGAACGCGCAAGCCGGAAGCACCTAGATTTCTATATTCCATGGTCTGTCTCCTATTGGTTCTTCAGATAGATAGACGCTCGGATGAAGGTGATATAGATTGCCGGAAAGAAACTGATTTATGATTTTAATTCATCATGAGCCGTCAAGAGATCAATCGTTCTGGGGAAATGGAAGTCTTCGTGCGCGCCGTGGAACTCGGCGGCTTCACCGCCGCGGCCAGGGCCTGCCGCATGACGCCTTCAGCCGTCAGCAAGCTCGTCACGAGACTTGAAAAGCGCCTCGGTGCGCGTCTTATCCATCGCTCGACGCGACGGCTACAGCTTACCCCAGAGGGATGTGCCTTCTTCGAACGTAGCGTCGCCATTCTTGCCGATATTGCCGAAGCCGAACGCCACGCATCCGCGGGAGAGCAGGTAGCCGGCCATATCCGCATCAACACCAGCGGCTCCTTCGGCAATCATGTGCTGGCTCCGCTCATTCCGGGCTTCATGGCGCTGCATCCCAATGTCTCGCTGGAGATCTTCCATACGGACCGGGTCATCGACCTGATGGAGGAGCGCGCCGACGTCGCAATCCGCGCCGGGCCGCTGAAGAGCTCCAGCCTCACGGCCCGCAAGCTCGGAGCGACGCGAAATATCATCGTCGCCTCGCCGGACTATCTGCGTAAGCATGGAACGCCTCACTCCGCCGCGGAATTGGCAAAACATTGCCGCATCAGCTTTAGCTATTCCAGAGCGATCGAAGGCTGGCCGCTGCTCATTGACGGCGAGGTTGCGACGGTACCGGCAGCGCGCAGCCTGCAGGTGGGCGACGGCGAAGCCATGCGGCATCTGGCGCTTGCCGGTGCCGGCCTGGCGCGGCTTGCCGCCTTCACCGTCAAATCGGATATTGTGGCCGGGCGGCTAAAGCCCCTGCTGGAAGAATTCAATTCCGGCGATATCGAGGAATTCCACGCCGTCTATATCGGCCAAGGCGGCCCCCTGCCAGCGCGCGTGCGTGCCCTGCTGGATTTTTTGCGCGAGAATGTTCACCTGTAAAAAGCGACGCGGCCGTCAGGGCCGCATCGTATCAGCTAAAACTCTCAGTCACCACGCCGATCAGGCTGACGGCTGGCGGGTCTTGCGCAGATAGGGCAATACCGTATCGAACGAGCCGAAGCGGGTAATGGCGTCTTCGTTGGAGACGGCGGCCGTGATGATGACGTCTTCGCCCTGCTGCCAGTTTGCCGGGGTCGCCACCTGATGTTTGGATGTCAGCTGGATCGAGTCGATCGCGCGCAGGATTTCGCCGAAGTTGCGGCCCGTCGTCATCGGATAGGTGAGGATCAGCTTGATCTTCTTGTCGGGGCCAATGACGAAAACGGAACGGACCGTGGCATTGTCGGCCGGCGTGCGGCCTTCCGAGCTCTCGCCGGCACCTGCCGGCAGCATGTCATAGAGCTTGGCAACCTTGAGATCCTTGTCGCCGATCAGCGGATAGTCGACGTCGAAGCCGGTCGCCGTCTTGATATCGTTCTTCCAGCGACCATGGCTCTCCACGGGATCGACGGAAATGCCAATGATCTTGACGCCGCGCTTGCGGAATTCGCCTTCCAGGCCAGCCATGGCGCCGAGTTCCGTCGTGCAGACCGGCGTGAAGTTCTTCGGATGCGAGAAGAGCACGGCCCAGCCATTACCGATCCAGTCATGGAACTTAATCTCGCCCTGCGTCGTCTCGGCCGTAAAATCCGGCGCGATATCGTTGATGCGCAAACTCATTGCCTTACCTCCAAAGAACATGCCCCGGCGCGCGCTTGGGATGGCGGCCAAAAGGCGAGAAAAAAATCCGTCGCACAATGGCGTCGAATGTCGGATATGAAAAGCCCTTCTTTCAAATGGACGCCGCGATTGCCGCTGAAAATCCCTGCGGCCTGCGATGCCTGCTGCGCGCCTTCAACATGTCCAGAAAGCGGTAACCACCCGCCCAGCGCCCGTAACCGCTTGCTATGTTGATATGTCCTGCAAGGCCGATATTGCGAACATCCGAATTCCAGAGCCGTCCGAACATGCCGAGCCGGTCGAGGCTCATATAGATGTCGTTCAGGCTCCCGACCGTCATGCTGGGAAAAGGCAGCGCGTCGGTCGGCATGGTACCGAAGGACAGATGTCCGGCATGCAGGGCTTCCGTCACGGGAATATCGCAGGGCGCTACGAGCAGTGCACCTTTGACCCTTCGCGCAGCCTCGCGGCCAGCCAGCCTCGCCGTCAACACGCAGCCCAGGCTGTGGGCGACGATATAGGCTTCACCGGCCTCTTCCAGCGCGGCTTCTAATTTCTCCATCCAACTGCCGAGATTGGGAAAGTCCCAGTCATCCTGCTCGACAAGCCGAACGTCGCGATGATCCTGCAGCCAATAGCGCTGCCAATGCCCCTCGCCCGAGCCGAAAAGGCCAGGCACAATCAGTACTCTGGTCATGTAAGCCTCACGAGAAAGATCGAACACAAAGCTTGCGACAGGACATCAAAAGCACATCTCCCTTCAATGCCAAGGCGCAGGGGATGTACACCAATAGTAGATCTCGTAGTCGCGCGCGGAGAGCTCTCGCTCGACGGACTCGGGCCGATCGACCGACTGGATGCGTCCATCCGCATCCCGCAACGCGCGCCCAGCGAAAATCGTCTTCAGGCGGCTAATGACATTCCATTTCATGTAACCCTCCATTTGGTTGATAGATCCGAGGCGGTCGAAGGCAATTTGTCCATCAGCCCATCATTCGGCCGCAGCCAGCACCCTTACCGAATGCGGGAAGAAGGCCGAGAGCTCACCGACCACTTCATTGATCCGGTTGGCCAGCGGTTCCGAAGAGACCTTATAGTCGGTAAAATCACGATCAGACGCATAGACAGCGGTTGGCAGGGTGTGTGCCATGAAGAAGCCGAAGAGCGGCCGCAGCTGATGTTCCACCATCAGCGCGTGCCTGTCTCCGCCGCCTGTCGCGGTGATGATGATCGGCTTGGCGCGCAGCTCGTGTGGATCGATAAGATCGATCAGATGCTTGAACAGCCCGGGATAGGATCCTTTGAACGTCGGCGAACCGATAATCAGCGCATCCGATGAGACGATATCGTCGATCACACTTTTCGCCTGGTCGTCGAGCTCCTTGCACCACTGAGCGGCGCCAAGGGACGCACCAACATCGTGCAGATCATAGACCTTGCTTGAGAAGCCATATCGCTCAATTGCCAAATCCGCGACGGTCTGGACCAGCGCGTAGGTCTTCGACGGCCTGTTGAAGCTGCCGGCAATGCCGACGAGTTTGGGCGCACTCATTCTCATCCCTTCCGAAGATCGCATGCATTTTCGATAATGCAAATATTGTCCATAAAAATAGTAGATTAAAAGAAACAGCGATCTCTGAAGGCATGGGAATTGGAAAATCTCTTTCTACGTTGGAGCCAGCTGGACAGGGCGCAAAAATGCCACCCGGCTGAAGGATTGGACGACAAGCTTGCGTCTTTCAAAAGTGCCGCGGACGCCAAATGGCGGCTGGAATGGGATGGGTTGTCCTGCCGAAGCATTGCAGGAGGCGTTGCCGCAAAGAAGCGGTTCATTTCTCTCCCAGATTGTCGAAAAAGCCGGCTTCTCCGGTACACCGATAATGGGCAGGGTCCGTCTTTCAGTCGTGTGGCCAAGGCTCGTCTTGCGACCGGTGACGTCCATGACTTCGTCAAAGTCGGCAATATCGGAATCCTCGAACGGCTTCTTCACCGTATTCCCGGCATTGTTGACGACGATATCGACCGGGCCGTGCGTCTCCTCGACTCCGGCGGCGAAGGTTTTGATCGAAGCAAGATCACGAAGGTCGAGCTGTGCGGCTTTCGCCAGGGGGCCAATCGACACCGCAGCATCCTCAAGGAGATCCGACCTGCGGCAGCCAGCATCACCTCAGCGCCGGAGGCGGCGAGGCAACGCGCGATCGCGAGGCCTAGTCAACTGCCTCCGCCAGTCACCAGCGCGCACTGTCCGTCCAGTCGGAACGCACCATGCCAGTCGGGAAGCGCTGTTGGAGATTTCATGGATGCTTGCGTATTCATCTTTCGACAATGACCTTCAAAACGTCACGGTTCTTGTCCCAAAAGGGCAATGCACCTTCGGCCTCGGCGAAGGGTATGATCTTGGAAATGAGCGAGGCGGCGCGGTCGCCGATCGTCTCCAGATAAGCGATCACCGCATCGAAATCGGACCTGGTCGCGTTGCGCGAGCCCATGATATCCAACTCCTTGAGATTGAACATTTGTGTCTGATAGGTAACGGGAGCCTTGGCGTAGCCGACATAGACGACGCGCCCGCAAAAGCCGGCAAGATCGATCGCCTGACGAAAGGTTTCCGGAAGACCGACCGCTTCGAAGGCCACATCGACGCCCTGGTCATCAGTCAGTTCAACAATGCGCGCAGCGACATCTTCCGTGCCGGCATCGATTGTGTGGCGTGCTCCGAAGCGTTGTGCCAGCGCGGTCTTTTCCGGGCTGAGATCGACGGCAATCACCTCGGCTCCGCGCGCAACGGCTCCGATGACCACGCCCATGCCAATCATGCCGCAGCCCAGCACGACGATGCGATCACTCGACGAAACGCGGCCGCGCGCCACCGCATGGAAGCCTACCGACAGCGGCTCGACCAAAGCAAGAAAGCGAGGATCGAGCGTGTCGTTCATGATCACCTTCTCCGCGGGAAGAACGATCTCTTCGGCAAGCCCGCCATCCTGCTGCACGCCAAGCGTGCGGTTGTAGCGACAAGCATTCACGCGACCCTTGCGACAGGAAGAGCAAGTACCGCAACTGGTATAGGGAAGAACGATGACGCGCCGCCCCGGTTGATAGGCGGACGAAACGCCCGCCCCTGTCTCGATGATCTCGCCACCGATTTCGTGCCCTGGGATGCGCGGCAGCTCCACCAGCGGGTTGAGGCCTCGAAACGTGTTGAGATCACTCCCGCAGATGCCGACATGGCGGACGGCGATACGGACATCGCCTTCTCCGAGCTGCGGGCGGGCGACATCGGTGAAACGGCTGACACCTTCACTTTCGATCAATAGGGCTTTCACGTGACGATACCTTTCCGGTTTGGGGGCGTGAACCGGACGCTTGCACCCGGTTCGCTGGAAACAGATCCGTTCAGGGTAGCGATGTCGGCCGGCAGGTCGGCGCCATAGGCGCCGACGACTGTCTTCAGCGTCGCCGAGCCGCTGGTCCGTGCGATCGCACAGAACGTGCCCAGCACAAACCCCACGATAGTTGCCGCCACCGAAAGCTGAATCGTCAGCCAGACGCCTTCCGCAAACTGATCCCAATAGGGAAGCAGGCCCTCGAAATCAAAAGTGTAGCTCATGCGACGCCATCTTCCCGGCAGCGCCAGTGAGCAACGAGATATGCTGGTCTCATTCCCGAGCTATCCTCCTTAGCTCGAGGCGGAATCTACACGGTTGAGGCGATCGATTCAAAGTGGTATTTTTTGTTTAAAAAACCAACGAAACCAAATCGGCATGCGTTCTGAAAACCTCTTCAAGCGGCAGTTCAACGAGTTCCTGCGCCACGTACAATCGGTTGGTCACGGCCACTCTCTTGGCTCGGAACGCGAGATCGGCCGAACCCTCGGCACCAGCAGAACGACGGTCCGCAAGTGCCTGGCGGCCGCGATGGAGAACGGCCTTCTATCCAAGGACAGGATAGTGCTGCGGCAGACAGAACCATCCGAGCTCTATGCTGAAGCGGAGACCATCCCGCCGACATTGATCGTCGAGCGCGCCTTCCTGACCTGGATACTCCAATCCGATAGCGGTCCGGGCCAGGCGATCAATGCGCTTCAGCTCGCGCGGCAATTCGGCGTGTCGACGACGACGATCCGCGAGTTTCTGCAGAGCTTCCGGCATTTTGGCCTGATGGAGCGCGAAGCCGGCGGCAAATGGGTCTTCCGCGGCATGACCCTGGAATTCGCCAACGAGCTTTCCGATATCCGCGAAATTTTCGAAATGCGGTCCGTCATGCGCTTTGCGGAACTCGATGACAGCGACCCGAGCTGGAACGCGCTGCGCAGACTGCGCACCGAGCATCTCAAGCTGCTGGAGACGATCGAGACCGATTATCACCGGTTCTCGCTCCTTGACGAGCAATTGCATCGCTTGATCAACAGTGCTTCCAGCAATCGCTTCGTCACCGAATTCTACCACGTCATCTCACTGATTTTCTTCTACCATTATCAATGGAACAAGAAAGACGAGCGCATTCGCAACGAAGCGGCTGTCTATCAGCATCTGGCTTATATCGATGCGATTCTCTCAAGAGACCAAAGGAAAATTAGCCAGACCTGCACGGCACATCTGAGCGAGGCGCGCCGGACATTGCTTGCAAGCATTAGCCGCGAAACTTGACATCGGAATTCAAGCATACCGCCGGAGCGAAGGAAATGCGTGCGGTTGGCGGCACGGCCAATCGCACGGGCAACCCCGCCCGAAATCCGACCTGCTACTGAAGGGTCAAGCCCGACCTGATGTGGGCTCTTGCGGCGTAGGGATCGACAATGGAGAGCGCCCGGCTGAGAGCCTCGGCAAACCCGTTGAGCGAAATGACGTAGCTCACATCACGACCCGTATCGGTCGCCGCCAGCATCACGCGGAGGCTACGCCGTCGCCGCAGGTTGGCAATCATGGCTGCATCGAGCTTCAGCTCGACCGGACAGCCGCGCGAAGAAGCCGCACCGAGCGGCTGAGCCAGACCCAAAGCAGCTTCGTCACCCCGCGGCAACCGCCCGCTCCGCAGATGCAGCCCCAGCGGCAACGCCAATATACCCCTCAGGCTTCCGCCGTCGGGAGTAAGTTCGATCGAAAGCACTGGCGCGTTTGTCTGCAGATCATACAGCGTATAGGAAATCGCATAATGTGGCCGCGCTTGATCGGCGGCTCCCTGATTGACGATGGTAAGCGTCCAGTCGCCGTAACGCTCCTGCAATGTGCCTGAACCGGCGGCGATAGTAGTCCGGCCAGCCATCACAATCCTCCGCTCGGTCGACTTGCCAATATGGGCAAGCGCCTATCGGCACGCCTTATGAGCGCGAACAGCGCCATCCCATTCATCTCTGCTCCCCGCAACATTATGCGCCCCACCTTACCCCTCGCCCCTCAAAACCCGAGGTTATTTCGATAACAATAGCGTTAATTTTATGCCATTGCATCATATAATTTATGTAGCGATAAGAATTACACTTTCATCACGTTCAATCACCATAACCTTCGTCAGCCTTAATAAGGTATTTTTGTAGACTATACATAGGATTTTATGATTCCGAAATATCTCTTTCAATTTGTATTATTAATTGTTACTTCAATTTCACTTATATTGAAAATAGAAATCACAGACAAAATAGGTTTGAATGATATTGCAAAAGCCGCTCACGAATGGAGCGAGGCTGGCCGGCGGTCATTTGAATGACAGCTCCCAGAAAGACTGCATTGACAATCTCTCTCGCCGCCCCGGTGACTGCAGGATCAGCAGCAGCGGCTTTTCCGGCGAAACGCTGGTCGCCAACCATCCCGGCGGCAACGTCAGCAGCCTCGGCTCAGGTCCGTTCTGGCAGATATTGTGAAGCTGATACCGAGCAGGTTGACAGCGTGATGCTTCTCAAGGGTAACGCGCCGACAGTAATTAGGCCGGAACCGGCTATTTTGCCGGCGGCAAGGAGACGTAAAGAATGAAGCCAACCATGTTACGATCAGGCCTTTTAGCGCGAAAACCTCGGCACGGATGCAATAAGTTCGCGTGTATAGGCATGGCGAGGCCGTTGGAAGACCTCTTCGACAGATCCAGCCTCGACGATCGCTCCTTGCTTCATGACGACGATCCGATGGCTGATATGCTGGATCACCCCCAGATCATGCGAAATGAACATCATCGACAGGCCGAGCCTTGCCTGCAGATCGACCAATAGATCCAGAACCTGGGCTTGCGTCGTGACATCGAGTGCCGAAACCGGCTCGTCACAAATCAGAAGTTTCGGCGCGGCCGCAAGAGCCTGGGCGATCGATACGCGCTGGCGCTGGCCACCTGAAAGCGCGGTCGGCCTCCGGGCGAGCAAATCCGGCGACAACCCGACCAGATCCATTAGACCGATGATCTTCTCGCGGCGCTCCGATCTGCCGAGACCGCCATGAAGCAGCAGAGGCTGTTCGATGATGCGCTCGACGGTGAAGCGTGGGTTGAAGGAGCTCAACGGGTCCTGGCTGATGGTCTGTATTCCGGCTCTGAGGGGGCGGCGAACGCGTTCTGAAAGCGCGCTCCACGGTCGCCCTTCGTACAGCACCTCCCCCGCATCCGGCCGCTGCAGCGCCAGCGCAATCTTGCCGAGCGTGGTCTTGCCCGAACCGGATTCACCGACGACACCCAGCGTTTCGCCGCTGCCGATATGAAGCGATACGTCCCTGACGGCGCGCAGAAGACTGCCATCCGCGTGCCTGAAACTCATCGATACGTTGCGTATCTCCAGCAGACTCTCGGCTGAGCAAACGGGCTTCCGGAGCGGCAAGGGCGTATTCGCTGCACTGAGGCGGCGGCCGCGATTGACCGCTGTAGGTACGGCTGCCAGGAGCCGCCAGGTATAGTCATGCTGTGGATCTGACAGGACGCTGCGCGCCAGGCCCGTTTCCACCAGCCGGCCCTTTTGCATCACCGCGACCCGATCGGCGAGCTGGGCGGCAACGGAGAGATCATGCGTGATCAGGAGGATGCCATGGCCGGCAGCGGCCAGTTCCTTGAAGATGGCGAGCACTCTTTTCTGGACGCTGACATCCAGCGCTGTCGTCGGTTCGTCGGCGACGAGCAAGCGCGGCTGGCCGGCAAGCGCGGAGGCAATCAATGCCCTTTGCCGCAATCCGCCGGACAATTGATGCGCATATTGCCCCATCCGCAAATCCGGCTCGGGAACACCAACACGTTCCAGCAATTCCACGACATGTTGCGATACGAGTGAAGGTGGTGCCAGTCGATGCGTGAGGATGGGCTCGGCGATTTCGCGACCGACCGTCCTCAGGGGATCGAGCGATACGAGCGCATCCTGAAGAATGAAACCGATTTCGCGGCCGCGCACATGGCGCCAGGCTTTTTCCGACAGGTCAAGGAGGTCGAGCGGCCGGCCATCATGCGCGCTCAGATCCATCCTGTCGGCTTTTACCACGGAGCGCGATCCGGCGAGGCCGACAATCGCCCGGGCCGTTACAGACTTTCCGGAGCCGGATTCGCCGACCAATGCGAGGATCTCGCCAGGCGCGATTTGTAGCGACAGGTCGCGAACTGCATCCACGCGGCCCTGCGGGGTCTGAAAGGCCACATTCAACCCTTTGACCGCAAGCAGCTGGGGCGGCTCGGAAGCGGTGGTCTGAAAGTTTCGAAGGCCGGACTGAATATTCATCGCAGATCTCCCGTTGCGAGGAGGGTTTGCAGTCGGCGGCCCAAAAGCGTGATCGAAATGACGGAAAGCGCAACCACCGTCGCCGGCAACAGGCTGGTCCAGGGCGCGATATCGAGAAAATTACGGCCATTGGCGAGGAGCGCACCCCATTCAGCCGCCGGAGGCACGACGCCCAGGCCAAGGAAGCTCAAGGCCGAAGCGGACAGTACCGAACTACCCACACCAATCGTCGCGAGGATGAGAAGTGGCCGGATGGCGTTGGGGACGATATGCCGGCTGATGATCGTCCACGGATGCTCGCCAAGTGCCACAGCATGTTCGACATAGCCCGACAGCTTAATGTGAAGCACCTGCGAACGGATCAGCCGCGCGTAGCCGGCAATGCTGGCAAGCCCGACCGCCAAGAGCGTGTTCGCAGGCCCGCGGCCGAGAACGGCAATCACCAGCAGCGCGAGCAGCATTTCCGGAAAGGCAAGCAGGATATCGATGATGCGTAGCAAAAGCCGGGCAATCGGCCTTGGAGCCAGTGCAGCCGTCGTCCCCAACACGATCCCGCCGAGACTGGCAATCAGGGTCGCACCGATGCCGATGGTCAGGGATTGCGAGGTGCCGTAAACCACGCGCGAAAACAGATCCCGGCCCAGTTCGTCGGTTCCAAACCAGTGTTGCCCATCAGGCGGCAAGAGGATCGCATTCGGATCGACTGCCTCGGGATCGAGAGCAGAGAGCCATTGGGGCGCCCAGACCGCTACACAAAGAAGGACAAAAAAGGCGAAGGGAACAAGCAGTCCGAAAGACAGCCAGACGGGGCGTCTGCGCGTGATGCGGCGCTGCCCGCTTTCAGCTAGTACGACATCGCTCAAAGGCCTGTCCTCCTTAGACGTGGATCGATCACAAGGTAGAAAGCATCGACCAGCAGATTGACGATAACGAAGACAAGGGCAGACAGCATCACCAGACCGAGGATCAACGGCATGTCGCGGGTCTTGATCGCCTGAAGCGTGATCTGCCCGATGCCCGAACGGCCGAATACCGTCTCGGTCAGGATCGAGCCGCCTAGGGTGCTGGCAAGCAACGTGCCGGTGAGGGTCGAGGCCGCCAGTGCGGCGTGCCGCAAACCATGTCTGACACGCAGGACCGTCTCGCCGACGCCGCGTGTCCGCACGGTCAGAGAAAACGGCTGGGACAGTGCCTCCTCCAGGCCGTCGCGCAATACCTGGCTCAAGAGTGCGGCGAGCGGCAGGCTCAAGGCAATGGCGGGCAGCACAAGCGCCGATGGTCCATCATTGCCTGTGACCGGAAACCATTCGAGATTGAAGCTGAAGACCGACAATAGGACAATGCCGATCCAATAGACGGGCGTGCTCAGAAGGATCAATTCTATTCCCGAGGACAGCAGCGTCAGGCTTTTGCGACGGCCTGCGGTTGCCAAGGCCACGCTGATCGCCAGAAGGAGAGCAAGCACGATCGCGCTGCCGGCGAGATGCAATGTCGGTCCCGCGGCCTCATAGATCACCTCTGAAACAGGCTGTCTGTACTGGTAGCTTTGTCCGAAATCGCCACTTAAGGCCTTGGCGATATAATGCGCATATTGCAGCGCAAGCGGCTGGTCGAGGCCATATTGATGCACCAATGCGGCCCGCTCTGCCTCATCGACGACGTTCTCCCCGCCAGCCAGGATCGCGACTGGATCGCCGGGAATGAGCTTTACGGCGATAAAGGCAATCGTTGCCGCGCCCCAAAGCACGGCAACGATCACCCCGGTCCGCCGCACAGCGGTTTGGAAGAGCTTAGCGGTCCAGCCAGGCATCGTAGAAATTCGGCTTCGCATTGGTGGCCCAGGAAATGCCATGCAGGCTCTTCGAGGCGCCGAGCTGATAGGCGGCTACGAAAAGCGGTACGGCATAAGCCTGCTCGATCACTTCCTTCTGTATCTCGGCATAGAGTTTCTTACGCTCGGCATCGGAAGCCCCGACCGCTTTCGTCAGCTTTTCATCGAGGCTTTTGACGCGAGACGCATTCTGACCGGCTGGAGGAATATAGGCCGAATGGAATACCGTGCGCAGGATATCGGGCTCCGCACGCACATAGTAGAAGGACACGAGATCGTAATCATTGGCATTGGCGCGAGCGGTCCAGCCACCGGAATCGACTGGATCGAGCTGCAAATCGAAACCCGCCTGCCGCACCTGATATTGAATGGCCTGCGCCAAGGTCACTTCCGTCGCGGCGAGCGAGGTGCTGTCGTAGACATAATGCAGGGTCAGCCGGCCGCCATCTTTTTTGCGGACACCATCGGCGTCCTTCTGTGACCAGCCCGCCTCGTCAAGCAGCCGGTTGGCCTTTGCCAGATCGAAGCCCCATGAGCTGGAAATATCGTGGTCATAATAGAGCGTCGAGGGGCCGAGGATATTGTCGGCCGGCTTCAAGGTTCCGAAGAAGGCAGCCTTGACCGCTGCCGGTCCATTGACGGCGCTCTGGAAAGCCTGCCGCACCTTCAAGTCCTGAAATGGTCCCTTCGAGGTGTTCAGGAAATAGGCGCTGTTGACGCCCGGGTTTTCCCGCGTCACCACCTGCAGCTTGCCGTTACCCTGAACGGAGCGATAATTTGCCGGCGGCACCGCGTCGATCGCCTGCAACTGACCGCTTGCCAGCGCACCGAGACGCACGGAAGCCTCCGGCAGATATTTGAAGACGATCTGATCGAAATGGGCCGGCCCTTTATGCGCGGCATAGCCAGGACCCCAATTGTAATCCGCACGGCGGCTCAGCTTGCTGCCGCTGCCCTTGGTAAAATTGTCGAGCACGTAGGGACCCGATCCGATGACCGTATTCGTCGTGCTCTGCGCCTTCTGAAGATAGGTCGATGATTGAATGCCGAGATAGGGAAGGCTCAACCCCTGCAGCAAGGGCGCGAAGGACTGGCGATAGCGGATCACGACCGTACGGCTATCCGGCGCCTCGATCTTGTCGATCGGTCCGAGCAGTGACTTGGCATAGCTCGATGTCGTCTTCGGATCGAGAATGCGATCGAAATTGTATTTGACCGCGGCTGCATCGAGCGGAGTGCCGTCGCTGAATGTCACGCCCTGACGCAGACGGAAAGTATAGACGGTATTGTCGCCGTTGATGTCCCAGCTTTCTGCCAGCCACGGCGTGAACTTGTTGTCTTCGGCCTGCCCGACACGCGAGTCGACGATATTGCGGGTAATCAATGCCGTAACCGAGTTGCCCGTGATCGACGGGTCGATAATGGAGGCATCCGTTGCCAATCCGACGTTGAGAATGCCCCCATCGACCGGCTTTGCCGTATCGGATGCGGCATTTGCGACAGTGCCCATCATCGTCAGAAAAGAAAATGCCAGGGCAATGCGGATCTTGCTTCGCCCGATGGTTTTCGCGCTTGAATGCGTTTTTCTCATATCCCGTCCCTATTTTGGCCGCCACGACATCGATCATGCGGCCAAAAGGCCGCTCGGCACCGCGCAGGCTGAACGGCACGATAATTGTCTATAAAAATACTAGACTAAAGGCATTGTGATGCGTTTATGCGAAGACAGGCGGAAATCCGTTTCAAGATCGCTGAGGCCGTCGGCAGCAACCTGACCGTGGCGCGTTCGCTGGCGTTGGAATGATCTCAAGCAAACTATGAGGCAGTCCGAAGCGATGCGGATGCCAAGCGGATATTGTACATGGCAAGCTGCGACGGCTCGCGCCGTCGCAGTTTTGCATTTCATTTTGGAAGTTGCGCGCCAGCCTGCTTCACCGCATTTGCGATGGTTTCGCAAAACTGCTTTTCGGTCACGTTCTGCGCTTTTGTAATGGCTGCAAGATCCTGATTCACGCCCATGGCGGAGATCTTGCCTTTTTCACCCTCTTGTTCGGCCGCTTCGCCCTTCGCCGTATCCGAGGGCGCCGGTATGAGAGCGAGCATTTTCGTTTGAGTCTCGACAGCAGCCCCATCGATGTGGCCTGCATTCTGGCAATATTTCAGCACGCCAAGTTGATTGCGTGCCGAATTGTAAGCCAATTCCAGTTGGTCGTTTGATACCTGTGCATAGCTTGGCGCGGCAAATCCGCATGCCACGATACCGATCAGAATGATCTTCCGCATATGAAACTCCTGATTGCTTCAACATGCTGCGATCTATCCTCGATCACCCTGAAGGCAATAGCTGCAAAGTCGGAAAACGCTCTACCACGAGAGCATCGCTGCGGAGGGTCAAAAAAAGCTGAAGCCTTCGATATGATCGTGGTCGCCAACGGAACTGCCCGTTCCCTCCGCAGCTCGCGCGCAGGTCCATTCGGCAGCGATCAAACGGATCTCCAGCTTCCGTGTCGGGCATAAGACGCCGATGACGCCGGTAGCATCCGTTCATTTCCTGTGGGAAAGCTTCAAACTTCATCCGGCCAACACATGGCATCGGGATCGATGTGGCAGTAATCCGGACGCGCCCGGACGGCTTTGACTGTCCGGATTTGCCTCTGCGTGGCCGTTGCGCTGCCGGGGCATCGCAAGAGCGAAGGAAAAGATCAACGGCTTCACCCGCGACATCCTTCGACAACAGCAACATCAGGACCTGGAGGTCTTACATGAAGAAGCCTATAGCTGCCGCCGTCTTCGCTGCAGCACTTTATACCTTTGCCGGCGCCGCGCATGCCGATTGCGGTTCGGTCTCCATCGCCGAAATGAACTGGGCGTCGGCCGGCGTTGCGGCAAATGTCGACAAGATCATCCTCCAGGAAGGCTATGGCTGCTCGGTCGAACTCCTCACGGGCG
This sequence comes from Rhizobium sp. ERR 942, assembly GCF_007828395.1. Lineage (NCBI taxonomy): Bacteria > Pseudomonadati > Pseudomonadota > Alphaproteobacteria > Hyphomicrobiales > Rhizobiaceae > Rhizobium > Rhizobium sp. ERR 942. The sequence continues at coordinate 364,990 of NZ_VIUA01000002.1, forward strand.
ACACGCTGCCAACATTTACTTCGATGAACGAGAAAGGCCAACCGGACGTTGCGCCGGAACTTTGGATCAATGCGGTGCGCACGCCGCTGGATCAGGCGGTTTCCGAGGGACGGTTGGTCATCGCTGCCGGCATTCTTTCCGATGGCGGCCAGGATGGTTGGTGGATTCCGAAATTCCTCGCCGACGCCCATCCCGATATCAAGACCGTCCAGCAGGCGCTGGAACACCCGGAACTTTTCCCCGCGCCGGACGATCCGAAAAAGGGCGTCATCTACAATTGCCCGCCCGGCTGGCAATGCCAGGCGTCGCTCGGCAATCTCTACCGGGCGCTCGACGGCGAGAAGAAGGGCTTTGAAATCGTCGAGACCGGATCTGCCGCCGCTCTTGACGGCACGATCGCCAATGCCTTCGAAAAGAAGACGGGCTGGCTTGGCTATTATTGGTCGCCGACCGCTATCCTCGGCAAGTATCCAATGGTGCGCCTTTCCTTCGGCGTACCCCACGACAAGGCCGAATGGGACGCATGCACCTCGGTCATGGATTGCGCCAATCCAAAGGTTAATTCCTATCCCGTCTCGGAAGTCTACACCGTCGTCACCAAGAAGTTTGCCGATCACGCCGGCGTCGCGATGGACTATCTGAAGAAACGGAAATGGACGAACGATCTCGTCAATAGCATTCTTGCATGGCAGACGGATAACCAGGGCACCAACGAAGACACCGCCCGATACTTCCTGAAGAACCATGAAGACATCTGGGCGACATGGGTAAGCCCGGATGTCGCTGCCAAGGTAAAGGCCGCGCTCTAAATTCTGGCTTCGGGGACGCGGTGAATAACTGCGTCCCGGCCTCATAGCCATGAGCGCGAATGCTCCAACCAGCACTTTTGGACAGGTTGGCGAAAAAACTTGCCGTCGGGGGTGGGCAGAAAAACAATGCACGCTATTTGACGCATATGAGCGGGGAGAAATATTAGCTCGATGGAGGAGGTCGTCCGGCACGAGGGAAGAGGATTCTCATGCCCAATTCAGTTTTGAATGCCCTTGGACAGCCACTTTACTATAGCGATACGTCGACAGGTTTCTTTTCCGCCACCGGCTCTGGCCCGGTGCTTTACGGCACCGCCGGCAACGACTCCATGTGGGGTGACGCCTCCGTCAATGTGACGATGATGGGCGGCACCGGCGACGATATCTACTATCTCTATTCCAGCATCAATCACGCCTATGAAGCATCCAACGCCGGCGTGGATACCATCAATACCTGGATGGATTATACGCTGCCCGAAAATTTCGAAAATCTCACGGTCACGGGCAATAATCGCCATGCCTATGGCAATGACGCCGATAACATCATCACCGGCGGCAGCGGCAGTCAGACCATCGATGGCGGTGCCGGCAACGACGTGCTGACGGGCGGCGGCGGCGCCGATACTTTCATCATCAGCAAGGGCAACGGCAGCGATCTCATCACCGATTTCAGCGATGACGACAAGGTCAGGCTCAATCAGTATGGCCTGACGTCGTTCGATCAGGTCGTCAGCCATTCCACGCAGGAAGGTGCCAATGTCCGGCTCGATCTCGGTAATGGCGAAAGCCTGGTCTTCGCCAACAAGACCATCTCCGACCTGCATGAAGACCAGTTTCAGCTCGGGCTCGACAGATCGTCGCTCACTCAGACTTTTTCGGACGATTTCAATACGCTTTCGCTGCACGAGGGGACGCAGGGCACCTGGGATGCTAAATATTCCTGGGCGCCGGACAAGGGCAGCAGCCTGAATGATGAACTGCAGTGGTACATCAATCCTTCTTATGCACCGACCGCATCCGCCAACCCCTTTTCTGTCTCCGACGGCATTCTGACGATTACAGCGAAACAGACGCCGGACGCGCTGAAATCGATCGTCGAGAACCATGATTATACTTCAGGCATTCTGACCACTCACTCGACCTTCTCGCAGACCTACGGCTATTTCGAAATGCGGGCAGAGATGCCGCATAACCAGGGCGTCTGGCCCGCTTTCTGGCTGCTGCCGGAGGATGGTTCCTGGCCACCGGAACTCGACGTGGTGGAAATGCGCGGACAAAACCCGACCACGGTCAATGTGACGGTTCATTCGAATGCCACCGGCGAGCACACGAAGACCTCTATTCCGGTGGAAGTGCCAAGCACCGATGGCTTCCACAATTACGGCGTGCTCTGGGACAAGGATCAGATCGTCTGGTATTTCGACGATGTGGCCGTTGCCCATGCCGATACGCCGGCCGATATGCACGGGCCGATGTACATGCTGGTCGATCTCGCGGTCGGCGGCGTGGCGGGGACGCCGACGGACGGTCTCCCGAATGGATCGGAGATGAAGATCGACTATATCAAGGCCTATTCCCTGGACGATCACAACGCCCAGCTTGCCGCCTCGACGCAATCCGCCCACACGACGGACTGGCACATCTGACTGCATCGAACAATCGTTGCGTCAAAACAGGTGTTTCGGACGGATTGATCCGGCCGAAACCAACCGCCATCGGGAGCTATTCCTCGAAGCGACTGGTACCCTCGCGATCGCGTGCGTATCGCTTCTCGAGCGGAAAAGGCGGCAACCACGATTCGCGACGGATAGTCCATAGCTCGTAAGTGGGCTTTAGCTGGTCCGGAGCATCCAGGGAGCCCAGATTTATCTCGATTTCATCTGCGGTGCGGGAAAAAACGGAGGAGCCGCAGCAGGGACAGAAGAAGCGCCCCGCATAATCCCGGGCTTCGCCGTCGATCTTGACCGCCTGCTCCGGGAATATCGCAGAGGCATGAAAAAGCGCGCCATGATGCTTGCGGCAGTCGAGACAATGGCAAAGGCCGACCCGGTACGGCCGACCCGATGCCACAAATCGGATGTCGCCGCATAGGCAACCGCCCTTGTATTGATCCATGCTACCCTCCTCAAAAGTCAAGCGATGAAGCGTTTGCATCGACCGCTACGCAATTGATCGCTGTGAGCAACGGCGCTCCCGCGCATCCCAATTCTGAGCCGATGCACCTATATGCCTAATCCTCCCTGAACGCCCGCCTGATCTGGTCGGTCATCGGCTTTGTCAGATAAGCAAGGACGCTTCGTTGGCCCGTTTGCAGAAAAGCCTCCACAGGCATGCCGGGCAGCGGCGTAAGCTGCCCCAGCCGATCCCATTCCTGCTTTGCCACCTTGACCCGCACGACATAGTAGCTTTGCCCCGAACGCTGATCCGTCGTCAGATCCGCGGAGATCGTATCGACATGCCCGTTCAGCTCCGGGGTAATCCGTTGATTGAAGGCAGGAAAACGCAGGGACACCGCCTGTCCCACGGTAATCTGATCAATATCCTGGGGCGCGAGTTTCAGTTCTGCGACCAGCGCGTCCTTGTCCGGAACGATCTGCAGGATCGCCTCTGCCGGCGAAATGACGGCCCCTTCGGCATGGATGCTTAGCTGGTCGACGATCCCCGCCTGCGGCGCCTTGATGTCGATCCGCTTCAGATCGTCCTCGGCGGCGATAAGGCGCTCGGCAAACTGGCCGCTATCGCTTTCCGCCTGGCGCAATTGCTCGGATACTTCCGAACTGCGGTCGGCATCGATCTGCAGGATCTGCAGCTCGGTTTCCGCAATCTTGCCTTTGGTCTGGGCGACGGACGAGACGAGGTTTCCGAGATCGCCGTTCAGCGAAGCGCTTTCCCGCTGCAACGAGTAGACCTTCGTTGCCGAAATGATGCCCTGATCGAGCAGGCCTTCGAGGCTTCCGAGCTCCTTGGCGATGAGCGCGATTTCCCGCCGCTTGCCCTCTTCCTGGGCGACGAGACCGTCAATCTCCTGCCTGAGCTGCTGAATGCGCTCGTGAAGCTGCGATTTCTGCCCGTCGCGCGATATCTGACGATCGCGAAAGAGCCGACGCTCGCCTGCCAGGATAGCTGCCACATCAGCATCTTCGGCAAACGAGAGCAGATCGGCCGGAAAGTCGATATCCTGCCGGCCGTCGCGCTCCGCTGCCAGACGCGCCGTGCGGGCAGAAAGTTCGTTGAGCCGTTTGCGGATAATCGAGAGGTTGGCTCTGGTCTGGGTGTCGTCAAGCCGGACGAGCACCTGGCCGGCGGCGACATGATCGCCATTCTTCACCAGGATCGCACGGGCGATCCCGCCCTTCAAATGCTTTACTGGCTTTACATAGCTGTCGACGACAAGCGTGCCGGAGGTGACGACCGCGCCGGAAATCTTTGTAGCGGCGGCAAGGCCGCCCATGACGCCGAACAACAGCAGAATGGCGGCTATCACCAACAGCGACAGGCGGCGGATCATTCGTTCGTTCGATGACGAGGCCTTGCCGATCATCCGTGCGTCTCCCCGCCGGCGATGGCCAGATGCGTCGTTCCGAGCTGCTTGGGCGACGGACCGAGGATGTCCTTCTTTGGCCCGAATGCCTGGACCTGGCCGCCGGCAACGATCATGACCCTATCGGCGGCAGCAAGAGCGCTTGGCCGGTGGGCAATGACGATAGCAATGCCGCCCCTCTCCTTGACGCCTGCGAGGGCCGCCGTCAGTGCCGCTTCGCCTTCCGCATCCAGATTGGAATTCGGCTCGTCGAGAAGCACCAGAAAGGGATCGCCGTAAAGCGCCCTCGCCAGGGCGATACGCTGCCTTTGCCCGGCCGAAAGGCGCGATCCGCCTTCGCCGATCTTGGTATCGAAGCCATCCGGGAGTTTGACGATCATGTCGTAGACACCCGCCGCTTTCGCCGCCGCAATGATCGATTCGGTTCGCATGTCCTCAGCAAAACGCGAAATATTCTCGGCGATTGTGCCGTCGAAGAGGTCTACATCCTGCGGCAGATAGCCGATATGCTGCCCAAGTTCATCGGTATCCCATTGCGAAAGAGCGGCACGATCGAGCCGCACGGAGCCGATTGCAACCGGCCACAAGCCGGCAATTGCACGTGCCAGCGAAGACTTGCCCGATGCGCTCGGGCCGATGACGCCGAGTATGGTTCCCGCCGATATCTTGAACGAGACATTGCGCAGGATAAGATCGCGGCTGCCGGGCGACGTCACGGTGATATTCTCGACGCTGAGCTCCCGCGACGGTGCGGGCAAGGCGAAAGCCTGCTTCTCGGGCGGCGCGGCGTCGAGGAGTGCGGCAAGCCGAGTCCAACCCTGGCGTGCAGCCACAAAACCCTTCCATTGGCCGATCGCAAGCTCGACGGGCGCCAGCGCCCGCGTCACCAGGATCGAGCTTGCAATGATGATACCTCCCGTCGCTTCCTGGCGAATGACGAGGATCGCGCCGACGGCAAGGACACCGGATTGCAGCATCATGCGTGCAATCTTGGCGGCGATGGTCAGCGCGCCGACACGGGTGCTCGCTATCGCCTGGTGACTGAGATAATCCTCATTCATGACAGCCCATTTATCGGTGAGGCGGCCGGAAAACCCCATAGCAATAGCAGCCTCCCAGTTCCGCCGCGCAGCCTGAGCAAAGCCGAGGCGTGCTGCCGAAGACCTGGCCGCCTCCAGCGCCGGTCGACGCGACAGCATTTCGGCAGCCACGGTAATGCCGACGAGCAGCAAGGCGCCGCAAAGAGCCGTAAAGCCGATCCAAAAGTGGAACAGAAAGCAAAGGATCAGATAGAACGGCACCCATGGTAAATCGAAAAGCGCCGTCGAACCGGTACCGGAAAGGAAGGAGCGGATCTGCTCGAGATCACGCACCGATTGCAGCCCATCGTCCGACGTCTGTTTTTTGCTCGGCAGGAACAGAAGCGCGCCGAAGACCTTCCTGTTTAGACGCTCATCGAGCGACATGCCGATGCGCACAAGCAGCATGGAGCGCAGGAATTCGATTACGCCCTGAAACAGATAGAGGGTCACGACGATGATGACGAGACCGGACAGCGTCGGCAGGCTATGGCTCGGAATGACCCGATCATAGACCTGCAGCATGAAGAAGGAGCCGGTCAGCGCCAGCACATTGATGGCCGCGCTCGCCAGAGCGATGCCGATGAAGGCCTTGCGAAGCGCCGACAACATCAATGCGACGAATGTCTGCGGCGGGTCTTTCGGGACGGCAAGCACCTTGCGTCGATCCTCAACATTGGCCGTCGCGTACGGCAGGGATTTACATGACGCCCAAAGCACCGCCTCCCGCTCGGCGCATGGACCTGCAAAGCGATCGCCTATGGCTTTGCCACCATTCCCGCTTCAAGCCTAACCTTCAACGATCCCTTGTAATTTAGGAAGTCGAAATCTATCCAGAATGCAGTTTCGGTGAACCCAACCTTATCGCGGAACGCCTTGTCCACTTGCGGGACAATTGCGCCATGAAATGGGGCAGCAGCCTGTTCCGGCAAGATGCCTGACCTATCATATTAGGATGAGCAAGCGGCATCTTGCCGCCTGCCTCCCGCATTCAGTCGAATTTCTCCGTCGTGTCCGCCTTGCCCTTGACCCAATAGCCGGACGCCTTGATCCAGCTCAGCGGATAGCCGCGGTCTTCGACGAGGTAGGAGCGCAAGGCGCGCGTGACGGAGGCTTCGGCGGCGATCCAGACGAACGTGCCGGGCACCACATCGATCGACTGCAATATCTTCAGAAGCGAGGACGGATCCGCCGCTTCCGAGAGAGGCCGATATGCCCAGCGCATATCCAGCTGCGCATCGGTTTGAAATGCCTGATGTTCATGAGCATCGGCAACCGCGGCGATCGCCGTTATATGTGCCCCCGCACGTGCCTCCTCAATCCGGCGGCCGATGGCCGGCAGCGCCGTCTCGTCGCCGATGAGCAGCCAGTTCTCGATATCTGCGGACACGACGGCCGAGCCGCGGGGACCGCCGATCTCCAGCCTGTCGCCGACGCGAGCGTCGAGCGCCCAGTGCGTGGCAGGGCCTGCCTCATGGACGGCAAAATCGAGGACGAGTGTCCGCGCGTCGGTGTCGTATTGGCGAGGCGTATAGTCACGCCGCTCCATCTCCTCGCCGGCGCCCGGCACCATCACCTTGATGTGGTCGTCGGGCGCAAGGCTGACAAAATCGGCGAGATCTTCGCCGGCCAGCCGAATGCGCAGCATGCCGGGCGTGATCCTGTCGATGGCCGTTACAGTCAGAGTGCGCCGCTTCAGTTCATGGCGCACGCGCTCGATCTTCGGAGCGGAGACGGCCGGGTTGGAATTATGGGGGGTATCCATGAGTGTCCTTTCGAGGCGCCTCGATCTCGATCCGCAGGACATAGTCGCGCAGACCGAAGCCGCAGAGCCGTTCGATCATACGCGTTGAGTGACGTTAACGCTTACGTGGCTGGACGATATCAAGCCAGTCTGCGTCACCTATAGAAGAAGAATTCTTACATCGCAACAAAAAGATGATTTTTATAGACAAGTTTTGTGAGCCATAGAAAATCGGACACCATCGCAGGCCTCTGCGGAGCAGATCGGCACGGCTGCTTCGAACCGTGCCGACCCGATTGATTACTGCAGTGCCTTTTCCATCAAACGCGCCAGCCGCTCGGCAAAAGCACGCGGATCGGCAGGCTTGTCACCGTCCAGAACCCGAGCCTGATCGAGCAGCAGGAAGGCCGCATCGTCACGCAGGGACGGCGCATCCGCCTTGGCGGCAATCGCCTTGACGACGGGGTGATCCATGTTGATTTCAAGGATCGGCTTGGCGCCGGACTGTAGACGGCCGGCTCCCTGCAGGATCTTCTCCAGCTGGCGGTCATAACCCTGCTCGGAGGCCACGAGGCAAACGGCGCTTTCAATCAGACGATCGGATGCACGGACATCGGAGACCTCGTCGGCCAGCTTCTGCTTGGCATAGTCGAGGAAGGCCTGGACTTCGGCGGGCGCGCTTTCGCTTTCCGGCTTGTCTTCGTCCTGCTTCTTGAATTGGGCGAGATCAGCAGAGCCTTGCGTGATCGACTTGAAGCTCTTGCCCTCGAATTCCGGTGCATTGGTCACCCAGAAGCTGTCGACGGAATCGGTCAGCAACAGGACTTCGATGCCGCGGGCACGGAAGCCTTCAAGCTGCGGCGACGCCTTCAGCTGCTCCAGGCTGCCGCCGACGAGATAGTAGATCGACTGCTGGCCCTCCTTGGCATCCTTGATGTAGTCGGCAAGCGAGCGATAGCCATCTCCCGAGGTAGTCGTGCGGAAGCGCGAAAGCGCCAGAAGCTGAGAACGACGCTCGAAGTCCTCGTAGAGGCCTTCCTTGATGAGGCTGCCGAAACTCTCCCAGATCTTCAGGAAGGCGTCATGGTCGCTCTCCGCCTGTTTCTCGATCGCCGTGATGATGCGATTGGTCACGCCCTTGCGGATCGCCGTCAGGATCGGGCTTTCCTGGATCATCTCGCGCGAGACGTTGAGCGGCAGGTCCGACGTGTCGACGAGGCCGCGCACGAAGCGGAGATAGCGCGGCAGCAATTCGGCTTCATCGGTGATGAAGACGCGCTTCACATAGAGCTTCATGCGGCCCTTGCGGTCCGGATCGAAAAGATCGAAGGGCTGCGAGCCCGGCACGAAGGCAAGCGCCGAATATTCATGGCGACCCTCGGCGCGGAAATGCACCGTCAGCGCCGGCTCGTCATATTGGCCGGAAACGCCGCGATAGAAATCGGTGTACTCTTCAGACGTGATGTCGTTCTTCGATTTCGTCCAGAGCGCGGTGCCGTCGGTCAGCTGCGTCGCTTCCTCGCCGGGCTTTTCGGCGATCTTGATCGGCACCGGCACATGACCGGACTGTTCCTTGACGATGCGCTCGACGCTCCAGCGCGAGGCATAGGTCTTGGCATCTTCCATCAGATGCAGCGTAATGCGGGTGCCGCGCGCCGGTGCCTCGCTGACGTCAACAGGCGCAACGCTGTAGCCGCCCTTGCCATCGGAAGACCAGAGCCAGGCATCCTCCGCACCCGCGCGGCGCGAGATGACGTCGACGCGGTCGGCAACCATGAAACAGGAATAGAAGCCGACGCCGAACTGGCCGATGAGCTGTGCACCCTCGCCCTGCTTGTTGGCCTCGATACGCTCCATGAAGGCGCGCGTGCCCGAGCGGGCAATTGTGCCGAGCGCTTCGATCATCTCGTCGCGGCTCATGCCGATGCCGTTATCTTCCACGATGAGCTTGCTGCCATCAGCATCAAGCGTCAGCAGGATGCGGCTGTCGGGATCGTTGGCAAGCAAGCCGGGATGGGCAATCGCTTCGTAGCGCAGCTTCTCGCAGGCATCGGCCGCGTTCGAGATCAGCTCGCGCAGGAAGACATCCTTGTCCGAATAAACCGAGTGAACCATCATGTGCAGAAGGCGGGCAACGTCGGCCTCGAAAACGTGGCTCTCGGCGGTATTTTCTGCGGTGGTGGTCGTCATAAGCGTCTAGTCTCCTGGGAATAAAAAAGTCGCGCCGCACAGGTGGCGGAAGACAAGCGAAATTTCAAGCGGGCGTTGTCCCACAGAGCTCAAAACGAGCGAATGAGCCCGCTTTCGCGTGCGGAAGCGTTCACGCGACGCTTCTGTCACGAGTTTATCACGCAGGATTGACAGCAGTGCGGCCCCACTGCGGCATGGTGCCGCAGTGACTGCCATAAATTTGGCAGAGGCGAGACCAAGATCGAAAGGGTTCGCATCGATCGGCGCTCCAAGCCATCCAAGCAGGAGCCGATCCGACATGCTCTCAAAGCAAAGGAGATCATCGTGCTAACCCTCCGCAATGCATTTCTCATCGGCGCCGGCCTTATCACAGCCACAGGATTGGCGAGCCAGGCTGTCGCTCAGCAGAAGATCGAGCAATCCGCCAATACGCACCAAATGACAGTTCGCCTGCCGGACGGCTCGCTGGAATTGATCCGCTACAGCGGTGCTCAGCCACCGACGATTACCTTCCGGGACGGTCCGGCGTCGATGGCGGGCTTTGCTCCAATCGACGACGTCTCGCCCTTCGCCGACATAGAGCGCATCTCGGCTGCCATGGATCGCGAGGCCGCAGCCCTGATGAATGATCCGGGTCTCTTCACGCCGTGGCCGGATGGCTCGGATAATCTCATGAAGATCGATCTGTCGAATCTCCCCGCAGGCGTGAAAGGATATACGGTCATCTCGATGACATCGGGCAAGGGCACCTGCACGCAAACCGTGGAGTATTTCAGCTCCGGCAGCGGCAAGCCTCGGGTCGAGAAAACGAGCTCCGGAAGCTGCGGCCCGGCTCAGAGTCCGGCTACCCGGCCGGCACATGCCATTGCGCCCCAGCCATCTCCCAACCATCAGCCGTCCAACGTGATCCAGGCCTCGTTTCAGCCCAATGCAAAAACGGTGAGATTGGCAGGTCTGTTCTAGGATATAGACCCTAAATAAGCAGTATCGATCTCAAAGGCGGGATGCTCGAAAGGGCATCCCGTTTGTATTTGTAGACGCGGGTAGAGATCTTTTTGCATGGCGACCGCCCTCGCGCCCATGCGGATTGCTATGCGGGCAGTGTTGTTATAATAACTTGAGTTTAATTTGAAGGATTATTGCGCAAAAGCGACGCCGGAAGCAGCAAATGACGTTTCAGCCAAGAATGCAGAACAAGATCGGAGGCTTTTCCGTCATCGGCGGTATGCATCGCCGCCACTGGAACGGCATGGTTGCCGACATCTGGAACGTCAATTGCGCGGCGCAGGCCGGCGGATATTATGTGGCACGCGATCCACGCCTGTTCATCCTTCTGGAACAGCGTGGCGCAGGCAAGACCAATGTCCGCCCCTCGCCTCGCGCGCAGGCCCAGCTGCAGGATTATAGTAGTGGTCGCATCTCCTACATTCCCGCTGGCATGGAGCTCTGGGTCGACATGGCAGGCGTCGAGTTCGTCCGCCACCTCGATATTCATTTCGACGCCGAGATCATCAGCCAGCGCCTGATGGAACATATCGACCCGGCGCGGCTCGGCCGTCCGCAGCTGCATTTCAACGACCCGCGCATAATGGCGCTTGCCGAGCTGATCGCGGCCGAGTGTGAAAACCCGGAGCCGCTGCACGATCTCTACGGCGACGGCCTGACACTTTCGTTGCTGATCAATGTGCTGCAACTGCGCGGCACCCAGCCGCGCAAGCGCAGCGGTCTCGCTACCTGGCAGCTGCGGCGCGCGGTCGATTATATCGAAGAGAACTGCACGCGCGCCATCCGGCTGGAAGAACTGGCTGAATTGACCGGCCTCTCGCAGTCGCATTTCAGCCACGCCTTCAAGGCGTCGACGGGTCTGCCGCCGCATCAATGGCAAACGCAGGCCAGGCTCGAAAAGGCCAAGCAGCTTCTTCTGAACAGCGAGATGCCGCTGACAACCGTTGCCGTCGAAACCGGCTTTGCCGATCAGGCGCATTTCACCCGCGTCTTCCGCAAGAATGTCGGCGCTGCGCCTGCCAGCTGGAAGCGCAGCAGGCTTGCCTGAAAACCACAGCCCGCGAGCAATTGTAGGTTTTGCGGAGAATTGCCCAAAAACATTCAATTTCCCCCGTGACAGACAAGCCGCGCCTGTAAATATGAGTTAACTGCTCATCTTATCGAGGGATCGGCCACCGGGCTGAACGGGCGCAAGAATTCGGGACAGTTGACGGAAATGCAGGGATTGAAGCAGGACGTATCGCGAGCGCGGCTCATGGCAACGGGCGCAGCCATTATCGCGCTGCTGGCGGGCTCCAAGGTCATGGCGCAGGAAACGCCGACGGAGTTGCAGCCTTTGGTTATTCAGGGTTCGCAACAGAAGAGTGAAGACAACGGTACCGCGCCGGTTAAGGGCTATGTCGCCAGGAAGACCACGGCAGGCTCAAAATCCGACACGCCAATCACCGAGGTACCGCAATCGGTCTCCGTCATCGGCCAGCAGGAAATGCAGGATCGCGGCATCACCAACAAGGTGGATGAGGCTCTGCGTTATACGCCCGGCGTCACCGCGCAGCCCTTCGGCAATGATGGCGATACCGACTGGTTCTACATTCGCGGCTTCGACGCGACGCAGAGCGGCGTCTTCATGAATGGCCTGACGCTCTATAGCTACGGCTTCGGTGGCTTCCAAATCGATCCCTATATGCTCGAGCGCGTCGAAGTGCTGAAGGGGCCTTCCTCCGTGCTTTATGGCGGCGCCAATCCGGGCGGCCTCGTCAACATGGTTCGCAAGGAGCCAACGGACACTCCGCAATATTCGACCGAGATCGGCATCAACAATCTCGGCAATGCCTTCGTCGGCTTCGACTTTTCCGACAAGCTTTCGGCCGACGGCGTCTATCGCTACCGCCTGACCGGCAAGATCGCCGGCGGCGACACCTATAGCGATGGCACCCACGACCTGCGCGGCTTCATCATGCCGCAGGTCACCATCTCACCCGATGAGTCCACCAAGCTGACCGTCTTCGGCATGCTGAGCGGCCTGGATGAAATCCATAGCGGCAACGGCTTCTTCCCCTATGTCGGCACCGTTGTCGATGCGCCCTTCGGCAAGATCAAGCGCGATGCCTTCTATGGCGAGCGAAGCATCGATAATCTCAAATATGCCCAGCAGATGTTGGGCTACGAATTCTCACACGATTTCGACGGCGGCTGGACCGTGTCGCAGAACGCGCGTTACGGCCATCTCTACAAGCGCGAGGAAGGCCCCTATCTGAACGGCTATGTCGACGGCAATCCGCTCAGCCCTGGCTATGACGATCCCAACTACATGCTGAACCGCATCGGCTTCTTCGAGCGCTCAAAGGTCGATACGTTCTCCGTCGACACACGCGCGGAAAACAAGTTCGACACCGGCCCGATCAGCCATGATTTCCTGATCGGCACGGACTATTCGATCTACCGCCTCGACCAGATCCAGGCGTGCTGCGGCTCCAATCCGATCAGCGCAACGAACCCGGTCTACGGCACGCCGCAGGGAACCAACTTCGTCTACCTCAATCAGGTCATGACGCAGCAGCAACTCGGTATCTATACGCAGGACCAGATGCGCTTCGGCGATGGCTGGCTGGTCACGCTCAACGGCCGTTACGACTTCGTCGACACCAATTCCGACTCGAAGGTCGGCACGAGTTACAAGTCGAACGCATCAGCGCCAAGCGGCCGTGCGGGCCTCGCCTACGAGTTTTCCAACGGCATCACACCCTATGTCAGCGCCGGCACCTTCTTCAATCCTCTGATCGGCACCAGCGTCAGCGGCGGCGGCCTGACCCCGGAAAAGGGCGAGCAATACGAGGCCGGCATCAAGTATGAGCCTGACTTCATCGACGGCCTGTTCACGGCGTCCATCTTCCAGATTAACCGCAAGAACATGGCGTTGACCGATCCGGTCACCTTCCTGCAGCGCCAGGTCGGCGAGGTCCGCTCGCGCGGTGTCGAATTCGAAGGCAAGGTCAATCTGGATGATAATTGGAAGCTCCTCGGCTCCTATTCCTACACGGATCTGACGATCACCAAGGACCTAGACTCCTCCATCATCGGCAACTCGCCCTATCTGGTGCCGAATTCCACCGCATCCCTTTGGATCGACTACGCCTTCACGAGCGATGCGCTTGACGGGCTGAGCATCGGCGCCGGCGTGCGCTACCAGGGCAAGTCCTGGGCAGACCAGGCCAATACGCTGCGCGTACCCTCGGCAACGCTCTTTGATGCGGGCATTCGCTACGAGAAGAAGGGCTGGGGTGCGGCGCTCAACGTCTCGAACCTGTTCGACAAGGAATATGTCTCGGGTTGCGCCGGCGAGAATGTCTGCGGCTACGGCGAAGCGAGAACCATCACCTTCAAGCTCAGCAAGAAGTGGTAAGTTGAGGATTAAGGTATACTTTTATTTTCAATCATGGCAAGGAACCGGGGGATTGCCGCAACGCAATCCTCTAACTCGTTTCAAACCGAAGGCAACGCTTACGCATGACGACGCAGTGGCTGCGAATTTACCGCGTCGGCGCAGGGATGCTTGCCCAGTCACAGTACTGCAGCCTGGTCAGCTATTTCCAATGACAGCAGGAAACGCTCATAAGCTGTCTCGAAGACAGTTCATTGCGATGGCAGGCGCAAGTGCGATCACCGGCCTGACGCCGGCGCGCGCCGCGGCGAGCCCGCGTGTGGCGACGCTCGATTGGGCCATTCTGGAAACCCTGCTGGCGATCGGCGCAAATGTGGTTGCTGGCACCGAATTACTGCAATTCCGCGACGTTGCCGTGACCCCGGCCATTCCCGCGGGCGTTGCCGATCTCGGGCTGCGCGGCACGCCGAACTTCGAAGCCCTTTATGCATCCCGGCCAAATCTGATCTTCAATTCCAATTTCTATACCTGGGCCGACGATCGCATGCGGCTGATCGCACCGGTCGAGAGCCATGCCATTTATCAGCCCGGAGCCAGCCCTTACCGGCTTTCGGAACAGGCAACCCTTGCGATCGGCGAGCGGCTCGGACTTATGACAGGTCGTGCCCTCGTCGATGCGACGCGCGAAAAACTCGAAGCCTATCGCGCCAGTTTCAGCAGGGGCGATCACCGGCCGATCCTGCCGATCAATCTGGGCGACGCCAGGCACTTTCGCGTCTTCGGCTCCGATAGCATGTTCGGGGAAGTTCTCACCCGCACCGGCCTGACCAATGCCTGGCCGGATTTGACAAGTTATTCGGCGACCGCACCGGTCGGCATCGAACGGCTAGCCGCCATGCCGGATGCATGGATCGTCCTCATCCCGCCGCATCCGGCCGAAGCTCTGGCGGAACTCCAGCAAAGCGCATTTTGGAATGCGCTTCCGCCGGTACGGCAAGGTCGCGTCCTCATGCTCGGCTCGATCAATCCCTATGGTGCGCTGCCGGCGGCAGAACGCTTCGCCGATCTCCTTGCAGGAGGGCTCAACCGTGCATGGAATGGTTGAGCCGCCTGTGATTGCCCAAGGCAAATCGCTGGCACGCAACGGTGCTCTGCTCGCCGCTCTCTGCATCCTTGCTTTTGCAGCTCTGCTCTTGTCGCGGCCGCAGCTTGCCGCTGATGTACGCGAGGCAGCCGCACTCAACCATATCTTGCTCACCAATAGCCTGCTGCCGCGCTCGGCTATCGCAATCATAGCCGGTGCGGCTCTCGGCCTTTCGGGCGCCTTGCTGCAAAGAGTCTTGCGCAATCCGATCGCCGACGCCTCGACGCTCGGGATCGCCGCCGGGTCGCAGCTGGCGATGACGATTGCTGTCGGGCTCTTTCCCTTGCTGATCGGCCTGCCGCGGGAGATCTCTGCCTTTGTCGGCGGGCTTGCTGCGGTCCTGATCGTTCTGGCATTGAGCTGGAGGCGTGGTCTCGACCCGGTGACGGTGGCGCTATGCGGCATGATGGCGACGCTGGTTGCAACCGCACTTAGCGTCACCATCATTCTCGCGCGCGGCGAATATGTCATGTCCGTCTTCATCTGGGGCGCGGGCGCGCTGAACCAGCAAAACTGGGACGGTGTCGTCACGCTTGCGCCGCGCCTGATCATCGGCTTTGCAGCCGCATTGGTAGTGGTCCGTCCTCTGACGGTGATGAGCCTGGACGACAGCAGCGCCAAGAACCTTGGCCTTGCATTGCACAGCATGCGCCTCGCCATTCTGGCGCTTGCCGTCTGGCTGGGGGCTTCGGTGACGGCGCAGGTTGGCATCATCGGCTTTCTTGGGCTTGCCGCACCTCACATCGCCAGATTCTGCGGCGCGCGGCGCACGCAGCACCTGCTGATCGCCGCCCCTGTCGCCGGCGCCGGCCTGCTGTTCCTGACGGATTGCCTGGTGCAGCTCCTCTCGCCGGGGTTCACCGACCTTGCCCCGACGGGAGCAGCGACCGCGCTCCTTGGCGGCCCCCTCCTATTGCTGCTTCTGCGGCGCCTGCATTCCGGCAATGCGCGACGCGCCGTTGACGGTCCTCGGGCGCGGCTGACGATTGCAGCACCGGGACGAGCGCTTGCCTTGCTCGCACTCGGCTTCGTTCTTCTGATCCTCATTGTTCTGTCGGTCGGGCGCAGTTTCGATGGCTGGCACGTGGCACTCGGCAGCCAGTTTCGGGAACTTCTGCCTTTCCGCCTGCCGCGCACCGTCGTTGCGGCAACTGCCGGCGCGATGCTCGCCGCAGCCGGCTTCATCATGCAGCGCCTCACCGCCAATCCGCTCGCAAGCCCCGAGGTCCTGGGAGTGAGCGCCGGCGGCGGGGCGGGCCTGACGATTGCACTCTTTCTCTTTGCATTCCCCTCGCCCGTCGTCACGATCACCGCAATGACGATCGGCGCGCTGATTGCATTCCTCGCCATGATGGCATTCAGCGCGCGCCGCGGCTTCGACCCCGAGCGACTGCTGCTTTCGGGCGTCGCCATTGGCGCCCTCTGCATGGCAATCGTCACTGTCGTTCTCTCACGCGGCGATCTGCGCGCCTATCTCCTGTTGACCTGGCTGTCGGGCTCCACCAATCGGGCCGGCTCCTTCGAAGCCTGGACCGGCGCCATTTCGCTTGTGCTTCTTGTTCCGATCCTGCCGATGCTGAGGCGATGGTTCGATGTGCTGCCGCTCGGCGGCGACGTTTCGCGCTCCGTCGGCCTCTCGGTTACGGCAAGCCGCCTCACTCTGGCGGTTCTTGCGGCCATCCTGACTGCGATCCCCTCTTTCCTCGTCGGCCCGCTCAGCCTGACCGGGCTGATCGCACCGCATCTTGGGCGCCTCATAGGCTTTCGTAGCACCCTCAAACAGTTGGGCGCGAGCTTGCTGCTTGGCGCCATGCTGCTCGTGCTGGCCGACTGGCTGTCGCGCATTGTGATCTTTCCCTATGAGGTTCCCGTCGGTCTGTTCGCGGCGCTGATTGGCGGGCTCTATCTCATCTGGTTCCTGACCCGCAAGGAGACGAAAAAATGATGCATACAAGGGATTTCACCGCTTCCGGCGTGGCAACCCACAAGGATGCCGGTCAATTGCTGGATCAGTTCTGCGCGCGTTTTGCCGAACATGTCACCATCACGCGAAGCGAGGCCGGAGCCCGCCTCGATACCGTCATCGGCAGCGCCGACATCGCCGTCAGCAATGATCGTCTCGACATCAAGCTACGTTGCCCGACGGCAGCCATGCTCTTCACGATCCGCAGCATGGTCGCCGAAAACCTGTTCGAACTCTCCACCAGCAACACGCTTGCCCTCGATTGGGCCGACGGCCCGCAACCATCAGCCATACCGAACTTCCGCGAAATCAGGGTCGTCGATGCCTACGATATCACCCCGCATATGCGCCGCGTCGTCGTCGCGACTGATGATGCCAGGCATTTCGTCGAGGGCGGCCTGCATGCGCGCCTGCTCATTCCGCCGAAAGGCCGCGAGCCGGTCTGGCCGCATACGGAGCCGGACGGCCGCATCCATTGGCCGAAGGGCGATGATGCGCTGACCATCCGCGCCTATACGATCCGTAGCATCGATCTTGACCGCGGCGAGATGAATATCGATTTCGTCGTACATGAAGGCGACGATGTGCCGGGAGCGACCTGGGCGATGACCGCGCGCCGCGGCGATCGTGCCGGCCTGATCGGCCCCGGTGGCGGCGGCGTGCCGACAGCACGCAAGCTCATTCTCGCCGGCGACGAAACCGCGCTGCCGGCCATCGCCCGCATTGCAGCCTCCGTGCCTGCCGATGCCGAGTTGCGGATCCTTCTTGAGGTCGCCGACAAACAAGAAGAGCAGCCGCTGACATCAAGCGCATCGATGAATGTCACCTGGCTGCATCGCAATGATGCCGCTGCCGGGAGGACGGATACGCTTGAACGCATCCTGCGCGACATCGTGCCTGCGGCCGATCCGGAAACCTTTGTCTGGGTCGCCTGCGAACAGAAGCAGGCGCGTGCCGTCCGCGCTTTCATCAAGAGCGAGATAGTCAGGGATCCTAGCACTTTCAGCATCGCCGCCTATTGGCAGCGTTGATAAGGAAATAGCCAGAACAGGTCAAAATAGCCTAATATTTAGGCGATTTTTAAAATCGCCCAATATTTCAGCTAACAGCACTTGTTCGCCTTGCTGCATTGCGTCATAAAGATGCAATGAGCCGTCTCGATCTGACCATTCTTGTGATCGATGAAAACACGATCCGCGCCTCGATCATCGAAGAGGGGCTGCGGGAGGCTGGTCATGCGCGGGTGACGGTCATCCATGAAGTGCAGGGCGTCGCACGCACGATCGAGACGCTACGTCCCGACGTCATCATCATCGATCTCGAAAATCCAAACCGCGACATGATGGAGCATCTGTTTCAGCTGACGCGGACGGTAGGGCGGCCAATCGCCATGTTCGTCGATCGTTCCGACACCGCCTCGATCGAAGCGGCTGTCGAGGCCGGCGTATCAGCCTATATCGTCGACGGCCTCAAGAAGGAGCGGGTCAAGCCGATCCTCGATATGGCCGTCAGCCGCTTCAATGCCTTCAGCCGGCTACAGCGGGAACTGGCGGACGCCAAGTCTGCGCTTGAAGAACGCAAGATCGTCGAGCGGGCCAAGGGAATCTTGATGAAGATGCGCGGCCTTTCGGAAGAGGAAGCCTTCGCGCTGCTGCGACAGACGGCCATGAACGAGAAGAAGAAGATGTCCGAAATCGCGCAAAGCGTTGTGACGGCAGCGGGGTTGCTGATGTGAGCGTACCGAGCCCCATCTTGTCCGTCGCCTTGAGAGGGGAGGCATCGGAGTGAATATGAGAGCGCAAGCAACCCGTTCCGCCAAAGCCCAACAGGCGGGTGACAGCAATCATTCGGCGCCTGCCCAGATTACCGGCGAAGGCCCGCGCATATTGCGCGCCGGCTTCATCCCGCTCGTCGATGCTTCTGTCCTGATTGCGGCGGCGGAATTCGGTTTCGCCCGCAAGGAGGGGATCGCCCTCGATCTCGTCAAGGACGTCTCCTGGGCCAATGTCCGCGACCGTCTTGCCTTTCGCCAGTTCGACATCGCCCATATGCTCTCGCCGATGCCGGTCGCAGCGATGCTCGGGCTCGGCTCGAACCCCTCGCCCACGATCACGCCATTCTCTCTCGGCTGCGGCGGCAATGCCATCACGCTATCGACGCGGCTGTTCGACCGCATGTGCGAAGAAACAGGCCTGTCCGATCAGGCAAGCGCACTGGAAAATTCGCAGGCGCTTGCGAAAGTGGTCGACACTATGAAGGCGCGCGGGGAGCAGCCGCCGACACTTGGCATGACCTATCCCTTCTCGTCGCATAATTACGAATTCCGCTATTGGCTGGCCGCCGGCGGCATCGATCCGGACCGGGACGTGAAGCTCGTCGTCGTGCCGCCGCCTCTCACATCCGATGCGCTCGCCGCCGGCGCCATCGATGGCTTCTGCGTCGGCGCCCCCTGGAACATGGTCGCATCCGAACGAGGCGTCGGCCGCATCGTCGCAGCCAAGCAGGATATCTGGCCCTCCGCACCCGAAAAGGTGATCGGCATGCGCCCGGAATGGGCCGAAAGCCATCCGGAAACCGTGTCGCGCCTTATCGTGGCGCTGGACGCAGCAGCGCGCTGGTGTGACCGGCCGGAAAATCACGATTCCCTAGCCGAAGCGCTTGCCGATCAGCGTTATATTGCGGCACCTGTGCACATCATCCGCCATGTGCTGGCAGGCGAATTCAACCTTGATGCCAGAGGCCATCGCCGCATCATCGACAGGTATTTCAGTTTCCATGGCGGCTTTGCCAACTATCCGCGCCCGAGCCAGGCACTTTGGATCTTCAGCCAGATGATACGCTGGGGGCAAAGCGCATTTTCCGAGCAGAACATGAAGATGGCAGCCTCGGCCTACCGTTCCGATCTCTATCGGCTGGCACTCGGCAGCGAGGCGTCGCCCGACGATGCCGATATCCGTATTGAGGGCGGCAGGGATGGCGACCGCTTCATGGACGGCCATATTTTCGATCCAGCGGAAATCGCCGCCTATGTCGCCGGATTTGCCGTGAAAACGACAAGCGCGACGCAGTCTTCGAGTGACGACATCTAGCCTCCAGGCATGCTGCGCTGCACAGAATAAACGCAGGATCAAAAGCCGGGCGAGCGGCATCCGCTCAAAATATTTGCAGAAATCGCAACTGCCCGCACAGCGGCCTTCGAACCATCTTCCTGAATAATCGAGCAATTACAATGCTATGATCGCGCCGTGAAAAACTGGCACGCGGCTTGCTTATTCAATTTCGCTTCGATCAACGGCGATCGAAGCACGCAATGCGCGGAAAACGCGCTCGCAAAGACATCGACGTCGCAAGGTTCTTGCCCCGAGGATTCCTTTCCTGTCCCGGGCTGCATCAACCGAGCGGCGTTTTTTTATGTCCAAAATCCACGCGTCACGAGCAAAACAAGGGGAAACTGCAAGTGAAGAAGATCCTTTCCGGTGGTATTACGCGCCGAAACCTTTTGAAGACATCCGCCACGGCAGCCCTGATCGGCACCGTCAGGACCGCTCTCCCCTCCGGCGCCTTTGCAGCAACCGCCGGACCTGAAGTGTCGGGGGTCAAGCTTGGCTACATCGCGCTGACGGATGCCGCACCGCTGGTTATTGCCAAGGAAAAAGGCCTGTTCGAAAAGCATGGCCTTTCCAACGTCGATGTGGCCAAGCAGGCCTCCTGGGGTGCAACCCGCGACAATCTCGTGCTCGGCGGGGCGGCAAACGGCATCGACGGCGCCCACATCCTCTCACCGCTCCCCTACCTCATGCACACGGGCAAGGTAACGCAGAACAACCAAGCCGTGCCGATGGCGATCCTCGCCCGTCTCAATTACGACAGCCAGGGCATTTCGGTTGCAAAGGAATATGCGGAAACCGGTGTGCAGCTTGACGCATCCAAGCTGAAAGCCGCCTTCGACGCGAAAAGAGCCGCGGGCAAGGAGATCAAGGCGGCCATGACCTTCCCCGGCGGCACGCATGATCTTTGGATCCGCTATTGGCTGGCCGCCGGCGGCATCCATCCCGACAAGGACGTCTCGACCATCGTCGTACCGCCGCCGCAGATGGTGGCGAACATGAAGGTCGGCAACATGGACGTCTTCTGTGTTGGCGAGCCCTGGAACGAGCAGCTCGTCAATCAGGGGATCGGCTTTACCGCCTGTACGACCGGCGAAATCTGGAAGGGCCACCCGGAAAAAGCGCTCGGCATGCGCGCAGACTGGATCGAAAAGAATCCGAATGCGGCCAAGGCACTGCTGATGGCGGTCATGGAAGCCCAGCAATGGTGCGACAGCATGGACAACAAGGAGGAGATGGCGGCCATTCTCGGCAAGCGGCAATGGTTCAACGTGCCGCCCAAGGACGTGCTCGGCCGCCTCAAGGGCGACATCAACTACGGCAACGGCCGGATCGCCAAGGGCACCGATCTTTACATGAAGTTCTGGAAGGGAGGCGTTTCCTATCCCTATCAGAGCCACGACGCTTGGTTCATCGCCGAAAACATTCGCTGGGGCAAGTTCGCTCCCGATACCGATATCAAGACGCTCGTCGGCCAGGTGAATCGCCAAGACATCTGGCGCGATGCCGCCAAGGATCTCGGCGTTGCCGCGTCGGACATTCCCGCATCGACTTCGCGCGGCAAGGAAACCTTCTTCGACGGCAAGGTTTTCGATCCCGAAAATCCCACTGCCTACCTCGAAAGCCTCTCGATCAAGGTGGCGTCATGATGCTCGGCACTCTCTTCCAAAAAGGATTCGTTCAATGTCCGTAACCGCCCGCAAACAGCAAGCTGCCGTTGCGCAAGCGCCTGCTCCCGCAAAGAGCGATGTCGTGACATTGGCAGCCCGCCCGGCTCGGCGCATCAATCCAGGTCGTATCGCTGTCTCGGTCTTGCGTAACGCCCTGCCGCCCCTGGTAGTCCTGGTGCTTCTGCTCGCTATCTGGCAGCTGCTCTGTGAGCAGCCGGGCGCCAGCTTGCCGCCGCCTTCGCAGGTCTGGCAGGACAGTTACGACCTCATCGTCTACCCCTTTTTCTATAACGGGCCGCAGGATATCGGGCTTGCGTGGCGTGTGCTCGTCTCGCTGCAGCGCGTCGCCTATGGCTTCGGCCTTGCCGCCGTTGCCGGCGTGCTGATCGGTGCGGTGATCGGACAATCGGTCTGGGCGATGCGCGGTCTCGACCCGATCTTTCAGGTGCTGCGTACCGTGCCGCCGCTGGCATGGCTGCCGCTGTCGCTCGCGGCCTTTCAGAACTCCAATCCCTCGGCGATTTTCGTGATCTTCATCACCTCGATCTGGCCTGTCATCATCAACACGGCGGTCGGCGTTCGCAACATTCCACAGGATTATCGCAACGTCGCCAAGGTGCTGCGGCTAAACCAGATCGAATTCTTCTTCCGCATCATGGTGCCGGCGGCCGCTCCCTACATCTTCACGGGCCTTCGCATCGGCGCCGGGCTTTCCTGGCTTGCAATCGTTGCCGCCGAGATGCTGACCGGCGGTGTTGGCATCGGCTTCTTCATCTGGGACGCGTGGAACTCCTCGCGTCTGCCCGACATCATCGTCGCACTCGCCTACATCGGCATCACCGGCTTCGTCCTCGACCGCCTGGTCGCAGGCCTCGGTGCCGTCGTCACCCGCGGCATGACGAGCAATTGAGGAGAACCCAATGAGCGCCTATCTGAAGCTCGATCATATCGACAAATTTTTCGATCGCGGCGGCCAACGTGCCGAAGTCCTGAAAGGCATCGAACTCATCATCGACAAAGGCGAATTCGTGTCGATCATCGGCCATTCCGGCTGCGGCAAGTCGACCCTTTTGAACCTCATTGCCGGCCTGACGCCGGTCTCCGCCGGCGCAGTGCTGCTTGAGAATCGCGAGGTGAACTCACCGGGGCCGGATCGCGCCGTGGTCTTTCAGAACCATAGCCTGCTGCCCTGGCTCAGCGTTTACGAGAACGTCAATCTCGCTGTCTCGAAGGTGTTTCGCGGCACCAAGAGCAAGGCCGAGCGTCATGATTGGGTCATGCGCAATCTCGATCTCGTGCAGATGGCACATGCCAAGGATAAGCGTCCCTCGGAAATATCAGGCGGCATGAAGCAGCGTGTCGGCATTGCCCGCGCACTCGCCATGGAGCCAAAGATCCTGCTGCTCGACGAGCCCTTCGGCGCGCTGGATGCCCTCACCCGCGCCCATCTTCAGGATGCAGTCATGGAAATCCACACCCGCCTCGGCAGCACGATGGTGATGATCACCCATGATGTCGATGAAGCCGTGCTGCTCTCCGACCGCATCGTCATGATGACCAATGGCCCGGCCGCTAATATCGGCGATGTCCTTGAAGTGCCGATCCCGCGGCCGCGCAACCGCATCGAGCTTGCGTCCGACAGAACCTACCTCAAATGCCGCGAGGCCGTGCTGAAGTTCCTCTACGAACGCCACCGCTTCGTCGAAGCCGCGGAGTGATACCATGACCCAGAAACTCGTCATCATCGGCAATGGCATGGCGCCAGGGCGCATGCTGGAACATCTGCTGGAAAAGGCGCCCGGCCTCTATCAGGTCACGATCTTCAACGCCGAACCGCGCGTCAATTACGATCGCATCATGCTGTCGCCGGTGCTGTCAGGCGAAAAGGACTTCGAGCAGATCATCATCCATGGCGACGGCTGGTACATCAAGCACGGCATCACGCTCTACAAGGGACACAAGATCGTCGCCATCGACCGGGCGGCAAAGACGGTCACCTCCGATCACGGCGTGATGGAGAGCTACGACAAGCTTGTGATCGCGACAGGCTCCGTTCCCTTCATCATTCCGGTTCCGGGCAAGGAATTGCGCGGGGTCATCACCTATCGTGATCTGGACGACGTGCAGGCCATGCTGCTTGCGGCTCAGTCACGCGAAAAAGCCGTTGTCATCGGCGGCGGTCTGCTTGGTCTTGAAGCCGCAGCCGGGCTTAGCCTGCGTGGTATGGATGTCACCGTTCTTCATGTGCAGCCGACTCTGATGGAACGTCAGCTCGATCCCGCCGCCGGCTATCTCCTGCAAAAGGCTGTCGAGGAGCGCGGCATCAAGGTCATCACCAAGGCCAATACCAGGGCGATCATCGGCGACGGCAAGGTCGAGGGGATCGAACTGGACGATGGACGGGTGATCCCGGCCACGCTCGTCGTCATGGCCGTCGGAATCCGTCCCAATGTCGGCCTTGCCAAGGAAGCGGGCATCGCCGTCAACCGCGGAATCGTCGTCGATGACGGTATGCAGACCTCGGATGGCTCGATCATGGCGCTCGGCGAATGCGCCGAAGTCGGCGGCATGGTTTATGGCCTCGTCGCCCCGCTCTACGAGATGGCGCGTGTCGCCGCCTCGCACCTCGCTGGCGACGCGAGCGCCGCCTTCGTGCATTCAGACACGCCGACGAAGCTCAAGGTCACGGGCATCGATTTGTTTTCGCTCGGTGACTTCGCCGATGGCGACGATCGCGAAGAGATCGTCCTGCGCGACGCGGCGGCCGGCGTCTACAAGCGCCTCGTGCTGAAGGACAACAGGATCATCGGCACCGTGCTCTACGGCGAGACCGCCGACGGCGCTTGGTTCAACGACCTGAAGAAGAAGGCGGTGGATATCTCTGAGATGCGCGATACCCTGATCTTCGGTCAGGCCTATCAGGGAGGGTCGCCGCTGGACCCTATGGCGGCCGTTGCAGCCTTGCCGGATGATGCGGAAATCTGCGGCTGCAACGGCGTCTGCAAGGGCAAGATCACCTCGACCATCACGGCTAAGGGCCTGACATCACTCGACGACGTGCGCGCCCACACGAAGGCTTCAGCCTCCTGCGGCTCCTGCACTGGCCTTGTCGAACAATTGATGTCGATCACGCTCGGCGACAGCTACAACCCTGCCGCCGTCCAACCGATGTGCACCTGCACCGAGCTCGGCCATGACGATGTCAGAAGGCTGATAAAAGCCAAGGGACTGAAGACCATTCCTGCCGTTATGCAGGAGCTTGAATGGAAAACCTCCTGCGGCTGCGCCAAGTGCCGCCCGGCTCTGAACTATTACCTCGTCTGCGATTGGCCGGACGAATATGCCGATGACTACCAGTCGCGCTTCATCAATGAACGCGTGCATGCCAACATCCAGAAGGACGGCACCTATTCCGTGGTGCCACGCATGTGGGGCGGCGTCACCAGCTCGAACGAGTTGCGCGCCATTGCCGACGTCGTCGACAAGTTCGAGATCCCGATGGTGAAAGTGACCGGCGGCCAACGTATCGACCTTCTCGGCGTACAGAAGGAGGATCTGCCCGCCGTCTGGGCTGATCTCGGCAAGGCTGGCTTCATCTCGGGACAAGCCTATGCCAAGGGGCTGCGCACGGTGAAGACCTGCGTCGGCTCCGACTGGTGCCGCTTCGGCACGCAGGATTCGACCGGTCTCGGCATTCGCATCGAGAAATTCATGTGGGGCTCATGGACGCCGGCGAAGGTGAAGATGGCCGTCTCCGGCTGTCCCCGCAACTGCGCCGAGGCGACCTGCAAGGATGTCGGCGTCATCTGCGTCGACAGCGGCTTCGAAATCCATTTCGCCGGTGCCGCCGGCCTCGACATCAAGGGCACGGAAGTGCTCGGCCTCGTCAAGACGGAGGACGAGGCGCTGGAACACATCGTGGCGCTGACGCAGATGTATCGTGAGCAGGCCCGCTATCTCGAGCGCATCTACAAATGGGCCAAGCGCATCGGCCTCGATGAGATCCGCCGCCAGATCATGGGTGATGCCGAAAAGCGCAAGGCTTATTACGAGCGCTTTGTTTTCAGCCAGAAATTCGCCCAGGTCGATCCCTGGTCGGAGCGCGTCTCCGGCAAGGACAAACATGAGTTCAAGCCGATGGCGACGGTCGGCTTCCCGCAGGCCGCCGAGTGAGGAGATGAATATGAACTGGATCGAAATCGGCGACATCTCCGACATCCCGCCTCGGGGCGCACGCTGCGTGAAAACCCCGCAGGGCAAGATCGCCGTGTTCCGCACGGCAGAAAACGAGGTCTTCGCCATCGAGGATCATTGCCCGCACAAAGGCGGGCCGCTCTCCCAGGGCATCGTTCACGGTAAAGCCGTGACCTGTCCGCTGCACAACTGGGTGATCTCGCTCGAAACCGGCAAGGCGCTTGGCGCCGATCAGGGCGAAGTGCGGACTATTCCGGTCCGAAACGAGGACGGGGCGCTCTTCATCGCGCTCGAAAGCCTGATGATGGCGGCGGAGTGAGGATGACGGTGCGCGGGAGAATACCCCCCTCTGTCCCTTCGGGACATCTCCCCCACAAGGGGGGAGATCATATGGTGCTCCTGCAAGCGGAGTCATCATTTTCGCAGCGCGGAGGCAATCTCACGCTCCCACTGATCTCCCCCCTTGTGGGGGAGATGTCAGCAAAGCTGACAGAGGGGGGTGTTTCGCCACGTCCTTTGAGTTTCATGGACCCCACCCATGTCCATTGAAACCAAAACCACCTGCCCCTATTGCGGCGTCGGATGCGGCGTCATCGCCAGGGTCGATGACGACGGCAAGGTCTCCGTCAAAGGCGATCCCGACCACCCCTCCAACTTCGGACGGCTATGCTCGAAGGGCTCGGCGCTCGGTGAAACTATCGATCTCGACGGCCGTCTGCTCCATCCGGAAATTGCCGGCCAGAGGGCAAGCTGGGACGATGCGCTTGATCTGGTCGCGAGACGCCTCAGTGAGACGATTGCCGAGCATGGACCGGATTCCGTTGCCTTCTACGTCTCCGGCCAGCTGCTGACGGAGGATTATTACGTCGCCAACAAGCTGATGAAAGGCTTCATCGGCTCGGGCAATATCGACACGAATTCGCGGCTCTGCATGTCATCCTCGGTCGCCGGTCATCGCCGCGCCTTCGGTTCGGATACGGTGCCCGGCACCTACGAGGATATCGAGCTTGCCGACCTCGTCATCCTCACCGGCTCCAATCTCGCCTGGTGCCATCCGGTCATCTACCAGCGGCTGGCGGCGGCAAAGGCGGCACGGCCGACGATGAAGATCGTCGTCATCGATCCGCGCCGGACCATGACCTGCGATATCGCCGATCTGCATCTGGCGATCCGGCCGGATGGCGACGTTGCCCTTTTCCTGGGCCTGTTCGAGCATCTGATCACAAGCAACACCATCGATCAGAATTATATTGCAGAGCATACCGGCGGCTTTGCCGAGGCCTTCGCAGCCGCCGGCGCCCTGTCGTTCAACCACGTGCTTGAGCTGACCGGCCTGCCCGCCATGCAGCTTCGCGAATTCTACCGGCTGTTTGCGCAGACCGAGAAGGTCGTTACCTGCTACAGCCAGGGTGTCAACCAATCCTCATCCGGCACCGATAAGGTCAACGCCATCATCAATTGCCATCTCGCGACCGGCCGCATCGGCCGGCCCGGTATAGGCCCCTTCTCACTGACCGGCCAGCCGAATGCCATGGGCGGCCGCGAGGTCGGCGGCCTCGCCAACATGCTTGCCGCTCACATGGCGATCGAGAGCGCTTTGGATCGCGACCGCGTGCAGCGCTTCTGGCAGTCACCGCGGATTGCCGGAAAGCCGGGATTGAAGGCGGTCGACATGTTTCGCGCCGTCGCCGACGGCCGCATCAAGGCATTGTGGATCATGGCGACCAACCCCGTCGTCTCCATGCCGGACGCCGATGCCGTCGAGGCGGCCATCAGAGCCTGTCCCTTCGTCGTTGTCTCCGACATCCTGCGCGAGACGGATACGACGCGGCACGCGCATGTGCTGCTGCCCTCGCTGGGTTGGGGGGAAAAGGACGGCACCGTCACCAATTCCGAACGGCGGATTTCGAGGCAGCGCCAGTTTCTCGCAGCCCCCGGCGAAGCCAGGCCCGACTGGTGGCAAATGGCCGAAGTCGGCCGGCGCATGGGATTTTCGCAAGCCTTTTCGTTTCGCACACATGCGGAGATCTTCGCCGAGCACGCGGGCCTTTCCGGCTTCGAAAACGAGGGCAGCCGGGACTTCGACATCGGCGCTTATCAAGCGATCGCCACAGAAGAATACGACGCGCTCACGCCGTTCCAATGGCCACAGCCAGCCGGGGCGGCACCACGGATCACCCGCTTCTTTGTGAATGGCGGATTTTATCATTCCGATCGCAAGGCGCGCTTCATCGCCATAGAGCCGCCGGCTACCGATCGAACAGACAGCCGCTTCCCCCTGACGCTCAATACCGGACGCGTTCGCGATCACTGGCATACGATGACGCGCACCGGCAAAAGCGCCCGCCTATCGGGCCACATCGCCGAGCCCTTCGTCGAGATCCATCCGCGTGATGCAATCGAGATCGGTGTCGCCGAAGCGGGCTTAGTCGAGATCGAGAGCCCGCATGGCAAGGTGATCGTCCGCGCCTTGGTGACAGAGCGGCAGGCGCGCGGCAGCCTCTTCGTACCGATCCACTGGAACGATAGCTTCGCCGCCAAAGCCCGCATCGACGCCGTGGTCGCTCCCCTTACAGATCCGATTTCCGGTCAGCCCGCGTCGAAGAATGTCGCAGTCTGCGCACGCCGCTTCCAGGCCTCGCATTATTGCTTCACGGTCTCTACAGCAAAGCCGCGCGACCTCGAGAGTGCCTATTGGGCGCTTGCCAAGACCGATGGTGGATGGCGGACAGAACTTGCTTTCGATCTGGTACCGGACGACTGGGTCAGCTGGTGCCGCGCGACATTCGATATACCAGTTGACCTCGAGCCGCTCGGCTATGCCGATCGGGCCTCCGGAGACCTGCGCCTTGCCTTCTTCGATGGCGAGCGGCTGCTTGCGGCTCTCTTTGTCGCCCGCCAGCCCGTCGCGGTCGCCCGAAACTGGGCGATCGCCCAGCTTTCGGCATCGCACGGCAATCTCAACAAGCGGTTTGCGCTGATCGCAGGCAGGCCGGGAGCCGATGCGATTGATGCCGGTGCGACGGTCTGTTCCTGCTTCAGCGTCGGCGTCAATCAAATCGTCGCGGCTATTCGCGGCGGCTGTCACAGTGTCGAAGCCGTCAGCAAGAAGCTTAATGCTGGAACCAATTGCGGCTCCTGCCGTGCCGAGGTCCGTACGATCATCGATAGCTGTCTTGCCGCGGCGGCAGAATGAACGGTCTGGCATCATAACCGATCATTCGCGTTAAACTGCAGTTTCACCTTAACGTTCTCGGTGCTAGAACTATTGAAAATAGCTGCATGATTTCGCTTTCCTTTTACACTCGGGGGAGGATGGGAGCGGATGGAGATCGAGGGCCGGAAGGTTCAACTCAGCTACGGCGCCGAGCCGGGCATACGCTTCGCCGTCCTTCTCGACGGCAACGGCAGCTGTCGCGAGATCGGTGCCGCTGGCCTGCAGAGTTGGAAGCCGGCAGACGGAATTCTCTGGGTTCATCTCGAGCGTGACCATGATGCGGCGGCCGCTTGGATAACACGAAATGGCGGTTTCGATCCGCTCGTCGCTGACGCGTTGCTCGAGGATGAATCACGTCCCCGTGTCGAGCCGGTTGATGACGGCCTGCTGATCATTCTTCGCGGCGTCTGCGCTGCACCGCCTGACGAGGCGGATGTGGCGATCGAGGATCTGGATCTCGTTCCCCTGCATGCCTGGGTGGACGAAAACCGCGTCGTGACGCTTCGCGACAGCGGCCATTACATCACCGCTCTTCGGGACATTCGCCAGGCGCTCGAAAAGGGCAAGGGGCCGAAGCGCACCGGCGAACTGCTTGCCCTCGTCAGCGACAAGCTCGTGAGGGACCTGGAGCCCGTTCTTGATCAGATGGATGAGGAAGTTGACGAGCTGGATGAGCTGATCTTCCATGGCGAGGCCGCCGAAGTCCGCGAGCGCCTGAAGCTGCTTCGCAGACGCGCCGTGCAGCTAAGACGCTATCTTTCGCCGCAACGCGATGCCCTCAATCGCATCGAACATGACGACGCTCCCTGGCTTGCCGAACGCGACAAGCTTCGCATGCGTGAGGTCATCGACAAGCTGATGCGCTGCATCGAGTATCTGGATGCAATCCGCGACCGGACAGGCATCCTGCACGATGACCTTTCGACCGTCATCAGCGAGCGCATCGCCCGCAACTCCAACAGGCTTGCAGCGCTTGCCGCGTTGCTGCTGCCGCCGAGCGTCGTTGCCGGCCTGTTCGGTATGAATGTCGGCGGCATTCCAGGCGTCAACGATACCTGGGCCTTCATCATCATCGTCGTATTGGTCGCCGTCACCTCCATCATCACTCTCTATATTCTGAAGCGCATCAACTGGCTCTGACTGCCTGGGAACTGAGCATAGCCTGCGACGTTCCTAGTTAGTCTGACGAAGGGATTGATATCATGCGTTATCAAGCGTGCCTTCTTGCCCTCCTTGCCGCTGTTTGCCTGGCGACACCTGCCGCCGCCGATGAAAGCGGATTTTTGAAGCCGCTGAACGGCAGCTGGACGGGAACCGGCAAGGTGCTTCGAAAGATCGGCGACGCGCCGATCAATGTCTCCTGCAGATTCACCATCAGCGCACCGGGTTCCTCGATTTCGATGAGGGGAAACTGCCGCGGCCTTCTCATCATCAGTCGCGCGATCTCGGCCCAGCTCACGGCGCGCGGAAACAGATACTCAGGTACCTACACCGGTCCTTCCGGTGCGACATCGCAGCTGTCGGGCAGCAGGCAGGGCGATGTCATCAATCTGGCGGTGCGCTGGGCACGTCTCGTCAATGGCGATCGCGATGCCAGTATGACCATTCGCAGGCAGGGCGACGGCCAGCTGACGCTCCGGACCATCGACAAGGATCTGAGCTCCGGCAAATCGGTCGTAACCAGCGAGATCAATCTGCACCGTCAATGATGCTCAAAACGAAAGCCCGCTGCTTCTTTATCAATGATAGGGCAAAGGCAAGACCACATTTTCTGATTGACGAGTTTGGCCGAAAATCACCCATAAATTACAAGGGAATTAGAGTCGCTGGTTGGCGTTTTCCATTGGAAAGCCGCTGTGCCTCGGCGGCCGCGGCCCGAACGCTGCCTTGCTTGACTTTCAGAACTCCATATGAGAACATAAAGTGAACAAATGGAGATTTCCATGACCAAGGCAGAACAAGTCATCGAACGTGCAATGACCTTTGTCGCTGTCTCGAAGGCCCTTCGGGAGCGCGAACAGGAACGGCGCGCCACATGGACGCGCCGCGTTGAAATCAGCCGGCCGCTACCGCCCTTGCCCCGCGCCGTTCAGCTCTCGTTGAAACTCGACAGCTGAAATGGTGAGGGTGGTAACCAGCACCCGGCAGGCTGTGAAGCGCCCGCCTTTTTGGCGGGCGCATGACCATTTTAATGCTTAGGCCTTGAAGAAGGCGAGCAGGTCGGCGTTAATCACGTCCGCATGCGTGGTGGCCATACCGTGCGGGAAGCCCTTATAGACCTTGAGCGTGCCATTCTTCAGCAGCTTCGAGGAGAGAAGCGCCGAATCCGCGATCGGCACAATCTGGTCGTCGTCGCCATGCATGACGAGGGTCGGGACTTCGATCTTCTTCAAGTCTTCGGTGAAGTCTGTTTCCGAAAAGGCCTTGATGCAATCGTAATGGGCCTTGGTGCCGCCCATCATGCCCTGGCGCCACCAATTATCGATAACGCCCTGCGAAACAGCTGCGCCCGGACGATTGAAACCGTAGAACGGCCCTGCCGGAATATCGCGGAAGAACTGAGCGCGGTTGGCTGCAAGCGCTGCACGGAAGCCATCAAAGACTTCCAGCGGCAGGCCGCCGGGGTTCTTGTCGGACTTGACCATGATCGGCGGTACGGCGCCGATCAGCACGGCCTTCGAGACGCGGCCATGGCCGCCATACTGGGCGACATAGCGCGCAACTTCGCCGCCGCCTGTCGAATGGCCGACATGGATGGCGCCCTTGAGATCGAGATGCTCGGCAAGAGCCGCCACATCGGCGGCGTAGGTATCCATTTCATTTCCGGTCGCCGTCTGGCTGGAGCGGCCATGGCCGCGGCGGTCGTGGGCGATGACGCGGTAGCCCTGATGAAGGAAGAATAGCATCTGGGCGTCCCAATCGTCGGAGCTCAAAGGCCACCCGTGATGGAAGACGATCGGCTGGCCCGTTCCCCAATCCTTGTAGAAGATCTGGGTGCCGTCTTTGGTGGTGATCGTGCTGCTGCTCATTGTGTCCTTACCTTTCGAAGTTGATTGCTTTGTAGAGGCTTGTGCAGGTTGAGCGAAGGGGCTGGCAGCTGCAGCAGCGGCAAGGCCCAGCCCGGCTGTCATAACGCCCCGACGAGTAGCTTGAGGGATAGACTGGCTCATTTCAATCTCCACTTAAATTTATCGTGCGATTTATTATTGCGACATGGACATGCATAATGGCTTTCGCCTGCCCTGTCTATATAAAAATTTAATCCACGATTATTTATTGCGATAAATAATTAGGCGCCATAAGCCGTTCGACCGAGCGCGCTTGATGAGGCATCGCAGAAGAGCAGACATTTTCGCAATCAGATTGAGCTCGACCAGGTGTGCGAGCTATTGCACTGGCTTATCGACGAAATGCGCAATCGCGAACTGCGCAACGCGCTCGTTCGACTTCCTCGCATCATCGAGCCAGAACGGGAAAATCTGCCATTGATGGATCATCCCCGGCCAGACTTCCAGGCTCACATTGCCACCCGCCTGGCGCACTTTGTCTGCGAACCGCGAGGCGTCATCAAGTAGCACTTCGCGAGCGCCGACCTGGATCAGCAGCGGAGGGAACCCGGAGACATTGCCATAGAGCGGTGATATATCGGGATCGGCGAGAAGGCGATCACGCGCGAACGCATCGTGGATAAGGATCAACTCGGCCTTGTTCATGAAGGGATCGCTGGCGGCGTTGGCGGCCAGGGAAGCGCCCGTTGCAACGAAATCGGTAATCGGGCTCATCGCGACCACGGCAGCGGGAAGCGGACCGCTCAGCCTAAGCTGGTTCAAAACGACCTCGATGGCCAGAGTCGCGCCAACCGACTCGCCGACGATAACAACGTTGCCGGCCTTGTATCCCGATGTCAGAAGCCAGCGATAGGCCGCAATGGCATCGTCCTTCTGCGCGGGAAAGCGATTTTCGGGCGCGAGGCGATAATCGATCAACAGCACATCAGCCGAGGCGGCCTTGGCGAGCGAACCCGCTATGTTGGCGTGCGTCCGAAGGGAGCCGCTATAGAAGCCGCCGCCATGCAAATAAAGGATGGCACGCCGCCCGATCGGATGATGCAATCGTGCCGGCCAGATCAGATCGCCATCCACCCCGTTCGCGTCGACACGCCGTATCTGGACACGCGCCGGGCCTGGCGTCGATGCCATGAGCTTTTCGAAATCGGAGCGGCGTTGCAACAGGTCGGCTCCGGACACCGCGCCGCTGTCACGCAAGGTGCCGATCAGCTTCTCGATCTGCTCGCTCGAAGCCTTTGTCTGCGGAGCGATCTCGGATGTCTCGGCGGCTGCAGCGTGCGATATCGACCCCAGGCCTGCACATATCAGAACGGTCACTGCCATGACGAAACGGAAAATGCAGCGCAACGATCGGAACTCGTTCATCAAATAAGCCTTTTCCCCGTAAGGCCGTGGACGCTATTGTGATGCCACGGTCGCAGAAAAGCTATTTGTGTCAAGTATGATGGGCGACGTGAGACTGGAATTTCCATTCATCCGCTGCCCATCATTGCCTCGACACGATCAACCGTTGATCGCTTCCCTATCGATGCTCCGTTTCATTGAGGTGACAGTACCGGTGGACAAGCCGATGTTCATTCAGGCTCATGTCTGGCCGCCGTGAGGCGAGCGACGATCTCCTGCCGCGCCATTCTCGAGCCGGCAAGGCGTTGCCTGGTTCTCGCCAACACCCCAGCGCTGGCCTTCTCGGGCAATCCGGAATGAAATGGCGGCTCTGGCGCGTATTCCAGCGACAATTGGATCGCCTCGGCTTCCTCTCGACCGCGCAAAGCGGCAGCAATCGTCAATCCGAAATCGATGCCAGCAGTCACGCCGCCCGCGGTGAAGAGATTGCCATCCCGCACCACGCGCCCCGGCGTGACGACGGCTCCGAAACTCTCGAGGAAATCAAGCGCATTCCAATGGGTCGTGGCCTTCTTGCCCTTGAGCAGGCCGGCCGCTCCAAGGACGAGAGAACCGGTGCACACCGATGTTACGAAGTGCGCTCGGGTCGCCTGTTCCCGGACGAAGCTCAGGACGGCCTTATCCTCGAGCAGTGCATTCACGCCGACGCCGCCGGGCACGCAGATCACATCGAGCGGCGGGCATTCGGCAAATGTCGTCGTCGGCTGCAACACCAGCTTCGTTGCCGACACGATCGGCGACGTGTCCTTCCACACCAGATGCACCTCCGCATCATCCATCGAGGCGAATACCTCATAAGGTGCGGTCAGATCGAGTTGCTGGACGCCGGGAAAGGCAAGCAGGCCGAAGCGAATGGTCATGACATGTCTCCAAGGATTGACTTTTCCAAACCTATGCGACAACGATCTGGCATATTTGCCAAACCACCGTCATTTCTTGCCAATCATGCGCCGCATCGAAATTCTTGCGTTCGACAATGCCCAGCTGCTCGACATTACCGGTCCGCTGCAGGTTTTCACCAGCGCCAACGAGGCGGCGCATGAGCTCGATCGGCCGAAACCATACGAGGCCATCGTGGTCGCGGAAGACCCGCAGACGCAAACGAGCTCGGGTCTCGTGCTCATGACCGCCCCACTCGGCAATATCGATACACCGCTCGACACCTTGATCATCGCCGGCGGCTGGGGCGTCAATAAAGCCTGCGAGAACCTCGACCTGATCGAATGGGTGCGCCGGCGAGCTGCGAATGCCCGACGGATAGCCTCGGTCTGCAGCGGCGCCTTTCTGCTTGCGGAAGCCGGTCTTCTGAACGGGCGGCGGGCAGCGACCCATTGGAATCGTTGCGAGGAATTCGCCAAGCGCTTTCCGCAAGTGAAGCTTGAGCCCGATCCGATCTTCGTTCAGGACGGGCAGATCTGGAGTTCCGCCGGCGTGACTGCCGGCATCGATCTCTCGCTTGCGCTGGTCGAAGCTGATCTCGGGAGAAAACTGGCGCTCTCCGTCGCGCGCGAACTCGTCGTCTTCCTCAAGCGCCCCGGCGGCCAGGCGCAGTTCAGTGCGGCACTGAGACTTCAGGAGGGCGGCGAACGCTTCGACCGTCTGCATGGCTGGATCATGGACAATCTGCGCGCCGATCTTTCCCTGCCGACGCTTGCCGAGCAGGCCAATATGAGCGCACGCAGCTTCTCGCGCCATTATTTGAAGGCGACCGGGCGGACGCCTGCACGCGCCGTGGAGGAAATCCGCATCGAGGCAGCCCGCCGCCTTCTGGAGGAAGGCCTGAGCGTGCATCAGGCACGCATGCGCTGCGGCTTCAGTTCGGAAGAAACCATGCGACGCAATTTCATGCGGAAATTCGGCACGACGCCGCAGGCATTTCGCGATCATTTTGCTTGAGGCTTGTCTGCGGCGGCAGGCATTTAACCGCATACCAAACGAAGTGGCCTTTCTGCATAAATGTGGTCGCTGCGCTCTTTCCCAGACGTTCGGAGTCGTCATAGGCTGACGCGACCGGATTCCACGTGAGGCTTAAGCAAAATGGCAATACACCGTTTCGCCCCTACCCTTTATCACAATGTCATCGGCTCGCTGCCGCCGGCCTTGCATGTTGCCGATGGCGATACGGTTGTTACCGAAACGCTCGATGCCGCCGGCTACGACAAGCATGATGTCCGCCAGATATCCGGCCCCAATCCGATGAACGGGCCGATCTTCGTCGAGGGTGCTGAGCCGGGAGATTCTCTCAAGGTCGAGATTCTCGCAATGGCGCCGACGCGCGATACGGGTTTCACCGGCAGCGTGGTCGCCGCCAACGTCGTCGATCCGCAGGATGTCCGGGCGCTACCGGCACGCGAGAGGGTTATCTGGCAGATCGACCGCCAGAATCTCACGGCGCGATTGGCCGAACCGGTGGCGGGTCTCGAAACCCTTACCCTGCCGCTGGCTCCGATGATCGGCTGCTTCGGGGTCGCACCGTCGCTCGGTCAGGCCATATCGACCGCCACCAGCGGCGAATTCGGCGGCAACATGGATTATCGGCTGCTGGGGCCTGGCACGACCATCTGGTTTCCGGTTTCGACGCCTGGCGCGCTCTTTTTCCTCGGCGATTGCCATGCAGTGCAAGGAGACGGCGAGATCGTCGGCACCGGGATAGAGACCACTTTCGAGGTGACGGTGCGCCTCAGCGTCGAAAAGAAAAAGACGATCATCTGGCCGCGCGGCGAGACGGCGGAGGATATTTTCACCATCGGCAATGCCCGGCCGCTCGATCAAGCCCTGCAGCATGCCACCAGCGAGATGCTGCGCTGGCTCGGCTCCGATTACGGTCTCGACAAGACCGCAGCCAGCCACCTGCTCGGTCAGGTCGTGCGCTATGATGTCGGCAACGTCTTCGACCCTGCCTACACCATGGCCTGCCGTGTTTCGAAAAGCTGGCTGAAACGCCGATAAAACATCAGCCTGATATCAGCTGGCATCCTGGGAAAGGTCGCGCCGCTGGCGTGACACATTGCTCTCCTGCCGCTCCCGCGCCATGCGGCTGACGGCGGCACGCAGCTGCGGATGGCGCGACATGAACAGATTGAAATCTCGGCGATCCAGCACGAAGAGCTGACAGAAATCGACGGCAACGACATCGGCCGTGCGGCGTGCCCCCGTCAGCAGCGCCATTTCACCGAAGAAGGCGCCCGCGCCGAGCCGGATCTCGTCATTCTCCAGCTGCACTTCGACAGCACCGGAGGCGATGAAGAACATGCTGTCACCGCGATCGCCGGTTCTGATCACCCGGTCACCGGGCGACGCCGATCTCGGGCGGAAGAGCAGCAGAAGTTCCTCATGCTCGTTATCATCAAGTTCGGCAAACATCGGGAAGGTTTCGATGAGCTGCTCGATCTCGAGATGATGCTGGCGATCCCGCTCCTCGCGCTGCTTGTTGATGACGGCCAGCTGGCGGCGAAGAGCCTCCTGCTTGGCCATGCCATATTTGTTCGCCAGGAACGGCCAGCGCGCAAAGGCCCAGTTTTCCAGCTTTTCCGTGGCGTAGAAAGCCAGTGGATTAAGGGTGATCGACAGGATCGCACCGGCGAGAATGAGATCCTGCCCTTCCCGCGTCAGCAATCCAAGCGAGACGCCGAGCCCCGCGAGAATGAAGGAGAATTCGCCGATCTGCGCAAGGCCGGCCGCAACAGCAAAACCGATGCTGGCGGGATAGCGCAGCAGCAGAACGACACAGAAGGCGATCAATGCCTTGCCGAGCATGATCAGAGCAAGCACGCCAATAATCATCAGCGGTTCGCGGATCAGAACGGTCGGATCGAAAAGCATCCCGACGGACACGAAGAAGAGAACCGAAAAGGCATTCTGCAATGGCAGGGAGTCGGCCGCCGCCCTGTGGCTGAGATGCGATTCACTCATCACAAGGCCGGCAAAGAAGGCGCCGAGCGCAAAGGACACACCGAAGATTTCTGCCGCACCGAAGGCGATACCGAGCGCGATCGCCAGAACCGACAGCGTGAACAGCTCGCGCGAACCCGTGCGCGCAACCGAAGTCAGGAGCCATGGCACCACACGCGGGCCGATGAAGATCGCGACAGCTGCAAAAGCGGCCACCTTGAGAAGCGTCATGCCGATCGTCAGCCAGATCGAACCGGAAGCGGCATGGCCGCCGGCATCCGCGTGACCGCCCAGAACACCGGCAAAGGCCGGCAAGAGCACGAGCGCAAGCACCATGGCCAGATCTTCGACAATCAGCCAGCCGACGGCGACACGACCATTCGTCGAACTCACGAGATTGCGCTCTTCCAGCGCCTTCAACAGCACGACCGTACTGGCAACGGCAAGGCTGAGGCCGAAGACCACGCCGGCGCCGACGCTCCAGCCCCATAGCGACGTCAAGCCCACCCCGAGCAGCGTCGCGATCGCGATCTGTCCGATGGCTCCGGGGATGGCGACGCCGCGCACCGCCAACAAATCCGCAGCAGAAAAATGCAGACCGACGCCGAACATCAGCAGGATGACGCCGATCTCGGCCAATTGCGACGCTAGGGAAACATCGGCGACAAAACCCGGCGTGGACGAGCCTATGATGACGCCGGCCACCAGATAGCCGACCAGCGGCGGCAGATGCAGCCTGTCGGCCAGATAGCCGAAAATGGCCGCGAACACGAAGCCGGCGGCAATCAATGCGATCAATGCAACGTCGTGCGGCACGGCGGTCCTTCCCGTTTCACGGCGTCAAAGCCTGTTTCCCTCTGTGAAAGGCTACCTAGCATCGCTTTTGCCAGGCCGTCTACGGGAGATATGAAACCTAAGGGAAAACATCGCCTTGCCGGTGCGTGAAGCCAGAAGAAGACTTGGGGCAAGGCGATGGGACAGCGAGCGACTATTGGTCGAGGACGATCTGCAATTTGACGTCGGTCGGACGGGCTTCGACGGCGCGATCGAAAGCCTTGATCGAGTCCTCGAAGTCGAATGTCTCGGAGATCAAGGGCTTGAGATCGACGCGGCCGGACGCGATCAGCGCGATCGAACGCTCATACTGATGCGCATAGCGGAAGACCGTTTCGATGCGGATCTCCTTGGTCGACGCCGTGGAAACATCGAAGCCGACCGGATTGACCGGCAGGCCGACGGCCACGATGACGCCGCCGGGACGCGGCAGCGCCATGACCGTTTCCCAGGCCTTCGGCGAGCCCGAGCATTCGAAGACGACATCCGCACCCCAGCCATCGGTCAGGCGATCGACTTCCTCGACAAGGTTCTTCTCGCGGATATTGACCGGAATGACGCCTTGATACTGCGCGGCGATATCGAGTTTCGGCTGGGCGAGATCGGCAACGATCGCCCGGGCGCAGCCACCGGCAAGCGCTGCAACCGCAACCATGATGCCGATCGGGCCGGCACCAAGCACGACAGCGGTGTCACCGGGCGTGATGCGCGCCTTGGTGGCTGCCTGCATACCGACGGCGAAGGGCTCGACCATCGCCCCTTCCGCAAAGCTGACATTATCAGGCAGCTTGAAGGTGTAGTTGGCCGGATGCACAACGAAAGGCGTCAGCACGCCATGGATCGGGGGCGTCGCCCAGAAGGTGACCGCAGGATCGATATTGTACATGCCGAGACGGCTCGCTTTGGAATTGGCATCGGGAATGCCGGGCTCCATGCAGACCCGGTCACCGACCTTCAGATGCGTCACACCTGCGCCGACTTCCACTACCGTTCCCGCCGCTTCGTGCCCGAGCACCATCGGTTCGTTGACGATAAAGGGGCCGATCTTGCCGTGCGTGTAGTAGTGCACATCCGACCCGCAGACACCGACCGTATGGATCTTGATCTTCACCTGGCCCGGCCCGACCTCCTGCGGCAGATCGATATCGCGGATCGCCAGTTCATGCTGACGCTCCAAAACCAGGGCACGCATCTTGCTCATTGCCTTTTCCTCTTTTCCAAAGCAGCCGGCGTCCCGCTGACACAGGGACGAAATCCTTTTCCGTTATATCGTGTGAGCCGGCATCATAAAACGAACTTTAGGCTCTTGCAGATGAAGTTCGACGGCTCTCTTCAGCCATCGAAGTATGCTTCGCCCTCCAAATATTAGATAAGGCTTATTATTTAGCTCGCTATTGCCGATATTGACTGGCGTTCCATTTCTTGTCTTTCTAATCACTAATGAGAAGGAGGGGCTCATTATGACAGTATATGATTGGACCGGTCAGCGCGCCCGCCGGAGGAGGATGATGCGCGCGGCAAGCGTCGCAATAGTTCTGATCATCCTGATGGCGATTCCAGCGATATTGCTGCATTATAATCTCATCCAACTCTCGTACTAACCGCTTCGGAAAAAGACATCACTACGCCGCTTTCGACACGCCCTTCCTTGGCTTGCGCGAGACGTTTTCGCCTGCCTTGCGGTCAAGCGGCAAACAATCCAGCACGGCCAGAAGCGCGATGATGCCGAGCAGCACGAAGGCGAGGCGGAACTCGATGGCGACGATGCTCTCCATTCCGAGCGGTGCGCTGATCGCCTGACCGATGCGAATGCCGATTGCGCCAACGGCGATGCCCATGCCCATCGTCAGCTGAAAGACGGTGCTGAACAGCGTGTTGGCACCCGTCATCTGCCCCGGTGGGATATCGGCAAAAGCGATCGTGTTGAGTGCGGTAAAATGCATCGACCGGCACATGCCGCCAATGAACAGTACCGGCACGATGAACCAGAGTGGCGTATCGGGCGAAAACAGCGCACAGGCAGCGATGAAGACGGCATTCAGAAGACCATTGACGATCAGCACCGGCTTGAAGCCGAAGCGGCGCAGAATGGGCGTCGTTGCCGGTTTCATCGCCAGATTGCCGGCAAAGACGGCGAGCGTCAGCATACCGGCGTGAAAGGCGCTGAGCCCGAAGCCGACCTGGAACATCAGCGGCAGCAGGAAGGGCACCGCGCCGATAGCGGTGCGGAATAGCGATCCGCCTGAGATAGTGATGGCGAACGTCGGCAGCTTCAGCCCCGAGAGATCGATGAGCGGATGCTCCGTGCGCAGAAAATGAAAAACGGCGATGGCCAGCAGGACAAAGCCGACGATCACATAGGTCCAGGCTTCCAGCCAGACAGGATCGGGGCGCCCGATCAATTCCAGCCCATACATGAGGCCGGCAAGTCCGATGCCGCTGACGACGAAGCCGATCCAGTCGAAAGGCGGGCGCGCCGTGCTTTTCGTCTCCGGAATGAGCATGAGCGCGAAGATGAAGGCCAGAATGCCGAGCGGCAGGTTAAGGAAGAAGATCCAGCGCCAGCTGACATGGTCGGTGATGAAACCGCCGAGCGGCGGCCCGAGGATCGGCGCCACCAGCGCCGGCCAGGTGATCGTCGCAATGGCCGAGATCAGCTTGTCCTTCGGCGTATTGTTCAAGACGACAAGCCGGCCCACCGGCACCATCATCGCCCCGCCGATGCCTTGCAGAATGCGCATGGCAACGAAGGAGCCGACCCCATTGGCAAAGCCGCAGAGAACGGAGGCGAGCGTGAAAATGACGACGGCGGTTGTGAAGACCAGACGTGCACCGAAGCGATCGCTGATCCAGCCGCTGATCGGAATAAAGACGCCGAGGGTCAGAAGATAGGCACTCATACCGATATTGAGGTCGACCGGGCGAGCACCGAAGGAAACGGCCATCTGCGGCAATGCGGTCGCGATGACCGTACCGTCGAGATTTTCCATGAAGAAGGCACCGGCCACGAGCAATGCAATCAACAGCGAGCGCGAGCCCGCTTCCTGCGCATCCTCCCTTTGCCCAGGCGTGGACATGTCGTTCATGGATCAGCAACTCCGAATCCGCCTCGCATCCCGCCTGCATTTAACCGGTTCGGTAACGTTTACGATAGTCGAAATCGTCCCATCAATCGATTAAGCGATCACGTTTCGCTTAGCGGATGGTGCGCAATTTGATCACCGCTGCCGATCCCGATAGAGGCCCGGGGCGAAACGCATCAGCATGTTCAAATTGGTGAACAGATCGATCAACTCGGTGCCAGTAGGCATGCATACGCAAGACATGCTAGGGTTTTCACTGGAAAATGCCGCGGGAAGAACAATGGGATCGATACAACATCAACATGGAACAGCCCCAAACTGGCCGAGATACCAGCAAGAAGCCTCGCAAATCGACGTAGGCTGATGATTGTTCTCGCGAACGGCGCATCAATAAGGAACGAGAGTCCCGCATAATGAAACATGGCCAGGACGCAATAACCTCCAGGGCTACCCCGGAGTCGAAACTGATCGTAACACAGTCGCCCTTCGATGCCTTTGTGCGAAAATACGGCACGATCCCCCGGCGTGGCGTCTTCGGCTATTTCGTCCACGAGCTCGGCCGCCGTATCGTCGGCGGAGACTATCCAGTCGGCGCAACACTGCCAAACGAACCTGATCTGGTCGAACAATTTGGCATCAGCCGCACGGTCATCCGCGAAGCGATGAAGTGCCTGGCCGGCAAGGGACTGGTCGAGATCAAGACCCGCGTCGGCACGCGCGTCAAGGAACGCTCCAACTGGCATCATCTCGATACGGATGTCATGGTCTGGTACTATGAGACCGGCCCCTCAGTCGAAATCATGCGATCGATCAAGGACCTGCGATTGGCACTCGAGCCGGAGGCGACGGCGCGCGCAGCACTGCGCCGCACCGAGAGCGATATTGCCGCGATCAGCTCCGCCTACGAGGAGATGGCGTCCACCATTGGCGACGTCAACAGCAATGCCGATGCCGATCTGCGCTTTCATACGGCGATCTTCGCCGCCACACACAACATGATCTATTCGCAGCTGATCGATCTGATCGCCGTCGGGATTTATGCCAATCGCACGCTTTCCGGCCATGAGGACATCGCCGAAGGGCAAAAGCGCGCCCTGCCCCTCCACAAGGCGATCCTCGACGCCATCGTCGCACAGGATACGGACGCCGCAATCAAAGCATCACGAAACCTGCTGGAAGCCTGGCTCGCGCGCGACTACGGCTTCTGACAGATCAAGCCCTGCCCGACCGGCCGGGCCTTGCGCTAATGAGTCATGGCTTCCTGTGCATCCGCCTTGGGTGCCGACGACCCACGGCCGGCGTCTCGGGTGACCGGGATCAGCCAGATGGTCACGCAGGTCGTCAAAGCGACGATGACGACACCCCAGAAGCTCCAGTGCAGGGCCGCATCGAAAACACTTCTGATCGCGGAATCGGTGACAAGATCGGAAAGGCCGCTGGGCTGATTGAGGATATCGTGCAGCCTGGTTGCGAGCTCGCCGCTGCCATAATGAGCGATGCCGACATTCATGATCGCGCCGAGCGCGGTTGCGCCAAG
The DNA here is from genome assembly GCF_007828395.1 of Rhizobium sp. ERR 942. Classification (NCBI taxonomy): domain Bacteria; kingdom Pseudomonadati; phylum Pseudomonadota; class Alphaproteobacteria; order Hyphomicrobiales; family Rhizobiaceae; genus Rhizobium; species Rhizobium sp. ERR 942. The sequence goes on from NZ_VIUA01000002.1 coordinate 407,852, forward strand.
CGTGTTGCCGAGGCTGCGCGAGAAGATGATCGAGGCAGTGGCGCTGCCGCGCATCGACCACTCCACGCTTTCCTGCACCAGCACGACGCTCGTCAGGCTGATGAGACCCATGCCGAAGCCCATCAGGAACGAGCCGATGCCGGCGATCACCGGGCTGCTCTCCGGCGTTAGGAACAGCAGGAAAAGCGAGCCGAAGGGAAACATGAGACTGCCGGCGCGCAAGGTGTTGCGGATGCCGAAGGTGCGGAAGAACCGGCTCGCCAGCATCACGGCCAGCGGCCAGCCGACAATCAGCATCGTCAGCGTAAAGCCTGCCTCTAGCGGCGAACGACCAAGGACACCCTGAACATAGATCGGCAGAACAGTCGTCAGGCCGATCAGCGCCATGCCGGCAAGCAGCGTCGCGGCATTGCTGGTGGCAATCAGCCGCTGGCTCCAGAGAGCGATCGAAATGATCGGCTCCGGCGCTCGCCGCTCCTGCCACAGGAACAGGATGCCGGTAACGATAAAAACGATCGCCAGGGGACAGAGAACGGCGAAGCCCGCATCGGTTTCGGTCAGGATGACGAGAAGCGACACGATCGATATCGAAAACAGGATCGTGCCGAGATAATCGATCTTCGCCTCGCGCGGCGTAACCGACTCGTGCAGGAAGAGGATGAACCCGACGATGGCGAGCACGCCAAGCGGCAGGTTGATCCAGAAAATCCAGGCCCAGGAGAGATTGTCGACGATGATGCCGCCGGCAAGCGGGCCGATGACGGCGGAGATCGCCCAGACGCTGGCGAGCGCGCCCTGCACCTTGGCGCGCTCCTCCAGCTTATAGAGATCGCCGACGACGGTCATGGTCACAGGCTGAATGGCACCCGCGCCGAGGCCCTGCAGCAGCCTGAAGACGATAAGGGACGCCATCGACCAGGCGAAACCGGCGAGCGTTGAGCCTATGAGAAAGATGATGATGCCACCGATCAGCATCGGCTTGCGGCCGAAAATATCGGAAAGCTTGCCATAGATGACGGTGGTGGTGGATTGCGCCAGCAAAAAGGCGGAAAAGACCCAGCTATAATAGGTGAAGCCGCCGAGCTGGCCAACGATGCGCGGCATGGCGGTCGCAACGATGGTCGCTTCGATGGCGACCATGAAGGTCGCAAGCATGATCGAGACGATGACCAACGGGCGTCTCGAACGATCGACCGTGCTGGACATGGCATTCCTTTCTGACTGCTGCACCCGGGATCGAAACATGCACATGCCGCCATAACGGCCATGATCGAGCGCGAAGCTTGTGGGATCAAAGTCTAGGGACGAGACGATTGCGGGCGAGCGCCGGCTGAATCGTTATAATAAGCTTTGCATATTGATACGGGTCGATGTCAACCATTTAAACGCGAACATGTTTTGCGAAATCGCCCCAAGACGGCGCCTGGACTGCCGCCTTTCACAAAGCAGGTCGAGCAATCGGTACGTTCTTCCGATCCATTGCGCCGCGGCATGATTAGGTCTGCACGGAAACCAAATATGGTTGCTTTGTTTATTTTCTGAACTTATTCTCGGCAAAACAAGCAAAAATCCAGGCGGAACATCGAATTGCTAACGTCCTCCCAGCAGCAGCTTTTAAGGGTCATCAGCCAATCAGGCCCTTCCAGCCGCACAGTTCTGGCAGCCGCCATGGGGCTGAGCAAGGCTGCGATGAGCGGGATTGCGCGCGATCTGATTTCCCTCGGCGTCTTGCGGGAAACGGAAACGATCTACGGACAGGGCCGCCCCTCGATCCTGCTGGACCTGCATCCGGAAGGCGCCTTCTTCGGCGGCATCTCGCTTCTCGAAGACCCGGCGCCGCTGGTTCTCTGCGATTTCAACGGCAATATCGTCGCGCGTCAGACGATGCCACTGTCGCGCGATCCTGATGTCATCGCCGCGATGATCGCCGACACGCTGCCGAAATTGCTTTCCGAATGTAAAGATGCCGGACGAAAGCTTTCAGGCCTTGGTGTTGCGCTCTCCGGTTTCGTCGATGAAAAGCAGGCGAGCTGCGTCAAATCCACGTTACTCGGCTGGCAGGATATACCGCTTGCGGGTATCGTTAGGCAGAAGACCAATATCGCCACCTTTATCGAAAACGACGCCAAGGCGGTCGCCGTCAGCGAAAAGCTGTTCGGCGGCGCCCGTGACGTGCAGAATTTCAGCGTCGTTTCCTTCGATGACGGCATCGGGTGCGCCCATTTCGTCGGCGGCAAGCTCTACCGCGGCAATCATGGCGGCGCCGGCGAAATCGCTCATTGCACGATCGAGCTCAATGGTTCGCCCTGCCGCTGCGGCAAGCGCGGCTGCCTCGATACCGTGGCCTCGCTGAAGGCGATCAAGGAAATGGCAAAGGCGGAAGGTCTCGCCTGTCAATCCCTCGACGACTTGGAGACGGAGGCATCACTCGGCAACGCCACCGCAATCCGCATCCTGCACCGCGCCGGCAGCGCACTTGGGCTTGCGATTGCGCATCTCATCCAGTTCAACGATCCCGGCCTGATCCTCATCACCCATGTCGAAGGCCGGTTTGATCGCCTCTTCGGCACCGTCATGCGGCAGGCGGTCGAGGCGAACGTATTGCCGCGCTATGCCGGCCAGACGCCGATCCGCACGCAACGTGTCGATGGCGATGTCTGGGCGCGGGGCGCTGCCAGCATTGCCGCCCATAATTTCCTGATTGGTCCCAACCCCTATTGAGGTTCCCATGCGCATTGCCGTTGGAGGCATTCACATCGAATGCAGCACCTACAATCCCGTCCTGAACGAAGAGAAGGATTTTCGCGTTCTGCGCGGCGCGGAGCTGACTGCCTCGCCCTACTTCGCCTTCCTTAGGGATTATGACGGCGAATTCCTGCCAACCATCCATGCCAGAGCGATCGCCGGCGGCCCGGTCGCCCGTCATACATACGAAGCCTTCAAGGCGGAGTTTCTGGAAGGGCTGAAGGCCCTGCTGCCGCTGGATGGACTCTATCTCGCCATGCACGGCGCCATGTATGTCGAAGGTATGGAAGACGCCGAGGGTGACTGGATCAGTGCGGCTCGCGCCGTCGTCGGTGAGGATTGCATGGTCTCGGCAAGCTACGACCTGCACGGCAATGTCACCCAGCGCATCATCGATGCGCTCGACATGTACTCCACCTATCGCACCGCGCCGCATATCGATGTCGAGGAAACCATGCGCCGTGCCGTCAAGATGCTGACGGAGAGCCTGAAGACCGGCGTGAAGCCGATCCTGCTTTGGGCGCCGATCCCCGTGGTGCTGCCGGGCGAACGCACCAGTACCGTCGATGAACCGGCCAAGAGCCTCTACGACATGCTGCCTGGCATCGATGCCATCGAAGGTGTCTGGGATACATCGCTCATGGTCGGTTATGTCTGGGCAGACGAGCCGCGCGCAACGGCCGCCGCCATCATGACCGGCACGGATCGCAGCGTACTCGAACGCGAGGCGAAACGACTGGCGCAGGCCTATTGGGACGTTCGCAAGGATTTCGTTTTCGGCTCGGAGACCGGCTCGATCGAGGAATGCGTCGCGAAGGCAATCGCCAGCACGACCGCGCCCGTGGTTCTGGCGGAATCCGGCGATAACCCGACGGGCGGCGGTGTCGGCGACCGCGCCGATGTGCTGGCGGAACTGATTGCCAACGGTGCAGAAGGCGTCATCTTCGCCGGCATCGCCGACAAGGTTGCCACGGAAGCATGCTATGCCGCTGGCATCGGCGCCACCCTCGATCTCTCCGTAGGCGCATCGCTCGACACTAAAGGCAGCAAGCCGGTCAAGGGTAACTTTACGATCAAGTATCTGCTGGACACTATGGAAGCCAGCGACAGACAGGCCGTCGTCTCCATCGGCGGCATCGATCTCGTCCTGTCGGCCAAGCGCCGCCCCTACCATAATATCGCCGATTTCACCCGCCTCGGCCTTGATCCGCACAAAGCGAAGATCATCGTCGTCAAATCCGGCTACCTCTCGCCGGAACTGGCGCCGATCGCCAATCCGAACCTGATGGCTCTCTCCCCCGGTGTCGTCGACCAGTTCGTCGAACGCCTGCCGCGCCTGCGCAAGGCCAAGCCGACCTATCCCTTCGACAAGAATTTCGACTTCACGCCTGAGATAGCCATTTCGGCACGCGCCGTCGGTCGCTGAAGCTCAAGTCCCAGAACCGCGAGGGCGGACATCGTTGATCCGTCATCTCAAGAAGGCGACTCGTTTTGCGCGTCGCCTTTCTGCATTGCGCACAAACATTGTGCATTGCCGAAATTGCACAAAAAAGCGCTTGACGAGACGATCGAGTTCAACTTCTATTGAACCAATTCCAAATTGGTTCACCTTTCAATATGGCAATCAGCAGCCTTCCGGAGAATTCGGTTCACGCCCTGGAAAGACTCCGTGGGCTGTTGAATTCGGCCGATCTCCCGGCTGATGGAAAGCTGCCGACCGAGCGGGCTCTATCGGAGACACTGGGTGTCAGCCGGCGCGCGATCCGGCGGGCGCTAGAAGTGCTGGAAGCGGAAGGCCGAGTCTGGCGGCGCCAAGGCTCGGGAACCTATGTCGGGCAGCGACCGAACGATTGGAGCCAGCATGTCAGCACGCTTGTGGCGGGCACGGATCTCATGGAAGTCATGGAAGTTCGCCTGCGTATGGAGCCGCAACTCGCCCAGCTCGCCGCTATGCGCGCCAAGCCCGACGACATCGACCGCATGTACGAACTGGCAAAGAAGATCACCGCCAGCGACGACGCCGACAGCCGCGAACTCTGGGATGGCGCGTTGCATCGGCTGATCGCGCAAAGCGCCGGCAACCAGTTCTTTTTGACCATCTTCGACGTCATCAACCATGTCCGCCAGGACGAAGCCTGGCAAACCATTCGCGAATTGGCCCGCAGCATCAACAAGACCCGCCCGGTCTCCTACGCCCAGCATAGGACGATCATCGACGCGATTGCCGCGCGCAATCCGATGAAGGCGGCCGAGGCCATGCGCGAACATTTGCTGATGCTGCAGGAAAGCCTGATCCGCATCACGTCGCTGGATGCGCAGCAAGCTGAGGAGCCACTGACCGAGGAGGTGGGCTGACCCCAAAGCCGGCCTGCCCACCACGACCGGAGAGGAAACCGGTCGAAACTGCAAAGAACGAAAACGATAAACAGGAGAACGAAATGAAGATCGCCAAATTCATGGCATCGCTTGCCGCCGGCGCCCTGATCGCGCTGCCATCTTTCGCCGTCGAACTCAAGATCGGCCTGCAGGACGATGCCGATGCGCTGGACCCAGCTCAATCCCGCACCTTCGTCGGCCGCATCGTCTATACCGCGCTCTGCGACAAGCTCGTCGACGTAACACCGGACCTGAAGTTCGTGCCGCAGCTCGCCACATCCTGGAAATGGTCCGCCGATGGCAAGCAGCTCGTCATGGAGCTGCGCCAGGGCGTGAAATTCCAGGACGGCACGCCGTTCAATGCGCAAGCTGTTGTCGACAACATCCAGCGCTACCAGACCATGCCGGAGTCACGCCGCAAGAGCGAGCTTTCCTCTGTCGCCAAGGTCGAAGCATCCGGTGAATACGAAGCTACCTTCACCCTGAAGGCGCCCGATGTCACGCTACTTGCCCAGCTTTCCGATCGCTCCGGCATGATGGTCTCGCCGACAGCAGCAAAGGCGGCCGGTGCCAAATTCGGCGATCATCCCGTCTGCTCCGGCCCCTTCAAATTCGTCGAGCGCGTGCAGCAGGACCGCATCGTGCTCGAAAAATTCCAGGATTACTGGAACAAGGACAAGATCTTCATCGATAAGGTCACCTATCTGCCGATCCCCGACACAACGGTGCGCCTTGCAAACCTGCGCTCCGGCGACCTCGACATGATCGAGCGCGTGGCCGCCTCCGATGCCGGCACGGTCAAGAGCGATCCCAATCTCGTCTATGCCGATGCTGTCGGCACCGGCTGGCTCGGCGTCTACGCCAATGTCGGCAATGGCGCTCGCGCCGACAATCCAATGGGCAAGGACAAGCGCCTGCGCCAGGCCTTCTCGCTGGCAATCGACCGCGAAGCCGCCATGCAGATCGTCTTCGATGGCACCGGGCTTGCCGGCAATCAGCCTTTTGCACCGAACAGCCCCTGGTTCGACAAGGATATTCCGGTGCCCGCTCGCGATGTCGACAAGGCTAAGGCTCTGGTCAAGGAAGCCGGTTTCGACCGCATCCCGGTCGAGCTCGCCGTCGCCAACAATCCCGTATCGATGCAGATGATGCAGATCATCCAGTCGATGGTTGCTGAAGCCGGCTTCGACGTGACACTGAAGACGACGGAATTCGCGACCCTGCTCGACGCGCAGTCGAGCGGCAACTACCAGCTCAGCCGATCCGACTGGTCCGGTCGCTCCGATCCGGACGGCAATATCCAGCAGTTTGTGACGACAGGCGCCGGCCTCAACGATTCCAAATACAGCAATCCGGAGGTCGACAAGCTGCTGCTTGAGGCGCGCCAGTCGCAGGACAACGCCGTACGCAAGCAGAAATACGATGCGGCCGACGCGATCCTCAGCCAGGACCTGCCGATCATCTTTCTCGGGCATCAGGCCTGGATCTGGGCCTACAATAAGAAGGTGTCCGGCTTCGTGCCCTCCCCGGACGGTATGATCCGCCTCGTAGGCGTGAAGAAAAGCGGCTGAGCTATGAGCGCCATGCGGGCTTCTTTCCGGATGGCGCTTTCACATTCGAGATCGCGGCAAGGATCTGCCCATGTATAGCTATATCGGAAAGAGGCTGCTCGTCGCGATACCGACGCTGCTGATCATTTCGATCTTCGTCTTCTCGCTGCAGAAGCTTCTGCCCGGCGATCCGGTGCTAGCCATGGCAGGCGAGGAGCGCGATCCCCAGGTGCTGGAGCTGTTGCGCGAGAAATATCGCCTGAACGACCCTGTGATCTACCAATATGGCTACTGGCTGCAGGGCGTCGCCAAGGGCGATCTCGGCGTTTCACTGCGCACCAACCAACCAGTGCTGACGCTCGTTGCCGAAAAGCTGCCGGTCACCATTCAGCTCGCCGTCATGTCGATGATCTTCGCCTTCGCCATCGGCATTCCCATGGGCATATTGGCGGCGGTGAAGAAGAATAGCTTCGTCGATTTTCTCGCCAATATCGTCGCCCTGTGCGGTCTGTCCGTGCCGAATTTCTGGCTCGGCATCATGCTGATCCTGCTGATTTCGGTGAAGCTGCATTGGCTGCCGGCCTCGGGATATCAGCCGTTCTTCGAAGATCCATGGCGCTCGATCCAGACGATGCTGATGCCATCCTTCGTGCTCGGCAATGCGCTTGCTGCCACCTTGATGCGCCACACGCGCTCGTCGATGCTGAGCGTGCTCAGCGCCGACTATATCCGCACTGCTCGCGCCAAGGGCCTGCCGGAGACGGCCGTGGTGCTGCGGCACAGCTTCCGCAACGCCATCCTGCCAGTCGTCACCGTCAGCGCTCTGCTGTTCGGGGAGCTCCTGGCCGGTGCCGTTCTGACCGAGCAAATCTTCACCATCCCCGGCTTCGGCAAGCTCATCGTCGACGCCGTCTTTAACCGGGATTACGCCGTCGTCCAGGGGGTGGTGCTCTGCACCGCGGTCGGCTTCATCGCCATGAACCTTATTGCCGACATTCTCTATGTCGTCCTCAATCCGCGCATAAGGGCAGCCATATGAGCACGATCGTTCAGACGGCCGCGGCAGCCTCCTCCGCCAAACGCGCTCCCAATCGAGCCTGGCGGAAGCTGAGGGCCAACAAGGGGGCTCTGGTCGGGCTCGCCATCATCCTTTTCTTTACCGTGCTCGCCGCGCTCGCACCGCTCCTGCCGATCCCTGATCCAGTCGCAACCAGCTGGTCGGCAATCCGCAAGGCGCCATCGTCCGCACACTGGCTCGGCAGCGACGATCTCGGCCGCGACATTCTCTCCCGCATGATTTGGGGGGCGCGGGCATCGCTGATGGCCGGCGTCTTCTCGGTTGCCATCGCGGTCGCGATCGGCGTGCCCTTCGGTCTCATCTCGGGCTACTATAGCGGCTGGATCGACCAGATCATCTCGCGCATCACCGAGGCCTTCCTGGCAATGCCGTTCCTGATTACCGCCATTGCGCTTGCCGCCTTCCTTGGCCCGAGCCTCACCAATGCGATGATCGCAATCGGATTGTCCGCAACGCCGGTCTTCGTGAGGCTGACGCGCGGTCAGGTGCTGGCGGTCAAGACGGAGGATTATGTCGAGGGCGCCCGCTCGATCGGCCTCACCCATTTCAGCATCATCTCCCGCTATATCCTGCCCAACGTCTTTGCTCCGATCCTCGTGCAGGCAACACTCACCATCGCGACCGCCATCATCGCCGAGGCGAGCCTCTCCTTCCTCGGGCTCGGCCAGCAGCCGCCCGCCCCTAGCTGGGGCTCGATGCTCAATGTCGCCAAGAACTATCTCGAACAGGCGCCCTGGATGGCCATGTGGCCGGGGGCCGCCATTTTTCTCGTCGTGATCGGCTTCAATCTCCTCGGCGACGGCCTGCGCGATGCGCTCGATCCGCGCGAGGCATGAATAAACTCAAAAGGATGCCCCCAATGACCGCATTCACCACCCGCCCTGAAATCCTCGGCACCTTCGGCGTCGTCACGTCGACGCACTGGATCGCATCCGCCGTCGGCATGAGCATTCTCGAAAAGGGCGGCAACGCCTTCGACGCGGCCGTTGCGACAGGCTTCGTGCTGCAGATCGTCGAGCCGCATCTCTGCGGGCCGGGCGGCGACATGCCAGCCATCCTCTATTCCAAGAAGAAGGATAAGGTCGAGGTCATCTGTGCCCAAGGCCCGGCACCGGCCGGCGCGACGATCGAGCATTACAGGCGCGAGGGGCTGAAACTGATCCCCGGCGATGGCCTGCTCGCCACCGTCATCCCCGGTGCCTTCGATGGCTGGATGCTGATGCTACGCGATTACGGCAGGCTGACCGTCCGCGACGTACTGGAACCGGCGATCCATTATGCGGAGAAAGGCCATCCCGTCCTACCACGCGTTTCCGCCACCATCGCAGGTCTTGCCGATTTCTACCGCAAGGAATGGCCGACCTCCTACGAGACCTGGCTTCCTGGCGGTGCCGCCCCCGAACCCTGGTCCAATTTCAGGAACCCGGCTCTTGCCGAGACCTGGAAGCGGGTCGTCGCCGAGGCGGAAAGCAAGAGCGATCGCGAAGCGCAGATCGAAGCCGCTCGCGATGCCTATTACCGCGGCTTCGTCGCGGAAGCGATCGACAGCTATGTCAGCAAAACGGAGGTCATGGATGCGAGCGGCACGCACCACAAGGGCGTGCTGACCGCCGACGACATGGCCAACTGGCAGGCGACGGTCGAGGCGCCGCTGACCTATGATTATCATGGCTGGACGGTCGCCAAGATCGGCCCCTGGGGTCAAGGCCCCGTCTTCCTCCAAACGCTGTCGCTGCTCAAGGGTTTCGATCTGGCCGGCATGGATCCCGCCGGAGCCGATTTCGTCCACACCGTGACCGAGGCCATGAAACTCGCCTTTGCCGATCGCGAGGTCTATTACGGCGACCCCAATTTCACGCGCGTACCGCTCGAAACCCTGCTATTGGACGCCTATGCCGACGAGCGCCGCCGGTTGATTTCGTCAGAGGCGTCGCTTGCCCTGCGCCCCGGCAAGCTGCCCGGCTTTGAAAGCCAATACGATCTCACTATGGCGATGCTCGACGCACCGGAAGCCAAGAGCGGCGCGGTCTATGAGCCCACCATGTCGCATCTCACCGAGAAACGTGGTGACACCGTGCATATCGATGTCATCGACCGCGAAGGCAACATGGTCTCGGTCACGCCATCCGGCGGCTGGCTGCAATCCTCGCCGATCATTCCTGGCCTCGGCTTCTGCCTCAATTCTCGCGCTCAGATGTTCTGGTTGCAGCCGGGTCTGCCCTCCTCGCTGGCACCGGGCAAGCGGCCACGTACGACGCTGACCCCGACAATGGCACTGCATGAAGGACGCCCAACGCTGGCCTTCGGCACGCCCGGCGGCGATCAGCAGGAGCAGTGGCAGCTTTCCTTCTTCCTGCGCTATGTCCATCATGGGCTGAACCTGCAGGAAGCGATCGACAAGCCGCTGTTCCACAGCACACATTTTCCGAGCTCCTTCTATCCGCGCACCCGCGAACCGGGTGGCCTGACGGCGGAGGCGAATTTCGGCGCTGACGTGCTCGATACGCTCCGCAAGAGAGGCCACCAGCTGACCGTCGCACCGGAGTGGACCGTGGGTCGGCTGACCGCCGCACGGCGCGACGCCGATGGCCTCTTGCGCGCAGCGGCAACACCTCGTTTGATGCAAGCCTATGCCGTTGGGAGATAGAGCCGATGACCTGGTCGATCGTTGCCCGAGAACCCGAAACCGGACATCTCGCCATCGCCGTCGCCACGCGCTTCTTTGCCGTCGGCAGCATCGTGCCGCATATTCGCGGCGGCATCGGCGCGGTTGCGACGCAGGCCTTTGCCAGCCCGCTTTACGGCATCGACGGACTTGCGATGCTGGCATCCGGTCATGCGCCCCATGAAATTCTGGAAACGCTGAGCGCCCGCGACGAAGGCCGCGAGCAGCGGCAGTTTCACCTGATCGACAACAAGGGCAACAATGCCGCCTTTACCGGCGCCAAGTGTATCGATTGGGCGGGGCATCTGGTCGACGACAATGTATCGGTGGCTGGCAACATGCTGGCTGGACCGCAGGTGATTGCGGAAACGCTTGCGACCTTCAAGAAAACCGCAGGCAAACCACTTGCGGAGCGGCTGCTCCAAGCCATGCGGGCGGGCGAAGATGCAGGCGGGGATAAGCGTGGCAAGCAATCAGCAGCACTCGTCATCCACCGCGACCAGGATTACGCTTGGCTGAACATCCGCGTCGACGACAGCGCCGATCCGCTGACCGAACTCGAGCGGCTCTACGCAGTTGCGCAGGAACGCTATTTGCATGTCGCAGAAACCATGCCGACGCGGCAGAACCCTAGCGGGATGACCGACCGCCGCGAGATCGACGAAAAGATTGCCGCGCTTGAGGCCAAGAGGATTGCCGAAGGTCGCCCTTCAGCCTCCCGTGCCACGATAGCAGCTCCATCGTGAGTAAACGCAGTTGAAGCCTGACCAATGGTAAAATCATAAAAGGGAACTTCATGCCGATCGTTGCAGCGCCGATGACCAATGCAGACACCCAGCCTGTTCTTTCCATCTCCAATCTCACCACGTCGTTTCTCGTCGATGGCGAGTGGCGCAAGGTCGTGAAGGACATTTCCTTCGATGTAATGCCGGGAGAGACGGTCGCCATCGTCGGCGAAAGCGGTTCCGGCAAGAGCGTGACGTCGCTTTCGATCATGCGGCTGCTCGCCAGGGCCAGCAGCCGCATCGAGGGCGAAGTCAAGCTCAACGGCCGCGATCTCCTGGCATTGCCGGAGGCCGAGATGCGAAAGGTGCGCGGCAAGGACGTCGCGATGATCTTCCAGGAGCCGATGACTTCACTCAATCCGATCTTCACCATCGGCCGGCAGATTTCCGAGGCGCTGACCTGCCATGGCAATATTTCCAAGGCGGAGGCAAAAGCCGAAACGATCCGCCTCCTGGAGAAAGTGCGCATCCCCAACGCGTCCTCGCGCTTCGACGAATATCCGCACCAGTTTTCCGGCGGCATGCGCCAGCGCGTGATGATCGCGATGGCGCTTGCCAGTCGCCCGAAACTCCTGATCGCCGATGAGCCGACGACCGCGCTCGATGTGACAATCCAGGGCCAGATCCTCGACCTCATCAAGGTGCTGCAGGAAGAGGAAGGCATGTCCGTCCTCTTCATCACCCACGACATGGGCGTCGTCGCCGAAATCTCGGACCGCACCATCGTCATGTATCGCGGCGAAGCGGTGGAGACCGGCAAGACCGACGATATCTTCCATCGCGGCCAGCATCCTTATACCCGAGCCCTGCTGTCAGCCGTGCCGCGCTTGGGTTCGATGAAAGACCAGCCGCAACCGTTGCGCTTCCCGGTCGTTGACGCAAGCACGGGTGAACGCAGCGAACCGAAAGCGCTCGCGGATACCGTCGATCACCGCAAGACACCGGTGCTCGAGGTGAAGAACCTCGTCACCCGCTTCGATCTTCGCGGTGGCCTGCTGGCCCGCCCGACGGGCGCGATCCATGCGGTCGAGAATGTCTCCTTCGATCTTGCACAAGGGGAAACGCTGTCGCTGGTCGGCGAATCCGGCTGCGGTAAGTCGACCACGGGGCGCTCCATCATGCGCCTCATCAATCCCAAATCCGGCGAGGTTCGCCTCGACGGCTATGACGTGATGAAGCTTAATACGCTCGATCTACGCCGGATGCGCCGTAGCATCCAGATGATCTTCCAGGACCCGTTCGCGAGCCTCAATCCACGCATGACGGTCGGCGCTGCGGTTGCCGAACCCTTCATCGAGCATCGCTTGGGCACGCGCTCCGAAGCCCGGGAAAAGGCTGCCGATCTTCTGGAACGCGTCGGGCTGAAGGCCGATATGATGAGCCGTTATCCGCATGAATTCTCCGGCGGGCAGCGCCAGCGCATCTGTATTGCACGCGCGCTCGCCCTCGATCCGAAGGTGATCGTGGCGGACGAAAGCGTCTCGGCGCTCGACGTGTCGATCAAGGCGCAGGTTTGCAATCTGCTGATGGATCTGCAGCAGAGCCTCAATCTCTCCTATCTCTTCATCTCGCACGACATGGCCGTGGTCGAGCGCGTCAGCCACCGCGTCGCCGTCATGTATCTCGGCGAGATCGTCGAGATCGGCCCGCGCGCGTCGGTTTTCGAGAATCCACAGCATCCCTACACGAGGAAGCTGATGGCGGCCGTCCCGGTACCGGATCCATCCCGGCGCGGCATCCGGCGCAACCTCGCCGTCGACGAATTGAAGAGCCCGGTGCGCCCCGTCGGCTATCAGCCACCCGCGCGACACTACCGCGAAGTCTCGCAGGGCCATCTGGTTCGAATGGAAGAGGCTGCCTGAGGCGCATTCTGACCTTGACGCCACCGAATTCCGGGCAAATATCGGCATCCTGTTTTCCGTCTCATCTGGAGTGAATGATATGACCGATAGCGTGCTCGATATTCCGGTAAAGAGGATCGACGGCAGCGATACGACGCTTGCCGACTATCGCGGCAAGGTCATCATGGTCGTCAATGTCGCGTCCAAATGCGGCCTGACGGTACAGTACGAAGGATTGGAAAAGCTCTATGAAGAAAAGCGCGGCGAAGGTCTGGTGATCGCCGGCTTCCCGGCCAATGATTTCAAGGGCCAGGAGCCAGGCACCGACAAAGAGATTCTGGACTTCTGCACGCTGACCTACGACGTGCAGTTCCCTATGTTTTCCAAGGTCGCCGTGACTGGCGACGAGCGTCATCCGTTGTACGACAGCCTGATCGCATCCGGCGTCGAGACGATCGGCGACGGTCCGATGCGTGCCCGCCTCGCCGATCGCGGCCTGCACACCGGCGACAATGGCGGCATCGTCTGGAACTTCGAGAAATTCCTGATTGGCCGCGACGGCAAGGTTGCCGCGCGCTTTGCGCCCGACGTAACCGCCGACGATCCGCGCCTGCTCTCGGTTCTGGAAAAGGAGCTCTCGCGCGCCAGCTGAGGCGTGAGCTCTCTTTTGGACCTCCCAAATAACACATCACATCAATAGGTTGCGCTACTTTTCAGGGCGAGGGCCTGGCGTGTTCAGCCGGATGGCGTAATTGCCTGCCCTCCAGCCTGGGAGTATCTTTCCCTATCCGAATACATCGTGACGGAACGCTGCATCAATTCTGATGGGAGGATGTCATGCGCGAACCTGATATGCAGAAACTCGATGCCCTTGTCGGGCGCTTGGTCGGCGATCTCGGCGCGGCGGTCTCAGGTGTGTTGGTAACGCTCGGAGACCATCTGGGCCTGTTCAAGGCCATGGCTGACGGAACGCCAAGGACTTCGGCCGATTTGGCCGACAACGTCGGTGTGAAAGAACGCTATGTGCGCGAATGGCTGTCAGCTCAGGCAGCCGCCGACTATGTCAGTTATGACGATAAGACCGAGCGCTTCTACCTGACGCCGGAACAGGCAATGGTATTTGCGGAGGAAGACAGCCCTGCCTTCTTCGCCGGCGCTTTCGACGTCGTTCAATCCATGTGGATCGACGAGCCGAAGGTCGTCAACGCCTTCAAGACCGGCAGCGGCCTTGGTTGGCATGAGCACAGCACCTGCCTGTTTCGCGGCACGGAACGTTTCTTCCGGACGGGCTACAACAGCCATCTCGTTTCGGAATGGATACCGGCGCTCGACGGCGTGCAGGAAAAGCTCGAGGCCGGCGCGATCGTCGCCGATGTCGGCTGCGGCCACGGCGCCTCGACCATCCTGATGGCAGAAGCCTATCCGAACTCGACTTTCTTCGGCTTCGACTACCATCTCCCGTCCATCGAACGAGCGAAAGCTGCGGCGCAGGAAGCGGGCGTTGCGGGCCGTATCACGTTCGAACAGGCGACCGCCAAGGACTTCCCGGCTGCCGACTACGATCTTGTGGCGATGTTCGATTGCCTGCACGACATGGGCGATCCCGTCGGTGCCGGCAAACATATTAAGGAAACCCTCGCCGATGACGGCACCTGGATGATCGTCGAGCCCTTCGCCCATGATTGCCTGAAGGACAATCTCAACCCCGTCGGCCGCGTCTACTACGGGGCTTCAACGATGATCTGTACGCCAGCCTCGCTGTCGCAGGAAGTCGGGCTGGGTCTGGGCGCACAGGCTGGCGAGCTGAAACTGCGCAAGGTTGCCATGGATGCGGGCTATTCGCATTTCCGCAAGGCGACTGAAACGCCGTTCAACATGATCTTCGAAGTCAGGGCATGAAGATTGTGCCGCACGCTTCGTCCAACGCGCGGCACCGCATCTTATAGACGCTGCCCGTCTTCCCCGAACAGCGACGCGAGCGCCGGCTGGAAATAAACCGGTTGCTCGGTGTCGAGTGCGACATCCTCATCGGCATCGATACGCACCGACAGCGTCTCGCTGCCGACCTGACCCCAGATCAGATTGTCCGAGCCCATGGGCTCGACGATGGTGAAGGTCGCCGGCAGGCTGGCAGCCCGCCCGCTCGCGGGCCGGAACTGAATTTGCTCGGGCCGAACGCCAAGCGTCGCCTTGCGGCCCTCGCCCGGCGTGCCGGAAAACTCGTAGCCGTTGAGGTCGATCGCGCGGCCATCCGGCAACATGAACGCCGGCACGCCGCCATTGCTCGCCACCTGCCCCGACAGGAAGTTCATCGATGGCGAGCCGACGAAGCCTGCCACGAAGCGATTGACCGGACGGCGATAGATCTCCTTCGGCGTGGCGAATTGCTGGATGACGCCGCCGCTCATGACGGCGATGCGATCGGCGAGCGTCAACGCCTCGATCTGGTCATGCGTCACGTAGATCATGGTGGAACCGAGGCCGCTATGCAGGCGCTTCAGCTCGACACGCAACTCGGTTCTGAGCTTGGCGTCAAGGTTGGAGAGCGGCTCGTCGAACAGGAAGACGTCGACGTCACGCACCAGCGCACGGCCAATGGCGACACGCTGGCGCTGGCCGCCGGAAAGCTCCCCCGGTCGCCGTTTGCGCAAGGGGTCGATCTGCAGGATCTGCACGGCGCGGTCGACACGCTGGGCAATCTCCTCCTTCGCCATGCCGGCAATGCGCAGCCCGAAGGAGAGATTTCCTTCGACGGTCATCGTCGGGTAAAGCGCATAGGACTGGAACACCATGCCGATGCCGCGGTCCTTCGGTTCCTCCCAGGTGACGTTCCTGTCGCCGATCCAGATCTGGCCGTCCGTGATATCGGTCAGCCCGGCAATGGCGTTGAGCAAGGTCGACTTGCCGCAGCCGGAGGGGCCGAGGAGTACGATGAACTCGCCGGATTGTATCTCAAGATTGAGCGATTTCAGGACGCTGACGCTGCCGAAATCGATTGCAAGTTCGCGAATGGAAACATTGGCCATGAACTATCCCTTGACTGCGCCGGCGGTAATACCGCGCACGAACCAGCGGCCCGAGCCGAAATAGACGATCAACGGAACCAGGGCGGTGAGGATGGTCGCCGCCATGTTGACGTTGTAGAGCTTCTCACCCTGGGTCGAGTTGACGATGTTGTTGAGCTGCACGGTCATGGGGAAGTTTTCCCGGCCGGCGAAGACGACGCCAAAGAGGAAGTCGTTCCAGATGCCGGTCACCTGCAGGATCGCCGCGACCACCAGGATCGGGATCGACATCGGGATCATCAGCCGGAAGAATATCTGCCACAGCCCGGCGCCGTCGATGCGAGCTGCCTTGAAGAGCTCCATCGGCAGGCTCGAATAATAGTTGCGGAAAAGCAGCGTCAGCACCGGCAGACCGAAGACCGTGTGGGTGATGATGATGCAGGGCAGCGTCGAATAGATGCCGACGTCGCGATAGATCAGAACCAGCGGATAGATGAACACCTGGTACGGTATGAAGGCGCCGAGCAGCAGGATGGCAAAGAGCACGTTTGCCCCTTTGACCCGCCAGAAGGATAGCGCATAGCCGGTCAGCGACGAGATCAGGATCGACAAAATCATGCTCGGGATCAGGATCTTCACCGAATTCCAGAAGCCGACGCTGATGCCGCCGCATTCCAGTCCGGTGCAGGCCGTGCTCCACGCCTGTATCCAGGCATCCGCAGTCCACATTTGCGGAAAGGCGAAGATATTGCCCTGACGGATCTCCGGCATGGATTTGAACGAGGTGACAAGCATCACATAGAGCGGCAGCAGGAAGAACAGGGCCGCGATGACGAGAAAGAGATAAAGGCCGATGCGTCCTGGGGTCAGATGCTGCGGCTTGCGGCCGGTCGGACCCTGCATGGCACCAGTGACGGAAGATGGCGTCGTCATCAGTTCCCCCTCGGCTTTTCACGGAAATATTCATAATAGAGCCAGGGCGTCACCAGGATGACCACCGTGATGAACATCACGGTCGATGCTCCGGTTGCAAGGCCGATATTGCCGCGCCCGAAGAGATAATCCATGATGAATTTCCCGGGCACTTCGGTCGCGATACCCGGACCACCGCCGGTCGTCGCCAGAACCAGTTCGTAAACCCTCACAACCGCAATCGCCAGAAGAACGCTGGCGGTGATGATGGTCGGTCTCAGAATCGGGATGACGATATGCAGGTAAACGCGCCAGCTCGGTATGCCGTCGATGCGCGTCGCCTTCCACAATTCCCGGTCGACGCCGCGCAGGCCCGCGAGCATGATCGCCATGACGAGGCCGGAAGATTGCCAGACACCGGCAAGCACGATGACGTAGAGCGCGAGATCGCTCTGGACGATCCAGTCGAAGCGGAACCAGGTGAAGCCGACACCGTCGGCAACCTTTTGCAGGCCGAGCGTCGGATTCATGATCCACTGCCAGACCAGCCCGGTGACGATGAAGGACATGGCAAAGGGATAGAGGAAGATCGTTCGGAAGGTATTTTCGAAACGGACCTTCTGATCGAGCGCGACGGCGAGAAGAAAACCGAGGATCAGACAACCGGCAATAAAGAGAATGCCGAAGACGACGACGTTCTGCAGCGACAGCAGCCAGCGCGCCGTCGAAAACAACCGCTCATACTGCTTCGTGCCGACGAAAATGTTGACCGGCAGCACCTTGCTGTCCGTGAACGATATCCAGATGTTCCAGACGACGGTGACGACATAGGCCAGAAGCACGATGGCGAAGGCCGGAAACAGGGCTACGTAGGGCGAAAAATGTATCCTCCTGCGGCTGACGCTCGCAGGTGCAACAGCCGCTTTTGCAGCAGTGGCGCTCGTATTTGGGCTGCTCATGGGCGCGCTCCTCCTCAGCATTCATGGAAACCGGCGGCAGGCTCACCTGCCGCCGCATGGATGTCGATCGAAGCTTACTTGGCCTGTTCGATGACCTGCGCAAACTGCGTGGCGAACTGGTCCGCCGTCATGCTGGGCGTCGTCCAGTATTGAGCAATGAGATCGCCTTCGGTCTGGACAATATCCTGAGGGGTCAGCACGTCGGGCGCCAGGATCTGGCGGCTCGGATCCTTGAGTGCGTTCAGGCCCTTCTGGGCGCAAGCGTCGAGCTTTGACGTATCGACGTCGAGACGCACGGGCACCGAACCCTTCTTGGAGTTGAAGGCAAGTTGGCCTTCCTTCGACATGATGACGGTAGCGAGCAGGGTCTGGGCGTCGGTCGCCGTCTTATCCTTGAGAACGGGGAAGACGAAGATATCGCCGCCCATCATGAAGTTGGATTCGCCAGGTCCGAGGATGCAGCCGAAATCTTTGTCGGCGACAAGGCCGGCATGGATGAATTCACCCTTGGCCCAGTCTCCCATGAACTGGATGCCGGCCTTTCCGTCGATCAGCATGCCGGTCGCGACGTTCCAGTCGCGGTTCGGGCTGCCAGGGTCCTGATAGTTGCGGAGCTTGGCGAAGACTTCCGCCACATGCTTGAACTTGTCGGACTTGACGGCATCTGTGTCGAGATCCTTCCAGACCTTGGCATAGAGATCCTTCCCGCCCTCGCCGAGCAGGATGGCGTTGAACATCGACTGCAGCTGCCAGGGCTGACCGCCGACGGCAACCGGGATCAGGCCAGCAGCCTTGATCTTGTCGAGCGCGGCAAACATTTCATCCCAGGTCTTCGGCTCTTCCGTCACGCCGGCCTTGGTGAAGACGGCCTTGGAATAGAAGACCCAATTCTGGCCGTGGTCGTTGATGGGAGCGCCATAGATATGATCCTGGAACTGGATGGCCTGATAGAAAGATGGTGTCAGAACCGATTTCCAATCCTGCTCTTTGGCGAGATCGTCGAGCGGCCGCAATAGGCCCTGCTGGGCCAGTTCGTTCATCTGCGTGCCGGTGTTGAACTGCATGGCCGTCGGCGGATTGCCGCCGATGATGCGGTTGATGCCGATCGGACGAGCAGTCGAGCCGGAACCGGCAATTGCGGTATCCACCCATTCGCCGCCTGCAGCGTTGAAGGCCTTGGCCAGTTCCTTCACGGCTGCGGCTTCACCGCCCGAAGTCCACCAATGCAGAACTTCGGCCTTCTTGCCTTCGGCCAGAGCGCCGGTCACGCTCGCCGCGACCAGCGCCGTGGCGCCGACCAATGCCATCATCAATTTGCGCATGCGTTCCTCCTCCTTTGAGGGCGTTCTTCAAACGCCTTTCCTCAGCCGCCGCCGTCTCCAGACACCGGATGCCGAATCTCCTGATCCTCCAAAACTGTGCGGCAGGGCCTCCGTTCCCTGCAGCACGTGAGCAATGCTTCCTCAGGCATTGCCCCTTCGTCAAGCCCGCAGTCCAAAAGGACCGCATTTTCTCAACTCTATAGCGCACTCAATGAGAAACGTCCCTCATTTATTGCGCGCGGTATTGGATCGGGCCGACCGCAACTACTGTGGATTGCAACCACAGAACGCGATTGCGCCGAACGCTCGAATGCCGTCATCACCTCAAGGGCGTGGAAAGCTAGTTCCGACGATACCCGATGCTGACGTCCCGAGCGAAGGGAATCCACCATCTCCGCCGCGCCCAATCCGCGCAGACCGAGATGACCTGGCACACCTTCCGTATAGGGGTGATCGACGGGGATCTCCCTCCACGCCTCATCGCCATCGCGAAATATCTCGACCTTGCCGCTGAAATTGTTTGGATCCGGCGTCACCATAGTACCTTCCGAACCGTAAAGCTCGATCTGATTGTGCTTGTGCTTGATAACATCAAAGCTGGTGGCAATGGTGACGGTCGCACCGCTATGGAACTCCATAACGCCCGTCAGATGGGTCGGCACCAGTACCTTAATCGTCTCGCCGCGACGCGGATCAGTCTTCACCGTGCGTTCGATGCGGGTGATCTTCGCAGTGCCAAAGATCTCGCGCACGGGGCCGAGCAAGGCGATGAGGTTCGTCACGTAGTACGGACCGACATCGAGCATCGGCCCGCCGCCGCGGCCGTAGAAGAAGGCTGGGTTGGGATGCCAATGCTCATGACCCGGCAACAGCAGCATGGCGGTGGCCGAAATCGTCTTGCCGATGCGCCCTTCATCGAGCAAGCGCCGTGTCAACTGGTGACCGCCGCCAAGGAAGGTGTCGGGAGCGCAACCGAGCCGCAGGTCTCCTGCCCGCGCGATGGCCATCAACTCCTCCGCCTCGCCCATGGAGACGCCAAGCGGCTTCTCCGAATAGACATGCTTGCCGGCAAGCAGCGCCTTCTTGCTGATGGCATAATGCGAGACCGGCGTCGTCAGGTTGATGATGAGACCGATTTCCGGATCGGAAAGCATCGTATCGAGCGCAACGGCCTCGATGCCAAACTGCTCGGCAAGCTTGCGGGCAGGCTCCTGATAAAGATCGTAAACAGACTTCACGCGAATGAAATCAAACATATGCAGGGTCGCAACATAGGTGGCGCTGATATTGCCGGCGCCGACAATGCCGACTTTCATGGGTTCGTTGCTCATTGGCTTGCCTCTAGGAAATGGTGATATCGAGTTCGGCGGCAGCGGCGCGCAGATAGCTCATGCCACGGCGCATCTCGTCATCGAATTCCGTCGTCGCTTCGCGGAAATGGGTCCAATGCGATGCACCCGGCGCGTCTTCCAGCTCCAGCGTGATCGGGCCGGAATAGCCGATGGTCTTGAGTGCCGCGAAAATCGCCTTCCAATCGATCTTGCCGCGTCCCGGGCGCCAATGGGCGTTGGTGTGCCCTTCATTATCGGAAAAATGCGTGTTGAAGATCCGATCGCCGAGCGCCAGCACGACGTAATGCGGCATGTCGCCGGCCGGAAAGAGATGGCTCGGGTCGAAGTTCAGGCCGAGATTGGCGGCACCGGTGCGCTCGATCAGCCGCAGCATGCCCTGACCGGAGCTGACCCAGCGATAAGGATGCGGCTCGATCGCGACCTTGAGACCCGCGGCGGCGGCAATCTCGCAAGCCCGGATAAAACCCTCGACGACGGCGTCATATTCACCCGTCCAATCCCATTGCGGTTCGACTGCCGCGCCCCACTCCTGCGAGATCGGCCGCTGCAGGATCGGCCTGACCTCGGACTGAAACGGATAAGGTGTCATGCTGGTAACGATCGGCGTGCCGATCGCGGCGGCGACTTCCATGCCGCGCTGGTAGCCATCGAGGTCGACTGTCGAGACGGCAGCATTTGCTGCGCGGCTGAAGGGTAGATTGAAGAAGAAGTTGGTGAGCACCAGCCCCTCTCCGTCTGCAATCTGCTTCAACTCGCGGATGGTTTCGCGCGTGTAGTAGCTCAACATGTCCACCGACCACGCGGTGAGCTCAAATCCCTTGCAGCCTGTCGCAGCGAGCCGCCGCAACGGCGCTTGATACGGCGGGTTCCAATTGAAGGTCCAAATAGGCGATCCGAAAAAAAGCGATCCGTCGCTCACGTCATCCTCCCCTTACAATGCGTGAAGCCGCGCGCGGCGAGGCCTCCACGCCTGAACAATGTGCCTTGCCAATGAGCTTCTTCACTCGAAATCGGCAATTCGTAACGTTACGATTATGGAAAAGAGAAAGACTGTCAATCGGCGATTTTCTGGCCGACTAACGTTTCAATGTTGCGCAATCTGCAAATTCGTAACGTTACGAATACCTTCTCGCCGCCTGCTCATCCTGCAAGCAGCAATATTTTCAAACGTGACGTGACTGGCTTTGATGATCGACGAAGGCGGCTTGGACGACTTCGCGCAGATCGGCCGGATTTTCGCCGGCGATTGCCCGATGCAGGAAGGCGGCCAATCGCTCGCCTATGGCATGGTTCGAATAGTGAAAGGTACTCAAAGGCGGGTTGAAGAAATCTGGCAGTGCGGTGCCGCCATAGGTAATCAGCGCGAAATCCCTGCCGGCCTGCCGCCCGGCATCGCGCAGGCCGGCGAGGAAACCGAGAGCAGCCTCTTCGCTGGCGACGAAGGCGGCCGTCGCTGCCGGATTCTGCGCTGCTATGTGCTTTGCCATCCCGCGACCATTGTCGGGTGTGGCCGTGGTGAAATGGATGCCATCATCAGGCACATCGAGATGATGCTCGGCAAAAGTCCTGCGCCACCCTCTTACGAATTGCAGGCTGTAGGTGAATTGCTGGTTGGGCGCGATCAGCAGCGGCATATGGTGGCCGGCATCGAGCAGAAGGCGTGCAGCCTCTGCGCCGATCACTTCATGATCGAGATCGATGCTCGGATGAACGCTCAAGAGCTCTGTCCGCCCGAAGGTGACAAAAGGCATGCCGACTTCAAGCAGATATTTGACGCGATCGTCCTGTGGTGTCGTATGCGTGATGATGACGCCGTCAACCGATCCCTCCTCGACGATATCCCGCACGGTCGCGAGCGGATCATCTGCTTGGAGCTGCGGGACGATTGTCGTTCGATACCCTCGCGACTTCATATAGCGCGAAGCGCCTTCGATCAGCGAGGCAACGACAATGTTCATCTCGCCCTCACGCCCGAAAGGCAGCACGATGCCGATGGCGTGGGTTTTGCCGGTGCGCAGATTGATGCCACCGAGATTGGGACGATAGCCAAGCTCGCCCGCAACGCGCTTGACCAGTTCGATGGTCTCGCGATTGACCTCCGCGCCCTCCTTAAGGGCACGACTGACCGTCGTGACCGAAAGACCGAGAGCCGTAGCAACGGTCCGCAAGGTCACTCGCTGACCTACTTCGCGACGCAAGCCGCGCCCCGCCGCCAATCCCTGCACCTTCGACAAATCATTCCGCTCCGCCATGTCGGGGCGAGAATGCCCGCAGGCGGGTGACGATGCAAGCGCAGGCTGCGATCAAAGTCGACAAGGGGGAAGGTCGTGTTTGGGCTGTTCGACAGTATCACCAGACATCGGGGCACAACCCTGAGCATCTGTATTCAGCCCGCATTCAGAAAGGCAATTTTAAGATGCATATCGTTAGCCATTCTATCATTAGGGGAAACTCATGGACAAATATACCAAAACTGTTTTGACAATCATCGCCGTCGCGCTCGCGGCAATCGCCATACAAAACACAATCACGCCGGCACAAGCGGTCGGTGGCGGCTGCGGTACCGAGACCTATCGGCCCTGCTATGTAAAGCTGGTGAACTAGAGCGGATCCAGATTTTAGGTTGAACAGACCTAAATCATCCGGCTCTGGCGCAACCACCGCTGCCCGTGGGATACCTCGGGCAGCTTTTATCTCAGCCGATTATGAATCAGCGCCTTTTCGCGCAGCCTGAATGGCCGTGCGGGCGCCGGCGCGCAGCTGCGCCGTTTCCGTGCCGGCGATAACCAGATCGAGGCCAAGCTTCAGGTATTCCCCGGCGCGGGCGCCATCGCCGCCGAAGGCGCAAATGACCTTGCCGTGGGCGCGACAGCGTGCCAGCACGGTTGCAAGCGCCTGATCGATCGCAGCGCTATCCGGGGCAAGCCGGGCGCCGTTCGAAAGCGCGATCGAAAGATCGGACGGGCCGACAAAGATACCATCGATGCCGTCGACTGCGAGAATCTCGTCGATCGCATCGAGTGCCATGCGGGTTTCCACCATGGCGATGGTGGCGGTCAGGCTGTTGGCGCTCTGCAGATAATCTTCAGCTGGCAGGCCGAAATGATTGAGCGCCAGCGATGGCCCCCAGCTCCGCTCGCCGAGCGGCGGATATTTCGTCGCTTGCACGAAGGCGCGCGCATCATCGGCAGAATTGATCATCGGCGCGATAATGGCGGAGGCGCCGGCATCGAGAAGGCGTGAGGCAGAGGCAAAATCGCCGACCGGAATGCGGGCAATCGCCGGCTTGCCGGCCAAGCGCACATAGGCAATCCCGTTGGCGGCAGACTCCATGTTCCACATGCCATGCTGCATATCGAGCACGATGGTGTCGAAGTCTTCCTGTGCCAGATGATTGACGAGCATCGGATCGGGTATGCCGACCCAGCCGGAGATCATGCCGCCATTCTCGCGGCGTTTCAGGCGTCCGGTAAAACCGTTCATGTCAGTCGTCATCGTCTTTCCTCACCTATCAACAGCAGGGCTCTGTCTTTTTGCCAGCCTCGACCGCCAAATCAAGGCGAGCCGTTGCAAGCGACAATACCCAATTCCCACTGTCGGGCCACTCGAAAGTGCACATGCGACTGAAGCAAATCGACAAAGCACGGCTGCGACCATCGCAGGTTGCCGTACATGAGGATGATTTCAAATCTGCCGGACGACCATGACAAATATGCAGCTATCTAAGTCGGTTGGTCACGCTCGCAAGACGCCAAGGCGTGACTGAAGACGAGAGATGCCGACAGGCAGACAACATCGCCCAACCGCAGGATTTCGCCGGCTCCTTATCGCTCAACGATCAGCAAAACGCTGCTTCGCAAAGTCCGTAACAGGCGTGTAAAGGCTGATGAGCGTTCCCTCGGGATCGCGGATCTGCCCTGCCCGGTTGCCCCAGGGCATCAGCTTCGGTTCGTGCACGACCTCCACCTTGTCCTTTAGCTTTGCAAATTCGGCATCAACATCACCAACCTGGAATTCGATGATGACAGAGCGATTGGCGCAGGGCTCGGCACTGCCCTCCTTGAACAGGGCGACGGTCTCGGCGCTTCCGATCGCAAGCGTCGCCGCGGGGGTGACGATCTCGGCAAAGACCGGGGCCAGCCACTCCGCTGCCTGACCCGTGACCATTTCATAAAAGCCGACCATTTTCCTGATGTCTGAAGCGATCAGACGCGTGGATGCCAGTTTCATCGCATACTCCTTCAAAAGGCCCGCCGAACATATCGTTGGCGGCTTGAAGGCTCTTGTTGCATAAGGCTGTTGCCACCATACTGGCAGCAGGAGTCAGCAGGAATGCGTCGCGCCGACCGCTTGTTTCAGATCATACAGATATTGCGCCGGTCGAGCCGGCCGGTGACCGCTGCCGCGCTGGCGGGTGAGCTCGAAGTCTCCAAACGCACGGTCTATCGCGACGTCGCCGATCTGATGGGCCAGCGCGTTCCGATCGAAGGTGAAGCCGGTTTTGGATATCTCCTCTCACCGGGCTACGAAATGCCACCGCTCATGCTGACGCCAGAGGAGATCGAGGCCGTCGTCCTCGGAGCACAATGGGTTGCGGGCCGTGCCGACAAGACCCTTGCCAATGCCGCACGCGATGTGGTTGCCAAGATCACTGCCATCGTGCCCGAGCACCTGCGCCCTTTCATCCTCGAGCCGAGCGTCGGCGCCAAACCGCTTCTTCAGGAATCCGAAGAGGAAAACATCGACCTGCCAATGCTGCGGGCGGCAATCCGCGAAGGACGAAAACTTCGCCTGCGTTATCGGTCCGATGCGAGCGCGGAAAGCACAAGGATCGTCTGGCCCGTCATCCTCGGCTATTCCGATACAAGCCGCATTCTGGTGGCGTGGTGCGAGCTACGTGGAGGCTTCCGGCATTTCCGCACGGAGCGAATTCTCGCGGTCGAGGTGCTCGACGAAAACTATGGCCTGCGGCCAGGCGAATTGCGGCGTCGCTGGTCCGCCTGGCGAGAGGCCGAACTCCAGCAATTGGGGCAGGCGCGATAGGCATCGGGTGCCGGCGCCATTTTGTGCCGGCACCCGATAATCTCAGATGATCCCGCCGCCGCCGGCAACGGAAGCTGGACGCTCTCCGGCAACCTTGCGGCGATAACCGCTCGCCCTGTAGGTGGCGACCGGATCGATGGCACCACCGGCGCGGCGGCGAGCTTCGGCCAGGACCGGTTCGACATCGGCGCGATAGGCGCGTTTCAGCGTTTCCGATGCCATCAGCGCGTCGTTCGCGTCCTGATACTCGCTAAGTGCATCGCGATCGACGATCAGCGCCTGCGCGTAGGCGCGGCGGATCTCGTTGGCGCTGGAAATCAGGCTCTCGATCGGATCGGTCACGTTATGCGACTGGTCGATCATATGCGCTGGATTGAAGTCGTTCACTCCGCGCCGTTCCGCATCGACCAGCTCGTTGAAGACGAGGAACAGGCGGTAGGGCTCGATGGCACCGGCATCGAGATCGTCGTCACCATACTTGGAATCGTTGAAGTGGAAACCGCCGAGCTTGCCGAACTGGATGAGGCGCGCGACGATCATTTCAATGTTGGTATTCGGCGCGTGATGGCCAAGATCGACGAGGCAATGCGCCTTGGGACCGAGCGTCTGCGCGATCAGGTAGTTGGTGCCCCAGTCCTGCACGACCGTCGAATAGAAGGCCGGTTCGTACATCTTATGCTCGGAGAACAGCCGCCAGTCATCTGGCAACGCCTTGTAGATATCGGCCATGGCGGCGAGATAGCGCTCGAAAGCCTTGGTGAAATTGGTCTGGCCGGGGAAGTTGGAGCCGTCGCCGATCCATACCGTCAGCGCCTTCGAGCCGATCGCCTTGCCGATTTCGATGCATTCGATGTTGTGCTCGACGGCCTGGGCGCGGGTCGCCGCATCGACATGGCTCAGCGAACCGAATTTGTAGGAATGCGCCTGACCGGGCGCATCGGAGAAAGTGTTGGAGTTCATGGCGTCGAAGCCGAGGCCGAGCGCATCGCCTTTCGCCTTCAATTCCTTCGCATCGGCCTTGTCCCAGGGAATATGCAGCGAAACCCTTGGTGTTGCCCGCGTCAGCTGCTGAATGACGGCGCAATCGTCGAGCTTGTCGAAGATGCCGCGTGGCTCGCCGGTGCCGGGGAAACGGGCGAAGCGCGTGCCGCCGGTTCCGACACCCCAGGACGGAACAGCAACGAAGAATTCTGAAACCTTTTTGGTGACGGCTTCGATATCAACACCGCGGCGGGCGAGCGTGGCGCCCAGCGCCTCATAATCGGATTTCAATGCGGCGGCGCGCTTGTCGTTTTCTGCGGCGACCAGATCGGGTGCGATCCTGTATTCGGCCATTCTTTCCTCCCAATGCGTTATTCGAAATATCGGCGTTTCGATCAGCTTATTCCCTCTTCTCCCCCGCGGGGAGAAGATGCCCAACGGGCAGATAGGAGGATAAGGAGCGGAGCGACGACCATCTTGAGCGTGAGCGAAAGATAGAACTGCATCTGCCGCGCCCCCTCATCCGGCCCTTTGGGCCACCTTCTCCCCAGTGGGGAGAAGGAAGTGCGGCCAACTACCGCGTAAAGCTCTGCGCGTTGCCGGCGTCGACGTTGATGATATTGCCCGTCGACTTGGCAGAAAGGTCTGAAGCCAGGAAGTAGATCGCCTCGGCGATGTCCTCCGGGAACACATTCAGCTTCAGCATCGAGCGCTTGCGGTAATGTTCTTCGAGCTCGTCCACCTCGATCTTCGAGGAGGCAGCGCGCTGCTCGCGCCATTCGCCATTCCAGATCTTCGAGCCGCGCAAAACGGCGTCGGGATTGACCGTGTTCACGCGAATGCCGGCTTCCGCCCCTTCCAGTGCCAGGCAACGGGCCAAATGAATCTCGGCGGCTTTTGCGGTGCAGTAAGCGGCGGCATTCGGCGAGGAGGCCAGACCGTTCTTCGACGCGACGAAGACGACGTTGCCGCCGAGGTTCTGCCGGCGGAACAGCCGGAAGGCTTCGCGCGAGACGAGGAAATAACCGGTCGCGAGGATATCGATATTGCGGTTCCACATCGAAAGCTCGGTGCTCTCAATCGGTGCCGACGATGCTATACCGGCATTCGAGACCAGAATGTCGATACCGCCGAACTCGACGCAAACCTCAGCAAAGGCGGCAATGACCGCATCTTCCTTGGTGACATCGAGCTTGACGCTGCGCACTGCATCCGCTCCATATTTCTTGGCGAAATCGGCCTGTGTGCTCTCAAGTGCCGCCTGGTCGATGTCAGCCAAAACGACGCAGGCGCCCTCGCCTACCAGACGGGCGGCCGTGGCGCGACCGATGCCACCGGCGCCGCCGGTCACGAAGGCAACGCGGCCGGCGAGGCTTTTCGGCTTCGGCATACGCTGAAGCTTTGCCTCTTCCAGCAGCCAATATTCGATATCGAAGGCTTCCTGCTCAGGCAGGCCTTGATATTCGGAAACCGTGGAGGCGCCACGCATGACGTTGATGGCGTTGACGTAGAACTCGCCAGCGATACGGGCCGTCGCTTTGTCGCGGGCAAAGGACAGCATGCCGACACCGGGCACGAGAAAGATCACCGGGTTCGGATCGCGCATGGCAGGCGAATTGTCATGCTTGCAATCATTGTAATAGCGTGCGTAGTCGGCGCGGTAATCTTCCAATGCCTTGTCGAGGCCGGCGATGACGGCATCGACATCAGGCTTGGCCGGATCGAAATCGACGATCAGTGGCCGGATCTTGGTGCGCAGGAAGTGATCCGGGCAGCTGGTGCCGAGCGCGCCAAGCGGGCGAAGGTTCTTCGAATTGACGAATTCGAGCACGGCATCCTGGTCGTCGAAATCGCCGAGCTTGCGCTCGGCCTTGCCGATGCGGCCGCGGATCTCAGGCATCAGCCGGGCGGCGATCGCACGACGCTCCGCCTGCGGCAGGCTCTGGGTGATGGCACCGCCGAAAATCGTCTTGCCTTCGGTCTTGGCTGCGAACCATTCGATCGCCTTGTTGATGATCGCGAGCGTCAGCTCGTAGCATTCCTTGGCGTCGTTGGCCCAGGTGAAGAGGCCATGGCTTTCGAGAACAACACCCTTGGCATTCGGATGCGCCTTGACGAAGGCTTCGAGATCGAGGCCGAGCTGGAAGCCCGGACGGCGCCAGGGCAGCCAACCGATCTCGTCGCCGAAGATTTCGCGCGTCAGCTCGCGCGAGTTCTTCGAGGCGGCGATGGCAATGATGGCATCCGGATGCATGTGGTCGACATGGGTGAACGGCACGAAGCCATGCAGCGGCGTATCGATCGAAGCGGCACGGGCGTTGAGGTTGAAAGTGCAATGCGGCAGGAAGCCGACCATGCGATCTTCGTCGGCAACGCCCTGATAGATGTTCTTCAGGCTGTCCAGCTTGTCCTGATAAAGCGTGGCGAAACCGTCAAGCTTGATGGTGCCGACATCGCCGCCGGAGCCTTTGACCCAGAGCACCCTAACCTTCTCGCCGGAGAGCGGATCGGTTTCCATGACCTTGGCCGACGTGTTGCCGCCGCCATAGTTGGTGATACGCTTATCGGCACCGAGCAGATTCGACCGATAAAGCAGCTTGCCAGGCTCATCGAGCCCATCAGCATGTGCATCATCCCAACGGTTTTCCAGAAGCTGAACGCCAGCCGCCATGTCATCCTCCCTTGAAATCAAGTCTTTCGGGCAGATCGGATCATGATGGAACCGCCCTTTGTGAGCAGGGTATCGCTCACGTATAGTCGTCTTGTCAATCGAAAACGATCAAATTCGATAATGCTGCGATGCAATATGAAAGTTTATGATCGTTTATGATTGACACTTTGTCATATTTGCGAAATAACCGCCGACAAGGAGGAGCCAATGCACGAACGCGAACGCCATCGCATTATTCTGAGCGCCGTACAGGAAAAGTCTGTCGTGACGATTCAGGATATTTCCGAGCTGACCGAGGCTTCGGAAGCGACGATACGCCGTGATATCGGTGCCCTGCACGTACAGGGAAAGATCAGGCGTGTGCGCGGCGGAGCGGAATCGATCCATCCTCCGCAGCTCGGCAACCTGGCCGCGCGGCCGTTTCGTGTATCCGAAGCCGTCAACATCGATAGGAAACGCGCAATTGCGCGCAAGGCCGCCGAACTCTGCAATCCCGGCGACGCCATTATCATCAATGGCGGCACGACCACATTCCAGCTGGTTCACTATATCTCCGCCTTCCGGCTGCAGGTGATGACCAATTCCTTCGCGATCGCCGAACACCTGGTCAAGCACTCGAAGAATAACGTGACGGTGCCGGGCGGCGCGATCTATCGCGAACAAAGCCTGATCCTCTCGCCCTTCGACAACGATACGATCCGCAATTTCTATGCTCAGCGCATGTTCATCGGTGCGCAGGGCGTAGGCCCGCTGGGCGTCATGGAAGCCGACGCGCTGGTCATCCAGAGCGAGCAGAAGCTCATGCGCCAGGCCGACGAACTCGTCGTCATGGTGGATTCAAGCAAATTCCGCCAGCGCTCCAGCCTGATCCTTTGCCCGCTCGATCAGGTCTCGACCATCATCACCGACGACGGTGTTACCGCCGAAACCGTGCGCATGATCGAGGATGCGGGCATTTCGCTCATTATTGCAAATGTTTCGGCTGAAGCCGAGGAGGAAGATTCCCCGTCGGTCGCATGAGACGCGCGGCTCAGGTGGGGTGAGCATGCCTATTAACTTTGGGAGGAAGTGACATGAATATTGCAAAGAAATTGGCGATCGGCGTCGCGCTCGCCGCCACGCTTTTCGCCGGCGCGGCCAGTGCAAAGGACATCAAGATCGGCCTCGTGGTGAAGTCGCTGGGCAACGGCTTCTTTGAAGCCGCCAACAAGGGCGCACAGGAAGCAGCCAAGGATCTCGGCGGCGTGCAGGTGATCTACACCGGCCCGACCTCGACCACGGCAGAAGGCCAGATCGAAGTCATCAACTCGCTGATCGCCCAAGGGGTCGATGCCATCGCGATTTCCGCAAACGATCCCGACGCAGTTGTTCCGGCCCTGAAGAAGGCGGCACAGCGCGGCATCAAGGTGATCTCGTGGGATTCCGGCGTCGCCAAGGCCGGCCGCATCCTGCAGCTGAACCCCTCGTCCAACGAACTGATCGGCAAGATGTGCCTGACGCTCGCCAAGGATCACCTCGACGGCGGCAAGGGCAACTTCGCCATCCTGTCGGCCACGACCACCTCCACGAACCAGAACATCTGGATCGGCGAGATGAAGAAGCAGCTGAAGGATTTCCCGGGCCTCAACCTGGTGACAACAGTCTATGGTGACGACCTCTCCGACAAGAGCTATCGTGAAGCCCAAGGCCTCCTGACCTCGCATCCGGAAGTCAAGGTCATCGTCGCCCCGACCACGGTCGGCGTGCTTGCCGCCTCGCAGGCCGTCAAGGATGCCGGCAAGATCGGCCAGGTCTATGTCACCGGTCTCGGCCTGCCGTCCGAAATGGCCGGCGCCATCAAGTCCGGCGCGACGAAGGAATTTGCGATCTGGAATCCGATCGATCTCGGCTATTCCGCAACACAGATCGCCTATCGCCTGGTCAAGGGCGAGACCGACGGCAAGCCGGGCAGCGAGATCAATGCCGGCCGCATGGGCAAGATCAAGGTTGGCGAAAACGGCGAAGCCGCCATGGCCGATCCCTTCGTCTACAATGCTTCGAACATCGATCAGTTCTCCAAGGTTTTCTGATCGAAAATCGAACTCGCAGCTCTCCGGCGGCATCAGCCGCCGGACCTGGTTTCATTGATCCGGTACATTGCTGATGACCACAGTCCTTCAACGCTCCATCGCGGACGCACCAGCCGCGAACAATCAGGCCATTCTGGAAATGCGCGGCATTTTCCAGATCTTTCCCGGCGTCAAGGCGCTGGATGGCGTCAGCATTTCGCTCTATCCCGGCAAGGTGACCGCCCTGATCGGTGAGAACGGCGCGGGCAAATCGACACTCGTCAAGATTCTCACGGGAATCTACCGCCCGAACGAAGGCGAGATCCTCGTCGATGGCAAGCCGATGGCCTTTGCGAATGCGCAGGCCGCTATCGATGCCGGCGTCACAGCTATTCATCAGGAAACCGTACTCTTCGACGAATTGACCGTCGCCGAAAACATCTTCCTCGGCCATGCGCCGCGCACATCCTGGCGCACCATCGACTGGAAGAGGATGAACAGCCGATCGAAAGAGCTTCTCCAATCGCTGGAAAGCGCGATCGATCCGACAACCCGCTTGAAGGACCTCTCCATCGCGCAGCGCCATCTTGTGGCAATCGCACGCGCCTTGTCGATCGAGGCGCGCATCGTCATCATGGACGAACCCACCGCCGCTCTCTCCCGCAAGGAGATCGATGATCTCTTCCGCATCGTCGAGGGATTGAAGGCAAAGGGCAAGGCCATCCTGTTCATCAGCCACAAGTTCGACGAACTCTACGAGATCGCCGACAATTTCGTCGTCTTCCGCGACGGCCGGGCCGTCGGCCACGGCGAATTGAAGTCGACACCACAGGATGAGATCGTCCGTATGATGGTCGGCCGCGATGTCAAGGACGCTTTCCCGAAAGTGCCTGTGACGATCGGTGCAACCGTTCTCGAAGTCGACAAATACTGTCACCGCACCGAATTCCGCGATATTTCCTTCAAGCTTCGGCGCGGCGAGATCCTCGGCGTCTATGGCTTGATCGGCGCCGGACGTTCCGAGCTTTGCCAATCGCTCTTCGGCATTACCAAACCGCTGTCCGGACGCCTGACGCTCGACGGACAGGAAATCCAAGTGCGATCGCCGCAGGATGCCATTCGCGCGGGGATCGTGTATGTGCCCGAAGAGCGCGGCCGCCACGGCCTGGCACTGCCGATGCCAATCTATCAGAATATGTCGCTGCCTTCACTCGGGCGCACCTCGCGCAAGGGCTTCCTGAAAGCAGCCAACGAATTCGCTCTCGCCCGCAAATATGCCGGGCGGCTCGATCTGCGCGCTGCTGCACTTTCCGTGCCCGTCGGCACGCTGTCTGGCGGCAACCAGCAGAAGGTGGTCATCGGCAAATGGCTCGCGACGCAGCCGAAGATCATCATTCTGGATGAACCCACCAAGGGGATCGATATCGGCTCGAAGGCCGCCGTCCATGGCTTTATCAGCGAGCTGGCCGCCGAGGGCCTCAGCATCATCATGATTTCTTCCGAACTGCCCGAGATCCTCGGCATGTCGGATCGTGTGCTGGTCATGAAGGAAGGCCTGTCCGCTGGCCTTTTCGAGCGCGAGGGGCTCACGCCGGAAACCTTGGTGCGCGCCGCCACTGGAAATGCATAGGGAGGACGGGATGCCACGCATCCTCAAAAAGCGAGAGACACTGCTTGCCATCATCATCATCGTGATGATCGCCGGTTTCGCGACGCGCGCGGCCGGCTTTGCCGAGCCCGCCAATCTTGCCAGTATCTTCAACGACACATCGATCCTCATCATTCTGGCGCTAGCCCAAATGACGGTGATCCTGACGAAGTCGATTGATCTCTCCGTCGCCGCCAATCTGGCGCTGACAGGCATGGCGGTTGCGATGCTGAACGCGGGCTATCCCGATATTCCGCTGATCGCGCTCGTCATTACCGCAATCCTGATGGGTGCAGTTCTCGGCGCCATCAATGGCTATCTCGTCTGGGCACTGGAAATCCCACCAATCGTCGTCACGCTTGGCACCTTGACGATCTATCGCGGTATGGCCTTCGTGCTGTCGGGCGGCGCCTGGGTCAATGCGCATCAATTCACGCCGATTTTCCTGAACGTGCCGCGCACGCCGCTTCTCGGCCTGCCGGTGCTTGCCTGGATCGGTATCGCCATCGTTCTGATGATGTATCTGGTGCTGCGCTACACGCAGTTCGGCCGCTCGGCCTATGCCAGCGGCGGCAATCCGGTTGCCGCCGTCTATGCCGGTATCGATGTCGGCTGGACGCGCTTCCTCGCCTTCATCCTCTCCGGTGCGCTTGCAGGGCTGAGCGGCTATCTCTGGGTCTCGCGCTATGCGGTGGCCTATGTCGATATCGCCAACGGCTTCGAACTCGATAGCGTGGCGGCCTGCGTCATCGGCGGCATTTCGATTGCCGGCGGTGTCGGCTCGGTCGCCGGCGCGGTCTTAGGCGCCCTCTTCCTCGGCGTCATCAAGAACGCACTTCCGGTCATCGGCATCTCGCCGTTCACGCAGATGGCGATTTCAGGCACCGTCATCATCCTTGCCGTCGTCTTCAACGCCCGGCGCGAACGCAACCGCGGCCGCATCATCCTGCGCGATCAAGCCGCAAAGGACACCGCCAGCCAGGGAGCACACGCATGAGCAACGGTTCGCAAGCGGCAACCGCGGAAAAGCGCGCCATTCCTGATCGCCTCGGCACGCCCTTCAAGCGCATCATGGCAAGCTGGGAAACGCTGCTCTTCGGCGTCGCGGTCGCGATCTTCATCTTCAACTCGCTGGCCTCGCCCTATTTCCTCGATCCGTTCAATCTCTCGGACGCGACCTTCAACTTTACCGAAAAGGCGATGATCGCCTTTGCCATGGCGCTGCTCGTCATCGCGGGCGAAATCGACCTCTCGGTCGCAGCCATCATCGCGCTGGCGTCGACGGCGATGGGCGCTGCCGCGCAAATGGGCGTCGACACGCCCGGCCTCGTTGCGATCGGTATCGGCGTCGGCCTCGTCTGCGGCATCTTCAACGGATTCCTCGTTTCCGTGCTGAAGCTGCCGTCAATCGTCGTCACCATCGGCACGATGAGCCTGTTTCGCGGCATTTCCTATATCGTTCTCGGCGACCAGGCCTATGGCAACTATCCGGATAGTTTCGCCTATTTCGGCCAAGGCTATGTCGTCTGGGTCTTCTCGTTCGAATTCGTGCTCTTCATCGTGCTGGCGATCGCCTTCGCGATCCTGCTGCATGCGACGAATTTCGGCCGGCAGGTCTATACCATCGGCAACAATGATTTCGCCGCGCGCTTCTCGGGCATTCCAGTCGAGCGGGTCAAGTTCATTCTGTTTCTCCTGACCGGCATCATGAGCGGTATCGCCGCCGTCTGCCTCACCTCGCGCCTCGGCTCCACGCGCCCGTCGATCGCGCTCGGCTGGGAACTCGAAGTCGTCACCATGGTCGTGCTCGGCGGTGTATCGATCCTCGGCGGCTCCGGCACGATCGGCGGCGTCGTCATCGCCGCTTTCGTCATGGGTCTCGTGACCTTCGGTCTCGGCCTGCTGAATGTTCCCGGCATTGTCATGTCGATTTTCATCGGCCTCCTCCTCATCATCACCATCGCGCTGCCGATCGTGGCAAAGCGCATCAGGACCATGAGCTCCAAATGAGTGCTGCTCTCGAACGCCACGCCTTCAAGATGACGCTCAATCCAGGCATGGAAGCGGAATACCGCAAGAGACATGATGAAATCTGGCCCGAGCTGGTGGATCTGCTGCATCAGGCAGGTGTCAGCGATTACTCCATCCATCTCGACCGCGAGACGAACACGCTTTTCGGCGTGCTGACCCGGCCGAAAGATCACGCCATGGCCAGCCTGCCCGAACATCCCGTCATGAAGAAATGGTGGGCGCATATGGCCGACATCATGGCGACCAATCCCGATAACTCGCCCATCCAAAGCGATCTTGTCACGGTCTTTCATCTGCCATGAACAGCGAGACAGCCTACCGCCACATCGCCGTGATCGACATCGGCAAGACCAACGCCAAGGTCGTTGTGCTGGATGCCGGGACCGGTGCCGAGATCGCCGCCGTCAGGATCGCAAACAGCGTCCTGAAGTCAGGTCCTTACCCGCATTACGATATCGAAAGCCTATGGCGCTTCATCATCGAGGCGCTGAAGGGCTTTGCAGCCACGCCCGGCTTCGATGCCATATCAATCACGACGCACGGTGCTTCGGTGGTCCTGTTGGACGCCGGCGGCGATCTTGCCTTGCCGGTTCTCGATTACGAACACATCTATCCGCAAACCATTCAGGAAGCCTATGGGCAAGTGCGTCCGGCTTTTGCCGAAACCTTTTCGCCGCGGCTATCCGGTGGCCTCAATGTCGGCGCGCAGATCCACTATCAGCAAAGCGCCTTCCCGGCTGATTTTGCTCGCGTCGCAACGATCCTGACCTATCCGCAATATTGGGCGTTTCGCCTGACCGGCGTCGCCGCCAACGAGATGACGTCGCTTGGCTGCCATACCGATCTCTGGAACCCGACGACCCAAAGCTATTCGTCCCTGGTTGACACGCTTGGCATTCGTGCCTTGATGGCGCCGGTCCGTTCGGCATTCGACGCCCTAGGCCCGGTGCTGCCAGCACTTAGCGAAAAGATCGGAGTGACAAAGTCGGTGCCCGTCTATTGCGGCATCCATGATTCCAACGCCTCGCTGCTACCGCATCTTGTCGAGAATGAAGCGCCTTTTGCCGTCGTCTCGACGGGGACATGGGTTATCAGTTTTGGTGTCGGCGGCGATCTCGACCATCTCGATCCCGCCCGCGATACCCTTGCCAATGTCGATGCCTATGGCCGCGCCGTGCCGTCTTCCCGCTTCATGGGCGGCCGCGAGTTCGAGATTCTGGCAGCGGAAATCGGTACTGCGTCCCATGAAGCAATCGAGGCCGTGCTAGAACAGGCCATCGCCAAGGGCCTCATGCTTCTACCCAATGTCGTTGACGGATCAGGACCCTTTCCCGGCCGGACGCGACGCTGGATCGGGGATAACTCCGTGAGCAAGGCCGAACGCCTTGCCGCCGTCAGCCTCTATCTCGCGCTGATGACGGAAGCCTGCCTCGATCTGATCGGCGCTAAAGGACCGATCTTCGTCGAAGGTCCCTTTGCGCTCAATCGCGCCTACCTCATCGCCCTCTCTGCCTTGACGAACACCGATGTCATCGCACTAGCGGGCTCAACGGGCACCAGCCAGGGTGCCGCCTTGCTGACGGGGATAAGACCCGTCGGCGCCGCAGACAGCCCACCTATTCGCGCCGAACTGCCGGGGTTGGCGCGCTATCGGCAGTCCTGGCGCGCGGCCTTAATCTAGTCTTCGGTTCTGGCAAGTTCTGCCGCCGCGATTTCGGCAACGCGCAGCGTTGGTTCGACGTATTCCTCCTCGCCATCTTCGATCAGCCAGCTTGCTGAAAGGCCGGCCCAGGCAATGATCCATCGCAACAGGCGTCCGCGCTCCATTCCCGCCGCCTCGGCAACGATCGTCACTTGCCGGGCAAGACGGCCGGGAGATGTGGCGACGGCATTGTCGGGATTGCAGAAGAGATTGGCGTAATCAAAGCCGCGCTCGCCCACCAGGCCCTTGGGATCGATCGCAAGCCAGCCACGCTCCGCGAAATCGAGGATATTGCCGTGATGAATGTCCCCATGCAGCGCGACGACATCGCGGGGCTCCGACAACAGCGCGCGGGCGACGACCGCGGACTGGACGAAGATACCGCCTTCACAATGAGCCATAGTTTCGAGCGAACGAAAGCGGTGGACAAGCGGAATCAATTGCGGCAAGGCGCCGCCGCGAGAGGCGTGGAGCCCGGCGACGGCCTTGCAGATGATCCGGCTTGCCTCGTCGTCCTCACCATTCCTTGCCATCTCGGCAAGTGAGCGGCTGCCTATTGCCCGTTCGAGCAGGATAGCATCGTCCTGATGCTCGAGAACGCGCGCAGCACCAATGCCATTCCACCAGACCATAAGCTCGGCCCCCGATTTCTCCTCCGGTGCGTCGGCGATCTTCAGCATCGCCGGCTCGCCATCACGACGCACGGGAAAAAGCCGGCTGGAATGCGTCACGATCGGGGTACCGTCGGGAATCAGCCGCCAGAGGTCAAAATAGACCTTCGAATCGTCATTGTCGTTCACGCGATACTGATCTCCTTGGCCCGGGCCGCACCATGACAGACGCCGCGGCTTATGTGGATCCGCCGCATGCAGATTTCCACTTTCAGATCCACCTCGGTTTACCGCCCTATTACCTAGGCTCTGCGGCAAGCAGGCAACAACCATCCCTCGTCAAAATTTTTCGAAAAAACGCTAAAATTGTCTTCGCGACGGTTATTTTCTTGCGGAATCGTCGCAATATTCCTACACAAAATACCCTCATGAGCGCTTTCGAGATCAAAAAATGTCCGAAGGCGATCATCGGCTTCGATATTAGCTTTGTCTCTTTAAAAAGAACGCCTCACGGCAGTTTGCGCGTCGAGACAGGCAATTGCGGGCGGGTTCAAAGGGCGCTGCCGCGCCCATCCAAGGAGAGCTAACATGAGTCTGAAGACATTGACGGCCGCGACCTTCGTCGCTTCGCTGGCCTTCGCACCTCTCGCACATGCGGACATCACCATCGGCCTCATCGCGCCGCTGACCGGCCCGGTCGCGGCTTACGGCGAGCAGGTCAAGAATGGCGCGCAGACCGCCATCGACGAAATCAACAAGAGCGGCGGCGTTCTCGGCCAGAAGCTCGTCCTGAAGCTCGGCGACGATGCCGGCGATCCGAAGCAGGGCGTATCCGTCGCCAACGGCTTTGTCGGCGACAGCATCCGCTTCGTCGTCGGCCCGGTCACTTCGGGTGTTGCCATTCCGGTTTCGGACGCGCTGGCCGAAAACGGCATCCTGATGGTCACGCCGACCGCAACCGCTCCGGACCTGACCAATCGCGGTCTCACGAACATCTTCCGCACCTGCGGCCGAGATGACCAGCAGGCCGTCGTCGCCGGCGAATATGTCGTGAAGAACTTCAAGGACAAGAAGATCGCCATCCTCAACGATAAGGGCGCTTACGGCAAGGGCCTGGCAGACGCCTTCAAGGCTGCGATCAACAAGGGCGGTATCACTGAGGTCGTCAATGACTCGCTGACCCCCGGCGAGAAAGACTACAGCGCTCTGACGACAAAGCTGAAGCAGGCCGGCGTCGACGTGATCTACTTCGGCGGCTATCATCCGGAAGCAGGTCTGCTGGCCCGCCAGCTGCACGACATCTCCGTCAAGGCGCAGATCATCGGCGGCGACGGCCTCTCCAATACCGAATATTGGGCGATCGCCAACGATTCGGCTGCCGGCACGCTCTTCACCAACGCGTCTGACGCGCTGAAGAACCCGGATTCGCAGAGCGCCGTTGCCGCCCTCAAGGCGCGCAACATCCCGGCCGAAGCCTTCACGCTGAACGCCTATGCTGCCGTGCAGGTGTTGAAGGCCGGCATCGAGAAGGCCGGCAAGGCAGACGATGCCGAAGCAGTCGGTACCGCTCTGAAGAAAGGCGAACCGATCGACACCGCCATCGGCAAGGTCACCTACGGCGAAACCGGCGACCTGACCTCGCAGAGCTTCTCGCTCTACAAATGGGAAGGCGGCAAGATCGTTTCGGCCGAGTAAGTCGTCACCTCATCGCTTCGAAAAAGAGCCGGGCCACTTGCTGGTCCGGTTTTTTGTTATCGATCCTGGGTACTGCCACTCAGCAAACACTGCGGAAACGCTCGATGCAGGTGGAGAGGACCTCCTCACCCGGGCGCTTCCACCAATCATTCTGAGAGAAGATCTCGACCTCCTGCAAGCCAAAGAAACCGGCCTTCTCGATCTCCGCGCGAATACGCTTCAAGTCGATGACACCGTCGCCCATCATGCCGCGATCGAGCAGCAGGTCCGTGGTCGGCACCAGCCAATCGCAGATATGATGCGCCAGGATGCGGCCACCGGCGCCAGCACGCGCGATCTGCTGATAAAGCTTCGGGTCCCACCAGACGTGGTAGACATCGATCGCGACGCCGATGCCTTCGCCCAGGAGATCGCAGATGTCGAGCGCCTGCTCCAGCGTGTTCACGCAGGCGCGGTCGGCCGCATACATAGGATGCAACGGCTCAATCGCGATCGGAATACCGGCGCTGCGCGCATGTGGCAGGATCGCCACGATACCGTCCGCTACCATCTCGCGGGCATGCGTGATATCCCTCGATCCTTCCGGCAGGCCACCGACAACAAGGACGAGGCAATCGGCATTCAGCGCCGCCGCTTCGTCGATCGCCCGCTTGTTGTCGTCGATTGCAGCCGCCCTACCCTCGGCGCTTGCCGCGGGAAACATGCCGCCGCGGCAAAGGCCAGTCACTTTGAGCTTGTTGTCGGCGACGATGCGAGCAGCCTCCGAAAGCCCGATCTTTTGCACCTGATCGCGCCAGGGCGCAATCGCGACGATATCCTGCTTCAGGCAGGCTTCGACCGCCTGGCGCATGTCATATTGCTGGCGCACCGTCGCCAGGTTGATGGACAGACCCTCTACGGCCATCGTGATCCTCCCCCATTCTTATCCGCTAGTCGATGCCGATGGTGGCAAGGATTGCCTTCATGCGATAGACTGCGAGATCCGGATCACGCAGTACGCGCGCCGTGTCCGCCAGACGGAACAGCTCCGAAAGATGCTGGATCGAGCGAGCGCTCTGCTGGCCCCCGAGCATTTGGAAATGATCCTGAAAGCCGTTGAGATAGGCGAGGAAGACGACGCCTGTCTTATAGAAGCGCGTCGGTGCCTTGAAGATATGGCGCGATAGCGGGACGGTCGGCGCCAGGATCGCGTGGAAGGCGTCGAGGTCGTTCTGAGCGAGCTTTGCGAGAGCTGCGCTCGCTGCCGGCGCGATGGCATCGAAGATGCCGAGCAGGGCATGCGAATAGCCCTGCTCGTCACCGGCGATCAGTTCTGCGTAGTTGAAATCGTCGCCGGTATACATCTTGACCGACGGATCGAGCCGGCGGCGCATGATGATTTCCTTCTCTGCCGAAAGCAGCGAAATCTTCACGCCATCGACCTTGGCTGCGTTCTGATTGATGATCGCTGTTGCCGTCTTCATGGCCAGCATGTCGTCGGCCGAGCCCCAATAGCCCGCCAGGGCCGGATCGAACATCGAGCCGAGCCAATGAATGATGACGGGCTCTTTGACCTGACCGAGGATGCGGTCGTAGACCCTGACATAGTCGTCCGGGCTCTTGGCGACTGCCGCCAGAGCCCGGCTCGCCATGAGAATGACGCGGCCGCCCTGTCCTTCGACATAAGCGACCTGTTCCTCATAGGCGCGGATGACATCATCGATCGTGACATCGGGACCGGGCTGCAGATGATCAGTCCCGGCGCCATAGGCGATCACGGCATCCGGCCGGCCGCGGGCGGCCGACTGCGCATGCGCGATCAGCTCCTTTGCGCCGGTCCAGTCGAGTCCCATGCCGCGCTGTGCGGTATCCATCGCTTCCGCGACGCCGAGGCCGAGACCCCAGAGATATTCGCGGAAGGCGATCGTGCGCTCCCAGTCGATGTTGCGGTCAAGCCAGGGATCGTTGTCCGCAAGCGCATCGACCACGACATGCGCCGCCGCATAGGCGACGCGATTGAAATGATGACCGCCAGCCGGTTTTACAGGCGCGATCAACGGCTCATTGACGGGCGTATAGCCGGCGATCGTGCCATCGGCACTTGGCAAGTGAAGACTTCTCTCCATGAGATCAGCCTCCTAGCGGGCCGACAGCGAGGGAACGTCGACCCAGCGGCGTTCCGCCCAACTCTTCTGTGCCAGCTCTGCCAGCTGCACACCCTTGGCGCCCTCGCGCAGCGTGAACTTCCAGGGCGCGTCCTCGGCCACATGGCACAGGAACTGCTCCCATTGCGCCTTGAAACCATTGTCGAAGGCTTGCGTGTCAGGCACCTCTTCCCAGGTATCGAAGAAATTGATCGGCTGCGGCTGATCGGGGTTCCAGACCGGTTTCGGCGTGTTGACGCGATGCTGTGTCCAGCAGCGCATCAGGCCGCAGACAGCGGATCCATGGGTGCCGTCGACCTGGAAGGTGACGAGATCGTCGCGGCGTACACGCACCGCCCAGGAGGAGTTGATATGGGCGATAACGCCGCCCTCGAGTTCGAAGGTAGCATAGGCGGCATCGTCAGCATCGGCGACATAGGTGTTACCGTTCTCGTCGACTCGGCTTGGAATATGCGTGGCGCCGAGGCAGCTGACTGACTTGACTTCACCAAAGAGATTGTCGAGCACATAACGCCAATGCGGCAGCATATCGAGGATCATGCCGCCGCCATCCTTTTTGCGGTAGTTCCAGGAGGGGCGCTGTGCTTTCACGCCCCAATCGCCTTCGAAGACCCAGTAACCGAACTCGCCGCGCACGGAGAGGATCTTGCCGAAGAAGCCGCTATCGCGCAGCATGGCGATCTTGCGCAAGCCAGGCAAGAAGAGCTTGTCCTGGACGACACCGTTCTTGACGCCGCGACGTTCGGCGGAGGCGGCAACCGACAGCGCCTCCTCCAGCGTCTCCGAGATCGGCTTTTCGCAATAGACATGCTTGCCGGCGGCAATCGCCTTTTCGAGAAGCTCGACGCGCATCTGCGTCGAGCCGGCATCGAAGAAGATCGTATTGCTGGGATCGGCAAGAGCGGCGTCGAGATCGGTCGTCGTTTTGGAAAGACCATGCTTGCGCGCAATGGCCTCGATCTTCTCGGCATTGCGGCCGACAAGCACCGGCTCCGGCATCAGCCTGTCGCCGTTCGATAAAAGAACGCCGCCCTGTTCGCGGATCGCCAGGATGGAACGCACGAGATGCTGGTTATAGCCCATGCGGCCGGTAATGCCGTGCATGATGATGCCGATCGGCTTCGTTGCCATGAGTTTCTTCCTCCCGTAAATAACTATATAGTTACATAACTGACATGGCAAAGCCATGCTGTCAACGGCCATCGTCAATGGCCGCAGCGGCAATCGTCTATCGTTGCTGAGTCTGTTGCGCGGGAGATTTCAGGGACGCAGATAGGCGAAAATCACGTCGACGATATGCTCCCCCCAGGCGTCGATTTCGCTCTTGTCCGAGAGATTGCGACGGAAGATCGTCGAGAGCGTCCAACGGTTCGTCAGGAAGAACGAGCCGAGGGCCGCGATGCTCATATAGATCTTCACCGGATCGCAGCCGCTGCGGAATACGCCCGCGGCCGCGCCACGGTCCAGCAGGCCGGAGATCTCCGACACCAGCGGCGAGTGCAGCTCGAAAATGCGCGCCGAACGCTTCAGGAAGCGGGCCTTATGCATGTTTTCCGTGCTGAGGATTCCTAGGAATTCCGGGTGATCCAGAAAATATTGCCAGGTGAAGACGACGAGCTCCCGCAAGCCGTCTGCAGGGGAGCGGTGCGAGAGGTCGAGCCGTGCTTCCGCCGAACGGATGGCGATATAACTGCCTTCGAGAACGGCGACGTAGAGCGCATCCTTGCCGCCGAAATAGTGATAGAGCATCCGCTTATTGATTTTCGCCCGTTCGGCGATGGCATCGACGCGAGCACCGCCATAGCCGCGCTCGGCAAATTCCTTGGTCGCGGCCGCCAAAATCGCCTTGCTGGTGCGTTCCGCATCCCTGAGACGGGGCCGTTCCGAAGCTGCGCGCGAGGGAGTTTTCTCTGCATTCGCAAGGCCTGCATTCCTTGCGCTGCGCTTCACGGTCTTGGCTTCTGACATCATGGCTCCCGGCGGCATTTTGTAAGGCTTATGCGGCCCACCCTCACGCCGATAAGTAACCGATCATCGCATAAGTTGACAGCCCCCGGTGAATCAGAAGCAATAGTAACCATATGGTTATATCGATTTAAACGTGGATATGAAGGATACGAGAGGAAACGTGGGATTTCCGGCGCTGCCGTAACCCGGCTCAACGACAGTGAGATTGGACCGCGACGGCGGCGATCTTGCGTTCGGCCACCATCCGGCCCTAGAGAACAGTAGGCAAGCGGCACCGGGTGAGTATGACAAAAAAGCAAATCGCAATCATTGGCGGCGGCCCTGCCGGGTTGATGGCGGCAGAGACCTTATCGCGGATTGGCCATCGCGTCGTGATCTACGACACCATGCCGACGGTTGCGCGCAAGTTTCTGCTGGCCGGAAAGTCCGGTCTCAACATCACGCATTCGGAAGATTACGGTGTCTTTGCCAACCGCTTCGGCGCCGCCTCGTCCCGATTGCGCGCAGCGCTTGACGATTTCCAACCGGATGACATCAGAGCCTGGGCGAAAGGCCTGGGAACGGAAACCTTCATCGGCTCATCCGGCCGCGTCTTCCCGAAAGTCATGAAGGCCTCGCCGCTGCTGCGTGCCTGGCTGGCCAGGCTGCAGGCGGGTAATGTCAGCATCATGACGCGGCATCGCTGGTGCGGCTTCGAGGACGACAGTCTGGTCTTCGAAACACCGAATGGGCGCGAGCTCGTGCATCATGACACCGTTCTGCTGGCACTCGGCGGGGCAAGCTATGCCCGGCTCGGATCGGATGCGGCATGGGTCAGCTGGCTTCGGGGCAAAGGCATCGATATCGCCGCCTTCCAGCCGGCCAATTGCGGTTTCGACGTCACCTGGAGTGCGACCTTCAGCGAGCGCTTTGCCGGCGAACCCCTCAAATCCGTGACGGCTACATCGGAAGAAGGGACTTTTCCCGGCGAATTCGTCATCTCGAGAACGGGAATCGAGGGCAGTCTGGTTTATGCGCATGCCGCCTCGTTGCGCGACCGGTTGGCAAAAATGGGCGAGGCTTCGCTCATTGTCGATCTGGCACCGGGACGCGATGAGGCGCGCTTGGCGCGCGATCTGACGCGGCAGGACCCAAAGGCCAGCTTCTCTAATCGCCTGCGCAAGGGTGCCGGCATCGAGGGCGTCAAGGCAGGCCTTTTGCGCGAGCTTGCCGAACCCGCCGTTCTCTCGCATCCGGAAAGTCTTGCCCGCCTGATCAAAGCCCTGCCGATTCCGTTGCTGCGGCCAAGGCCCATTGCCGAAGCCATCTCGTCTGCCGGCGGCATTCGCTGGGATGAGCTCGACGAGAGATACATGCTGAAGAAACTTCCCGGCCTGTTCGCGGCCGGAGAAATGATCGATTGGGAAGCGCCGACCGGCGGCTATCTTCTGACGGCCTGCTTTGCAACCGGGCATGCGGCAGCAAAAGGCATGGATGCTTGGCTCAGAACCACTGACCAGGCTTAAAGACTGGCCTTTCAACCGATCCGACCATTCGCCATCAGCCAGGCAACCGCCTCCTGAACGGCCTGCAGCGACGTATAGCGCGGCCGGTATCCAAGCAGCCTCTCGGCCTTCGCAATCGAGCAATTCGGGCTTCTGGCAATGTGCTCCCAGGTCGCCTGCGCATCTTCCGCCGACTGGCCTTCGGCCCATGCTTCATAGGGCAGGAATTCCA
The DNA here is from genome assembly GCF_007828395.1 of Rhizobium sp. ERR 942. Taxonomy (NCBI): domain Bacteria; kingdom Pseudomonadati; phylum Pseudomonadota; class Alphaproteobacteria; order Hyphomicrobiales; family Rhizobiaceae; genus Rhizobium; species Rhizobium sp. ERR 942. Next base: position 452,700 of record NZ_VIUA01000002.1, read on the forward strand.
GCTTCGGCTCATGTCCGAACCAGCGCGACATCGCTTCGGCATAGCCTCTAAGCGTCAGCGCACCGCTTGAAACCGCATGGAAAGCCTCTCCTGTCGAGGCCCGCCAATTGGCGATAGCGCCCATGAACATTTGCGCGACATCATCGGCATGGACATGGTGAACCGTCTCCAGGCCGAAATTCGGCAGGACGAGGGTTTCACCGCGCGCCAATGTCGAAAACGCCGACAGATTGAAATGCCCGGCGGGATTAAGAGGCTCCCAGCCTGGACCGACAATATGGCCGGGATGGATCAGGGTTGCGGGAAATCCCCTGCGGCGCGCCTCCTCAAGCAGATGCGCTTCGATCGCCGCCTTCTGGATGCCATAGTCGCCGAAGGGCCGCTTCGGCGCCTCTTCCGGCGTCGGAACCACAGTCGAAAATCCATGTGTCCAGATCGTACCCGTATGCAGGAAATGGCCGACATGATCGGTGAGCGCCTCGGTCAGATGCCTTGCGCTGTCGAGCGTGAAGCAGATCATGTCGATGACGATATCCGGTTTCAAGGCGCGAATGGCTGGACCGAAGCTGCCCTCCTTCTCCATGGCGGAGCGATCCATCGCCTGCATCTCCACATCATTCCACGCTTTGTTCGGCGAATAGGGTTTGGCGTGGCCGCGGCTGATCGCCACGACCTCATGCCCTGCTTCCACGAGCCGCGGCACGAGATAGGTGCCGATATGGCCCGTTGCACCGATAATCACCGTGCGCGTCATGATGTCCTCCCGACGGTCAAGATCGAAATCGGCGGCTGCCGATATGAAAGAAATGATCTGCTCCGTGAGAATAGGAGAGCGAACGGCTTTGTCATCCCTCTCATGGCTGAAAAAGTCATTCACCACCGTCTTCATTGCAGGGGGCGGTGGCGGAGGCATCCCGAGCATCACTTTAGCGTAGACAATGGTGTAATGCGCTGCGATCGAGATTACGGATAGCTCCCGCAGACAGCCCAGTGCGTCATTCAATGGCAGCTCCGTCTTCCAGGCCACATCGGGGACTGAACCGCCACTTTTTCCATCACCCATACACGAACATGCGAATTCCTGGGCACTCGCTGAGGCATGAACGCAAGATCGGCCTTTGGCATCTTTGCAGCCTTGGCAACAAGGGACTGATTTATTCTGAATAGATACAATGGCTTGAATCATGATCGCGCAGCTGCGGCGCCTTATGGCATCGGTATTGCATGTCCGGTTTTCCAGACCATGCCGCCAGGATTTACCAATGCCGAATAAGACATCATCGCCATCCGGGCGACCGCTGTTTTCATGATTCCCTCCACCAGACAGACCGCTCAAACCAATTCGCCATCGTCCCGCGCCATGATTGCGACACCGCATTGGCAGGCCAGCGAAGCAGGCGCGAAAGTGCTCAGACGCGGCGGCAATGCGATTGAGGCACTGGTCGCGGCCGGAGCTGCTCTATCGGTAACCTACCCCCATTTCTGCGGGCTGGGCGGTGACGCTGTCTGGCTGGTGGCGGACGAAGTAGGCAATGCTCAGACTTTCCTCGGTATCGGGCAGGCGGCTGCGGCCATTCCGCGTGGAGACATACCTTTGCGGGGCGCGGCCTCTACCCTGACGACGGCCTGCCTCGTGGATAGTTGGGAGAAAGTGCTTGCCTATTCCGCCGACGCATGGGGCGGCACGGAGCGATTGCCGGCCCTTCTCGACGACGCCATCGCACTGGCGGACGCCGGCTTCGAAGTCAGCAGGTCGCAAGCCTTCTGGTACGAATTCCGGCGCGATGAACTGAGGAACTGGCCAGGCTTCACCGGGCTCTTCCAGTCCGGCGGAATCCAGCACCAGCCTGGCTTGGCGCAGACGCTCAAAGCCATAGCGCGTCACGGCACCCGCGAATTCTATGAGGGGGCTCTCGCCCGTCGAATTGTAAACGGGCTTGCCGAGGCCGGCTCTCCTCTTTCGGCCGCAGATCTTGCTGCCACGCGGACTGATGTCGCGGCTCCTCTCCAGCAGGCGTATCGCGACACGATACTTCTTGCTCCACCCCCACCGACGCAAGGAATAACCACCCTCGGTATCATGGGTGTGCTCGACCATCTGCCGATGGCAAATTTCCAACCCGACGGTCCAGCCTATTATCATGCGCTGGTCGAAGCCGTGAAACAGGCGTTCCTCAATCGGCATGCGATCGCCGATCCTCGTTTCGCCGAGGACGTCTCGAAATATCTCCTCGATCCAAAGCGCCTTGCCGCCAAGGCTGCGGCGATCGATCCGGCACAAGCCCTGCCTTGGCCACAAGATTATCGACACGGCGACACGGCGCTGCTTGCCGTCGTGGATGCAGACGGAAGATGTGCGTCGCTGCTGCAAAGCCTCTATTTCGACTGGGGCAGCGGCGTGGTGGTCGGCGACACTGGCCTCCTCTGGCAAAACAGAGGGGCGGCCTTCAGCACCGATCCGGTAAATCCCAATTGCATCCAACCGGGAAAGCGTCCTTTCTATACGCTTAACCCGGGCCTTGCGCTCAAGGACGGGCGTCCGCATCTGGTCTACGGCACACAGGGTGCGGACGGTCAACCCCAGACCCTGTCGCTGCTGCTCAGCCTGCTGATCGACCACGGCCTTGATCCCGCTGCAGCACTCGCACGCCCGCGCTTCTTGCTCGGCCGCACATTTTCCGACAGTCGGGATAGCTTAAAGATCGAGGAAAATATTGGCGCCGAAACGGTTTCCGTCCTCGCCGCCATGGGACATGAGATCTCCACCATCGATGCCTTCAGTCCACTTGGGGGCCAAGCCGGCGTGATCCGCATCGGCGAAGACGGGGCGATCGACGGCGCGCATGATCCGCGGAGCGACGGAGGCGCGATCCTGCTGTGAGCGCCAACGGCCAACCGTTCGATCTCATCATTCGAAATGTCCGTGTCGTAGAAGATGGCGATTTCGTCGACATCGGCGTGCGGGGTGACCGGATCGCAACCATCGAACCCCGCATTCGGTGCGACGCAATATCGGACGTCGACGGCGGGGGAAGCTTCGCCTTCGGCGGATTTGTCGATACTCACATTCATCTCGATAAGGCCTGCATTCTCGATCGCTGCACGATTTGCGAGGGCACGCTGGCTGAGGCCGTGCGGGAAGTCGCCAAAGCCAAGGCCGGCTTTGAAGAAGCCGATGTTTATTCGCGCGCTGCACACGTCGTGGAGAAAGCGATATCCCATGGCACGACGCGGATGCGCACCTTCGTCGAAATCGATCCGCGCGCGGGCTTCCGCTCCTTCGAAGCGATCAAGCGTCTCCGTCGGGATTATGCTTTCGCAATCGATATCGAAATCTGTGCTTTTGCCCAGGACGGGCTCACGAACGAACCCCAAACATACGACATGCTCGACGCAGCACTTGCCGATGGTGCGGATCTGGTGGGTGGCTGCCCCTATACAGATCCTTCCCCCGCCCGGCACGTGGACATGATTTTCGCCCTCGCATCAAAACACAATGTCGCGGTCGACTTTCATCTCGATTTTAGTCTCGATCCGGATCGAACCGATCTGCCTGACGTGATTGACGCGACGCTCCGTCATGGCTGGCAGGGCCGCGTATCGATCGGCCACGTCACCAATCTGTCGGCCATGCCGCAGGCGCAGATTCTTGCTATTGCCGATGACCTGGCAAAAGCAGGGATCGCTTTATCGGTGCTTCCGGCAACCGATCTGTTTCTCATGGGCCGAGGTCAAGACCGGCTGGTTCCACGTGGCGTAGCGCCGGCCCATCTGCTTGCAGGAAGAGGAGTCGTCACGTCCATCGCGACCAACAATATTCTCAATCCCTTCACGCCCTATGGCGACGCTTCGCTCATTCGCATGGCCAACCTTTACGCCAATATCGCCCAGCTTTCACGTGACGAAGATATGAGCCTGGTTTTCGACATGGTGACCGGAATGACAGCGGGCCAACGCGACGGCAGCACATGCCTGCAAGCCGGCGACGAAGCGACGATCGTGCTCCTCGACAGTACCGGCCCCGGTGCGGCCGTGCGCGAGATTGCCCGAGTGATTGCCGGCTGGAAAAAGGGGCGCAAGAGCTTCGACAACGGCCGCCCTATGCTCCACAAACCAATCTAGAACGTTGCGCTATTCCACTAGCGAGCCGAGTTGATCCACGCCGGAAGAAGCGACGTGGGCGGCGCAATTGGATATCCCGTCAAGGCCCAAAGATCAGTCATGCCGCTCCAGAAAGCCTGACACGGTCTTCAGGCAAAGATCCTTCTCTTCGACATGCGGCATGTGGCTCGAATTTTCAAAGAGCACCCACTCGCAACCCTTGACGCCATCGACATAAGGCTTGACCACCAGCGGCGTCGCCTCGTCATACTTGCCCGAAATCAGCAAGGTCGGTGCTTCGATAAGGGCAAGCCTGTCTTCGATCGTCCAATCCTTCATGGTGCCGATGACGTGAAACTCGGTCGGGCCGTTCATATTGCGGTAGACGGTATTGTCCTCGTCCATGGTAGCGAAGGTGCGAGCAACCTCCTCCGGCCAAGGCACGACACGGCAGACATGGCGATCGTAAAAGACGCGGGAAGCGGCGATATATTCCGGATCGGTGATCGTGCCGGCCCGTTCGTGCCTTAGCAGCGTATCCTGCACCTCCTGCGGCAGCTCCTCGCGAAGACGGTTCGCTTCCGCGACCCAGGTATGCATGTTGGCCGGCGAATTGGCGATCACGAGCGCTTTCAGACCCTTTGGTCGACGCACCGCATGTTCGGCACCCAGCATGCCGCCCCAGGATTGCCCGAGAAAGGCGTAGCGCTCCTGAATGCCGAGATGCCTTAATAACGCATCCAGCTCATCGAGGAAAAGCGCCGGCGTCCAGAAATCGGGGCCTTTCTCCGGCAGGCGCGTGGACTTGCCATTGCCGAGTTGATCATAGTGGATGACGGCGCGGCCATCGATTTCGGCAATGCCCTTGAAGCTGTCGACGTAGTCATGAGTGCAGCCCGGCCCGCCATGGGCGACGACGAGCGGCAGCCTGCCGGAATCGAGCGAGCCGGTGATGCGGTACCATGTCCGGTATTCACGGAAGGGCAGAAAGGCTTCCTGCGTCGGGATTGCGGCCACGTGTCTCTCCATCTCCAGGCTTCGATGGACCAGACCATAACGCGGCCGAAACGGGTACGGCAGCTATCACAAGTTATAGGATGGCTGTGCGTCCAGCAGGCGATAATGCGTGGCCCGGACGACTGCCTGCGTGCGGTTCTTGGCGCCGAGCTTCTTTGCCGCGGCATTCAAGTGCATGACGACGGTCGGCACCGAGCGATCGATGATGCGCGAGATCTCCTTGGCGGAATAGCCCTCGGCGGAATAGCGCAGGCATTCCCTCTCGCGCTCCGTCAGCCGGATTTTGCCGACACTCAGCGCTGCGGTATCAAAGAGCGAATAGGCCGTCTCATGAAAGACATGCGCAAGCAGGTTGAAATCGGCGATATAGCGCAGAGCGTCGCGCTCGAACTCCTTGTTGGCACCAAATCGAATTCCGGTGACCGTCGCATAATCGCCGCGCGGCATGTGCACCGGCACAGTGACACCCGTCGACATGTCGCGCTCGCTCAAATATCGCGCAACGGGAACCGTATCCTCGCTCATGAAGCGCTTGATCAGCGTATCGGCATCGGGATCGTAATTCCAGAAGAACGGCGCCGAAGTCCGTAGCGCCACTTGCTGTACGGGATCGATGCGGAAATAGCCGCGATCGAACCAATATTCATACATGTCGTCGGAGATGTTCCTGAGCTTCAGAAGCGAAGGGATCATGATCTTGCCGTCTAGGTCGTAGGGCACCGGCGAATAATCGTAGATCAAAGCCTCGAAACCGATTGCCTTCATGCTCTCGAAGATATGATCGATACGGCCGTCCAGCGTCTGATGCGCCGTGAACTGGCGCCTGATGGTTCCGATTTGATCGAACATGCAGCGGTTCCCGTCTGAGCCTGCGACCTCCCAACCTATCACTTCTTATAGCTGGTGCCGAGCGCGGTTTAAGGTAAAAATTTAGCCATGCTCAAATATTGAGCAAGCAGAATCTTTCGCCGGAGTTATCAATGTGGCGTGAAATTGAGCCGGAGGCGCGGTATGTCGTCGAGGTCGATGGCTACAAGGTGGTTGCCTACAGCTTCGGCAGCGGGCCGGAGACGGTCTACTGCCTGAATGGCGGCCCAGGCTTGCCCTGCGACTATCTGCGCGAGGCGCATTCCTGCCTGATCGACAAGGGGTACAGGGTCGTCGCCTTCGACCAGCTCGGCACCGGCGCCTCCGACCGTCCCACAGACAAGGGTCTATGGACCATCGGCCGCTATGTCGAGGAGACTGAAACCGTACGCAAGGCGCTCGGCCTCGGCAAGGTCCACATGCTCGGTCACTCCTGGGGCGGCTGGCTGGCGATCGACTATGCCCTGACCTATCCCGAGAACCTTGAGACGCTGATCCTCGAAGATACCGTCGCCGACATGCCGCATCTGATTTCCGAACTGGAGCGGCTGCGCGCGGCACTCGGGCCGGAAACCGTCGCCATGATGCAGAAGCACGAGGCGCAGGGCACCTATAATCACCCCGAATATCTCGCCGCCGTCACCATCCTCAATTATCGCCACGTCTGCCGTCTGCCGGAATGGCCGGCACCCGTCCGCCGTTCGCTCGACGATTGGAACATGGGTCCCTACGAGACGATGCAGGGGCCGAACGAATTTCTCTATATCGGCAATCTCAAGGACTGGAACCGCATTCCGGACCTTCCGCAGCTTGCCATGCCGGTGCTGATCACGGCGGGCGAACATGACGAATTGACGCCGGCCTGTGCGCTTAGGATGAAGCGTGCCTTGAAGGATGCCGAACTCAAGGTCTTCGCCAATGCCAGCCACATGCCTTTCTATGAGAACCCGTGGGATTACTATCCGGCGCTCCTCGACTTCCTGTCGCGGCATAGGGCAAGCTGATGCAAACTAAGGTGATCCAATCCCACCGACGACAAGGGGGCGATCGCCGCCATGCATCGCTATAGATTCGTACTGACGCGACCGCTGCAGTTCCTGCCTGTCCTCTTCGGCATCAGCGTCATCACATTCGTTCTGGTCCGCCTCATTCCCGGCGATCCCGCGCGCAATATCCTCGGCACGCGTGCCACACCGACCGCCCTTGCCAGCATCCGCGCGCAATACGGCCTCGATCAGCCGATGTGGCTGCAATATTTCTATTTCATCAGGAATCTCGGTAATGGCGAGATGGGCAAATCGATCCTCTACAAGATCGACGTGCTGCCGCTGATTTCGACGCGGATCGAACCGACCGTCTCGCTGGTCGTCTCGAGCGTCATTCTGTCGATCCTGATTGCCGTGCCGATGTCGGCGATTGCCGCACGCAATGTCGGGCGCGCACCGGATCACATCGTGCGCGTGGTCTCGACCTTCGGCATCGGCTTCCCGCCCTTCTGGCTGGGGCTGATGCTGATCATCCTGTTCAGCGTTCAACTCGGGATGCTGCCGGTCTCGGGATATGGCTCGACAATCGGCGAGAAGATCGCCCATCTCATCCTGCCAGCCCTGACGGTCGCGCTGTCGCTTTCGACCGTGCTGACGCGCAGCCTGCGGGCGGCGATGATCGAATCTCTTAAATCGGATGTGGCGACTGCGGCCCGCGCCCGGGGTATGCCTGAGGGCATCGTCTTCTGGCGGCATGTCGTGCCGAACTCGCTGGTGCCGACTATCAACCTGCTCGCCGTCAACATCGGCTGGCTGATCGGCGGCACGGTCGTCGTCGAAAGCGTCTTTGCCCTGCCCGGCATGGGTCAACTGCTGGTGCGCGCCATCTTCTCGCGCGACTACATGGTCGTTCAGGGTGTTGCGATGGTGTTTGCCTGCGCCACGGTGCTGGTCAATTTCCTCGCCGATATCGTCACGGTCGCCGTCGATCCTCGGGTGAAGCTATGAGCATCGACACAACAGCAACCGCCTCCCTCGGCTGGAACAGGTTTTTGGGGAAGCACCTGACACTGACGCTCGGCGGCGGCATCCTTCTGTTCTTCCTTCTTCTGGCAATCTTGGCGCCGCTTGTCGCGCCCTATGATCCGATCTTCCAGAATGCCGACATGCGTCTGCAAGCGCCGTCGTTCCTGCATCCGTTCGGCACGGACAATTTCGGACGAGACATTCTTTCCCGCGTCATCTGGGGTACGCGCATCGACCTGCAGATCGCCGTGATCGGCGTGCTTTTCCCCTTTCTGATCGGCACCACGGTCGGCACCATCGGCGGCTTCTTCGGCGGCATTGTCGATGCGCTCTTCATGCGCATCGTCGATATCATCCTCGCCTTCCCTTTCCTGGTGCTGATGCTGTCGATCATCGCCATTCTGGGACCGGGGCTCAGCAGCTTCTATATTGCCATGGCCCTGGTCGGCTGGGTCTCCTATGCGCGCCTGATCCGCGCGCAGATGCTGGTGCTGAAAGGCAGCGACTATGCCGTTGCCGCCGTCAGCCTCGGCTTCAGCCGGCCCAGGATCATGTTCCGCCACCTGCTGCCGAATGCCATTGCCGGCTCGATCGTCTTCTCCATGTCGGATGCCGTACTCGTGCTCCTAAGCGGGGCGGCCGTCAGCTATCTCGGCCTCGGGGTTCAGCCGCCGCTTGCCGAATGGGGCGTCATGGTGGCGGAAGGCCAAAGCTTCATCACCACGGCCTGGTGGATCACGCTGTTTCCCGGCCTTTCCATCGTCTGCCTCGCCTTCGGCTTCAGCATGCTGGGCGATGCGCTCGGCGAGCTGCTCGGGGTGCATGAATGAGCGCCCCCCTGCTCTCCGTTCGAGACCTCGTGGTGAAGGCCAACCTTGATGGCGGCACCCGCGCGCTGATCGACGGCATTTCGCTTGATCTCGGCAAGGGCGAGATTCTCGGCCTCGTCGGCGAAAGCGGCTCCGGCAAGAGCCTCCTGTGCCGTTCGCTGGTGCGTCTGCTGCCCTCGTCGCTTCTGAAAATCGAAAGCGGCTCCATTCGTCTCGAAGGGCGGGAGCTCACGGAAATCAGTGATGCCGAGATGCTTGAGGTGCGTGGCGGCGAAATCGGCATGATCTTCCAGAATCCGACAAGCCATCTCGATCCCGTCATGCGCATCGGCGACCAGATCGCCGAAGGCATCCGCTACCATCAGGGGCTCAAAACGCGCGAGGCGCGCGCAGCCGCAACCGAGATCCTCGCCCAGGTCGGCTTTCCTGATCCCGCCAGGCAGTACGACAGCTATCCGCACGAGTTTTCCGGCGGAATGCGGCAGCGCGCCATGATCGGCGTCGCACTCTCCTGCAATCCAAAGATCCTGATTGCCGATGAGCCGACGACGGCGCTCGACGTCACCATCCAGGCGCAGATCCTGCGGCTTCTGATCGACATTCGCGACAAGCGCGGGCTTTCGATCATCCTCATAACCCATGATCTCGGCATCGTCGCCCAGACCTGCGACAGGATCGCCGTCATGCGCAGCGGCCGGGTGCTCGAACAGGGTCCCAAAAGGACGATCCTCAGTCGGCCTGAAAACCCCTATACGATCGATCTGATCAACAGCCACCCTTCCCTGCCCGACGAAGCGGCAATGACGCAGCCGGAACCAACCCGGCCGAAAACGTCAGCCAAGCCGCTGCTTGAAATCGATGACCTGAGTGTAGACTTCAGGGTCGGCGGCGGCTTCTATAGGGGCAGCGGCGCAAAGACGGTCAGCGCCGTTTCCGGCGTCAGCCTGCAGATCATGCCGGGCGAAACCATCGGCATTGTGGGAGAATCCGGCAGCGGCAAGAGCACGCTTGCGCGCGCCGTTCTCGGCCTCACCCCGATTTCCTCCGGCCATGTCACTTTCGACGGCATCGATCTGACCCAGCAGAAAAGTGTCGGCCTCGCAAGGCTCCGGCGCGAAACCGCGATGGTCTTCCAGGACCCGTTCAACGCGCTCAACCCGCGCCTGACGATCGGCCAGACGCTTGCCGAAGTGCTGAAAGTCCACGGCAAGGTCGCAAAGGCCGACATCCCCGCGCGCATCGGCGAATTGCTCGATCTCGTCGGCCTGGAGCGCGAATTCGCCGATCGCAAGCCGCGCAGCATGAGCGGTGGCCAATGCCAACGTGCCGGCATTGCAAGGGCGCTTGCGGTCGATCCGAAGCTCATCATCGCCGACGAATGCGTGGCCGCCCTTGATGTCACTATCCAAGCGCAGATCATCGATCTCTTCCGTGAACTGACGCGCCGGATGAACCTGACCTTGATCTTCATCGCTCACGACCTCGCCATCGTGCGCGACCTCTGTGAGCGGACCGTCGTGATGTATCGCGGCGAGATCGTCGAGGAAGGCCGCTCGCAGGAGATCTTCTCCCGCCCGAAGCATGCCTATACCTCGGCGCTCATTGCAGCCATTCCCGATATCGATCCGGACAAGCCCTTGCATGGCGAACGCGATGCGGCACCCGCCGGGCAGACACAATCAGCCAAACGCATGCGATAACAACGAAGGGAACGAATTCATGATCAACAAATGGAAGACAATCGGGCTTGCCGCCGTCCTCGCCGGCCTGACGCTGAGCGCGAGCTATGCGGAAGCCGCCGGCGTGCTGACCATCGGTCGCCGTGAGGACTCGACGACGTTCGATCCGATCAAAACAGCGCAGAATATCGACAACTGGGTGTTCTCCAACGTTTACGACGTGCTGGTGCGCGTCGACAAGACGGGCACGAAGCTGGAGCCGGGTCTCGCGGAAAGCTGGACGACCTCGGATGACGGCTTGACCTATGTCTTCAAGATTCGCGATGCGAAATTTTCCGATGGCTCGCCGCTGACGGCTGACGATGCAGCTTTCAGCCTGCTGCGCGTCCGCGACGACAAGGCATCGCTCTGGAGCGACTCATACAAGGTGATCGATACCGCCGTCGCGACTGATCCGCACACGCTGACGATCAAGCTCAAACATGCATCGGCGCCCTTCCTTTCAACGCTGGCATTGCCGAACGCATCGGTCATCTCGAAGGCCGGGATGGAATCGATGGGGCCGGATGCCTATGCGGAAAAGCCGATCGCCTCCGGCGCCTTCTCCGTCGAGGAATGGCGCCGCGGCGATCGCATCATCCTGAAGAAGAACCCGAATTTCTGGCAGGCCGACCGCGTGAAACTCGACGGCGTCGAATGGATCTCGGTACCGGACGACAACACCCGGATGCTGAACGTGCAGGCCGGCCAGCTAGATACCGCCATTTTCGTTCCGTTCTCGCGTGTCGAAGAGCTGAAAAAGGACCCAAACCTCAACGTGCTGATCGATCCTTCCACGCGTGAGGATCACCTGCTGATCAACCACGCCCATGGCGACCTCGGCAAGAAGGAGGTCCGCCAGGCTCTGGATATGGCGATCGACAAGAAGGCGATCGTCGACGCCGTTACCTTTCATCAGGGCACCGTCGCCAATTCCTACATCCCCAAGGGCGCCTTGTATTACTATGCGGATAATCCGCAACGCCCCTACGATCCGGAAAAGGCCAAGCAGATGCTTTCAGCGGCCGGCGTCTCCAATCTCACGTTAAAATACCTCATTCGCGCCGGCGATGAAGTGGATGAACAGACGGCCGTGCTGGTCCAGCAGCAACTCGCCAAGGCCGGCATTACCGCCGACCTGCAAAAGGTGGACCCCAGTCAGGAATGGGACATGACCATCGCTGGCGACTACGACATTTCCGTCAATTACTGGACCAACGATATTCTCGATCCGGACCAGAAGACGACCTTCGTTCTCGGCCACGATTCCAACAACAACTACATGACCAACTACAAGAACGACGCGGTAAAGGACCTCGTCGCCAAGGCGCGGCTGGAGCTGGATCCGAAGAAGCGCGAGCAGATGTATATCGATCTGCAGAAGATGGCGAAGGACGACGTCAACTGGATCGACCTCTATTACAGCCCCTATATCAACGTCGCGCGCAAGAATATCGATAATTTCCATCAAAACCCGCTTGGCCGCTTCTTCCTGGAAGACACCGTCAAGAATTGACACAGCCTCTAGCTCCGCTGTCCACAGGGACGGCGGAGCATTGTTTTCGGAGATGCCCCCTTTCGCAAACCCATGAAGCGGTTATTCTGTCATCTTGATGCAAGGCAGGGATCATTGGCGAATGCACGTGCCGCAAGGTGAACTTCGAGAGCGCATGACGATACTGGGTGACCTTAACGCAGCCTCATTCGTCCCGTGGATCCGGCGTCACGCCAACAAGCTCGGACTTGCGCAGACATTCTTCCATTCCGATGCGGCCCGGATCGAACTTGAGGTCACCGGACCTGTGGAACTGATCGACATGCTGGAAATGGGCTGCTCACTCGGTCCGATCGACGTCTGGGTTGAGGGGATTCAACGCAGGGTCATGAATGGGCCGGAAACATCGCATCTTAGGAATTCCTGATCTATTGCCTTTTATTTAATCATTGTTGCCAATGCGAATTATTTATGCAAAATCTTTGAACGCTAAGGGGATGCAGGCATCAGTGCCTGCCTATGACCAGTGGCGCTAAGCCATTGGTGAAATTAGAGAGTTGAGACCATGCCATTTGATGGGGCCGGATCCTGGGCGCCAGTCGCCCTTTCCTCCGATCTGCCACCAGGAACCGTCATACCGGCCTGGACATCGGTTGGCCCGATTGCTCTATGGCGCAGTCAGTCGGGTCGCGCAACCGCATCATCCGATCGCTGTCCGCATCGCGGAATGAGCTTGTCACATGGCTTCGTCCGCGGCGAGGCACTCTCCTGCATCTACCACGGGTGGAGCTATTCGCCGTCAGGCGGATGTATTCGCATTCCGGCCCATCCCGATCTCGTTCCGCCGGAAACCATCCGCGTCGCCGTCCAGCAAGTGGAAGAAGCGGATGGTGTTCTATGGGTGGCAATCGGACAACCGGCAACACCGCCTCCTCAGCTCGAGGAATTCATCCCGCTGCGCTCCCTGATCGTTGAAACGGGCGTCGCGGAGATCGAAGCTGCGGCAGGGGCAAAGAATGATGCAAGGGGGCTGGTTCGCCTACCTCAATTTCCTTGGATCGGGCTGCTGCTGGCACCTCAGGGAAAACATACGCTCCTTCTTCTCTTGATCGATAGGGATCGCAGCCCGGCAGACCGCATTGCGGCATCCCGGATTGTCGAATCCATCCGCCGTGCCGCGGAAGAGCGCCAAAGGGAGAATGCATGATGAATGGCGGCGCGATGATCGATGAATGGTATCCGGTCGGCCTTTTCAGCCAGCTCAGCGAGAAGGGAAGCAAGACCTGGCTGATGGGCGAGGCGATCGAGGTCGCGCGCGATCAGGATGGCAATGCGCGTGTGACGACCGCCGAGGGAAGAGCCCTCCCCATCCGCGTCCGGTATGGCCATGTCTGGTCCTCCCTCGGAAACCCGGAGAAAGAACTTTTTGCCATTCCTGAGGCCGATCAGCCGGGCCGGCGCTTCGTCGATGTCGGCGTGGTCCGCGTGCGCTGTTCGCCGCTTCGCGCCGTGGAGAACTTTCTCGACATCGCGCATTTTCCCTTCGTCCATACTGACATCCTCGGTGCGGAACCACATACGGAGGTCGAAAATTACAAGGTCGAGATCCGTGAGGGTGTGGATGAAGTCTGGGCAACGCAGGTGAAGTTCTACCAGCCGCAGGCTGCAAAATCCGCGACCGGCGGCATTACGACCGAATATATGTACCGCGTGCCGGCCCCGACCTGTTCGGTCCTCTACAAGACATGCCCTCCGCGCCCCAGCGAATGGGACGTCATCACCTTATTCGTCCAGCCTCTTGCCGAAGACCTATGCGACGTATGGCCCTGGATGGCGCTCTTCGATGATGAAACGCCGATGACCGATCTCATCCACTTTCAACAGACGATCTTCCTGCAGGATCGTTCGATCCTCGAAAACCAGATACCCGCGCTTCTTCCGCTCGATCCCGGCATGGAAATTCCAACAAGGGCCGACCTCACCTCGGTCGCCTACCGGCGATGGCTCAAGCGCCACAACTATACCTACGGCGCACAGTTGGTCGCACAATGAAGCTCTACGATTATGTTCTATCGCCGAGTTGCTACAAGATCCGGCTGATGGCCGCGATCCTCGGCATCAAGCTCGAAATCCGGCCAGTCGATTTCCATCCCGGCGCGGAGCATCGCGGGCCGGAGCTTCTGGCGCTCAATTCGGCGGGATCGATCCCGATCCTCGAGGATGGCGATCTCGTGCTGACCGAATCCTCGGCGATGCTTGCCTATCTCGCCGCCAATGCCGCGCCGCAATGGCTGGGCCGGAGTTTGCCGCAGGAAACAGCACGCGTGCAGCAATGGCTTTCCTTTTCGCATCGCCTGACAGCCAATCTTGGCGGCGCGCGGCTCCACGAAATGCTCCTGCGACCGGGTGACATCAAGGTTCTACAGGCTCAAGGGATTGCTGCCCTGCGCGAGCTCGAAGCGGGCCTCTTCGAACAGCGCGAGCGCGGCATGCGGTTTCTTGCGGCAAGTGAGCCGACGATCGCCGATATCGCCTGCTTTCCCTATGTCGCGCTTGCGCCTGACGGCGGCATCCCGCTTGATCCCTATCCCTTGATCCGCCTCTGGATGCGCGCCATCCGCAGCCTGCCCGGTTTCATCGAAATGCCCGGCATTCACCGCCTGCACGAGCTGAAACCCGATCCGCATCCGGCAGCAGAGGCATGATGGAATGACCGGTTATCTCCTGAAGAATTGCGCTGCAGTTATCGTCGATGAGGGCAATGGGCCGAGCTTGCGCCGGAACGTCGACCTGCTCACCAAGGGCTCGGCGATCCAGGCGATTGGCGAAAACCTGTCGTTGAACGGCTTACCCGAAGGAACGGCAGTCCAGGACGCATCTGGCTGGTTCGTCTATCCGGGGCTCGTCAACACCCATCACCACTTCTTTCAGTGTTTCGTGCGCAACCGGGCCGACCTCGACTGGACGAAGCTTTCGGTCATCGAATGGCTCGACCGGATCTATCCGATCTTCTCACGGCTGACGGAAGACTGTTTCTATCATTCTTCGGTCACCGCCATGGCCGAGATGATCAAGCATGGCTGCACGACCGCCTTCGACCATCAATATTGCTTTCCCCGCCATGCGGGCAAGCGCCTGATCGATCGACAGTTCGAGGCGGCGGAATTGCTCGGAATGCGCTTTCACGCAGGCCGTGGCGGCAACACCCTGCCGAAGTCCGAGGGGTCGACGATTCCTGATGCCATGCTCGAAACCACCGACGAATTCATCGCCGACTGCGCGCGGCTGATCGATAGCTATCACGATGCCAGCCCCTTCAGCATGCGCCAGGTGGTTGTCGCACCTTGCCAGCCGGTCAATTGCTATCGTGAAACCTTCGTCGAGTCGGTCGCGCTGGCGCGTGATCGCCGCGTTCAGCTGCATACCCATGTCGGCGAAGGCGAAAGCCCTGTCATCGAGGCGCGGCATGGCATGCGCACGGTCGATTACTGCGCCGAATTGGGCTTTGCCGGTCCCGACACCTTCTATGCCCATTGCTGGGAACTGACGCATGACGAGTTGCGCAAGATGGCGGCAAGCGGCACCGGCGTTTCCCATTGCCCCGAGCCGGTTTATCTTGTCGGCGCCGAAGTGACCGATATTCCGGCGATGCAGGCTTTCGCCCTGCGTATCGGCCTCGGCTGCGACGGAGCCGCATCGAACGACAACTCCAACCTCATGCACTGCATCCATTCCGCCTACATGCTGCAATGCCTGACAGCCTCGACGCGCGCGCACGCCGTTCCTGCCCCGCTTGACTTCCTGCGATATGCGACAAGCGGAGGCGCAAGCCTGCTCGGACGCACAGATATCGGGCGACTTGCCCCGGGTATGGCCGCCGACCTATTCGCTATCGATACGCGGCGGATGGATTATGTCGGCACACGGCATGACCCGCTGAGCCTGATTGCGAAGGTCGGGATCGGCATGCCGACCGATCTGACCATGATCAACGGACGCATCGTCTGGCAAAAGGGTGAATTCACCGGACTGGATGAGGCCGCGCTGTTTGCGGCGGCCGAGGCGGCACTTGCAACAGTAGAATTCTGAAAAGCCAAAAAGGGGAACTGGGATGCAGAAGAATCTGACCCGCAGAACATTGATGAAGAGCGCGGCCGTCGCAGGCCTCGCAACGGCCTTTACCGGTCGCTCCGCCTTTGCCGCCGCCGAACCGCTCGGCATTACGCTCGTCGTGCCCTCGCCGATCGGCGATGTCGGCTGGGGTCATGCGCTGGCCGCGGGCCTCGATCCGATCAAGGCCGCCTATGGCGACAAGGTTAAGGTCACCGTGATCGAGAACATCGCCGAAGGCCCGGATGCGGATCGCATCATGAACAAGACAGTCGCCGACGGAAACCACTTCCTGATCGCCGGCTCCTTCGGCTATCAGAACGGCGCGCTTCAGATTGCCCGCCGCAACCCGAAGGTGACCGTCCTGCACGCCTCCGGCTTCCAGGTCGCCCCGAATTTCTCGCCCTTCGCCGCCAAGTATTTCCAGGGAACCTACCTGCTCGGCATGGCAGCGGCCGCCGTTTCCAAGACCGGCAAGCTCGGTTCGGTTTCCGCATTCGCCATTCCCGAATTGATCACGTCGATCAACGCCTTCACGCTTGGCGCGCAGGCCGTCAAGCCTGATATCGAGGTATCGGTCGTCTGGGTCAATTCCTGGTTCGATCCGGCCAAGGAACAAGAGGCCGCCAAAGCTTTGATCTCGCAAGGCTGCGATGTAATCTTCTCGAACGCACAGGATACGCCTTCGGTCATTTCAGCCTGCGAGGAAGCCGGTGTCTACGCCTTCAATCTGAACTCCTCGATGAAGAAATATGCGCCGAAAACCTATCTCGGCTGCGTGTCCACGGACTGGTCGCCCTTCTTCAAGGCATCGGTCGATGCCCATCTCGCGGGCACCTTCAAGGGTGCCAATGCTTTCCTCGGCGTCGCGGACAAGGTCGTCGAAGTCGTCGACTGGAGCCCGGCAATTCCGGCCGACACCATGGCCAAGATCAAGCAAGTCGAAGCGAAGATCGCCAGCGGCGGCTTTTCGCCATTCACCGGCCCGATCACCAAGGCCGATGGCAGCGAAGGAGCGGCTTCGGGCGCGACACTGACGGATGCCCAGATCGTGGCAATGGACTGGCATGTCAAAGGTGTGAAGACGCCTTTGCCGAAGTAAATCCAAATGACCATTCCGCTGCTGTCGCTGCGCGGCATCTCCAAAAGCTACGGCCAGGTCCATGCCAACAAGCATATCGATCTGGACGTAGCCCCGGGCTCGATCCATGCCATCCTCGGAGAGAATGGCGCAGGCAAATCGACGCTGATGAAGCTGATCTACGGCGTCGAACAACCGGATGATGGGACCATTGCCTGGCATGGAAAGCCCTTGAGCCTTGCCTCCCCTGCGGAGGCGAGGCGTACTGGCATCGGGATGGTCTTTCAGCATTTCTCGCTGTTCGAGAGCCTGACGGTCGTCGAGAATATTCGCCTGATCGTCTCCGGCAGCAGGGCCGAGCTTGCGCAGCGCATCCGCGCCCTGGGAGATGAATTCGGTCTCGAAGTCGATCCGCTCGCCCATGTGCACGAACTGTCGGTCGGCGAGCGGCAGCGGGTGGAGATCATCCGGTGCCTGATGACCGATCCGAAGCTGCTGATCCTCGACGAGCCGACTTCGGTGCTGCCGCCGCAAGCCGTCGAGAAGCTGTTCGACACGCTGCGCCGGCTGCGCGATCGCGGCGTGTCGATCCTCTTCATCTCGCATAAGCTGGAAGAAATCCAATCCCTGTGCGACCGGGCTACGATCCTGCGCGGCGGACACGTGACCGGGCATGTGGATCCGCGCGAACACGACGCCCATGATCTCGCCCGCATGATGATCGGCCGCGATATGCCGGAAGCGATACCGGCCTTGACTTTGGCCGAGGGTGAAAAGCGCCTGGAAATCATCGGCCTCGACTACCGGCCGGACGATCCCTTTGGCATGCCGCTCTCCATGATCAGCCTGACGGTGCGCAGCGGCGAGATTCTGGGAATCGCCGGCATTTCCGGGAATGGGCAAAAGGAGCTTGCCTCCCTGATTTCCGGGGAAACGCCCCTACCCCGAGACAAGCGCGATCAGATCTTCATGATGGGGCAGGATGTCGGCAGCCTCGACGCCGCCAGCCGCCGGAAGCTTGGCTTTGCCTTTGTCCCGGAAGACCGGCTCGGGCATGGCGCCGTTCCCGAAATGTCCTTAACGCTCAACAGCTTACTGACGGCCCATCCCTTGAAGCTTGTCAGGCATGGTTTCATCGACAAAGCGAAGGCTACGGATTTCGCAAACGAGTGCATCCGGGATTATGACGTGCGCACGCGCGGTCCAGAGGCTGAAGCCGGGTCGCTTTCCGGGGGAAACCTGCAGAAGTTCATCGTCGGCCGCGAAATCATGCTCGCCCCGAAACTGCTGTTTCTTGCGCAACCAACCTGGGGCGTGGATGTCGGCGCGGCTTCCGCCATTCGCAAGCGACTGATCGAGCTGCGCAATCAAGGCATGGCAATTCTCGTCATATCGGAAGAGCTCGAGGAATTGTTCGAGCTTAGCGACGTCATTCAGGTCCTTTACCACGGCACGCTGAGCCTGCCACTCGTGACCCGCGATACAAAAGCTGAAGATATCGGTCGATACATGATCGGCGCACAGCCCCAAGGCGAAAAGGCATTCGCATGAGCCGTTCCTTTTCTGCAATCCTTCCCAGCTTTGTCCGCCGCGATCGAGCCTCGTTCGCCGCAAAGCTGCTCGCGCCGCCGATCGCCCTCATCGTCACCATCGCACTCAATCTCGGCCTCTATGTCGCGATGGGCCGTGATCCGATGGCGGTGATCTATGCCATGCTGATCGAACCATTCGTCTCCTGGGCCTCATTCTCGGAAGTATTGCTCAAGACTGGCCCCCTGCTTCTGATTGCACAGGGTCTCGCAATCGGCTTTCGCGCGAAGGTCTTCAATATCGGCGCTGAGGGCCAATTCATTCTTGGCGCAATCTTCGCCTCCGCCATACCCATCTGGATGCCGCAGGCAACGGGCCAATGGATATGGCCGGCAATGCTGCTGCTCGGCACTCTCGGCGGTGCTCTATGGGCGTCTCTCACCGCCTTCTGGCGCGTCAGGCTCAATGCCAATGAAATCCTCGTCTCATTGATGCTGAGCTTCGTTGCCGCGCAATTGCTCAACTATCTTCTTCTCGGCCCATGGAAAGATCCCGGCGGCTTCAATTTCCCGCAATCGGTCATGTTCCAGTACGACGCAATGGTGCCGATCCTGTTCGAGGGAACCCGCGTCAATGTCTCGCTTATCCTTGCCGTCGGCCTGTCGATCGCGGCGTGGATCTTCATGCAGAAGAGCTTCGCCGGGTATAAATTGCAGGTCGGCGGACTGGCTCCCCGGGCGGCAAGCTATTCCGGTTTCAAGGAGAGCTGGGCAATCTGGCTGTCGCTGATCATTGGCGGAGCGGCCGCCGGACTTGCGGGTGCCGCTGAAGTTGCCGGACCGCTTGGCCAGCTGCAGCGTTCGATCTCGACCGGATATGGATACGCGGCAATCATCGTTGCCTATCTTGGCGGCCTCAATCCAATCGGCATCGTCATCTCCGCGATCATCATGGCAGCGCTCTATATCGGTGGCGATAACGCCATGGTCTCCGCCAATCTGCCGATTGCAGCCGTCCGCGTGTTCCAGGGCAGTCTGCTCCTCATCTATCTCATCGCGGTGGCTTTCGTGCGGTATCGCATCGTCTGGCGCCGCGTGCCCATCCGGAGCGCATCATGAGCGCCGTCGAGTTCATTCTAGCCGGCATGCTGGCAGCCGCAACGCCATTTCTGCTGGCAGCCCTGGGCGAGCTTGTTGCTGAGCGCGCCGGTGTCTTGAACCTCGGCGTAGAGGGCTTGATGGCCGTTGGCGCCGTCATCGCGTTCATTGTCGTTTATCATGGCGGCGGTCATCTTCTTGCCTTCCTTGCGGCCGGTCTCGGAAGTGCACTCCTCTCCATGATTTTTGCCGCTATCACACTGGGCTTCAACGCAAACCAGGTTGCTGCCGGTCTTGCCCTCGGCATTCTCGGCCAGGGCCTCTCGGCACTATTCGGCAAGAGTTATGAGAGCCTGACCGTCACCACCTTGCCAAAGATCGCAATTCCCGGGCTTTCACAAATTCCAATCGTCGGGGGCCTCTTCAGCCAGGATATCGTCGTCTGGATCTCGCTTGTCGTGACCGTCGGCATATGGGCGATGTTTGCCTATAGCAAGGTCGGTCTTATTCTTCGCGCCGTCGGCGAAAATCCGAAAGCTGCGCATGCTATCGGCTATCCCATTGTCTCGATCCGCTTCGCGGCAGTTGCGTTTGGCGGCATGATGGCAGGCTTTGCCGGCGCTTACGCCTCCACGATCTATACGCCGCTCTGGGCGGACGGCATGATCGCCGGGCGGGGCTGGATTGCCATTGCCCTCGTTGTCTTTGGAACCTGGCTGACATCCAGGATTTTCCTGGGCGCCTGCCTGTTCGGTGCGGTGTCGCTGATGGGTCTTGCGGCGCAGGCGAGCGGGCTCGCAATTTCCTCGCAATTGCTCGCATGCCTGCCCTATCTCGTGACGATCATCGTCCTTGGCATCATCTCCGTCGATCGCCGGCTCCTGAAGCTGAATGGTGTCGCCTCACTCGGCGAACCGTTTGAACGATAGCAAATGTGCATAGGCGGAGATTTCCATATCCACAGGTTGCTGCGACTGATCGCTTGAAGCGCGGGTGGACGGCAAAAATCTGCCGATTAATTTCCTTCGCTTGCCTTGAAGGCAGCAATACCGGCATTCTTCTTGCTTCTGGCATTTCGTCAGCACTCCCTGAGAGGGCGTGTTCGCTGGTTCAGAGCAAGGAGGCTTTCCATGATCCCATCCGATACTCAAGATAGAGTCCTGCCGAACGGGCCGGTACTTTCCGTGCGCGGTCTGACGGTCAGCCTCCCGAAGAACATGGAACGCGTGCATGCCGTGCAGGATATCACCTTCGACCTCATGCAAGGCGAGATCCTTTGCATCATCGGTGAATCCGGTTCGGGGAAATCGGTGACCGCGAATGCGATCATGGGCCTGCTGCCATCCATCATAAAGGTAACGGCGGGTACGATCCGCTTCAAGGGCGTGGACCTCGTAAGCGCCGACGCTGCCACCCTTCAAAGCCTGAGGGGACGAGCCGTTTCGATCATTTTCCAGGACCCGCTCTCGGCACTCAATCCACTGATGACGATCGGCGACCAGATCATCGAGGTTCTCGATGCTCACAAGATCGGCACGCCGGAAAGCCGGCGGCAGAAGGTGAAGGAACTGCTCCGCGAAGTCGGCCTGCCAGATCCGGATCTTCTCCAGCATCAATATCCCTTCCGGCTGTCCGGCGGGCAGCGGCAGCGCGTGATGAT
The DNA here is from genome assembly GCF_007828395.1 of Rhizobium sp. ERR 942. Taxonomy (NCBI): domain Bacteria; kingdom Pseudomonadati; phylum Pseudomonadota; class Alphaproteobacteria; order Hyphomicrobiales; family Rhizobiaceae; genus Rhizobium; species Rhizobium sp. ERR 942. The sequence continues at coordinate 474,218 of NZ_VIUA01000002.1, forward strand.
CGCCATGGCGCTGGCGCTCGATCCGGATGTGCTGATCGCCGACGAACCGACCACTGCATTGGACGTGACGACGCAGGCCCAGATCCTCGAATTGATCCGCAAGATACAGGCGCGCAAGAAGATGAGCGTCATGTTCATCACCCATGATTTCGGGGTGGTCGCCGAGATTGCCGACAGGGTGATCGTCATGGAGAAGGGGCATCTTGTCGAACAGGGACCGGCGGCCCAGGTGCTGAATGCGCCTGTTCATCCCTATACGCAGCGTCTTATTGCGGCCGTTCCCCGCATGACGACCGCCGGTCGCGAAACCATTGCCGAAGCGCCCGTGGTGCTGGAAGTCGATAAGCTCAACAAGACCTATCGAGCGGGAAGCGGCTTCCTGTCGAAATCGCGGACCGTGCAGGCGGTCAACGACGTCAGCTTCTCGATCCGCAAGGGACGCACAATGGGTGTAGTCGGTGAATCAGGCTCCGGAAAATCCTCGCTCGGCCGCGTCCTGTTGAAGCTTTTGAGCTCGGACAGCGGTCGGATTCTCTTCGATGGCCGCGATATCGCTCCGTTGTCAGACGACGAGTTCCGGCCATTGCGTCCTTATATACAGATGATCTTTCAAGACCCATTCGCCTCGCTAAACCCGCGCCATACGATCGGCCGCATTCTCACCGTTGGACCGATGGCGCACGGCCTGTCGATGCAAGAGGCCAAGGCGAAGGCGCTGCGTCTTCTCAAGCGCGTCGGCCTCGACGAAGGTGCCTTTGACCGCTTTCCCCATGAGTTCTCCGGTGGCCAGCGCCAGCGCATCGGTATCGCCCGCGCCTTGATGTTCGACCCTGTGCTGCTGGTGGCTGACGAGGCAGTCTCCGCTCTCGACGTCTCGATCCAGGCGCAAATCCTCAAGCTTCTTGCCGAAATCCAGCAGGATACCAAGGTCGCGATGATCTTCATCACCCACGACCTGCGCGTCGCCAGCCAGATCTGTGACGAAGTCGCCGTCATGTACAAGGGCGAGATCGTCGAATGTGGCCCGCCTTCGCAGATCTTCCGTGCGCCGGCTCATGCCTATACCCAAAACCTGTTGGCTGCCATCCCCGGCGGCGACTGGGAAGCGGTCGGCTAAACGTCCACCAACGAGGCATAGCGGCGCCGAATGCGGCCCGCTTCTGCTTAATTACCACCATTCGTGCGCGCGCCAGCGGCGATTGATGCCTGAGAAACCGGCAGTCTTCCGCACTGATTATTTTTTATCTGATTGGGCGAAAAAATAGTTGCATTTATCCACTATCCGTCCTTTCATGAGCATGAAATTTCCAGCGACGATCCGCCGCAGACGATCATGGACCTGCCACGCATTAGGGGTGGCGGGAACGATGTTTCGTTGCCTTTCAAAGGTTCCGAGCCATGCCGCCGACCAAGGCCCCGCCAATTTCCGTCAAGGACATCGATATCGACGTCCTGGAGGATACGCTGAGCTTTTATATCCGCAGCATCAATCTTGCCGTCTCGCGCGATCTGGACGAGAAGCTGGAAGGTCTGGACGTCGCCCGCGGAACGGGAAAGATCACTACCCTGTTCCTGGTTGACGACAATCCGGGAATCCGGCCTTCCACCATCGCGCAAATCATCCTGAAAGACCGCTCGGCGACCGGCAGGCTGATCGAACAGATGGAAGCACATGATCTCCTTACGCGCGAGACGTCGGCGGACGACAGCCGCGCCCAGGAACTCTACATCACGGAAAAAGGTCACGAACTGGCAAAACGTGTGCGTGCCATCGTCACCAAGCAATCACGCGAATTCTTTTCCGACATCACCGACGAAGAACACAGGCTCCTGATCGACATCCTGCGCCGGATTTACCGGCGCATCGTGGCGCAATCGTGAGCCGGCAAACCATGGGAGAGCAGACATGGGCATGAGTGACGAGCGTGTCGCAATGATATCCGGTGCCAGCCGGGGATCGGCGCCGCACTCGCCGAGGAACTTGCCGCCAAGGGATGGCGGCTCTCGCTCGGCATGCGCCGTCCTGAAATGCCCGCCTGGGCAGACCCTGCGCACGTTAGCGCCTTTGCCTATGATGCCATCGATACGGACGCATCCGATCGCTGGGTGGAAGAGACGCTTCGCACCTTCGGGCGCATCGACGCGATCGTCGCCAATGCCGGCATTGGCATCGCAAAGACGGTGATCGAAGCCGATGATGCCGACCTCGACGATCTGCTCGAGGTGAACGTCAAGGCACCGCGAAGACTTGCAAAATCCGCGTGGAGCGCCCTTGCGTCAAGCGGTCGCGGCCGGGTCATCGTCGTCGCTTCGCTTTCGGGAAAGCGGGTGAAGTCCGCGAATTCCGGTCTTTATGCCGTCTCGAAATTCGCGGCGGTCGCGCTGGCCCATGCCATACGCCACACCGGCTTTGAACTTGGCATCCGCGCTACCGCCATCTGCCCCGGCTTCGTCGCGACCGACATGGCGCGCGGGCTTACGAGCAAGCCCGATAGCGAGATGACCGATCCGCGCGACCTCGCCCGCATCATCTCCATGCTGATGGAGCTGCCGAACGAGGCAAGCGTTGCCGAATTTACCATCAATTGCCAGTTAGAGGAGTCCTTCTGACCATGCCCGGCCCCTATGTTGTGCCCGTTCACGGGGATGCGGAACTGCCCAAGGAAGTCGACGTCGTCGTCATCGGCGGTGGCATCATCGGCACCTCGACGACGCTGGAACTTGCCGAACGGGGTCTGCGGGTCGCGCTTTGCGAGAAGGGCGGCATCGGCCAGGAACAATCGAGCCGCAACTGGGGTTGGGTGCGCATTTCCAGGCGCGATCCGCGCGAAGTGCCCCTCATGGCGGAGGCCCTGCGCATCTGGAGCACGCTCGACAGACGTACCGGCCGCGACACCGGCTACAAGCGCGCCGGCATCATCTTCACCTGCGCGGATGACAAGCAATATGCCGATCATGAGCGCTGGAATCGCAATCTGGAAGGCTACCAGCTGGAAAGCCGCATGATCAGCGGCGCCGAATTCAAGAACCTCTTTCCCGGTACGCAGATGGAGCTCAAGGGTGCGCTCTTTACCGCCGCCGACGGCCGTGCCGAGCCGCAGCGTGCCGCCCCCGCCATTGCCGAGGCCGCCCGCGACAAGGGAGCCTCCATTCTGACCGAATGCGCCGTGCGCGGTATCGAGACAGCCGGCGGCCGCATCTCCGGCGTCATCACGGAACGTGGTCCCATCGCCTGCAAGGCCGTCGTGCTTGCCGGCGGCGCCTGGTCGAGCCTGTTTGCCGGCATGTTCGGGCTCGATCTGCCGCAGTTGAAGGTGATGAATTCCGTCTTGCGCACCAAGCCGCTAGAAGGCGGCCCCGAGCAAGCCATCTGGGCGAGCGGCTTTGCCCTGCGCAAGCGTCAGGATGGCGGCTACACCATCGCTTCGGGCCATGAGAACATCGTGGACATCGTACCGAGCTCCTTCCGCTACGCCGGCAAGTTCCTGCCGGCGCTGAAAAAGGAGTGGCGCTCGCTGAACTTCCGCGTTTCCGGCCGGTTCTTCGACGAAGCGCGCATTCCCAATCGGTGGGCGATGGACGAGGCAAGCCCCTTCGAATATTGCCGCGTTCTCGACCCCAAACCCTCCACCAAGCTTTCGAATGCGGCGCTCGCCAACCTCAAGAAAGCCTTTCCGGTTTTCGAGAAGGCCGAGATCGCTCAGCGCTGGGCAGGTTATATCGACGTGACACCGGATGCCGTGCCGGTGATCGATGCGATCGACAGCATTCCGGGCTTTCATATCGCCACCGGCTTTTCCGGCCACGGCTTCGGCATCGGGCCTGCGGCCGGACGATTGATGGCCGACATCGTCACCGGCAAGCCGCCAGTGGTGGATCGCAAGAACTTCCGCTTTTCCCGCTTCCATGACGGTTCGAAGATCGAACTGATCAGTGGTTTCTGACCTCTCCGAACCAAGCAGACAATACAAAGACGAAAGAGAAAAACAGCCGAATCCTACCAACAAAAAGGGGAACGATCATGACCGATGCAAATGACACCATCCTCCTGAAACCAACCCGCCGCCAGGCATTGACTATGATGGCACTCGGTGCCTCCGGGTTGATCATGCCCAATATCCTCGGTCGCGGCGAGGCTTTCGCGGCACCTCCCGCCAAGCCGACCGGCCAGCTAGTCATCGGCTTTTCGCAGGAGCCGACCGTCTTCAATCCGCATCTGATCCACATCGAAGTCGATGAGGGCATCCATTTCAGTGTCTTCGATCCGCTCTTTACCGTCACCCCGGAGGGCAAGTTTTCCCCTTCGCTTGCAACCGAAGTTCCGACGGTCGAAAACGGCGGCATCTCGGCCGACGGCCTTCATTGGAAGGTCAAACTGCGCGATGGCGTGAAGTGGCATGACGGCACACCGTTCACCGCCGAAGACGTCAAGTTCACCCTCGAACTCATGGTCGATCCGAACTTCCGCAGCTGGCGCAAGACCGGCCATGAGCTGGTACGCGACCTGACCGTCGTCTCGCCGACGGAAATCACCTGGCGGATGGAAAAGCCATTTGCGCCCTACCCGTCGATCCTCGCCATGACCTTCATCGTGCCAAAGCATATCCTTGGTGCGGAGAAGGACAAGAACACCGCCCCCTTCAACAATGCCCCCATCGGCACCGGCCCGTTCAAATGGGTCGAGCGCGTCCCCGGCGATCACATTACGCTCGCTGCCAATACCGACTATTTCGGCACCGGCCCTTATCTCGAAACCCTGGTCTACAAATATGTTCCTGACCTGACGGTGCTGTATACGCAGTTCAAGACCGGCGATATCGACGTCGTCGGCCTGCAATGGATCACCCCGGATCACTATGACGAGGCCAAGGGGCTGGATGGAAAGGCTGTTGCCGTCGTTCCGGCCGCCACGGTCGAATCCGTCGGCTTCAACATGGAGAAGCCGCAATTCAAGGATCCGGCGGTGCGCGAGGCGCTCTACTACGCGATCGACAAGCAGACGATCATCGATGCGCTCTACTACGGCCTGCCGACACTGACCGAGAGCTACATTCCGCAGCAGTCCTTCTACTATAATCCGGACCTGCCGAAGCAGGAATTCAGCACCGACAAGGCCAAGAAGATCCTCGACAATGCCGGCTGGAAGCCCGGTCCTGACGGCATTCGCGTAAAGGACGGCGTCAAGCTTTCCTTCACCAACTCCACCACCGCCGGCAATCATATCCGCGAACAGGTGCAGCAGTTCATGCAGCAGACCTTCAAGGACATCGGCGTGGAGCTTACGATTTCCAACCTGCCGCCGGCGGTCATGTGGGGCGATTATTGGACAATGTCGAAGTTCGATTCCGTCATCGTCGGCATCAACTTCCAGACCGGCTCCGATCCCGACACCTCCGATTATTTCCGTTCCTCGGCGATCACCGCCAAGGGCGGAGCCGGCCAGAACTCCTGGCAATATGCCAATCCGGAGGTCGACAAGCTCCTGGCGGAAGGCGGCCAGATCTTCGTGCCGGAGGAACGCAAGAAGGTCTACCAGAAGATCCAGGAGATCATGCGCCACGACCTGCCCTTCCTGCCGCTATTCCAGTATGCGACCGTGCGCGGCCATAAGGTGGGGGTCGAAAACGTCACTCCCAACATCAACGTGCGCATCGACAGCTGGAATGTGGGCACCTGGTATTGGGCCAAGGCATAGGCTGCTTGTTCCAGCCCTTCGGCCGAAGCGCCGAAGGGCTGATCGCTTCACATTCCGCAACCATCGGAGACGAATGCCATGTTGCGCTATCTCCTGAGCCGCCTGTGGCAGAGCCTAGTGCTGCTGCTCCTCGTATCGATGATCGGCTTTGCCGTACTTACCCTCGCTCCCGGCGGTCCGCTGTCGCAATATACGCTGACGCCAGGCATGACCAAGGAAGCGCTCGACAGGATCGCTGCCCAAATGGGTCTCGACCGGCCGCTGCCGATCCAATATCTCGACTGGCTGAGACATCTGCTGATGGGCGACTGGGGCCGCTCCTACCGGGACAACCAGCCGGTACTGTCGATCATTTTCGGCCATCTGTTCGCCACGCTGCTGCTGATGGGCACATCGATGGTGATCTCGATCGCGATCGGCACCTGGATCGGCATCAAAGGGGCAACCCGCCGCTATTCGATCTTTGATTACAGCGCCACCGTCGGCGCCATGGTGGCGCTGTCGATACCGACTTTCTGGTTCGGTCTCGTCGCCATCTATATCTTCTCGCTGAAGCTGAAATGGCTGCCGGCGGGCAACATGTACACGGTCGGCAACGGCTCGCTCGGTGATTATGCGATCCATCTGATCATGCCGAGCCTCGTGCTTGCGCTTGTCAACATCGCGGTCTGGAGCCGCTACATGCGCACAGCCACGCTCGAGGTCATCAACCAGGACTTCGTACGCACCGCCAGGGCCAAGGGCCTCTCGCCCCGGCGCGTCCTGATGCGCCATGTCGTCGGCAACGCGCTATTGCCGATGATCACGCTTGCCGGCCTGCAATTGCCGACCATTCTCGGCGGTGCTCTAGTGGCGGAGACCGTCTTCACCTGGCCGGGAATGGGCCGGCTTTTCCTCGATAGCCTTGGCTACAGCGACTATCCGGTCGTCATGGGCCTCCTGATGTTCTCGGCAATCTTCGTGCTGATCGGCAATCTGCTTGCGGATCTGCTCGTCGCCTTCGTCGATCCGCGCGTCCGGCTTGGTTAGGAGAAACGCCATGTCTTCCTCCTCCCCCGCAACCCTTTCGCAATCATTATTCGCCCATTCGCGCTGGTGGCAAAATCGGACCTTGCGCCGTTTCGTTCGCCACAGGCTCGCGCTCCTCGGCGTGGCCATGATCACGCTCATAGTCCTTGCCTGCCTGCTCGGGCCGTCACTGCTTCCCTATGACGAGCTCTATATCGACCTGCGGGCTCGTTTCGCACCGCCCTTTACGGCCGGCTACCATATTTTCGGCACTGACCCGCTCGGGCGCGACGTCGCCGTACGCCTGTTCATGGCAGGCCGGATTTCGCTCCTCGTCGGCTTCTTCGCGATGATGCTCAGCACACTGACCGGCACGGTGATCGGCGTGGTGGCGGGCTATTACGGTGGGCGCATCGGGATATTGCTGATGCGCTTCGTCGATGCCTTTCTGTCCTTTCCCAGCATCTTCCTGCTGCTGGCGCTGGCCGCCTTCATCAAGCCGAGCCCCTTCATGATCACCGTTATCATCGCGGTGACGAGCTGGATGGAGACCGCGCGCATCGTCGAGGCGGAAGTGCGATCGCTGCGCGAACGCGATTTCGTACTCGCCGCGCGCATGCTCGGCCTCTCCAACAGATGGATCATGTTTCGCGAACTGCTGCCGAACGCCATCGGCCCGATCATCGTCGCCGCTACGCTGACGGTCGCCCGCGCCATCCTGCTCGAAGCCTATGTCAGCTTCCTCGGCTACGGTATCCAGCCGCCGCTCCCGAGCTGGGGCAATATGCTGAACGGCGCCCAGCAATATCTCGCCAGCGCACCATGGCTGGCCATTGTCCCGGGCGTCGCTATCACGCTCGCCGTCACCAGCTTCAACTTCATCGGCGACGGCCTGCGCGATGCGCTCGATGCCCGCAGCGATCTGCACTGAGGATGCAGGATGACGAAATTTTCGCCGTTCAAAACAACCCTGTGGTATGCCACTGCGGCCCCCGCACCCGATACAACGGAGCTGGAAGGCACGATCAAGGTCGATGTCTGCATTGTCGGTGGCGGCTATACGGGCCTGACCACCGCTCTTGAGCTTGCGAAGAGCGGCACAAGCGTCGTGCTTCTCGAAAAGGAGGAAATCGGCTTCGGCGGCTCCGGCCGCAACGCCGGGCACTGCACGCCGACTTTCACCCATTATAGCCTGCCGGAACTGCGCTCCATGCTGGGCGAGCCCTGGGCCGAGCGATTGATCGCCCGGCAGACGCGCGCCAACGACCGTGTCTCCAGCATGATCCGGCAGTACCAGATCCAATGCGAATGGCAGCAGAACGGCTATGTCATGGGCGCGCTTTACCCCGGCTTGATGAAGACAATCGAGGAGAAGGTTCGCACCTACAATGCTGTCGGCGCGAAAACGCGGGCCATCGGCAGGGACGAGGTTGCAGCGATCACCGGCAGCCCGCGCTTTCACGGCGGTTGGCTGCATGAAGAGGCCGGCCATCTTAATCCGCTCGGCTATTCCCGTGGTCTCGCACGTGCCGTCATCCAGGAAGGCGGCGTCATTCACACCGATTCGCCAGTGACCGGATGCGAGCGCGTGGCGGGCGGCTGGGCGGTCAGCACGCTGAAAGGGAAAGTCATTGCCGACAAGGTGATCTTCGCGACGGGCGCCTATACCGTCGGCGGCTGGCCGAAACTCGATCGGACCTTCAAGATCCAGAGGGTCTTCGTCGCCGCTACCCAGCCGCTTTCCGACGACGAGCGGCTGTCGGTGCTGCCGCGCAACACCACTATCCATGATGGACGTGGCGATATCTATGTCTACAAATACAATGCCGAAGGCCGGATCGTCGCCTCCATGTTCCCGATGGGACGGCGCGGCCGCAACATGGACTATACGCGGCAGGTCATGAGCGACCGGCTGAAATGGCTGCATCCGCAGATCAAACAGGAGATCCGCTGGGAATATTTCTGGTTTGGCGAGCTGGACATGCAATACCGCACCATTCCCCGCCTCTACGATCTGGCACCAGGCGTCGTGGCGCTGACGGGCCTGTCCGGCCGCGGCGTGCCAACAGGAAGCATGCTCGGCGGCATCCTCTCGGAATGGCCAGAGGCGTGCCGGAAAAAGACCTGTCGCTGAAGCTGGAGCCACTTTCGGCGGCTCCCTTCTATATGAATTACGGTCCGAAGCTGACGCTGCGCTATTATCGTATTTCGGATTGGATCAAGACCAAACTGGCGGGCGTTCCCTTGCCGCCGCATGCCTGATCGCCGCCAACATCCTCGATATCAGGAGAAGGCAGGAACACCGGCAGGCGCGACAGGTTTGACCGTGAAGATCGCTTGTGTGCGCTCACGGACACTCTTGAACCTGTCTGCTGCTGTTCCGATCAAACTATCTGACGAAGCGTTCCGGCCGGAAAGAGGCCAGAAGCGGATGACGCTTGCCAGTGGCGATCTCATCGGCAAGCAGTTCGCCGGCGATCAGACCGAGAGTGGCACCGCTATGGCTGAAGGCAACGAAATAGCCCGGTATAGCCTGCAATTCGCCGAAAACCGGCTCGCCATCCCCCGGAATGGGTTTGGGGCCAACGCCGTAGTCGCCGATTTCGAGCTTCGGGTTCCCTTCCAACACCTTTGAGGCTTCCTGCAGGAGCCCTTCAAGGGTCGAAGGCATGATTGCATAGCTGCCATCGTCCTTTGCGATAACCTCTTCTTCCGACCAAGCTGAATCGAGCGCAAAAGCGCCGCCAGGAGTGGGCCTGATGGCAACCCTTGGCGTATTCAACACGGCCTTCAGGGGATGCTTGACCGGCTTCGTCCGAACGAGAAGAGCGATCGGCGTATCGTCGCCAATATGCTGGCCGGCTTCCGCAACGATCGCCGGCACCTCGCCGCCGGCCGCCAACAATACGGCATCGGCGGCCCAACGGGCGCCATTTGCAGTTGTGACGCCCCGGGCGCAGCCATCCTCCACCTTGACAGCCGCCCGGCCGGCATCGGTGACGATTTCGCCGCCCAATGCCCGGAACTCTTCGGCAAGAACGCCAATCAGGGACGGCAGATCGACCCACCCCTCGCCCGGATTGAAGATTGCGCCCTGCTGCGTGACGGCGCTTGCATCGACGCCTGGCGTCACTTTCGCAATCTGGCCCGGCGTCAGCAATTGGGCATGGTAGCCAAGGTCACGCTCGTAATCGAAGACGGCGGCAATGTCGTTATCGGCTTCGTCGGCATCCCAGGTCAGGCCGCCGTCGAAACGTAGCCATGCCGCGTCCGGATATCGTGCGGAAAGCGTGCGATAGCGGTCGATGCCGGCGAGACGCAGCCGATGATAGGCATCGGAGCGGCGCCTTGCGGAATTGAGCCAGGCAAGCGAGCGGCCCGATGCGCCATTCGCCAGCGGGCCGTCGTTGATCAGCGTTGTCTGAATGCCTAGTCGCGCCAGATGAACGGCGGTGGAAACCCCGAAGATACCGCCGCCGACAACGACGACTTTTGAAGAACGAGTGGGAGCATGCATGTTGGAAAACCTTGTCAGTAGGGAATGTTACGATCGAAGGGCCGTCTGATTTCTCGCCGGCCCGTTTGTCAGAGGACCTCGGCGAGGAAGCGTTTCAGCCGTTCGCTTTGCGGATTGTCGAAGATCTGTTGCGGCGGGCCGGCTTCAACGATACGGCCTTCATCCATGAAGACGACCTGATCGGCGACCCTGCGGGCAAATCCCATTTCGTGAGTAACAACTGCCATGGTCATGCCCTGGCGCCCGAGATTGGCCATCAGGTCGAGCACCCCCTTCACCAATTCCGGATCGAGCGCGCTCGTGACCTCGTCGAAGAGGACGACTTCCGGATCCATGGCGAGCGCCCTGGCAATGGCGACGCGCTGCTGCTGGCCGCCGGAAAGACCGGCTGGGCGGTGGTCCTTGCGGCCACCAAGCCCCACTTCCGCCAGGCGGGTCTCGGCAATCCGCCGCGCCTCAGCTTTCGGCATCCTCTTGATCTTCGTCAGCGACAGCATGACGTTTTCAAGCGCGGTGTGATCCGGAAAGAGATTGAAGTGCTGGAATACCATGCCGACGCGACGGCGCAGGCTTTCCGGCTTCATGGATAGGATGCTTTCGCCATCGAGCTCGATGTCGCCGCGCTTCGGCTCAACGAGCCTGTTCAAGCACCGGAGCAGCGTCGACTTGCCCGATCCCGACGGCCCGATGATGCAGGTCACCGTGCCTCTGGCTATGTCGAGATCGATGCCTTTCAGCACTTCGAGATCGCCATAGGACATGCTGAGATCGCGGATTTGAACGGCCCCACCTTTGAAGCGCGGAGTAGCGGCGTCTGTAGGCATCCCGGTACCCGAAGCGGCCTCCAGCTCGCCGACCTCGACAAGGCCGCTCGTGCCACCGGATCCGCGCCCCTGCCGTCCAAGGCGCAAACGCGCGTCGATGTAGTTGACGAGATGCGTCAGCGGCACGGTGATGACCAGATAAAAGATGCCGGCCAGCAGCAGAGGCGAGAGATTGCCCGTCACAACAGCCTGATCCTGGCCGACGCGAAAGATTTCGCGCTCAGAGGCCAGCAGCCCCAGGAAGTAGACAAGGCTCGAATCCTTGACGTTGCCGATGAACTGGTTGACGAGGGCGGGCAGGACACGCCGGACCCCTTGCGGAATGACGATCAGTCTCATGCCCTGTCCGTAGCTCATGCTCAGCGCGCGGCAGGCTTCCATCTGCCCGCGCTCGACGCTCTGAATGCCGGATCGAAAGATCTCGCCGATATAGGCACCGGCGATCAGGCTCAGCGCGATGATGCCAAGCGGAAAAGGCGACGGTCCGAAGATCTCGCGGCCGATGCGGGCAAAGCCCTGGCCAATGATGAGGATCGTCACGATCGCCGGCAGGCCGCGAAAAATATCGGTGTAGATACGCGCCGGCAGGCGCAGCCAACGTGACTGCGAAATGCCCATAACGGCCAGTACCATGCCGATGATGACGCCGAGCACGGTGGAGGCTGCCGCCAGGATGAGTGTGTTCTTCAGTCCGACCGTGATCATGCTCGGCAGGACTTCTGCCATCGCATCCCAATCGAGGAAGCTGCGACGGAGATTTTCAAGCCAATCCATTCAATTCCCCATGAAGTTCGTGAGGCAGGTTGATGCCGCCGCCCGGCAGGCCGTGCGGCGGCGCGGCCTTACTTCTTGGGAAGATATTGATCGGGCATCGGCGAGCCGGGGAACCATTTCTCATAGAGCGTCTTCCAGGTGCCATCCTGCATCGCTTCGTGCAGCGCCTTGTTGAGCGCCAGCCGGAAGGCGTCGTTGCCCTTGTGGACGACGAAGCCCGCCGGTGCGTCGAAGGATGGGATATTCACGGCAATCTTCAGTGCCGGATAGCGCTCGCCATATTGTTTGGCTGCTTCATAATCGAGGAAATGTGCATCGATGGTGCCGTTGTTCAGCGCCGCCACGGCAGAATTGTTGTCCGGAAATTTGACGAGATCGGTGCCGGTGAAATTCTTCGTGGCATAGACCTCCTGCAGCGTGCCCTGCACGACGCCGAGGCGCTTGCCCTTGAGGCCGGCTGCATCCTTCATCGAGGCATCCGATGTCAGAACCGAGAGATAGCCGGCGAGATAGCCATCGGAGAAGTCGACCGTCTTCTTGCGTGCTTCGGTCGTTCCGATCGCCGCGACGGCGACGTCGAAACGCTGGTTGGCAACGGAGGGCAGCAAGGCCGAGAACTCCTGGCCGGTAAACGTCACCTTGTCCTTGGGAAAGCCCATGCGGGAAACGACGTTCAGAAAGAGCTCTATATCGAAGCCGGTGAATTGCCCATCGGCCGTCGTGAAGGTGTAGGGCTTGGAATCTCCCATCGTGCCGACGCTGATGACGTTCGGATCGATCAGATTATAGGGATTGTCGGCGGCAACCGCCGGGCCGACGCTTGCTGCGACGATATAGGCGAGTACGCCGGCGCGCAGAGGCGCGGCGATGGCCGAGAAAATGCTGGATAATTTCATGTTCGTTCTCCGCTCTGAAGGATGCTCTTATCGGCATTCATGCATGCGCGTCCGCATCTCCACTCCCTATGGCAGCAAGAGGTTTTCTGGACAAGAGACCGGTATCACGTGAAAAGAGACCGGTCTCAATGCTATTTGTTAACTTCAGATTGACCGTCCGTCAACAACTCTTGTAATCGTCATCCCATGGAAGAGCCCCTTACCTCGAAACGCTCCGTAACCGTCGCCGATGTTGCCAGGGCCGCGAATGTCTCAAAGGCGACTGCCGCCCGCGTACTCGGCGGCTATGGCGTCGTTAGCGACAAGGTTCGCGAGCAGGTGCTTGCCGCTGCGGCGACGCTCGAATACCGGCCGAACGAACTTGCCCGTAGCATGACGACAGGCAAATCCGGCATCATCGGGGTCGTGGTCGGCGATATCGAAAATGCCTTCTTCAGCCTTGCCGTCCGGGGCATCAGCGATGCCGCGCGCATGGCCGGCTTCAATGTGATCATTGCCAATTCCGGTGAAGAACTCGATGCGGAAAAGTCGGCGGTCGACCTGCTCATCGGCAAGCGCGTCGATGGATTGATCGTAACGCCGGCACGCTGCGACCGAATGGAGCATCTTCAGGACATACGCCGCGTCGGCGTGCCTCTCGTCCTCTTTGACCGAAACATTCCGGAGCTCGGCGTCGACGCCGTGACGGGCGACGATTTCGATGCCGCCATGGTCGCCACCCGCCATCTTCTCGACATGGGGCATAGACGGATCGCCTATATATCGGCGATGGATGCCGGGAGCGAACCCCTTGGCGATATCAGCAGCATTTCCAATTCTGCCGTGCGCGAACGGGTGGATGGCATGTTGAAGGAGCAGGCCGATGCGGGCATCGAGAACGCGCTATATTACGTGCGGCTCGGCGCGACCGACCAGTCAAGGACGGATGATGTCGTCAAGAGCCTGCTGCACGATGCGGCGCCTCCGACCGCCATCATAGCGTCGGACAGTCTCGTCGGGCTCAGGGTCTTCAAGACCTTGCAAAAACTGGGATTGTCCATGCCGCGCGATATATCGATGATCTCTTTCCTTGATGCGGACTGGACGACCGTCACGACACCGCCGATCACCGTCGTCGACCAGCCGGTCTACGAAATGGGAAAGAAGGCGGCCGAGCGCCTTATCTCGCGGCTGAACGGCAAGGATCTGCCCGTCGGGCGAACCGCCATCAAAACAGGCCTGATCGAGCGCGGATCGGTCGCCTCACCACCTCACGACAGCAATCGATAACGCCTCGCTTGGTAAGTCACAGCGCGGATATGATCGCAATGCGCTTGGCGCACGCCAGCCCCATACAATCTCAAGGACAGAGCCGGCAGATTGCCGGCGGCTGCCGCTTCAAGCCGCCGATTTGCCGGTCCCCGGCAAACCTCTGCTTCATTATCCTGATCAGCACAGCGAGATACAGGAGAGACGAATGCGCGGTGCTGACATTCTGGTAGACATGCTCATCGGATACGGGGTCGATACGATCTTTGGTGTCCCCGGAGATACCAATGTGCCGCTCTATGAAGCACTTCAGCACCGCGAAGGCGAAATACGGCATGTGATGGCCCGCGACGAGCGCTCTGCCGGCTTCATGGCGGATGCTTACGGGCGGTTCACCAACAAGCCCGGCGTGTTTGAATGCCCATCGGGTGCCGGCGCTATGTATTCCTTGCCGCCGGTCGCTGAATCGAACGGATCGTCGGTGCCGGTAATCCTGCTGACCATCGACATTCCACTACCCGGCGAGGGGCGCGGGGTCCTGACGGAATTGGATTGCGCGAAACTGTTCGAACCGGTCACAAAGCTGTCCGTGCAGGTAAAGACGCCGGAAAAGCTGCCTGAAATCATCCGCCGCGCCTTTCGCGTCGCCTGCTCAGGCAAACCTGGCGCCGTGCATCTGCAGATCCCCGAGGATATGCTGCTGGCCGAAATAGACCTGACGCGAATATCTCTGCATGTCGAGGAGGAATGCCGTACCTTCCCTGCTTATCCCACGCTGCCACCGCGCTCGAAGCTCGAAGAGCTGCTGGAGCTCCTTTCCAGGGCCGAGCGACCGCTGATCGTTGCGGGAGGTGGGGTGAACCGCGCCCGTGCAGGCAACGAGATCACCCGGCTTGCCGAAAAATTCAACGTGCCGATGTGCACGACGATGACTGGCCAGGGTGCAATCGATGACGACCATCGCCTCGCAATCGGCGTCATCGGCGACAACGGATATCATCCGCATGCGAACTGGGCGCTTGAACATTCCGATTTCACGCTGTTCGTAGGCTCGCGCATCGGTTCGGTCGTCACCATCGGCTGGACCTTTCCGCGGATCACGCTCAATAAACGCCTGGCGCAGATCGATATCTCGCCCGAGATCATGGCTAACAACTACGAGAATCTGCTGTCCATCCCGGGAGATGCCTTGCTTGTCCTCACGGAGTTGCTGGAGCTGAAAGCAAGTATCGAGCCCGCACGTCACGAAGCCTGGGTCAACGAGCTCAACCGGCGCCGGCAAGTCTTTTGGGAGCATGCGGAGGAGGCGCTTTCCGACGAGCGGGTTCCGTTACGGCCCGAGCGCGCCGTGCGTTCTTTCAATCAAGCTTTGCAATCTTCCGGCAAGCCCGCGCTCATCTACTCCGATGCAGGAACGCCGACCCCATACATGACGCGTTTCCTCAAAATCAATGACCGCGAGACCCGCTTTGCCATACCACGTGCCTTTGGCGGCCTCGGGTCAGCGCTTCCCGCAACAGTCGGCGCCTGGCGGGCCGATCCATCCAAGAGGCCGATCGGTCTCTTCGGTGACGGATCGTTCGGCATGACGGTCGGCGAACTGGAAACGCTGGTGCGCCTGGAGGTGCCGGCGATCCTTATCCTCTTCAACAACGGGACATTCGGCTGGATCAAGGGCCTCCACCGGCTCAAAGGCCATAATCATTGCTTCGGCGTGGATTTTCTGGCGCCGCGCGGTCAGGGAATCGCGGAGGCCTATGGTCTCAAGGCATGGACGGCCAAAACGGCTTCGGAACTCGATACCGCGTTGGCGTCCGCCTTTGCTCACGACGATGGGCCGTGCTTCATCGACGTTCATGTCGAATCCATCGCAGACCGGGTACCGCCGGTCTATTCATGGCTATTGAAGCGGGGAGAGGATCCGCTCGAGCTAAAGCCGGTGGAGAAGGCCTATTTTTGATCCAAGGGATACGCCAGAGGCAGGAATTGCCGCCGGCGCGTGAATTCGGTGGCGAACCAATCGCGGAAGATCCGCACGTTGGCCGAGTTCATCCGCGCCTGCGGGAAACAGAGATAAAAGCCTTCCCCCGACGTCTGGAGCCTGCTTAAGGCGGGCTTCAGAATTCCTGCGGCAAGTTCGGTGCGCACATGGAGCTCGGGAACGACCGCTAGCCCCATGCCGCTGATGGCACATTCGAGGATCATATCGAAGTTCGGCAAACGCGGACCGTAGATGCGGCTCTTGTAGTGCACACCTGCTCCCCGCAGCCAATGCAGCCACAGGCTCGGCCGGCTGGAATTCTGGATCAGCGGGTATTCCAGCAGCGCCTCGTCGTTTGGCAGGCCTTGCAATGGCACCAGATTCGGCGCTCCCACAACGATCAACTCCTCATCGAAGAGCAACTGACTGCGCGCCCCGCTCCAATTGCCCGTACCGCGCACGAACGCAAGATCCAGCTCGGATGCCGCGAAATCGAGATCGTGACGACAGGGATAGACCTCGAACCATGTTTGAGGATGGGCGGCTGCAAAGGCAGTCAGCATCGCAGCACCCCAGCGCCGCATCAATGTCGGCGGAAAGCCGATCTTCAGCATGCTCTGCGCCTTTCGACCGCGGACGGCATCGATGGAGACATCTTCCAACTTGTCGAGCAGGCGCGAAATCTCATCGTAATAGCGCGCGCCCTCCTCCGTCAGCACCAGCTTCGGGCCGGCGCGCTCGAACAGGGTAAGCCCAAGAAAATCCTCAAGGTTTTTTATCTGCCGGCTGATGCCGCTCTGCGTGATCCCCATGTCCTCGGCAGCCTTGGTAAAGCTCAAGTGACGCACTGATGCATCGAAGGCATGCAGGGCGCTCAAGGACGGCAGAAAACGGCGCATGACGAAGCTCCTGTTGACCAGCATGAATAAAAGTCATGAAGAACCCATTTTTCAATGCTTTTCTTTGGGAAAATTTGGCCCCAGTCTTCCCGCAAAAGAAAGTGGGAACGATATGGACTACGGCGATAGTATTGACCGCAATCTGCTTAGCATCCTGGAGGAAAACGCACGCGTAACGGCCAGTGAACTGGCGCGACGCGTCGGCCTCGCGCGCTCAAGTGTCCGGGAGCGTATCGAGCGGCTGGAACGTCGCGGCGTCATTCTTGGCTATCGTGCGATCGTGGGCCGTCGCGAGATTGATCAAAGCGTTTCAGCCTATATCTTCATCACCACCGCCCTGCGCGCGACGCAAAGGCTGTTTGCGGTATTGCGCGGCTATCCCGAGATCCTGACCGCCGACGCGATCAGCGGCCCGGCCAACATTCTCTGCCGCGTGAACGTCAATTTTTTAGAAGATCTGGAAGCGCTCATCGACGAGCTTGCGCGGATCGAAGAAATCGAAAGCGTGACCTATTCGGTCGTGCTTTCCAACAAAATCAATCGCGAAAACGCATTGATCGCCCGCAAGGCGCAATAGGGAACGAGCAATCAACTGGGATATGACCATGAACAGACGTGATTTCGGAAGGGCAGTGCTGCTCGCAGGCGCTGCTGCGCTACTTCCATCCTCCGCACTTCTTGCAGCGACCGAAGGTCCGACGCTCGAAGCGATCCGGGCGCGGGGGGCGCTGCGGATCGGCGTGTTTGCAGGCACCGAGCCTTATTATCACAAGAATCTCGCAACTGGAGAATGGGAAGGTTTCTGCGTCGCGATGGGACACGACCTCGCGCAATATATCGGCGTCAAGCTGGAACTGGTCGAGACGACCTGGGGCAACTCCGTGATCGATCTCCAAAGCAACAAGATCGATATCATGTTCGGGCTCAGCAACAATCCGGAGCGCGCCAAGGTTGTCGATTTCACCAAGGCACTGATGGACAATACCTTCACACTCGTTGCCCGCAAGGATCTGGAGGTGACGAAGTGGGAGGAAATGAACAGACCGGAGATGCGGGTGGCCGTCGACCTCGGCTCGACGCAGGACAACTTCGCCCGCAAGAACCTGCCGAACTGCACGCTGGTTGCGCTCAAATCTGCCGATGAGACCATTCTGGCGCTTCAGTCGGGTCGCGCCGATGCCATCATCCAGGTCGCGCTCCTCGCTGTCGTGACGACGAAACACCTCGCTCCAAACGTCAAACTCATCATTCCCGACCCTCATGGAAGCCAGCCGACCACGATCGGCGTGCGCCGCGATCCGAATGGCGAGTTCCGCGACTATGTCGATGCATGGCTTGCGGAACGCCGCGGACAAGGCAAGGTCTCGGGCTGGATTGTCGATAGCCTCGCGCTCGTGGGTGTCGACAAGGCTACACTGCCTGCAAGCCTGACCTTCTGACAGGCACGACCATGTCCGTCTCTTCGGGTGCCTTGGGCATCATCATGCTGGACACGACGTTCGAACGCCCGCCCGGCGATGTCGGCCATGCTGGATCATGGCGCTTTCCGGTCCGGTTCCGTCAGGTGCGCGGTGCATCCGTTTCCCTCGTCGTCCGTGCCGGCGGCGAGGGTCTCGTCGACGATTTCGTCGCCGCCGGACGAGAGCTGATCTCGGAGGGCTGCAGCGCGATTGTCACGTCCTGCGGCTTCATGGCGCGACACCAACGGAAACTGGCCGAGGCGTTGGGCGTGCCGGTGGCTGCCTCCAGTCTCATGCAACTGCCCATAGTCGAGATGGCGCTCGGTGCAGGCCTGCGCCCCGGCGTGATAACGTATGATGCAGGAAGCCTCGTTCCCGAAGTGTTCGAAGCCTGCGGAGCAGATCCATCCGTGCCCGTGCGCGGCGTACCCGCCAACGGGGCATTTCACGCGCTCATCGAAGGCTCTGCAACATACGCTCACGCGGCGCTGGAGGCCGAAGTGGTCGATGCTGCACGCAAGCTCGTCGCCGAGCATCCGTCGGTCGGCGCCATCGTGCTGGAATGCACCAACATGCCACCCTTTGCGCAGGCGATCGCGACGGCTCTCGGCCTTCCCGTCTTCGACATCCTGACATTGGGCGAGTGGCTTTTTACATCAACCTCTCCCCGGACTTTCAGCCGGGCCGAACAAAGCGCGCTGTGATGCAGTATCAATGGGACTTTTCCAGCCTTTGGCAGTATCGCGGCCTCTTTCTTCAGGGCTTGGGCTACACGGTCGGCTTTACCGTTCTGACCATCGTTTCCGGAATCCTTGTCGGCACGCTCTTCGCTCTTGCCCGGCTTTCGGGTCTGAAAATCGTCACCGTTCCGATCATGACGATCGTGGAACTCTTTCGCTGTACGCCCGTGCTCGTACAATTGGTCTGGTGCTACTATGCCTTGCCCATGCTGGTCGGAATTCAGATCTCCCCTGCGATGGCAGCCTTCATCACGCTGACCATGTACGGCGCCGCGTTCTATGCGGAGATCATTCGGGGCGGCATCGTCTCGATCGATGCCGGGCAATGGGATGCCGGCCGCGCGATCGGCATGCGTCGAGGCCAGTTGATGGCCAAGATCATTCTGCCGCAGGCGTTGCGCCGCATGGTGCCGCCGCTGGTCAACCAGTCTGTCCTGCAGCTCAAAAACACCTCGCTTCTCTCCGTGCTCGCCGTGCCCGACCTGCTCTATCAAGGTCAGCTCGTGACCTCGGCCACCTACCGGCCGCTTGAAACCTACACTTTGATTGCATTCGTCTATCTGGCGGTCCTGTTCCCCATGACGCGCCTGGCGCACTGGCTGGAGGGTCGTAAGGCATGAATGGCAAGATAGAGAGAATGGGCGCAGAAGAGCCGATGATCGAGGTCGTGGGCTTGAAGAAATCCTTCGGTCCTCTCGACGTCTTGAAAGACATCAACCTTTCGGTGCCGCGCGGTCATGTGGTGGCGATGATCGGGCCAAGCGGCTCGGGAAAGTCGACCCTGTTGCGCAGCCTCAATCTGCTGTCATTGCCGGATGCGGGCTGCATTACCATCGGCGGGAGACGGATGGATTTTTCCGCGGGCCGGGTTGCCATGCGCGACCGGGACCTTGCGACCTTCCGTGCCAATACCGGGATGGTGTTTCAGAACTTCAATCTGTTCCCGCATATGAGCGTCATCGACAACGTGATGGTTGGGCCGGTGAGCGTGCTGAAGCAGGACAGGAATTCCGCGCGGACCGTCGCGATGGAGCTTCTCGCCAAGGTCGGCCTGGTCGCGAAAGCCGACGCGCGCCCGGAGCAGCTTTCGGGCGGGCAGAAGCAGCGCGTGGCGATCGCGCGCGCGCTCGCCATGAAACCGGAAGTCATGCTGTTTGATGAGGCCACCTCGGCACTCGACCCTGCACTGGTCGGCGAAGTTCTGGCGGTCATTCGTCAGCTAGCCGAGCAGGGCATGACGATGATCCTCGTCACTCATGAGATGGCCTTTGCCCGCGATGTCGCCGATACGGTCATCTTCATGCAGGACGGCTTCGTCGTCGAGTCGGGTGATGCGCGCCAGGTCATTAACGAGCCTCGCGAGGCGAGAACGCGAGAATTCCTCAGCCATTTCCATGGCGGACTTTCCTGAAAGCAGGACGAAAACGGCAATGACAGGCAAGGTAATCGTTGTTGGCGCTGGCATTATCGGTGCCACAGCGGCATTGAGATTGGCAGAAGCAGGCTGGGATGTCGCGCTTTGCGACGGCAACGCCCCGGGTAGCGAAGCCGGGGCAAGCTACGGCAATGGCGGCTGGATCAGCCCGGCATCGATCATTCCGATGAGCATGCCCGGTTTGTGGCGGAAGGTTCCCGGTTTCCTTCTCGATCGAAACGGGCCGCTGACGATCGATTGGAGATCGCTGCCGCAGCTGACGCCTTGGCTCCTGCGGTTCTTGTGGGCTGGCGCCAGTAAGACCCGCGTACGCCGGACGGCGAAATTGCTGAACTTCCTGCTGCATGATGGCCCTGAGCGACATCTGGAACTCGCGCGAAAGACCGGACAGGAACAGCTCGTTCTTCAGAAAGGGCTGCTCTACGCCTATCCCGACCGGGCCTCCTTCGAGGCGGAAGCGCTGAGCTGGGAACTGCGCCGAGAAAACGGCGTAGCATATGTGGAATGGGACGAGACCGAAATCCGGAAAAGGCTTCCGGCTCTCGGTCCCCCCTATCGCTTCGCCATCCATGTGGTGAACGGCGCCCATTGCCGCGACACCGGAAGCTATGTAGCCGGCATTGTGAAAGCCGCTCGACGCAAGGGTGTACAATTCCACCCGTCCGCCGTGACAGCCATCCTCGACGGTGTGACGCCGCAAGCGGTGCTGGAGGGTGGCGAGACGCTATGTGCCGACCGCATCGTCGTGGCCGCGGGCATACATTCCGGCCGCTTGCTTCGTCCGCTTGGCGTGCGCATTCCGATGCAGAGCGAACGGGGCTATCATGTGACTGTGACATCAGGGCAGGCACCCTTCGAAATTCCCGTCATGCCGAGTACCGGCCGGATGGCCAATACGCCGACCAATATGGGCCTGCGCCTTTCCGGCCAGGTCGAGCTTGCAACCGTGAACAAGCCTCCGAATTGGGAGCGCGCGCAGGTGCTGCAACGACATGCTCTGGCGAGCTACCCCTATCTGGCTGCCGACAAGACACCCCACCTTCGCCTCTGGATGGGACATCGGCCATCCACGCCCGACGGGCTTCCTGTGATCGGCCCACTGTCACGCCATCCCAGCCTGATCGCCGCATTCGGCCACGGGCATGTCGGCATCGCGGCAGCTCCCAAAACGGCGGATCTGGTACTCGACGCATTGGAACGTCGCATCAGCGACAACGCATGCCCTTTCCTCCCCAGCCGCTTTGGGCAATGACCGATCGCCCACCCCAGCGGACCCCAAATGAACGCTCCTAGTGGGAACTGAACCGATGGAGTTGCAATCACTGGAACGGGCTGGAAAGACCCTGCGATGGGCACGGGTTCGCGTTCGATAGCGGCAACGCCGGCAAGGATATTTTTCTTGGCGGCGCTGACGAGCGGTTTATCGATGAAAACCTGCAGGAGGAGACATCTCGCGTGCCAAGCGTTCCAGCTCGCCGATGATCCGGTTTCGACCTAACTCACATGATTCTCCGAGCGAATATAAACCTGCAGCGTGTACCCGATATGCTCGGTCATCAGCGCTCTGGCACGTTCCAGATCCCGGTCGAGGGCCGCTTCCATCAATGCCGTATGATGCTCGATCGCCATGGCGTCCTGCAAAGCGGCAACGGCTTTTTCATAACCGATCGAAAGGCCAGCAGCCGCGCGCTGCGTCGGCGCAAGGCCGAGAAAACGATGGTGGCGGCGGAGCTGATCCGAGATGGTGGACTGGAAACGCTGGAGCCAGTTCGACGTTGCCGCGCTAACAAGCGCAGCGTGAAAGGCGCTGTGCTTCTCATCCCATTCGTCCGCCATCTCCTCCGAGGCGGAGTCGGGCACGATCCTGCAGCGTGAGAGGCGATAATGTGCAGTGACGACGGCCGATTCCCAATCCGGGCCACCCTTCTCGATCGACTCCATGAGAAGCGGCAGCTCCACGACCATGCGCGCCCGCGTCAGGTCCTCCAGTTCGGCCCGCGATACTGGAGCGACAGCGAAGCCGCGATTGCTGATCGCAGTCACAAGCTTTTCGGCCTCTAGCCGCGACAGCGCCTCGCGAAGCGGCGTCCAGCCGAGGCCGTAGATATCCCGAAGGGCGCTCAACCGAAGAGAGGCACCAGGCCTTAGCTTGGTATTGAGGATGTCGCGTCGCAACAGCCAGTAAGCCGCTTCCGTCTTGCTCAGCGCATCCTTGTCCTGCATGGCCCTCGTCCCGATCCTCCCCAGGCGCAGATTATATATAAAAGCTCCTTATCCGGAAATTATATATTATATATGCCCATCGTGAATATCATATATCACAAATTGACAGGCCTGCAGCACTCGCTATGATCCCTGCCCGAGAGAGCCGAAGGAAAACGGCTCCTTATTACACCGGGAGGAAAATATGCTGAGATCTACGTCCAAGTGGCTGGCCGGCCTCGCTGTCGTCGGCGCCTTCGCAGCAAGCGTTGCAACCGCATCGGCCGAGCCCATCAAGATCGCCATCGCCAACTTCGGCGAGCATCCGCAGCTCAACGCATCGATTGCCGGCTTTAAGAAGGCTCTTGCTGACAACGGCTTCGTCGAAGGCAAGGATGTCGTCTATTCCGAAAGCAACACGAGCTTCGACGCCTCGCTCGTTCCGCAGATGATCGCCAAGCTGCAATCCGAACATCCGAAGCTGATGTATACGGTGACCACCCCCGTATCGCAGATTGCCAAGAAGGCGCTGGCCGGCTCCGGCATTCCGATCGTCTTTACGGCCGTCACCGATCCCGTCGCCGCCAAGCTCGTCCCGTCCTGGGACGCCGGTGACACAGGCATCACCGGCTCGAGCGACCTGCAGGACATCTCGGCCATCCTCACCTTCACCAAGAAGCTGCTTCCGAATGCCAAGCGCATCGGCGTGCCCTACAATCCGGGCGAGGCCAACGACGTTGCGCTGATCGACAAGGTCAAGGCCGCCGCCCCGGCAGCCGGCTTCGAAGTGGTTCCGGTCGGCGTCGACAACGTCAACGACATCCAGCAGCGCATTGCCTCGCTCGCCGGCAAGGCAGACGCGATCTACACGCCCGCTTCCAACCTCTTGCAGCCGGCAATCCCCGCCGTTGCCGCCGCCGCCCGCCAGGCTCAGATCCCGATCGTCAACTCCGACGATGCGGCTGTTCGTAACGGCGTCGTTCCGGCAAGCTTTGCCGTCAACTATGAGCAGGTTGGTGAAAATGCCGGCAAGATCGCCGCTGAGATCCTCAAGGGTGCCGATCCGAAGACGATCAAGCCCTCCGTTCCGGCTTACAAGGACCACGCGCCGCTGATTAACAAGACCGTGTTGAAGGCATTCGGCGCCGAAGTTCCGGCTTCGCTTGCCGATTGCAATTGCTTCACGAAGTAATAGGCGGCATTTTCTACTGCATAATTCCTTAAATCGATGTCGATCTAAGGATAAAATTATGCAGCAGCTTTAAAGTGCTACAGCGACTTTTGCGCGTCAGATGTGACGCGCGGCGCTGTAGGATCAATCCGATCCATGGCGGCGTCAGGAACGCCGCCATTTCATAACCCTACACTGCAGGGGAGGCACGGATGCTTGAGATCAAATCCGCGCGCAAGGTTTTCTACAGAGGCCAGCCCGACGAAAAGGTCGCGCTTAATGGCCTGACGCTCTCCCTCAAGACAGGCGAATTCGGCGTCGTCATCGGTTCCAACGGCGCCGGCAAGAGCAGCATGCTGAATGCGATTTCCGGCGCTCTCAGCCTCGATTCCGGTCAGATCCTCATTAACGGTGATGACGTGACGAACATGCCGGTCCACAAACGCGCCGCGCGTCTGGCTCGCGTATTTCAGGATCCGATGAAGGGAACCGCCGCCAGCATGACGGTCGGCGAAAACATGCTTCTGGCGGAACTGCGCGGCAAAGCCAGAGGATTTCGGCCCGGCCTGAATGCGGCGCGGCTCGCCGCCTACAAGGAACGGCTCGCCGTTCTCGGCCTCGGCCTCGAAAATCGGCTGGACACAAAGGTGGAGCTTCTTTCGGGCGGCCAGCGCCAGTCGCTGTCGCTCATCATGGCGGTCGGTGGCTCGCCAGATGTGCTGCTGCTCGATGAACACACAGCCGCGCTCGACCCGCGCACGGCCGATATCGTCATGCAGGCAACAGTGCGCACGGTCGAGGCGCTGAAGCTGACGACATTGATGGTCACGCACAACATGCAGCACGCCGTCGATTTCGGCGACAGCATCATCATGCTCGATGCCGGCCGCGTCCATCTCGAAATAACCGGAGATGGCAAGCGGCGCATCACCGTGCCCGAACTGATCGGCCATTTCGCCGTCAAGACCGACCGCATGCTGCTGGTGAGCTGACATCATGATGGATTTCATTCAATCAACCGTTTCGAGCTTCGTCTCGCTCATCCCGGTCACGCTGGCGCAGAGCTTCATCCTGAGCTTCGTCGTCCTCGGCATCATGATCCCCTTCCGTATGCTGAGCTTTCCGGATCTGACCAGTGAAGGTGCGTTTCCGCTCGGCGGCTGCGTCTGCGGCATCCTGCTTGCCGCCGGCGTCGCGCCGCCGCTTGCCATTGCGGTCGCCTTCGCCGTCGGCCTTGCCGCCGGCTGCTGCACGGCCTTCATTCACCTGCGCTTCCGCATCCATACGCTGCTTGCCGGCATCCTGATGTCGACCATGCTCTATAGTGTCAACCTCGGCATCATGGGCAAATCGAACCTCTCCGTCTTCGGCTCTCCGACCGTGTTCGATGTCGTGCCATTCACCGAGCCCGGCTTTCCCGCGAGCAAGATCGTCATCGCCGGCCTGCTTGCCATCATCGTGTTGATCGCCCTTAACCTTTACTTCAAGACGGAGAAAGGTACGGCCATGCGCGCGGTTGGCTCCAATCCCGACATGGCCGAGGCACAGGGCATCAATGTCTGGGCTGCCACCATCGGCGGCGTCGGCATCGCCAGCGCCTTTTCAGCCGCCAGCGGCGCCTTGATGGTGCAGTCGCAGGGCTTTGCCGACGTCAACATGGGTATCGGCATCCTCATCAACGGCCTTGCAGCGCTGATGATCGGCGAAGCTTTCACCGGCAAGCAGACCGTCCTGCGTCAGTTGCTGGCGCCCTTCGTCGGCTCCATCATCTATTATCAGCTCGTGTCGCTCTGCCTTGCCGCCGGCATGCCGCCGCCGAACCTCAAACTCGCTACCGGCCTGTTCGTGCTGATCATGCTGGCGCTGCCGAGCATCCGCCGCAGCCGCGGCGGAGCCGTCACCCGAGAAACCATTCGCGAATAAGTTTACGAGGCAACGACATCATGGATAGCCTTCCCGATCTCGCGGCCGTCGAGGCCATGGACGAGGCCGACCCGCTGCGCGTCTTCCGCAGCCGCTTCGCCCTGCCCGCTGGCGTCATCTATCTCGACGGCAATTCGCTCGGCGCGGCCTCGCACGAGGTTTTTGCCGAAGTGCGCCAGGCCGCCATGGAAGAATGGGGCAATGGCCTGATCCGCAGCTGGAACAGCGCCGGGTGGTTTCATCTGCCACTGGAACTCGGTGATCGTATCGGCAGACTGATCGGCGCTGCCGAAGGGCAGTCTGTCGTGACCGACTCCACCTCGATCAACATCTACAAGACACTTCATGCGGCGCTCGCGATGCGACCGGATCGCAACGTCATCGTGGCGGAAGGCGACAGTTTCCCGACCGATCTCTACATGGCCGAAGGCGTCGTTTCGACGCGCCCAGGTGTCACGCTGCGCCTCGAAGGCCGCGATGCCGACACCATCGAGGAATTGATCGATGAGACCGTCGCCGTCGTTCTCGTCAATCATGTCAACTACAAGAGCGGCGAACTGCGCGACATGGCGGCACTGACGAAGCGCATCCAGGCAGCGGGCGCACTCGTCATCTGGGATCTGTGTCACAGCGCCGGCGCCCTGCCCGTCGATCTCGACGGTGCCGGTGCCGATTTCGCCGTCGGCTGCACGTACAAATATCTGAATGGCGGCCCGGGCGCGCCGGCCTTTATCTATGCGGCGAAGCGTCATCACGCATCGATCGTTCAGCCGCTCAGCGGCTGGTGGAGCCACGCCCGTCCCTTCGCCTTCGAACAAAGCTTCGACGGCGATGCGGGCATCAAGCGTTTTCTCTGCGGCACACAGCCGATCCTCTCCTTGCGGGCGCTGAAAGGGGCGCTCTCCATCTGGGATGAGGTGGACATGAACGCGCTGCGCCGGAAAAGCATAGCGCTGACCGATCTCTTCATCCGTTTGGTCGAAGCCAAATGCGGCCAATATGGTGTGGAGCTCGAGACGACGCGCGACAACGAAAAGCGCGGCAGCCAGGTCTCCTTCATCCACAGCAATGCTTATGAGGTCATGCAGGCCCTCATCGAGCGCGGCGTCATCGGCGACTTCCGTGCCCCGTCGACACTGCGCTTCGGCTTTACGCCGCTCTATGTCGGTTATCATGACGTATGGCGCGCCGTGACGGTGCTTGAGGAAATCCTGAGCAGCGGATCATGGAAGGACGCACGCTTTGCCGTGCGCGCGGCCGTGACCTGATCTACAGGCGCCGGCAGCTGGAGAGAGGAAGCTGAACATGAGCTATTTCAGGGTCACCGATTGGGACGCCGCCTATACCAACGGTGCCTATATTGCCGACGGCGATCAATGGCCAGCCGCCTGGGTCGAGCCGGCAAAATCCTTCCGGGACAGACTGACGACCGCGGGACGCGCGAAACTTGATCTGGCCTATGGTCCTGCGGAGCGTAATCGCTTCGATCTCTTTCTGCCCGAAAGCCAGCCGCAGGGATTGGTGGTTTTCGTCCATGGCGGTTACTGGCTGCAACTGGACAAAAGCTACTGGTCGCACTTTGCAGCAGGCTCGATTGTTAGGGGATACGCTGTCGCGATCCCGTCCTACACGCTTTGCCCGGAAAATCGCATCGCCGGGATCGGCAAGGAGATTGCGGCCGCGATCACGAAGGCGGCTGAACTCGTCAGCGGACCCATCGTTCTGACGGGCCATTCGGCCGGCGGTCAGCTCGTTGCCCGCATGATGACGACAACATCGCCGCTCAACGAAGCCATCCGAGAACGCATTCGCCATGTGCTCGCCATTTCCGGTCTTCATGACCTGCGCCCGATCATGAAGCGCAGCATGAACGCGCAGCTTCGCATCGATGATGCAGAGGCAAGGGCCGAAAGCCCGGCTCTCCTCGAGCCGGTCGTCAACATTCGCCTCACCTGTTGGGTTGGCGGCGCCGAGCGCGCCGAATTCATCCGCCAGAACGCGCTGCTCGCCAATATCTGGACCGGGCTCGGGGCGGCAACTGAGGTCGTGGTCGAGCCCGACAAGCACCATTATTCGGTGTTGGACGGCCTTACGGACGCTGAGCATCCTCTCTCGCGGACCCTGCTTGCAGAATAGCGTCTTCGCAGCCGGACCAAAAGAAATGCCCTCGGCACCACAAACACCGAGGGCATTATATCGTCAGCCGTTGACCGGCGCATTCATCGCCCAGGCGACGCCGAATGGATCGCGCAGCTGGCCCCAGCGATCGCCCCAGAACATAACCTGCGGCTCGACGACCACTTCCGCTCCCGCATCGACGGCACGCTTCCACCAGAAATCGAGGTCATCGACGACAAGCTGCATCGTGAAGGACTGCGGCTTTTCCAGCGCATGGCCGTATTCCGGAAAAGCGTCGCCGAGCATGACCGAGCTGCCGTTGATGTAGAGATGAATATGCATGGTCCGGCCTTTTTCATCGACCGGATACATGAAGGCCTGCTCGGCGCCGAAGGCGCGCTTGTAGAATTCGGCTGCCTTCACAGCGCCATCTACCGTCAGATAGGCCACGACGCCGCCGCGAACCGGCACGCGCGGCTGCTGGGACTGTTCTGTTGCATCACTCATGTTGGTCTCCTTGGAACGGTTCTTTGTGTCGCGCCCTTATCGGGGCTGATCCAAGGACGTTGGTCAACCACCCTTCCCGACAACAAGGTACCAAATTTTTTTGGTTATTAATTGCGACGGCCGCCCGAAGGTTTCGGCGGTCATACATGCGCTGGTTTTCGGGCACGTAACGTCGGGGCGGGATAGGCCTCACGGAGAATTCGCGCCAGGGCATCCTCGCGTGACATTGGCCGGCCGAGCAGGAAACCCTGCACCTCGTGATAGCCCTCGGCCCGCAATTTTGCCAATTGAGCCTCCGTCTCGATGCCTTCGGCCAGTGTCACCGCATTGAAGCCGGAGGCGATGCCAACTACGGCCCGCACGATGGCAAGATTGCCGGGATCGGCATCCATGCCGGCGACGAAACTGCGGTCGAGCTTAATCTTGTCGAAAGAGAAGGAGCGCAGATAGCTGAGCGAGGAATAGCCCGTGCCGAAATCATCGATCGCGATGCGAATACCGAGCTCCTTGAGCGCACGCAGCAGCGACAGGCTTTGCTCGACCTCGGAAAGCAGGATGGATTCCGTGACCTCGATCTCCAGGCGTCCGGGACAAAGACCTGTCTCGCTCAGCGCTGAAACGACGGTGGCCAGCAGGCTCGAATGACGGAATTGATAGACGGAGAGATTGATTGCCACTTTCAGGTTGTCGGGCCACTCCATGGCGGTCCGGCAAGCCTCCCGCAGCACCCAGTCGCCGATCGGAACGATCATCCCCGTTTCTTCGGCGATGGGGATGAATTCTGCGGGCGAGATGAGTCCGCGCTTCGGATGGCGCCAGCGGATCAGAGCTTCGAAGCCGGAGAGAGTATCTTCGTCCAGACGAATGATCGGCTGGTAATGAAGTTCGAATTCGTCGTTCTGCAACGCCTCACGAAGCTCCAGCGTGAGCTGATGGCGCCGTTCAGCTTCGAGCCGCATCTCCGTCTGGTAGAACCGATAGGTCGAACGGCCGCTCGTCTTGGCGGCATAGAGCGCCAGATCCGCGTCCCGCATCAGCACGTCAGCATCGTTGCCGTGCTCGGGCGCAATGGCAATGCCGATGCTGCAGGTCACATGTTCCCGGACGCCATCGAGATCGAAGGGTGCCGACAGCGATTGCAACAACAGGTCGGCGAAGCGGCGCGCTCGCCCGGCATCCGTCATCCGTAAAACCAGCGCGAACTCGTCGCCACCCAGGCGCGCGACCAGATCGCTCCTCTCGGCAAGCTGCTGGAGGCGTTCGGCAACCTGGCGCAGGAGCATGTCGCCGGCGGCATGGCCTTTGCTGTCATTGATATGCTTGAAATGATCGACATCGATATAGAGCAGCGCGATTGGCTTTTCCGGCCTCGCAGCAGCCACCTGCCGCACGATGTTCTCGGAAAAGAAAGCTCTGTTCGGAAGCCCGGTCAAGGAATCATGCATGGCAAGATGCGCAAGCCTTGCCTCGACGCTGCGCTCCTCGGTCACATCCTGGGAAATGCCGAGAACATAGCGCGGCGCTTGCCCTGACGGGGCGGGAAGCGCCCGTTTCGCCGTCTTCAGGATACGCAATACGCCGTCCACCGTGTGAATGGTTTCCTCGAAGTAGACGGTTTCGGCGGTTTCGAAGGCAAGCTTGTCCTGCTCCCGGAAAAGCGCCGTCTGCTCATCGGAAAATATCGCACGATCCGACTTGCCGATCACATCTGGTGCTGCCTGCCCGACGATGGCGCCGCACGCCTCATTGAACAGGATATAACGACCATCCCGCTCCATGTCCTTGACGAAAACGCCGACGGGGAGATTGTCGACGATGCTGTCCAGCAGCGACTGGGTGGCATCGACCTGCCGCCGTGCCGCATTGACCTCGGTGCGGTCCTGCACGATCGCCAGAATCGCCATCTTGCCGTCGAAGCGGATTTCCCGCCCATAGGTCAGAACCTCGAATGTCTCGCCATCCGCCTTCAGATGCGTCCAGCGTTGCGCCGTCTCGATGTCGGTGCGGTGGTGCACCGCATCGAGCATGCGTTCGCGCTCTTCCGGAGGCCGGATATCAAGGACGGTCATGACCGCAAAAGCAGCGAGGCTATAGCCATAGAGATCGCGGGCAGCATCGTTGACGATCAGGAATTTCAGCGTCTCGGGATCATAGACCCACATCGGAGACGGATGCGTCTTGAAAAGTGACCGAAAATCGTCGTTCGGGGCGTCGGGCCAAACGGAATTCATAGGAAGGTCAACCTTGCCAATTCGAGTTTGAAGATTAGCGAATTGGACATTGATAGACGAGAAAACTAAATAAAATCAAAATTGTAACAAGGTTAAACTTTAGGCAAAAGCCTATCGAATATGCAACGGCAGGCTTTATTCCTCCGCCCCTTTTCACCGACATGGGACGGCAAATCCCGTGAGGTTCAAAGCCCTGCTTTGCCGATCGCATGGATGACGCCGTGAAGCTCGCCAAGACCTTTCAAGCGGCCGATGAGGGAATAGCCGGGATTGGTCGGCTTATCGATATCGTCGCCGATCAGATGTCCGTGGTCCGGCCGCATCGGGATCATATGGTCTTCCCGGCCTTCCTTGCGACGCCGTGCCTCCTCCGTGAGCAATGTGCGCAGGATGGCATACATATCGCTGCGCCCCTCCAAATGGGAGGCCTCCACGAATGAACCATCGGCTTCGAGCGCAACGTCGCGCAGATGCGCGAAATTGATGCGCGAGGCAAATTCGCTTGCGATAGCAAACACATCATTGTCGGCGCGAGAGCCGAGAGATCCGACACAGAGCGTCAAACCGTTGGCCGGATCGTCGACATTGCCGAGGATGCGGCGCAGATCCGACGCCGTCGAGACGACGCGCGGCAGGCCAAAAAGCGAGATGGGCGGATCGTCGGGGTGAATCGCAAGCCTCGCACCGAGCTCTGCGGCAACTGGCACGATCTCGTGCAGAAAGGCTTCGAGATTGGCCTGGAGATCCTCAGCCGTTATACCGTTGAAGAGTGCGATGGCCGAGCGTATGGCATCGCGGCCATAGCTGTCTTCGCCGCCAGGAAGACCGGCGATGATGTTATTCTCCAGCCGTTGCACGGCCTCCGGCGAGAGCCCTTTCAGCCGCTCCTCGGCACGCCGCAGCAGGTCCGACGCATAATTTTCTTCCGCACCCTTCCTACGCAGGACGAAGACGTCATAGGCAACGAACTCCGCCATGTCGAAACGCAATGCGAGCGCGGTGGTCGGCATTTCGAAGCGCAGATCCGTACGCGTCCAGTCGACGACCGGCATGAAATTGTAGCAAATCGTCTTGATGCCGGAGCGGGCGAGATTGACGAGACTGTCCTTCCAGACACCAATCGCAGCCTTTGCCCCTGCCCCGCCGAGCTTGATCGCGCTTGGCACCGGGATCGATTCACAGACGCTCCAGCGTAGCCCGGCCGCTTCCACCAGCGCCTTTCGCGCCTCGATTTCGGCCGGCATCCAGACGCGCGAATGTGAGACCTCATGCAATGCCGTGACGATGCCTGTCGCGCCGGCCTGGCGCGCATGCAAGAGCGGAACGAGATCCTTCGGGCCGAACCACCGCCAGCAGCTTTCCATATGATATCCTCCCCATTTGTCGGTCAAAATACTGCTGAAAAGCGAAATGTCCATCATCTCTGGTCGCTTGACGCTGCTATTGACCAACAATATGCTTTCAACAACGGAGGAGAGACGGTGGTGGATACCGCTGATATCGACGAGAGAGGTTCCGCGGTCGATCAGGTGGTCGACGCGCTGCGGCGACTGATGCGCGAGCGCAATCTCGGTCTCGGAGACGCACTGCCCTCGGAAGCCGAGCTCGCTTCCATGTTCAATACCAGCCGCAATACGGTGCGCGAAGCGATCCGCATCCTGAAGGCCTATGGCATTGTCGAAAGCCGCCAGAAGGTCGGCGCGGTGATTACGGACCGCCGCCAGCAGGCACTGATGGACCTCTTCTCCTTCGCTATCGACATCTCGGCGGAGAGCTTTCTCGATATCCAGGGATTTCGTCGCCTCATCGAGGTCAATCTCAGCGATCTTCTGTTCGAAACGCTTGATGAAGTCGCCATCGACAGGCTGCGCTCCATCAACGACGCGATGAAGGCCGCATCGACATTGGCCGAGGCTGCGGAACTTGATTTCAGGTTTCATGCCACCCTTGTCGGCTTCGCCGGCAATCAGACCCTGTCACAAGTCTATGGCATTATGCAGCCATTGTTGCAGCGGCTGATGGAGGCGGGCAAGCGCTCCCGCGAGGCCGTCGACAGTGCCTACCATGATCATCGCGCCATCATCGAAGCGTTGGAACAACGGGATCGAATCGCCTACGCCTATCACATGAACCGCCACCTGCAGGCGGGCCTGCAGTTCATCGCGCCAAAGGCTGTTTGAGACATCCATTTCATCACGGATACATGACATGAAAAGACAGACGCTCGACACCGGCTGGATCATCTCGCGCCTTCGCGCGCCCTCCAGCGCACCGGCCCTGCCCAATTCGATTCCCGCGACCGTGCCGGGCAACGTTCATCTCGACCTGATGGCGGCGCAGCTGATCACCGATCCCTATCTCGACGTCAACGAAATCTCGCAGGACTGGATCGGCCGCGCCGCCTGGCGTTATCGTCTGGCCTTCGACTGGGACGGCGAGGACGCCGAGCGCATCGATCTTTCCTGCCTCGGCCTCGACACTGCCGCGCGCCTGGAACTGAACGGCAGTTTGCTTGGCGAAACCCGCAACATGCATCGCAGCTACCGCTTTGGCATCAGCGATCATCTGAAAAGCGGCCGCAACGAGCTGATCGTCGATTTCCAATCCGCCTATGAACTTGGCGAGGAAGTCCGCAAGCAGCTCGGCAGCGCCGCCGATATCCCGCAAAATTATCCCGGCCCGAGCAATCTCATCCGCAAGATGGCCTGCAACTTCGGCTGGGACTGGGGTCCGACCGTCGTCACCTCTGGCATCTGGAAACCTGTCGTCATCGAGAGCTGGTCGAAGGCCCGTCTCGGCAGCATCCGCCCGGAAATCACCCTGCAAGGCAGCCAGGGCGTCGCACGCCTGCATGTCGAAATCGAATGGGCTGACAAGGGCACGGATAGCGTGGCGCTCGTGCTCTCCGTCGGCGGCAAGCGCGCGGAAGTGCGCGTCGCGCAGGGGGAGACCCACGCGCTGATCGAATGCCGCATCGACAATCCGCAGGTCTGGTGGCCGCACGGCATGGGCGGTCAGCCGCTTTACGATCTCGACCTGCAGTTGCTCGGCTCGGATGGTGCGGCGCTTGACGGCTGGAAGCGGCGCGTCGGCTTCCGCTCCGTGCGGTTGGATACGACGCCCGACGAGGTCGGCTCCGCCTTCACCCTCGTCGTCAACGATGTGCCGGTCTTTGCCCGCGGCGCCAACTGGATTCCCGACGATTGCTTCCTGCCGCGCGTGACACGCAAACGCTATCGCGAGCGGATCGCCCAGGCCCGGGATGCCAATATGAATATGCTGCGCGTGTGGGGCGGCGGCATCTATGAGACCGATACGTTCTACGAGGAATGCGATGCCGCCGGCATCATGGTCTGGCAGGATTTCCTGTTTGCCTGCGCCACCTATCCCGAAGAAGAGCCGGTCTACAGCGAGATCGAGGCGGAAGCGCGCGAGGCGATCACAAGGCTCATGCCTTACGCTTCGCTGGTCATCTGGAACGGCAATAACGAGAATATCTGGGGCTATTTCGACTGGGGCTGGCAGGACGTGCTGGGCAATCGCCCCTGGGGCGCCGGCTACTACCTCGACCTCCTGCCGAAGCTGGTGGCCGAGATCGATCCGACCCGGCCCTACTGGCCGGGGAGCCCCTATTCCGGCTCGATGGATATAGCGCCGAATGCCGACGAGCACGGCTGCAGGCATATCTGGGATGTCTGGAACGAGGTGGGCTACGAGACCTACCGCAACTATATCCCGCGCTTCTGCTCTGAATTCGGCTGGCAGGCACCGCCGGCCTTCGCAACACTTGCCCAATCCGTTCGCGAGAAGGATCGCGCCCCGGCCTCCCCCGCGGTTCTGCATCATCAGAAGGCAACCGGCGGCAATGACAAGCTTCTACAGGGGCTGGAAGGCTGGTTTCCCCACCCGCAAAATTTCGACGACTGGCTCTTCGTCACGCAGCTGAACCAGGCGCGCGCAATCAGCTACGGCATCGACCATATGCGCTCGCATCGGCCGACCTGCATGGGCACCATCGTCTGGCAGCTCAACGATTGCTGGCCGGTCACCTCCTGGGCGGCCGTCGATGGCGCTGGCAGGAAGAAGCCGCTCTGGTATGCCTTGAAACATAGCTATGCGCCGCATCTCCTCACCATCCAGCCGCGCGGCGATGGGTTGGCCGCCGTTGCCGTCAATGACGCGACCCTGTTCTGGCGCGTGCCCTTCACGGTCGAGCGTTTCGATTTCACCGGCAAGCTGCTCGCCCGTCACCACGTCTGGCGCATCCTCTGCGATCGCTTCGAAAATACCGATATCGACATCCCGTCCGAGGTCGCGACCCCGGGCGATCCGCGCCGCGAATATCTGCGCGCTCGCCTCGGCGATGCGGAAGCCTGGCGGTTCTTCGAGAAGGACATGCAGCTGCAATATCCGCAGCCCCGCTTCGATATCGAAAGCGTCCAGACGCCGGACGAGATTGCTATCACCATCACGGCGCAGTCCTTCCTGCGTGATGTCTGCCTGTTCGTCGATCGCATCAGTCCGAATGCCGAAGTCGACGACATGCTGGTCAATCTCGCGCCTGGCGAAAGCAGAACGTTCAAGGTCAAAGGCATTTCCAAGGAAGCCTTCGACGATGCCGATCTTTCGGCTGTTATACGCACGGCCAACCAGGTTGCGGAGCAACCGCACCACTGACACCGGGTGCTCTCCCACAGAAAAGATCCGGCGCATTGCGCCGGATCGGCGCCTGTATTTTCCGTAAGCCGTCACAAAAGATTGCGCTGGTGAATGGCGAATTGCCTCCTATGATCGGGCGCCGCCTTGTGATCTAGTGCCCCTCATCCGATCCATGAATCAGCGAGATCACGCTTATGTCCTCGGACACCAATCGCAGCTTTCAAACGCCCCGCCGCGAAGAACTTGGCCTTATCACGCTCGGCAACACCGCCGGTCTTTCGGCTTCGGCGCTGCCGAACGGCACACTGTTTTCGATCGACTTTGCCGACCAGCAGGGCGGCGTCATGATCAATCAGGTGCTCGGATCGCCTGTCTATGGCGGTATTGGCCGGCTCTATCTGCGCATCGGCGGGCCCAAGCCGGCGACGGCCGAAATCGTCGGCCCGAAAGCTACGGTAGAGTTCGGTCATGGCAAGGGCGGCTTTTCCTGGAGCGGCGAAACGGAAGGCGTACGACACACCGTCAGCCTCCGGCTGCATCCGAGCCAGACCGCATGGTTCTGGCAAATTTCGCTGGAAAACAGCACCAACGCGATGCTTTCGGCTGATCTCATCCTCGTTCAGGATGTCGGCCTCGGCGATCGCGGCTTCCTGATGAACAGCGAAGCCTATGCCTCGCAATATATCGACCATCACATCGCCACCCATGCCGCCTTCGGTCCTGTCATTATGGTCAGGCAGAATCTCAAGCAGGGCGGCGGGCGAAATCCGTGGCTCGCGCAAGGCTGCCTTGAGGGTGCCGCGGCTTACGCGACCGATGCCATCCAGCTCCTCGTGCCCTCCAAGAGCAATGATGGCGTCATGGTGCCGGATTTCGGCGCCAGCCTGCCGAGCGCCCGCCGCCAGCATGAGGTCGCCTGCCCGACAATCCAGTCGAAGCCGCTTTCGCTCGCAGCAGGTGGCGCCGCCACTACGACCTTCTTCGGCCTCTTCATCGCCGATCATCCGGCTGCTTCCAGCGATGCCGACCTTGCCCATCTCGATGGCCTGCCGAAACTTCAGGGCGAATTGGCGATCGACACGATTGCTGCCGCTCAATCGGCACGCAGTCTCGTGCAAGATGCCCCTCTTGCTGAGAGCGGCAGCCTGGATCAGGCCGCCATCGACGCGCTTTATCCGAAGCGGATGTTGGAGGAGCGGGCCGATGGAAAACTGCTCTCCTTCTTCGTGCCGGATGGAGTGCATAACAGGCACATCGTGCTCCAGGAAAAAGAACGCCTGGTGGCTCGCCGCCACGGCGCCATCGTTCGCAGCGGCCAGAATATGCTGCTCGATGACCAGACGCTGGCTGCCACCTGCTGGATGCAGGGCATCTTCGCCGCGCAGCTGACCATCGGCAACACCTCCTTCCACAAGCTGTTCTCGGTCTCGCGCGATCCCTACAATATGACGCGATCGAGCGGCCTGCGCATTCTCGTCGACCTTGGCGACGGCTGGCGCCTGCTCGGCGTGCCCGCCGCCTTCGAAATGGGACTCAGCGATACCAAGTGGATCTACAAGCTCCCCGGTCGCACCATCACCGTATCGGCAATCGCCTCCGGCGACGATCCGGCCATGCAATGGAGCGTTTCGGTGGAGGGCGAACCCTGCCGTTTCCTCGTCTTCGGCCATATCGTTCTTGGCGAGCGCGACTATGAAGCCGTGGCAAACATCGCAGTCGACGCGGCAGCCAAGCGCATCTCCTTCCGGCCTCAACCGTCCTGGCTCTGGGATCGCTACCCGAAGGCCGGCTATCACCTCGTCACGTCGACCCCGGATGCCTTCGAAACCGTTGGCGGCGATGAGCTGCTTTATACCGATGGCACCACCCGCAACGGCCCGTTCATCGCCCTGAAATCGCGCCCGACGAAGGCACTACGCTTTGCCGTCACGGGCTCGATGACCGAGCCGGATGCGGCGGAAGCTCTTGCCGCGCGCTACAGCGCCGGTGTCGAAAGCGAAGAGATGCTCGCACCCGCGCAACGCTTCTGGAGCCATGTGACGCGGGGCGCCCGCATCGAGGGCGACGGCCGCGATGTGGCGGCACAGGCGGTCATGCTGCCCTGGATCGCGCATGACGCGATCGTGCATTTGAGCGTGCCGCACGGGCTCGAGCAATATACGGGTGCTGCCTGGGGCACGCGCGACGTCTGCCAGGGGCCGATCGAGTTCCTGCTTTCCTACGAGCATGACCAAGAAGTCCGGCAGATCCTTTCAACGCTCTTTTCCGAGCAGTATCGCGATCGCGGCGACTGGCCGCAATGGTTCATGCTGGAGCCCTATGCCAACATCCGCGCCGGCGAGGCTCACGGCGATATCGTCGTCTGGCCGCTGAAGGCGCTCTGCGATTATATCGAAGCGACCGGCGACATCGCTTTCCTTGCAGAAACCGTGCCGTGGCGTGCCGACGACACCATGCAGCTGACGTCGGAACGCGCGACAATCTCCGATCACGTCGAAAAACTGCTGGACACCGTACGCAGCCGCTTCGTGCCGGGGACGAGCCTCATCCGCTACGGCGAGGGCGACTGGAACGACAGCCTGCAGCCGGCAGACCCACATCTGCGCGACTGGATGGTCAGCAGCTGGACCGTTTCACTTCTTTACGAGCAGCTGGTGCGCTACGCCAATATCCTGACGCTCGCCAGCCGCAACGAGGAAGCGCAGTCGCTGCAAGCGACTGCGGTCGCCATGCGCGCCGATTTCAACCGGCTCCTGATGCGTGACGGCATCGTTGCCGGTTATGGCGTCTTCGATCCGAGCCATGACGGCGTCGAATTGCTGCTGCATCCAGAGGATACGCGCACGGGCCTCCATTATTCGCTGATCGCGATGACGCAGCCGATGATCGGCGGCCTGTTCACGCCCGAGCAGCGCCACGCCCATATGAAGCTTATCCGCGAGAACCTGCTGTTCCCGGACGGTGTACGGTTGATGGAAAAACCGGCAACCTATTCCGGCGGCCCAGAAAAGCTCTTCCGGCGTGCCGAATCCTCGTCGTTCTTCGGCCGCGAGATCGGACTCATGTATGTGCATGCGCATCTGCGCTACTGCGAAGCCCTGGCGCTTGAAGACGATGCGGAGGCCGTATGGGCAGCACTGGCACTTGCCAACCCGATCGCCGTCAGCGGCCGGGTGGAACATGCGTCGCTGCGCCAGCGCAATACCTATTTCAGCAGCAGCGATGCGGCCTTCGACGACCGCTATCAGGCTTCCGCGGAATGGGCGCGCGTCAAGGCAGGCGATATCGCCGTCGATGGCGGCTGGCGCATCTATTCGAGCGGCCCCGGCCTCTATACCAAGAGCCTCATCGGCAATATCTTCGGTTTCAAGCGGCAATTCGGGCAGCGCATCCGCAAGCCGTTGTTACCGGCTTCGATCGGCGCCTGCGACGTCAAGCTGGATTTCAAGGCGTAAGCTACACGAGAGAGGGGCCTTGTCATCGGCCCCTTTCACACGCCTGCAATATTCGCCTTTGCAGCAAGAGCCGCTTCGCATCTTTATCGACTGTCTGGTTAACCGAATCGGCTAACCTTGTCCGGACATGCAAAGCCCGGAGGCGGATTTGGAAACGGCGCTCTATCTCCCCATCAAGTCATTTCTCGAAGCCGCCGGCTATGCGGTGAAAGGCGAGATCGGTGGCTGCGACCTCGTTGGACTGACTGATGGCGAGCCACCGGTCGTGGTCATCTGCGAACTGAAGATGACCTTTAATCTCGAACTCATCCTGCAGGCAGTGGATCGCGCTGCGGCCAGCGACGAGGTCTGGATCGCCGCCCGCGTCTCGGCAAAGGGCAAGGGTCGGGAAGGCGATCGCAGGTTCCGCGACTTGTGCCGCCGGCTGGGCTTTGGCATGCTCGCCGTATCGGACAGCGACGTCGTGGATATCGTCGTCAGCCCCATCGCGCCGATGCCGCGCAAGAACGCACGGCGCAGATCACGCCTTGTCGACGAACATCGCCGGCGCAAGGGTGACCCGGCACTCGGCGGCAGCACCCGCAAGCCGATCATGACCGCCTACCGCCAACAGGCCCTTGCCTGCGCCGCTGCTATCGAAAACGGCGTGCAGCGCCCGAAGGATATGCGCGAAGCGGCACCGAAGGCCCCACAAATTCTAAGGGATAATGTCTATGGCTGGTTCGAGCGCATCGACCGCGGCATCTACGCACTGACGGAGCTTGGAGCAGAGGCCCTCAAGCGTTGGCCGACAGCGCAGCTTTAAATATGGAAAATTTCCGGCCATCCAACATTAAATTCATGTAATATCTTAACATTTTGCAATAAAAACATGATCAATATTTAATTTGTAAAAGTTAATTGGCGGATCATATTAACACCAAGCGCCAATTCAAATCTATACTTTGCTTCCCGTAGTAAAAACGGGAAACAAAGTCGCTCGCAAAATTGACGCGGACCAATCGCAGCCCATCCCCGATATGGACGGGCCGCCAAACCGCCAACGATCTCGCAAGGGACTTTTGCCATGCCTTCTCTTCTCCGCAAACACCGCACAGCCGCCATCGTCGGAGCCGCTATCATCGTCGGCGCCGGCGCATTGCCTTTTGCCTTCAGCACATCCGCAACCCTCGCCTCCGCGGCAGAGCCGGCCGGCATCATCGCGCCCGACGGCTCCTTCGCTCCGATCGTCGACGCCGATAAACCGGCCGTCGTCACTGTCACCACCACCATGAAGGCGACCGACACCAGCGCCGAAAGCAATTCGCCGATGGACGAGCAGTTCCGGCAATTCTTCGAAAATCAGGGCATCCCGTTCCCGAAGCAGATGCCGCACCAGCAACAGAACCAGCGCGCCATGGCGCTCGGCTCCGGCTTTATCATCAGCCCGGACGGCGTCATCGTCACCAACAACCACGTCATTCAGAATGCGGTCGACATCAAGGTGACGCTCGATGACGGCACCGAGCTGCCTGCCAAGCTTTTGGGTGCCGATGCTAAATCCGATCTTGCCGTCCTGAAGATCAACGCGCCGAAGCCGCTCGCCACAATCGCCTGGGGTGATTCCGACAAGCTGAAGCTTGGCGACCAGATTCTGGCGATTGGCAACCCCTTCGGCATCGGTACGACCGTTACCGCCGGCATCGTCTCGGCCCGCGGTCGCGACCTGCACAGCGGCCCCTATGACGATTTCATCCAGATCGATGCGCCCATCAACCACGGCAACTCCGGCGGGCCGCTGGTTGACCGCGAAGGCAATGTGGTCGGTATCAACACCGCTATTTACTCGCCAAATGGCGGCAGCGTCGGCGTCGGCTTTGCCATTCCCTCCGACGAGGCCAAGGCGATCGTCGCCAAGCTCGAGAAGAACGGCTCGATCGATCACGGCTATCTCGGCGTCGCCATCCAGCCGGTGACCTCGGATATCGCCAATGCCATGGGCCTCTCGCAAACCCAAGGTGCGCTCGTTGCCAGCGTCAACGACGATACGCCAGCCGCACGCGCCGGCATCAAGAGCGGCGACATCGTTACCGCCGTCGGCAACGAGGCCGTCAAGACGCCGAAGGATCTGTCGCGGCTGGTCGCCGATCTTTCTCCCGGCGACAAGCGTTCGGTCACACTGTGGCGCGACGGCAAGAGCATGGACGTCAATGTCACCATCGGCGGCAATGACGACAGCAAGCAGGCTGCCAACGACGCTGGCGACGGCAAGGTACAGCCGTCCAACCAGCCAAGCATCGGTGTCGGCCTCGCCAACCTCACACCGGATGTGCGTGAGCAGCTGAATCTGCCGCATGGTGTCGAAGGCGCCGTCGTTGCCAGTGTCAATCCGGACAAGCCCGCCGCTGCGGCCGGCATCCAGACCGGCGACATCA
This sequence comes from Rhizobium sp. ERR 942, assembly GCF_007828395.1. NCBI lineage: Bacteria > Pseudomonadati > Pseudomonadota > Alphaproteobacteria > Hyphomicrobiales > Rhizobiaceae > Rhizobium > Rhizobium sp. ERR 942. The sequence continues at coordinate 515,375 of NZ_VIUA01000002.1, forward strand.
TCGTCTCGGTCAACGACCAGCCGGTGCATAACGCCCATGAGGTGCAGACGGCCGTCGCCAAGGCCGGCAAGGATGGTCGCAAATCCGTGCTGCTTCTGATCGAGCGCGACGGCAACAAGACCTTCGTCGCCGTGCCGTTCTCGGCGGCTTAATAATCTAAAACAGCCTTCCACGGCCCGTATCCTGCAAAGGAGCGGGCCGATTGTCGTTACGTCACCAGTAGTCCCTGGCGCTCGGCAATACCGATCTTTGCCTGCGTTCCCGCGTTGAAAGGCAGGAAGTCCGCCTCGATGCCATCGCTGAAGATCACCCCATGCTCCGCCATCTCGGAGACGACGGTCATCGGTATCTCTGCATCGACCTGCCCCGACACCAGCGAAACACCGGTCGTCCGGCTGGGAAAAGGCTCCCGCACGAAATAGTGCAGGAACTGCGCATCCCAGGGAAAGGAAGCATCGGCAATGCCCGCCGGCAGCTCCACGCCGCGGCTCGCAGCAGCACCTACCCAGCCGGCATAGAGGCTTTTCAGCCAGCCGGTCGAGCCCATGCCGGTGGAAATGATGATGCCGCTCGACGACTGCCGCTCATGCCGTTCACCGATCTGAAGGTCGTAGCGCGCCGAGACGTGGCTGCGCGGGCCGATGAAGAGGTCGTTCACTGCGTAGAGCACCTCTCCCGTATTGAGTGCGGCTTTTGCCATGCTCACCCGTTTGAGCGGCCGGCGTTGCGCCAAGGCTTCGGGGACGACCTTGCGCATGTCGGCCGTCTGGAAAGGTAACAGCACGCCGTCCCATCGTTTCGGATCGGGATTGACGCCGAGCACATTCTGACCGTCAAGATATTTCAGCGTATTGGCGACCAGGCCGTCCTGCCCAAGCACGACGACGAGATCATCGGCGCCGAATATGAAGTTTGCCAGATAGCGGCGGTTGAGTGTCTGCACCCTGGCAACGGAGCGCAGACTTGCTTCGACGTCGCGCGCAGCCGCCTGATAACGCCGGTGTTCCGCGAGATAATCGCCGAAATCCGCGCCTAAGTGCTCGACATAAAACTGCGCCTGCTGGACGGTATTGAAGCGCGCGACCATTTCGTCAAGGCGGGTGTCGCGCACGATCAGCACGATCTTTCTATCTTCCGCCTTTGCGTTGTTTGCGACAGGCATGACTTATCCCCTTGGCTGAGGTTGCAGCATCTCGCGCAGGAGATCGGGGGTGACGTTCAGCTGACCGATCTTGGTGGCGTTGTCAGCAAGATCGCGGAAGGCGAGCGCCATCAACTGACCAGGATCCATGCCGACCGAAGCGAGCGCCTGCAGCATCTTGGGATCGGCATCGCCGAACGATTTCATCATGGCAGCGAGGCCATAGGCTTTCGCGTCGGCTTCCTCGCGCGCATTGGCCGAGGCGAGAGCGACAAGCGCCTTGTTCTGCTCTTCAAGCGCGATCTTGCCTGTCATTTCTTCTTGGCGGATCTGTAGCTGCCGCTCCTGCACCGAGCGCTCGGCATCCATCTGTGCCTCACGGACTTGGCGCTTCTTGTTTTCGACAGCAATTTCGGTCGCGAGCTCGTTCTCCTTGATCGTCCTTTCCTGCTCGACGCTCGCGTTGCGGCGGGCATAGATCGCCTCGTCGGCACTGCGCAGCAGCGCTTCGCGCGCCCCGGCCTCCAGCGCCTTGGCAGTTTCAGGTTTCGGCTTGACCGCCAGGATCGACAGGCTGAGCAGCTCAAGACCCAGTGCGCGCAACACGGGATGGTCATGCAGCGTCGCCGCGACACGCCCGACCAGCAGCTCGCCGGCCGCCAGCACCTCTTTCAGCGACAAAGCCTGCACTTCAGCACGCATGACGACCTGAACCTGGTCGATCAGCCGCTGCGACAACTTCTGCGGGTCTTCCGAACCGTAAACACCTTTGGCATTGAGCGAGAAATCGAGCAGTTCCGCCGTCCGTTTGGGCTCGGCAATACGATAGGTGATCTGCCCCTGAACCGTGACTTCCTGGAAGTCCGACGTCACCTCGGGAAAGATGAAAGGCTCGTCGACGCTGGCGGTCGGCACCACGACCAGCGAGGTCGACGGCGCGAAATACCAGAACGAGAGTCCCGCGCCCTCTCGCTGCGGTCGGCCGCCTCGATACTGGATCACATACTGGGTCGGTTGGGCCTTGATGAAACGAAATCCGAACATGACTGCCTCCTGAAAGTGGCGTTTGAAACTGCGATGACGTGAACAAACATCACTTAGTGTATTTTGTCAACTAAGTTAGTTGAAGCTTTACACTAAGATGTCGCCGGGTTATGTTTCAAGTCATGAGCAGCTCTGAAGCCCCCGATAAAAGGCCAATCGTTTCGGTCGATCTCGCAATCTTTGCCCTGACGGCGGACGGGCTCGAGGTCCTGCTCGCCCAACGCGGCGCGGAGCCGTTTACCGGCCGCTGGGCCCTGCCCGGCGGCTGGATTCATGTCGATGAAGATGAAAATCTGGAGGCTGCGGCAAGACGCGTACTCAGTGACAAGACAGGCGTCGCAGCGCCCTATTTCGAACAGGTGGGTGTCTTCGGTGATGGCAAGCGCGATCCTCGCGGCTGGAGCCTGAGCGTGACCTATATGGCACTGATTGCGCAGGATGCCGTCAGCTTGCAACATGGCGGCAATATCACCGACGTCGCCTGGCATCCGATCGCAGGTGATAGGAGTGTGGAACCGCTGGCCTTCGACCACGCCGCCATATTGAAGGCGGCGCTCACCAGATTGCGCAACAAAGTCGAATATACGACCCTGCCGGTGCATCTCCTGCCGGAAGCATTCACCTTGAGCGAATTGCAGGCCGTCTATGAACGGCTTCTTGGCCGCCTTCTCGATAAATCTGCCTTTCGCAAACGCATCGCGGAAGTCGATTTCATCGAGCCGATTTCCGGGGAAATGCGACGCGGAAGCAATCGCCCTGCCCAGCTTTACCGGCTCAAGCAGGCACATTCGACCGCCTTCTTCGACCGAACGATTTAAAGCACCGCATTTCCACAGACGTTCGACTTCGCCTTTGACATAGGACTCTTTTTGTCCAAACTCTGCCTTTGTGATGGTACAAATAGCGCCGGAGCCGATTGAAACGGCCGGGTGGGACATTTAAACCGCGCGGGCGATATCAGCGGCCAGGCCTTAAAACAGGAACAAGCGGCGGCAGGAGTTGGAGTGACTGATCCATACGATATTCTCGGCGTTGCGCGCGATGCGGGCGAAGAGCAGATCAAGGCGGCTTATCGCAAGCGCGCGAAGGCAGCCCATCCGGATTCCGGCGGCGATACCGACGCTTTCGCGCAGCTGCAGAAGGCCTATGAGCTTCTTCTCGACCCCGTTCGCCGCAAGGTGTTCGACGATACCGGCTATGACGTCGAACTGACCGATGCCGTCGACTTGCAGGCGCTGGTCGCCATCGAAAAGCTGATTACCGAGATAGTGCTGGACGAGCGGGAACCCGGCACATTCGATCCGGTCGCCAAGATGCGAGCGAGCCTTCTGGAAGAAATTCGCAAGGCGAATTTCAGCAAGAGCGAGCTCGAGCGACACTCCAATCGCATCGGCCTTCATCTCGACCGGCTCGGCAAGCGCCCCGGCAAGGACGTGGTCGGACACATGCTGCGCGCCCGCATCAAGGCGATCGCCACCGCCATCAGCGAAACGGAAGCCAAGATCGGCGCCAACGAACGCGCCTGCGACATGCTCGAAGGCTATCTTTACGAGATGAACGAGCCTCTGGATGAAGCCGATGCTGCTCCCGAAATCGAATGGGACGAGCCAAGAGTCCGCTCGGCCGCGCAGTGAAGGCGGCGCTTTTCGCCGCTCTGAAGTGATAAAATTCGCGTTTGCCTTGATCGCGAGATCACTTTCAGCAACGCAATGTTGCAATGCAACAATTCTCTCTAGACAAATCGAGGGGCTGGCCTAGATCAAGCATCCAACACGCCGTCCTGCTCCATCGAATGATGGCGAAGCGGCAATGGCGGGCGCCGGATCTCCGGCATCCGCTGCAGATCTAAAACGGCGAGGTATGCGATTGCTAGCGTCCGAAGCGGATGAAATCGTCTTTGAACACTTAAGCGAAAACCGGTCGCGGGCCGCATTGAGGGGCGCTTTCTGGTCGGCGCTGGATACGCTTATCCCGACGGCACTCAACAGCCTTGTCTTCGTCGTCACCTCCCGTTTCCTTCTGCCGCAGGATTTCGGCCTGGTCGCGCTCGCCTTCGCCATCGTCAGTTTCGCCTCCGGCTTCGGCCCGACGGCCTTCGGCGAGGCACTGATCCAGCAGAAATCCATTCGGCGCAGCCATCTCGATACGGTCTTCTGGCTATCCTTCGTCTCCGCAGCCACCCTCTATGCCGCGCTGTTTCTGCTTTCGCCGTTTCTCGCCCATTGGCTAGGACATGACGATATCGTCAAACTGCTGCTGATCATCGGCCTGAAAATCTTCTTCGACATGATGATCATCGTGCCCAATGCCCTGATCGGCCGCACGATGTCCTTCCATCTTGCTGCGGCCCGCACCGCGATCGCCACCTCTGTTTCGGCGATCATCTGTCTTTCGCTGGTTTTCGCCGGTTTCGGCCTGTGGGCGCTTGCGATTGCCCAAATTGCAGCACCGGCGGCCGCTTGCATCGCCGCTTTCTGGGGTGCGAAATGGCTGCCTGGCTTCAGGGTAAAGCTCTCGAGCTTGCGCGAACTGCTGCATTACGGCATCTTCGCCTCGGGCAACCGCTTCCTCCAGACCATGAATCTCGACCAGCTGATCATCGGCACGCTGGTAAGCCCGGCTGCTCTCGGTATCTATAATTTTGCCCGGCGGCTCTACGAGATGCTCAACAATGTCGTGGCGGGCGGGCTGAATTCGGTCAGCCACGTGCTGCTCTCCTCACTGCAGCATGATCGGGAGAAGGTGCGCGAAGCCTTCCTCATGGCGACCTTCGGGTGCTCGCTAGTGTCCTTTCCGGCCTTCATGGGGCTTGCAGCGGTCGCCGACGATGCCATTCCGCTGATCTTCGGGCCGCACTGGGCTGCCGCCGTTTGGCCGGTTCGCTTCTTCTGCGTCATCGGCCTGATGGCCGGCATCGGCATCATCCAGGCTTCCTTGATTACCAGCCAGGGCAGATCCGACTGGTGGTTCTACTATCAGCTGGTGCGCAACATCGTCTCGATCCTCACCGTGCTCGTTCTTCACCAATATGGGGTGACAACCGTCGTCTTCGGACTCATGCTCGGAGTGGTGATGCTCTGGCCGGTGACGCTGTGGATGGTGTCGCGATTGATCGGCCTCAGCATTTCGGAATATTTCGGCCAGTTCCTGCGGCCCATAGCCGCCTATCTCGGCATGCTTGTCGCCGTCTTGGCAATCTCGTCGGCGCTGATCGACCGGCCCCTTGCGGAACGCCTCGTCTGCGAAGTCCTGGTCGGTGGCCTCGCCTATTCGGCCCTCATCCTTCTCTTATGCAGGGAAAGGGTCCTCTTCCTCGTGCGGACGACGCTGCAAGGCCGTCGCGCGAAGGCATAGTAGCCGCCATCGCGAATAAGGACGGAAACAACGCTCATTCGATCCCGCGATAGAATACCAAGTCGGAAAGGCGCCTCATGACACTGGTCACGTTCATCATTCCCGTTCGCCATCAGGCCAATTCCAATGATTGGCCGGCGCTCAAACGACGCCTGTCGCAAACGATCGCATCGATCGCCGGGCAGTCCAACAAAAACTGGCGCGGCGTAGTCGTCGCCAATGAAGGCGCAGATCTGCCGGATCTGCCGCCGAATTTTACGGCGGAACGCGTGACCTTCCCGCCCAACCAGCTCCACGACATCGATGGTGCCGATCGCGAAAAGGTCTACGATGCGTTCCGGCTGGACAAGGGCCGCCGCGTCTTGAGCGGCATGCTGTCCGCGCGCGATACCCGCTTCTTCATGATCGTCGACGACGATGATTTCGTCAGCGCCAATATCGTCGATTTCGCCGCCAGAAATCCCGATGCCAACGGCTGGAAGATCGACCGCGGCTATCTCTGGAACGAAGGCGGCCGGCTGCTTATGCATCACAACGACTTCGCCAATTTTTGCGGGACATCGCTGATCATCCGCTCCGATCTCTACCGTTTGCCGGCGACCTTCGAGGATGCCGAGATCGACTATATCAAATCCATGCTCGGCAGCCATGTGCGCATCGGCAAGCTGCTTGCAGACGCCGGCGCGCCGCTCGGCTCGCTGCCTTTCCGCGGCGCGATCTATCGGGTCGGCCATGCGGGTGCCCACAGCAAGTCCTCCAATCTCATCAGGACCCATTTCCTGAACCGGTCGGTGCTGACAAGTCCCCGTCAGTTCCTGGGCAATCTTTCGCGGGTGCGCCCGCTCGATCGAAATTTGAGAAACGAATTCTTCGGCGTGCGCGCCGCCGGATAACTTAGGCGTAACCTTTTCCCCCAATGAGGTTCCGATCAATGCCGGCTGATGCAACGAGACACAGATATGCCGCCCTGGATGCGATGCGCGGCCTGGCGGCCTTCGCCGTTGTCGTCTATCACCTCGACAGGCCCTATGCGCCTTCGGCCTATATCGCGGTCGATTTCTTCTTCGTGCTCAGCGGCTTCGTCATTGCCAGGGCCTATGGTGAAAAGCTTGATGGCGGCATGACGGTGCTGGCCTTCATGAAGGCACGATACGCGCGTCTCTATCCGCTCTTCCTGATCGGCAGCGTCTACGGCCTTGCTCAATTGCTGCTACATTGGCAGGCGGCAGGCGTCGGGCGGGCCGATCTTGCCGCAAGCATCCTCACCACCGTCTTCATGCTGCCTTCTCCAAGCTTTCTGATGCGGTCGGCCGGAGACATCTTGGCGCTCTACCCGCTGAATGGTCCCGCCTGGTCGCTGTTCTGGGAGCTGTTGGCCAATCTGGTATTCGCACTGGTGCTGTTCAGGCTGAAAACGCGGAGCCTCATCCTCATTGCCGCCGCATCTCTGGCGATGCTGATCGTCTCGGTTTTTTTCCACAAATCGCTCGATCTCGGCTGGGAATGGCACTCTGTGGATGGCGGCCTTGCCCGCGTCTTCTTCTCCTTCACCCTCGGAATGATCATCTATCGGCTTCGAGGTAAAACCGTGCTGGGGCGCACGGTGAACAGCTATGCGGCACTATTGCCCATCGCGGCGATCTTAACCTTGCTGTTTCTCCCCACCTATTCGCTGAAATATGCGCTTGTCTTCTGCGTTCTGATCTCGCCGCTCATCGTCCTTGCCGGCACCATGCTCGAACTGCCGGAGAGGCTGCAGCGGCTCGGAATCTTTCTCGGCTATCTCTCCTACCCGATCTACATGTGTCATCGCGGCTTTACCGAGATCTACGGGCATCTGATGCGTAATATCCACTTGCCGCGGCCCGTCTACATCGCGATCTATCTCGTCGCAATTTCCATCATTTCGCTCATCTCAGCCAAGCTAGCGACTATCCTCGTCAAGTACGCTTCCTCTTGGAGGGAGACGCCTAAAAGCCTGGGCGCAACTTCAAGCCATTAGCTCCACCCTTCACGTGTGGACGGCCGCCAGTGCGATGGCATCCGCAACATATTCGCGCCGCTCCAAGAGCTTGGCCGTCGCGACCCGCAAATGGCTGCTGGGCAGGATCGAGAACTTGGCGCCGGGATGCACTGCAATGCCCCGGGCGGCAAGCGTCACCATTGCGAACGGCTCCGACGAGACAGGCACCCAGGCACATAGTCCTTCTCCATGCCACGCATCGACGCCGCGCTCGCGAAGCGCATCGATGAGGCCTGCGCGGCGTTCCCGATAGGTCCTGCGGGCATGATCGAGGCATGATGCCGTTGCCGGATCGCGCAGCAACCAGGCAGCCGCCGCCTGCAGAATGCGGCTGGTCCAGCCGGAGCTGAAGCTGCGATAGGATTGGATCTGGTCGATAATCGCGCGCGAGCTCGACAATACGGCGAGGCGCAGATCCGGCCCATGCGTTTTCGAAAATGACAGGATATGGATGACCCGATCGGGAAAGAGATGCCCCATGGAATGGCGAAGCGAGATCGAGATGTCGGCGACACCATCGTCTTCGACGATCAACGTATCCTTGTCGCGAAGGATCTCCGCGATCCCTGCCATGCGTGCAGGGCTCACGCTCTGGCCCGTGACGGAATGGATGCGCGGCTGAAAGATGAACGCGACGGGACGATATTTCAGCGCCTCCTCCAGCGAGGCCGGCAACGGACCATCCTGGTCGCATTTCACCGGAATGATGCGCGCACCCCGATCCTCAAGAATATCGAGAAGCCGCATTCCCGTCGGGTCCTCGATCGCAACGGCGGCACCCGGCATGACCAAGGCATTGATCAGGGTATAGACGGCATTATAGCCGCCATTGGTCGCCAGGAACGCTTCCGGCTCATAGGGCCATGTCTTCCTGACCTCGCGCTCAAGCTCCGGCAGGATGCGGCTGCGCTCGTAGCTGTTGAGATTTTCGGCCGAGGCGCCATAGGCCATCGCGGCCTCCAGCTTCGGCAGTAGCTGCACATCGGGAACGGCTGCCGTCAGATTGAGGGCATCGGAACCGTAGTCGCCGACGCTTGCCAGCCGTGCCGGCTTGGCGACGAAGCGGTCGCCGCTCACCCATGTGCCATTCCGGCCGCGCCCGCTGATGATCTTCTGGCGTCTGAGCTCGCTCCAGGCTTCCGACAGGGTCGCCGGGCTCACCCCAAGGGCAAAGGCCAGGTCGCGGAGCGGCGGCAGCTTGGTGCCAACAGGCAGGGCACCGGCTCGGATGAGCGCGCTCGTCTCGAGAGCGATGCCGCGAATGGTCCGATCGCTCAATTTCGAGGCAAACCATTTCGCATCCCGCTCTTCGCTCATTTTCGCACCATTTTTAATGTTCAATAACGTAATAACATTTGATCGACCTATATTGAACATTTACTCGTTGAGAAAACAAGTTTTCCCGCGAGTGAATTCATGCCCCTTACTCTCCGCCTTGCCCTTCGTGACTGGGACTACATGACCCCTCTGGTCCTGGGCGATGTCTCTTCCCCAAAACTCGACATTAGGGTGGATCGGGTCGGCACGCTGATCTCGCATGTCGGTAAGAGCGACGCCTATGACGCGGCGGAAACGTCCTTCAGCCGCTACACGCAGATGCGCATCGACGGTGACGAAAGTGTCGTCGGCATTCCGAATTTCATCATGCGCGGCTTCCGCCATCGCTGCGTCATCACCACCAAGGAAAGCCCGATCACAAGCTTTGCCGAGCTCGCCGGCAAGCGCATCGGCGTAACTGGCTGGCGCGACTCCGGCAATACCTGGACTCGGGCAGCACTACGGCGCGAAGGTGTCGGCGTCGAAGATGCCATGTGGTACGCCGGCCGCCTCACCGAAGCCCATCCGATCACCGATCGCCTCGACGGCTTCGGCCGCCCCGGCCGCATCGAAGCAGCACCCGGCGAAAGGCCGATGGTGGACCTGCTGAAGGACGGCGAGCTCGATGCGATCTTCACGCCTTTCATGCCGGATGGCTATTTCGCCGGCAATTCCGGCTTGCGCCAGCTATTGCCGGATTTCCGTGCCGCCGAGCATCGCTATTTTGCCGATGTGGGCTATGTACCCGGCATGCACCTGATCGGCTTGAAGGCCGAGCTCGTCGCAGAGCATCCCTGGGTCATCGCCGAACTGAGCAGGTTGATCGATGAATCGCAGCGCATGTGGCTCGGCAAGCGGCGCAAATATGCCGACACCACGCCCTTCATGCTCGACGAACTCCTGAAATCGGCAATCGAACTGCCCGAAGGGTGGGATGCGAGCGGCTTTGCCGCCAACCGCAAGATGATCGCGGATTTCGCCGGGGAGCTACATGTGCAGGGTATCTTGCCGCGGCTGATGACGCCGGAGGAACTCTTCCCGTTCGACGTCGATGGCAGCCGGACGAGCGCTGCCTGACCACCGACTGAAAAATCAGAGACGCAAAGCAAAAAGGGGAATGAACATGTCGCTGAAGAAAATGACCTACGTCGCCTTGGCAAGCCTGATGATGTCGGGTGCTGCCTTTGCCGAGGATGCGAGCTTGCCGAAACTTTCGGTCAACAAGGACCTGCAGGCCAAGCTGCCAGAGGCGATCCGCACCTCCGGTAAGATGATTTCCGTCAACAACGGCTCCTTCCCTCCCTATGAAATCGTCACCGGCACCAAGTTGACAGGCGCCAGCGCCGATCTGACCGATGCGATCGGCGAGGTGCTCGGCGTGAAGATCGAGCATGAAAGCGTCAGCGGCCTGCCTGCGATCCTCGCCGGCATCAACTCCGGCCGTTATCAATTCGCCTTCGGTCCGATCGGCGATTTCAAGAGCCGCGAGGAAGCCAATGACTTCGTCGACTGGGTACAGGAATTCGTCGTCTTCGCCGTCCAGAAAGGCAATCCGAAGGGCATCACCTCGCTCGACAGCGCCTGCGGCCAGCGCATCGCCGTCATGGCCGGAGGATCGGCAGAAAAGGTCATCCAGGTTCAGGCCGAGAAATGCAAGACGGATGGCAAGGGCGCGATCGAAGTCCAGTCCTTCACCGACCAGCCGAGCTCGATCCTCGCCGTCCGCTCAAAGCGTTCGGATGCCTTCTTCTCCTCGCAGGCCCCACTCACCTATTTCGTCTCGCAGGCCAACGGTCAGCTGGAGCTCACCGGCGTCGGCCAGAAGAACGGCTTCGAGGATCTCTATCAGGGCGCCGTCGTGCCGAAGGGCTCGCCTCTCGGTCCCATCCTCAAGGATGCCGTCAAACTTCTTATGGACAATGGCACCTATGCCGCCATCATGAAGAAGTGGGGCCTTGAGAACAACATGATCAAGGAACCCGGTATCAATCTTGGCGGGACCTTGCCGAAATGAATACGAATTCCAGAAACAACGCATCGCCTTCTGGCGAGGCGTCGGAACGGGATGTGGCGAATGCCCACACGCCGTTCCCGAAGGGTCGTGTGACGGCCTGGGTCGTCACGCTTGCGATCGCAGCCTATTGGGCGTGGTCGGTCGCCCACAATGAAAACTTCGGCTGGCATGTCGTCGCCCAGTATTTCTTCGACCCCGTCGTCATCAGTGGCCTCTATGTCTCGCTCGGCCTGACCGTCGTCGCCATGGCGCTCGGCATCGCCTTTGGCCTGCTTTTGGCGATCGCCCGCATGTCCAAGGATAGGTTGGCAAGCACGCTCGCGTCGCTGTTCATCTGGTTCTTCCGCGGCACGCCGCTGCTCGTGCAGCTGATCTTCTGGTATAATCTTTCGACGCTCTTCCCAACGCTGTCGATCGGCATTCCCTTCGGACCTACCTTCGTCAGCTGGGACACGAATTCCGTCATCAGCCCGATGACGGCGGCGATCGCCGGCCTCGCCCTCAACGAAGCCGCCTACATGGCCGAAATCATCCGCGGCGGCCTGCTTTCGGTCGACAGAGGCCAGTTCGAGACCGCCGAAGCCTTCGGCATGACGCGGATTCGGGCGCTGCGCCGCATCATCATCCCGCAGGCCATGCGCTCCATCGTGCCGCCAACCGGCAACCAGCTCATCAGCATGATCAAGGCGACCTCGCTTGTCAGCGTCATCGCCATGGCCGACCTGCTCTACTCCGTGCAGTCGATCTACAACCGCACCTTCGAAGTCATTCCGATGCTGCTCGTCGCCGTCATCTGGTATCTGCTGATTACCTCGGTGCTCAATATCGGCCAGAGCTATATCGAGCGCTATTACAGCCGCGCCGATCGCCGCACCGGCGGGACGAAGGCGGCAACGGAGAGCACGCCCGCGCTCGTGCCGGCACAGGAGGCGGGCCAATGAACGCTCCGATGAACTCAGCCGTCAACGTCAGCCCACTGGTACAGGCGCGCAACGTCCATAAGTCCTTCGAAAATCTCGAAGTCTTGAAAGGCATCGACCTCGATGTGATGCCAGGCGAAGTGGTCGTCATCCTTGGCCCCTCCGGGTCGGGAAAATCCACCTTCCTGCGCTGCATCAACCATCTGGAAGCGATCAATCGCGGTTCGATCGAAGTCGATGGCGAGCAGATCGGCTACCGGCTGAACAAGGGCCGGCTGCTCAAACTATCCAACCATGCGATCGCGCTGCAGCGGCGCAAGATCGGCATGGTGTTCCAGCAGTTCAATCTCTATCCGCATATGACGGCGCTGCAGAATGTCGTCGAGGCGCCGATCGGCATCCATGGCGAGAGCCGGAAGCAGGCGACGGAAAATGCGCTGGCGTTGCTTGACCGCGTTGGCTTGTCAGCCAAGGCCAACAATTATCCGCGCCAGCTTTCGGGTGGCCAGCAGCAGCGCGTCGCAATCGCCCGAGCGCTGGCGATCAAGCCGAAGCTGATGCTGTTCGACGAGCCGACGTCTGCGCTCGATCCGGAACTGGTCGGCGAAGTGCTCGCCACCATGCGTGACCTTGCCAGACAGGGCCTCACAATGATCGTCGTCACCCACGAGATCGGCTTTGCCCGCGAGGCTGCCGACCGTGTCGTCTTCATGGACGGCGGCAAGATCGTCGAGCAGGGCAAACCGGAGGATGTAATCGGCAATCCGCAGCATCCGCGCACCAGAAGTTTCCTGTCGCGCTTCATCTAGCGCGATACAGATATCATCAGTGGAGCCCGCACGCTCTATGGCGGATGGCGGCTCAAGCGAACCATTGGAATAGCCATGACCCTCGACAACGATTTCGCCCGCCTCTCCGACTTCGAGCCGATGAAGGCCGAACTGACGGGCATCCGCCAGCATCTGCACGCCAATCCCGAACTTTCCTTCGAAGAGGCGGAGACAGCGCGCTTCGTCGCCGAGAAGCTGGAAGCCTGGGGCTATGAGGTGACGCGCAATGTCGGCGGCCATGGCGTCGTTGCGCGCATGACGGTCGGTGCCGGCAAGAAGAGCATCGCGATCCGCGCCGACATGGACGCGCTGCCGATCACCGAGCAGACCGGCAAGCCCTATGCCAGCAAGGTGCCCGGCAAGATGCATGCCTGCGGCCATGACGGCCATACCACCATATTGCTCGGAGCTGCCGAATATCTCGCCCGCACCCGCCGCTTCAACGGCACTGTGAACCTGATCTTCCAACCGGCCGAAGAGGCGGGCGCGGTGAGCGGCGCTCCGGCTATGATCAAGGATGGCCTCTTCGAACGCTTTCCCTTCGACGTCATTTATGGGCTGCACAATCACCCCGGCGCGCCGGAAGGTACGTGGTTGTTACGCTCCGGCCCGCTGATGGCCGCCGCCGACACAGTTGAGGTCACCATCACAGGCAAGGGCGGCCATGCTTCACGCCCGCATCTGACCATCGATCCCGTCGTCGTCGCCTGCAACCTCGTCGTCAGTCTGCAGACGATCGTTGCCCGCAGTGTCGACCCGACGCAGACGGCGGTCGTGACCGTCGGCGCCATCCACGCTGGCGAGGCTTCGAACGTCATTCCGGAGAGCGCGAAGATGTTGCTCACGGTCCGCTCCTTCGATCCGAAGGTGCGCGAGCTGCTTGAAGCCCGTATTCGCAAGCTGACGGCTTCTATCGCGGATGGCTATGGTGCGAGTGCAGAGATCGACTATGTCCACGGTCATCCGGTCGTCGTCAACTCGGAGAAGGAAACGGAATTCGCGCGGATGGTTGCCGAGGAGCTCGTCGGCGCTGATAAAGTCACCACCTGTGGCCTGATTCCCGGCAGCGAGGATTTCTCCCATTATCTGGAGCATAAGCCCGGCAGCTTCCTGCGCCTCGGCAATGGCTTGAATTCGGCCATTCTCCACAGCGCCAAATATGATTTCGCCGACGGAAGCCTCACCGTCGGTGCGGCGATGTGGGCACGCCTGACCGAGCGTTATCTCGACGCCTGAACCTATTCTTATCTCGATCGCACGAGGAACCGGCGACGCGACGATAAACGATAGCCCTGGCAATAAGCCGGGGCTGGTCCGTTTTCTGGAATGTCATGGAAAAAGCGGAATGCGACGCCTTCAATAGCGACGCCAGGCCTGCGAGAGCAGTGCGATTCCTGCATTCATAAATACTACTTATCGAGCGATCCGCGACTATCGCCCGTTGCAGGCGCCGTATTTGCAGGCGTTTCAGTCCGCAGCCCGGTTTCCAGCTGCACATTCCGAGTCTGCATTACCCGCCATTCATTTTCGAGGCGATCAATCACATACGTAGGAATTTCATTTCTTACGCTTTCAAGCTCTTGCATCACGACCTCCATTGTCATGCGTTACTGGCATGACATGGAGGAGTTTCTTTGTAAATCAAGCTATTAAAATATTTAAACGATTAAAATATTTTCAATCGTTTGAAATATCACGTTCTGTGGAAAAGATCCAAATAGCGTTAATGCGCAATGCGGAGCTTACCGATGCGAAGCCGGATCATCGATGGTGCCAAAGCCGGGACGGCGAGCAGCCGGCGGTTGCAATCGCCCTTCGAGCTCCAGGTCTTGCGCGCGCCAGATTGAATCGTGTTGTTCGCGCATGGCATCGGCCGCCTCACGGACCACTTCGGAAATCTGCAGAAGCTGCTTGGCGAGAGGGCTCGTCCTGCGCCAGATCATGCCGATGGTGCGTGAGGGCTGCGGGCTTTGGAAGCGCACCGTCGACACCGAGGCCGAGCGGGTTTCGACGGCTACCGCCATCTCAGGTATCAGAGTGACGCCGATGCCGGCGCTGACCATCTGCACCAGCGTCGATAGCGAACTACCGTCCATCAGCTCCCGCGGCAGGGCTGAGTGGATGTTGCAAAAGGAGAGCGCCTGATCGCGAAAGCAGTGTCCTTCCTCCAGGAGCAGCAGCCGCATTTCGCGAAGCGCTTCCCGGTTGGGCACCGGCTTGCCCTCGTCCTCGCTCGGCCGCACGAGTACGAAGTTTTCCGCAAATAGCGGCACTTCCGTGAGCGATGTTTCGGAGATCGGCAGGGCGACGATCGCGGTATCCAGCCTCCCCTCCTCCAGCTCCTCGACCAGTTTCGAGGTCAGGGTCTCACGCACATGGATATCAAGCCCGTCATAGATACGGGTGAGGTTGCCGATGATGCTCGGCAGCAGATAGGGCGCGACCGTGGGGATGATGCCGATCCGCAACCGTCCCACGGGCTGATTATGCGATGCGCGGGCAAGATCTCCCAGCTCGTCGACGGAGCGCAGGATGTCGCGGACGCGAATCGCGAAAGCTTCCCCGAAATTGGTCAGCCGGACCTGGCGCGCGCCTCTTTCGAAGAGGTCCGTGCCGAGCTGCTCCTCCAGCTCCTTGATCTGCATCGACAAGGCGGGCTGAGAGATCGCGCATAGATCGGCCGCACGTCCGAAGTGGCCGAGCCGAGCCAGCGCTTCGAAATAACGAAGCTGTTTGAGCGTGAAGTTTGCCATAAGCTCATCTTATCGTGCCAATCAGGAAATCCAACTTAAATTAATGGAAAGGCTTGGCTATAGTGCCGCAGCAGAGATGAGATGCGGCCGCCTGTCATACGAAGCTCATATTGAGAGCATTGACTGCGTTCAGTCCATCGATGCACGGGCCGGTCGGAAGGCAGGGGACCCAAGCTTTGCCTGCTTCCACGTCTCCGTTTCACGCGAGGCCAGAACAACGAGAGATTCATGCGTCTGACATGTCGCTGCCATACCCGTTTTAGAACCGGGCCATTTTCCGGCGGGCTGGCAAAGCTCCTTCTCCGGTCGTCACAAATCGAATCATCGTAAGGGAGAGTATCATGGATACAAAAGTCGAAACTGCCGGCAAATGTCCGTTTCCGCATGGAAACACGAGCGTTTCCGCACGTTCGAACCGAGACTGGTGGCCGAATCAGCTGAACCTTCGGATTCTTCACCAGAATTCGGCCCTTTCCAGCCCGATGGGCAAGGCGTTCAACTACGCCGAGGAATTCAAGAAGCTCGATCTGGAGGCCCTGAAGAAGGACCTCACCGCCCTTATGACGGATTCGCAGGATTGGTGGCCAGCCGACTTCGGTCACTACGGTCCGCTCTTCATCCGCATGGCCTGGCATAGCGCCGGCACCTACCGCACGGGCGACGGCCGCGGTGGCGCCTCCTCCGGCACGCAGCGTTTCGCTCCGCTCAACAGCTGGCCGGATAACGTCAATCTCGATAAGGCCCGCCGCCTGCTCTGGCCGATCAAGCAGAAATACGGCAATAGCATCTCCTGGGCCGACCTCATGATCCTGACGGGCAACGTTGCGCTGGAATCGATGGGCTTCAAGACCTTCGGCTTCGGCGGCGGTCGTGAAGATGTCTGGGAACCGGAAGAAGACATCTATTGGGGCGCGGAAGACACCTGGCTCGGCGACAAGCGCTATAGCGGCGATCGCGATCTGGAAAACCCGCTCGCAGCCGTGCAGATGGGCCTCATCTACGTCAATCCTGAGGGACCGAACGGCAATCCGGACCCGCTTGCAGCCGCACGCGACATCCGCGAGACCTTCGCCCGCATGGCAATGAACGACGAAGAAACCGTCGCCCTCATCGCCGGCGGCCATACCTTCGGCAAGACCCATGGCGCAGGCGATGCCGCCCATGTCGGCCCCGAGCCGGAAGCAGCCGGCATCGAAGAACAGGGCCTCGGCTGGAAGAACAGCTTCGGCACTGGCAAGGGCGGTGACACGATCGGCAGCGGTCTCGAAGTCACCTGGACCTCGACGCCGACCAAGTGGAGCAACAACTTCTTCTGGAACCTGTTCGGCTATGAATGGGAACTGACGAAGAGCCCTGCTGGCGCGCATCAGTGGGTGCCGAAGCACGGCGCCGGCGCCGGCTCGATCCCCGACGCGCACGACAAGTCCAAGCGTCATGCGCCGTCGATGCTGACGACCGACCTCGCCCTGCGCTTCGACCCGGCCTATGAGAAGATTTCCCGCCGCTTCTTCGAAAATCCGGATGAATTCGCCGATGCCTTCGCCCGCGCATGGTTCAAGCTGACTCATCGCGACATGGGGCCGCGTGTTCGTTATCTCGGTCCGGAAGTGCCGAGCGAAGAGCTCATCTGGCAGGACCCGATCCCGGCTGCCGGTCCCGCATCGATCGATGCCAACGATGTCGCTGTCCTCAAGGCCGAGATTGCTGCATCGGGTCTCACGATCCCGCAGCTGGTTTCGACAGCCTGGGCTTCAGCTTCGACGTTCCGCGGCTCGGACAAACGCGGTGGTGCAAACGGCGCTCGCATCCGTCTTGCTCCGCAGAAGGACTGGGAAGCCAACCAGCCGGCCCAGCTCGCTTCCGTGCTGGCGACGCTCGAAGGCATCCAGAAGAAGTTCAACGATGCTCAGACCGGTGGAAAGACGGTATCGCTTGCCGATCTGATCGTTCTCGGCGGCTCGGTCGCTATCGAACAGGCTGCGAAGAAGGCCGGTCATGACCTGGTCGTCCCCTTCGCTCCCGGCCGTACCGATGCGACGCAGGAACAGACCGACGTCGAGGCCTTCGCCGTTCTCGAACCGATCGTCGATGGCTTCCGCAACTACCAGCGGCAGGCCTACACCGTCTCTTCCGAAGAACTGCTGATCGACAAGGCACAGCTGCTGACGCTGACGGCGCCGGAAATGACCGCCCTCATCGGCGGCCTGCGTGTGCTGAACGCCAATGTTGGTCAGAGCCAGCACGGCGTCTTCACCAAGCGTCCGGAAACGCTGACCAACGACTTCTTCGTGAACCTGCTCGACATGGGCACGGAGTGGAAGGCGGTTTCGGATGCCAAGGACGTCTTCGAGGGACGGGACCGCGCGACGGGCGACGTGAAGTGGACCGCCACGCGCGTCGATCTCGTTTTCGGCTCCAACTCGCAGCTGCGCGCGATCGCCGAAGTCTATGGCCAGGCCGATGCCGAGAAGAAGTTCGTCCAGGACTTCGTTGCGGCATGGACCAAGGTCATGAACGCCGACCGCTTCGACATCGCTTGATGCAAGATATCGGGCGCGATCAAAGGTGATCGCGCCCTTTTCAACCGGTCTCAGAGACGGCATTTTGCCGCTTGCTTCTTTCGAACCACGCATTCAATCCCGTGCGTGCCGGCTGCTCGATCAGATAGTAGCTAAGCAACCCGAGGCATACGGCTATGACAAGCGCAGGCAGTTCGGCCAAGCGATCTAGCCGAGCCAGTACGTAAAACGGTTGCTGCCATAAATATATTGAGAACGACATCCGCCCAAGTCGCCGGATGGCAGAGCCTTCAAATAAAATCTTAGAGAAGCGAGTAGCACTCTCGATCGAACATACGCTGATCGCCAGCAACAAGGTTTTAACGCCAAAAAACAGCCAGGCGGCGTCCGCGAACAAGCGTGCGGCCAAGCCGCAGAAAAATATCAAAGGTACCAACCATTCCAGGGATAATCCGCAGCTTCGCTGCCCGATCAGCAGGAACAACGCGGCAGAAATCAAAATTGGCGCTGCCGCCACTTGGCTCGACCAAAAGACGATAAATGGATTTTGCCCGTAAACGTCATATTGCAAAATGCCGGTGGCAAGTGCGGTAAGACCAAGTAACAACAGGGAAAATCCCACGAATTTGTTGCCGGCATCGCGCAAGCCAAAGGCCAGCAGTCCGAGCAGAAGATAGCTGTGCTCTTCGACGCATAATGACCAAATGTGATCGAATATCGAAATGAAAGTATGGCTCGTAATTATAAAGTAGTTCAGCGTGAAAGAAAGCGCGGCGAGCACACCCGCAAGATCGGGTGCAAGCGACGTTGAGGAGAAGATCGCTGCATTCACCAAAACAAATATAAACAAAGTCGGATAGACGCGGCTGAAACGCCGAAAGAAGAAAATGCCCAAAGGCATCTCCCTGACGAAAAGGATCTCGGCCATAAGCCGTCCTGAGAGTACAAAAAATAGATCAACACCGGCGGATCCAAGACCGGGCAGGTAGTTGTCACCGCCGAAATGACCCATCAACACCAGAAAGACGGCCAGTCCACGCCATCCATCTAGGGCCGGAATATGGGGCGGTCTTCCTGCTTCTGACATCGGTAACCATCGGTTGAGCTATCCAACCGCTAGCGTAAGACATCAATATTAATGAAATTACTTTAAGTATTACCGAAATTAAGCACACGCTGGCATTTGGAGTAATGCGACTTCGTTACACTAACTCCTCAAACACGTGCTGGGAGTTCAATCGACGCAGCACAGGGGCGCGGCATTCTGCAACGGCGACGGCAGGGCCGTCACTGGATTCGGGATAGTAAGCGCATCCAGCGTCGCCGTCTGTTCGGGCGAGAGCCGGACTTCGAGCGCACCGATATCCTCGTTGAGTTGCTCCAGCGTATGGACGCCGATAATCGTCGAAGATACGCCAAAGCGCGCCATTGCCCAGGCAAGGGCGACGCGTGCGGTCGTCGTACCGAGTTCATCGGCAACGCGGAACAGGGCGTCGACGATTTCAAGATCCTGTTCGTCGGGCCGTTGCATCAATTGCGCCGCATGCCCTGTTCTTGCGCCCGCATTGTTGGCACGCGTATATCGGCCGCTGATGAGGCCGCCGCTCAATGGCGAATGCGAGACGACGCCAAGCCCCAGCCCGCGCGCCAAGGGAATGAGTTCGATTTCAAACAGCCGTGCGGCAAGCGAATATTCGATCTGCAAACCGATGAATGGAGCCCAGCCGTTGGACTGCGACAGGAGATGGGCATGCGCTACCTTCCAGGCCGGCGTATCTGAAATGCCGAAATAACGCAGCTTTCCCGACTGAACGAGATCGTGGAGCGCCTCCAGCATTTCTTCCAAAGGCGCCTGTATGTCCCAATTGTTCAGCCAATAGAGGTCGAGATAGTCGGTGCGCAGCCGACGAAGCGTCTCCTCGAAGCCGTCGATCACAGCTTTGCGGCCAAGCCTTTCGCCATGTCGCGCGACATCGAATTTGGCGGCGATGACAAGACGATCGCGCCGGATCGAGTTTTGTGCAACATAGCCGCCGACGACCGTCTGGCCGCCCGCTTTCATCGCTCCGTTGCCGGTATCGAGATAATTGCCACCGAGTTCGAGATAGCGCGTCAGGATCGCCGCAGGCTGATTTTCATGCGAATGCCGGATGAACCCCTTATCGAAAGTCATGGTTCCGAGCGCAAGCGGACTCACTCGCAACTCCGAGCGGCCGAGTGCGGCATAGTCTTCAAGATGCATGCATAATCCCCCAGCCGGCCTGCAACCGTTACATACCCGTGCAGGTTATGTAAAAGCATCCAGCAAAGGAGATAAGCACCAATTTCCAATTTTACAATTCGGGAATCCGGATAATCGGCCCGATATCGTTCAATTTTGCAATGCGAAGAGGGAGGACCAGTTCTAGCGCTTGCTTATGAACTCGGTGCGAAGAACCAAACCCTTGATCCCGTCGTAACGGCAATCGACTTCTTCAGGATTGTCGGTCAGCCGAATCGACTTGATAACGGTACCCTGCTTCAAAGTCTGATTGGCGCCCTTCACTTTCAAATCCTTGATGAGGGTGACGGAGTCGCCATCGGCGAGGACGTTGCCGCTTGCATCGTGAACGACAAGCTCCGTAGCGACGGCAGCCGCTGCCATCTCCGCGGCAGGTCGCCACTCGCCGGTCACTTCGTCATAGATATATTCGTCATTTTGGCTGGTCATGCCAAACTCCATTCTGCAAGTTTCTTGAGTATTCCAAAGCCGGCAAATGCCTAGCTTTCATCTCATTCACGATCTGTGAATGGCATCTACCCGAGACAATCAGCCGATGCAACAAACGCGGAGCGAGGAGCCGATGCGGACACTCGGCTTTGCTATTTCAGCTCGGATGCCGGCCAGGGATTGCGGCCTTCCCGAAGCCACGACAGCGTATCGACCCAGAAACCGGCAGCATGGCTATCGTGAAAGAGGCCGAAATGGCCGATTGCATCCCGACCGAAATCAGCCGGACGGAGCAGCACCGACTGGCGTTGCGCGCCCGTATAATAATTCAGTGTGCGGCGAATTGCCGGTACAGTGCCAAGCTCGTCGTCCGAAACCGCAACGGCCAGGATCGATGCTTTGACGGCGCTCATTCGCCGCAGCACCTCCCGCCTCTCGCCCGCAGGATGGCTGCGCTCGAACCTGGGGCCACGAAAGCTCCACTCGTTTGCCACGCCTTTCGGCAGATCCTCCAGCCAGCCAAGCCGCCGGCCCGGGAAATAGCCGCAGAGCGCAGTCATCGCAGGCATCGCGACATGCCATTTGAGGAATAGAGCGGCCCGCCTGCTCGGCATGTAATCGCCCCACCAGGCATATTGAGCTCCGACCGTCAGCATCCTGTCTATCTCCGGAGCATTCTCAGCCAATCCCGGCAGGAATCCGCCGACGCTATGACCCACCACCAAAAGCGGACCGTCGCGGCGATGATCGGTCATCAGCCGAAGCGCTGCATCGAAATCCTGCTCGCCCCAATCCCGCCAGCGATAACGGGACCCACGCAGCCGTTGCGGGCGCGACTGGCCGATGCCGCGATAATCGAAGGTCAGGACATCGAACCCATGCCGCACCAGGAATTGCGCATAGCGGTGATAATAGCGTGCGAGAACTCCGGTGGCCGGGTTGATGATGACGCTGCCTTCCGGCCTTTTCGTCTCCGCCAGCCAAAGGCGGCCACCGAGAGCGACGTCATCCCGACAGGGGATGGAAATCGAAAGACTGTCTTCATTCAAGGATGGTCGAGGTTGCTGGCTCATAGGCGCCAAGATGGGACGATCGCCGCGTTGTGTATATTCACTACTCGGTATACATTGAGCCATGAGAGACAGTTCCCTCCCGACACGCGAGCGTATTCTTCAGGCCGCCGCAAAACTCTTCCACAGCGACGGCATCCGCGCGATCAGCGTCGACGCCATCGCCGAGAAGGCAGGCGTCACCAAGCGCACCCTCTATTATCATTTCCGCAGCAAGGACGATCTGATCGCCGCCCATCTGCAGGCGCGCGACGAGCCGAACCTTGCCTTCTTCAAACGCTGGTTCGAAGAAACCGAAGGCGACATTTCAGAAAAGGTTGCCGGCATTTTCCGCCAGCTGGCGCAATCGGCGCGCAGCGCCAAATGGAAGGGCTGTGGTTTTTTGCGGACTTCGGTGGAACTCATCAACCTTCCCGGCCATCCCGCGCTGGTTGCGGCGCGCGCTCACAAGAAGCGGGTTGAGGAGTGGCTGGGATCGGTCTTCGTGGAGGCGGGTGCAGGCAACAATGCCCTGCCGCTCGCACGCCAGATCATGCTGCTGCTCGACGGCTCCTTTGCCGTCGTGCTGCTCTATCGCGATCCGAGCTACATGGAAGCTGCGGCTGATGCGGCGGCACGACTGATTGCCGAACGATTGTCGGATGCAAAGGCGCCCGAGAACCGGCTCTCGGGCGCTGCATAGCAATACGCTCAATGATACTTCAGGCGCTCGCGACCGAGGATGGCGGGCGCCTCCACACCAGCGATCGGCTGGGAAAGATCGCTGGAAATGTCGCCGGCCAGCTGCAGGTCGAGATAGCGGGCGCAGCACACCCGCAGGAACGAGGTGAAATTGCCGAGATCGTGGCCGGCGTCGATGGATTCATGGTGCAGCTTGGTGATCAGCTGCACCACATTCATTCCGTCACGTCGCGCGATTTCCTCCAGCTTCGACCAGAAGAAATTTTCCAGCCGGACACTGGTCACCATGCCATCGATGCGCAGGGAGCGCGTCGTGCTTTCCCAGAGCCTGGTATCGGCCTTGATGAACAATTCGCACATGTGCGTCTCCCCTCAAGTTCAGGCAGCGTTTGCTGACGACAAGGCATTGGCATCCAGCACGGCCATGAATTGGCGCAGCCATGACGGATGCGCCGGCCAGGCTGGTGCGGTCACGAGATTGCCGTCGGCAACTGCATCATTGATGGCGATGTCGGCATAAATGCCGCCGGCAAGCTCCACCTCGGGCCGGCAGGCGGGATAGGCCGAGCAGGTGCGTCCCTTGAGGACACCGGCCGCGGCCAGCAGCTGCGCGCCGTGGCAGATGGCGGCAACCGGCTTGCCCGCTTCGAAGAAGTGCTGAACAGCCTTGATGACGTCTGGATTCAGGCGCAGATATTCCGGCGCACGGCCGCCCGGAATGACGAGCGCATCATAATCTTCGGCGCGGATGCTGGCGAATGTCGCATTCAATGCAAAATTATGACCGCGCTTCTCGGAATAGGTCTGATCGCCTTCGAAATCATGAATGGCCGTTGCCACCGTCTCGCCGGCATTCTTGCCAGGGCAGACGGCATGGACCGTGTAGCCGCAGGCAAGCAGCGTCTGGAACGGCACCATGGTCTCGTAGTCTTCGGTGAAATCACCTGTAATCATCAGGATCTTTGCTGCTGGCATCGTCTTCCTCCCTGAAAACCAACGGACGGCACTTTAGCAAAGTGTCTGCGGTCGCAGGTATTAGGCGAATACTACACGCCGTTTATGGCCCCGCCTATTGCACCGGCGCACGGTTGATGTCCGGGATTACGCAGGCTTCGCCACCGCCGAAGAGGCGCGAGCGTGTGAGAAATCGTTTCTCCCGCCCATTGTCGAGCGAGAACATGCCGCCGCGTCCCGGTACGACATCGATGACGAGCTGCGTGTGTTTCCACGCCTCGAACTGACTGCCGCTGATATAGACGGGCACACCGCCGATCTCGCCGAGCTTGACGTCATTGTCGCCAATCATGAATTCGTTGGCCGGATAGCACATCGGCGAAGAGCCGTCGCAACAGCCGCCCGACTGATGAAACAGGATATCGGGATGGTCCTTCTGTATCTCGCGGATAAGCTCAAGTGCCTTCTCGGTCGCAAGCACCCGCGGTTCCGACCCATTATCGTCCATGATGATCCTCCATCCCCAATGTGCGAATACTCGAAGGCTCCCGGCCGCAGCCGGGAGCCTTCCTAGCTTTGTTGGGAGGTCTCAGAAGAAGCCCAGAGCCTTCGGGCTGTAGCTCACCAGCATATTCTTGGTCTGCTGATAGTGATCGAGCATCATCTTGTGCGTCTCACGTCCGATGCCCGATTGCTTGTAGCCGCCGAAAGCGGCGTGGGCCGGATAGGCGTGATAGCAATTCGTCCAGACGCGGCCGGCCTGGATCTCGCGACCAAAGCGATAGGCGCGATTGCCGTCGCGGGTCCATACGCCGGCACCGAGGCCGTAGAGCGTATCGTTCGCGATCTCAAGCGCTTCCCTCTCATCCTTAAACGTCGTGACCGATACGACCGGACCGAAGATTTCCTCCTGGAACACGCGCATCTTGTTGTGGCCCTTGAAGATGGTCGGCTTGATGTAGTAGCCGCTCGACAGCTCGCCGCCGAGATCGGCGCGCGCGCCGCCCGTCAGTACTTCGGCGCCTTCCTGCCGGCCGATATCGAGATAGGAGAGAATTTTCTCCATCTGCTCGCTCGATGCCTGGGCGCCGATCATGGTTGCGGCATCAAGCGGATTGCCCTGCTTGATGGCTTCCACGCGCTTGACGGCACGCTCCATGAAGCGGTCGTAGACTGATTCCTGAATCAGCGCTCGGCTCGGGCATGTGCAGACCTCGCCCTGGTTAAGTGCGAACATCGCAAAGCCTTCCAGCGCCTTGTCGAAGAAATCGTCGTCTTCGGCGGCGACATCGGCAAAGAAGATGTTCGGCGACTTGCCGCCGAGTTCGAGCGTGACGGGGATCAGGTTCTGGCTGGCATATTGCATGATGAGCCGACCCGTCGTCGTTTCGCCGGTAAAGGCGATCTTGGCGATGCGCGGGCTGGTGGCGAGCGGCTTGCCGGCTTCGAGGCCGAAGCCGTTGACGATATTGAGTACGCCCGGCGGCAGGAGATCGCCGACCAGTTCGGCCCAGACCAAAAGCGAGGCGGGCGTCTGCTCGGCCGGCTTGATGACGACGCAGTTGCCCGCGGCCAGTGCCGGCGCAAGCTTCCAGGCGGCCATGAGGATCGGGAAGTTCCAGGGAATGATCTGGCCGACGACGCCGAGCGGCTCGTGAAAGTGGTAGGCGACGGTATCGTGGTCGATCTCGCCAATCGAGCCTTCCTGGGCACGGATGCAGGAGGCGAAATAGCGGAAGTGATCGATGGCGAGCGGGATATCGGCCGCCATGGTTTCGCGGATCGGCTTGCCGTTGTCCCAGCTTTCAGCCTGCGCCAGCACTTCCAGCTTGTCTTCCATGCGCTGGGCGATCTTCATCAGGATATTGGAGCGCTCGGTGGTAGACGTCCGCCCCCACTTGTCCTTGGCTGCATGGGCGGCATCAAGCGCGGCGTTGATGTCCTTTTCGTCGGAGCGCGGTATCTCGCAGATCTTGCCGCCTGTTATCGGCGTGAGGTTGTCGAAATACTTGCCCGCGATCGGCTCGCGCCACTCGCCGCCAATATAGTTGCCATATTTGAGTTTGAACGGAGATTCGACGATCTTCTGATGCAGCATGCCATCCTCCCTTGGTCGGCAGGTTCAATAAGCGAACCGATGGGAGAAGTCTGAGGGCATATCGCGGCGGGCGATAGAGGCGGCTTGCCGTGCTGCAGCGCACAGTGTCGCAACTCTGCGACAGCTGCCAGATCGAATGCGCGTTGATGGCGCTTCAGTGGAGATTGAGGCGGTTCATCTTCCGATGCAGCGTCGAGCGGCTCATGCCGAGCGCTGCGGCCGCCTGGGAGACATTGCCGTTGGCGCGCGAAAGAGCCCTCAACAAAGCGGCGCGCTCGGCCTCCAGGAGATCCTCACTCCCGGCCCCCTGCTCGCTAAGAATGTCAGAAGCAGGAATGCCTGCAGCAATGCGGTGATCATCGAGCCGCAGTGCTAGACGGGCCGCGCGGGTCGCACCAAGCACGAGGTCGTTGCGGTCGACGGCCAGCAGTGCTGAGGTGGAAGCCGTATCCGTCGGCACCATGACGAAGCGGGCACCTGCAAAGGCGCTGCGGAAAAGATTGAGTTCGATGCGCACAGCCGCATCGCGCACCGTCTGCGACAGGATCGCCAGTGTCGCGTCGTTCACGTCATCGCGGCAGGTGGAAATGTCGAGCGCGCCGGCAAGCTGGCCGCGATGATCGCGGATCGGCGCTGTGGTGCAGCTGAGATTGATGTTTGAGCAGAAGAAATGCTGGTCACGGAAGATCGCAACTGCCCGCTCGTCGGCAAGCGCCGTACCGATGCCGTTGGTGCCGATGCTCGCTTCCGTCCAGACGGATCCGGTCCATAGACCGAGATCGTGGAAATCCTTGTCGTCGCCGGCAGCACCCCGGCGTTCGAGTGCGATGCCATCCCGGTCGGTCAAAAGCAGGCAGCAACCGGCTTTACCGACCGCGAGAAAAAGACGATCCAGTTCACTGGCCGCTTCGGCAACCAGCCGTTCCGATCGCTCCAACGCTGTTTGAAATTCCTGGCTGGTCAAGCGCATCGGCAGACGCTTCTCTTCCGGCGCCAGACGATGCATGACCATGCACCGTCGCCAGGAGGCAACAACCGAAGAACTCGCCGCCGCCGATTGCGCCGACGCGTAAACCTGATCCGCATGTGCGGAATAGTGTTGCATTTGGCTCCTCCCACCGAACGCTAGCCCAATTGTCGCTAAAAAAGGCCATCGAAGCAATCCTCGTGGCGACTTTCGCCTGGGGCCGCGAAATTCGGCGGCTACCTTGTTGATGGCACAGTCTTTTTCGGCACCGTTGTTTCTTCAGCCCATGACTGCACAGTCCGAACATCGAAGCTGTCTGGCAGATGCCGTGCGTTTTGGTTTTGCCGCCTACACAACCGAGATCTGACCCGCCAATCGCGACCTTTCAGGCCGCTGTCAGCGTGTTGCTGTAGCAGCTTTTTCCAAGGGAAACGGAGCGGAAGGCGATTGGTGAGCCCAGCTCCACGAGCGGCTGTTTCGACATTGATGGAAGTCGGCTTTATGCAGGCATGGCAGCGGGGCCGAGAGGCCATAAAAGAAATGCTGGGACGTTCCGCCGACACCGGTCGCAGACGCATGGCTGGCGGCCTTCACTGCTTCTTCAACACCCCGACCATTAAGCCGCCTGCGAATCGCGCATTTCTGGAGCGCCCGATCGTTATCATCCCCATCTTCCTCGCCTTATCATTGCTCGTCATGTGGGCGGCCGATTATCCCTTGGGCATCTGGATGAAATCGTTTCCCGCGCAATTGCGTGGGACGGCGAAATGGATCAGCAGCCTCGGCACCGGGCTTCTGGTGCTCTCATTCAGCGGAGCGCTGCTGATATTTGCGATCCTCGCGCCCGCGCATAAGCTGCGGAAATCCATGCGAACGGGGGCAGATCTCATCGCGACTGCGGCTGCTTTCGTCTTCCTGGCGGTGGCCGGCGGCGGCATTGTCGATTCGCTCGCAAAGAACATCATCGGTCGCGCCAGGCCGGAACTCCTGGATACGAACGGCGCCTTCTCTTTTCGACCCTTTGCTTTCCATGCCGACTTCGCCTCCTTTCCTTCCGGACATTCGGCAACGGCCGGCGCCATGGCGATGTCGCTGGCGCTGGTCTTTCCCCGCCTTCGCCCCGTCTTCATGCCTATCGGCGTCCTGATCTGCCTGTCGCGCCAATGGGTCGGCGCACATTGGGCAAGCGACACGTTGATGGGCTGGGGCGTTGGCGTAGCTTTTGCCTTGTGGCTCGCGCATGCATTCGCGCGACGTCGTCTCCTGTTTGCCTATGATTCCAGCGGCCGCTTGTGCCCTGGGGAACAATACAAGGCAATTCTCGCCGTTCTGCGCGCGTTGATCCGGCGCATGCCGGTCATCGGCAGGAAAACGGTGCCTGCGGCAAAATCGTGCCCGGCTCAATCTCGCCTCGCATCCCGAGCCCTTGAAATTCGATCCTGATCCTGCGGCCTGATCCCGCGGCAAGTACAGTTCTCCTGCATCGCTCGCCGGCTTACGCACCGCGTATGCCAGCCTTTCCCGTCCGAATGCAAAATCACCGCTATGCAGCGACGGATTTGCCGCTCGTCCCCGTTCAAGCGCTGAAGGGAAACAGCTTGAAGCTCTTCAAGGACGAATGAGGACATCATGAAAAAGATCATTTTGCTGGCTTTCGCCGCGACCGCCTGCTTTGCGGCCATCTCTCCAGCCGAAGCCCGCGATGGCTGCGGCATCGGCTGGCATCGCAATCCCTATGGCTACTGCCGTCCGGATGGACGGCCTGTGGTCGTCGTGCCGGCGGTTCCGGCCTATGGCATCTACTATCCCGGCCGCGGCTACTGGGATGGGCATCGCTATTGGGTGCATCGCGAGTGGTGGCATGGTGGCTGGCGTTATCGCTAAGCTACTCTTCCGCGATGCGCGCGGCCCGATCTTGCAGATCGGGCCGCATGCCAACCGGCGATCGAACGGCTTGCTTCTCTCGATCTTTCCGCTGCCCAGCGCTGCGATGCAAAGCTCGCGGTCGTTTGCCGGTTTGACATGGCAGCCCACAGAAACGTGCAATTGACGGCGACAATGCAACTGGTCAAAGCTGTGACCAGACGGGTCTACGGAAAACAATGCCGCCAAAATGAGCAAAAGCACCATCAGCGATTATCAAGGGCCGATCATCGTCTTCGACGCCATGTGCGTCCTGTGTACCGCCAACGCCCAGTTCGTACTGCGCCATGATCGCCTCGGCCGTTTTCGTCTTGCCTCCATGCAGAATGAAACCGGCATCGCCCTCTATCGCCACTGCGGCATGGACCCCGCCGATCCGGATAGCCTCATCATCGTCGACGGCGCGAAGGTGCTGCGCGATAGCGACGCGGTGCTGGCAATTTATGCCGGTCTCGGCTGGCCCTGGAAGGCCATTTCCGTACTGCGCATCGTACCGCGCATGCTGCGCGACCCGATCTACCTTTGGCTTGCCCGCAATCGCTATCGCATCTTCGGCAAACGGGAGACATGCTGGCTGCCGACACCCGAGCAGGCGAGCCGCATACTTTGAAAAGAATCCTCGTTCTCGGCGGCTATGGCGGGTTCGGCGCGCGGCTATCGCGGCGCCTTGCCGAAGACGGCTTCGAGGTTCTGGTCGCCGGACGCAATCTTGAAGCAGCAAAAGCACTCGCCGCTCGATTACGCAACGCACTTGCCCTGCAAGCCGATCGAAATGGCGATATCTCTGCGATCCTCGGGGAGCACAGACCCTTTCTGGTGATCGATGCGGCAGGCCCTTTCCAATATAGTGAGCAGAGAGTTCCGCGGTCCTGCATAGAGGCCGGTATCCACTATATCGATCTTGCCGACGCGCGCGCTTTCGTCGGCGCGATCAGCTCGCTTGACGAAGAGGCTAAAACCGCTGGCGTCACCATCATCTCGGGCGCGTCGAGCGTCCCGGCGCTCTCCGGCGCCGTCGTAGCCGCCCTTGCCAAGAACATGGAGGAGGTTCGCTCGATAGAGATGTCGATCAGCGCCTCCAATCGCGCGACCGCCGGCGCCTCGGTCGCGTCGGCGATTCTGAGTTACGTCGGCAGGCCGCTGCGGCTCTGGCGCGGCCGGCACTGGCAGGACGCGACGGGCTGGCACATGCTGAAGCGCGAAACCTATACCATCGCCGGCCACCGCGCTCTGCGCCGGCTGGTGGCGCTTGCCGACGTGCCGGATCATGACCTGCTAGTCGATCGCTTTGCCGGACGGCCCAGCGTCATTTTCCGGGCGGGGCCGGAATTCGCCTTTCAGACTTTGGCGCTCTGGCTGTTGTCCTGGCCGGTCACTTGGGGATGGCTGACATCGCTCAGAAAGATCAGCCGCTTTCTGCTGCCGTTGCAACGCCTGACGGCGAGGCTTGGCACGGCGCGCTCGGCCGTGGCGATCGAAATCAAGGGCATAGAGCAAGGCGCCATGAAGGCTCGTCGCTGGACCCTGATTGCGGAAAATGGCGACGGGGTGGAAATCCCCACGCTTCCGGCGCAATTGCTGGCACGGGCCTTGCGCGACTGCCGTCTTTCGCCCGGCGCCCGTCACGCCGGCGGGCTCCTGTCGCTTGAGGATTTCCGGGGCTTGTTTCGCGATCTGGCGGTTGCCGAGGAAACGACGGAAGCACCCTATAAGCCGCTCTATCAGCGTGTCATGGGTCCTGCTTTCGCGCATCTTTCCGAGCCGGTCCGTGCCATGCACGAGGTCTTCGGCGACGGCGGCGCCAGAGGCGAGGCGGTCGTCACCCGTGGGCGCTCACCGCTTGCACGGCTGGTCGCGAAAATATTTGGCTTTCCCGCGGCAGGAAAGCACGCACTGCATGTGTCCTTCGAGGAAACCAACGGCATAGAAGAATGGACACGGGATTTTTCCGGCCAGCGCTTCCACAGCCATTTGAGCGAAGAGAATGGCCACCTTGTCGAACGCTTCGGTCCCTTCCGCTTTGCATTCGATCTTCCCATTGGGGGTAACGGGCTCAGCATGGAGATGCGACACTGGTCGCTCCTGTGCATTCCGCTGCCGCGCCTTCTGGCGCCCCAAAGCATCGCTCGTGAATGGGCGGAGGGCGATCGCTTCCACTTCGACGTACCGATTGCCCTCCCTCTCATCGGCCCCGTCGTTCATTATCGGGGCTGGCTGCAGCCAATCGAATGATCCAATCCGGCGTCTTAGCGCCGCCCGGCTATCGGCCGATTTGCAGCCGATAGCGCGAGCGGAACAGACGATCGTCAACCGGCCGCACTGGCGGCGCTGAGGACCGCCTTGACGGTTGCGGTCGCAACATCGGCATCGATACCGACGCCAAACACCTGCGATCCGTCCGGCCGGACGCATTGCAGATAGGCGGCCGCTTGCGCATCGCTGCCGCGGCACAGGGCATGCTCCTGATAATCCATGACACTCAGTTCCACTGCGAAGGCCTCGGCAATCGCGGCAAGCACCGCCGAAAGGAGGCCGTTGCCGCGACCGCTGACGACGACATCCTGATTGCCATGGCGAATCCGGCCAGTGAAGATGCGCTCGGCGCCGGTTCCCCTGCGAAAACCACCTTCGTAATCGACGAGTTCGAAGCGCTCGAAATCGTCAACATGATAGGTGTGGACGAACGCCTTCCAGATATCTTCGGCCGTCAGTTCGCGCTTCGTCTCATCGGCGAGGAGCTGCACCCGCCTGCTGAAATCGACCTGCATGGCGCGCGGCAGCTTCAAGCCCCTATCCTGCTCGATCACCCAGGCGACCCCGCCCTTGCCCGACTGGCTGTTGACGCGGATGACGGCCTCGTAGCTCTCGCCGATATCGGCGGGATCAACCGGCAGGTAGGGCATTTCCCAGACGCCGTCATTGCGCCGCTCATGCGCGGCAAATCCCTTGCGGATCGCATCCTGATGCGAGCCGGAGAAGGCCGTGTGCACGAGTTCGCCCGCATAAGGGTGGCGCGGATGGATGGGCAGACCGTTGCAATATTCCACCGTCTTCACCACCTCACGGATCGACGGAAAGGTCAGGCCGGGATCGATGCCCTGCGTGTAGAGGTTTAGCGCTAGCGTCACCAGATCGACATTGCCGGTACGCTCGCCATTGCCGAACAGGCAACCTTCGACCCGATCGGCGCCTGCCAGCAGCGCCTGCTCGGCCGAGGCCACCGCCGTACCGCGATCATTATGCGGATGAACGCTGATGATGACGGCATCGCGGCGCGAAATATGGCGGCAGAACCATTCGATCTGGTCTGCATAGACATTCGGCATCGCCACTTCCACCGTTGCCGGCAGGTTGAGGATGGCTGGGCGTTCCGCAGTCGGCTGCCAAACGTCGAGCACGCGCTCGCAGATTTCGAGCGCGAAATCCGGCTCGGTGAAGCAGAAGGTTTCCGGCGAATATTCGAAGGTCCAGTCGGTCTCCGGCTGCTTCAGGCTTTCCTCCAGCATTGCGGTAACACCGCTGATGGCAAGGTCGACAATCTCGTGTCGCTCCATGCCGAAGACGACGCGGCGGAAGAGCGGTGCGGTCGCATTGTAGAGATGGACGATGGCTTTGCGGGCGCCGATGAGGGATTCGAACGTGCGCGCGATGAGATCGGCGCGCGATTGGGTCAACACCTGGATCGTCACATCCTCGGGGATGCGGTGTTCCTCGATGAGCGCACGAACGAAATCGAACTCGATCTGCGAGGCCGACGGAAAGGCGACCTCGATCTCCTTGAAGCCGGAGGCGAGCAGCATGTCGTAGAAGCGCAGCTTGCGCTCGATATCCATAGGATTGGCAAGCGCCTGGTTTCCGTCGCGCAGATCCGTTGACAGCCAGCGGGGTGCCTTGGCGAGGCGCCTGTTCGGCCATCGCCGATCCGGCAATTCGATGGGCGAGATGAAAGGACGATATTTGGTTTCAGGATTCTTCAGCATGATCCGTTCCGTTGCATGTCGGTCAATTGGGGAGAAAGCGGACAGCAGAATACGGCCGCCGGGATGCCGTCAGGCCCGACGACCGCGGCTAAGTCGCAATGCAACGGAAAACTGAAGAGAAACGGGTATGCAGGACGAAATGCCGGCATCCATCCGCACGCGCAGCGATGCGACGGCAGCGCCATGCGGCCGATCCGATCGATGCAGATTGTGGGATGCGGCAGACACGAAAGTAGATATCCTGCTGGAAAGGAACTCTAGGTTACTGTCGACATCTTTGATATTCTCGCGCGTATGGATCATTCATCGTCGCAAAAGGATCAATACCATCTTCAGCACGGCACCGATGTCGCTGACGGTGTCGCCGTCATCGCACATGACGATCATCGCTTCACCAGTTCTCGCCACAGCCATAGGCAGGCGCAACTGCTCTACGCCGTCAGCGGCGTGATCTCCTTGACCACGGATAGCGGCACCTGGGTCGTACCGCCGAGCCGAGCGGTCTGGCTGCCGCCGCAGCTCGAACACGTGACGGCAAGCCATACGAGCGTGCAGTTTCGCTCATTATTGATCGATCCCAATGGCAGAGATGCGTTGCCGAATGAGTGCACGGTGGTGGAAGTCACCCCGCTGCTGCGCGAACTCATCCTGCGGCTCGCCGGTCTTGCCGACAAACCCGATCAGAAAGAGGTTGTGGAGGCAGTCATTCACCTGCTGCTTCTCGAACTTACCTTCTTGCCGGCACAGCCGCTGAAGCTCCCTCTACCGAAACATCCGGGGCTTGCGGCGTTCTGTGAAACCTTGCTCGGCGATCTTGCGAGCACAATCTCGATCGAAGAGGCGGCCAATGGGCTGCATATGAGCCGGGCAACCCTCATGCGGCTATTTCAGCGCGAAACGGGACTGAGTTTCGGCCGGTGGCGACAACAGGCACGCATGCTGAAGGCTCTCACCTTGCTCGCGGAAGGTCGAAGTGTTCTCGATGTCGCGCTGGACTGCGGCTATGAGAGCCCAAGCGCCTTCTCGGCCATGTTCCGGCGGGCGCTCGGGCGCTCGCCCCGAGACTATTTTCAAACCGCAACACTGACCGGCGAAATCAGCCAGGGGACTGACTAGAGGCTAGTTCTGTCGGTCGCTGGCCAGGCAGCCGAACATGCGGAAATCATGGAAGGCCTCTTTGAACCGCGCCTTCTGCCGCAGTGTGCCCTCATATTGGAAGCCCGCTTTTTCCAGAACCCGATCGGAAGCTGTGTTTCCCGGCAACGTCCAGGCTTCGATGCGATTGAGCGAAAAATCGTCGAAGCCGCACCGGACGATAGCCTTCGCCGCCTCACTCATCAGCCCCTTGCCCCAGGCCGAAGGATGCAGCTCATATCCAAGTTCGGCGCATTTGGCACGCCGATCGATGCTATTGAAGCGGATCGCGCCGAGCAAGTGGCCTGAAAGCCGATCC
This sequence comes from Rhizobium sp. ERR 942, assembly GCF_007828395.1. Lineage (NCBI taxonomy): Bacteria > Pseudomonadati > Pseudomonadota > Alphaproteobacteria > Hyphomicrobiales > Rhizobiaceae > Rhizobium > Rhizobium sp. ERR 942. Next base: position 549,126 of record NZ_VIUA01000002.1, read on the forward strand.
TCGATGATCCATGAACAACCTACTCCCTTGGGGAAGATTTTGATCATCCATCGCAGGGAACGTTCAATCTGCGCCATTTTGGGCGCATCAACCCAATTCGAGAACCGCGTGACCTCCGGAATCGAAATCAGCGCATGGAAGTCGTCGCGATCGTCCATACTCGCTTCGCGAAGCCGCAGCCGCGCGGTGACAAGGGTGGGGAACTCGGTTTTTGAAGGCGCCATCGTCACGCTTTCAGCAGATTGGCAAGGATAATTTCGCGCCAGACGCGGGTGGGCGTGATCCAGGCGTCCCAGGAATTATACTTGCCGGAGTAGATGACAGCGGCGATACCCGCATCGGGCATCAGCCAGAGCCTCTGCCCACCATTGCCGAAGCCGGCATACCATGGACGCGGCCCATCAAACGCCGGCACCGGCGCGTCGCCCGAGAACCACAACCTGCCATAGCTCAGACCGTCCCCGGTCGAAATCGCCGGCGCGAGAGATTGCGCGATCCACTCTTCCGAGACGATCCTTTTGCCGTTCCACACGCCCTTCTGGAGGAAAAGCATCCCGATCTTCAGCAAATCGGGAGCGGTCAGGCGTAATCCGGATGCGGGCGACGCCACGCCGTCACGCCCGGCGTTCCAGTGGAATTTTGCAATCCCCAGCGGTTCGAAGAGAACTTCTCGCGCGAAATCGGGCAATTGCTTGCCCGTGCCGCGCTCGATGACCGCCCCCACCAGCGCGACGCTGCCGCCGGAATAAATCCAGCGCGTCCCCGGCTCGGCAATCACCGGACGTTCCAGAATAAAACGATATCGGTCCGGCGCATTCTCCATCGCAATTTCGCTGTTCAGCGGGTCCGTATAGGGGCGATCCTCGTCCCACTCCATCCCCAGCGTCATCGTCAGGGCATGGCCGACAGTGATCTTGGCGCGCGCAGGATCTCGGGCGAGATCGCCGTATTCCGGGAACTGCTCGTAGAGCGATGCATCCAGTGGCGGTACCAATCCCCTGTCGAGCGCGATGCCATAAAGAAGGCCGGCAATGCTCTTGGTGACCGAACGAAGATCGTGCAGCGTATCGGCGTCGAAGGCGATATCTCCAAGCGGATCTCCCCAATTTTCGTCGGAACCAACGGCGTAATATTCCAGGCATACACGCCCGGAACGGGCGGCAAGCACGACATGCAGATCGCGTAGCAGGCCGGATTCGATGCCGGCTTCAAATTTGCGGCCAAGCCCGGGATCAAAGCCCATGGCCTGCAAGGTTTCGCGATCAGGTGACAAGGATGAATTGCTCTGCGTCACGGCCATGAAATCGCCTTCCTCCGCTATGCGACTTTCAGCTCAGGCTACAATCCAAGCATGTGTTCGGCAAGGTGATCACACCGCATTTCGCCGCCGCTGTCGTCCGTCGAAATCAGCTCCGTTCCACCCGCAATTCACCGCCCGCCTCCACGACGAACGCCGCCACTGTCCGATTGCGGCCGTTCAGCTTTGCCTTCAGCAAAGCGCCGTCCGCGCGGTTGATCAGGGTCGTGGTCGGTCCCGACACCGGGGAAGAGGCGATGCCGACGGAGACGGAAAGCGGCCCAACAATCCGCGCGCGATAAGAAAAAGGCGTGCCGAACACACTCGTACGCAGCTTCTCGGCAAGCGCAAAACCTTCCTCGTCGGTCATATCCGTGGCAATGACCGTCAACTCCTCCCCGCCGAAGCGGTAGACTGTACCGGCCTCGCCAACCGTATCGGCAACGATCTGCCCGACATGTCGCAGCACCTCGTCACCGGCATCATGGCCGAACTCGTCATTGAAACGCTTGAAGTGATCGATGTCGATCATCATGCAGATGACCGTGCGGGCGGATTGATCCCTGTGAAGGTTGTTGAGCGCCTCGTCCAGGGAGCGCCTGTTGAGCAGGCCTGTCAGCGCGTCGCGCACAGCGAGATTGATCAACCGGTCGCGCAGCTGCAGATTGGCGATCGCAAGGCCGATATTCTCGGCGATCAGCTCCAGATAGAGTCGCGGCGCATCGGCGGCCGTCGCATCCTTCGTGCGGTCCTCGAAATAAAGCAGGCCGATCGCCTCGCCGAGCGCAGTCAGGGGAACGCAAAGACCCGGCACGCCGGAGTGATCCAGATGCTGACAGGGAATATCGGTATCCGCCACGTGGCTGACATGCGGGCGACCACGGCGCAGGCCCCAGCAGGCGGAAGCAGCAAAGGACGGCTCGGTATGTTCTGGCTCCAGCCACCGGCTGACTTCGCTCAGCGCCGTCCTGCTTTCGTTCATCGTGTAGAGGCATCCCGCGACACCGGGAAAGATCTGCGGCACGAAGAGTGCGACGACTTCGGCAAGCTCGTTCTGGGCATAGCAGGCCTGGAGGCGATGCATCATCTGCAGGATGAGATCCTTGGTTTCCAGATCGCGCTTACGCTCGGCGTCGAGACGATTTCGCTCCAAACCGTTCTCGCGGAAGATCTGGATCGCGTCGTTCATCTCTCCGATCTCGTCACGGCGGCGGTCGGTCGGCACCTCGACGGCATAATCCTGTCTTGCCAGTCGGTTGACGATCCCCGTCATGCGCACCAGCGGCAGCGCCACCCGGCGCCGCAGGATGAAATAGAGCACGCCGAGGAATATGACCGCAGTCAAGGCCAGCATCACTTTGGCAATGTTGGCCCAGAGATCGCTGCGTGCCTGCGCGGAATGGAAGGAGGCCTCGGTGCGCGCCGTCGCTAGGGCGCGAAACTGATTGACGCTGTTGAGCAGTGCCGTCTGGATGCGCTCATGTTCAGGGCCGAACAGCGTATCGCGCGCACCGGTCTGATCGCCGCCGGTATAGGCGGCGACCGCCGCCGCCTCCACTTTATCAAGCGCCTGCGCATTGACCGCCACCTCCTCGATGACCTGACGCTCGGCATCCGGAATGCCGGGGCCGCGCAGAGCATTGATGGCCGCATCCCGACGACGCTCTTCACCTTCATCGACGGTGAAGGCATTCAGATGCCTCTCTTCGCCGCGCACGACATAGAGGCGAGCTTCGTCCGTCGTCTCCTCCGCGCCGAGTGCAAGCTCCTCGCCCATGCTGTTCAGCAGCAGATGCTGCTCCACGGCCTGCCGCTCCTGCACAGCACTTCGGGCCGAGAGAATGAATGCCACAGCCGACAGCACGGTCAGGACCACGGTGATACCGTAGGCCCAATTCGTAATTGTGGTAATTCTCATCTGCCGTCCTCTATGCCTTTTTCAGGTACTCCTAAAGTACACGCCGTACCGAGCCCTCTATTATGAAAAGCAGCCGCGGGATCAAGCGAGAATATGCAGCGTGGAAAGCTCATTCCCGGCGCACAGGCACGAACCCTCGTCTGCATCGCGCGGCGCGGAGAGCTGTGGGCGTCGCGATCTTCTGACGAGAACCTCGGTTGCGGCCGAGCGGCCGCTTCCGAGATTCCCGGCTGTCGTCAGGGGTGAGTACGACAGCCGCGTCAACAAATCGATTTTCAGACCCGCAATCCATAGGCCGACTGGAAGCTGGGAAATATATGCTTAAGTTCCACAAGTGACTGCCCCATTTTGAGACATCTTTCACGCAATGCTAAAATTTATCCTGCCAAGATTGGCCTTGCGCACGGCAATTGTTGTTCAAATCTCAGACAAGTGCGATGATTTGAACTTTCCAACCTAACCCATTTTCCTGAATAGCTCCTCGGCTTCTGCACAGATTCTGCAAAGACGGGCGCCATCGTCGCGCCATGAATAACACGCCCGAGACCATCACCGCTCCGCCCACCCGCTTGCCACGCAGCCTTCTCAAAGAAGGCTGGTGGCTCGGGGACGATCGTCATCCTCAAGCCGATCCGCCCGCTCAAGGGGCCAAGATCATACCCTTCGCCGAATATCTCGCACGGAGCCGATACCGATGAGCCTATCCGATGCAGCGCCCCTTCCCTCAAACTTCACAAATAAATCCCATCGCAAACTCCTCACATTCATTGCCCTTGTTATCCTGGCAGACCTTCTCCTTTTCGACAGACAGCCCGGCCTCAATCTTTTTATCTTCACCAATGCCGTTGCCGCCGGTCTGCTCGCCTCCTCCCGAAAAAGACCATCCGTTCAGAAAATCGCGGCGCTTGTCACCCTCGGTCTTGTCGCGTCCATTCCGCTTGCCGAAGCCACCTCCTGGATGGGTATCGCAATCAGCCTTCTCAGCCTTTGCTTGATCTCGCTCGGCATCGGCGGATTGATCCCCTCGCAATGGACTCGCCTGCCGCTCGTGCTGCTGCGTTTCCTTCTGGACGTGCCGGTGCGGCCTTTTCGCCACGCGAGCTATCGCTGGCTGCAGCACCTGCAAAAACCGTCACCGCACGGCGTCCGGCATCATCTTCGCAACTGGATCATGCCGCTGGTTTTTGCAGCAGGCTTTCTTGCCCTCTTCGCAGCCGCCAATCCGCTGATCGACAAGACGCTGTGCAGCATCGACCTTACCTTCCTGCTGCAACTGTTGAGCATATGGCGGATCGGCTTCTGGCTTGCCGTTGCAGCCTTTCTGCGCCTGCTGCTTCGCCCACACCTCATGCGGCGGCGCCCTCGCCGACGGGATGTTCCCGATATCGCAACCGGAGCTGAAGATGCGCTATTCAGCCATAGTGCCCTGCTGCGTTCGCTGCTGGTCTTCAATGTGCTGTTTGCCGTGCAGACGCTGCTCGATCTCACCTATCTCTGGGGTGGCGCCAGCCTGCCAGATGGCATGAGCCATGCCGAATACGCTCATCGCGGCGCCTATCCACTGATGCTCACCGCAATCCTCGCTGCCATCTTCGTGCTTGCTGCCATGCGGCGCGGCGGCCCAGGCGACAGAAGTCCCATGCTTCGCGGCCTGGTACATCTCTGGATCGCGCAGAACGTCATGCTTTGCCTTTCCTCCATTCTGCGGCTCGACCTCTATGTCGAAGTCTATTCGCTGACGGAGCTGCGCGTTGCTGCCGGCGTCTGGATGGGGCTGGTCGCGGTCGGTCTCATCCTCATCCTTCTGCGCATCCTGCTGGATCGCTCCAACGAGTGGCTGATCGCGTTGAGTGCCGCGATGCTGGTTCTTACGCTCTATGCCGCCGCGCTCACGGATATTCCCGCCTTCATCGCCCGCTTCAACGTTGCCCATAGCCGTGAGATATCGGGTGAAGGCATCGTGCTCGATCTTGATTATCTCTTGACACTCGGCCCGGCGGCCATTCCGGCGCTCGACACCTATCTGGCATCGCTGCCCGCCGACGCGGATGCTCGCCGGGTGCGCGAAACACTACTATGGCAGCATCTCGGACGCTCGCACGATTGGCGAAGCTGGACATATCGTGGAGCCCGCCTCGACGGCTACCTCAAGCGGACGCAACTCTTGCAAGATCAGGCGGAAACGAAGAAAACGAATGGGTGAACCAGGACCCTTACAGCATGGCCCAGCGTATCCTCGTCGCCGACGACGAACCGAATATTCGCGACGTGATCTGCTTCGCGCTCGACCGCGCCGGCATGAAGACGACGACCGCGCGCAATGGCACTGAGGCCATGATGGCCTTTCACAAAGGCGGTCTCGATCTCATCGTCCTCGACGTTGGCATGCCCGATATGGATGGACTGGAAGTCTGCCGCCGCATTCGCAAGACATCGAACCTTCCGATCCTCTTCCTGTCGGCGCGCGACGAAGAAATCGACAGGATCCTCGGCCTGGAAATCGGCGGCGACGATTATGTCACCAAACCTTTCAGCCCGCGCGAACTGGTTGCCCGGGTAAAGACTATCCTGAAGCGAACCGGCCATGGCTCTGAGCCGGATGCGGCCAATACCTCCGTGTCCGTGGGATCTCTGCGGCTCAATCGCGGTGGCCGCACCGCCAGTTTTGCCGATGTACCGCTCACCTTGACCGCACTTGAATTCTCGATCCTCGATACGCTGCTGTCGCGCCCCGAGATCGTCTTCAGCCGCGATCAACTGATGGAAGCGGCCTATGGCGCTGACATGCAGGTCGCAGACCGCACCATAGACAGCCATATCCGCAATCTTCGCGCCAAGCTTTCGGCCGCCGGCGGCAAGGGCATCATCGCCACGGTGCACGGCATCGGCTTCAAGCTGACATCACCAACGGAAGGAAGCGTCTGATGCACGCGCCAAGGGTAAAGCCGAAGTGGCGGCCGCCGCTTGCCCTCATCGTCTATGCCGTGCTTCTGACCGTGATGATGCTGCCGCTGCTGACTGTCATCTGGTTTCGCGCTGTACGCGCCGCCTCGGGAGCCATGGCACCGGCGGAGATCGCCACCCTCGCTGCCGTTCTGATCCTCACCCTCATCGTCGCCTATGTGCTCACGCGCACGCTGACTACGCCGATCAATGCCCTGATCGCCCGCACCGAAGAGATCGCCCGCGGCGGACGATCCGCAATCCGGCCGCTCGACATCTACGGCACGCGCGAGGTCGCAGCCCTTTCGCAGAGCTTTCTCGATCTCGCCGGCAAGCTGGTCGATCATTCCGATTATGTGCGCTCCTTTGCCACCCATGTTTCGCACGAACTGAAATCGCCCCTCACCTCGATTAAGGGAGCGGCGGAACTGCTGCGCGACGATGACGACAGCAATCCGATGAGCCCGGAGCAGCGCAACCGCTTTCTCGGAAATATCATTGCCGACACCGAGCGGCTGGACAGGCTATTGTCCCGCCTGCGAGAGCTGGCGAAAGCCGAGCTTCCGTCCGAGCAAGGTTCAAGCAGCCTTCGCGACGTTATAACCGAGCTAAAGATGCAATTTCGTCAATTGGCCATTAGCGACGAAGGCAGCGTCGTCAAGATGCTGCCGCTGCCAGTCGAGGCCGCCGGTATTGTCTTCGCCAATCTGGCGGAAAATGCCTCCCAGAACGGCGCCACAAGCCTTACAATCAAGGCAAGCGACGAAGGGCGGAGAATGACGATCCAGGTGCGCGATAATGGTCGCGGCATTGCCGATGGCAATCGGGATCGCGTCTTCGAGCCCTTCTTCTCGACGCGGCGGGACGATGGCGGCACGGGCAGGGGCCTCGGCATTGTGAGAGCGATGCTCGCCTCGCATGGCGGTAGCGTCGAGTTGTTGGATAGCGGCAAGGATGGCACGACGTTTCAGATCATCCTGCCAATTGCCGCCTGAAACGAAAGTGATGCACTCCGCCATGAACTGGCAGCAAAAAGCGGCCGATGGCAGAAACCATCGACCGCTCCACTGCTTCAGGATCCGGAGCTTACGCCGCCTGTGACTGCGCTTGAGCTTCCAAAGCCATGGCGCGTGCCGTGACGAAATCGACCTTGCCGGAGCCGAGAACCGGCACCTTGCCGACGGTCACTTCGGCGGGGACCATCATTTCCGTGGCGCCCTTCGATTTGGCGAATGCTAGGAAATCGCTTCGCGTCGCATCCGGCGCATCGGTCAGCAGCACGAGACGCTCGCCCTTCTTGACGTCGGGCACCGCCGAGACGACGCTGAGAGCACCCGGCCAGAGCTGTGCGGCAAGCGTTTCCACCGCGGCAAGCGAGATCATTTCGCCGCCGATCTTGGCGAAGCGCTTGGCGCGGCCGCGGATCTTGACGAAGCCGTCCTCATCGATCGTAACGATGTCGCCGGTATCGTGCCAGCCCTCAGGCAGCGGCTCGAGGACGCCGGGATTGTCGGCGCGCAGGTAGCCGGCCATGACGTTGGCGCCGCGGATCAGAAGACGGCCGCCCTCGTCGATGCCGGGTACCGGCTCGAGCTTCCATTCTATCCCCGGCATGATCTTGCCGACCGTTCCGGTGCGGTTGTACATCGGCGTGTTCAGCGATATGACCGGCGCGGCTTCGGTGACGCCATAGCCTTCCAGGATGCGCAGGCCGAACTTCTCCATGTAGACCTCGCGGGTCGATGCCTTCACAGGCTCGGCACCCGAGAAGATGTAGCGGATCGACCGCAAATCGTAAGGATGAGCTGTGCGGGCATAGCCGTTCAGGAACGTATCCGTGCCGAAGACGATAGTAGCGTTCGACACATAGATCAGCTCCGGCACGATGCGGTAGTGCAGTGGCGACGGATAGAAGAACACCGGCACGCCCGAGACCAGCGGCAGGATCGTGCCCGCCGTCAGGCCGAAGGAGTGGAACATCGGCAGGACATTGAACACCTTGTCGCCAGGGTGGAAGTCGATGCGCGAGGCGGCCTGGGCGGCATTCGAGAGAACATTGCGGTGCGTCAGCACCACGCCCTTCGGTGCCCCTTCCGAACCGGAGGTAAAGAGAATGACGGCCGGATCATCGGCGCTGCGCTTGACCTGTGGCCGATATTTGCGCATGAGGCCGACGATCTTGTCGAAAGCGGTGATCTGCGTGCGCAGCTCGTCCAGCCAGACGAAGGTCACCTGCTTTTCGAGCTCCTCGACCACAGGACCGAGCTTTGCCTGCGTGATGAAGGCACGCGAACAGAGCACATGCTTGACCTCAGCCGTCCGACAGGCGGACAAGATGTTGGCCGCACCGGCCGTAAAGTTCAGCATGGCCGGAACCTTGCCCGCCGACATAACGCCGAGCACGGTCGCGGCCGTACCGTTGGCATTCGGCAGCATGACGCCGAGCGTCTTCTCGTTCGGGAACATCTTCCTGAACTTCGCACCCAGCACCGCAGCACCTGTCAGCAGCTTGGCATAGGAGAGCTTGCCGGCGATCGGGTCTTCGACAGCGAGTTTCTTGCCGCCATATTCATGGGCGCTGTCGATGACGCGTCCAAGGACGGTATTATTGGTGTCGGCGGTGCGGAACATCAGCGTCGACATGATCTGGTAGAGAGCGGCGCCCGCGGCGATACGGCGCTTCCTGCCCTTGAGTTCTGCGGATACGTCGAGCTTGACCGGCTCTAGGATCGTCACTTTGACCTTGGGGAAGAGGCGACGGCGAACATGGCTCGAGGTCAGATAGGAGGCATAGCTCTTTTCCAAACCATCGATGCGAACGGGCACGATCATGGCGCCGGTCTTGTCGGCCACCATGGCGGCACCGTCATAGACCTTCATCAGCGTGCCGGTGACGGTCAGGCGTCCCTCGGGGAAGATGCCGACCGGGCTGCCGTCCTGGATGACCTTGATCAGCGAGCGCGTCGCCATCGGCTTGGTCGGGTCGAGCGGCAGGAACTTGCACATCTTCAAAAGCGGCCGTACCCACCATTTCCTCGCGAAGGCATAGTCGATGGCAAAGACCGGCTCTTCCTCGGTGATGGCGAGCGCGAGAGCACCGTCGAGCAGGCTTACATGGTTGAGCGCGATGATCGGTGCGGGGCCGGCCTTGCGGATGTTCTCAAGGCCCTCGACCTCCAGCCGCATGAAGGCGCGGAAGATGATGGAGATGAGATCACGGAAGGCATTGGTTGGCAGCATTTTCAGCATGAGCCAGGCGATCGCCACGTTGAGCACGGAGATGCTGAGGATGATCATCGGGATCGACAGGCCTGCGGCCTGAAGCACCGCCACAAGCGCCAGGCCGACGGCAATGAAGAGAGCGGAAAGCACATTCGACGCGCCGATGACGCGAGCGCGGCGATCCTCATTGGCCCAGCTCTGCATGGCCGAAAACGTCGGGACGGCCAGGAAGGCGCCGCCGATCGCCATGCCGGCGAGATCGATGGCGACGCGGATGGTCTTCGGTCCGGCGAAGAAGGCAAGAATGGTTTCAGCATGGCTGGCCGACTGCAGACCCCACAGGTTCCAGCCGAGATCGAGGCCGAAGAGCGCGACGATCAGCATGCCGATCGGCGCCGGCAAGAGCACGATGCGGCCGGCCGCCATCCATCCGGCAATGGCCGAGCCGATGGCAACCGATATGGCGAAGATCGCTAGATAGGCGGGAACGACGATTTCCGAGCCGCCGAGAATATCGGTGACCATGACCGGCAGCATCGACATGATGAAGGCGCCGACGAACCAGAACCAGCAGTTCATGAGCGAAGCGCGCCAAATGCGGCTATCAGCGCGAAGCTCGTTGACCAGCCGGTAGCTCGAGCGCACGACATTGGTGTCGACGATGAGATCGGGTGCCTTGGAACCGGTCGCAGGTATCAGACGGGCGGCGAACCAGCAGAGGATGGAAAGCCCCATCATCATCGGCCCGAAGATCCAGACATTTTCGCCCTCGCGGAAGGCGACCGCCGCAACCATCGTGCCGGTCAAGATGGCAATGAAAGTACCACCCTCGATCCAGGCATTCGCCTTTGGAAGATCCCGGCTTTGCAGATGGTCCGGCAGGATGCCGTATTTGATCGGTCCGAAGAGCGAGGAGATGACGCCGAAGCCGAAGAGGGCAAGCATCAGGATCCAGATGGAGGAGAAGGCGATGCCGACAACGGAGATCGCCGCGACACCGAGCTCGCAGCGCTTCAAAAGCTCTGCCATCTTGGCCTTGTCGTATTTGTCGGCAAGCTCGCCCGCGATCGCCGACAGGAGCAGGAACGGCACGATGAAGATGCCGCCGGCAAGTGTGACTAGCGCCGCACCCTCCGTCGCCATCTGCGCGAGAATGACGAAAACCAGGGTCTGCTTTAAGAAATTATCATTGAAGGCGGTCAGGAATTGCGTCCAGAACAGCGGCGCGAACTTCCTCGATCTCATCAGGTGCGTTTGCATGGCGTATCCCTCATTCGGCCAACAGGACGCCATAGAGTTGTTACGCAAAGGTTGAGCGCGGATACAACTCTACGGCGTCGTTAATAAAGACTAGTCCTGACCGTCACGATTGAACTTAACCAGAAGCTTTTCCGTACGGGCATCTTCTACCTTGCGGATCAGTTTGTCAGCCTCGCTATTGTCTCGGATCGTCTTAGTGACGTTGACCGCCGTCTGCACCAGCATCAGGATGCCCATGGCGAGATAGCCTTTGCCCCAGAGATCGATTGGCATCATGTAAAGGCCGATGAGGAGCATGAAAGCCGCGGCGGCAAAAGAGATGTAGGAGAAGCTGACCCAAGCCTGGGAATGTTTCTGAAAGCTGTCATTCATGATTGTATCCTCTCAAATGTGTTCGTTGTGTTCGGTTTCAGGCTGCTGAATTCATGCGCTCACGCAGGCGGGTAAGCACGTCGTCGGCCGAAGGACCGAGCGGTGCGCCGCAGCCGGCATTCGCGAGTTTTTCGATGATATGTGCCTGCCGGCTCGCGGCATCCATCTCCTTCATGGCCGAGGCTGCGATCTCGCAGCGGCTCTGATAGGCCTGAAGACGGGCAAGCGTCTCCTCGGCGTCATCGAGTGTGGCCAGGCCGGAATTGTCGTCGCAGGCGGCATTGAGCTTCTGTGTCTGCTCGGTGGCGCGCGCCAGGCGTTCGCCCCGCTGCAATTCCTGCAGCCGCGCTTCCGATGTGCGAACGGTTGCCTTGAGTTTGCCGATCGTCTGAGTGAATTGCGCCTGTGCCTTCTCGGATGCGTCGCGCTCGGCTTCGAGCTGGGCGATCGCCTCGGCCGCTTCCCGCGCGAGTTCTTCGCTTCCCTTCTGCAGGGCGGCGACGGCGCGTGTTTCCAAGTCCGCAATGCGGCCGATGATGGCTGCGTGCCGGTTCTTTTCCTGCTCATTCTGCGCGATGGCAATCGCCACGGCCCGCCGCGCCGACTGAATGGCGCTGGCCGCCTCGCGGATCTGCTGGGCCAGCAGCGGCACCGCGTTGCGATCAATGAATGCCTGTTCGGCATCGTAGGCCCGACCGCGAATGAGCGTCAGAATTGAATTGAACATTTGTCGTCTCCCGTTTATGAACGATGTTCACAAAACGATGTATGCCAGAATGATGAACATCGTTCAAGAAAAATTTTGAACGATGTTCAAAAAAATCGGATTGGAATTGTCAATGGCGAGAAAAACTCTGGAAAAGCGCGAGGACCTGAAGCTCAGGTTGATCGAGGCAGCACGCAATCGCATTGCAGCCAATGGGATTTCCAACCTGAGGGCGCGCGACGTCACACAGGATGTCGGCTGTGCTCTCGGAGGTCTTTACACTGTCTTTGCTGACCTTGACGATCTGGTCATTCACGTCAATTCGGCAACCCTGAAGGCGCTGGAAGCATCGCTGGCACTGGCCGAAGTCAAGGATCACACACCGACGGACCGGCTGCGCAATCTCGCGCGCGGCTATCTGCGCTTTGCGGTCACCCATCGCAATCTGTGGAAGGCGCTTTTCGATCACCGCCCGCCGGATGACCGCCCGAGCCCCGAATGGCATCTCGAAGAGCATATGTTCCTGATGGGCGTCATTGCCGAGCCGCTCGCGGAGTTGCAGCCGAACATGCCGGAAGCGGCACGCGCCATCCGCGCGAGAACGCTCTTCGGCGCCGTGCATGGCGTCGTCAGCATCAGCCTGGAAGGGCGTTTCGTCGGCCTGCCGATTGAAAGCCTGGAACAGGAGCTCGACGACTTCATCCTGACGGTTGCAGCCGGGGCCGCGGCACGACAAGGCTAGCCGGATTTATGGCTTTCAAGGTTTCGAGGGCGCATAATTCCTGATGTCGCCAAAAGCGTAGCCGCTATCCCTAAGCTTGCGGATCAGCGACTGCAGGTTTTCGCGACCATTGAATTGGTCCTGAAACATCTCGTCATGCATGAGCAGGATCATCTTTCCACGCTGCGTGAAACGGCCATATTGGAAAAGGTGGTCGATCTCGTTGACGAGATGGTCCACCGATTGGACCGGCTTGCCGTCGTCGCGATGCACCCATTCGAAATCCCAGCCATAGAGATAGAAGCCTGCTTCGGCGACGAGCTCGTAATCCAGCCACTCGCGTTCCCATTGGGCAACGTTGATGGATAGATCCTCCCGCGATACGGTCGGAAGCCGGAAGACGTCCCTGCCCGGCAGTCGCGCATTGACGATCGGCGTCAGACCCAGCACCTCATTGGCGTGTAGCATGTCGGCAACCACGGCCTGGGTATTGGAATAGTATCGTCTATAGCGATTATTGGCGTGGCTGTAGCTGTGATTGCCGACGGTCACCAGCGGCATCGCCTTGGCTTCTGCCAGGAGATCGCGCCCGGCTGGGATAGTTTCGACATGCTGGCCGACCATGAACATGGCGGCGGGGACATTTTCCTGACTTAGCACGGAAAGAATGTTCTTCGTTCCAGGCAAAGGGCCGTCATCGAAAGTCAGAAAGATCGTCTTATCGGCCGCGCGAGCAGAGACGGCGCAGGCCGCAACCAAGAGGCCGGTGAGCAGCCATCTGAAGATCGCATTCCATCGATAATTCAACCCGCTCAAGCCAGCCGCCTCCCGCCTCATCGCTGCAAACTGGCATATCGCATGGAACAAGAAAAGCATCAGGAATGCGACAAAAGCAAAGGGCGCTCTACCCATTTCTGGGGAGCGCCCTTGCTTATTGACCCGGACAGCGAACACCGGCTCGACACAGAAATGTCAACGCGGCAGGCCATCGATACAGGTGATGGGCTGCAAATAATCGCGAATCGCACCCTTTGCAAGAGGCGGCTGCGAAAATTTTAGCAATTCTGTCACACGAGAATTCCATGTGACAGAATTCGCACATTTTACAAGCGCTGATCTTTCGTCAGGCAGCCTGCAAGGCCGCATCACGCGGGATCTCGACATCGATCTCCAGCATGGAGACATCCTTGTCGCGATCCATCTTCACCTGCACCTTGTCGCGATCGACCTGCACATGCTTGGCGATGACGGCGAGGATTTCCTCCCTCAGCACGGATACGAGATCCGAGCCTATCGAGGCGCGCTCATGGGCAAGGAGGATCTGCAGACGCTCGCGCGCCATAGGTGCAGATCTCTGCTTGCGGAACAGTCCGAAAATGCTCATGCGGCCCTCCTTGCGAAGATCTTGCCGAAGATACCCCGCTTCTCGCCGGGGATAGTGATCGGCACCTGCTCGCCGGCAAGACGGCGTGCGGCGTCGAAATAGGCAAGCGACGGCGCGCAGCGCGCATCGGCAAGCGTCACCGGCGAGCCGAGGTTGGACGCGCGCAGGACATCAGTGCTTTCCGGGATGATGCCGAGCAGCGGAATGGAGAGGATCTCCAGCACGTCGTCGACCTTCAGCATGTCGCCGCGTTCGGCGCGGCCAGCATCGAAGCGGGTCAGCAGCAGGTGCTTTTCCATGCGCTCGCCGCGCTCCGCCTTCAGCGTCTTGGAATCCAGCAGGCCGATGATCCGGTCGGAATCGCGCACCGAGGAGACTTCCGGGTTGGTGACGACGACGGCGACGTCGGCATGGCGCATGGCAAGCGTGGCGCCACGCTCGATACCGGCCGGGCTATCGCAGATGACCCAATCGAAATAATTCTTGAGCTCGTTGATGACGCGCTCGACACCCTCGGGCGTCAGATTATCTTTGTCGCGGGTCTGCGAAGCCGGCAGGAGGAAGAGCGTCTCCAACCGCTTGTCGCGGATCAGCGCCTGCGGCAGCTTGGCATCGCCGTGGATGACGTTGACAAGGTCGTATACAACGCGGCGTTCCGCGCCCATGACCAGGTCGAGGTTGCGCAGGCCGACGTCGAAATCGACGACGACGACCTTTTCGTTTCTCTGTGCCAGAGCCGCCCCCAATGCGGCCGTCGAAGTCGTCTTTCCAACTCCGCCCTTGCCTGATGTGACGACGATTACCTTGCCCATCTTGCTCTCCTGTTTTGGCCGGCTTCGGCTCAGATTAGTTTTTCGGCCATGATCGTTTCACCATCCAGCCAGAGCTGGACGGCTTGCCCCTTGAGGCCGGGTGATATGTCTTCCGCCATCTTGTAGATGCCATCGATCGCCAGCAGCTCGGCCTCGAGCTTGCGGCAGAAGATTCGCGCCGAGGCATTGCCAATCGAGCCCGCCATGGCGCGGCCGCGCAGGGCGCCGTAAATATGGACCGATCCACCCGCAATGACTTCCGCGCCCGATGCCACCGAACCGATAACGGTGACATCGCCCTCGGGAAAGATCACCGATTGGCCGGAGCGTACCGGCTCGCGGATGATCAGCGACTGCGTAACCGCACGCACTTCCTGAGGCGCAGCCTTGGGCTCGCTGTTGCGGCGTTCGACGACCGGCTCGGCCTCGGAGACTTCGAAATCGGCAGCCGGACGCCCGCCCTTCAGGATCGGAGGCATGCCGGGTCCAGATATCGACGGGCGACCGCCCTCGATGCCCATGATGCTGACATTGCGAGCCGAAAGCTCGGCAATCAGCTCCTTGAGCTGCGCTTTGTCGATCGGCAGATCGGTGATATCGAGCACGACCGGCCGCCCCAGAAAGAAGCCGGCCGAACGGGCTGCGAGGTCGTCAAGCCTGGTCAACCACTGATCCAGCGGAAGATCCGGCGAAAGCATGACCGCAAGAAAAGAGCGGCCCTTGATACGGATCGAACGAGCGTCTGTTAGCACTTTGGTCATCTATGTGAATAAATCGTTGATCCTGTGTACCGTTGATATGGTTAACAAATGGTTAATTCGGGGCTCGATTGGGGCCCGAACCGCCCCACAAAACGGCGAGGCTCGCAAGCGCCGAAGGCTCGTTGGAGCTGGGGTCGTAGACGCAGGGAGCGGCAAAAATCGCAGCTCCTGCAAGGAGAAGAATGATTGCTCGCATGAGATCCTCCAGAGGGAAAAGCAGGCGCCGGCCTGCTTGATAGTCAATGCAGAAAAATTAACGATTCGGCGCGCCGCACCTTCCGGAACGACGCGCAATATCGACGCTTGAGCGATTCTCAGGCGAGCTTCAGCTCGACATTGATGTTGCCGCGAGTCGCCTTCGAATAGGGGCAGGTCTGGTGAGCTTCCTCGACCAGCGTACGGGCAAGCTCTGGCTCGATGCCGGGCATGCTGATGGTCAGGCGCGCCTGCAGGAAGTAAGCACCATCCGTGGTACCCAGATCCACTTCGGCATCGACGGCGAGATCGGCAGGAAGCTTGATCTTGCGCTTGCCAGCGGCCAGGCCCATTGCGCCGATAAAGCAGGCCGACCAGCCGACGGCGAAGAGCTGCTCGGGATTGGTGCCGGCATGGGCGCTGCCGGGAGGCGAAAGCTTGACATCCAGCTGGTTGTCATCGCTCCGCGCGAAGCCGTCGCGGCCACCGATGGTGTGGGTCTTGCCGGTGTAGAGAACCTTGTCGATCTTGGTCATGGAACACTCCTTTGTTGCGCTGCCCGCTCTGTTATGTCGTGGGAGCAACGTCTGTTGACGGAGTTGTTTTTGATGGATCGACGTATCCGGCATGTTTCCGGAATCGCCGGAAGTGTTACAAAACGTAGGCCTTAACACGCCGGATACAAATGCTTACAAAGATCCTGAAAATAATAAATGGACCAGATAACGGGAACAGCGAAGTCGGAGACACGCTTGGGGTATAACGAAACCAGACAACATTTCGAGACACGCGATCTGGACGGGGACGCAGAGAAGATTCGGATGGAGGCATATAAAGTTGTTTCCAAAGAGGATGCCAAACGACGATCCAGGGAACGACTCCTGTCTTGGTTGGCGCTAGCTATTATGCTCCTACTACTAGCGTGGCTCTTTGGTTGGATTTAGCCGCCATCCGGACGAACAGACGACCAGTTATCTAAATCCTTTCCGCGCGATCAGGAAATGACGACTTCGGCGGCCAGGCCGCCGCCCTCCCGGTTATAGAGTCTGACGGAGCCACCGAGCGTCTGGGCTAGCTGCTGGGCAATCGCCAACCCGAGCCCCGTACCGCCCGTGTTGCGGTTGCGCGATTGCTCCAGCCGGAAGAAGGGCTGCATGGCCGCCTCTATCTGGTCCTGCGGAATGCCGGGACCGCGATCCAGAACAGTGATCGCAATCTGGCCCGTATCCCGCCGCTCCACGGCGATTTCCGCCGCACCGGCAAACTTCAGGGCATTGTCGATGAAGTTGGTGAGGATGCGGCGGAGCGCATGCGGCTTCGTCGTCGCCGTGCCCTGGATCAGGCCAAGAATCTCGACGGACTTGCCGGTGTCCTGATAGTCGTAGCTGATGCTTTCGATGAAGGAGGCAAGATCGATGCGTGCGCTCTTCTCGCCATTACCATGGGCGCTGCGTGCATAGGCGATCCCGTCCTGCACCAGACGCTCGATCTCGCCGAGATCCTGCAAGAGCTTAGTTTTCTCGGGCGAATCGTCGGCAATGTCGGCGCGCAGGCGCATGCGGGTGATCGGCGTCTGCAGATCGTGCGAGATCGCCGCCAGGATCTGCACGCGCTCTTCGAGATAATGCGCGATTCGATCCCGCATGGCATTGAAGGCCCTGGCGGCATGCGCCACTTCGCTCGGCCCCCTATCGCTCAAGGCCGGACTCTTGTTGTTCGGATCGAGCGCATCGGCCGCAGCAGCAAGCTCGGCGAGCGGACGTGTCGCTTGGCGGACGGCAAACCAGGTACAAAGCACGATCAGCAGCATCTGTACAACGAAGACATAGGGCAGCCAGGCCGCGATCGGCATGACGCCCTTGGGCGTAACATCGATCGTCAGCGGACTGCCATCGCTCAAATTGAGATGTGCCTGCAGCCGCGAGATCGGGCCTGGTATCGATTCCATGCGAATGGGAAAGCGATGGCCAACCGCCTCTTCTATCTTGGCGGCGATCTCCGCGCCATGCGCAGAGGTATCGGGCACACCAGGCAGGCCCGTCCCCAGCTCGAAATTGTAATTGCCGCGGCTGAGCCAATCGACGAAATTCGCCCTCTCATCGGCCGGCAGGCGATCAAGAACCGCGATCGAGGTCGCAACGTCGTTCTCCAGCGTGCCGAGCATGACCGCCTTTGCCGACATATAGCGCTCGATATAAAGCACGCTGAAAGACAGGCCGTAAGCAATTGCGAGACCAGCCAGCAGGATCAGCGAAATGCGAGCACGCAGGGTGCTCGGCCACCATGGCCGGTGACCCGGAAGGTCGATCACCGTCATGGGCGAAGCTCCGCAATTTCCACCGGCACGGAGAAAACATAGCCTTCGCTGCGCACCGTCTTGATATACATCGGCTCCCGCGCGTCATCCCCCAGCCGCTGACGAAGACGACTGACGAGCAGGTCAATGGAGCGATCGAAGAGATCGGCGTCGCGGCCCTGGGTGAGGTTCAGAAGCTGGTCGCGATTGAGCACTCGCTGCGGATGATCGATAAAGACGCGCAGCAGGCGGTATTCCGCACCGCTAAGCGTGATCTCCGTGCCGTCCTTATCGAGCAGATGACGGCCGACCGTATCCAGCCGCCAGTCTCCGAAGACCAACAATTGACCGGCTTCGCTGATCTGCAAATTGGGCGGCAGCATGCGGGTGCGCCGAAGAACCGCCTTGATGCGGGCAAGCAGCTCGCGGGCGGCAAACGGCTTTGCCAGATAATCGTCTGCGCCCATTTCCAGGCCAAGGATCCGGTCCATCTCGTCGCTGCGCGCCGTCAGCATCAGAATGGGCGTCGCCTTGTGCTTTCCGGCGCGAAGCTCGCGACAGAGCACGAGGCCGTCATCACCAGGCATCATCACGTCGAGCACGATCAGATCGACCGAATTGGCCTCGAGGAAACTGCGCATCTGCCGGCCATCGGCGGCCGTTGTCGCCCGCAGACCGTTCTTTTTCAGATAGCTCGACACCAGTTCGCGGATTTCCCGATCGTCATCCACGATCAGGATATGGTCGATATGATCCATTTCGATTTCCCACTCATCATCGTAAGCATCGAGCTACGAACATTCCCTCATAGCACCAACGACAGGAGGCGCCAGCTTACGCCGGCACCCTCCCACACGCTACCGCTGAACTAGAAACGATCAACATCTATTACAGCCTGGGCGAAAGCCTGCGGCGCTTCCTGCGGCAGATTGTGGCCGATGCCGCCAGTGATGGTGCGATGCTCGTACTTGCCCGAGAACTTGCCGCGATAGGCCGCAGGCTCCGGATGCGGCGCGCCGTTGGCGTCACCTTCCATGGTGATGGTCGGGATTGAAATCACCGGGCCGGCGGCGAGCTTCTTTTCATAGGCATCGAACTCCGCTTCGCCTTCGACCAGACCGAGGCGCCAGCGGTAGTTATGGATGACGATATCGACATGGTCGGGGTTGTCGAATGCTGCGGCCGAGCGATCGAAAGTGGCATCGTCAAAAGCCCATTGCGGCGAGGCGGTGTGCCAGATCAGCTTTGCGAAATCGTGCCGGTTTTCCTGGTAACCAAGTCGCCCGCGCTCAGTGGCGAAATAGAATTGATACCACCAGGCAAGCTCCGCCTTCGGCGGCAGCGGTTTGCGGTTGACTTCCTGGCTGCCGATGAGATAGCCGCTGACGGAGACCAGCGCCTTACAACGCTCAGGCCAGAGAGCCGCCATGATGTCAGCGGTGCGGCCACCCCAATCATAGCCGGCAACGACAACCTTTTCGATCTTCAGCGCGTCGAGCAGCGCAATCATGTCGACGGCAAGGGCTGCCTGCTGACCATTGCGCGGCGTGTCCTTCGAAAGGAAGCGGGTGGTCCCGTAGCCGCGAAGATAGGGGATGATGACCCGGTAGCCGGCACCGGCCAAGAGCGGCGCGACATCGACGAAGCTGTAGATGTCATAGGGCCAGCCGTGCAGCAGCAGCACGACCGGGCCATCGGCCGGGCCGGCTTCCGCATAACCGACATTGAGCACGCCGGCATTGATCTGCTTCAGCGCGCCGAAGGACGTGTGAGTGCCGGCCTTGATCGCCGGCAGGGTCGATGCGGAAGCCTTTGTTTCTTGTGCGCCGGCAATGGCAGGCAGGCCGAATTCGGCGGCGGCGACGGTGATGGCGGCCATGCCGAAAAAGCGGCGGCGGGTGTGGTTGATTTCCTCGGACATCTCTATCTCCTGTCGATTGGATCGTGAGCATAAGAAAGCCAGCCGCATGTATCGCCGATGTGTCGCAGCCAGCGGCGTTTTGAATGCCTTTGTAGCTTCCGGCGGCACAGATACAGTGTGATACAATCCACTACGCCTGACCCGCAAACATTCGATAGGCGCCGAGACCCCTGTCCAAATCGGCTCGCGACAATCAATTTGTATCGCAATGTATCGCAGCCCGAGACGTCGACGTTTCGGTACATTCGGCCATCCAATCAGACACATTTGAGATACGTCGCCACCGGCAGATAGCGTCACTGCTGCACACGGCACCTGGCCGTTCGCAGCCGCTCAATCGCTTCTAAAGGAACAAGAACGATGACGCTTCTTATCATAGCTTATCTCGGAGGAGCGCTGACGATTCTCAGTCCGTGCATCCTGCCCATCCTCCCCTTCGTCTTTGCCCGTGCAGGACAGCCCTTCGTCCGCAGCACGCTTCCCATGCTTGCGGGCATGGCGCTCACCTTTGCTGTCGTCGCGACGCTGGCTGCTGTCGGCGGTGCCTGGGCGATCCGCGCCAATGAATATGGACGCCTCGCGGCGATCGTTCTGCTCGGCCTCTTTGGCCTGAGCTTGATTTCACCGCGCATCGCCAGCGCC
The DNA here is from genome assembly GCF_007828395.1 of Rhizobium sp. ERR 942. Lineage (NCBI taxonomy): Bacteria > Pseudomonadati > Pseudomonadota > Alphaproteobacteria > Hyphomicrobiales > Rhizobiaceae > Rhizobium > Rhizobium sp. ERR 942. Next base: position 569,576 of record NZ_VIUA01000002.1, read on the forward strand.
CTCTCCCGACCGGCCGTCGATCTCGGCAACAACCTGCTGAACGCCGCCGGGGCCAATCGGGCAACAGCGAGCGTCAGAAGCTCCTTCGTGCTTGGCATCGCAACCGGCCTGCTTTGGGCACCTTGCGCCGGCCCGATCCTCGGACTGGTCCTGACTGGTGCGGCTTTGAAGGGCGCCAATCTGCAGACGACATTCCTGCTGCTTGCCTATGGTGCCGGTGCCGCGACCTCGCTCGCCGTTGCTCTCTTTGCCGGCGGCAAGATCTTTGCCCGCATGAAGCAGTCCCTCGGTATCAGCGAGCGCATCCGCCAGTTTGCCGGTGCTGCCGTTCTCGCCGGCGTTGCTGCGGTCGCCCTTGGCCTTGATACCGGTCTGCTCGCCCGCCTCTCCTACACCAGCACCGGTTCCTTCGAGCAGAGCTTGCTGGAGAAGCTGCACCCCAAGACCTCAGCCCCGGAAACCGAGGTTGCCAGCAACAGCGCCGTCAAGGTTGCGACAGACGCGGTGCGTCCGTTCCACAGCGATCTGCCCGTCGAAGGCCCCGCTCCGTCGCTCGATGGTGCGGTCACCTGGCTGAACTCGCAGCCACTGACGACGGCCGAGCTTCGCGGCAAGGTCGTCCTCATCGATTTCTGGACCTATTCCTGCATCAACTGCATCCGCACTATTCCCTATGTTCGTGCCTGGGCGGAAAAGTATAAGGATCAGGGCCTCGTCGTCATCGGCGTCCATGCTCCGGAATTCGCCTTCGAGAAGAATGTCGACAACGTCAAGAAGGCGATCGCCGACTTCAAGATCAGCTATCCCGTTGCGATCGACAACGACTACCGCATCTGGCGTGCCTTTGAGAACAATTACTGGCCTGCCCATTATCTGATCGATGCCAAGGGGCAGATCCGCTACCAGCATTTCGGCGAAGGCAATTATCGCCAGACGGAACAGGCAATCCAGGACCTCCTGCGCGAAGCAGGCAGCGACATGGCCCAGAGCGCCCCTGTGGTTCCGAATGCAAAGGGTGCGGAAGTAAGCCCGGACCTCAGCCATATCCGCTCCGGCGAAACCTATATCGGCTATAGCCAGGCGACGGGCTTCGTCTCCCCCGAAGGACTGAAGGCAGATATGGCCGCCGACTATTCCATTGCCAATCCCGGCCTCAATCAATGGGGTCTGACGGGCACCTGGACAGTCGGCCCGGAGCAGGCATCGCTCGATAAGGCAGGCGGCGGCATCAGTTACCGCTTCAGCGCCCGCGACCTGCACCTTGTCCTTGGCCCCTCGGCAGATGGAAAGCCGATCCGCTTCCAAGTGACCGTGGACGGAAAGGCGCCGGGTATGGACCATGGCTCCGATATCGACCCCAACGGCAACGGCACAGTGACGGCCACCAAGCTCTATCAGCTCGTCCGCCAGTCCGGCGACATCACCGCCCGCAACTTCGAAATCCGTTTCCTCGATCCCGGGGTGCAGGCCTACGCCTTCACCTTCGGCTGAAATTCCCCTTCACCCCCAAGCATGAAGCTCAACTGACAGGAGTTATACCCATGAAGACTCGTTTTCTCTCCATCATCGCTCTCGGCCTTGCCGCAAGCACCTTTGCCTTTGCTGCGCAGGCAGCCGAGATCAAGAACATCGTTATCGTCCACGGCGCCCTTGCCGACGGTTCGGGATGGCGCAAGACCGCCGAGATCCTTGAAAAGGACGGCTTCAAGGTCACGGTCGTGCAGGAACCCATCACCTCACTCGCCGACGATGTTGCCGCCACCAATCGCGTGCTCGACCTTCAGAACGGGCCGAGCCTGCTCGTCGGCCACAGCTATGGCGGCATGGTTATCACCGAAGCGGGCAATCGCCCTGATGTTGCCGGTCTCGTCTATGTCGCAGCGTTCCAGCCCGACAAGGGCGAGAGCCTGATCAGCCTTGCAAGCTCGAAGCCGGCAGGTAGCATGAACATCCGCGAAACCAAGGACGGCCAGTATCTTTATCTCGATCCGGCGACTTTCGCTGCTGACTTTGCCGCCGACCTGCCGAAGGATGAAGCCAATTTTCTGGCGAAGTCACAGGTTTTCGCGTCGAAGGCCGCCTTCACCGCCAAAGTCGGCGATCCCGCCTGGAGGGCGAAGAAGAGCTGGGCGGTCGTCGCGACCAACGACCGCTCCATCAACCCCGAGCTTGAGCGCGACATGGCAAAGCGCGCCGGCAGCAACGTGACCGAAATCAAGGCGAGCCATGCCGTCTTCGCCTCGCAGCCGGAAAAGGTCGCCGCCGTCATCGAAAAGGCAGCCAAGGACGCCGGCAAGTAAACTCAAGCAGGCGGCGGCTCAGGAATGAGCCGCCGCCTGCCTCCAGTCCTTATACAGGATCGTAGCGGCTAACTTCGATCCCGGAACCGACGGGTAACAGAACAGAGGTAATGCCAGGTTTGGCGCGAACGGCTTCGCCATAGCGTTTCACATCCTCATTGCCGGGCATGAACATATTGTCGGCCACGATGATCGCGCCGGCATTGAGCTTCGGATAGAAGGCCTCAAGGCATGGGATGTAGAGATCCTTCCACAGGTCAACGAGCACGAAATCGACGCCGGACGACAGCGCCTTGATCATCTCCACCGCATCGCCGATCTGGAAATCGATATGCGCCGATAACCCTGCCTTTTCAGCCATCTCCCTGGCAAACTCGGTCTTGTAGGCGTGCAACTCCATGGAAATAAGCTTGCCGCCGCTGGCGCGCGCTGCCTCGGCAAGCCAGACACCTGAATAGCCGAAGGATGTGCCAAGCTCCAGAATGGTGGGCGCCTTCAGGCTCTTCGCCAGAATGTTGATGAAGCGACCCGTCTCCGGTCCGACCGCCCTCAACCGACGATCCTGACCACCGTCACGCCCGCCCGGCGGCATTTCCCTCGGCTTGCTATGCTCTTCGCGAATTAGCTCATGATAGGCTTCGAGAACGGCTTCGATCTTCTGGTCCATGACACGCTCACCTTCCAAGCAATCATCTCGACGATATCTCAGGCGATATGGCTACATCTCGATATGGCGCCACTCAAGCGCTATGGAGATTCATGTCTGAAACTTAATCTTTCACCGACGTTCAGCGGGACGCATTGTGCTCGCGGATCAGCTCGATCAAGGCCCGCAATCGGGCCGGCATCTGGCGGCGCTGGGCAAAATACAGGCTGAGCCCCGGATAGGGTGGGCTCCAATCCTCCAGCACCGCGATCAGATTGCCCGCCGCTATGTGCCCGGCAACGGAGGCTTCGCTGATATAGGCCAGCCCCGCCCCCTCGAGCGCAGCGCTTAACATCAGGTCGGAAGCATCGAGGGTGAGGCTTCCCGGTGCATCGACAAGGATGGACTGGCCGTGCCGCTCGAACTCCCAGCGATAAAGCTTGCCGCTCGCCATGCGAGCACGGATGCAGCGATGTCGCAGGAGATCGCCCGGAACAAGCGGGTATGGCCTGTTGCTGAAATAGGCAGGTGAGCCGACGACCAGCGAGCGCAGCGTCGGAATAATCGGGATTGCGACCATATCGGTCGGAACTGCCTCGGCAATCCGGATGCCGGCGTCAAAGCCCTTGCCGATGACATCGACCAAGGCGTTATCGGTGACAATCTCGATTTCGACATCGGGATAGCGCCGGCCATATTCGAGAATAAGCGGCGTCAGTAGTATGCGCGCTGCGCCGGCCGCCATATTGAGACGAAGCGTGCCTGATATCGTACCGGAAGACAGGCCTGCATTTTCGATAGCCCTGTCGATTGCCACGAGCGCCGGCGCCACTTCCGCCACGAAGCGCTCGCCGGCATCCGATAGCGTGACACTGCGCGTCGTCCTGTTGAAGATTCGCACGGACAGGCGTTCTTCCAGCGCGGCAACCGCATGGCTGAGCGCGGAAGAGGACATGCCGAGTTCGCGCGCAGCCGCGCGAAAGCCGCCATGGCGGGCAACCGCAGCGATCGCTTCAAGCTCCGTCAGACTGGCCTTCATTGCGCGATTTTCCTTATCAGCCTGTACTACTTTGTCCCACTACAGCGAACAGATAGCGCGTCTTACTTCTGTCGTGAAGATGAAGGAGACGCTCATGCGCACGATAGACACGATTTACATTAATGGCAGCTTCGTTCGGCCCCATGGCAAAGAGGAAGCACCTCTTTTCAACCCGGCCACGGAAGAGCAAATCGGCACCGTTCGCCTTGGCGACGAGCAGGATGTCGACAATGCCGTCAGCGCTGCCAAGGCAGCATTTGCGAGCCAGTCGCAAAGCTCGAAGGCCGAGCGCATCGCCATGCTGCACAGCCTGCACGATGAGGTTGCGGCCAGAACCTCAGACCTCACCGACGCCATGCGCGAGGAATATGGCGCGCCGGCATCCTTCATCGGTTTTTCGGTGCCACATGCCGCCACGGCATTCCTCAACATGGCCAAGACACTCGAAACCTATGAATTTCGCCGCCGTATCGGCCATGCGGAAATAGAGATGCGCCCGGCCGGTGTTGCAGCCGCGATCACGCCCTGGAACAGCAATTACGGCTTCATCTGCAACAAGCTGGCCACAGCCATCGCTGCAGGCGCGACCATGGTCATCAAGCCCTCCGAGATGAGCGCGATCCAGACGCAACTCCTCACCGAGTGCCTGCATGCGGCCGGCCTGCCGAATGGGATTTTCAACATCGTCAACGGCTACGGCCATGTGGTAGGCGCCGCTCTCAGCAGCCACCACGACATCGCAAAGATCAGCTTCACCGGCTCGACGGTGACGGGACGGGCGATCCTTCAGGCGGCGTCGGCGACTTTTAAGCGCGTGACGCTTGAGCTTGGCGGCAAGAGCCCGAACATCATTCTCGACGATGCCGATCTCGATCTTGTCATCCCGCAGGTCTTGGCAGCCGGATTTGCCAATAGCGGCCAGGCCTGCATCGCCGGCACACGCATTCTCGCGCCCGAAGGCCGGTTGGCGGAAATCCACGATCGTCTGGCTCAAGCGGTTGCGACACTCAAGGTGGGCGATGCAAGCGATCCCGCCGTCAGGATCGGCCCCATGGTCAGCCGGAAACAATGGGATCGCGTGCAATCCTATATCCGTCTCGGCCAGGAAGAAGGCGCATGGCTGCTCGCGGGTGGTGAAGGGCGGCCGGAAGGGGTCGATCGCGGCTGGTTCGTTCGTCCAACCATCTTCTCCCGCGTCAATAGCGACATGAGGATCGCTCGCGAAGAGATTTTCGGACCGGTACTCTGCGTCATCCCTTATCGCGATGAGACGCATGCACTCGAGATCGCCAATGACACCGTCTATGGCTTGCAGGCCTACATCTTCTCCGCCGATGTCGACAGGGCAAAGCGGATGGCGGATCGCATCGAAGCGGGCCGCGTCGTCATCAATGGCGCGCCGCATGAACCGACTGCACCCTTCGGCGGCTTCAAGCACTCGGGCATAGGCCGAGAATTCGGCGCCTTCGGCCTGGAATCATTTCTCGAACCGCGCGCGGTGCTCAGCTGATGTGAGGAAGCCCGGAGCCCCGGAAGAGCTTAACAGCCTTCCGGGCACCTCCCTAGCCGGACGCGAAGGCTGGCGCCCTCAGGATACCGCCAGGTATGCGCCAGGATATGAGGATGCCGAACGAAGTACGCTGGAAGGCTCGCATTCAGGTTCTCGTTAGAATCATGTTCTACCTTTAGAACAATTCCAATTTAAGGAGACCCGATGCCTGCCAGATCGACCTACTCTGCTCCGCAACGCATTCTTCATTGGCTCATGGCCATTCTCATCTTTTTCAATCTCCTGTTTCCCGATGGCATGAACGCGTGGCGGCGTCTTGTGCGGCATGGCCAGGTGCCAACACCGGCCGATGTCGCCAGTGCCAACATCCATGCCTATGCCGGTATCGCGATCCTGCTGCTGGCTATCGTGCGCCTTTGCCTGAGATTGGTGTCCGATGTCCCAGCATTGCCCGACAATCAGCCCGCATTTCTACATTACATCGCAAACATCACGCATTTCCTGCTCTACGCACTGATCTTCGCAATGCCCCTATCGGGAATGGCAGCCTACTATTTCGGTATCGATACAGCCGCCTTCGTCCATGGCGGCCCGATCAAGACGCTGCTTTGGATCGCCGTCGTACTGCACATATTCGGAGCGTTTGTTCAGCACTTCTATTTCAAATCGGATGTCTTGCGACGTATGACGATCGGCTAGGTCATCTGCGAAATTGGCGGCTAAGCGGGTTGGCCGCCAAAGTGCTTTTCGAAGGAGAACAGAGCAGTCGGCAGCGCGCTGCCGCCTTGGAGCGCCAGATCGGCGAGAATCTCGCCGACCACGCTCGTAAACTTGAAGCCGTGGCCGGAACAGGCTGACGAGACCACCACATTCGGCTGTCCAGGCACTTTATCGATGAGAAAATCTTCGCTCGGCAGCATTGTATAGCGGCAGGTCGTCGCCCGCACGCGATATGACGCGGCATTCGGCAAGCGCTTGCGGGCGAAGCTGTCGAGCAGATCGGTGTCGGCGTCATTGACCGGCGGATTGGGCATGGCGGGATCGATCGGCTCCCTGAAGTGAGCATGGCGGCCGATTTTCACACCATCGATGCCAATGGCCGGAAAGCCGAAATAGGAGCCTTCGGCGCCTTCATCCCGCAGGAAGCAGGGCATGCGCTGCGGCTCAGCAACAAAACCGTCCCTCGGCTGATACCAGGCAACCACCTGGCGGATCGGCTGTGCGTGCGCCTTCAGCTGTGGCACGAGTTCGGCAATCCATGCACCTGTTGCAACGATCACCTTGCGGGCGCGATATCGTCCCGTCGAGGAAACGACCGTCACGCCCGTATCGTCGGGCTCGATCACGACAACGCGCTCGCCGAAATGCAAAACGGCACCATCTTCCGCCGCAAGCTTCAAATAGCCCATGATCGCTGCTTCAGGCCTGACATAGCCGCCCTGCGGATCGAGCACGCCGACCTCCCCTTCTTCCAGCGCAAAAGGCGGAAAGCGCCGCTTCATGGCATCGCGATCGAGTATCTCGTGCGGCAATCCATGCATGTCACAGGAGGCGCGCGTGCCGCTGACGATCTTGCTGTCGGGCGTGCCAATCTGCAGAACACCCGTGACGGTCAGGATTTCGGCCCGCAGCCGCGCCTCCAGCGAGCGCCAGTTTTGATAGGCACGCTTCAGCAGCGGAACATGGGACGGATCTTCGAACTAGCCGAGGCGGATCAGGCGGCTGTCGCCATGCGAGGAGCTGAGCGCATGGGCGGGGAAATGTGCCTCGATCCCGATCGCCTTTGCACCGCGCGCTGCGGCGAAAGACAAGGCTGCACTTCCCATTGCGCCGAGGCCAATGACGGCAATGTCGAATTCCGCAGTCATTTCATGCTCCAGTTTCATCTTCCGCAGGTGGCGCGATCTTGGCGATCATGGCCCGCAAGGCTTCCATATCCGCATTCAACGGACGGTCATCGCCATAGATGGGCACGCAGGAACGGGCGGCCGCGTAGATACGCTCAGTTCCTGGCGCCCGCGTCCCGTGCGAGGTAAGAAAATCATGCGCCTGGGCCGCCGCCATCAGTTCGATCGCCAGGATGTATTCCGCGTTATCGAGGATCGCGAGCAGCTTGTTGGCCGCCGCTGTCGGATGGGCCAGAAAATCCTCCTGCAGGCCGGAGGTCAGTCCGCCGTCAAGCGATGCGGGCGCGGCGAGACGCCGGTTGTCGTTGCTCAGCGCGGCAGCCGTGTATTGCGCGATCATGAAGCCGGAATGGCTGCCGGCGTCGCTCGCAAGGAACGGCGGCAGGCCGCTGACCAGGGGATTGACGAGACGATCCGTCCGCCGCTCGCTCATCGCGGCAATTTGGGCGATCGCGATCGCCAGACTATCAGCCGCCTGGCCGAGGGCGGGGGCAACGGCATGGGCTTCGGACGAGACGATCGGCTCCTCCGGCGTACCCGAAACGGCCGGATTATCGGTGACCGAAGCCAGTTCCTGATCGACAATGCGCGCCGTCTGCTCGAAGACATCCCAGGCTGCGCCATGGGCATGAGGTACCGATCTCAGACTCAGAGCATCCTGCGTCCGCCGCCCAAGGGCAGCAGCGACAAGGCCGCTGCCATTCAAGCGGCTGCGAAGCCTGCGCCCGACCTTGGCGATCCCGGCCGATGGACGCAGCGCAAGCACATTTCCCTCGAAAGCTGCCATCTGGCAGCCTACGGCTTCCAAGGTCAGCGCGGCGATGGCATCGGCCCAATCGAGCAGGCGTTCGGCACGCGAGACTGCAAGCGCCGACAATCCCGTGGCGCATGCCGTGCCGTTGACGAGGCTCAAACCCTCCTTGGCACCCAGTACCAGGGGAGGCAGACCGATCGCTGCGAGCGCCTCTGCACCACTCATCAGCTTGCCCTTCACGACAGCTCTGCCCTCGCCGATCAGAACGAGAGCGATGTGGGCATTGTGTGTGAGATAGCCGGCAGAGCCTTTGGACGGGACTTCCGGAATGCAGTCATATCCGAGAAACGCAGCCAGATGCGTGACGATCTCGGGCCGCACACCGGAATAGCCATGGGCGAAATTGGCGATCTGCGCCGCAATGATCGAGCGCACCTCGCGCGCCGGCAGAAGCGGACCGACACCGCAGGCATGGCTCAAGATGATGTTGCGCGAGAGCCGGCTCTGGGAATCGCGATCGACCACCGTATCGGAGAGCGCGCCGACGCCGGTGTTGACGCCATAGGCGCGCACGCCCGTTTCGACGATACGCTCGACGATGCGGTTTGCCTGCTCAACGCGCTTCCAGGCTTTGTCGGAGAGGGTCAGCGGCTCACCGCCGCCAACACGAACGACGTCGCGCCAGGATAGCGACTTATCGATGGTGACGGTCATTGCCCATTTCCGAAATGGCCGATGAATTGACGGAAGGCCGGTGAGGCGCCGCCGCCGAACATCTCGTCCGGCGTGCCGGTGCTTTCGACGAGGCCTTCCTTCATGAAGACGACGCGGTTGGAGACGTTGCGGGCAAAGCTCATCTCGTGGGTGACGACCAGCATCGTCGTGCCTTCTTCGGCAAGCGAACGCATGACGCGCAGCACTTCGCCGACAAGCTCGGGATCGAGCGCCGAAGTCGGCTCGTCGAACAGCATGAGCTTCGGCTTCATGGCAAGCGCGCGGGCAATCGCCGCACGCTGCTGCTGCCCGCCGGAGAGATGCGCGGGATAGGCGTGGCGCTTGTCGGCAATACCGACCTTTTCCAGCAGCACTTCGGCCTCGGCGATGCATTCTGCGCGGGGACGCTTCAGGACATGAACCGGCCCCTCGATCACATTCTGCAGGATCGTCATATGGGACCAGAGATTGAAACTCTGGAAGACCATGCCGAGTTCGGAGCGGATATGATCCACCTGCTTATGGCTCGCCGGATAGCTTTTGCCATTCTTGTGGACCATGCGGATCTGTTCGCCATCCACCCAGATCTCGCCATCCGTGGCAATTTCGAGGAGGTTGATGCAGCGGAGGAAGGTCGATTTGCCCGAGCCGGAAGCGCCCAGCAGCGAAATCACATCGCCATCCTGCGCATCGAGGGAAATGCCGCGCAAGACCTCGTGAGTACCGAAGCTCTTGCGGATGTTGCGGACGGAAAGTCGGGTGACACCTGGCATGATTTGCCTGCTCCAGTAAGCTTTAAGCCTTCAGCGCCGGCGGGATCGCACGGCGATGGCGGGACAGAGAATATTCCAGCAGGGCCATGGCCTGCAGAATGATGAAATTCAGCACGAGGTAGATGATCGCCGCGCAGATGAAGACCTCCATCGTGCGGTAGGTTTGCGAGATCAGCCGCTGCGCAACGCCCGTGACCTCCCAGACCGTGACGAGGCTCGCGAGCGCGGTCGACTTCATCATCAGCACGATCTCGGTCGAATAGGCTGGGAGCGCATGCCGGAAGGCGATCGGCGCGATGATGCGACGCACCAGCAGGAAGCCGGACATGCCGATCGAACGGGCGGCTTCGATCTCCTTCGGCGAAACGGCACGGATGCCGCCGCGAAAGATCTCGGCCGAATAGCCGGCGGTGCAAAGCGCCAGCGACAGGATCGCGCAGACGACCGGCTCACGCAGGAATGGCCAGAGGAACGAATAGCGGATGATGGAGAACTGCGCCAAACCGTAGAAGACCAGGAACATCTGGATCAGCAGCGGCGAGCCGCGGAAGACGAAAATATAGCCCTTGGCAAAACCCGACAGGATCGGATTGCCGCTGACGCGCATGGCGACGATGACAAGCGCCAGAATGCCGCCAAAGAAGATCGACAGGAAGAACAGCAGCAGCGTCATCGGCACTGCCTTCAGCAGTGTGACCATCGTGCTCGAAAGGAAATCGAAATCCATACCGTCCTCCTCAAGCCTGGCCGATCGTCGCAGCCGGCATGCTGCGATTGGCGCGACGTTCAGCCTTGTTGAAGATGCGATCCGATAGGCTGGTCAGGACCAAATAGAGAATGCCGCCGGCTATGAAGAAGAGGAAATACTGGCGGGTGGAACCGGCAGCCACCTGACTGGTGCGCATCAATTCCGCAAGGCCGGTGACCGAGATCAAAGCGGAATCCTTGAGGCTGAGCTGCCAGACATTGCCGAGCCCGGGAATGGCGAAGCGGAAGACCTGCGGAATGATGATGCGACGCAAGCGCAAACCGCGATGCATGCCGATTGCGGACGCCGCCTCAAGCTCTCCCTTGGAAATGGCGAGATAGGCTCCACGGAAAACCTCTGCCTGATAAGCGCCGGAAATGATGCCGACAGCGAGAGCACCGGCGGCAAAGGATGGCAGGCCGAGAAAGCCTTCATAACCAAGCCATTTGCCGATGGAGGTTACCGCCGACGACCCGCCGAAATAGATCAAATAGATAATCAGAAGTTCGGGCACACCGCGGAAAACGGTAGTGTAGATATTGCCGAGCGTCTTCAACACCATGCTTCCCGAGAGCTTCGCGAAGGCAATGGCCGCGCCGAGGACGGCCCCGATGGCCAAGGCGGTCGCCGTCACGGCCAGCGTCATCAAGGCGGCAACAAGCAGCAGCGCGCCCCACCCGTTCGAGCCGAAGCCCAGCAATTGCAAGCTTGCCATAGATCCAATCCCTGTCCGTGGCAGTTTCAGGCGTCAGGATACCATAGGGTCTCCGGCCGCAAAGCCGGAGACCGATGATAACGGCCCAAAGACGTACTCATCAATTCGGGCTGACGTCGACCTTGAACCACTTCATCGACAAGGTCTTGATGGTACCGTCGGCAAGCGCGGACTTGATCGCCTCATTGAACTTGTCGCGCAGGTCGGTATCCGCCTTGCGGATGCCAAGGCCTTCGCCTTCGCCCCAGATGGAACCGGCGATTTCCGGGCCGGTGAAGGCGAGCGAATCATTCGCGCTGGCAAAAGCGTTCGCGAAGTAGACGGCATCGTCGAAGCCGAGATCGATGCGGCCGTTCTGCAGGTCGAGATCGCGGTCGGCGCCGGTCTTGTACTCGCGGATCGTGGCGATCGAGCCGAAATTGTCATAGACGAACTTGGCATAGACGGTTGCGGCCTGGATGCCGATGGTCTTGCCCTTGAAGGCTTCCTTCAACACGTCGATTTCCTTAACGCCGGTCTGGCCGGGGGTCATCTTGATCGTGGTGCCGGTGCCGGCAGCATTGGCAAGCGGGCTGTCCTTGGCGGTCGCAAAAGCGGCAGGCGTTGCAGCATAAGGAATGGTGAAGCCGATGACCTGCTTGCGCTCGTCGGTGATCGACAGAGCATCCATGATGACGTCGAACTTGCCGGCGTTCAGCGCCGGGATCATGCCATCCCAGTCGGAAGCGACGAGCTTGCAATCGATCTTGGCGCGTTCGCACAGAACCTTGGCAAGCTCCGGCTCGAAGCCGCCGAGCGTACCATCGGCGTTCGTCATGTTCCACGGCGCGTAAGCACCTTCCAGGGTGATCGTTGCCGTCTTCCAGTCCTTGGCGAAGGCCGGCGCGGCAAAAGCGGCGGCAGCCACGACGCCTGACAAGAGAATTGCACTGAATTTCATCGTGTAGAGCTCCTCTGAGGTTGAAATAAGCCTTGCAGCATTTCCTACCGATCTTCGCCGGCTTGCCCGCTTTCCCAATTAATTTTTAGGATTGATTGCGAGGTTGTATAGGGTACCATATGTGATAATTTATGATATGCAAGTGGGAAAGTTGTTTTCGAGGCAGATTCACTCTGTGCAAAGGGAATAGGCAATGAAACGTTCCGGCGAGATGAAACGCGAACTGGCGGAAAATGACGCCGCGCCCCTCTATGCCGGCGTCAAGCAGATGATACTCGACCGCATTCATAGTGGCGAGTGGCCGCCCAAATATCGCGTTCCCTCCGAAAACGAATTGGTGGTCGAACTTGGCGTCAGCAAAATGACGGCCAATCGTGCGCTGCGGGAACTGGCCAATGAAGGCGAGCTCGTTCGCATCCAGGGCGTCGGCTCCTTCGTCGCCGAGCGCAAGGGCGCCTCCGCCCTGTTCGAGGTCCGCAACATCGCCGAGGAGATCGCCGAACGCGGCCATTCCCATCAGGCAAGCGTAGTCGTTCTCGCCCGGGAAGCCGCATCGCCCGACATTGCCGACGCATTGGAACTCGACATCGGATCGCCGGTTTTCCATTCGCTGATCGTGCATAGCGAGAACGGCGTGCCCGTGCAGATCGAGGACCGGCATGTCCATCCGGACGCCGCACCCGACTATCTGCAGCAGGATTTTACCGACATGACGCCGAACGCCTATCTCTCGGCCGTTGCTCCGCTCAGCGGCTCGGAACATGTCGTCGAAGCCGTCATGCCGCAAGCCTGGGAATGCAAGCTGCTGACGATCCTGAAGACCGAACCCTGCCTGACGATCTGGAGGCGCACCTGGTCGGCGCGCGGCGTCGTCTCCACAGCGCGGCTGGTTTATCCGGGACATCGCTATCGGCTGGAGAGCCAAAGCGGCAAACCGTCTGATCGTTAGTTGTATATGGAAGATATGAGCATTCATTCGCTTTGAGAAAGCGCAAAGGATGCAGGAGGGGTAGAATGGGCTGGGTGCTGTCGGCAAATTACGATGCCTGCAGCATGCACTCCATAAATAATGCGCCCAAAAGCAGGCCCGAAACCGTGGCAAGCACTTTCAAGATCGCGCGCTCGATCCTGAGGCACTTCTGCGGCAGGATGAGCGCGAGCGACTCGCTTGCAGCTGCAACCAATATGCACACAAGAGCAATGATGCGGCGGTCTTCCGGGTAAGCCATGACAAACAGAAACCCCAGAAGGCCGAACGGGATAACGCTATCGATACTCGCCATCGCCATGAACGGATACTTCGTCCCGACCGGAACGACCGTCGTCACGGCGATCAGACCGAGCACGATCCAGGCAAGGGCGTGGGCAAGCAGAGCAAGTTCCATACGAAAATCATAACAACAAGCCGCGAGTTTTCAAGCTACGGGGCACGGCCTGTCTGCGCTTCCGTTCGGCAGCACGAGAATCCACGATGGCTGGCTGTATACGGCTTCGCATCGGCCACATCCGCCAACGATGCCTCTCACAGGCTGCTCAGCAAAAGGCTTGTCTCGCTGTTCGCAACGCCATCGATCATCCGCACTTCGCGCAAGACCCGATCAAAGTCCGACAGGCTGGTCGCTCGGATATTGGCGACCAGATCCCAATTGCCATTCGTCGTATGCAGCGAATATATTTCGGGAAGGCCGCGCAGTTTACGGATGACCTGCGTCGTCGATTTCCCGACGACTTCGATCATCATGACGGCATGCACGGTCTGCTCCTCATAATCTTCCCGAACCCTTACGGTGAAGCCAAGCAGCGTGCCGGTCTCTATCAGTCGATCCAGCCGGTTCTGCACCGTACCACGCGCGACGCCCAAGACATCGGACAGTTTGGAGAGCGAAGCCCGCCCGTCAGCGCGCAGATGAGCGATGATACGCCGGTCGAGATCATCGGGAATATATTTGGCGAGCGTCATCGCACGATCCTGATCTTGTTCAATCCGTCAAAAATTATGGGTAATTTGTGCAAACCCATACCAAAACTGGCACAGTTTTGCGATTTCAGTCAATCGATCCGCTTGATACCCTATGGGAAATGATTTCCATCGAGGATACGAGAATGTCCGCACCGCTCCCATCGGAAAGAGCTTTCATTCCCTTCGTCAGCGTCGAGAACATGATGCGGCTCGTCCATCACATCGGCATCGAAAACGTGCTCATCGAACTCACCGACGCCATCGAAGCGGATTTCCGCCGCTGGGACCTCTTCGACAAGACGCCCCGCGTCGCTTCCCATTCGCATGACGGCGTCATCGAGCTGATGCCGACCTCGGATGGTGCCGTCTACAGCTTCAAATATGTAAACGGCCATCCAAAGAACATGGCGCAGGGCCTGCAGACGGTGACCGCCTTCGGCTTGCTTGCGGAAGTTTCGACCGGTTATCCCGTGCTGCTAACGGAAATGACGCTGCTGACGGCGCTGCGCACTGCGGCAACCTCGGCGATGGCGGCTAAACATCTGGCGCCGGCCAATTCACGGCGCCTCACCTTGATCGGCAATGGCGCACAGGCCGAATTCCAGGCGCTGGCGATGAAGGCGGTGCTCGGCATAGAAGAGGTCCGCCTTTACGACATTGATCCCAGAGCAACGGAAAAGACCGTCCGCAATCTCGCAAAGACCGACTTGAAGCTCGTGCCCTGCACCTCGGCACAGGCGGCGATCGAAGGTGCCGACATCATCACGACCTGTACGGCCGACAAGCAATTCGCGACCATTCTGACTGACAATATGGTCGGTGCCGGCGTGCACATCAACGCCATCGGCGGTGATTGCCCCGGCAAGACTGAGCTTCACCGCGATATCCTGCTGCGCTCCGACACTTTCGTCGAATATCCGCCGCAGACGCGCATCGAGGGCGAAATCCAGCAGATGGACCCGGATTATCCGGTCACCGAACTCTGGCAGGTCGTGAGCGGCCGGGCACCCGGCCGCAGCAGCGACCGGCAGATCACGCTGTTCGACAGCGTCGGCTTCGCGATCGAAGATTTCTCCGCCCTGCGCTACGTTCGCGAGAAGCTGGCGGGCACGAACTATTTCCAGAAGCTCGACATCATCGCCGACCCGGACGATCCGCGCGATCTCTTCGGCATGCTGCTCAGGGCAGCCTGACGAAAGGTAATGACGGCCATTTCCACGGCCGCCATCAAACCCACCCGTCCTTCACGCCAGGCGAATTCAGCCTTTGCTGCCGTAAGCAACCAGTTCCGGCTCGCGGACCCGCCCATTCAAAGAGAAGGCCAGCAGGGCCGACAACAGCATCAGTGCGCCTACGATGAACATCGGCAGCTCATAGAGGCCGGTCGCATCCTTGACGAGACCGGTCACATAGGGTGCGGCAAAGCCTGCGATATTGCCGATCGTGTTGATCAGGGCAATGCCCGCGGCAGCCGCCGGCCCGGTCAGGAAGCGCGACGGAATGGCCCAGAAATTCGGCAGGGCGGAAAAGATCGCGCAAGCCGTCAGTGTGATCATCACGATCGTCGCTTCAGGCGAG
The DNA here is from genome assembly GCF_007828395.1 of Rhizobium sp. ERR 942. Taxonomy (NCBI): domain Bacteria; kingdom Pseudomonadati; phylum Pseudomonadota; class Alphaproteobacteria; order Hyphomicrobiales; family Rhizobiaceae; genus Rhizobium; species Rhizobium sp. ERR 942. Next base: position 585,160 of record NZ_VIUA01000002.1, read on the forward strand.
CCCATATAAAGCGCGGCCGGAATGCTGAAGGCGCCCACCAAGGCCGGAATGCCGATGTGCCACGGCCGCACACCACGTCTGGACGCATCGCGGCTCCAGAAGAAGAGGGCAAAAGCCGCAGGCAGGTAGGGGATAGCGGTAATCAGCCCCTTGTCGAAGACATCGAACTTGGTGCCAAATTTCGTTTCGAAGCCGGCAATGATCGTCGGCAGGAAGAAGGCCAGCGCATAGAGGCCGTAGATCAGGCCGAAATAGATGACCGACAGCAACCAGACGCGGCCGTCCGTCAAGGCAAGGCCGGTCATCTTGCCATGCGCCGCCGCCTTTGCCTTTTCCTCGCCGGCAAGCGCCCGGTTCAGCCAATCCTTCTCGGCCTGGGTCAGCCATTTCGCATCATCGGGGCGATCAGCGAGGTAGAACCAGGTGATGATGCCGACGATGACAGCCGGAATGGCAACGCCGAAGAACATGACACGCCAGCCTTCGAGGCCGAAGAGGCCATGCATCTGGATCAGCGTGGCCGCAAAGGGCGCTCCGACGACTGTTGTCAGCGGCTGGGCAAGGTAGAACAGTGCCAGGATCTTACTGCGATGCTTGGCCGGCACCCACATGCTCAAGAACAGGATCGCCCCCGGGAAGAAGCCGGCTTCGGCAACGCCAAGCAGGAAGCGCAGCACATAGAGCTCCGTCGCGCTCGATACCCAGGTGAACAAGAGCGCCACAATGCCCCAGCTTACCATGATGCGGGCAAGCCAGCGCCGCGCACCGTATTTGTGAAGCGCGAGGTTGCTCGGGATTTCGAGAACGATGTAACCGAAAAAGAAGATGCCGGCGGCAAAGCCGAACTGCGCCGCCGTCAGCGCCAGATCCGTCGTCATGCCGTTCGGCCCGGCGAAGGAAATCGCCGTGCGGTCAAGGAAGTTAATGAAGAACATCAAGGCGATGAACGGCACCAGCCGCTTCGAAACCTTTGATATGGCCGAACGCTCGACCTGTGACATTTCCTGATTTGCGGGCTGCAATGAAAATCCCTCCCCCGTGCTGAAATCTTGACAACGCAGCGATCCGCTTGCGTCGCTGACGTGACGGAAACTCCGACTTCCCCTCCAGTCCCTGCCTTCGGCCGCATGCGCCTTCGAATGACCTTGACCTCTAGCGGGATGGACAAGCCGCAAGCAAACGATTTAATCTCCCCATCATGTGAGGAAAAATCACATCACGAGATAGCGGAATCTAAAAAATGAGCGGCCCTCTTCCATCCTTGAATGCGCTGAAGGCATTCGAAGCAACCGCGCGGCACAGGTCGATGACGCTTGCCGCCGACGAGCTCTGCGTTACGCATGGCGCGATCAGCCGGCACATTCGCGGGCTGGAGGAGACGCTCGGCGTCATCCTCGTGACCCGCCGCGCGCATTCGACGGAGCCGACGCCAGAGGGATTACGGCTTGCGGAAGGGCTGGCGAGCGCTTTCGGCCTGATGCATGCAAGCGTCGAGCGCGTCCGCCCAAGCCCGCTGACGCTCTCCTGCTCTTCCTCGATCATGATGGGCTGGATCATTCCGCGCATCGGCCAGTTTCACGAGCGCCACCCGCATATCGCTCTTCAGTTCAACATGAATTACGATCAGATCGACTTCGTCCGAGATAAGATCAGCCTCGCCATCCGTTCCAGTGTCATCGATCCGCCGAAGGATGCGATCATCCGGGAGCTCGGAGGCGAGGCCATAGGTCCTGTCTGTTCACCGGAATATCTGAACCGCTCCGGCATTTCGCGTCCCGACGATATGGAACATGCAGCGATCCTCTCCACGCAGACACGACCGCAAGCCTGGAGCGACTGGCAGGCCATAGCCGGACAGGCGGATCTGCGTCTGACACCACAGGCGGCTTTCGATCATTTCTATCTGCTGATCCAGGCCGCCGCATGCGGCCTCGGCATGGCGGTCGTGCCGCAAATGCTCGTGCTCGATCAGCTTGCTTCCGGACGGCTGGTGGCACCTTTCGGTTTTCTGCCCGGCCCGCGCCGCATGGTGCTCTGGATCGCGCCGCACATTGCCGGAAGGCCAGATGCCCTGGCGCTCGAAAGATGGCTGACGGCCGAAATGCATGCAAGGCCGGACACCTGATAGCTCACTCGGAGCCAGGGGCGGATTGCGCTCGCCTCGGGTGAGAGGCTTTGCAATACCACCTCGAACAATCGGAAATAGTCACGACGGAAACTGCTTATGTCAGCTAAAATACATTGAAATCAGCAGTTTTTCTCTCTGCACTTCGTGAGGGATAATATGCTATGAATTCTCGCAAGCATAAGACGAGCCGGGCAATCCGTGCGGATTACGGTCGCCAAAGAGAGGATGCATCCTGAATATCGTGCCGGAACTGTCGAGACAAACGAACGAGATGGCTGCACTTATCTCTAGCTACGATTGGGCAGCCACCAGTCTTGGCCCCAGATCGGCGTGGCCCATGTGCCTTACCGCTGCAGTCGACCTCATGCTCCCTGCCCAAGCACAGATCGTCATGTTCTGGGGCGAGGACTTTATCGCACTCTACAACGATGCATACGCGCGAACCATAGGCGACAAGCATCCGCGAGCGCTCGGACGGCCTGCGCGGGAAAATTGGGCCGAACTCTGGAGCGATCTCGAACCGCTTCTTCGCTCCGTCCTTCATGATGGCATGGCGGTCGTTGCCAAGGACCGGCCCTTCTATATCGAGCGCTACGACTATCCAGAAACGGTTTACTTCGACATTTCCTATTCGCCCGTCCGCGGTACGGACGGCAAGGCGTTGGGTGTATTCTGCATCGTCAACGAGACGACGGAACGGGTCCGAACGGAACAGGCGCTGCGTGAAAGTGAAGAGCTGTTTCGCGCCGTCATCTCGCAATCGACGACAGGGTTTGCCCAGTGCGAACTCGACGGCCGTTTCGTTCGGGTGAATGAGCGTTTCTGCGAAATTGTAGGCTATTCCGAGAGCGAGCTCCTCGGCATGAAGACATACGACATCACCTATCCGGACGATTTGCATGAGAATACTCGTCTGTTCGAAGCGATGATGGCGACGGGAGAAAGCTTCGAGATCGAAAAGCGCTATGTTCGCAAGGATGGCAGCCTCGTCTGGGTCGCGAACTGCGTTTCCGCCTTGAAAGACGGTTCGGGACGCATCCAGCAGGCTGCCGCGATCGTCACCGATATAAGCGAGCGCAAGCGTGCACAGGAAGTAGAGCGGCAACTGGCGGCGATTGTCGCCTCATCGGACGACGCTATCCTCAGCATCGATCTCAACATGATCATTACAAGCTGGAATAGCGGTGCTGAGAGGCTTTACGGACAATCGGCCGAAGAGGCCATCGGCCAATCCGTGATGATGCTCGTTCCGGAAGACCGCAGCGACGAAGAGCCGGCGATCCTGGCGCGGATTCGTGCGGGCCAAAAGGTAGAGCCTTACGAAACCAAGCGACGCAACAAGAACGGCGCGCTTGTCGATGTTCTGCTTAGCGTTTCCCCGATCTATGACGTCTATGGCAGAATCGTGGGGGCGTCCAAAACTGCTCATGACATCAGCGCCAAGAAGGAGGCCGAGCGCCTGCAGACCGTGCTGGTGGGCGAGCTCAATCATCGCGTCAAGAATGTGCTCGCAACCGTGATGGCCATCGCGCGCCAAACGCTCGGGCGGGACGATGTGGACAAGGCATCCGTCGAGACATTCGAGGCGCGGCTCTCCTCGATGGCACGCGCCCACGATCTGCTGATCCACGGCCAATGGGAGCAGGCGGAATTGACCGCCGTCATTGCCCAGGCGCTATCCCCCTATCCGAAGGACAGGTTCGAAATTTTCGGACCGGCAATCAAACTTGCGCCGAGAGCTGTCGTTTCCATATCGCTTGCACTGCATGAGCTTGCGACGAATGCCGCCAAATACGGTGCGCTTTCGGTGGCGGATGGCCGTGTTGCGATCACGTGGTCACTGGAAACGGGCAAGACGGATCACCTCAAACTGCGCTGGCAGGAATCGGGAGGGCCAATCGTAAAGCCTCCGACCCGCAAGGGCTTCGGCTCCCGCTTGATCGAAAGCCTGCTGGCGGCGGAATTGAGCGGCAAGGTCCAAGTCCGTTACGAGCCGAGCGGCTTGATCTGCGAGGTGGATGCCGCCGCAGGGATCGGCTGGGATCAAGCTCACGACAAGGCAGAGTAACGCCGCACCCGGTGCTCAATCCCGGTCGATTCAACGCAGTCCTTTCGGCCGCGTCGCAAGCACATTGCGGATCGAGAAGCTCGAATGGATTCGCAGCACTCCCGGCATGGTCGACAGAATATCCTTATGGATGCGTTCGAAGTCGCCCGGATTGGCGACCTCGACGCGCAGCAGATAGTCGGAGCCGCCCGTCATCAGAAAGCACTCCTTGATCTCGGGATGTTTGCGTACCGCCGCCTCGAAACGATCGAGATGCTCCTCCGTTTGCCGCTCGAGCGTGATGTTGATAATGACGGCGATCGATGCCTCTGCCTGGGACGTGTCCACCAGGGCCGTATAGCCCCTGATCACGCCCGCCTGTTCCATCAATTTGATACGCCGCAGGCAGGCCGATGGCGATAGCCCCACCTCGCTTGCCAGCTTGGCGTTGCTGACTCGGGCATCGAGACGAAGCAAGCGGAGAATATTGCGGTCGATGGCGTCGAGAGCGGGCATGTGGATTCTTTCAAAAATTCGCAGATCCTTTCAATATCAATGCATTTAAACAATAATCAATCACTGTTTAGCGAGTAATTTCGCGATCCTTTCAATAGTCTTATTTTGAAAGAAGAGGGCGGACATGGACGGCGGTATTGTGGATTCTCTGGCGCCAAAATTGGCGATCGATAATGGAGCGTGTGGCTATCTGACGATCGATCTGGCCGCTCTGTGCCGGAACTATGAGAAGCTATCTACCATCGTCGCGCCGGCACAGACCGCCGCCGTGGTCAAGGCGGATTCCTACGGACTTGGCGCCAATCAGGTATCGAAAGCACTCTACGAGCGCGGTTGCCGACACTTTTTCGTCGCCCACTTCATCGAGGCGCTGCGGCTGCGTCCGCAACTCCGTGGCGATGCAACGATTTTTGTACTGAACGGCCTGTTACCCGGCAATGAGGCTGCCTGCGCCGATGGCGGCATCGTACCTGTCATCAATTCGCTCGATCAGTTGCGGCAATGGTCGGAGACGGCACGCTCTCTTCAGCGCAGGCTCCCCGCGGTTCTCCAATTCGATACCGGCATGTCGCGGCTCGGCATATCGCCGGAAGAAAGAAGCGCCGTCGCAGCTCGTCTGCAGACATCCGACGACATCGATATCCTGTTCATCATGAGCCACCTCGCCTCCGCAGATGAGGCCGACAGCAGGCAAAACGGCGATCAGCTTGCCGAAATGCGTTGCGTCGCAGCCGAGTTTCCCCAATACGATGTTTCGTTCGCGAATTCCGGCGGCATCTTTCTTGGTGGAGATTTCCATGGCGTACTGGCGCGGCCGGGCATCGCTCTTTATGGCGGCGCTCCGACCGGTGGCGTTGCCAATCCCATGGAGGCGGTTGTCCGGCTCGAAGTTGCCGTGGTGCAGACACGGACCGTTTTGGAAGGCGCCCGGGTCGGCTATGGCGGCGTGCATGTGACGAAAGGCAAGACCCGGCTCGCGACGATCGCCGCCGGCTACGCCGACGGCTTGCCGCGCAGCCTCAGCGATCGCGGCGCGGCCTATTACAACGGCGTGCGCCTGCCCATCGTCGGCCGCGTTTCGATGGACAGCACCACAATCGATATCAGCGCCTTGCCCGAAGGCGCGCTCTCTTTCGGCAGCATGGTGGAAGTTCTGGGAGATCATCAGACGGTGGATGATCTTGCACGCGACGCCGGTTTGATTTCCTATGAAATCCTGACCAGTCTCGGCCATCGCTTCCACCGTCAATATCGCTGACCTTCCCATCTCTCAAGTCTCTGAGGACATCATGAAAGTCGTCGTTCTGGGTGCCGGCATCATCGGCGTGACGTCAGCCTATCAGCTTGCGAAGGCAGGCCACGAGGTTACGGTCATCGACCGGCAGCAGGGGCCGGCGCTGGAAACGAGCTTCGCCAATGCCGGCGAGGTTTCCTTCGGCTATTGCTCGCCCTGGGCCGCACCCGGCATTCCCATGAAGGCGATCAAGTGGCTGTTCATGCACCACGCGCCGCTCATCCTGCGCCCGAAGGTCGATGGCGCCATGCTCTCATGGCTCATCAAGATGCTGTCGAACTGCACGTCGGAGCGTTACGCGATCAACAAGAGCCGCATGCTGCGCCTTGCCGATTACAGCCGCATTTCGCTCGCTGAGCTTCGCGAAGAGACAGGTATTGCCTATGACGAGCGTATGCAGGGCACGCTCCAGCTCTTCCGTACGCAAGCGCAGCTCGATGCATCCGCCAAGGACGTCAAGGCTCTTGCGGCCGACGGCATTCCGTATGAGGTGCTCGATCCCGACGGCTGTATTCGCGTCGAACCGGCCCTTCGGCATGTCCGCGGCAAGATCGTCGGTGGTCTGCTGACACCGAAGGACGAGACCGGCGACTGCTTCAAATTCACCAATGCGCTTGCTGCAAAAGCGATTGAGCTTGGCGTCCGGTTCCAGTACGGCACGACGATCAAGGGGCTCGACATCGAGGGCAGCCAAGTACGTGGCGTGGTGACCGATCGTGGGCGCCTGGATGCGGATGCGGTCGTCGTCGCGCTCGGCAGCTATTCACCGCTGCTGCTGAAACCGCTCGGCATCAACCTGTCCGTCTATCCGGTCAAAGGCTATTCGCTGACGATCCCGATCACCGATGCCTCGCGCGCGCCGGAATCGACCGTCATGGACGAAACCTACAAGATCGCCATCACTCGCCTCGGCGACCGCATCCGCGTCGGCGGCATGGCGGAAATCTCCGGCTATACCAATGATCTCGGCCTTGCGAGACGCCGGACACTTGAGCATTCCGTGACCGATCTCTTCCCCGGCGGCGATGTCGCCAAAGCCTCGTTCTGGTCGGGCCTGCGGCCGATGACGCCGGATGGCACGCCGGTCATCGGACCGACGAGGATCAAGGGGCTTTATCTCAATACAGGTCATGGCACGCTTGGATGGACCATGAGTTCCGGTTCGGCACGCGTCATCAGCGATCTCGTCAGTGGCCGCAAGCCTGATATCGACGCGACCGACCTCGCCATTAGCCGCTACGCCTGACAAAGGGGTCTCAACGCGGGCGCTCAAGAACAGCGGCGGGCTGATCGCCCGCCGGTTTCGATCAATGCCGCGGAATTCGTGGCAGGAAGATCGTGAATAATCCCAACAACGGCAGATACGAGCAGAGCGTATAGACGAAGGGGATGCCACGCGCATCGGCGAAATCGCCGAGCCAGGCCGCACCCAGTCCACCCGCGCCGAAGGCAAAGCCGAAGAAGATGCCGCCGATCAGTCCCACGCGGCCGGGGATCAGCTCCTGCGCAAAGACCACGATCGCCGGGAAGGCCGAGGCAAGCACGAGGCCGATGACGACGGTCAGGACGCAGGTCCAGAACAGGTTCGCATAGGGCATCAGCAGCGCAAACGGGATGACGCCGAGGATCGAGAACCAGATCACGAAACGCGCACCCAGACGGTCGCCCACCGGCCCACCCATGATCGTGCCGACCGCGACCGAGCCGAGGAACAGAAACAGCATCAGCTGTGCATCCCGGACATCGAGATGGAACTTGTCGATGACGTAGAAGGTGAAATAGCTCGAAATGCTCGCCATGTAGACGTTCTTCGTCGCCGTCAGCAGGATGAGGATGGCAAGCGCCCACATCGCCTTGTTGCGCGCGATCGGCAAGGCGCGGCTCGGGGCGGAACGCGCCGACTGCTGGCGACGATGGTTGATGAACCAGTTGCCAACCCAGCTCAGAACGATGAAGCCGATGACGGCCAGCACCGAAAGCCAAGCGACGCTCTTCTGGCCATGCTGGAGGACGAAGAACGCGGCAATCAGCGGCCCGATCGCCGAGCCAGCGTTGCCACCGAGCTGGAACAGCGACTGCGCGAGCCCGTGACGTCCGCCCGAAGCGAGACGTGCAACGCGCGAAGCCTCCGGATGGAAGACGGCCGAACCGAAGCCGATCATGCTTGCAGCGATCAGGAGCACGCCGAAACTGCCGGCATAGCCAAGCAGCACCAGGCCTGCAAAGGTGCTGACCATGCCCACGGGCAGCGAATAGGGCATCGGCCATTTGTCGGTCACGATACCGACCACTGGCTGCAGTAGCGAGGCGGTAATCTGGAACATCATCGTCAACAAGCCGATCTGCACGAAATCGAGCGCATAATTCTCTCTGAACATCGGATAGAGCGACGTCAGCAGTGATTGCATCGTATCGTTCAGCAGATGACAGGTACTGACCGCCATAACGATCGACATCGTCGTCTTTTGATATCGGGCCTGCGTACCCGCCACTTCCGCAACCATGTGGGGAATCCTCCTGCGCCGGCGAGACTTGCCGACGATATGACTTGATCCGCCTTTACCACGGCTTGCGAATGTCCTTCTTTCGTGTTTTGGTCCAATAGTTTCTCGATTGGGCCAAAATGGAAAAGCTATCGAAACAGTTGCTGGCGACCCTCGACGACGACCATGTGCGAAACATGCGCTGGATGGAGGAATCGCCAGCCGACGTGCTCGTCCATAGCGCCGAGCCGCCTCAGGGCTACACGGTTCCCTGGCATCACCACCGCCGCACGCAGCTGCTTTGCATCTTCGCTGGCGTCGCCCTGATTATGACGGCGCGCGGCCGCTGGATGGTGCCGCCCGGCCATGCCCTATTCATCCCCGTCGGGCTGGAGCATTCGATTGAGATCTTGAGCGACGTCAGCATGAAATCCGTCTACGTGACGCCGCGCGGCCAGCCGCCGAAGGATGAAGCGCCGCGTGTCGTCGAAGTGACCGATCTTGCCCGTAGCCTGCTGCTCGAAGCCATTCGGCTGCGGGAGGCGCCGGTCAGCCATCGCAAGGCCAAGCTCGTTCTGTCGCTACTGGTCGAGGAAATCGCAACGTTGCCCGAACGTCCGCTCGGCCTGCCCTTCCCGTCCGACCGCCGATTGACTGCGCTCTGCCGCGACTATCTCTCCAACCCATCGCCCAATGCCAGACTGGATGATTGGGCGGAAAAGCTCTCGGTGAGCAGACGAACTTTTACCAGGCAGTTCCGCAAGGAAACCGGCATCAGCTTCACCACCTGGCGGCAGCAGGCCAGCGTCTTTGCCTGCCTCCCACAGCTCGCAGAAGGCCAGCCCGTCACCAATGTCGCACTCGAGGCGGGCTACGAGAGCGTGGCGGCCTTTACCACCATGTTCCGGCGCATGCTCGGCACGTCGCCGCGCAGCTATATGGCCAGCCGCTGGCCCCTTGAGCGGCAATCAGCTTGAGGCCTCCTCTTGAAATGATCAGACGCTTCCGGCAAACAGCGCTGAAGAGCGAGGCAAAGCATATGCGGCATATTCACATCGTCGGTATCGGCACGGGAAACCCCGAACATCTGACCGTGCAGGCGATCAATGCGCTGAACTCCGCCGATATCATCCTCATTCCCAGCAAGGGCGCGGCCAAGAGCGAGCTTGCCGACGTCAGGCGCGAGATTTGCCAGCGTTATGTCACCAATCCAGCCACCCGCTACGTGGATTACGACGTGCCGTCACGCCAGACGGCGGACCGCAGCTATGTGCGGAGCGTCGATGAATGGCATGACGCGATTTCCGCGACCTACGAGCGGCTGTTTCTGGAACATCTGACGGAAAGCCAAAGTGCTGCCTTCCTCGTCTGGGGCGATCCCGGCCTTTATGACAGCACGCTCCGCATTCTCGAGCGTGTCGTCGCCCGCGGCAATGTTGCGCTCGACTATAGCGTTATTCCCGGCATCACCAGCATCCAAGCGCTGACGGCAAGTCATCGCATCCCCCTCAATCTGGTCGGCAAGCCGGTTCAGATCACCACCGGTCGGCGATTGGCCGAAAGCTTTCCCGGAATTGCCGAAACGGCCGTCGTCATGCTCGATGGCGAGCAGGCCTTCAGCAAGATCGACGACCCCGATGCCTATATCTATTGGGGCGCCTATCTCGGCACCAAGGATGAAATCATCATCGCGGGCAGGCTGGCTGAGGTTTCCGAGCGGATTCTTGCGACCCGCGCCGAAGCCCGCGCCCGGCATGGATGGATCATGGATATCTATCTTATGCGTAAGGGTCGGGACTTCGACGATCTCGAATAAGCGCCAAGTACCAAATCGTTTGCCCGCCGATCCGGTTTGTGCAAGGAAATGTCCCTTATGAAGGGCAGTCTTATGGTTGCGGTCGACGCGCAGACAGTGGAGGAACAAGCGTGCTTCTCTAAAGGGGGAGCTGCCGAGGACGGCGTTGCATCGCCCCTGCCCTCTATGGTTCGCGGTGCCTGCCCCTCGCTGAATGCACCGATGCAGACCGGCGACGGCCTTCTTGTTCGCTTGCGGCCATCGACTCCGGGGCTGACTATCGCGCAATTACGTCTCTTGGCGGAAGCAGCCGAGAGACACGGCAATGGCCTGATCGAGATCACTGCGCGCGGCAATTTTCAGCTGCGTGGCATGACGCCGCAAAGCATGCCTGGACTGGCCGCCGATATCGATCGGGCCGGCATCGTGCCAGAGAGCGGCGTCACGATCGAAGTCCCGCCGCTCAGCGGTGTCGATCCGTCCGAGATTGCTGATGCACGTGGGCTTTCTGAGCGTCTGCGAAGCGCCATCGATGCACTTCGTCCCAAGCCATTGCTCGCTGCAAAGCTCGCCATTATCGTTGACGGCGGCGGCCGGCTCGTCCTTGACGAACTCTCGGCGGATATCAGGCTGAAGGCTGTCACTGCCGCCGATGGCCGAAAGCTTTGGACTCTTGCCATTGCGGGAACCGAGACGACGGCCACACGGCTTGTCGCCTTGTCTGGCGAAGAAGCGATAGCCTGTGTCATGGCATTGCTCAAAGCGTTGGCGGCAATCGGCCCTCGCGCCCGCGGCCGTGACCTGGACATCGCCGCTTTAGGACTACAGTTTCCTGCCCCTTCCAGCTTCCCACGACGAGAAACTAACTCATCCGCCCTTCCTGTCGGTGTCATTCCGCTCGATAACGAACAGACCGCACTCGGATTGCGGCCCGCCTTCGGTCAAATCCACGCTCAAGACCTCATCCGATTTCTTGACCATGCAGAGATGACTGGGGCGCATGAATTACGGACCGGCCCCGAACACAGCCTGTTGCTGCTCGGCCTCCCGCGCGAGCGGATCAAAGGCATTCTCGCCGCGGCAGCTGATTGCGGCATTCAGACACGCGCCGATGATCCCGCAAATTATGCCGTTCCCTGTTCCGGTGCCGGCGCATGCGCCTCTGCCCACTACGCCACGAAACAGGCGGCCGCCGATCTGGTCGAAATCGGGCCTGAGCTGCTGGATGGTTCGTTCAAGGTGCATCTATCCGGCTGCGCAAAAGGCTGCGCCCATCCTTCCCCGGCGATGCTGACCATCGTCGGTGCTGCAACGGGCTATGCTATTGTCGTAAATGGGTCAGCATCATCAGAGCCCGTGGCTTACATCCATAAGGAAGATCTGAAATCGGCGCTGGCTGCGCTCGGGGAACTGGTGCGAAACAACAAAGCTGCTGGCGAATCGGCACAGCAGTGTCTTAAACGGCTCGGCCGGGACGCAATCGCGACGGCCTTACGACAGGGATAGAAATGCCTGACTATGACTATATCCGCGAAGGGGACGCGATCTACGAGCGCTCCTTTGCGATCATCCGCAGCGAAGCCGATCTCCAGCGTTTCCCTGAAGCCGAGGCCGATGTCGCCGTCCGCATGATTCATGCCTGCGGATTGGTGGAAGCGGCAGAACATTTTCTCTTCTCTCCCGATTTCGTCGCATCCGCCCGCAAGGCGCTGACTGACGGTGCACCGATTTTCTGCGACGCGGAGATGGTCGCCCGCGGCGTCACCCGCGCCCGTCTGCCTGCCGCCAACGAAGTGATCTGCACCTTGCAGGACCCGCGGACGGCGGAGATCGCGAAGACCATTGGCAACACGCGCTCGGCCGCAGCCATGCATCTTTGGACGGATCGGCTGGCGGGCTCTGTTGTCGCTATCGGCAACGCGCCGACGGCCCTCTTCCACCTTCTCGAAATGCTGCGCGATGGCGCGCCGAAGCCGGCTGCCATCATCGGCATGCCCGTCGGTTTCGTCGGCGCGGCGGAATCGAAGGATGCGCTTGCCGAAAACTCCTACGGCGTTCCCTTTGCCATCGTGCGCGGCCGGCTGGGCGGCAGTGCCATGACGGCAGCCGCCCTCAATGCGCTTGCGAGGCCTGGTCTATGAGTGCGCCGTTCAATGGAAACCTGATCGGCGTCGGCACCGGTCCTGGCGATCCGGAACTGCTGACGGTCAAGGCCGTCAAGGCTCTCGACCGTGCCGATGTTGTCGCTTACTTCGCCAAGCAGGGTAGAGGTGGCAATGGGAAAGCCATCGTCGGCGATCTGCTGAAGGCGCACGTAACGCTGCTGCCGCTCTACTATCCCGTCACGACCGAGATCGACAAGGACGCGCCGGAATATCTCCGTCAAATCACCGCCTTCTATGACGCCTCGGCCGAGATGGTGGCGGCGCATCTTCGCGAAGGAAAGACGGTTGCCGTACTCAGCGAGGGCGATCCGCTCTTCTATGGCTCCTACATGCATCTGCATGTGCGCCTTGCCGATCGCTTCCCCACTGAAGTCATCCCGGGCGTGACCGCCATGTCCGGTTGCTGGTCTCTTGCAGGATTGCCGATGGTGCAGGGAGACGACATTCTCTCCGTGCTGCCAGGAACGATGGCGGAGGCCGAGCTAACCCGCAGATTGGGTGATACACAGGCTGCCGTCATTATGAAGGTTGGCCGCAATCTGCCAAAAATCCGCCGCGCGCTCGATGCCGCCGGCCGACTGGAGGAAGCGATCTATGTCGAGCGCGGCACGATGGCGAACGGCGCCATGACGCCCCTTGCCAGCCGCAACGATGCCGAAGCGCCCTATTTCTCCCTTGTGCTGGTTCCCGGCTGGGAAAGCCGGCCATGAGCGGACGTCTTTATGTGATCGGCACCGGCCCCGGCAATCCCCAGCAGACGACGCCGGAGGCGCTTGCTGCCGTCACGGATGCTCATGAATTTTACGGTTACGGCCCCTATCTCGACCGCCTGACGTTGCGCAGCGACCAGATCCGTCAGGCATCCGACAATCGCGAGGAGCTGGACCGCGCCAAGGTGGCGCTGCAGCGGGCGGCAGCCGGCGTCAATGTCTGCGTTGTTTCCGGCGGCGATCCCGGTGTTTTTGCCATGGCGGCCGCCGTTTGCGAGGCGATCGATCATGGTCCGGTTGAATGGCGGACGGTAGACCTTATCGTCGTGCCGGGTATCACGGCCATGCTTGCCGTTGCGGCCCGCATCGGCGCTCCCCTTGGGCACGATTTCTGCGCGATCTCGCTTTCGGACAATCTGAAACCCTGGCCGCTGATCGAGAGTCGCCTCCGCGCCGTTGCCGAAGCGGGCTTTGTGATCGCGCTCTACAATCCGATCAGCAAGGCGCGGCCCTGGCAGCTTGGCAAAGCCTTCGAGATCCTGCGCGCCGTGCTGCCCGGCGAAACACCTGCCATCTTCGGTCGGGCCGCCGGTCGTCCCGACGAGCGCATGACAGTGGCTCGGCTCGCCGATGCCGAGGCCTCGCAGGCGGATATGGCGACCTGCGTCATCATCGGCTCTGCCGAAACGCGCGTCATTGCCCGCGAAGGACGCCCCGATCTGGTCTATACGCCGCGCTTCATCAGGGAAGAGACGAAATGATCGATCCGATCGAGCGCAGCGTCTACCGTTTCGACCACCGGCAACCCGGCGGTCTCCGCGCGCTCGACCATGATCACCTTGATTCCGAGCTGCCTTGCCGCCTCTATCTTCCCGTAGGTCGCGTCACCGCCGCTGTTCTTGGCGACGACCGCCTCGATTCCATGCCGTTGCAGCATCTCCAGCTCGTCCTCCAGGCGGAACGGGCCGCGGCTGTGGATGTAGCTGACGTCAGGCACGGTCAGCGGCGGCTCGACGGGATCGACGCTGCGGACCCAGTAATGATGCTGCCGCGCCGCGTTCGCCTGATGCGCCTCCTGCCGGCCAGTCGCAAGGAAGACACGCAAAGGCTTGGCGCCAAGTGCAGCGATGGCTTGCGAAACGCTATGTACGGAAAGCCAGTCATCGCCTTCGACCGGCATCCACGCCGGACGGCGCAATGCAAAGGCCGCCACAGCGCATTGAACAGCCGCTTGCGCGGCATTGGCGGAAATGCGGGCCGCGAAGGGATGGGTGGCATCGATCACCAGATCGATCTTTTCATCGATGACATAGCGGACAAGCCCCTCTGCGCCACCGAAACCGCCGCTGCGCACCGGAACGGGCTGCGGCGCCGGATCGGCGGTTCGTCCGGCAAGCGACAGAACAATGTCGAGATCAGTGCGCGGGGCAAGCGCCGCCGCCAGCGCTCGGGCCTCGGTCGTGCCGCCGAGGATCAGAATGCGGACCTTGCCCATGGCTGAAACACCTTCAGTTCAACGCTGGCTTACTCTTATCGGCATCGGCGAAGACGGTCCAGCCGGTGTCGGCGACGAGGCCAAGCGGCAGATCGCTGACGCGCCGTTGGTCTTCGGCGGCGTACGCCACATTGAGTTGATGAGGTCACTAATAACAGGCGAAACCCATCAATGGCTTTCGCCATTCGAAAAATCCGTTGAAGCGGTTCTTGCCCAGCGCGGCAAGCCGACGGTGGTTCTCGCCTCTGGCGATCCCTTTTTCTACGGCGTCGGCGCGACACTTTCGCGGCACATTCCGGCCGCTGAAATGACCGTTATCCCATCACCCTCCTCCTTTAGCCTTGCCGCGTCGCGCCTCGGCTGGCCCCTGCAGGAGACGACGGTTCTCTCACTCCATGGCCGGTCCATCGATCTGATCCGGCCGCACCTGCATTCGGGCCGCAAGATCCTGGCGCTGACATCCGATGGCAAAGGCCCCGCCGAATTGGCCGCCCTGCTGCACAGCTCTGGTTTCGGTCCGTCAGAACTGACGGTTCTGGAAGCGCTTGGCGGTCCATACGAAAAAGTCTCCCGGGAAACTGCGGCTAGCTTTAGCCTCTCCGGCATCAACGATCTGAACATCTGCGGCGTCGAGGTCAAGGCGGAAGCCGGCGCGCGGATTTTGCCGCTAAGCGCAGGCCTCGCCGACGAGCTTTTTGAACATGACGGCCAGATCACCAAGCGGGAGATCCGCGCGATGACGCTATCCGCGCTGGCGCCACGTTATGGTGAGCTGCTCTGGGATATTGGTGCCGGCTCCGGCTCGATCGGCATCGAATGGATGCTGGCCGATCCGTCACTGCGCGTCATTGCCATTGAGGCTTCCGTTGAACGCGCCGCTCGAATCCGCCGAAACGCAGCGAATTTCGGTGTACCGGGCCTGACCGTTGTCGAAGGCGAGGCGCCGGCTGCTCTTACCGGCCTGCCGGCACCGGATGCGATCTTTATCGGCGGTGGCGGCAGCGATGCCGGCGTGCTGGAGACCGCCATCGGCCAATTGAAAAGCGGCGGCAGGCTAGTCGCCAACGCCGTTACGACCGAAATGGAAGCCCTTCTGCTAACCGAACAGGCACGCCGGGGCGGCTCCCTGATCCGCATCGACATTGCGCGCGCCGCACCTGTCGGCCGCATGACCGGCTGGCGGCCAGCCATGCCGGTGACGCAATGGTCTTGGATCAAGCCATAATTGAGAATGAGGTAGAGTGATGACAGTGCATTTCATTGGCGCAGGCCCAGGAGCCGCCGACCTGATCACGGTGCGCGGCCGCGACCTGATCGGCAAATGCCCGGTCTGCCTTTATGCCGGCTCGATCGTCTCGCCGGAACTGCTGCAATATTGCCCACCCGGCGCCCGCATCATCGATACCGCGCCGATGTCACTTGACGAGATAGACGCCGAATATTTGAAAGCCAATGCAGCGGGCGAGGATGTCGCGCGCCTACATTCGGGCGATCTCTCGGTCTGGAGCGCGGTTGCCGAACAGATCCGCCGGCTGGAGCAGCATGGCATCGACTATACGCTGACCCCGGGCGTTCCCGCTTTCGCGGCTGCCGCCTCGGCGCTCGGCCGCGAGCTGACAATTCCGGCTGTTGCTCAAAGTCTTGTTCTGACCCGCGTTTCAGGCCGTGCCTCGCCGATGCCGAACAGCGAAACACTGGAAAAATTCGGTGCGACCGGCGCGACGCTCGCCATTCATCTGGCAATCCACGCACTCGAAAAGGTCGTCGAGGATCTGACGCCGCTTTATGGCGCGGATTGCCCGGTTGCGATCGTCGTCAAGGCATCCTGGCCCGATGAGCGGATTATCCGGGGCACGCTTGCCACGATTGAGGCAAAGGTAGCGGCGGAGCCGATCGAGCGCACCGCATTGATCTTCGTCGGCCCGTCGCTCGCCGCCAGCGATTTCCGCGAAAGCTCGCTCTACGATCCCACCTATCAGCGTCGTTTCCGTGGCCGCCAATAACGCCGTACACCGTTGCAAATCCCCTCGAAATTTCCTCTAGTCGATCGCGGCAAACCGTTGGGGGAAAGAGGATCAGGAAATGCAGCGCATTACCATCACCATTGATGACGATCTTCTGAAGACGATCGATAAGATCAGCGCGCAACGCGGCTATGCCAGCCGCTCGGAAACCTTGCGCGATCTCGTGCGCGATGCCGTGACCCGCGCGCAGCCGACCATAGATGGCGAAGCGCGATGCTACGCGGCCCTTGCCTATGTCTATGAACACGAGACCCGCGACCTGTCGCGCCGGCTGACGACGGCGCAACACGATCACCACAATCTTTCGGTCTCGACGCTTCATGTTCATATCGATGGGCAAGATTGCCTCGAAGTCTCCGTGCTGAAGGGTAAGGTGGACGAGATAAAGACCTTTGCCGACAGCGTCGTGACGCAGCGCGGCGTACGCTTCGGGAACTTGCACATCATTCCATCCGACGACGGCGCAGACCACCCGGTACCCCATTCGCATGACTGAGCGGACGGCAAGTTGCCCGCGGACTACCCAATCAGAGCTGATGACATAGGCGGTACTCCTTGAGAGCGGCAACCAAAACCAGGCAGCTTCAACAGGGCCAGTGATGCCGGCGGCGGCCAGCATCGGCTTCAGCGCCGATCCGGGTCATGCCTCCCGGTGGTAAGCAGAGTCAAACCGAAGTTGTTGCTCACCACATAAGCTTCCGTCAGGCCTTGACGAAGGACGGCGAAGCATAAATGTCTTCCCATCACGGCAAATGGGGGAAGCGATGAAGATACTCGGCATATCGGGCAGCCTGCGTAAAGGCTCCTTCAACACGGCCCTGCTGCACGCGGCCGTCGAATTGGCACCAAACGGCGTCGAGCTGATCGCCCGCACCATCCATGGCGTGCCGCTTTACGATGCCGATCTCGAGGCTGCGGATGGCATTCCGGAAAAAGTACAGGCACTCAAGGACCTCGCCATTTCAGCCGATGGGCTGATCCTGTTTACGCCGGAATACAACAATTCGCTTCCGGGCGTTTTCAAGAACGCAATCGACTGGATGAGCCGGCCCTCTACAGACATAGCTCAGGTTTTCGGCGGAAAGCCGATCGCCGTCCTCGGAGCTTCGCCGGGCAATTTCGGTACCATCCTCAGCCAAAACGCCTGGTTGACAGTGTTACGCACGCTCGGCGCCGAAGCCTGGTTCGGCGGTCGGCTCATGGTGTCACGTGCCGGCAGTGTCTTTGATGCCGATGGTGCAATCGTCGACGAGAAAGTGAAGCACAATCTTGCGGCTTTCATCGATGGCTTCACAGCCTTCGTCGCAGATCGCAAAAAGGACTGATGCGTGGCTCTGCGGATGGACCGGACCGCAAACATGGAGCCTATGATTGAACCGATGAATGACCTAATGTGAACGTGGTGCCGAGTCCCGGCGCCTCCGGGGCCCCGCACATCTTCTTCCTTCGAAAGCCATGAAATCCAATAGTACCGGTTACGTCTTCACGCTGTTGGCAATCAGCATATTCGCCATACAGGACGGCATCTCCAAGCACCTTGTCAGCGCCTACCCGCCGCTTCTGGTGGCGATGATCCGCTATTGGGCTTTCATGCTTTTCGCCATCGCAATGGCTTCGCGCGCGCCTGGCGGATTGCGGCGCAACGTCAGGACCAAACGCCCTGTCCTACAGATTGCCCGGGGCTTGCTGCTCGCCGCGCAGATCGTCGTCGCCATCTCGTCCTTCGTCGTCGTCGGCCTTGCCCATTCTCAGGCGATCTTTTCATCCGGTCCGCTGATGGTGGCCTTGCTGTCGATCCCCATCCTCGGCGAGAAGGTCGGCTGGCGGCGATGGCTGGCGATCTGTTTCGGTTTCTTCGGCGTGCTGTTGATCCTGAAGCCGGAAAGCGGCGTCTTCGATGCGCGCTTCCTGGTGCCGCTCTTCGGCGCATTGCTATTTTCGCTCTACGTCGTCCTGACACGCTATGTCAGCCGCGAAGACGGCGCCATGACCAGCTTTTTCTATACGGGTGTGGTGGGCGCGATAGCCATGAGCTGCATCGGGCCGTTCTTCTGGACACCGCTTGCGCCCCATGACTGGATCTTCATGGGCATTCTTTGCCTGACCGGTGTTTCAAGCCATTATTTCCTCATCCGAGCCTACGACATGCTGGACGCGGTGGTGATCCAGCCGCTGACCTATCTGCAGCTCGTCTTTTCCGCCATTATCGGTGTCATGATATTCGGCGAAAAGTTGAGCGCGCCCATGATCTTAGGCGCGCTCATCGTTGTTGCGGCGGGCATATTCACGATCTGGCGCGAACATGCGCTGGCGAGAACCCGGCTCAAGACCGGCAAGAGACCGGCGGGCTAAGCATCCACCTGGGCGCGCGGCTGCACCTCGGTATAGTAGCTCACATATTTCTGCCGGTAGCGCTCCGTTCCGCCGAAATCGCTGTAGCGCGGCAGTTCCGACATGTCGGTCTTGTTGAGGATCACACCGAGGATGCGCGAGTTGATCTGCGGCTCCTGCTCGAGAACATCACGCACCAGATTGGTCGGCGTTGCGCCCCATTCGGTCACCAGCAGGAAGGCATCGACCTGCGGCGCGAAGGCCTTTGCATCGATGACAGGACCAAGCGGCGCAAGATCGACGATGATGTAGTCGAACATCTTGCGGGCATTTTCCATCAGATGCTGCATGCCCTGCGAGGACAGAAGCTCGCTGGTGTGCAGCAGATGATCACGCACGGCGACCGGAAGAATGGCAAGCTTGGTGCGCGGGTCGACCTTCACGGCATTCGTCCAGGGCACCTCGCCAAGCACAGCCTCGATCAGGCCTGCCTGCGGCGGCGTCTTCAGCGTCCGGCTGAGGCCCGGATTGCGCAAGTCGGCGTCGATGAGAAGCGTGCGCTTACCGCTGCTCGCAAGCAGGGCGGCAAAATTGGCAGCCGTCGTTGACTTACCTTCGCCCGGCAGTGCCGAGACGACGCCGATGACACGGTCGGCACGGCCTTGCAGCATCACATCGCTGGCAAGCTTTGCGTTCCTCAAGGTCTCGGCGAAGATGGAGCGCGGCGCTTCGACGGAGATGCGCATTATGCGCTCGAAGGCGACGCCGTTTTCTCCCTCTTCCGCCGTTATCGGCTCCGCTCCGGCATCGGCCCTGCGCGACTTCTTCTTGCTCTTGCTCTTGCTCTGCTGACCGAGCAGCGGCAGATAGCCCAGGAATTTCAAACCGAGAGCAGCCCGCACGTCGGCCTCGACGCGGAAGTAACGGTCGCGGAACTCCTGGAATGCAGCTACACCGCAGCCGACCATCAGACCGAGGATGACCGAGAGCGCCATGACGAGCGTCTTCTTCGGGCTGGACGGCGCAGTGGGCACGCCGGCCACCGAAATGACGCGGGCCTTGGCGATGGGGAACGAGCGCTGCTGGGTCGCCTGTTCGAAGCGGCCGAGATAGGACTCGTAAAGCGTCTTCAGCGCCGATGCCTTCTGGTTCAGCTCATTCAGGTGAACCAACGACTTGTTGGCCTCGGAATTCTTGCCGACGACCTTGTCGATGCTTTCGCGCAGCGATTCCGCCCGCGACTGAGCGACATCATACTCGTTCTTGTAGCTGGCGGTGAGCTGCTGAAGGACCTGATAGATCTGCCGGGTGATATCCTGCCGCTCGGCCTTGAGCGCGACTGCCTGCGGATGATCGGCGCCGAAATTCTGCGTGACATCCTGTTCGCGCTTTTCGACGGCGAGATAGCGCGTCTTTAGATCCTGCAGCACCGAATTATCGGTCGAGCTCGACGAGATGGTCGCGTTCTTGACGGCGTTATCAGGGCCCTGGTCGATGATCGACTTATACTGATTGTAGCGGGCGGCGGCGCTGGCAGTGTCGGCCTGGGCGATGATCAGCTGCTTGTTGAGGTCGGAAATCTGCTGTTCCGACATCAGTTCGCCGCCGGTTGACGTCAGGCCATTGTCCGCCTTGTATTTCTCGACTTCCAGCGAAGCCTCCTGAGCGCGCTGGCGCAAGTCGTTCAAGCGTTCCTGTAACCAGACGGAAGCGCGTTCGGTTGCGTCGAAATTGGCGTTCAGCTGGTCGGTCAGATAAGCGTCGGCATAAGCGCTCGTAACCTTGGCGGCGAGACGCTTGTCCGTCGAACTGAAGGAGACAGCTACGACCGAGCTTCGCGTGACGCGCTCGACCTTCAGATTATCCTGCAGAACGGCAGCAACCTTCTGGCGCTGGGCTTCCCGCTGTTCCTCGGGCGTCATAGGTGGGCGGCCAGGCGTGAAGACGCTGACGATCAGGCTAACGCCGGATTTGAGCAAGGCCGCCGGAGATGCGGGCGGATTGAGCAAGGTATTGTTGTCCGCGAGGCCCGCCGTGTCGACGACACGCAACGCCATCTCGTTCGATTTGAGGATTTCGACCGCACTGGCGATCTCCATGTCCGCCTGCTGGCTGCTTGCCGCCGGCGGCTGATCCTCGGCATATTTCGTCATGGTTTCGTCGAGCAATATCTGCGTCATCGACGTATAGCTCGAGGTGGCCGTCAACAGATAGACGACGGCCAGGATGACAAAGGCGGCCACGGCGAAAATGATGGTGCGGATGCGCCGGACCACGACGGCCATCAGCCGGTCGAGATCGATAAAGCTATCCTGCGACTCCGCTTGCGGAAGAGCGCTGTGGAAAGTGAAGTTCTTCTGATGCATGGCGACCACCTTATCGGAGAAGCCCGAATGAACAATAGCCATGGCCCGCGGCCTTACCGGCCGCAGGCCACAATGTGAACAGGCTTAAGCGGCGGTCATCTGCGCTTCGTGCGAGACGACCATGTTGCGGATCGAGTCATAGACCAAGCTGCCGATATCGGAGCGAGCGAGCGCGAAGGCGACGTTCGCTTCGATGAAGCCGTGCTTGGACCCGCAGTCGAACGTGCGTCCGTTATAGACCTGGGCATGGAAGGTCTGCGTCTCGGAAAGGCGCAGCATGCCGTCGGTCAGCTGGATCTCATTGCCGGCGCCGCGCTCCTGACGGGCCAGAATGTCGAAAATCTCGGGCTGCAGAATATAACGGCCATTGAGGTAAAAGTTTGAAGGCGCCTCGGACGGATGCGGCTTCTCGACCATTTTGGTCACGGCGAAGCCATGGCGCACGGACTCGCCCTTGCCGATAATGCCGTATTTCGAGGTTTCTTCCGGAGCGCATTCCTCGACGGCGACGATGTTGCCGCCGGTCTCATTATAGAGGTCCATCAAGCCGGCCATGCAGCCGCGAATGCCGTAGCAGAGCATGTCAGGCAGAAGCAGCGCGAATGGCTCGTTGCCGATCAGATCGCGGGCACACCAGACAGCGTGGCCGAGGCCGAGCGGAGCCTGCTGGCGGGTGAAGCTGACAGCGCCCGGCCGCGGCAGGAGGCGTTCCAGCTCGCTGACCTGGTGGCTCTTGCCTGCCCTTTGCAGCGAAGAAATCAGCTCCGGCGTGTCGTCGAAATGGTCTTCGATCGCCGACTTATTGCGGCTGGTGACGAAGACGATGTGCTCGATGCCGGCTTCGATGGCTTCATCGACGGCATATTGCACGACCGGACGATCGACGATCGTCAGCATCTCCTTTGGCATCGCCTTGGTGGCGGGCAGGAAGCGCGTTCCATTGCCGGCAACCGGGATGACTGCTTTTCTCACACGACGTTTGGGGTCCATGGCTCTATCCTTTGTTAGAGTGAGGGCCTGCGCCCATGTTGGGCAGGGGGGAGGAAAGTTGGGAGGTAGGCGACGGCTGGCGACCGCTCCGCAGAGATGCGGCCAACCGACGAAAACGCGCAAAGATCGGCATGCTGAGATGGCGCACCGCCCGCGGGTTGAGGCATGCGATCTTGAGCATCGCCTGCAATTCACGTTCCTTGATGCTGTCGACCAGCTTCAGGAACGCGATGACGTCCTTCAGATTGCGCGTGCGTCGCCGCTGTGCGGCAAGGGCAGCAGCTCCGAAGGGATGTTCGGCGAAGAATCTGGTGTCTGCGGCAAGCATGGCTTCGACATGGTCTTGCCTGAGAACACGCGAGATCGATCCATCGCGAATGTAATACAAGTAGCCTACGGTCGGCTCGACGACGCAGAGGCCGCCACGAGCGAGCGCGGAAGCCAGGAAAATGTAATCCTCGCCAATCCGCAGGGTTTCATCGAAGCGCAGGCGATGCTTCTCGACGAAGGCTCGCTCGAAGACCGGCTTCATATAGCCGAAATTGTGCTCGGACTGGAAAATCATGTTGGAGGCGATGAACTTTGCCAGCGTCAGCGTCGGCATGCGTGCCAGCATCGCCTCGGGGAACATCGGCAGCATCGTGCCCACGTCCTCGCGGATGACGTCGAGATTGTCGACCGCGATCTGCGCCTCGGCCTTTTCCGCCCTGGCGATCAGGCGGGCCATGCGGTCCGGACGCAGGGCATCATCAGAATCGAGCACGGCCACCCAGCGGCCCCGGGCCGCATCGAGCCCGGCATTGCGGGCAGCGCCCGGGCCACCATTGCGGGCCATGGCGACGAGTCGTACGCGCGGATCGGGATGGTTGGCGGCGATCTCGCGCGTGCCGTCCGTCGAGCAATCGTCGACGACGATGACTTCCATGCTGACGGCACCTTGCGCCAGCGCGCTGTCTATGGCGCGCTCGAGCGTTTCCTCGGCATTATAGGCAGCAATGACGAAGCTGACATCGGGGATGAAATCCGTCATTGCGGTGCCTTCTCCAGATTTCCGTATTGTTCTATTTCGCGAACTCCGAAGAGGCCGCTGACGACGCCGGCATGCATGATGCCGCGCAGGCCATAGCGATGGCGCTTGATGGGCGATGCCGAGAGCAACGCCGCGGCAACGAAGCAATAGGCAGATTTCGTGCCTGCAAGCGCGATCGCGCGCCAGCGCCCGAAGCCACCCCTGGCTTCCAGCAGCATGCGACCATGCGTCTGCCCCATGCGATACCGGCGCTTCGAGAGCCAGGAGACAGTTGCCCGACCGTTGGGAACGGGTTCGTAGACCAGCGCATCCGCGGCATAGGCGATCCTGCCGCCCGCCTTGTGCATATGGGTGAAGAACTCGGTATCTTCGCCGCCGCTGCGCCCGAGCGCGATATTGAAACGCCGCCCGGCAAGCGAAGGCGCGCCGCGGCGCAGCAATACATTGCAGGTGTAGCCGGTCAGGATTTCTCCCGCGACCCAGACCGGCAGAGTCGAATGGAAATCGCCCTGCTGCATCCATGCCGGAGCGACATTCGCGTAAACCGCCTGCACGGGGCCGAGAACGGCATCGGCGCCGGTCGTGTCGGCCATGATGAGCATTTCCGTCAACCAGTCTTCCGAAGCAGTCTCGTCATCATCGATGAAGGCAAGGAAATCGCCGCTTGCATGATCGAGGCAGGCATTGCGGGCAATCGAGATGTTCGATGCCGGGCAATGGACATAGACGATCTCGAAGGGTACGGCCGAACGCATGGCGTCGACACGGCCCCGCGCGCTCGGCGTCACATCATTGTCGGCGACGATGATCCGGATGACCGCACCTGTGGGAACGTTGAGCACGGCAAGCGACAGCAGCGTCTGATCGAGCTCTGCCCGCCGATAGGTGCAGACCGCTATGTCGATCTTAATGGGGCGTCGATGGACTTGTGTCATGACGCGACCCTGCGATTGCGGAAGCTGAAAACTTCCATCCAGAAGCCCATGGACCATGCGAAATGCATGACCATGGCGGAAATTGCGGCCAGGGGGCCGTAGGGGTTCTTCTGGCCGAGAGCGATCCAGAAACCGTAGGCGATGCAGGCCACAGCCCACAGACCAACCGGAATAACCGCAATCCAGTTAAGGACCGCCAGGAAGGCACCGATGAAAATCGGCACGACCGCAAGCGGCAGCATCTGGCGCAGGCTCGGCATGCTGCGATGCTTGAGAATATTGCGCGCGCGGCCGCGGCCATAACCGAGATATTGCTTGAAGAGCGTCGGGACGCTGGAGCGCGGATAGTAGGTCATGGCAGTCTTGTCTGTCAGCCAGATCCGATACCCCGCCTTGTTCAGCCGATAATCCAGCTCGGCATCCTCGTTATGGCTGAAGGTTTCGTCGTAGCCGCCGACGGCACGGAAGGCGGCAACGCGCATTAGCGCATGATGCCCATGCTCCGCCCAATGGCCCTTGGCTCCTTCGCGATGTTTGGAGCCGCCATTGCCGAGCTTGGAGTTCTGCGCGACGGCCGTTGCCTTCTGGAAGGCGCTGAAGCCCATGGTGCGCATAGCAACGACGACGGAATCCGCGCCCGTCGCACCGGCCTCTTGCACCAACGTCTGGCAGTAATCGTCGGGATAATCGCCATGGGCGTCGATGCGGATGAAATACTCATGATCGTCGCCGAACGTCTCGATGGCGAGATTGATCGCTGCGCTCTGCAGCCGCTTCGGATTGTCGAGCAACAGAACGCGGGGATCTCTTACAGCTATATCCCGGACGATCTCGCGCGTGCGATCGGTGCTGCCGCCATCAGCCACTACGATCCTGGCGTCGAGTTCGTCCAGAGCCTGCCCGAGTTTGGCGATCAGCGACTCGATATGCTTTTCCTCGTTGAGGCAAGGAATAACGATTATGCAGCGCATGTCCCCAGAGCTTTCAGTCGTCATTGCAATCCACCTCTATTGCGATGCAGTTGTGGGAGGGCCTGTACTTCGGCAATCTGCTCATTGGCGTGCGTCAGCGACGCCAACCGCTGCACCAGCCCCTGACAGTCGGCGCGATCCATCATCCATTGCTTGCGATCCTGGGAAGCCACCGCCTCGAAGGCGTCGAGATAACGCCTCGTGTCCATCTCACCCAAAAGCGCCGTCAGATGTTCGGCATCGGCCTGATCGAGCGTAAGCCCGATCTTTCGGCTGGCAAGAAATCTTGCCGTCTCCGTACCCTTGATCGCAATCGGCACAGCGCCATAAAGACCGCCTTCATAGAGGCGGTTCGGCAGCAGCCAGTTGGAGTTCAAGCCTTCTTCGAAAAAATCGATCGCCCAGGAGAACTGGACTTCGCCATAGATCGCCGAAAGATCCTCGGGATTCTTGTAGGCGCCGGCAAAATGCATGAAGGGTGCATCGCGGACGGTGCGATCGAAGTCCTCGAACTCGGAGTAGGCCGGGCGGCCCCGCAGGACGATCTCGAAACGGCCCTCCATCCGCCGCGAGAATTGATCGAGCAAGGCCAAGGACTTGCGGCAGCGAAGAGCGCCGAACCAGCCTATCTTCCAGGGCTTGCCCGCAGCCGGCGGTCTTGCTGCCGATGCGATGGCGCGCGCCGCAGGTTCAAGCGTCAGCACCTTGTTTTCGAGCAGCATGACCGGCACATGCAGCCCGGAGCGCGGGCGGAAATAACGTTCGATGAAGGCTGGCGAACTGGTCACCAGCAATGCCGCCTGCGAACCGAAATGGCGTTCCGCACTGCGAAGCGCGCTGCCCACGACATCGTCGCGCAGCAATAGCCGGTGGATATCGAGGCATTCATAGACAACAGGCATATCGCCGCCAAAAATGGACTTGGCGCGATGGGCCAGCGCCAGCATTTCGAGATTGCGGCCGATGACAAGGTCCGGCCTTGCGACCGAGCGCAGCGCACCACGCAGTTTCGTCGCCGATTTAGCCACCGCCGCAATGCGCTGCGCAAACTGGGCATCCCGTGTCTTGCCGAGCTCGATCGGCTCGACACCCTGGATGGCAGCCAGCGCATTGTCATCGCGCCGGAACCCCGCGAGCGTCACGAGTGCCCCGCCGGCCTGCAGCATCAGCACCCGCCTGCGCACAGCCGGGTCGGCAAGATCATGGACGAAATACAGTATATGCAGCATCAAAATTTCCGCTTTTGCGCCCGGCCACGACCGGGCGCCTTGTGTGGTTGGTGTTGCATGGTGGCATTGCAACCGACCGCGCGAGATGCCACGCGGCCGGCCATGTTCAATCGAGCTTGCAGGTGATCGATTCCGGGAACAGGCACTTCTCTCCCGGCGCAGTGAAGGCGACGCGCTTGATCTCCATGGTTGCCGGCTCGCCGCTATAGGCGAACTTGCCCATCCAGCCGCTGAGCGTATCGGTGCCCCAGAGACTGAAGAAGATCTTCTGCGCGTTCGTCGGTATCTTCGAAGGATCGGTGACTTCCTGAACGAGCTTGCCGTTCACGTAGTAGCGCAGACGATCCTTTTCCCAGACGAAGGCATAATCGTTGAAGTCCTGGTCGGCGCCACCTGCAACCGGCACCAGCTTTTCGTTGCCGCCCTTGGCGGAAATATATTGGTTGACCTGAACTTGGCCGGGATTCTTCCCGAGCACTTCGAAATCGATCTCGTCATGCGGCTTCTTGTCGGTGGGACCGATATAGGTGAAGAAGGCTGAGTTGAGGCCAGGCCCCTTGGCTGTGCGATAACGCGCCTCGTAGGTGCCGTAGCCATAGCGTTTCATCGTCTGGATTTCGCCGCAAGCATAATTGCGATCGCCAGTCTTGGACTGGGTGAACTGCAGTTGCAGCGTCCCATCCTTGACATTCACCTGTTTCCGCGACCAGGTGCAATTCTGATACGCCCCATTGTTCCAGCCATCGGAAATATACCAGCGGCTGGTATCCAAACGTTCGAAATTGTCGACGAATGACTGGCCGGTCGCCTGATCATCCTGGGCGGACACGGCCTGTGGCAGGAGCCACGCGCTCATGAGAGCGATTGAGACAAGACCAAGTCTTTGCATGTAACTTCTTTTCGATGTCGTCATGGCATCACCTTTGCTTCGAACGCACTTGCCGACCTTCGGCGGCGCGGTTCTGGACAGCACGGATTTCGGTTTGCGGGCGTACCCGGCTGCCAGTCAGCAGGTTGTGGAAGCTTGGCAGGGCGTAGCGCGCCATGCCGTTGGTCAAGGGCAGCAGCAGTAAGGCAAGCGCTGCCGCCAAAAGATAGAAAATCGGATAGAGTTCGCTGCCGCCACGGTTCCAAAGAACCCAGAGACAGAAGAGCAACGGATAATGGGCGCAAAAAATCCAGAAGCTGAGGCTGCCCGTTCCCGCCAGACCCCTCCCGATCCGGCTGCGGATGAAGATTGCCGATACTGCCCAGAACCCGGGAATGCCCACTAACACCATCAGATTGCGACAAACCTCGAGCCACAACGGCAATCCAGGCCCTGTCATGTAGGCAGCCGTGGCCAGAAGCGCGGCAAGCGCAATGAAGGCGGGCGCGATCAGGGCGGCATAGCGATCTATGAGCGTCACGTCGATACGATGGAGGCTCAGGTAGATTCCAAAGCTGAAACTGAAGAGGATCGAGTTCCGCAACACTATCCCGATAGATATTGGCCATGCCGCCAGCAAGAGCAGAAAGATCAATGTCGGTAACGGAGCACGACGAATAAGAAAAGCCAGCACCGGCGACAGCAAAATGCAAACAAAAAGATCGCGCAGGAAATAGAGCGGCAGATTTATCGGTTCGCCATCGATAGCGAGCAGGAGATTCGATATCGTGTGCGGATTAGCCTCCGACAGATCCGGCAGATACCCATCACCGATACCGTAATACTGAAGAAGAAGTACAAAGAGGAAGAACGCGCTATTCCACAACAGGAACGGCAGAATAACTGTCTTTGTCTTCCGGCTAATGGTCTCTGTATAGCTCTGTGGTGCCTTTCCATTTCGAAACAGCAAGTATCCGGAGATTACGCTCAGGCAGGGAACACCTACACGGAACAAGCTGTCACGCAGGAACACTCGCAGCCAATCGAAAAAGCCATAGGCGCCGTTGAATGGGCTGCTATGCGGATCGAACGGTATATGAACAAAGATTATGCCCGAGATGAGCACGATACGCATGAGGTTTATCCGCGAAGACACGTTGGCAGTCACATTCACGATGTCTGTCACCCTTTCTTCGTGCTGCATCCCCCCTTGCAGCCATTTCAAACAGAGCACAGCAGAGCTCGCAGACTTAACCTAGGGCGCTCTTTGGAAAGGGAATATGGCACCGCAGCAAAAATGAGTAAAAAATCATATGCGGACCAGTGCTAAAAACACCGGTTTGCATGCCTTTGAGCATGGAATAATCGATTTGAATTGGAGAAAAGCTCTGCTGCGAAAGGCACTTAGACGCCCGCGCGAACTTTCGATACCGGCTTCCGAGGAAGAGTTCGCCCCGTCTTGTTTTTTTACTGGAAGGTGAAGATTTTTTGCAGCGCAGCAGAGTTTGGTAGGCGAACCATGACCAAAATGCGACAGCATTTCAATCCATGTGAGAAAAGCGGCCTACGTCGCTCCCCTCATGGGTGCATAAATGTAAGATCATGGCGCGCAATGTGTCACAATGATCCCTCGCGGGATGGTCCGGGATCCCTCGGCGGGATGGTCTGGATGCCGTCGCGCTGGGATAAAGTTTCAGAAAATCTCATTTCTCAACATTGCTCGACACCGATTGGACGCTACCTGTTGGCGTCACAACGACCTCCGTTATGGGTCAATCGGCCGGAAAATTGCCGCGGATGCCGTTGGAAAGCCAATGATCATGCCCTCGGGGATGAGACCGCAAGCCCCTGAATCAAAACCGTAAAGGCGGGAAAATGGCGTCTATCACAATTGTTATTCCGTTCTATCAGAAGCAAACCGGCGTTCTGCTGCGCGCGTTGAAATCAATATCCCGGCAGACATTTCAGGATTTCGATATCCTCATCGTCGACGATGCATCGCCGCTTCCGGCGGAAGACGAGCTGCAGTCGCTGAGCAATGAAGAAAGAAAACGCATTCGTGTGATCCGTCAGACCAACGCGGGTCCCGGCGGGGCCCGCAATACCGGCCTTAACAGCGTGCCAGCCGAGAGCCGGTTCGTGGCCTTCCTGGATTCCGATGACGAATGGGCACCGGAACATCTCAGCAACGCCTTCGGAACGCTGACCCATTACAATGCAGATTGCTACTGGGACTCCATCGATGGCGGCAAGGAGTTCTATTATCATTTCAGCATCGCCGAACTCGGAAAGTCGGCCGATACGATACGATTGTCGGACAGGCCCGCCGTCGTCGAAATTCCGAACATTGCCAGCGTCATGCTGCAGGATTGGAGCTTTTTGCATATGTCCTGCATGGTGATCGGGCGGCCGCTCTTCGAAAAGATCCGTTTCGAGCCGTCATTGCGGCTGGCGGCAGAGGACGTCTTGTTCTTCTGCGACTGCGTTCTCGCAGCCAAGCGGGTATTGCTATGTGAAAATGCCGGTGCACTGCGTGGCGAAGGCGTGAATATCTTCCACAGCATCGATAACGATTCCCCCGAATTCCTGCGTCAGCAATTCAACACGTGGACGGCGCTCAACACGCTGGAACAGAGATTTTCGCGGCGGCCTCAGGATGTCGAGTCCATCCGCCTCTATAAAAATCGCGCCCGGCGGCAGGCGCTCTGGAGCCAGGCGCGGCAGGTGCGGCAGCGGCGTCTGCCGCAATTTGGACTGCTGGCAAAATGGGCCTTGCGCGACCCGGCGATTTTACAAAGCGTCATGCAGCTTGCCGTCGGCAAACTCGCGCCCTAGATTTTGCAGCGCAGCATGAGCTGCGCATGCCGCATCGAAGAGCCACGGCGTGCCCCGCTATCGTTTGGATCAGCAAGGAGTCCTGTATGAAGCCGTTCCACTGGGAATCCACCCATGGCAATTTCGGTGATGATCTCAATCTCTGGCTCTGGGATTTCCTACTTCCCGGCCTTCGCGATGTTCACAAGGAAACACTGCTCGTCGGCGTCGGAACCGTCCTCAACACGGAAATCCTGCCCGACGAGGGACGCAAGCTCGTCATCGGCAGCGGCTTCGGCTATGGCTCCCTTCCCGACATGCGCGACACATCGCAATGGGACGTTCGCAGCGTACGCGGCCCGCTGACAGCGGAAAAGGCTGGCCTGCCTGCCACAATGGGCATTGTCGATCCCGCCGTCCTGGTGACGGAAATGCCCGAATTCCAGAACATTTCGAAAAACGGCAAGCGCACCTTCATTCCGCATTGGGAATCGGCTGCCGCTGGTCTCTGGCCTGAAATCTGCAAAACCGTGGGCCTTTCCTATCTCGACCCCCGCGGCGAGGCAAAGGCCGTGATCCGCGAAATTGCTGCCTCAGAAATGATCGTTGCGGAGTCCATGCACGGCGCCATCCTTGCCGATGCTTTCCGCGTTCCATGGATTGCAGTCAGCTCCTCGCGCTCCATCAACAGCTTCAAATGGAACGACTGGGCGCGCTCGCTCGGCGTCACCTATCAGCCGAAGCACATCCCTGTTTCGACCCGCGCCGAGGCGATCGCCAAGGGCGCGAAGTTCTGGGGAGTCGGTTTCGAACGCAGCAAGCTGGCAGCAGACGAGCTCGGAAAACAGCGCTACGGGGAAAACGTGATGCTTGCCGATCCCGAGCAGACCACGCTGCGCATCATGGCAAAGCAGGCACTTGCCATGCCTTCCGCCCTGGCTCTGTGGCAGGCAAGCAAGGCGAAGCCGCAGCTGAGCAAGGATAGCGCGCTTGCCGCCTGCAAGGAGCGCATCCTCAATGTGGTCGAAGGCGTTCGCCGCGATTATCTGTAAGCCGCGATACCGCTATTTCGGAGCGGCCTGCAGAAGATAGCGCAGGCCGTTCGCACCGGCATGGGCAATGGGCGCGCCGCTCCGCTTGCGGAAGCGCTCGGTCTTATCGGCCAGAATGCCGCCGGCAATCGCCGGGACGGCGAAGGGATGCGAAAGCGCATAGATCGCGGCAGACAAGAGCCCCGATTGCGACTTGATGTCGAGGAAATGCCTGAGCTCGTAGCGATCGCGGATATGCTGCTCATGACGGCGGATTACCGCAGCATCTTCCAAAGAAAGCCCGCCCTTGGCAAGAATGGTCCGGTCAGCCTCATAGAGACGGCGCAAATCCTCCGTCCTGTGCCGGCCGCTCAGGGAATCGCTGCGCACCACGGCGCCGTAACCGCAGCTATGGATGACCTTGTAACGTGCACGCTTCGCCAGCGCGCGGACGTAAAGGTCATAGTCCTCGCCGAGGCGCAGCGCCTCATTGTAGCGCAGGCCATGCGCATCCAGAAAGGAACGCCGCATCAAGGGCTTCAGGAAGCCGATCTCGCCGCGGCGCACGCCTCGCTTGGAAATATTGCCCTCGACGAAAGCAGCAAGATCAAGAAACCGCGGCTTCGCATCGAAATGATCGAGCCGTGCATGCGCGTCAGGAACGGTGTCGGCACTGACGAAGGCGATGTTGTCGGCGACGAAATCCCAATCGTCAGCGGCAAGCAGCGCAGCAAAACGCCCCGGAAAGAAGAAATCGTCGGCATCGAGAATGCCGATCAGCGGAGCCTTGGATATGTCGATCGCGTGATTTCGTGCTGCGGCGGGACCACGGTTCTTCTCGAATTCCTGGATCGTCAGTCTGCCGCTGCCGTCATCGGCCTTGGCCGCCGCGGCGGCGGTCCCATCCGTCGAACCGTCGTCGATGACGACGACTTCCGCCACTTCGGGCTCGCGAAGGGCCGAGGCAACGGCCAGCCCGATGGTGTCGCTGGCATTCTTTGCGGCAATGATTACGCAGACACTTTTTTCTGCACTGTCGATCACGTCAGCCTCCAATGGTTCAGGCGGAGACTTAGGACATGGCGCCGATCCGGCAACTACCGGATCATCAAAAGATCTAATCGTCTAGCCGGTTCAGGGGTTGAACGGTTCCGAACGCTTTAAACTGGAGGCGGACAGACCGGCGACCTTGCTGTCCTCCTGGGCCGATGACGGCACCTTATCTTCGCTCGACAGGGCTTCATGCGCCTTGCGCTCTTTCCAGACAAGGTAGAGCACACCCAGGAAATAACCGACCTGCAGAAGGACGGCACAGATGACCGTTTCGATCAGGGTGGTCGAAAGCGAGTTCGTCAGGAAATATGTTGCGATGGCAAATACGATCAGCGTGCCCAGCATGCTGATGAAAACGCGGGGCGCATACATAATCTTACCCCGCCCGCTCGACCATCAAATGAAAAACGATCAAGGTCTTTCCTCCCTTATCAGACCTAAGTCTTAAATATATTTTATGATTCATTGAGATTCAACCAAGTTACCCAGATCCGTTGCGATTTGAGACGACCCTAACGCCGGGCCTGTTAAAACTACACCTCGATTATAATTACAATTGAATTTGTTCATCTTTCTCTTTGCAATTATACGGAGATGTAATGAAATAATGCAATTTTTGCGAAGCATGAGGTCAGCCGCGCCTCCATCGTTTCATCGTCAATCCAATCAACTTTTATTACAAAGTCCTGAAAAATCCGATCTCAGTATGTGCGCTGCAAAATATTGCTGCAGCGCAATATATCTCATGAAGAAATCGGGATGGCATATAGCTGAAGGGAAACCAAACACAGGCTATCGAAGCCAATGATAATGAACAACTTACCGTTCGATGCCTATAACATCCTTAGAAATCGTCGACTATGACGCGGCAGAGCTGTCAACCGTGACATTATACGCAACACGATACAGTACAACCCATCTATAGTTGATCACTGAATTAAACCAATTCACCATCGGTGCGGTAATTCTATACCGCCATGCCATATCGCTACAAAAGTTTGGCTTAAAAAGTCCAAATCGGAACCTACACTCCGATCATCCCGGCTCTAATTACGCGTCCGAGAATTTCCGACCAATCGTCAACATGAATGGAGTTTTCTCTATGAAGTCTGCGACGAGATCGGCCACATCGGCTTTTTTCAGCGCCGCGGAAAGCGACGTCTTTCCGCCCACTGGTGGAGTACTGAAGCGCGTTTTCGACGTCTCTACCGCTATGCTCGCTTTGGTTCTCATCAGCCCGCTCTTTCTGATGCTGATGCTGCTGGTAAAACTTACAGACCGCGGCCCCGCTTTCTACGGTCATCGCCGTATCGGCCATAACGGCAAGACCTTCCGTTGCCTGAAGTTCCGCACCATGGTCGTCGATGGCGACAAGGTGCTGCATGCCTACCTGCAGGCCAATCCGAAGGCAATGGAAGAGTGGCGCGCAACGCGCAAACTGCAGAACGACCCCCGTGTCACCACCGTCGGGGCCGTCCTGCGCAAGCTCAGCCTCGACGAGCTGCCGCAGCTCATCAACATCATCCGCGGCGAAATGAGCGTCGTCGGACCACGCCCGGTCGTGGAAGACGAGCTCGAACGCTACGAGACCGCGGCAATCTACTATTTGCAGTCCCGTCCGGGCCTGACCGGTCTGTGGCAGGTCAGCGGCCGCAACGACGTCTCCTATGAAAGCCGTGTCGCCTTCGACACGCATTATGTGAAGAACTGGTCGCTCAGCAGCGACATGGTGATCATCGCCAAAACCATTCCTGCAGTCTGCCTCTCGCGCGGCAGCTATTGATGATGACTGACAGATACCGCGGGAGGTTTCCTGCGGTTCTCCCGCGTCTTGCGGTTGCCTACCAATAACAGGGAAGATCCTGCATGATTGAATTTCGGCCTTCCAAGAGGCTTGTACGCGTCAATACATCGCTACGCTGCGCAACTATCGTTGCTCTCAGCCTTTGCGTAGCTTCCGTCTCGGCCTCGGCCGAAAACCTTCCCGGATATCATCTGGGCGTCATGGACAAGCTGCATGTGCGCGTCGCCGAATGGCAGACCGCCGAAGGCACGGTTCGTGACTGGTCCACCATTTCGGGCGATTATACGGTCGGCCCTTCCGGCTCGATATCCATTCCCTTCATCGGGGACATGCCCGCGGTCGGCAAGACCACGGATCAGATCGCCGAAGCCATCGGCCTCGGGCTGCAGAAGCAGTTCGGCCTGCGTGATCGCCCATCGGCTTCAGTTGAAATGTCGCAGTTTCGACCGATCTACCTTTCAGGGGAAGTGCAGAATCCGGGTGAATATCCGTTCGTACCCAACCTGACCGTGCTGAAAGCCGTAAGCCTCGGCGGCGGCATGCGCCGTGCCGATGCCGGACAGCGCTTTGCGCGCGATTTCATCAATGCCAAGGGCGACGCCGTCGTCTACATGGCGGAGCGCAGCCGCCTGCTGATGCGCAAGGCGCGGCTGCTGGCCGAATTGGCTGGCAAGGATGACATCGACGTGCCGCCAGAGCTCAAGCAATTGCCCCAAACGGCAAGTCTGCTCGCAAGCGAGAAAGCGCTGATGGACACGCGCGCCAAGCGCATGACGACGCAGCTAAAATCACTGGAAGATCTGAAGGCGCTCCTGCAGAACGAAGTCGAGGCGCTTTCGAAAAAGAACGACACGCAGAGCCGCCAGCTCGATCTGGCGAAGGCCGATCGCGACAAAGTCGAAAGCCTGACGGAACGCGGCCTGGAGCTTGCCTCCCGCAGGATCTCCGCTGAACAGCGCGCTTCCGACCTGGAAGCGACGCTTCTCGATACGGAAACCGCTTCCCTGAAAGCCAAACAGGATATCAACAAGGCCAACCAGGACGAGATCACTCTGCACAACGACTGGCAGAGCTCGTTGGCCCAGGACATGCAGGATACCGACACGCAGCTGGAAACGCTGCAGCTGAAACTGTCGACCAGCCAATCGCTCATGCAGGAAGCCGTGGCCCAATCCGCCGACGCCAGCAACCTCGATCCAAGCGGACCGGGTGTTAGCATCTCCTACACCATCATTCGTGACGAAAACGGCCAGTCGAAGGAAATTCAGGCTCAGGAGAACACGCAGGTACTGCCGGGCGACCTAATCAAGGTCACTACCGGCCTTGCCATCCGATAGGAAAGTCGATGCGGATAGCCAAATCGATCTTTGTGCGTCCAGGCAGCAACGCCACCTACGGAGCGGTGGCGATTGCTCTCTCCTTCTTCGTATTTGCCTATTCCTCCCGCTTCGGCCAGCCCTCGATTCTGCTGTACTATGCCCTCTGGTTTCCGCTCGTCATGATCGATTACCGGAACGTGCTCGGCAGCTATAATAGACAGCTCTGGCTCTTCGCATTCGGCGTTTTCACCTGCCTTTCGATTTTCTGGTCGGTCGTGCCCTCCGTGACGGCGCGCGCGGCGATCCAGTACATGACGCATATCTTCTGCGCCTTGGTCGCCATGCGCACGCTCGATATCCGCACGCTGACGCGCGGCGCGATCGCAGGCACCGCCATCGTGCTCATCTATTCGATATTGTTCGGCTATTACGCCTATGATCCGATCGACGGGAGTTACAGCTTCGTCGGCGCCTTCGATTCCAAGAACCAGCTCGGCTTTTATGCCTCGCTCGGCATCTATTTCGCCTTCGCAGCCGTCTTCGTCCTTGGCGAACGTCGGATCTGGATGCTGGGTGCAGGATTTGCAGGCCTGCTGTCCGCCTATTGCCTCCATGCTTCGGCATCGGCAACATCGGTTCTGACGACGGGACTGGTCGTAATGTTATGCATAAGCCTGCGCGTCATCCTGTATCTGTCTCCCAAGCAGCGTAAAAGGCTGTTTGTGACAGCGGCCGTCTCCGGCGTCATCCTCGCGGTTGCCGGCGTCTATCTCGGTGCGGTCGATCTTGTTCTCGGTGCCTTTGGCAAGGATTCCACGCTTACCGGCCGTACCTATCTTTGGCAGCAGGGCATCGCGGCCGCACAGCAGAATCCTTTCTTCGGCGTCGGCTATCAAGCTTATTGGGTCCAGGGTTTCTCCGAGCCAGAGCGACTGTGGGATGAGTTCTTTATCGCCTCCCGCGCTGGCTTCCATTTCCATAATACCTATATCGAAACTACGGTCGAAACCGGACTCATTGGCGTCTTCCTGCTCGCCTCGATCCTGCTGACGGCTTTCATCGGACATATCAGCCGCTTCCTGAGCGACATCAGAAACGATGAATCCTACATCCTTCTGGGTGTCGCGACCCTGTTGCTGATCCGCTCTTTCGTCGAGATCGATATTCTCAATCCGTACCATGTCGGGTCCTTCCTGTTTTACTTCACCGCAGGAAAGCTCTCCATGCGAGCGCGTATGTCGGCGAACATGCCATTGCGAACGGATGAGCAGATACCATTCGCGCCACCTGTCAACTGGGAGCCGCGAACGGGCCAATGAAGACACTCTACGGCATTCAATATCTCCGTGCCTTTGCCGCGCTCGCCGTCGTGTTCTTTCACGCAGCCGAGCGCAGCGGCGGCCATTTCCGCATCGGCGCCGCTGGCGTCGACGTCTTCTTCGTCATCAGCGGATTCATCATGTGGACCATGAGCGAGCGTCGGCCGGTGACGCCGCTGCGCTTTGCGCTCGACCGGCTGCAGCGCATCGCGCCATCCTACTGGATCGTGACCGCCATCATGATCGCCGGCGCCGCCATCGGCCTGTTTCCGAACATGAAGCTGACGGCAGGTCATATCCTCGGTTCGCTGCTGTTCATTCCTGTCCGCTCGCCAAGCACGAGCGGTGATGAGATCTGGCCGGTTCTGGTGCAGGGATGGACGCTGAATTTCGAAATGTTCTTCTACGTCATCTTCGCGGCCTGCCTGTTCCTGCCGCAACGGCTGCGGCTTGCCAGCATGACGGCGATCTTCCTCGCCTTTGTCCTTGCCGGCGGCATCATCGCCTCACAGTCCCCGCTGCTTTTGACCTATACGCGGCCGATCATCCTGGAATTCGTCGCCGGCGCAATCCTCGGACGCCTCTGGCTATCCGGACACGTGCCGGGGATGGGCCTCGGTCTTGCCCTGATCGCCGTCGCATTGTCGGGCTTTGCTGCGATCCAGATTCTCGGCCTGGACTTCAACGAGGTGACCTGCGGACCCCTCGCTGTTGCCCTCGTACTCGGCATGGTGTCGGTGGAACGCAGCGGCAAGTTGCCCTCCATCCCGCTCCTTACCTATCTCGGCAACAGCTCCTATTCGATCTACCTCTGGCACACATTGGCCATTTCGGTGGTCGTCAAGCTGATGGCGCGGATGCAAATACCCTCCGACGCCATTACCTTCGTCGCCGTCATCAGCGGCACCATTCTCGGCATCTGCGCCTACGAAGCTGTCGAAAAGCCGCTGCGCAATCTGCTGAGAAATCTGAGCTGGCAAAGGTCGCGCCCTTCGCCGGCCTGAGGCCCGCGCTGTGCACACCCGTTGCCCAATATCGCGCATACGCTTGAGGACTCCTCGGTAAACCTCTCCCAAAGGACATGTCGTCGGTTCCGGCGCAGCTTGTGCGGCAGACTGATGCCTGCTTCTACCTGCAAGCGTCTAAACCGGCGCCTGCCCGGATAGGTCTAGGCCCACAGCGCTCCAAAGCGACCTTCCTTGACGACAAGCATGGGCAACAATCGAACGGGGATAGCGTCCCGCTCGATTGTCGCCCCATGCCTCGCACTGTCCCTTTCCTAGGCCCGGCGGCGCCGCAGCTGGTCGAAATAAACGATGACGATGATCAGGACACCGGTGATAATGCGCTGCCAGAAGGAATTCAGGTTCAGCAGGTTAGCGCCGTTGTTGATGGTTGCCAGAATGAAGGCGCCGATCAGCGGGCCGTAGACCGTTCCGACGGCGCCGAACAGGCTGGTTCCACCGATCACCGAAGAGGCGATCGCCTGCAACTCCCAGCCGTCGGCCTGCGTGGCATTGCCGATGGCGATACGGGAGGCAAGAAGAATGCCGACGAACGCCGCACACGTCCCTGAAAGGATATAGGCGAGATAAATCATCCAGTTGACGTTGACGCCGGACAGGCGTGCAGCCTCGCGGTTTGAGCCGACGGCGAAGAGATAGCGCCCCCACCGGCTCAGATGCAGGAAGATCACGGCCGGGATCGCCACCAGGATCACCATCCAGAACAGGCTCGGTATCCCCAAGAAATCCGAGACGGCGAAATTGGTGAAATCATCATTGACGATATTGATCGTCGAACCGTTGGTGATCAGCAGGCCGATACCGCGAAGCGATGTCAATGTCGCGAGCGTGATGATGAAGGGTGGCAGGCCCATGCGCACGATGCCGAAACCATGGAACGCCCCGATCAGAACCCCGAACAGCAATGTGATCAGGATGGCCGCCCAGACCGGAAACCCGGCCTGCAGCAGCCAGGCGATGATGACGGTGCAGAAGCCGACGATCGCGCCGACGGAAAGATCGATGCCCGCGGTGATGATGACGAAGGTTTGCCCAAGCGCAAGAATGGCCGTCATCGAGCCCTGACGCATCAGATTGGTGATGTTGAGCGGCGTCCAGAACTTGTCGGTCCAGAGTCCGAGCACGACCCACAGTGCCAGCAACAGCAGGATCAGCGTCAAGCTGAAGAGGATGTTCATCTTGCGCCGCGGCGCAACGGTCGGGCCTTCTGTCGTATTCGCGGCCATTTTTGTTCTCCCTCTTTAGACTTGATTATTGTTCAGACGCCGATCGCCTCGCCGAGGACTTCCTCATGCGTCGCGGCATGGAAATCATGGCTGGCAACCAGCTGGCCGTGGCGGAAGACGTGCAGGCGGTCCGCGAGCTCGTAAACCTCGGGCAGATAGGACGAAATGACGATGATGCCGGCGCCGGCGCGCAGCAGCTTGGCAAATAGCCGATAGATCTCCGCCTTCGTTCCGACATCGACGCCGACTGTCGGCTCATCGAAGATGAAGAGCTTGGCGCCGTGGCTCAGCCATTTGCCGATGACCACTTTCTGCTGATTGCCGCCGGACATGGCTGAAACCAGAACCCGCCGGCTCGGTGTCTTGATGCTGAGATCGCGGATCTGCTTGTCGGCATTGGCCGCCTCGCTCTTGTTATTGATGATCGGACCGCTGCTCAGCCGCCGGAACACGGGGAGATTGATGTTAAACCCGATCGGCAGGTTGAGGCAGAGGCCCTGATCGCGTCGACTCTCCGGTGCCAGCGCAATACCGAGTTCCATCGCGTCACGCTCGTTGCGGATGTCGACCTTGCGTCCCTGCCAGTAGATTTCGCCCGCAGAAAGCGGCTGGCGACCATAAAGACCCAGCGCGAATTCGCTGCGGCCGGCGCCGATCAGTCCGTAAAGACCGACGATCTCGCCTGCACGGACGCTGAGCGAAACATTCTCGAAGCCGGGGCCGGAAAGGCCGCGGGCATCGAGGATGGTATCGCCGATCGGGATCTCCTCCTTGTGGTAGATCTGCTCGATGGAACGATTGATCATCAGCTTGATCAGCTCGTCCTCGTTGGTTTCGGCGATCGTGCGCGTGCCGACATGCGTGCCGTCACGCAAAACCGAGACGCGATCGGCCAGCTCGAACACCTCTTCCATGCGGTGGCTGATATAGACGATCGTTACGCCTTCGCCCTGCAGACGACGGATCAGCTTGAACAATTGCGCCGATTCCTGGCGGGTGAGATAGGCAGTCGGCTCGTCGAAAATCAGGAATTGGGTGCCGCGCATCGCGGCTCTTGCCGTTGCCACGAGCTGCTGCTGTCCGATGGTGAGCGAGCTCAGGAGTTCGCCGGCCGGCAGTCCGAAGCCGAGATCATCGAGCACGGTTTGCGCCATCGCCACCATCTGCTTCTTGCGCATCAGGCCGAAACGATTGACTTCATCGCCAAGGAAAAGATTGGCAGCGACGGTCAGATGCGGGCAAAGCACGACTTCCTGATGCACCGCATTGATGCCGCGGGCGATCGCCTCATTCGGCGTTGCGAGCGCAACCGGATGCCCACACCAGAAAATTTCGCCCGCCGTCCTGGTGATGACGCCGGTCAGGAGCTTGATGAGGGTCGACTTGCCCGCGCCATTTTCGCCGACGATCGCATGAATCTCTCCAGCCAAAAACGTGACGGTCGCCGGCTTCAGCGCCTCGACGAAGCCATAGCGTTTCTGCAGGCCCTTGAGTTCCAGGATTGGCGAGCCTGGCGGAATGCGGTTTGCTTCCGTCTTGACGGTATCGTCGTGCCGATGGCTGATTTCTTCAAGGCTCGTCATGAGGTCTCCTCCCTCTCGCACCGCCGCGCGACCGCCTCGGAGAAGCGGCCAGACGAAAAGGCCGCGCCCGCTTTGTGCAGGCGCGGCCTCAAGCCTTACTTGACCTTCGGGTTCAACAGCGCGTCGATCTTCGGATCACTCATATTCGCCTTGGTGACGAGGTTGGCGCCGGTGTCGACATTGGCCTCGACCTTTTCCTTCTTGGAAGCAGCGAGCGCCGTTTTGATGCCGTCATAACCCATGCGGTAGGGGTCCTGCACCACGAGGCCGGCAAGAACGCCCGACTTCAGGAAGCCGACCGTCTTGTCGTCATTGTCGAAGCCGATGACCTTGATCTTGTCGCCGAGCTTGTTTTCAGCAATCGCTTGGCCCACACCCTGCGCCATGATCAGGTTGGAGGCGAAGACGCCGACCAGCTTCGGATTGGCCGTGATAAGGTCGGTCATGATGTTGAGACCGGTCGTGGCCTGACCGTCAGCATATTTGTCGGCAACGACCTTCAGGCTCGGGTACTTGTTCTTGACCTCTTCCAGGAAGCCCTGACGGCGCTGGTCGAGAGAACCGACGCCCGGCAGGCTGGTGATGATGGCAATCTCACCCTCTTCCTTGCCGGTCATGCCCTTGATTGCGGCCGCAAGACCGTCTGCAGCGATACGGCCGCCCTGGACGTTGTCAGTCGTCAGGAACGAGACGAAGGACTTGGAATCGGCAGCAGAGTCGATGCCGACGACCGGCACTGACTTGGCGGCTTCATCCACGGGCTTGCCGAGCGCCTTGAACTCGGTCGGCGAAATGACGACAGCGGCCGGCTTACCGGCAACGGCGTTTTCGAGAATGCTGATCTGGCCGTTGATGTCAGATTCCGACTGTGCGCCGAGTTCCGGCACCTTCACACCGAGATCCTTGCCCGCCTGGCGAGCGCCGGCAAGAACGATCTGCCAGTAGAAGGATGTGGTATCCTTGACAATGATCGGAATGGTCACGTCGGCCGCGAAGGACTGCACGGGCATCGCCATCGCTATGATGGCAGCGCCGGCAAGGCCGGTAAAGCTGCGGCGGGATAGAAGTGACTTGGCAATTTTCATCTGCTTCTCCTCTCAACGCGCTCTGTTCTCCTGCACACCCGCCGCTGAACGCTTACGGCTCGGTATCGCAACGCCTTGCGGCATTACGCATCGCGCGGCGGAAAGGCCACCGACGCCAAAACAGGCTTTCCTCCTCTTCGAGGCCGTCTCTCCCGACGGCTCGATAGCTCCCAATCTGCTAGACTCTGACCGCCTCGTCTCCCAATGGAGGCGCGACCACAGTCAAACCTTCGAACTCCGCATAGAGACTGTCGGGAAGCCTTGGCTCCACGAGCTGCATGTTGCGGACAAGACTTTCCGGCTTCGCCGTACCGATCAGTACCGACGCCACGCAAGGGCTGCGCAGCGGGAACTGAAGCGCCGGCTGGGCAAGCGGTACACCGTGCTTGCGGGCGATCTCCTCCATCGCCCCCACCTTGGCCAGAATATCCGGCGTCGCCGGCAGGTAGTCGAAATGCGCGCCAGGCACAGGCCCGGTCGCCAGAATACCGGAGTTAAAGACCCCACCCACGATGAGCGACGTTCCCTTCTTCTCGCAAAGCGGCAGCAGCTCGGCAACGGCCGAACGATCCAGCAGGGTATAGCGGCCTGCAAGCAGAATGCAGTCGATATCGGTCGCGTTCATCACATCCAGGCAGACCGGCACTTCGTTGACGCCGAGACCATAGGCCTTGATCGCGCCGGACGACTTCAGCTCCCCCAGAGCTTTCAATCCCGACCCCAGGAGCTGCCCAAGGTAACGCTCGTTCAAGGCTTTGCCGTGCGTATAGCCGCCGATATCGTGGACATAGAGAATATCGATGCGATTGAGTCCGAGACGGGCATAGCTGAACTCGACTGAGCGCATGATGCCATCATACGAGTAGTCGTAGTCGGCATCGAAGGGCAGAGGATCGACATAGCCGTAATTCGGCACCTTGTCGGTCGGCACCGGGCGCATGAGACGACCGACCTTGGTCGACAGCACGTAACTGTCCTCGGGCTGGTCTCGTAGAAAATCACCAACGCGGCGTTCGCCAAGG
Organism: Rhizobium sp. ERR 942; assembly: GCF_007828395.1. Classification (NCBI taxonomy): domain Bacteria; kingdom Pseudomonadati; phylum Pseudomonadota; class Alphaproteobacteria; order Hyphomicrobiales; family Rhizobiaceae; genus Rhizobium; species Rhizobium sp. ERR 942. The sequence continues at coordinate 627,818 of NZ_VIUA01000002.1, forward strand.
CCAAAGCCATACCAGGGCGCAGCGTCGAAATAGCGAATACCGCTGTCCCAGGCGGCCTGGAGGGTTGCCATTGCCTGGTCGCGCGGACAGGCACGATAGAGGCCGCCCAGCGCCGCAGCGCCGAAGCTGATCTCCGTGACCTTGAGGTCCGTCCTGCCGATTGTTCTTGTTTGCATCACCTCTCCCTTGTGATGGCTGTCACGCAATTTCCCATGAGCGCATTTCCGGCGCTCTTGTATCCTATTCGGAGCGATCCAAGCGGGCCGCTCCCATTCCTCCTTCGTCATTGATGGCGGTCAGCTCCCGATAGTCCATCCACCAATTGATTTTGTTTTTTATCTACAATAAACATTTTGGTGTCAACGAGCAAATCGCCTGACGCCTTGGAGGAAGGTGGCCAGTGCGTTCCGTCGACACTCCTGCAATTGACTGCCATTCGATCATGGTTCAGACAGCGCCGCCGGTAAAGAGCGGCGACGATACGCGAGGGGGAAATGGCAAGGCAAAACACGCTCTTCAAGGAGGCGTATAATCGCTATGCGGCGCGCCTGAAGCCCGATACCGAGCTGCCAAGCGAGCCGGAAATCGCTGCCGAACTCGGCGTCAGCCGCAGCACGGCGCGCGCGATCCTAATGCGTCTAAATGACGCCGGCATCATTCTCTGGAACAAGCGGCAGAAGACGGTTCTGCGCCGGCCGACGGAGGACGATTTCTTCCCGAAGGAAGAGACCGATTCACTCCATGACATCATCGAACGCAGTTTCATGATGCGCATCATGTCCGATGAAGCACAGCCCGGCATGCAGATCAACGAGCTGGAACTGGCGCGCGAGATCGGCACCGGTACCTCGGTCGTGCGTGAATTTCTTATTCGTTTCAGCCGCTTCGGCCTGATCGAAAAGCGACCAAACAGCCATTGGATCCTCAAGGGCTTCACCAGCGAATTTGCGCTTGAGCTCGCCGACGTGCGCGAAATGTTCGAGCTGCATTCCGCCGCCGAATTCGGCCGCCTGCCCGCCAATCACCGCGCCTGGGAGGATCTCAAAGCGATCGAGCAGGAGCATCATGCCCTGCTCGAGGATTTCGACGCGCATTACCGCGATTTCTCGCGTCTCGATGAAAAGTTTCACCTTCTCATCCATCGCGCCTCAAGGAACCGCTTCATCGCCGATTTCTACGACGTCATCGCCATCATCTTTCACTATCACTACCAGTGGAACAAGACGTTCGCCCGCGAGCGCAATGCCCGCGCCGTGACCGAACACCTCGACTATATCGAGGCCCTGCAATCACGCGACCAGCGAAGGATCGACGCCGCGTGCCGCCGGCATCTCGCCTCGGCGCGGCAGACGCTGTTACAGTCGATCCCCTAGGGTGCGGGCGAAATTGCCGGCTCGGTCGCCTAACGGCAAGAGCCGGCTGCTTGCTCACCTTGCAGTAAAACTCAAGCTTTGGCTGGCAAAGCGCGGGGACGAGACTTCGAGGTTGATCGTCCCAGACTTGCCCGTCGCCTGCAACCAGAAGCCCGTGGTTCCACCCTGGAATGCCGCCGTTTGCGGTCCGAGAACCTTGCCCGGGCCATCGATCTTGACCGCGATGGCTTCATTGAGAAAAGCCAGACGCGAGCCGGCCTGATCGAGGGCACGCACGATGACACGCACCGTGTCACGCTCACCCGCGCGCAGGGTATCGGCATCGGCTTCCACCTGCAGCGAGGTCGGCAGCGGATTGGCGACCATATGCTGCTGCGCCACCGGCTTGCCATTGATGTAACCGGTGAAATGCACGTCCTCCCACTCCATCCCCCATACGCCGAGTTCGTCCGGTGTGAAGGATCGATGATCGAAAACGACAGGCGGGTGCGGCAAATGCGGGAAAGTTTCCCGGTCCGGGCCGAGACGCTTGGTCAGCGACCCATAGCGCAGTTCGACCTCGTCGCAATTCGTCAGCACGATCAGCGGCAGCGCGCCGCCGATGTTGCGCTCGCCCCGCGCCCAGATCGTTACCGGCTTCATGACGATCTCTTCGGCGGGCTCGCACTGGCTGGCATAGACATAAGCGGCGAATTTCGGCTCGCGGAACATGTCCATGACGCCGTGGTAGCAGATGCGGTCACCCGAGCCGAAATCGCTATGGGTGTTGTAGTCGAACATGCACCAGCCGATGGCGCCTGATATCGACGGATCACCATAGGCGGCATTCAGGACTTCCAGATGCCGGCGCACATGCTCGGCCTGGCGCTGCTCCTGATCGTAGATTTTCGTCGGATACATATGGCCGCCGAATTCGGTAATCAGATAGGGCACATCCTTGGAGAGACCGGTATTTTCCTGCTGCGGCCTCAGCGGCGTGCGCGGCCGGTTGGCACCCGGCAGTTCCTCGTTGCCGAGGATGAAATCGTTCATCGTATAGACGTCCTCGAGCATTTCGCTCTCGGTGATGTAGCGCACCCCGCCCGTCTGGCGCGTCGGATCGAGCTCGCGTGCCAGGCGGTTCGTCTCGGCGTAGAAATCGTGAGAATCCTGGGATTCGTTGATGCGCACGCCCCAGATGACGATCGAGGGATGGTTCCAGTCGCGTTCGATCATCCGACGCACGTTGCGGATCGATTCCTGCTGCCATTCCTTATCGCCGATATGCTGCCAACCGGGGATCTCCTCGAAGACAAGAAGACCGATGTGGTCGCAATGGTCGAGGAACCACTTCGATTGCGGATAGTGCGAAGTGCGTACGATGTTGCATTTCAGCGTACGCTTCATGATTTCGGCATCACGCTCTTGGGCGGAACGGCCCATCGCATAGCCGACATAGGGGAAGGCCTGATGGCGATTGAGACCGCGCAGCTTCAGCTTTTTGCCATTCAGCAGGAAGCCTTCCGCTGTGAAGCTCGCGGTACGGAAGCCAAAAGTCGCGGCAAGACGGTCCGGTCCGTGCTCGCTCGCAAGCTCCACTTCCGCCGAATAGAGGACGGGATTGTCGAGCTCCCAAAGCGCAAGACCGGAAAGGCCGCTAAAGCTGAGCTTGACGCTTTCACCTGATGTGTCAGCCTCACCCAAAGCGATGGCTGCTCCGTCGGCAGAGCGCAGAGTAACAGTCACCGTACCCTTGAAAGCGAGATTTTGCGGATTGGAGATGTCGCAGCGCACCGTCGCGGATTTGTGGTCGGAAAGGACATCTGTCGTCTCGATCTTGATGTTGGCGACCGAGACGGGCGCAGCGACCTTCAGCCAGACATCGCGATAGAGTCCGGCATAGGTGAGATAGTCGATCCGACCACCGAAAGGCGGGATCTCGGGATTCTCGCTGCCATCGATCTTGACCGTGATCAGGTTCTCACCCTTATGCAGGCGACCAGTCAGCCGCGCCTCGAACGGCGTGTAGCCATCCTTGTGGGCAACGATTTCCTCGCCGTTCAGATAGACGACGGCATCGGCCATGGCCGCATCGAAGATCAGCGATACCTCACGGCCTGCGAAGCTCTCATCCCAATTGACGATTTTCTGATAGGTGAAGGCGCGCTGATAGGATTTCTCGTCGAAATAATTGAAGGGCAGTTCGACGGCCGTATGCGGCAGAGTGACCTGCTGTCCATCCTGCGGGCGGCCGGCATCTCCGGGCGAAAACCCTTCATGAAACGTCCAGGATTCATTGAAGGCGACAACAGAACGCATATTCAATCCTATCGATTAAGCCCGTCGCATCGGATGACGAACAGATGTTGCTGGGAAGTCAGACGCGCGGCGAGGCAGGCGGGACGCCGCGGGGCGATATCTATACAGGCTCGCCGTCGTTGCGCAATGCGACGGGTTGGCGGATTTCCATTTTCAAGACAGGCAAGCGATAGCAAGAACGTCGACCTATTACGGTTCTATCGGCTCCGTGCATTCTTCGTCTCCTCGACTGGACTGCGCACCGCGGCATACATGCCCGTCGTGCGGAACTCCGTCGGATTGATGCCGTAGATGCGGCGAAACACCTTGGAGAAATAATTGGCATCGTCGAAGCCCGACATGATCGCGACTTCCTTGACCGGAATGAAGGCAGCCTTCGTCAGCAGCTTCGCCGCGCGCTGCATGCGCTGCTGTAGAACGAATTCCGCGGGTGGCACGCCTTCGCTCTCGGCAAAAACGCGCGAAAAATGCGCGCGACTGAGGCCGCCCACCTTCGCAAGCTCTTCGACCGGCAGCGGCTTGTCGAGATTGGCATTGATGTAGTCGATGACGATCTGCATGACGGATCGGTCGGCGGCAAAGGCATGCGAGCCGAAGACGTCGTCATAGAGCGCCATGGCCGCCTCATAGGCGATGGCCGAAGCCGAAGCCGGCGTCGTGGCGCCCTTGACGAGCCGAAGACTGCAATCGGCAAGATGATCGATGGTCGCCTGCTGTAGCTTCAACACAGGACCGGCTGCGGCGAGAATCAGGCGATGGATGCGCAATGCTTCCTCGCCGTTCATGGAAATCCAGAAATACTCCCAGCGCTCCCCCTTCTCGAGCCAGTAGCGGTGATTATGCGGCACGAGAACGAGGAGCGTGTCGCCGGCATTGACACGATAATTGCGACTTTCATAGCGCAGGCGCCCGGTGCCACTGATCGTGTGCTGCAGCACGGTGAAGGGTGTCAGACCGCGCCGTCGTCCATCCCAATCATAGGGTTCGTCATAGCGCACTTCATATCCCGCACTGGTCGGCATGGCGTGCAATCGGTGGCGTCCGCGCGGCAGCGAAACCGTCCGCATGACCTGTCCGTTGTCAATCAATTCTTGCAGCACAAAATTACCCTCAAAAGCATAATAGTTCTCTGTTCGCTTCGGCGATTATAGGCATAATCCCGCCAGAAAACAGCGCATGCTCGCCGGCGAGGAACGGCGATCGGAGGAAAAATCTCGATTTCGGCCCGTTCCGCAATCGATGCGACACTGGACGAAAATGCCGTCGATTTCCCTGCCGCTGCTTGTTTGATTGACTTGAAGGTGAGGATCATGAGTTTCAAAATCGCTATCATCGGCGCCGGCAGCGTCGGCTTCACGAAAAAGCTGTTCACCGACATTCTCTGCGTGCCGGAATTCCGCGACGTCGAATTCGCGCTGACCGACGTGAGTGAGCACAATCTGACGATGATCAAGGCGATCCTCGACCGGATCGTTGAAGCCAACAAGCTGCCGACACGCGTCACCGCCAGCACGGATCGCCGCAAGGCGCTGGAAGGCGCACGCTATGTCATCAGCTGCGTGCGGGTCGGTGGTTTGGAGGCTTACGCCGAAGATATCCGCATTCCGCTGAAATACGGCATCGACCAATGCGTCGGCGATACGATCTGCGCCGGCGGCATTCTCTACGGCCAGCGCAACATTCCGGTCATTCTCGATTTCTGCAAGGATATCCGCGAGGTCGCCGAGAGCGGCGCCAAATTCCTGAACTATGCCAACCCGATGGCGATGAACACCTGGGCGGCCATCGAATACGGCAAGGTCGATACGATCGGCCTCTGCCACGGCGTCCAGCACGGCGCCGAACAGATTGCCGAAGTGCTCGGCGCCAAGGACAAGCGCGAACTCGACTATATCTGCTCCGGTATCAACCACCAGACCTGGTTCGTCGACCTGCGCCTCAACGGCCGCAAGATCGGCAGGGACGAGCTGATCGCCGCCTTCGAGGCGCATCCGGTCTATTCGCAGCAGGAAAAGCTGCGCATCGATGTCCTCAAGCGTTTCGGCGTCTATTCGACCGAGAGCAACGGTCACCTGTCGGAATACCTGCCCTGGTACCGCAAGCGCCCCGACGAGATCAACAAATGGATCGACATGTCGGACTGGATCCATGGCGAGACCGGCGGCTATCTTCGCCACTCCACCGAGACGCGCAACTGGTTCGAGACGGAATTCCAGCAGATCCTCGACAGCGCGTCGCAGCCGATCGATCCCGCACGCCGCTCCAACGAGCACGCCAGCCATATTCTCGAAGCGTTGGAAACCAACCGCGTCTATCGCGGCCATTTCAACGTCAAGAACAATGGCGTCATCACCAATTTGCCAAGCGACGCGATCATTGAATCCCCAGGCTTCGTCGACCGCTTCGGCATCAACATGGTGGCGGGTATCACATTGCCAGAGGCATGCGCCGCCACCTGCATCTCCTCGATCAACGTGCAGCGCATGTCGGTCCATGCCGCCATTAGCGGCGACATCGATCTATTGAAACTCGCCGTATTGCACGACCCGCTGGTGGGCGCCGTCGCCACGCCGGAAGAGGTGTGGCAGATGGTCGATGAAATGGTCGTCGCGGAAGCGCGTTGGCTGCCGCAATATGCCCATGCGGTTGATGGCGCAAAGGAGCGCCTGTCGCGCGGCGAGGTCAAGACACGCGACTGGAAGGGCGCGGCGAGCCGCAACGTTCGCTCGATCGAGGAGTTGCGCGCAGAGAAAGCAGCCTTGAAACAGGCTGGCTGACGAGCAGGCAGGCCGGAAGGTGGAGGTTGAAGCGGGATCTTAAGGGGATGTCCCGCTTCAACCAGCCATCTTTCGTTTCAAAGGAGGAACGCGAGGTCTCGAACGGAACGCTCGCGATTTAGGGAGAGAGAAAAGATGAGACATTTTCGACCGATCGGCCTTTTGGCTGCGTTGACGATTGCCACATCCGCAATCGCGATCAGCGCCCATGCGGCTGACCCGACTGTGCCGCCCGTTCCACCGGTCTTTCCGGCGGAAGGAAAAATCAAATATGTCGAGCGCAACTCCATTCTGGAGTTCAAGGCGCTGCCGGAATATCACGAGCCTGCCTGGGTGACGGAGAAGTTCGTCAAGACCGGCAAACTGCCGCCCGTCAAGGATCGCCTGCCGAAAGAGCCGCTCGTGTTCAAAACCGGCAACATGCCCGACGGCATCGGTGTCTATGGCGACACGCTGCGCCATGTCATCGGCGGCCGGCCGGAAGGCTGGAACTACGGCGCCGGCCAAACGCAGGGCTGGGGCGGCATCGACATCGGCCTTTCGGAGTGCCTGACGCGCACGGCTCCCCTCTTCCAGGTGGAAGCCAAGGACACCGAACCGCTGCCGAACCTCGCCAAGAGCTGGGAATGGTCGCCGGACGGCCATAAGCTCACCATGCACCTGATCGAAGGTGCAAAATGGTCCGACGGCGCGCCCTTCAACGCCGATGACATCATGTTCTACTGGGATGACGAGGTCATCGATCCGAACGTCTCGCCGCTTGGCGGCGGTGCATCTCCGGAAGCTTTCGGCGAAGGAACAACTCTCAAGAAGATCGACGATTACACAATCGAATGGACCTTCAAGGACGCCTTCCCGAAACAATATCTCTACACGATGGCCTATCCCAATTTCTGCCCAGGCCCGTCGCATCTTTTGAAGCCGCAGCACCCGAAATATTCCAAGAACACCTACGACCAGTTCAAGAACGCCTTCCCGCCGGAATATATGAACATGCCGGTCATGGGTGCCTGGGTGCCGGTCGAATACCGTTCCGACGATATCATCGTCATGCGCCGCAATCCCTATTACTGGAAGGTCGACGAAAAGGGCAACCAACTGCCTTACCTCAACGAGCTGCATTACAAGCTCTCGACCTGGGCAGACCGCGACGTACAGGCAGTTGCCGGCTCCGGCGACCTGTCGAACCTCGAGCAGCCGGAAAACTTCGTCGCCTCTCTGAAGCGCGCCGCACAGCCCGATGCTCCTGCCCGTCTCGCCTTCGGTCCCCGCCTCATCGGCTATAATTTGCAGATGAATTTCTCTGCCAATGGCTGGGGCAGTCCGGACGAGCGTGCACAAGCGGTGCGCGAGTTGAACCGCAACGAGGATTTCCGCAAGGCCGTCACCATGGCGCTCGATCGCAAGGCGCTCGGCGAGTCGCTGGTCAAGGGACCGTTCACCGCGATCTATCCGGGCGGCCTATCCTCCGGCAGCAGCTTCTATGATCGCAATTCCACGGTTTATTACCCGTTCGATCTCGCGGCGGCAAAGGCCGAGCTTGCAAAAGCCGGCCTGAAGGACACGGACGGCGACGGCATCGTCAACTTCCCGGCCGGCGTCAACGGCGGCAAGGATGTCGAGATCACGCTTCTGGTCAGCAGCGACTACACGACCGACAAGAGCCTTGCCGAGGGCGTCGTCAGCCAGATGGAAAAACTCGGGCTTCGAGTGATCATAAACTCGCTCGTTGGTCCGAAGCGCGACGATGCCAATTATAGCGGCCGTTTCGACTGGATGGTCCGCCGCAACAGCACCGAGCTTGCCTCGGTCGTGCAGAATACCGAACAGCTTGCACCGGTCGGCCCCCGCACCAGCTGGAACCACCGCGCCCCGGAAAGCGGTCAGCTGGACCTGATGCCCTTCGAAAAAGACATGGTCGATGTCGTCAACAAGTTCATCACGTCGAAAGATAACGACGAGCGCGTGGCCTTGATGAAGCAGTTCCAGAAGATCTCGACCGGGCATCTCTACAATATCGGCCTGACCGAATATCCAGGCGCTCTCATCATCAACAAGCGCTTCTCCAACGTTCCTCCGGGCACGCCGATCTTCCTGTTCAACTGGGCAGAAGATTCGATCATCCGCGAGCGGCTCTGGGTGGCGGCAGACAAACAGGGCAAATACGAGCTGTTCCCAGAGGAACTGCCGGGTGCCCCAGGCAGCGCCGGCCCGATCAAATAAGGTTCCAACCAACCCCTGGCAGCCTGTATGATGCAGGCTGCCATGGGACCTGAAACATCCAGCGATCAGCTATCGCCGGGTTAAATGAAGCGCTGGCGATGTCGTTCCTGGAGAATGGGACAGTCGACAGCATCAAGAGAAGCGAACCGTCCCATGTTACGATTCCTGCTCGTTCGCATAGCCTCCGCCATTCCCGTGCTCCTGATTCTGAGCGTGGTGACGTTTGCCATCATCCAGGCGCCGCCGGGCGATTATGCCGATTATATCCGCTCGCAACTGATGAACCAGGGCGGCGCGTCCTTCGAACAGGCCGACGCCCAGGCGCAGGCCTATCGCAAGGAACATGGCTTGGACAAGCCGATGATCGTCCAGTATTTCAACTGGATCGGTGGCATCGTCACCAAGGGCGATTTCGGCTACAGCATGGTCTACAACAAGCCGGTGGCCGATGTCGTCGGCGAGCGCCTGCCGCGAACACTGGCCTTGGCGCTCGTGTGCCACATCCTGGCTTCCATTCTCGGCATCGGTTTCGGCATCTGGGCCGCAACGCGGCAATATAGCTGGATTGACAATCTGCTTGCCGGCATCTCCTTCCTCGGCATGACGGTGCCGCGCTTTCTGATGGCGCTGATCATCGTCTATATCCTCGTCTTCCAGCTGAATGTGTCGGAGATCGGCAGCTTCTTCTCGCCGCAATACGGCGGCGCGCCCTGGACCTGGGGCAAGTTCGTCGATCTCGTCAAACATGTCTGGCCGGTCGTCGCGATCGCCACCTTCGGCGGCCTCGCCTACAATATGCGCATCATGCGCGGTAATCTGCTCGACACGTTGAACGCCCAATATGTGGAAACGGCGCGAGCTAAGGGCCTTTCCGGCGGCGCCGTCGTCATGCGCCATGCCGTGCCGAATGCGCTGCATCCTCTGATCATGTATCAGGGCGTGGTTCTGCCCTATATGCTGACCGGCGAAATCGAGACCGCGATCATCTTCACGCTGCCGACCGTCGGGCCGGCGATCGTCGGCTCGATGGCCGTCGGCGACGTCTACGTGACCGCAACCTTCATGATGGTGCTTTCGGCAACCCTCATCGTCGGCAATATCATCGCCGACGTGTTGCTTGCCCTGCTCGATCCACGTGTGCGTCAACAGGGAGGAATCCACTGATGCTCGCCTTCAGCAACTCCCCGTCGCCGCCCGAAGAGAAAATCAAGCAGAAGAGCGGCAATGAGAGCTACCTCGCCCTGGTCTGGCGTCGCTTGAAGCGCTCCTGGACCGGCATGGGCGGCCTTACTCTCGTCGTCCTGCTGCTGCTGATGGCGATCTTCGCCGAATTCATCGCACCGCTCGACCCCAAGGCGACCGACACCGGCTTCGCGCCGCCGCAGGTCATCAGCTTTCACGACAAGGACGGCAATTTCGTCCTCCAGCCTCGGGTCTACGCGCTTGCCGAAACGAGTGATCTCGATCCGGTCACGTTCCAACCGATCGTCGGACCGGATTACGATCACCCTCGCCTGCTTGGTCTCTTCGTCAAGGGTGACCCCTATCATCTCTTTGGCCTGATCCCCGGTGACCGGCATCTCTTCGGCGCCACCGACGGCGGCCCCGTTCATTTCCTCGGCACGGACAAATTCGGCCGGGATGTGCTGTCGCGCGCCATTTACGGTTCGCGCATCTCCTTGATGATCGCCTTGACGGTGGTCGCCATCGTCACCGTCGTCGGCACTGCGGTCGGCATGATATCTGGCTATTTCGGCGGCACGCTCGATGCCTGGATCCAGCGTTTCGTCGAAGTGGTACTGGCTTTCCCGCAACTGCCGCTCTACCTGGCACTGACCTCGCTGATCCCTGTGACGGCTCCGACCAACGTCTTCCTCGCCTTCGTCATCGTCGTCATGTCGGCGCTCGGCTGGGCGCAGATGTCGCGCGAGGTGCGCGGCAAGACACTGGCTCTGGCGCGGATCGATTATGTCCGGGCGGCCATGGCCGTCGGCGCGACCGACCGGCGCATCATCCTGCAGCATATTTTCCCGAACGTCATGAGCCACGTCATCGTGACGGTCACGCTCGCGATCCCGAGCGTCGTGCTGCTGGAATCCTTCCTCGGCTTCCTCGGCTTTGCCGTCAAACCGCCGCTGATCTCCTGGGGTCTGATGCTGCAGGATACGTCGACCTATTCGGTCATCGGCTCCTATCCCTGGATCCTGACGCCTGTCGCCTTCGTTCTCGTCACCGTCTTCGCCTTCAACGCCCTTGGCGACGGCCTGCGCGACGCGATCGATCCCTATTGAGAGGAGAACGGATATGGCTCTTGCACTCGTCAATTCCTTCGCTCCCGACAGGCGGCTCGATGCTGCGAACAAGACAGCCGCACCTGTCATCGACGCTCGCAATATTGCCGTCAAGTTCAAGGTCGAGGACGGCATGGTCGATGCCGTCAAAGACATCACCTTCCAGCTTTATCGCGGCGAAACCATCGCCATCGTCGGCGAATCCGGCTCGGGAAAATCGGTGACCGCCCGCACGGTGATGGGCCTGCTGACCAAACGCGCCGTCGTCTCCGACAAGTCCGCCGTTCATTACGACGGCAAGAACGTGCTGAAATTCTCGGAGCGGGCGCGTCGGCAATTGCGTGGCGACCGCATCTCGATGATCTTCCAGGAGCCGATGAGCTCGCTCAATCCGATCTACACTATCGGCAGCCAGATCGTCGAAGCGATACGGGTCCATCGCAAGGTCAGCCGCCGCGACGCGGAGAAGCGCGCGCTCGATCTCCTGAAGCAGGTTCAGATTCCCGATCCGGAAGCGCGGCTGAAACAATATCCGCACCAGCTCTCCGGTGGCCAGCGCCAGCGCGTGATGATCGCCATGGCGCTCGCCAACGACCCGGACGTACTGATTGCCGACGAACCGACGACAGCGCTCGACGTCACGGTGCAGGCGCAGATCCTGAACCTCATCCGCAACCTGCAAAAGCAGCTCGGCATGGCCGTGATCCTGATCACTCACGACCTGACGGTCGTGCGCCAGTTCTCCGACTACGTCTATGTGATGCAGCATGGCGAGATGCGCGAGCACAATACGACGGAGGCGCTCTTTGCGCGCCCGCAGCATCCCTATACGCAGCACCTACTGACCTCGGAGCCACGCGGACAGGCAAAGCCGCTGCCGCCGAACTGCGACACGATTCTCGAAGGCAAGTCCGTCAAGGTGGCGTTCATGCTGCGGCACGGCAGCTTCTTCAAACCCGACATGCGCGAACTCGTCGCCGTCGACAACCTCAATATCGAGCTACGCCGCCACGAGACGCTCGGCCTTGTCGGCGAATCCGGCTCAGGCAAGACCACCTTCGGTCAGGCGCTGCTGCGGCTGATCGATGCCGATGGCGGCGAGATTTTCTTCGACGGGCAGCCGATCCATGGCCGCTCTCGCGCCGAGATGCGGCCGTTGCGCTCGCGCATGCAGATCGTCTTTCAGGATCCTTTTTCGTCGCTCAATCCGCGCATGACCATCGGCCAGATCATTTGCGAGGGGCTGATTGTCAACAATCTCGGTTCCAACAAGGCGGAGCGCCTGGAGCGCGTCAAGGAGGCACTGGTCAGTGCCGGCATGCCGGCCAACATTCTCTCGCGCTTCCCGCATGAATTTTCCGGCGGCCAGCGCCAGCGTATCGCCATTGCCCGCGCCATCGCGCTCGAGCCGGAATTCATTCTGCTCGACGAGCCGACCTCCGCACTCGATCTTTCCGTTCAAGCCCAGATCATCGACCTCCTGCGCAAGCTGCAGGATGAAAAAGGCCTGAGCTACCTTTTCATTTCCCACGACCTCAAGGTCGTCCGCGCCCTTTGCCATCGCGTCATCGTCATGCAGCATGGCAAGATCATGGAGCAAGGGCCGGTCGAAGAGGTTCTGTCCCATCCCAAGACCGCTTACACAGAACGCCTTGTCAGAGCGGCGTTCGAAGTAGCTTCGTAGCATCCCAGGAGATTTTGACATGACAGGTACTCCCAAGATCACCTTCATCGGCGCCGGCTCGACCGTCTTCATGAAGAATATCATCGGCGACGTCTTGCAGCGGCCCGCCCTTGCGGACGCCCGGATCGCGCTGATGGACATCAATCCGCAGCGGCTGGACGAAAGCGCCATTGTTGCCCGCAAGCTGGCCTCGACGCTGGGCACCTCCGCGACGGTCGAAACCTTTACCGATCAGCGCAAGGCGCTCGACGGTGCGCATTTCGTCGTCGTCGCTTTTCAGATCGGCGGCTACGAGCCCTGCACCGTCACCGATTTCGAAGTGCCGAAGAAATATGGCCTGCGCCAGACGATCGCCGACACGCTCGGCGTCGGCGGCATCATGCGCGGCCTGCGCACGGTTCCGCATCTCTGGAAGATTTGCGAAGACATGCTCGCCGTTTGCCCGAACGCGATCATGCTGCAATATGTGAACCCGATGGCCATCAATACCTGGGCGATCGGGGAGAAGTACCCAACGATCAAGCAGGTCGGTCTTTGCCATTCGGTGCAGGGCACGGCCATGGAACTGGCGCACGATCTCGACATTCCCTACAACGAGATCCGCTACCGCTCGGCCGGCATCAACCACATGGCCTTCTATCTCGAATTCGAGCATCGTCAGCCGGATGGTTCCTACCGCAATCTCTATCCCGATCTCGTGCGCGCCTATCGCGAAGGACGCGCGCCAAAACCCGGCTGGAACCCGCGCTGCCCCAACAAGGTGCGCTATGAAATGCTGACCCGCCTCGGCTATTTCGTCACCGAAAGCTCCGAGCATTTCGCCGAATACACCCCCTACTTCATCAAGGAGGGCCGCGAGGATCTGATCGAGAAGTTCGGCATTCCGCTCGACGAATATCCGAAACGCTGCATCGAGCAGGTGGCGCGCTGGAAGAACCAGGCCGAGGAATATCGCACGGCGGAAAAGATCGAGGTCAAGCAGTCGAAGGAATATGCTTCCTCGATCATCAATTCGGTCTGGACCGGCGAACCTTCCGTCATCTACGGCAATGTCCGCAACAATGGCTGCATCACCTCGCTGCCTTATAATTGCGCGGCGGAAGTCGCCTGCCTCGTCGATGCCTCCGGCATCCAGCCGACCTATGTCGGCGATCTGCCGCCGCAGCTGACGGCGCTCATCCGCACGAACATCAACGTGCAGGAGCTGACCGTGAAAGCTCTGATGACCGAAAATCGCGAGCACATCTACCATGCCGCGATGATGGATCCGCACACAGCAGCCGAACTCGATCTCGACCAAATCTGGTCGCTGGTCGACGAGCTGTTGGCTGCCCATGGCGACTGGCTGCCGGAATGGGCGCGCGGCAATCGCAAGGTTCAGGCCGCGTAAAGCCACTCTCTCCCGGCTTGCGGCCCAAAAGGCCTCGCGGTGGCGCCGCGGGGCCTTACATTTTTAGCTTCCAGGAAAAGATGAAAATCCAAAATGCAGCGAATGATGCCGTCATAACAGATGGCAAAGCGGGATCGACTGCGCTAGAAACGCTCGCAGTTTGGAGGAAACGAACGACATGGCCAGCTCGAACACATTCACCACCGGAACATTCGTCGGCCGCATCTGGCGCCCGGATGTGCAAGGCCCCGCTCTCGTCACCCTTCGCGACGGCACGCTCTATGACATCACCTCGAAGGAAACGCCGACCATGCGCGACCTTCTGGAAAAAGATGATCCGGTGGCTTTCATTCGCACCCAGAAAGGCGAAGCCATCGCCAAACTCGATGATCTGCTGGCCGCTAAGGCCGACCACTCGGCCATCCACCTTCTCGCCCCCATCGACCTGCAGGCGATCAAGGCCTGTGGCGTCACCTTTGCCCGTTCGATGCTGGAGCGCGTCATCGAGGAGCGCGCAGCCGGTAATCCGGACCTAGCCGAAGCGATCCGCGGCAAGGTGACCGCACTGATCGGCGACAGTCTGCGCAATTTGAAGGCCGGTTCAGCGGAAGCGGCCAAGGTCAAGGCGGCGTTGATCGAGGAGGGTGTCTGGTCGCAATATCTCGAAGTGGGCATCGGACCGGACGCGGAAGTCTTTTCCAAATCGCAGATAATGTCGTCTGTGGGACAAGGCGCCGATGTCGGCCTGCATCCGATCTCCAAGTGGAACAATCCCGAGCCGGAAATCGTGCTGGCGGTCGACAGCCAGGGCCGGGTCAAGGGCGCCACCCTCGGCAACGACGTCAACCTGCGCGACGTGGAAGGCCGATCCGCCCTGCTCCTTGGCAAGGCCAAGGACAACAACGCCTCCTGCTCAATCGGGCCGTTCATCCGTCTGTTCGACGAGACCTATAATCTTGATGACGTGCGCAACGCCGATCTCGACCTCAAAGTCGAAGGTGAGGACGGTTATGTGCTGCACGGCCGCTCGTCGATGAAGGAAATCAGCCGCGATCCGCTCGATCTCGTCTCCCAGACCATCGGCCGCCATCATCAATATCCCGACGGCTTCGTGCTGTTCATGGGAACACTATTTGCCCCCGTCGAGGATCGCGACACGCCCGGCCAAGGCTTCACCCACAAGGTCGGCGACATCGTCACCATTTCTAACGACAAGCTCGGTTCGCTGCGCAACCGCGTGCTTTTGTCGACCGAATGCCCGCCCTGGACCTTCGGCGCCTCGCATCTGATGCGCAATCTGGCCCGGCGGGGATTGATCTGAGACTTCAAAGGCGAATTGGCCACACCGACCCTATGCCTTGAAAGATCCCGCTCTCCCGGAAAGCGCCGCCAGATCCTCGGCAAGGCGCACGGGCAGGTCCATGCGCTCATGCAAAATACTCATCACGCCAAGATCGCCGTTATCGAGCTCCCGGAAGAAGACATAATGATGCTCGTAGCGACTGAAATACGCCTCGTGTTTCACGTCGGCGGGAACTGCAAGACGCTGCGGAAGCTTGCGCCATATCGCCCTTTCCTCGCATAGCCGCTGCAAATGGGTATGCAAGCCGGTGATATACGTCACCGCCTGCTTCTCTCCCCATGTCTCAACTGTATCCCGCCAAATCTTGTCCTGCGCCGCATCCGCGCGCGGATAAAAGCGATACACCACCATGATCAGCGACGCGTATTGCGGCGAATGACATCTTCGGCGGAAACTGCGATAAACTCGCTGTCATCCGCGCGCATGGCCGGTGCAAGCTCCTTTTGCAGCGCATCCCACGCCTCATTACGGGTTTGAAGGTCGCGACGTATCAAGGCGCGAATGTATTCGCTGGCGTTCTCATAAAGACCAGTGTCGCCGATCTGCTGCTGAATGTGGTCTTGCAGCGCACCGCTGACCTTCACATGAATGCTACCCGACGCCATCGGAACTATCCTTCCATTCCACCTCAATTGTGGAGTTCGTAGCATATATTGTCAATATTCTTCACGGGTAAGAGCGCGCCGCATCATCGCGACGACTGTCCGGGCCACCAGCAACCTTGCCGTCGGAGCCGACGAGGCGGCAGAAAAACCCCCTCGCGAAAAAGGACGACGCAACGCCGCACCTCCCTCCGATTGGCTTGATTGGATCGCGCTGCCTACAGTGGGGCTTCTTCATTGCCTGCGAGATCGTTGACGACTAAGCGCAAGATCCGAGCGACACCAGTCTCGCCGAGAGTTGCGCAGCATCGATAGAAGCAAGATTGCCACCGGTGAAAAACGGATCGTCTGAAACGTCGCGTCCAATCCAGTGAGGCAGTGCATGCGCTTCGAGCAAGGCGACGGATTCCGCCTCGATCTCGCATAGAACCAGGCCGACAAGCTGACCTTCGAAAACATCCAGGCAAAGGTATTCGGAAGAGGCGATATTGTACCGCCTCTTCCGAATACCTTTGCCGTTCAACGCTGAAAGAAGATCATATTCCTGCGATGTCAGGTAGATATTGACGATTGCGAGGGGATTGGCGCTCGGGCCAGGGGACTTCTTGCAGAGCTTGTATTGCTCGTTTCCATCCTCGCAGATGATCTTGCGCAGGCGCAGCCGGGTGCCGTCGAGATAAAGATCTTCGATCAGCCGGAATGCTATACCGGAAAGATCTGGAATGTCGCTGAGGAGAAATCGGCGTTCATATTCGGGCCGCGCATATTTCGGAATTGAGTTTGCCATATTGAAATGGGACGCCCGCCTCTCAAAAGCACGAGCACCGGCTCCCTCAATCTCAATGAGTGGACATCGACTGCGGCTGGTCGAGGCGGCTGCGCACAGCGGTCAGTTCCGAGGTTGTATGGTTCAGGCGATCGGCCAGCACGCGCATGATCTCGACGGCCATCTCCGGGAAATCGCTAAGCAGCTTCAGGAAATGCTCCTTGCTGATCTTCAAGGCTTCCAGCCTGGAAGTCGCTTTCACCGTGGCTGTACGGGAGACATCGCAGAGGATGGCAATTTCGCCGACGATGGAATTGAGGTCGACTTCGGCAACCTTGATCTCGCCGGCTGGGCTATCGACGAGAATATCAGCAGTTCCTGAAAGAACAACATAGGCCGCATCACCTTGATCGCCCTGATGAAACAGGGTTTGGCCAGCATTGTAGCTGACCCGATCGGACGTAAACGCCAAGAGTTTCAATTTTGCGGGTGCAATGCGCGAAAAAATCGGCACCCGCTTCAGCATTTCAACTTCGTCCTTCAGAAGCATGAGCTTCGGTACCCCCAGTGTTCGGCCCCAGACGCCACTGTCGAGATAGGATATTACGATAACAGTTCTTTGAACATACCGTTTTTCTCTAAAAGATCGGTGGTAGAGCCATTTTCGACGAGGCTGCCGTGATCGAAAACCATGACGCGGTCGAACAATTCGGCAAAACTGGGGTTGGAGAGAACCCAGATGATCGCCGGCGCATAATCGCCGCTATGGAGTTCGCCCAGAATGGCTCTCGCGATCTGATCCTGGACGCGATGGTCGAGTGCCGGCAGCGGGCGATTGCAGATGATGTAATCGGCTCGTTTCAAAAGGGCGCGACCGAGATTGAGTTTCTGGCGCTGCACGTTGGTCAGGCGCTTGCCGCCCGAGCCGACGTCGAAATCCAGCCCGATCGACAGAACTGCATCATGCATGCCGAGACGCCCGAACACATCATACATGATCTGATGGATGCGCTCCGGCGCATTCGCCTGCTGATGCGCGATGCGCCCGAACAGCACGTTGTCCATCAAGGTGGCAGACGCAGTGAAGCGCTCCGGATCGTAGCGCTCGATGACCTTGGCGAGATCGGCCGGAATATTCTCGTAGAACTTCGCGCGCGCCTTCACGATCTTTTCCATGAGCACCTGCGTCAGAAGGCCGAAGCGGTGACGCGGTTCGATATAGGAGAAGCTCAGCCGGATGATGGCCGCACGCTCATCGTCGGTCGCTGCCTCATAGCCCTTGCCGTTGAGCTTCTGCAGCAGCGCCTCATAGGTCGGGATGTCTTCCGCCGTCATGAAGGTCAGCTGCTGGAAGAACGGATGGTCCGGCGGCAGGTCCGTGAAGAGTTCGACCGCGTTTTCGGCGATCTCCAGGCCCATATCATATAAATCGGAGACCAGACCCGTTTCGGCGAATATCTGCCGAAAATAGGGATGAGCCGCCAGTTTGCGATTGGTCATCTGCGGCCGCTTCAGCGTACCGAAAAGCAGATTTTCACCAACGGTCGCTTGCGGATTATAAGCATCGAACTCGAAGGGAACCACGAGATCCGCGAGTTTTTCCTCTTCAAGCCGCGACCGCAATGCCTGCCGCAGCTCGACGATGCGCGACGTCAGATCCTGGTGTGCCGTGGCATCGACATTCGAGCGCAAGGCCATGTCGAAAATATCCTGCGACATGGCGACGGCATCGAGAACCGGACGGATGGCAGAGTAGATATCATCCGGTCCCGTAGCCCCGGCGGCGGCATAGTCCACCCAGTCGCTATTGAGGTCGAATTCCGGATTGGCCGCACGACGCGCCTCGGCCATGCTCCATTTGACCTTTATCGCCTCATCCTCGCTGTAGACAGGGGCAACGAGCGGTGCGTGCTTGAGACCATAGAGCAGATTGCTGCGCAAAGTGCCGTGAAAGAAGAAGGTCTCGGAGGAGGCGTAGGCGATGCGTCGCCCGATGAGCGATTCCGGCAGTTCGAGAATATCGTGGCCATCGATGGAAATGCGGCCGCTATCCGGCCAGATCAGGCGTCCGAACGCCTCTGCAAGATATTCGCCCCCCGCACCGCTGTCGCCGACGATCGCTACCCTTTCGCCCGGATGAATCTCAACCGAAACGTGGTCCAGCACACGCGCGCCGCTGTCGTCGACGATGGTCAGATTGGTCGCGACGAGAGAATGGGTGATGCGGGCGGCGGGCGCGGGCGAAACCGCCTGGATTTTCGGATCGATCAGATGATCGACGCTGAACTGTTCGACCACCTGATTGTATTTTACCTGAACGTCCTGACGCGACTGGTCCCAGTCGATCAGCTCCTTCAGCGGCCCGGGCAGATCCTTGTAGGCATTGATGACGGCGACGAGCTGACCGATGTCCAGTCGGCCCTGCAGCGCCAGAAAGCCGCCGATCAGATAGAACAGGAACGGTGTTACCTGAGCGAGGAAGTTATTGATGAATTTGACCAGGAACTTCCACTGATAGAGATCGTAGCGGATCGAGAAGATCAATCCGAGCCGGTGCGCGATGTCGGCGCGTTCCAGGTTCGTGGTGTCATTGGCATGAATGGTGCCGATACCGTCGACGATCTCGCCGACGCGGCCGGAAAGCTCACGCGCCGTCAGCTGCCGCTGGCGCCCGAGTTCCAGGAGCCGCTTGCGCATACGCGGAATGACGATGGCCTGCACGGCGACGATGGCCGCGGCGATCATACCGAGCCAGAAATTCTGCATGATGATGAAGACGAGCGCCGTTACCGCCTGGCCGCCGAGAAGGGCGGGCTGCACGAAAGCATCGCCCGTAAAGCCGCCCATCGGCTCCACCTCGTCCTTGATCATGGTGGCGATTTCCGCGGGCTTGACGCGCTTGAAGTGCGCCGGCGGAAACCGCAAGACCCGGTCGATCAGCTCAAAGCGGATACGGCGAAGCATGCGCTCGCCCAGACGTCCCTTATAGGTGTTGATATAGAGCTTGAAGAGACCGTTGAGGACGACGAGCGCCAAAAACACCATGCTCAGCGCAACGAGCATCCACATGCGCGTCAGCTGCACGCCCTGAAAAATCTCGACATGGCCGATGAGCGGCACATTGAAAGCAATGTGCATGAAGGTCTGCGTATCGCCGGGATGTTCGAAACCTTTGCCCTGGATAGGCCCGTTGACGATCTGCTTCGGCAAGTCGAAGGACAGGAAGTACGGGATCATCGAGGCCGCGACGACGAGCAGTATCCAGACCTGCTCCAGCCGGGTATTCGACCAAATGTAACGCGCTAGGCTTTTTTCCATTGCTTACTGCAGGCTTTCAAATTCAACGCCCAGCGCCAGCGCGATGCCGGCACCGATGTTGCAGAGATGCGGGAAGGTTTCGTTACGGATACGTGGCCCCATATGTGAAAGGGGACTCCGCCCGGTCTTTCGTCCACGCTCCTCCCGATTCATCGATTTTTCGATTTATATCACAAGATTGCGGGAATCCAGGAGGATAAAACGACAGGATGTCTCCGATATCAGCCACACACGTCGCTACATGACCTCACGCAGAATGGCGGATGTTCTGGCGGCGCCGCCAAGATCGATATCCGGCTTGCCTGGCTTGGGTCGGGACAGCGCCGTCCTCACGGCCTCGACCAGCATGTCCGTCGTCAATCCCGCTTCCGGCAAGGCCAATGCCAATCCCAATCTCTCCAGCCGCTCGGCTCGGACGGATTGCTCCGTCTCGCCGCCGGCGGTGAAAGGAACCAGAATGGCGCGGCAACCGGCCACGAGAAGATCGCCGACCGTATTATAGCCGGCCTGCGAAATCGAAAGCTCGGCGCCGCGCAGAAGGGAGGGAAAATCCTTGCGGAAGCGAACCAGTTCGACATTACCGGGCGCATCGCTGGCGAGCTCGGCATAATCCCGCTCCGGGAGGTTCGGCCCGGCGATCAACAGCCAGCGGCGATCGCTCGCCACTCGGCTTGCCGCTTCCAGCGAGGCGCGGATAAGGTCGCGCCCGACAGCGCCGCCGCCGGCTGAAACGACGATGTCGAAGGTTTCGACTGGTTCCGGTGGCAAAGCGGGTGCGACAAGACCCGTGTAGACAATCTTGTCCGCGATCGCCTCGGTCAGGGGAAAGGTCTCTTCCAGCCGGACGAAATGCGGATCGCCATGGACAAGCACACCATCAAAATGATCGCGAAGCAGGCCGACTGTCTCTTCGTCGCGCCCCGGTTTCTTCTGCTGCTGCAGAATGTCCCGCAGCGAGGTGTAGAGCCTCGGCTTCGGATCGGCTTCAGAAATGGCATCGAGCAGCGGCAGAAGCTCGAAACGCATCTGTCTGCGACCGAAGGGAAAGGCCTCGATGATGACGACATCGGGCGCCGCCTGCCGGAACGCCTCCAGCAGCAAGTCGCGGCGCCGAGACAGGAACTCCTCGCCGGCGGCATTGCCAGACTGATCGGCAAGACCGGAGAAGCCGGCGCTGCTCGCAACCACGGCCGGCAATGTGACGGAGGTAACATCCGCCCCCGGGAAGCCGTTTACCGGCAGGCCGCCGGTGACCACCGTCACCTGGCAGCCGTCTTGCACCAGCGCGCTGGCGATGCGGCTCGCGCGCGCCAGATGGCCGATGCCAAGCAGATGCTGAACGTAGAAAAAGACCCGCAACGGTAGGCTATGCGAGGTTGTCATGCGGATTTCCGCCATTGATCTTCTCTCTGCCATTGCTCCTCGAACAGCCCCGTCAGTTGCCGGATGCTGGCGTGATAGTCGAAATGCTCGCGCACCCGCCTTTCGGCCGCTTCGCCCAGCCTGTGGCGCAGTGCCGGGCTGCGAATGGCAGATTCCAGTGCGACGGCGAGCGCCTGCGGATCCTCCGGAGGAACGACAAGACCGTTCGCATCATCTTCGAGGAGTTCGGGAACGCCGGAGACATTGGTAGAGACGCAGGCAAGACGCTGGCTCGAGGCCTCGACGAGCACGTTCGGCAACCCGTCGCGATCACCGTCGGCGGCCACCCGGCAGGCGAGCGCGAAGATATCGGCCTGGCGATATTGGGCAAGCACGTCTTCCTGTGACAGCGCACCCTTCCAGGTGACGCGGTCGGCGATGCCAAGCGTATCGGCCAATGCCTTGAGTTTCGTCAAGCCATCGCCGCCGCCAATGTGGGTGAAGCGCCAGTTGAGATCGCCGGGAAGCAATGCCAGCGCCTTCAACAGCACGTCGTATCCCTTCTTCTCCACCGCACGTCCAACGCTGAGGATAAAAGCGGGATCGGAAGCGTCCTTGCCATCGCGGTTGGAATGTTCGCCGGTGAAGGAGCCGAAGCGGTCCAGATCCAGCCCGTGATAGCTCAGATGGACCTTGTCGTCCACTCCGACCAGATCGCGCATGTGCTCGAAACCGGTGCGCGTGCAGGTCACGGTCCAGCGGGCGCGGCCGAGCTTTTCCGAAAGCTCCCAGTCCGGTGACGTCCAGATATCCTTGGCATGGGCCGAACACGTCCAGGGAATGCCGGTCATGATGCTGGCATAGGATGTCACCGAGGCCGGCGTATGGATGAAATGCGCATGCAGCCATTCGCCGCCATCGGGCCATTCATGCGCCAGCACCAAGGCCTGACCGAAGCGCCGCACGCGGTTAGGGGTGGTATCCCGCTTGAGATCGGTCCAGAACTGCTTCAGGAGCGGCTTGAACCCGGGCTTGCCGATACCGGCAAAGAAGGCGCGAAGCACCCTCAACGGTTCGTTATGCAGATATTCGGGCAGATAGACGACACGCGCCCTAATCTCGTCATGGACGGGATGGCGCTTCTTGTCCGTAGGCTTGCGCATCGAAATCAGCGTCAGGTCGAAGCCGGCCTTTTCCAGGCCGAGCAGCTCCTGCGCGATGAAGGTTTCCGACAGGCGGGGATAGCCTTTCAGGACCACCAGTATTTTCTTCCGCATCGACAGGTTCCGGTGATCTACTCGGCAACGATCGATAGCGGCGTATAGCGCTCGCGGTCATCGAACCATTCGCCGACGGTGCGCGAAATATGCACGAGCCCTTCCAGGCGCATGTTGCTGTTGCTCGCCGAAGGTGGCGCCCTGTTCGGCAGGCGCTTCAGCGCAGCGGCAAGCTGCTTCGGATCGGCCGATTCTTCCGGCAGCAGCATGTCGACGAGGCCGAGTTCGCTTGCCCGCTGCGCGCGGATGAGCTGCTCCTCGCGCGGCCGCGTGCGCGGAATGATCAGTGCCGGCTTGTCGAAGGACAGGATCTCGCAATAGGTATTATAGCCACCCATGGCAACAACGGCCTTGGCGCCGGCGATCAGCTCTTCCATCTTGTTGTCGAACTCGATGACCTGCAGACAGTCGATCTTGCTGGCGCGTTCCAAAAGCTGACCGCGCTCCTTGGCTGGCATATAGGGGCCGAGCACGATCAGCGTCTTCTGCGTGAGAGAGCTATCCTCCTCGAAAGCGGCAATGACATCGCTGACGAGATCGGCGCCGTCGCCGCCGCCGCCAGTCGTCACCAGGATATAATCCTCGTCAGGCACATGTTCCGACTTCGTGCCCAGGGTGGAAACGCTGCGCTGCAGGAAACCGACGAACTCCATCTTCCGGCGCACGCCGGGGGGCACATCGAGGCCGACGAGCGGATCGTGAAAGTCCGGCGGACCATAGACCCAGACGCGATCGTAGAACTGATCGATCTTCTGTAGAACGTTGTTCTTCTTCCATTCGGCTTCCAGGAGATGCGGCGCATCCATGACGTCGCGCATGCCGAGTACGAGCGTCGTGCCGCGTGCCTTGAGATAGGTCAGCGTTTCCTCGACCTCGCCTTTCAGCCCCATCGGCTCCTTGTCGACAATGAAAACATCGGGCTGAAAGGTTTCGGCCGTGTGGCGAATGATCGATTGCCGCATCTTCAGCGTTTCCTGCAATGCGACATGGCTCGCCATAGACGTGTATTCGCCGTCGCGCAGCTTGATGACGCTCGGCACTTTGACGAAATCGACACGGGCGCGATAATCGAATGCGCCGGCGATCGTCGCGCCGGATATGATCAGCACATTCAGGCCGCGATAGTCCTCGACAAGCGCATGGGCAATCGTTCTGCACCGCCTCAGATGGCCGAGACCGAACGTGTCATGGCTATACATGAGGATTCGAGCATCTTCTAAGCGCCGCTTCATAGGCAAAAACCTCTGGGGGTGAAAGTTATACGCGGTATGTCGGCAAACGACATCCGCGGGCCGCTTCTCGAATTGCAATCCTGTCTTCGCCGTTCATCCTGCTATTTGTAGGGATCGGCGGCATCGCGCAAGCCGTCTCCTAAAAAGTTGAACGCCAGAATGACCAAAATCACCGGGATCATAGGGAAAAGGAGCCATGGATAGAAGGCGATAACGCTGACGCTTCTTGCCTCAGTCAGCAAAATGCCCCAGCTCGTGATTGGCGGGCGAAGCCCCAATCCGAGAAAGCTGAGGGCGGTTTCGCCGAGAATCATGCTGGGGACAGAGATCGTCGCCGTGGCGATGAGATGCGACATGAAGCCGGGAACGAGATGACGGCCGATGATGCGACGCGTGCTTGCGCCCATCAATTGCGCGGCGAGCACGTAGTCTTCCTCCCGCAGGGACAGAAGCTTCGAGCGCACGGCGCGTGCAAGGCCGGTCCAGTCGAGAATGCCGAGAATAATGGTAATGCCGAAATAGACGATGATCGGACTCCAGCTCACGGGCATGATCGCCGCCAGCGCCATCCACAATGGCAGGCTCGGCAGTGATTGCAGCACCTCGATCACGCGCTGAACGAGGAGATCGAAAAGACCGCCGTGATAGCCCGCCAGACCACCGATGACGATGCCGAGCACGAAGCTGACCGTAATGCCAATCAGCCCGATGGTCAGGGATATGCGCGCGCCATAGATGATGCGCGACAGCACGTCGCGGCCCAGCCGGTCGGTTCCCAGTAGGTACATTTGCCCGCCGACCGCAGGACAGACCAGATGGACGTTCGAATCCACCAGTCCCCAGAACCGGTAGGCGTCGCCCCGACAGAAGAAGCGGATCGGCTGTACATCCGAGGGATTATCGATATAGACCCGGCGCAGCGTATCGATATCGAGGGTCATCTTGCGGCCGTATACGAACGGTCCGACAAACTCTCCGTTGTTGAAGAAGTGCACCGTCTGCGGCGGCGAATGGATGTAATCGACGTTGCGGGTATGCAGCCCATAGGGAGCGAGGAACTCGGCAATGACGATCATGCCATAGGCCAGCAGCAGGAAAATGCCTGATGCAAGCGCAAGCTTGTGCTTTTTGAACTTCCACCACATCAGCTTCTTCTGAGAAGCCATGTAATAGCGCTGCTGGCCGGCCGACATGGCTTCGAACTGATCCGGATCGAAATCCGCGTTCGAGACGTAATGCTCTAGGGGAGCCCCGGGTTTTGGCAGGGATACGCTCACTTTGTGCTCCTGCCTTGCAAGCGGATGCGGGGATCGAGAAAGCCGAGCGCGATATCCGAGATCAACACGCCGATAACATTGAGGAAGGCGAGAAACATCAGAAATGAACCGGCAAGATACATGTCCTGGCTTTGCAGGGCCCGGATCAACATCGGGCCGGTCGTCTCCAGCGACAGCACGATGGCGGTGATCTCAGCGCCCGAAATGATCGACGGCAGGATGGAGCCGATATCGGCCACGAAAAAGTTCAGCGCCATGCGCAGTGGATATTTCACCAGAGCCTTCAGGGGGTGCAACCCCTTGGCCCGTGCCGTGATGACATATTGCTTCTGCATCTCGTCGAGCAGATTGGCGCGAAGGCGGCGGATCATGCCCGCCGTTCCTGCCGTACCGACGATGATGACCGGAATCCACAGATGCGACAGGATCGAGCGCGCCTTTTCCCAGCTCATCGGCTGCGAGAGATATTGCTGATCCATCAGATGGCCGATCGACACGCCGAACCATACATTGGCGAAATACATCAGGATCAGCGCCAGCATGAAATTCGGGATGGCAATGCCGAGCAGGCCAAGAAAAGTCAGGCCGTAGTCGCCCCAGCTATATTGATGGGTGGCGGAATAGATGCCGATCGGAAAAGCGATCAGCCAGGTCAAGAGGATTGTTGTCATCGACACGAGGATTGTCAGCCAGAGCCGGTCGCCGACGACATCCGATACCGGCAGCTGATATTCGAAGGAATAGCCGAAATCGCCATGCAGCATGCCGCCGGCCCAATGCAGGTATTGGAGCGGCAATGGCTGGTCGAGCCCGTATTCGTGGCGAAGATTCTCCATATCCTGGAGATTGGCGGTGTCGCCTTGAGCACGCAGTTCGGCGATCTGGCTATCGAAGAAATCGCCGGGCGGCAACTGGATGATGGTGAAGACCAACATGGAGATGATGACCAAGGTCGGGATCATCACGGCGGTGCGCCAGAGGATATATTTAAGCATTCCGGCGTTCCTCCTTCATCCAGAAGGTGTCCGGCATGTACACGCCGAGCAGGCAGGTCGGGTCGAAGCCGTAAAGCGCCTTTTCCGGCACATTCTGCATGCGGGCCGAATGCACGATCGGCTGTAAGGTGGCGTTGACCAAGCCGATGGAGAACACTTGATCCGTATAAATCTTTAGCATCTTGTGCCAGATTTCGGCACGTTCGAAGGAGGAGGCAGCTTCTTCCCATTCGCCCAGGAGCTTGACCAACTCGACTGCTTCCGGCACATCTGGAGCCACCCCTTGCGTCTGGCGCGAGAGATAGTACATGCCCCAAAGCGGCCATTGCATCTGGTCGTTGGCCGTCGGCGCCAATTCGCCCGGATTCATGTCGGCCGTCGCCACGCCATTGTCGAGGCCGAACCACATTGACATCAGAATGCGGCCGCTCATAGCGCGACTGCGGAAAACATCACGTTGGGACACGCGAATGAAAAGCGCGATGCCGATCTTGCGCCAGTGATCCGTCACCAATTCGAGGACGTCGGAATCGAGCGTGCTTTCGCCCGGGGTTTCAACGGTAATCTCCATTCGCCGGCCATCCGACAGCAAACGGATGCCGTCTTCATCTCGTTTGTCCAGGCCGGCAGCGTCTAAAAGAGCATTGGCCTGATCCGGATCGTGCTCGATCCAGGCAGAGGCATATTCGGGTTTGAAAAGCGGGCTGTCGGGTAACATCGTGTTGGCGCTTGCCGTACCGAGGCCGTAGAAGACCGCCATATTGATCTCGTGACGATCGATCGCAAGCGACAGCGCTCTGCGCACCCGAACATCGCGCAAGAGATCGCGCCAGACTGGATCGGCGCTATTCAGATTGGGGTACAGGGCAACGCGTGACCCGCGCGCCGCCTTCCAGAGATCGACCTTGATCTTGCTTGGATCGCGCCTTTCCGCTTCCTTAAGGAACGTATAGTCATTGAAGTCTATGCCGGTCGCCTGTAGATCGCTTTCCCCCGCACCAGTTTTGGCGGCGATGATCGCCGAAGAACTGATGTTCAGGATCATGCGATCGATATAGGGCAACTGCCGCCCGTTCTCGTCAACGCGATGGAAATAGGGGTTGCGTTCAAATACGAATTGCTCGGCCGGCGGCGCTGTCGTGTTTTTCCATGGATCGAGTACCGGCAGATTGGGATTTTCAGGCCGGTAGGAGCGGCCCATCTTGATATGCAGATCCTGCCATTTCTTCACCCGGTTTTCCTTCATCAGCGAGGAAAGACGAATGCTGTCCTGGTATTTCTTGTGGAACTGCTTAAGATAATGCGCCGGCCCGGCGATGACGAGCGGCTGGGGCGCGGCCAGGATCGGCAGGAAATTCGGGTTGGGATCATCCCAGGAATAGCGCACCGTCAAGTCGTCGATCAGCTCGAAACGCGGCAGACTACCGTGCGGGCGTAGTTCCAGCGCGCCTCCTCCGGGCGTTAGCTCTTTGTTGAGGATGACGTCTTCCCACCAGTAACGAAAATCATGGGCCGTAAACGGCTGCCCGTCGGACCATTTATGGCCCTCGCGCAGCTTGAAGGTGTACACCATATCGTTGACGGCGGAAAAGGACTCGAGAATATCCGGCTGAAGCGTCAGCGTGCTGTCATAACCAACCAGGCGAGCATAGCCATAGATGGTCATGAGGCGGATATCGTTCTGGCTGCCGATGAGCGTGCGCACGGAGCCGCCATAACGGCCCGGCATGCGGCCCATGGCCGCGACGTTGACGATGCGCGGGAATTTCGGCAAACGCTTGGCAAGGTGCGGCATCTGACCCGCCCTCAGCCAATCGGCGAAATATTCCGGCTCGTTGTCGATGTCGGCTGCGAGAACGGGCTGAGGCAGAACGGTAGAGGCCAAAAGGCCAAGAAAAGTGCGCCGATTGATCATTTGCGCAGCTCCCGGGCACCGAGACCCCGGCGGGCGCGCACGAAATGCCCCCCGCCCAAATCGGCATAGGCCAGATCTCCGTCCGCTCCCTCGGAGAATTGCGGCCCCCATTTCTGCTTGGCTGCGGCGCCTTCGCTGCCCAGGGCGGAGAAATCCAGCGGCCGGTCCAGATCGGGGAATGGCACCGCCGCAAGCAGCGAGCGCGTGTAGGGATGAACGGGATCGCGCAGGATGATCTCGCGCGGCGCGATTTCGACGATGCGTCCACGCGCCATGACGGCAATCCGATCAGCCATATAGTCGACCACCGCCAGATTATGCGAAATGAACAGATAGGTCAGGCCGAGTTCTTTCTGCAGATCCTTGAGGAGATTGAGGATCTGCGCCTGGACGGACACGTCGAGAGCCGAGACGGGCTCGTCGAGGATCAGAAGTTTTGGCCCAAGCGCCAATGCGCGCGCAATTCCGATGCGCTGGCGCTGGCCGCCTGAAAAGCTGTGCGGATAGCGGCTCAGATAGTGCCTATCGAGCCCGATCGCCTGCATCAGCGCCGTCACCTTCTCCTTGCGCTCAGCGCTGTCACCATGCCCGTGAATTTCCAGGGGTTCGCTCAGGATGTTGCGGATGGTCATGCGCGGAGAAAGCGAAGAGACCGGGTCCTGGAAAACCATTTGGATCTTCGTGCGCAGATCCATCAATTCATCGCCCTTGACGGCAAGCACATCGATCTTGCCGCTGCCGTCATCGAAGGTGACGGAACCGCTATCGGCGGTAACACCCCGCATCAGGATCTTGCTGACGGTCGTCTTGCCGCAACCGCTTTCTCCGACCAGGCCGAGACATTCGCCGCGGCGAATATCGAAACTGACATCATCGACCGCACGGAACTTCGTGCCATCCCGTCGCCCGAAAAGCCCGCCGGCCTTCGAGGTGTAGGTCTTGGTCAGATTGCGCACGCTGAGCAGGACATCGGGTGCGGTGCCCGTAGCCGGCACACCGTTGCCGATAAGCTTCTTCTTCCCCGAGAAAGTGCCGAGATTGACCGGGACATCCCGCAAAGATTTCAATCGCTCTCCCGGCTTCATGTCGAAATGCGGCACCGCCGACATCAGCGCCTTCAGATAGCGATGCTGCGGCTGACGGAAGATCGTCTCGACGGGACCTGCTTCCATGATCTCACCGTGATAGATGACCACGACCTCATCGGCCATGTTCGCAACCACGCCGAGATCGTGGGTGATCAGCAACATTGCCATGTTGAACGTCTGCTGGAGATTGCGCAGCAGTCCGAGGATTTGCGCCTGGATGGTGACATCCAATGCCGTCGTTGGCTCGTCGGCGATCAGCAGCGCCGGATTGCAGATCAGCGCCATGGCGATCATCGCGCGCTGACGCATGCCTCCGGAAAGCTCGAAGGGATACATGTCGAAAGTGCGAACCGGGTCCTGAAAGCCGACGAGGTTCAGCATCTCTTCCGTCTTTTCGCGCTGCTCAGCTCTACTGGTGCCTGCGCTGTGAATGCGAAGCGCTTCACCGATCTGGTTGCCGACCGTATGCAGCGGCGACAGCGAGGTCATCGGCTCCTGGAAGATCTTTGCCATGCGCGCGCCACGAAGCCCGCGGATCGCGGCACCATCGCGCGGCAGCTGGAGAATATCGGTCGTCTGACCGTTGAGCGGATCGGTGAAGAGAATCCGGCCCGTCGCCTTTGCCGCCGTTGGGAGGATGCCCATGATCGATTGGCTGATGATCGACTTGCCGGAGCCGGATTCGCCGACGAGCGCCGTAACCTTGCCTGGAAGCACTCTCAAGCCGGCATTCTTGACGACGCGCAGACTATCTCCGTAAAGGGAAAACGAGACGTCGAGGTTCTCGATACGCAGTAGATCAGTCCCTGACGCCATACATATTACTTCCCGCTCACATGACCTTTGTGGCCTTGGACGGCACACTAACGTAGGCCATAACGGGTGTCTAGCTGGTCAAAGCAATGCGGAGACTGTAAAAAAACTGTCGCCTTTCCAGTGATATATCGGCTTATGCTGAAGCGCGAGGCATGCGCAGTCACGGAGTCAGGTTTTCGACTTGAAGACGGCTCTCGAACTTCTTGGCGTCCCTATGCAAGAGAATGACCTGTTCGGCCTCGGAGAGGCTGTCTGGTGCCGCCTCCTGAAAGATCTCGAGCGCGCCATTGGATGGCGTCGCGGCTTTCGGGGAGACGACGGTGAAGCGCTGACGCACGCCGCGCAGCTTCTCCTCTCCAAGTTTTCCCCATTCGCAATCGGTGTAGCTGGAAAATGCCTGGCTCGCGACGACTTCGGTCCCATATTTCTTGGTCAGCGACTGTAGGCGCTCGACCTCATTGACCGCCGCGCCGAATGCGGAAAACGTCAACCGGTCCCTCAAGCCGACATTGCCGAACATGACGTTGCCGACATGCAGGCCGATCCCATAGCGAACTTCGCTCAAATTGCGCGACTGGCGATCGCTGTTGAGTGCCTTGACACGGCGTTGCGCCTCGAAAACAGCCGAAAGTGCGGCTTCGCAAGCCACCTTTGACGGGTCCTTGTGCCGCCCGCATGGGTAGACGGCGAGAAATCCGTCGCCAAGGAAGCTCAGGATTTCGCCGCCATTGCGATTGAACGGCGCCGCGATCGCGTCGAAGAACTCATTGAGCGTATCGATATAGGCCTGGCGCCCTTCCTTTTCGGCATAAACCGTGGATTGCCGCATGTCGCCCATGACGAGGGCCGCACGGATCGTCTCGCCGTCGCCGCGGCGAATCTGACCATTCAGCACGCGCTTTCCGGCATCGCCGCCGAGATAGGTGGTCAGCATATTGTTGGCGAGCTTGCCGAGGACCGCCATCTTGGCGGCCATGGCCAGATGATTCTGCATGCGCATCAGCGCGCCGATCATCTCTTCGCTAAAACCGCCGATGCTGTCGGTCGACCAGGAACCCATCATCCCCTGCACAGAGCCCGCGCCGAAAGTCTGCACAAAGGCCATATAGTCGGTGACCTTCTCCTTGCGCAGATCCTCGAAAATCGGAAATTCGACCGCGCCATCGACATCGATCCGGCGACGCAGGTGCTGAAGATTGTTGGAGAGAAGATAATAGTAGGGGCTCTGCACGAAGCGTTCCGGCTTCTCGTTCTCATGCCGGTAGCCCTCGATCATCAGACCGCCAGTGCGCCGCCAAGTAAAGCCGAGCGCATCATAGAGCGGATGAAGCATGGAAAAGGTCAAATGCACGCGCTTGAGCGGCATCCCCGTCGCAGCCATGCGTTCGCAGAAGCCGCGAACGATGGTCTCCAGGTTTTCGCCCGTGAGCGCCGCCTGTGTCAGCCATTCCGCTACTTTATCGAGAAGAAGATCAGAAACACTCGAATGAATAGTCATTGTCCCCGCGGCCCATCTTGCAATGCCCGATGTCTCCCCGGCCATGGAGCACCGGCTTCTTCGCCGACGTCCACTTCCGGAATTTCCGGCCTATCGTTCAAGGCTGGATGAAACAATCATTCAACGGCACCAGCGCGTTCCCATGCTACCCCTGGATCGCGCGGGCACCAGAAAAATCGACTGCATCTCTCACGCCCCGCACAGGAAATGCAGCACAACGACAGCCGTCGCAATCGACGACTCTCGTTTTGTTCTCTTTCAGATAAGGCGCATATTCAGCTGAAACAATGGGCTAAACCGAAATGGGTCGATAAAAATCACGACTGAAACCCATGGCCAGTTGCGCGTGGCAATCGAAGATCACTCGCTCGCGGCAAGCTCGGGCGGCCTCTTTTCCCGCAGCGCCATGGCCGCCATCGCATAACCCCCGCTCGCCCCGTCGATGAAATGCATGTGGTCGCGCATCAGCGGGGTCGGCACGAAACAGGTCATCAATGCGCTATCCTGGCGATGCAGACCAAAACGGCAGACACCCTCCGCCTCGGCCTGACGCAAGCGCGCCTCGATACGCTCAAGATGCGTGGCGTCGACATCGATCGTCATTTTCAGGCCATCGTCGAACTTGCGAAAATCGGAATTCGCCGCGAGATCACGCCGGTAGATCTTGACATCAAAGCTTCCAGCCCTCGCTCCGAACTTAGAGAGAACCCACAACAGAATGACCTGCGCGTCAATTGCAAGCTTGCGCCACCAGCGATTGGCCGGGGTGGCCAAAGCCCGCGCTTCGATATCGGCGCCACCGAAACTCAATGCCGGCGTCGGACCTTCGACCGGGACAGGGTGGCCGTCGCGGCTCTGCTCTGCGGAAATCGCGATGATATCGGCGACCAATTGCTGAAATTGCGAACCGTTTCCACCCTCGCCGGGAATGGCGATGATGGAGACGATCTCGCCATTTTGCGCCTTGATCGGGTTCCAACGACAGGAAAGGCCCGTGAGATCTGGCTCCTCCTTCTCCGACTGGGCTTCGACGATGAAGCGTCCTGCCTTCATTTGTCGTTCCGCCCAGCTCGTGCCGCCGCCGGAAAACATGGCGTAGGAAACATGGTCGCTCGGGTTGAACCGCGCGACCTGCACGTCGAACCCTTCCCCGCGAATGGCGCTCATCGGCACCAAAGCCGTGCGCAGATCGAGTTGCAGCTCCTCCATCACCCAGCCTCGTACCGCCACAAGCGCCTGTCGCGCCCGCTCCGCGCCGGAAGGCGGGACGGCGACCAATGCACCATCCCCGCCGAAGGCGAAGGGATAGTCGCCTCGGTCCAAAGCGTTGAGTACGGCGGAAATCACGCTGGCGCCTGCCATATTGACCGATTTGTAATGTCCGGCGGCAATCGCCTTCGTGGAGCTGACGATATCGGCGATCGCAATCAGCCAGTCATCCGGTAGGGGCTGGTAATTGGCGCTGTCCGTCACGCCTTCGAAACGCGTGAAACCCGCAAGCTTATGGAAGAAATCATCATTGGATGGCTCGGCCATGATGTCCCCCTTCATTGAGCGCCGCGACAATCTATCCCTACAGCAAATGCGCCGAAAATCTAGCGGGTGGTCGACGCCGCAATGCCCGCCGTGCTACGCCCACTGCGGGAGAGGCACAAGACGCCAAGGATACTTCAAATACGATGAGCCGCCTCGATAGTTTCATTCGCCGCCTCAGCGCGCAGCGCGATATCTTAAATGCCGTTGCCAACGAGGTGAGAACGCTTGGCGGCCCCGTGCTGGAGCTCGGTCTTGGCAATGGCCGCACCTTCGATCACCTGCGCGAACTTTTTCCCGATCGCCGCATCATTGCCTTCGACCGGACGGTCAATGCCTACGGTCCTTCGATGCCGTCGGCCGACGATCTTGTGCTCGGTGAGATCAGGGACACGGCGAAAACCTTCATCGGCGCCAATGCCTCGCTCGCCCATGCCGATATCGGCACCGGCTACGAAGACAAGGATGCAATAACATTGACCTGGCTGCCCGAGATCATGGCTGGGGTGGTGGCACCGGGCGGGCTTGCGGTCAGCGGCCTTCCTCTCGATCATCCAGATCTCGAGGCGCTGCCCCTGCCCTCGACCGTCAAGGACGGCCGCTATTTCATCTATCGGCGCAAATAGGCTCAGTGCAGAAACAGAACGTCGAACTGTTCGCCTTCGACCGGCAGTTCGACCACCTTCATGACCTGCTCGCCGTCTTCGAAGAACGCAAGACATTCGCTATAGTGTCCGGCGAGATCGGCGATGAAGTCTTTGGTCTGATCCTTGCCGTAGAAGGCCGGGGTGAATTCCATATGAAGCGGCACTTTGCGGGCCATCAGCGCCCCCATCGAACGACAGGCAACCGGCTCATAGCCCTCGATGTCCATCCAGATCAGCCCGATATCGGCGGAATCGACGCCTGCCTGCAGGAGAATATCGCCGACCGGCTGGACAGGCACCGAGATCTTTTCGTCGGTCGCGCTCTGCCGCAATGCGCTGCTTTTGCCATGATTCTTGTGGTTGAGATAGAAATCGAGCTGCCCCTCGCGATCGCCGGCGGCGCAATTGACCGCCGTCACCATCTTCTGCAGGCCATTGTCGGCGATATTGGCCTGCAGCAGGCGAAAATTGCGCGGATCCGGCTCAACGCTGACGATACGATCATAGGCGCCGCTCAAGGCAAAATAGCAGGTCTGCGTGCCGATATTGCCGCCGAGTTCCAGGAGTGCCGAGCCCTTGCGCAGTAAGCCGCGCTCGCGCAATACGCTCAGCAAGCGGTCGACATGGTCGCGCTCGAAATGCCCTTTGCGAAAAACCTTGCGGCCGATGTAGTCGGCGGGCGAGAAACTGAGGACGTGATCCCCGCAATCGACCGTCATCATCTTGACGCGAGGCCCAATCGCACTGACGAGGATATCCCGGCCCAGCCTGGTGTCGAAGAAGCGCGTGGCGATCGCATCCCGCTTGCGGCGAAAAGCCCGTCTCCAGTATTTTTTTGTGAGAATCCTACGGTCGAACATGAGCGCCATCTCTACACCGGCGCCATTGCATTGCAAACGGACAAGGTCGACGATGCCGCCACGCTCTGAAAATCAGGCAAAGTGGGCGCTCGCCTCTTTCGAAACGATGTAGACCCGCAAGGGCTCACCGCGGCCTCTGACGGCAATCTCCCGGCTTTCGGTGCCGGCAATATCTGCTTCCGAAAGCTGCGCCACCGGTTCTGAAAAGACGAGCGCGGTATTGAACTCCTTGGCGACGCTTTCAAGGCGGCTGGCGACGTTGACCGTATCGCCGATTGCCGTCACGTTCTTGACGGTGCCATACCCCATCGAGCCCACCACAGCGAGGCCAGTATGGATGCCGATGGCGATTTCGAGTGGGGCAGCCAGTTCATCAGCGAGCTCCGCACTGAGCTTGTCGATCTCGCGGATGATCGCGGCGGCGGCCTTCAATGCCTGGCGATTGGCCTCCTTCGGGGTCGTGCGAAGGCCGAAGAGCGCCATGGCGCCATCGCCGATGAACTTGTCCATCCGGCCACCATTTTCTTCGATGATACGGCCGACGATCGCGAAATAGCGGTTGAGCAGGAAGACGATGTCGAAAGGCAGTCGCGATTCCGTCAACGACGTGAAATGGCGCAGATCGCAGAAGAAGACGACGATCTCGCGCTCGCGGCCGGGACTTGCCGTTTGCGTGTAGACCGGGATCGTCGCCTCCGCCATCGGCGTCAGCAGCGGCACAACGCTGACGTTTCCGGTTGGACGCAGTTGACAGGCAAGCCTGACATCCGGCGTGGCGCCGATACGGTTCAGGGTCTTCTGCTCCAACGGCTCGGGCGGCGGAAGGTTTTCCGCCCCCTCGATGATTTGCACGCGGCAGGTGGAACATTGCCCCTTGCCGCCGCAGACCGAATAATGCGGGATACCGCCGAGACGGCTTGCCTCGAGCACGCTGAAGCCGCGCGGCGCGTGCACGACTTCCCCGCCCGCGTAACGAATGGCGACCTGATATTGCCGCTCTTTTAGCCTGCGATGTGCCCGGAAAGCGAAAAGAGCGGCGATCGACAGGCTGAAGGCGCCATAAAATCCGGCGCGGTACGGCCACAAGTCTTCCGCCATTTTACTGCCAGGCGCCGAGCCTGACTCGCCGAAGCTTCGCACGTCGCTGTAGTAGCCGCCGGGATAGCCGCGCTCATCCTCCTGGGCGACCTCATGTGCCACCGTCTTGCCCATTGCGGCAAAGCCGAGCAAAGCGAGGATCGGCAGAACAATGGCGAGCGACAGCATGACGGGCGCGATCGCCATGTACCAGGGGCGGTAGCGCAGCCAGAAATGAACGCCGATACACCCATGAAGCCAAACGATCAGAAGGACGAGCGACTGGCGCACACCGTTGAATGGCGACGTCACCCACAGGCTGCGCACGATCGCCTTGTAGGTATCGTGATAGCCGTAGACCTCATGAACGATGCGCGTCGCAACGATATGGTCTATCAGCAGGAGGGGGACCAATAGACCGGTAACGATCTGAAAAGCCTCGCCCGCGGGCATGACAAACGTCCTGCGCTTGTAGAGCATTCGCAGCACGAGCAGGATATGCAGGATCAGTGCCCCATAGAGCAGCACGGTTCCGACCGGATTGCGCCAAACCGCCATGAACCAATGCTGCGCACGTTCGGCCATGCCGAGCGAGATCAGACCGAGGGAATGGTTGGCCAGATGCATGATGACGAAAGCAAAAACGATCAGACCGGAGCCGAGACGGAGCTTTCGCACGAGGCGATCGGTTATGATTGGCTTTCTTGCCTCGATGGTCATCAAACCCAATGTATATTGCCCGTTCACAACAGATCCGAAAACGGCTATCGCCTATTCATCTACAGCGGCGCGCGTCATATATGACGCGCAAAAATCGCTGTAGCACTTTTAACCTGCGGCATAATTTTATCCTCAAATCGATTCCGATTTAAGGAATTATGCAGTAGCCGCAACACCGCATACTGTCGAGGATGCGGCTTTTTGAAGCAGGGACCTTATTGTCACGCAACCGGTCGGAATTCGGGCAATCCTCTCACGATTCGGGTTCCTGCCATCACTTAATCGTCAACGGTGCGACGACATCATGAAGATTGCCTTTTATGCTCCCTTGAAGTCGCCTGCCCATCCGGTCCCGTCCGGCGACCGGCTGATGGCGCGCCAGATCATCGCAGTATTGAAGATGGCCGGGCATGAGGTCGAAGTCGCTTCCGAATTGCGCAGCTTCACGCCTACCCCGGAAGCCGGCCCACGCGCGGAGATCGCCAGACAGGCGGAGAGCGAGATGGGCCGACTGCGGGAGCAATGGCGGGACAAGGCGGCACCCGATCTGTGGTTCACCTATCATCCCTATTACAAGACACCCGATCTCATCGGTCCACCCATCGCCAGCACGCTGGGCATTCCCTATGTTACGGCCGAGGCCTCCTACTCCCGCCGTCATGACGAGACCGGCTGGAGCGAGAACCAGCGCCTTATCGCCGATGCGGTAAGGCTTGCCGCCGTCAATCTGTGCTTTACCGAGCGGGACCGGCTTGGTTTGCTCGATGCGATCCCCGATGGCCGCTACGAGCGCTTCCTGCCCTTCATCGATACCGCACCCTTCGCCCGCTCGTCCTCCGATCCGCGACGGCTGATTACAGTGGCAATGCTACGGAAGGGCGACAAGTTTGACAGCTACGCCATGCTGGCGGGTGCGCTCGATCTTATCCGCGATCAGGATTGGATCCTGACCATCATTGGCGACGGGCCGATGCGGGCCGAGGCAAGGTCATTGTTTTCCACATTCGGTGAAAGCCGCATCATTTGGCGCGGAGAGCGTTCCACCTCAGAGATCGCGCAAGAACTGGCGGCCGCCGGCCTTTATGTCTGGCCCGGCTGCAACGAAGCCTATGGCCTCGCCTATCTGGAAGCGCAGGCGGCGGGCCTGCCCGTCGTCGCGCAGGCAACGGCCGGCGTGCCGGAGGTGGTGATGGCGGACAAGACAGGACTTCTAACACCAGAGGGCGATATCGAGGCCTATGCCAGTGCCATCGCTCGACTTTTGAACGACCAGAACCTGCGGCAGACCATGGCAAACGCAGCCTATGACTTCGTGCATCAGGAGCGCTCGCTGACCGCCGCAGCGCGGCGGTTGGAAACCATTCTTCGAAACCATTTGGGAGACACCTATTATGAGCGATAGAGCCGATTGGCAGCCCGTGCGTGACGAGCTGCGGCGATGGAGCGAGGCGGGACGGAAGGTAAAATTCTGGTTCCGCGACGACGACGCCATCGAGCCGACCCCTGCCCTCGACCGGCTTCTGTCGCTTGCCAATCGTTTCGACGTGCCGATGGCTCTGGCGATCATTCCGGGACCGACGGGCGAGGCACTGGCCGAACGTCTGACGCGGGAAAGCCACATCACCGCCACAGTGCACGGCTGGACGCATCAAAACTATGCCCCTGACGAAACCAAGAAGCAGGAGCTCGGTCTGCATCGGCCGCAGTCGATCGTGCTCGACGAGCTGCACCGCGGTTTCGATAAGCTGAAGACCCTTTACCCCCAACAGTTCGTGCCGCTGTTGGTCCCGCCGTGGAACCGGATCGATGATGCGCTGTTGCCGCATCTCGCCCCCTTCGGCTATCGCGCCGTCTCCGTTTTCGGATTGGCAAAACAGGCCCCCATCGGCTTGATCAACACCCATATCGACATCATGAGATGGCACGGCGTACGTGGTGGTTTACCGCATGCCGAAGTAATCGGACGTCTCGTGGAAGAACTCCGGATCCGTTTCGACGGCCATGACGAACCGATCGGGGTGATGACGCACCATCTCGCCCATGACGATCTCGCCTGGAATTTCGTGGAGGCGCTGTTTGAGGAGACGGCCGACCATGCCGCCATCGAATGGCGGCCGGTCGGCGACTTCGTGCATTAGTCGTTCAGCTACGCGCCGAGTTCCTGGGCAAGCCCGATGAGAAGTCCTTCAGGTCCGCGGATATAGCAGAGGCGATACGCGTCGCTATACTGGACGACTTCGCCGACGAGCTGCGCGCCACGCGCGCGAAGCCTTTCAAGCGTGTCGTCAATGTCGTCGACGGCGAACATGACCCGGAGGTAGCCGAAGGCGTTGACCGGGTCATTTCGGTGATCCGCGACGACGGCCGGCGCAAGGAAACGGGAGAGCTCGAGCCGGCTGTGGCCGTCCGGCGTGCGCATCATGGCAATTTCGACGCGCTGATCGCCCAGGCCGGTGATACGCCCGGCCCACTCTCCTTCGATCGTGGCCCGCCCTTCGAGCTCGAGGCCGAGTTCGCGAAAAAAATCAATCGCTCCTGCCAGGTCTTCGACGACGATTCCGACATTGTCCATCCGTTTGACGGCCATCTCTTCAACCTCCCGAAAGCCGTTTCAGTCAAAGGGTTGTTACCCCGTGTAATAACGGACACTTCTAGCCAAACGATGTCTCAGAGCTGCAGCGATTGCCCGTCAAAGGCGAAGAACGCTTCGGGGAAGCTCTTCTGCGCATCGCGCTGCATGTCGTCCAGTTCGCGATCCGTCCGGCCGGGCGCATGATGGAACATGGCAAGCCGCTTGGCACCGGCCTTCTTCGCGAGCTTGATGCCCTCCTGCCATGTAGAATGGCCAAAACCGAGATATTTCTGCATCTCCGTTTCGAGATAGGTCGCATCGTAGATGGCAAGGTCGGCATCCGCCATCAGCTCAAGCGCCGCCTCATCCAGTTTGCCCGCCACATGCTCGGTATCATAGACCATGGCGATCACTCGCCCCGACCATTCGATGCGATAGCCGATACAGCCGCCGGGATGGTTCAGCCTCGTCGTATGAATGACGATGCCGGGATGCGGCTTCAACGTGTCGCCGGCGGCAAAATCGCGGAAATTCATCGTCGCACGACAGATGTCGGGTTCGACGGGAAACCATGGCGGCCGCATGAACTGGCCGATCAGCTGCCGCGTCGTCGTCTTGCCGGCCAGATGGCCCGACCAGAGATCGACGCTGACGCGCGGATCGTATATCGCGTTGAAGAAAGGCAGGCCGATGATGTGGTCATAGTGCGAATGGGTGAAGAAGAGATCGATGTTGCGGACCTCTTCCTTGGCAAGGGATGCCGCCGCTTCGCGCAAACCGGTCCCTGCGTCGAACAAGATATGCCTGCCGTCATGCCGTAACTCAATGCACGACGTGTTACCGCCGTACCGCTCAAATTCCGGTCCCGATACAGGGATGCTCCCCCGCACGCCCCAAAATTTCAGCTCAAAACTATCGTTGTTCATGGAAGTTTTTACACCATTCCCCTTTCGGTCAAAAAAAGCACACTTTTGCTATCGTGCGAAGCCAGCAATTTCTAAAAGTCGTGCAGTGGTAAAAACTGGATCTCATCGGTCAGCCGACACAGATCGTTGGGCGGATTGTCGCCAACGGATCGCACAGACCTAATATAGGTATGAAATGGCAGAATAGATAAGAGGGGGGAATTTGCGTGTGGTCCCGATGGGCTAATCTATATTAGACCACAACGAGATGTGAACCTGTGCGAGAGACTGAGAAGATTTGGCCGAGACTTGCGCGCTTCTATCCTAGAGCGTGGCGGCCGACCGCGCCGCCTGTTCGTAATAGCCGGACAATGCCCTTAGATGCGAAGCGATATCGGAGAGATCGTCTTGCGAGAGACCCGATACTTTCGTTGCCTCAACCAATAGCCGCTCGCGAATTTCGGTATAGCGCTTCAGCGCGTCCAAGCCCTTATCCGTCACCCGGATGGTCTTTTCCTTGCCGGCCTTGCCGCTCTTGACGAGGCCCGCCGCCTCGAGCTTCTTGATGGCATAATTGGCGACATGCGTATCCTCGATGTCGAGCACGAGGCAGAGATCGGCGAGCGTTTTCGGTCTATCTCGGTGTCGCACCGAATGAATGATCAGGATCTCGATCGGCGAAAGGCCAGGCACGCCCGCCGCCGCCATACAGCGCACCAGCCACCGATTGAAGGCATGAGAAAAGAGGATCGACCCGTATTCCAGCTCCGACAAGGCCGGCGAGCTGCCGCCGGCAAGATGGGCCGATGATACGATCAACTCGCGTCGTTTGCTCTTTTCCTCGGACGTCACCTGAAAACTCCTTCGAACCGGATTAAGGCCCGGCAGATTCGACGAGCCGGGCGATCAAGGCCGCTCGACCCGGCATCACATTGCTATTCGTCCCGTTTTCCGTAGCCGCCGCCGGTGGGAGTGACGACCGTAAAGGCTTCGCCGGCTTCGAGCACGGTATGGGCCGAGCCGATCAGCTCTTCAATCCTGCCATCGTTGCGGCGGACATAATTGCGGCCGATCTGGCCCACTTCGCCGCCCTTCACACCGAAGGGGGCCACACGCCTGTGGCCCGACAGGATCGCGAATTCCAGCTTCTCACGCGTGCGGATGGTGCGCTGCGTGCCGTTGCCGGAGTTCCATTTGCCGCGCCCGCCTGAATTCGGACGAATATGGAAATCCTCCAACACCACAGGGAACCGCGTCTCAAGGATTTCGGGATCGGTGAGGCGCGAGTTGGTCATGTGCGTATGCACAGCATCGGCGCCGTTGAAGCCCGGTCCTGCCGGCGCGCCGGAGCAGATCGTCTCGTAATATTGATAGGCATCGTTGCCGAAGGTCAGATTGTTCATCGTGCCCTGGGCTGCGGCAAGCGCCTCGACCGCACCGAACAGGCAGTTGGTCACGGCCTGGCTGACCTCAACATTGCCGGCAACAACAGCAGCCGGATATTTCGGCGTTAGCATCGTCCCCTCGGGAATAATGATGCGGATCGGCCGGAGGCAGCCGGCATTCATCGGAATATCCGCCTCGACGAGAACGCGGAAGACATAGAGGACGGCAGCGCGCGTGACGGGCTGCGGCGCATTGAAATTGTCGGGGCGCTGCGCCGATGTGCCGGTGAAATCGACCGTCGCCTCGCGCTTGTCCTTGTCGATCGAAATCTTGACGACGATCTTGCAGCCCTGATCCATCTCATAGCTGAATTCGCCGTCCGACAGACGATCGAGGACACGCCGCACGCTTTCCGCCGCGTTGTCCTGAACATGGCCCATATAGGCATCGACGACATCTTCGCCGAAGAGTGCGATCATCTTCTTCAGCTCGGCGACGCCCTTTTCATTGGCGGCAACCTGGGCCTTGAGGTCATTGATATTCTGCGCCAGCGTGCGCACAGGATAGCGGGCACCCGTCAGCAGCTTGGTAAGCTCCACCTCGCAGAACCGGCCCCGATCAAGCAGCTTGAAATTGTCGATATAGACGCCTTCCTCCTCGATATGGGTGGCAAGCGGCGACATCGATCCCGGCGAGATACCGCCGATATCGGCGTGATGGCCGCGGCTGGCAACCCAGAAGCGGATCTTCTGACCGGCATCATCGAAGACAGGGGTGCAGACGGTGAGGTCAGGCAGATGCGTGCCGCCATTATAGGGCGCATTGATCAGGAAGACATCGCCCGGATGAATGACGGCATTTTCGCGGATCGCGGTCGCAACGGAGGCATCCATTGAGCCGAGATGAACCGGCATATGCGGCGCATTGGCGACCAGATTGCCTTCGGCATCGAAGACGGCGCAGGAGAAATCCAGCCGCTCCTTGATATTGACCGAATAGGCGGTGTTCTGCAGCGTCATACCCATCTGCTCGGCGATCGACATGAAGAGATTGTTGAAGATCTCCAGCATGACGGGGTCGGCCTTGGTGCCGATGGCATTGCGCTCGGGCAGCGCCTTGATGCGCTTGAGAACGATATGATCCTTTGTGGTCAGCTGCGCCTGCCAGCCATCCTCGATGACGATCGTCTGGTTCGGCTCGATGATGATGGCCGGGCCGGTGACAGTCTGGCCCGGCTTGATCGCCTCACGCAGGACGACGGCCGCATCGTGACTTTCGCCGTTTGAGTAGAAGGCGGTGCGCCTTGCAGCTTGCGCCTCACCCTCGGCCGCCGCTTCAAGCTCGACTGCGATATCGGCAGCAGCACCGCCGATCGTTTCGATCTCGACGGCTTCCACGACCAGAGGCTTGTCCTCGGCAACGAAACCGAAGCGGCGCTTGTGCAGCGTTTCGAACTGGCTGCGCAGCCGCGCGGGATCGTCGATTTCGGGGAAAGTCGTCTCGACCGCCAACAAGGTATCGGTGCCGGCATAGCGGATATGGGCGCGCTGGACCGTCTTGATGTCGCCCGTTGCGACGCCCTGGGCTTCCAACTCGGGCACGCATTCGCCGCGCAATTCGCTACCGAGCGCTGCAATGGCGACGGGTGCGGCATCATCAAGCGAAACGCCGAGCGCTTTCTGGCGCGTTGCCCTGATATCGGCAAGGCCCATACCATAGGCCGAGAGAAGACCGGACATCGGATGCAGAAGGATGCTCTTCATGCCGAGCGCGTCGGCAACCAGGCAGGCATGCTGCCCGCCGGCGCCGCCGAAGCAGTTGAGCGCATAACGCGTCACGTCATAGCCGCGCTGTACCGAGATTTTCTTGATCGCCTCGACCATATTGGCAACGGCGATGCGGATGAAGCCGTCGGCGACGTCTTCCGGGCTGCGGCCATCGCCGATTTCGGCTGCGAGTGCGGCGAACTTGGACCGCACCGTCTCGACATCGAGCGGCTGGTCCTGATTGGGTCCGAAAATGGAGGGGAAGAATTCCGGCAGCAGCTTGCCGGCCATGACATTGGCGTCGGTGACGGCCAGCGGGCCGCCATTGCGATAGCAGGCCGGACCCGGAAAGGCGCCGGCCGAATCCGGGCCGACGCGGAAGCGATCGCCATCGAAATGCAGGATCGAGCCGCCACCGGCGGCCACGGTATGGATCAGCATCATCGGCGCACGGACGCGTACGCCGGCCACTTCCGTCTCGAAGGCGCGCTCATATTCGCCGTCGAAATGCGCCACATCCGTGGAGGTGCCGCCCATGTCGAAGCCAATGACATTGGCAAAACCTGCCTGCTCGCCGGTCTTCGCAAGGCCGACCACGCCGCCAGCCGGACCCGAGAGGATCGCGTCCTTGCCTTGGAACATATCGGCGGCCGTCAATCCGCCCGACGACATCATGAACATGACGCGTGCGCCCGTGCGCTCGACATCGAGCTCATCACAA
The DNA here is from genome assembly GCF_007828395.1 of Rhizobium sp. ERR 942. Lineage (NCBI taxonomy): Bacteria > Pseudomonadati > Pseudomonadota > Alphaproteobacteria > Hyphomicrobiales > Rhizobiaceae > Rhizobium > Rhizobium sp. ERR 942. The sequence continues at coordinate 671,550 of NZ_VIUA01000002.1, forward strand.
ACCTGGCGGATATAGCGGCCGAGCACCGGCGAGAGATAGGCATCAATGACAGCCGTATCGCCGCGGCCGACGAGCTTGATCAGCGGCGAAACCTCATGGCTGACCGAGACCTGCTCGAAGCCGATCGACCTTGCGATCCGGGCAACGGCGGCCTCATGCGCCGGAAATTTATAGGCATGCATGAAGACGATGGCGACGGAGCGATAGCCCTTGGCGAGAAGGTCACGCAGCGCCGCTTCCGCAATCTCTTCATCCAGAGCAAGCTCGACGGTACCGTCGGCAAGCACGCGCTCTTCGATCTCGACGACATCTTCATAGAGCGCTTCCGGCTTGACGATCTCGGTCGCGAAGATTTTCTTGCGTTCCTGGTAGCCGATGCGCAGCGCGTCCCGGAAACCCTTCGTTGTTACAAGCGCGAGGCGTTCGCCTTTGCGCTCGAGCAGCGCATTGGTGGCGACCGTCGTGCCCATGCGGACCTCGCCGATTGCACCTTCGGGAACCGGCTCACCTTTGCCAAGACCAAGATGCAGGCGGATGCCGTGAACGGCTGCGTCGCGGTAAGCCTCCGGATTTTCAGAGAGGACCTTGCGGCCGTGGAGAGCGCCGGACGGATCGCGCCCGACAACGTCGGTAAAGGTGCCGCCGCGGTCGATCCAGAAATCCCAACGACCCGAAATATTCTCCGACAAACCCGCCTCCAGCAGAACGACACCAACAACGATGATAATATATCGATAAATCGTCAACGTTTTGTCGTCAACATGAATTGGATTGGCTATCTGCAAAATCCGCTATGCGACGAGAGCGAGGAGCTAAGCGCTTCTCGCTCTCGCGATACTCATATGCCAGTTTTATCCTTTAAACCGGTGTCACGCGCCTCAGCTTTTAGCTGCTTCGACGATCAAAGCGGCAACCTCGATCGGATGCGACGCGAGAGAGGCATGGCTCGCGTCCAGTTCGATCTGCTTCACGGGCTTCATGCGCGCTGCCATCATCCTCTCATTGTCCGGATGGATCATGCGATCTGCCGTTGACACCTGATAATAACAGGGTTTCTTCTTCCAGGCGGGATCGGAGACCGTATTGCCAAACGTGCTGCCGAGCGGAGCTTTCTGCGTGACCGCCATGACAAGGGCTTCATCTGCCGTCAGATCCTGGCAAAAGCTCTCCCGAAACTTCTCCGGCTTGATCCAGAGATAGCCGTCGCTGTCGGGCGCGATATTCTCGAAAGCGGCAGGAGGCTTTGCCTGGCTGATGCCGCCCGGGCTTTCTCCTGCATCCGGCGCAAAGGCCGCGATATAGACCAGCGCCTTCACATTTGGCAGATCGCCCGCCTCGGTTATGACCGCGCCCCCATAGGAATGGCCGACGAGGACGACAGGTCCGGATATTTGTTTGACCATCTTACGAGTGCGTTCGGCGTCGTCCGCAAGCGAGGTCAGTGGATTTTCGACCGCATGCAGATCGGTATAGCCAAGGCGGTTGAGCTCAAGGATGGCTTTCGACCAATGGGCCGCACCACCCCAGAAACCATGAACCAAGACGATTGCAGGTTTGTCAGGCATCTCTTCCTCCAAAGATGTAAGGACAAGTCTTCCCTGTATCTGCATCGGTCCAGGCACCGGCATCGCATCATTTCGTCACGCCATGCGCCTTCAGACTACGATCCAGGGGGAAACGATAGGCGTTGGCTCGCGACAGCGTCAACTTGTTTATGAGCGATCCGCTTCTAATGCAGGCCGCCGACGCCAAGCAGGCGCTCGACCGCCTGATGATCCCTTGCGAGCGCCTCGGGCGTCCCTTTCCAGGCCAGCCTGCCGCGCTCCAGAATGATGACATCGCTGGCAAAATCCAATGCGCTCTGGATGCGCTGCTCGACCAGCAGGATCGTCATGTCGCCCGACTTGGCAAGCTTGGCGAAGGCCGCCATCAGTTCCTCGCAGATGACGGGTGCCAGCCCCTCCAGCGGCTCGTCCAGAAGCAGGACTGAGGGGTGGCCAAGGATCGTGCGGGCCGTCGACAGCATCTGCTGTTCGCCGCCGGAAAGCTGGCCGCCGAGGTTTCTGCGGCGCTCCTGCAGGCGTGGAAACATATCATAGGCTTCCTGCAGGGCGGCCTTCGGCCGGCCCTTCAGCCCGACGGACAGATTTTCCTCCACCGTCAGCGTCGGAAAGACGTCACGCGTCTGCGGCACATAGCCGAGGCCCTGATGAGCGCGGCGTGCGCTCGGTAAGCCGGCGATGTCGGCCGAGCCGAGCCGGATGCGGCCATCATAGCGCCGGGTCTGCCCGGCGAGCGTGGCCAGCAGCGTGCTCTTGCCCATGCCGTTGCGGCCGAGAACGGCAAGCCGACCGCCTGCCGGCACGGAAAAGGAGACGCCTTCCAGCACCCGTGTCGGACCATAACCGGCCGACAGATTTTCGACTTCAAGCGGCGTGGCCGGCATTGGCGTAGCTCCCCAGATAGGCTTCGCGCACCCGCGCATCCTGCGTCACGTCTTTCGGTGATCCGTCGAATATGATCGTGCCGGCCGCAAGCACCACGACGCGCTTGGCAAAACGGAAAACGAGGTCCATGTCATGCTCGATCATCAGTACGGCGAGATCGGCAGGCAGATCGGCCAGCGCCTGCTCGATGCGGCCGGTGTCGCTCTGCGGCACGCCGGCGGCGGGCTCGTCCAGCAAAAGCACCTTCGGCTTCAGCGCCATGGCAACGGCAATTTCCAATAGCCGCTGCTGGCCATAGGCAATCTCGCTGACTTTGCGATGCGCAAGCGCGCTGAGGCCGAGCGTTCCGAGTAGTTCCTCCGTTTCGGCCATGACATCGCGCATGGAGAGGAAGTTACCGAACATGCGACCGGAGCGACCCGTCCGCTGCAGCACCGCCATACCGACATGCTCGGCCGGCGTCATATCCTGAAACAGCCGCGTCACCTGGAACGAGCGCACCAGCCCGCGCCTGACCCGGCCGATAGCATCGACCTTGTTGACGTTCTGGCCGGCGATGCGGACCTCGCCGGAATCCGCCTGCAGATTGCCTGTTACGAGATTGACGAAGCTGGTCTTGCCGGCGCCGTTCGGGCCAATGAGAGCGACGCGGTCGCCCGGCGCCATCGACAGGCTGACATTGTTCGTCACCGTCAGCCCGCCGAACGCCTTCTTCAGATTGCTGACTTCGAAAATCGCGCTCATGCCCGCGCCTCCCTACGACGGGCCACATAGGCAGCCGCCGTGCCGTAAATACCCTTGGGCGCGAAGAGAACGACGAGAATGAGAAGCCCGCCGACGATCGTCAGCCAATGGAAGGGGTTGGCGGCGGAGACATAATCCTCGAAGAGCATGAAGATCAGCGTGCCGACGAGCGCACCAAACAGCGAGCCGGTACCGCCGAGCACGAGCATGACCAGAGCCTCGGCCGATTGTGTGAAGGAGAGACTGTCGAGACCGACGACCTGCGTAGAAATCGCATTCAGCGCACCGCCGATGCCAGCAACAGCACCGGAAATGACATACATCTTGATGAGAGCTACTTTCGGCGAGGCACCCATGGCACGGATGCGCAAGGGATCCTGCCGGATGCCGCGGCAGAGCATGCCGAAGGGCGAACGGACGAGAAAGCGCAAAAGTACGAGCACGATCAGCAGCAGTGCCACGCCATAGAAGTAGGCCGTATGCCCATAGAGATCGAATTCGAAAACACCGAACAGCGGATCAGCTGAAATACCCGACAGGCCGTCGCTGCCGCCTGTCCAGCTCGACGCCTTGTTGGCGAATTCGTGGAAGAGATAGATCAGCGCAATCGAGAGCACGAGCTGCGGCAGGCCATGAGCTCTCAAAATGACAATGGAGCAAATCAACCCGGCAGCCGCGCCGCCGGCGATGCCGGCAAGCGTCATCAGCAAGGGATCGTTGATGCCGTAATGGGCTGACGCAATGCCGGCTGCATAGGCACCCGCGCCGAACAACGCCGCATGGCCGAGAGTCGCCACGCCGCAATAGCCGGTGACGAGATCGAGCGAGAGAACGAGAAGCGCGATCGCGATCAGGCGCGTCAGGAGGGCAAGGTTGTCTGGAAACAGCAGGTAGCCGGCGGCAGCCAGCAAGGCGATGACCGCCACCGCGATGAAATCCTGTCCAAGTGTGCGATGTCTGGTCACGAGCGGAGCGGCCTCTCTTTCAAACGTCAAAGCCATGTTACTTCATTCTCCCGGCAAAGCCGCGCGGGAAGACGCAGACAATGGCAATGACGGCCAGATAGAAGAAGAATTCCCCATATTCCGGCATGAGATAGCGGCCGGTCGTATCGATGCAGCCAAGAATGAGACAGGCAAGCAGCGCGCCGGAAATCGAGCCCGCGCCGCCGACTGAAACGACGACGAGAAAGGTCACCATGTAGCGCAGGGCATAATAGGGTTCGACCGGCAGGAGCTCGGCACCCACGACACCACCGAAGGCGGCAAGCCCGACGGCAATGGCGAAGCTGACCGCATAGACGATTTCCGTCCTGACGCCGAGAGCAGCCGCCATCGCGGCATTATCGACGGAGGCACGCAGCTTCACGCCGAAGGAGGTCTTCTCGATCGTGTACCACAAGGCTAGGGCGACGATGAGACCGCAGGTGATTGCGAAAATGCGATGGGTGCCAATGGTGCGGAAGCCAAGATCGACGGAGCCCTGCAGACTGCCCGGCAAGGGGATGGTCTTTAGAGTGGGGCCGAAGACATAATTGGCAATGCCGATGATGCAGAAGGTGATGCCGATCGTCATCAGCACCTGCGTCAATTCAGGCGCGCCATAGATGCGCCGATAAAGCAACCGTTCGATCGGGATGGAGATGATGACGGTGCCGACGACCGCCAGCAATACGGCGGCGCCATAACCAAGCCCTAGATCGCGCGCCGCATAGGAAGCGATATAGCCGCCGATCATGGCAAAGGCGCCGTGGGCCAGATTGACGACGCGCATCAGCCCCATGGTGACGGAAAGGCCGATGGAGATGACGAACAGCACCATGCCGTAAGCGAGGGCATCGACTGCTATGCTGAGCACGGTTTGCATTGATATCGCTGGTCCGGTTTGTGTAGCGCGGCCGCTGCCATCACACGCCTGAGGATGTCTACACTCAGGCGCATGAAGTTTTGGCGCAACTTACTTCGCAGCGGCAAGGCCGGGATCGCCTTGCTTCTCGAAGGTCTGAATTTCCCTGTTGTAGTATTTGCCGTCATCGCCCTTGGCGACCTCGCGCAGATAGATGTTCTGCGTGATATGCCGGCTTTCGGGATCGATGGTGACGGGACCGCGCGGGCTGACCCAGGACAGGCCCTTCACGGCATCGACCGCCTTCTGCGCATCCTGCTTGCCACCGGTCGCCTCGATCATCTTGTAGATGACATGCATCCCGTCGAAGGCACCCACGGCCGGGAAGGTTAGCTCGGCCGGATTGCCGATTGCCTTGTCGGCGGCTGCGACAAAAGCCTTGTTTTCGGGCGAGTCATGCGAAATCGCATAATGGAAGGTCGTCTGCATGCCGAGCGCGGCATCACCAAGCGCCGGCAGATCGGACTCCTGCGTCAGGTCGCCCGGCGCAAAAAGCTTGATGCCGGCTGCCTTCAGGCCATTCTCATTATAGGCCTTAACGAAGCCGAGCGTCGTCGGCCCGGAGGGCAGGAAGGCGAAGACGCCCTGTGCGCCGGAATCCTTGATGCGCTGCATGATCGGGCTGAAGTCATTGGTCGAGAGCGGCATGCGGATCGCCTGCACCACTTCGCCGCCCTGCTTCTCGAAACCGGCCTTGAAGGCATTTTCGGCGTCCACGCCCGGACCGTAGTCGCTGACGACGGAAATGACCTTCTTCACGCCGGCATCATAGGCAACCTTGGCGATCGGCGTCGAGGTCTGCCAAGTGGTGAAGGACGTGCGCACGACAAGCGGGCTCTTTGTGACGATTGCCGAAGTGGCAGCATTGAAGATCACCATCGGCACATTGGCCTGCTTGAGGATCGGCGTCACGGCCATCGCGTCCGGCGTGAAGTAGAACCCGGCGAGATACTGGACCTTCTCCTTGACGACGAGCTCCTGGGCGAGCGACTTCGATTGAGCGGGATCGGCCGCAGGCAAGTCGCGGTAGATCACCTCCACCTCGTCATTGCCGACCTTCTTGCCATTGACGGCCATATAGGCATCGATGCCGGCCTTGAAATTCTTGCCTTGCAGCGCGAACGGACCGGAAAACGGACCGATGACGCCGACCTTGATAGTATCGGCATAGGCAGCACCGCCAAGAGCAACGGCCGCAATGGCGGCCAAGACAAACCGTTTCATTTTCTCTCCTCCCGGCAGCCGTCTTTTTGAGCTGCCCTTGATCATTCAAATTCTGATCATCGCCAATTTCTCATGAGAAATGGTGATGTAAAATGAAATAAAACCTTGCTTCCATACCGATTCAGTTATGGATGGCGACGAATATCCTACTCAGCCGTCGTTCCCAAGCGCTTGATCGAACCGACCAGTTGCAACGCGTGGCGCAACGAAGCTGCCGTTGCCACCACCATAGGCGGCAATAGCAGCCATTCCAATGTCCAGGCGGCGCCAGAGCGCTCCTGCTCGTGTACCAGCGACTGGTGAATGCCGGAAAGCTGGACGGCATTGAAGCGAGCTAGCGTGACAAGCGTTTCAGCCGCGACCGGATTTTGCTTGTGCGGCATGGCGGAGGAGCCGCCGCCGCCGGCAAGCTCTATCTCCTCACCTGCCTGCGCCAGAAGTGCCACGTCCTGACCGATCTTGCCGAGGCTGCCTGAGATCATGGACAAGAGCCCGGTAAGCTCGGCAATGCGCGCTCTCTGGCTTTGCCATTGCGGCTCGTCCGTGAGACCAAGCGCTTGCGCCAGCGAGCTTCTGATTTCCGCCGCTTTCGGCCCGAATTTTTCCAGCGTGCCAGCCGCACCGCCGAACTGCAGCGGAAAAGTCTCCTGCGTCAGCCGGTCGCGATACTGATCGAGCGGATGGCGCCATGCCCGCAGCCGGTCGGACACGGTGATCGCGATCGCAGCCTGCATCCGGGTGCGGCCCATCAGCCGGTTCGATCCGAAACGCTCATCCAGCTTGGTGAGCGCGGACGATACGGCGAAAAGACGGTTGCTCAGGATGAAAACGGCAGCCTTCAGCCGCAGCATCAGGCTGGTATCGATGACATCTTGGCTGGTGACGCCGAAATGGACATGTTTGCCGACATCCTCTCCGACCGCCTTGCGCAGTTGCTGAACAAGTTCCGGCACGACGACGCCATCCGATGCCGTTGCACTCATCAGGCTTTGTAGATCGGGTTCGAAATCCGCGCAGACCTTAGCGATATGCGCAGCCACCTCCTGCGGGATCAACCCATGCCGGGCCTCGATCTCGGCAAGTGCCGCTTCGAAAGAGAGCATGGCGCGGATGTCGGCCTTGGCTGAAAAATACGCCGCAATCTCCTCGTCACCGAGAAGGCCTGACAGAAAGGGATGATCGAAGGGAGAAACGCTCATGGCCTATATATCGAGGAAAATCGTTTCTTTGTCGCCCTGCAAATGGATGTCGAAGGTGTAGACAGAGCCTTCCTTCGCGGCAATCAGCGTTGCGAGGCGATCCCTGTGTTCGATGCGGGCAAGCAATGGATCTTCCGCGTTGGCGGCAGCTTCCTCCGGAAAATACATGCGCGTGTGCAGGCCGATGTTGATGCCGCGGGCGACGATCCAGACGGTGATGTGCGGCGCCATCTTGCGGCCGTCCTTGAAGGGAACGCGGCCGGGCTTGATGGTCTCGAAACGGAAAACGCCGTCGGTCGAATTGGTAGGACAACGCCCCCAGCCGGTAAAGTTCGGATCGGCCGTGCCGCGCAGCTCCGAGGGGCTGTTATAAAGCCCGGCGCTATCGGCCTGCCAGATCTCGAGGACGGCATCCTTGACCGGCGCTCCCGCGCCATCGAGAACCCTGCCCGTCACGGTGATACGCTCGCCGAGCGTCTTGTCGTTCAACATGACGGAGCCGAGGTCGATTTCGTAGACACCGCCGATCTCGCTATAGTTCGGCGTCAGACCGATATGGACGTAAGGCCCTGCCGTCTGCGACGGCGTTTCCTTGAGATAACCGAGATCCTGTACCATCAATTGCCCTCCAGCCGGTTTTCGAACAAGGTCGAACGGCGACCGCGCAGCACGATATCGAATTTATAGGCGCGGGCATCCATCGGGATCGTGTTGCCCCAGTCAAGCGGCGCAATCAGCTGCTCGATCGCCTGCTTGTCGGGGATCGTCCCGACGATCGGACATTTCCAGATCATCGGATCGCCCTCGAAATACATCTGCGTGATCAGCCGCTGCGCAAAGCCATGGCCGAAGACGGAGAAGTGGATATGGGCCGGACGCCAGTCGTTGACGCCGTTCGGCCAGGGATAGGCGCCGGGGCGGATGGTGCGGAAGGCATAGCGGCCTTCATCATCTGTGATGGCGCGGCCGCACCCACCGAAATTCGGATCGATGGCCGCGAGATAGGTTTCCTTCTTGTGGCGATAACGGCCGCCGGCATTGGCCTGCCAGAATTCGAGCAGGACGCCCGGCACCGGCCGGCCGCGCTCGTCGAGCACGCGGCCATGCACGATGATCCGCTCGCCGATGGCGCTCTCGCCCGGCTTGGCAAAATTATGGATCAGGTCGTTGTCGAGCTCGTTCAATATGGAATGGCCGAAGACCGGTCCGGTGATTTCGGAGATGGTGCCGTCGAGCGATAGCAGCGCGCGTTGCGGCGAGCGCAATACGGACGTCTTATAGCCGGGCGCGAAGGCCGGCGGATGCCAGGCGCGGTCTCTCGCGAAAAAGGCGCCCGTTTCGGGTTTGCTGTTGCTTCTATCGGACATGTCTGCCTCGCTTCATGCCGCCTGTTCGGCGTCCATCTGTTCGAAAACCTGCTTGGCGATCTTGATCGCGTGGTTTGCGGCCGGCACGCCGGCATAGATCGCCACATGCAGAAGCGCCTCGCAGATATCGTCGCGCGTCGCGCCGGTGTTGCGCGTGGCGCGCACATGCATGGCCACCTCGTCATCCTGGCCGAGTGCCGCCAGAAGCGCGATCGTCACGATGGAGCGCTCGCGACGGCTGAGCGTCGGGCGCGACCAGACGTGCCCCCAGGCCGCTTCGGTGATCAGCTCCTGGAAAGGCTTGTCAAATTCTGTCACGCCCTGTTGCGCGCGATCGACATGCTCGTCGCCCAGGACTGCGCGGCGCGTTGCCATGCCCTGTAGATAGCGCTCGGACGGCATGGTGGGGTCATTCATCAGGCTTGCTCTCCACGCAGGACGACATCGATGAAGGCACGGATGACTTCGGTCAACGCCTCGGGTTGTTCGACGCAGGGGATGTGGCCCGCGTCTTTGATAACTTCATAACGCGCATTCGGAATGAGCTTTGCCGTCGAAAGCACCAGCTCCGGCGGCGTCGAGCCGTCCTGATCGCCGACGATGCAGATGGTTGGCACGGCGATCTTTGCCGCGGCTTCGGTCAGATCGGCATCGCGAAGGGCCGCGCAGGTGGCGGCATAGCCCGCAACCGGCTGGCGGATCAGCATGTTGCAATAGCCGGCATAGGCGAGGTTTTCCGGACGACGGAAGGCCGGCGTGAACCAGCGCTCCATGATGGCATCGACGATGGATTCGATGCCCTCAGCCTCGACCTGCGCAATGCGGGCATTCCAGCTGTCGGCCGTGCCAATCTTATGGGCGGTGTCGCAGAGGATCAACGCCCGCACCAGATCCGGCCGCCGCTGATAGAGCGACTGGGCGATCAACCCGCCGACAGATAGGCCGCAAATGATGGCATTCTTGACCGAAAGGAAATCGAGCAGGCCAGCGAGATCGGTGGCGTGATCTTCGATGGAATAGGGCATCTGCCCGAGATCGGAGAGACCATGGCCGCGTTTGTCGTAAAGCACGATGGCGAAATCGCCGGCGAGCCGCACGATCACATCCCGCCAGATCCGGAAATCGGTGCCGAGCGAATTGGCAAAGACAAGAACCGGCTTGTCGGCGGGGCCGCCAATGATCTGGTAATGGATCGTGACGTCGTTGATGCGGGCAAACTGCACTGGAAATCTCCTCGGGTGCGAGATTGGATGTATAATCTGGTTAGGTAAAATGATATTTCTTTGCTCTACGATAACTCTGGGGTTATGGGTGAGCATGCTCGACGCACGCATCAAGTTCCGCCATCTGCAGACCTTTGTCGAGGTTGCGCGCCAGAAAAGCGTGATCAAGGCGGCTGGCCTGCTGAATATCAGCCAGCCGGCGGTGACGAAGACCATCCGCGAGCTGGAAGAAGCGCTTGGTGTCGCCGTCTTCGAGCGCGACGGGCGCGGCATCCGCATCACGCGCTATGGCGAAGTCTTCCTCCGCCATGCCGGTGCAGCGTTGACAGCACTCCGGCAGGGTCTCGATTCCGTCTCACAGGAGCGCTCCGGCGAAGCGCCGCCGATCCGCGTCGGCGCATTGCCGACGGTTTCGACGCGGATCATGCCGCGGGCAATGGACCTGTTTCTCAAGGAAGAGACCTGGAGCCGCATCAAGATCGTGACCGGCGAAAACGCGGTCCTTCTGGAGCAGTTGCGCATCGGCGATCTCGATCTCGTCGTCGGCCGATTGGCAAGCCCCGATAAAATGACCGGCTTTTCCTTCGAGCACCTCTACTCCGAACAGGTCGTCTTCGCCGTCAGGGCCGACCATCCGCTTCTGTCCGACAGGCAGTCGCTATTTTCCGATCTCAATCGCTATACGGTCCTGATGCCGACGCGCGGCTCGATCATTCGCCCTTTCGTCGAGAGCTTTCTGATCGCCAACGGCGCCGGCGGGCTGCCCAACCAGATCGAGACCGTCTCCGATTCCTTCGGCCGCGCCTTCGTGCGCTCGAGCAACGCTATCTGGATCATCTCGGCCGGCGTCGTTGCCGGCGATGTCGAGGACGGACTATTAGCACTTCTGCCGATCGATACCAGCGAGACGAAGGGGCCGGTGGGCTTGACCATGCGCACCGACGCCATCCCCACCCTTCCCTTGTCGATTCTGATGCAGACGATCCGGGAGGCAGCAAGCGAGGTCGCCAAGAAGCTTTAGATCTCGTCTAGAACGGCAGGCCGACATAGTTCTCGGCGAGCGCGGTCGAAGCGGCACGCGAATGGGTGAGATAGTCGAGTTCGGCTTCCTGGATCTTCTGGTCGAAATCATGTGTATCGGGAAAGCGATGCATCATCGTCGTCATCCACCAGGAAAAGCGCACCGCCTTCCAGACCCGGGCAAGCGCGCGGGCGGAATAGGCCTCCAGTCCGGCGTTCGAGCGGTCCTGATAATGCTCGGCTAGACCCGAAAACAGGTAATGCACGTCGCTCGCCGCCAGATTGAGCCCCTTGGCGCCGGTCGGCGGCACGATATGGGCGGCATCGCCAACCAGGAAGAGGCGGCCGAAACGCATGGGTTCGGCCACGAAGGAGCGTAGCGGCGCGATCGATTTTTCGAAGGACGGCGCCGTCACCAGAACCTCGGCATGATGGGCAGGCAGTCGACGGCGCAGCTCATCCCAGAAGCGATCGTCGCTCCAGTCCTCGATCTTTTCGTCAAGGGGACACTGAATGTAATAGCGGCTGCGCGTCATCGACCGCATAGAGCATAGCGCAAATCCACGCGGATGATTGGCATAGATCAGCTCATGATTGACAGGCGCCACTTCCGCCAGCACGCCAAGCCAGCCGAAGGGATAGACCTTCTCGAAACTGCGGATCGCCTTTTCCGGAACCGATTTGCGGCTGACGCCGTGAAAGCCGTCGCAGCCGGCAATGAAATCGCAATCAATGCGATGGGAAACGCCGTCTTTCTCATAGGTCAGGTAGGGCGTTTCGCCATCGAAACCGTGCGGCTGGATATTGGCAGCGCTGTAGATGGTTGGAGCGCCGCTTTCCTCGCGGCGGGCCATCAGGTCGCGGGTCATCTCCGTCTGGCCGTAGATGACGACCCGCTTGCCGCCGGTGAGACCATGAAGGTCGATACGATGATCGCGGCCGTCGAAGGCGAGCGAAAAGCCATCATGCGGCAAGCCCTCGGCATGCAAACGTCCGCTTGCCTTAGCCTGATCCAACAATCGGACGGTGCCTTCCTCCAGCACGCCGGCGCGCACGCGGCCGAGAATATAATCCTTGCCGACACGATCGAGAATGACATTATCGATGCCGGCCTCCGTCAGTAGCTGGCCGAGCAGCAGCCCGGACGGCCCTGAACCGATAATGGCGACTTGAGTGCGCATCGCCTCTCCTCCCATGCGTATTTCTTGCCTCAAGTCTCTTCGGCGCGAGGTAAGTCCGCAATGGACATTTCGGTCACGAAATTGCACAAATCGAACATGGTAAGCGAGGAGTGCCATGACGAAGACCGTGCCGACTTATGAGCTCTATGGCGAAAATACCGGCCGAAAGCCGGATTTTTGGCTACATTGCGAAACAATTCCCTCCCGCAGCAGCCTTCATCATTGGGAGATCCGCCCGCACCGGCATGAGAGCTTTTTCCAGATCTTGTACATACAAGCCGGATCGGGCGATGCCGTCTTTGACGGAATTCCCCATGCCATCACGCCACCCGCCGTCATTACGGTGCCGCCGCGCCTCAATCACGGCTTTCGGTTCTCGCGCAATATAGACGGCTTCGTCATCACGGTGCTGATTTCGCATCTGAAGGCCTCGCCGGGCGATCGCAGCCGGTTGGGCGCATGGCTTGCTGCTCCGCATCTGATCTTGCTCGATCCTGACGATGAAGACGCAGCCTACGTCGCCAGCACATTGAGGCGCCTGGGAGAAGAATTTGCGAGCCACCGCAACGGCCGCAACGATCTGCTGGATGCCTATCTAACTTCGGCCTTGCTGCTGACGGCCCGCATCGCCCAAAAGGCTGATGAGGAATCCAATCCGGGCGACGAAAGCGAGCGCCGCATGGAGATGCTGCAGGGCCTGATCCAGCGCCACTTCCGCTCGCACAAGCCGGCCGCCTTCTATGCGGAAAGCCTTGGCATCTCGCCGGCCCATCTCAGCCGCATCGTGCGTGGCAGAACCGGGCATGGCGCGCACGAGCTGATCACACGCAAGCTGCTGGATGAGGCCAAGCGCGAGCTGGTCTTCACCTTCGCGACCGTTCAGGAAATCAGCTATCGCCTCGGCTTTGCCGACCCCGCCTATTTCTCCCGCTTCTTCGTCAAGCAGACCGGCCAGACGCCGCGCGCCTGGCGCATCGAGGAGAGGGAGAGGTTGGGAATGTGAACAGAAATCAATCGGGTAACCACCCGCCCTCGTGGTTCGAGACGGCCTTGCAGGCCTCCTCACGATGAGGGCTAATCCCCTCACTTCGCCCAAAAGAGGCTTCAAAGCATATCGAGCGTCGGGCATGCTCCATCCTCATCCTGAGGTGCGTAGCCGAAGGCGGAGCCTCGAAGGACGAGGATGGCCCCGAAAATACACAAAAGCTACGGCAGCACTAGCCGCAGTGCCTTCTGCGTCTCTTTCAGCAGCGACAGAAAGCGCTCGGCCATGTCGGAAGCCGCGACATAGGCGGCCGGTGCGCCGATATTGATCGCCGCCACAGTCTGGCCACGGTCGTTTTCGACCGGCACGGCAATCGAGCACAGCCCGATCTCCAGTTCCTGGTCGATAACGGCGTAGCCCTGTTCCCTCACCCGGCGGAATTCCGCCATCAGCTCCTCCGGATCGGTCCTGGTATTGGGCGTGTTCGCCTTGAGGTCGGTTCGCCCAAGCACGGAGCGCGCCTCGCTTTCCGGCAAAGCGGCCAGCAGAACGCGGCCCATCGAGGCGCAGAAGGCCGGAAGCCGGCTGCCGGGCGTCAGGTTGATCGACATCACCCGGCGCTGCGAGGCGCGGGCGATATAGACAACTTCCGTGCCGTCGAGCACGGACGCAGAGGCATTCTGCCCGGCGCGCTCGGCAAGCTGATCGAGATGGGGCTGGATGATCGTTGGCAGCGGCGTCGCGGCCAGATAGGCGTGGCCGAGCCTCAGGATCTTCGGCGTCAGCGTGAAGAATTTGCCGTCATAAGTGGCATAGCCGAGTTCGGAGAGCGTCAGCAACGAACGGCGCACGGTGGCGCGATCGAGGCCGGTCAGCTTCGATGCTTCGGCAATCGTCAGGCGCTGCTGCGTCTCGCCGAAGGCTTCGATGACTTTCAATCCTTTGGCAAAGCCGCTGACGAAATCCGTTTCGCGCATCTCTGATCCCCGATTTTGGCGGCATTTTGTGCGATATATGAACAAATGTCAAATATCGCACAAAATAATTGCCGTCCAGCCCTTGCTGATCTATTCGAAAGGAAGAGGACGGGGCGCCTTGGTCCGCCCGCATTGGCAAGTGGGAGTTTGCGCATGGATAAGACAATTGCGAGCACGGCGGCTGCCGTCTCCGAGATCGGCGATGGTGCGACCGTCATGATCGGCGGCTTTGGCGGCTCCGGTGCGCCGATCGAACTCATTCATGCGCTGATCGACAAAGGCCCGCAGAACCTGACCGTCATCAACAATAATGCCGGCAACGGGCGTATCGGCATCGCTGCGATGATCGATGCCGGCATGGTCAGGAAGATGATCTGCTCCTTCCCGCGTTCGTCCGATCCGCGCGCCTTCACCGACCGTTACCTGGCCGGTGAAATCGAGCTGGAGCTGGTGCCTCAGGGGACGCTCGCCGAACGCATCCGTGCCGGCGGCGCCGGCATTCCAGCCTTTTATACCCCAACCGCCTATGGCACCGAACTCGCCAACGGCAAGGTCATCGCCGAATTCGACGGCCGCCACTATGTTCAAGAGCGCTGGCTCAAGGCCGATTTTGCCATCGTCAAGGCTGAAGTCGGCGACGTGCAGGGCAATCTCATCTACAACAAGGCCGGCCGCAATTTTAATCCGCTGATGTGCATGGCCGCGGCCAAGACGATCGCACAAGTCTCGAAAATCGTTGCTGCCGGCGAGCTCGATCCCGAGCACATCGTAACCCCCGGCATCTTCGTCAACGGCGTTGTTGAGGTCGCCGATCCGCAGCAGGAAGAAAATCTCATTCGAGCCGGAGTGGCCTACGTATGACCATCGACACACGCGAAGACATCAAGCTCTCCAACGCCCAGATCGCCTGGCGCGCGGCGCAGGATATCGAAGACGGCGCCTATGTTAACCTCGGCATCGGTTTTCCGGAAATGGTCGCCCGCTACCAGCCTCCAGGCCGCCAGGCGATCTTCCACACCGAAAATGGCATCCTGAATTTCGGCGAGCCGCCGGCGGAAGGCGAGGAAGATTGGGATCTGATCAACGCCGGCAAGAAGGCCGTCACGCTGAAGCCGGGCGCCTCCTTTTTCCACCACGCCGATAGCTTCGCCATGGTGCGTGGCGGCCATCTGGATGTCGCGATCCTCGGCGCCTATCAAGTGGCGCAGAATGGCGATCTTGCCAATTGGCGCGTCGGCTCCAAGGGTGTGCCTGCCGTCGGCGGAGCCATGGATCTGGTCCATGGCGCCAAGCAGGTCTTTGTCATCACCGAACATGTGACGAAGGACGGCAAGCCGAAACTGGTGGAGGCCTGCACCTTTCCGCTGACCGGTGTCGGCTGCATCACCCGTATCTATACGAGCCATGCAGTCATCGACATTGGCAAGCAAGGTTTCGTCGTGCGCGAAAAACTCGCTGCCATGACGATGAACGAGCTGCAAGCGATGACCGGTGCGCCCCTGCATACAGACGGCCCGGTTGCCGACCTGATCGTGCCGACGCTCTAAAGCTCGTTGCGATCTTTCAGATTCGCGCGCAATGCTTTAAGCTTATAATATTTCGCATGCCGTTGTCGCAAATCCGCTGCTCACTTTTGCGCGCCATGCCGTAGGGAGAAGACCATGACCGAAGCCTTCATCTGTGATTACATCCGCACGCCGATCGGCCGCTTCGGCGGATCGCTTTCTTCCGTCCGCGCCGACGATCTCGGTGCAATACCACTGAAGGCGCTGATCGAACGCAACGGCTCTGTCGACTGGGAAGCCGTCGACGACGTGATCTATGGCTGCGCCAACCAGGCGGGCGAGGACAATCGCAACGTCGCGCGCATGGCAAGCCTGCTGGCCGGCCTGCCGATTTCAGTGCCCGGCACGACGATCAACCGGCTTTGCGGTTCCGGCATGGATGCCGTCATAGCAGCCGCCCGCGCCATCCGCGCCGGCGAGGCTGAATTGATGATCGCCGGCGGCGTCGAAAGCATGTCGCGCGCGCCCTTCGTCATTCCCAAGGCCGAAAGCGCCTTTTCGCGCAATGCCGAGATCTACGATACCACCATCGGCTGGCGCTTCATCAACCCTGTCATGAAGAAGCAATACGGCGTGGATTCCATGCCGGAAACCGGCGAGAACGTCGCAGAAGATTACAAGGTCAGCCGCGAGGATCAGGACGCCTTTGCCGTTCGCTCGCAGACAAAGGCTGCGGCAGCGCAGGAGAACGGCCGGCTTGCCAAGGAAATCACTTCGGTCACGATCCCGCAGCGCAAGGGCGATCCGGTCATTGTCGGCAAGGACGAGCATCCGCGCGCAACCACCATGGAAGCGCTTGCCAAGCTCGGCACGCCCTTCAAGAAGGAAGGCGGCACGGTGACCGCCGGCAACGCCTCCGGCGTCAATGATGGCGCTGCCGCGCTCATCATTGCTTCAGAGGCAGCTGCCAGGAAATACGGCCTGACGCCAATTGCCCGCATCCTCGGCGGTGCGGCCGCCGGTGTTCCCCCGCGCATCATGGGGATCGGCCCAGTTCCCGCCTCGCGCAAGCTCATGACACGCCTCGGCATGCGGCAGGAACAGTTCGACGTTATCGAATTGAACGAAGCCTTCGCTTCGCAGGGGCTTGCCGTGTTACGCGAACTCGGCATTGCCGATGATGATACGCGCGTCAACCGCAACGGAGGCGCCATCGCGCTCGGTCATCCGCTTGGCATGTCCGGTGCCCGCATCACCGGTACCGCCGCCCTGGAGCTGAAGGAAACCGGCGGCCGCTATTCGCTGTCGACCATGTGCATCGGCGTCGGCCAGGGCATCGCCATCGCGCTGGAACGGGTCTGATCGTTGCGAACAGGCGGGGGTCCGGCGCCACATGAGCGGCGGATCATGCTCGCGACCGAAACCCGACGCCGGGTCATTGAAGGCTGCAACCAACGATAAAAACTGGAACGGCAAAGGTTCTGGCGCGTTTTTCCTGCTGCTCAGTGGGATCAGTCCATGCCATCACGCCAGAATGTCTTAAAAGCATTTCCGTCAACTGCCGTTATCATTCTCATTGCTATCACCCTGTCGCTGTCGATTGCGCAATCCGCCTTCGCTGCCGAGGGGCAGAAGGCCAGCCACCCTTCGGAAGGGCTGTTCCTGGTCCAGATCATTCTGCTTGTCGTATCGGGCAGATTGCTCGGCGAATTGATGGTGCGCATCGGCCAGCCATCGATCATGGGTCAGATCATTGCCGGCATCATTCTCGGCCCCTCCCTTTTCGGCTTGATCTTCCCCCATATACAGGCGAGCCTTTTTCCTTCGGAGGGCGCACAAAAGAGCATGACCGATGCGATCGGCCAGCTCGGCATTCTCTTTCTCCTGCTGCTCGCAGGCATGGAGACCGATCTCGGTCTTGCGAAACGCCTGCGCAAATCGGCGGCCGGCGTTTCGTTGACGGGCATCGTGATTCCCTTTGCGGCCGGCTTTGCACTCGGCGAGCTCATCCCGGACGCCTTTCTTCCCGATCCCGAAAAGCGGCTGGTCACATCACTTTTTCTTGGTACCGCGCTTTCCATCTCTTCCGTGAAGATCGTCGCCTCCGTCGTCCGCGAAATGGATTTCATGCGCCGGAACATCGGTCAGCTGATCGTCGCTTCGGCCATTATCGACGATACGGTTGGGTGGGTGATCATCGCCATAACCTTTGGTCTTGCGGAAAAAGGGACGGTCGATCTCATGACACTGGCGACCAGCGTCATCGGCACACTGGCCTTCATGGCCGTGAGCTTCACTGTAGGACGGCGGATCGTGTTCGAGATCATCCGCTGGACCAACGATAATTTTCGCAGCGACCTGCCCGTGCTCAGCGCCATCGTTGCGATCATGGGCGGGATGGCCATCATCACCAATCTCATCGGCGTCCATACCGTGCTCGGCGCCTTCGTCGCCGGCATTCTCGTCGGTGAATCGCCGATCCTTACCCGACAGATCGACGTCCAGCTTCGCGGCTTGACGACGGCGCTGTTCATGCCTGTTTTCTTCGGGCTGACTGGCCTGCAGACCGATCTTACCGTGCTTGCCGATCCCTCCATCTTGCTGCTGACGGCCGCCATCGTCATCATAGCGAGCATCGGCAAGTTCGGAGGCGCTTTTGCCGCCGCCAAGTTTGGCGGCTATTCGGCATCCGAAGCTCTGGCGCTCGGCTGTGGAATGAACGCCAGGGGATCGACGGAAGTCATCGTCGCGACCATAGGCCTGTCCGTCGGCGTATTGGACGAAAAACTCTTCTCCATCATTGTCGCCATGGCCGTCATCACCACGATGGCGATGCCGCCAACGCTTCGCTGGGCGCTTGCCCGCCTGCCATTGCGCGAAGAGGAGCGTGACCGGCTCGAACGTGAAGAATTCGAAAGCGAAAGCTTCCTCGGAAATTTCGAACGCATCCTGCTGACCGTGGATGGCTCGCAAAGCAGCCGCCTCGCCACGTGGATCGCCGCCTTCTTCGCCGTGACGCGCAAGATGCCTGTCACCGTCCTGGATATCAGGGAACCACGCGACGCAATATACGATCCAAATGATACAGCGACGACAGGCGCAGCGCCGCAAGGTCGAGCCGTCGCTGACGATTTGAGACAATGCGCGACCGATTTACTGGCGTCGGCTTCCCCGAAGCAGGATATGGCCAGCGAAAGCGATATCCATGTTACGGTCTGGGAGAAGAACGACACGCTGGAAACCATGCTCGAAGATGTCTCGGGTGCCGGCCACGATCTCCTCTTCATGGGCATCGAACCGACCATGGGCGAAGACGGGCGCTTCAGCACGGCCCTGCAAATCATGACCTCTGCCTTCCAGGGAACGTCAGCTATCGTAACAGCACGCGGTATGCTCCCCGAACGTCCCCAGGACTTGAGAATCCTGCTGCCGGTCAGCGACACCGAACGCTCCGTCCGGGCAGCCGAATTCGGGCTTGCGATTGCGAAGGCGGCGGGAGCCCATTGCGCCCTGCTGCGGATCGTTGAACCGCGACAGGTCAGAGCCATTCCGCGCATCAGCGACCGAGGCAATGACCAATGGGACGTTCTCAACAAGGTCGGCGCGATCGCGGATTACTATGGCGTCGAGATCGAGAAGGTGGTTCAGCAAGGACCGTCACCGGAGCTCTCGATCCTGCGGCGCGCCCGAAGCGGCAAATATAATCTGATCGTGCTCGGCGTGAGCAAGCGAGCCAGTGGCAGCCTCTCCTATGGCAGCGTGGCAGACACACTGCTGCAAACGGCAGACAGATCATGCGTCTTCATTGAAACCGACCTGGCCGCCTCGCAGGCAATTCGCGAATAGCCCTGTCCGTCAACGGTGGGATGGATCAAGAGAATCAATAGGCGCCATCAGTACTATTCATTTCTCGAACGTAGCCCCGTGAAGCATATTGACCGGCAGCACGATCTTTTGCAGAGCCCGATATGTCCGACCTTATCCTTTCGCGCGACCATGAAGAAGCCGATACGCGGGAAGGATGGAAGGTCGTCGCCGCCACCCATGTGCTGACGACCGTGACGTTCGGAGCCGCCTACTCCTTCTCCGCCACTTTGCCGGGGCTTGCTGCGGAGTTCAATGCGTCGCGCGGCGAGGTCGCCCTCGTCTTTTCCATTTCCGCATTTCTCTTCTACTCGCTCGGCGCGATTGCCGGGCCTCTCGCCGACAGATGGTCGTCGCGCAGCCTTGTTCTTCTGGGACTGGGAGCAATGATCATTGGCTATATCGCCGCCAGTCGTGCCGGATCCTTGACCGCACTTTACATCTGGTATGGCTTCGGCGTCGGATTTGGGATCGGCCTGTCATACGTTCCGGCGATCGGAGCGGTGCAATCCTGGTTCATCCACAAACGAAGCCAGGCGTCGGGCGTCGCGACGGCGGGGATTGGGCTTGGGACCTTGATCCTGCCCTTCGCCATCGGCCAGGCTCTTCCCTTCATCGGCTGGCGAAGGTGTTTCCTTGCGCTTGCCTGCATCTTCGCCGTTTTTGGCATACCGGCGGCTCTGCTTGTCCGCAAGCGCCGTGACGGTACGATCTCGTTCCCGGCGCACGCCGGCAATCCCAAGCTCCCCGCTATATGGCGCGACGGACGGTTCTGGCTTTTCTATATCGTGCTTCTCCTGTCCTCTCTGTGCACCTTCATCCCCTATGTTCATATCGTCGCCGCCGCCCGCGACATGGGACTTTCCATTCAGGACGGAACCGCCCTTGTCAGCGTTATCGGTGTCGGCAGCGTCATCGGCCGCTTCTTTCTGGCAGGCCTGGGAGATCGCTTCGGCCGCCGGCAACTGCTGGCATCGCTCACCCTTGCAGTCGCGGCCTCCTTTGCCATATGGGCGTCGGCATCAGGCATGATCCAGCTGATCTTGTTCGCATTGATCTTCGGCATGAGCTATGGCGGGTGCGTCGGCCTTTATCCGGCTGTCGCCGCCGATCTGTTCGGCACGCGCCAGATTGGTGCAGTTATCGGGTATCTCTATTCGGCCGTGGGTGTGGCAGCCCTGATCGGGCCAACTGCAGCAGGCTTTATTTTCGACCATACCGGCAGCTATTCCGGCCCGATTATCGCAAGCGGCCTCGCCGCATTCGCAGCAGGCTTTATCGCGTTGCGCCTCGGGAAGAAGTCCTAGAGCTGAGCTGCGATTGCAGCCTTGTCGATGACAGACCAGACGTTCCGGATCCGCCCGTCCAGAAACTCATAGAAGACATTCTCGGCAAACTGCACCCTTCTGCCATTCACCGCCATACCGAACAGCATTCCCGTCGGCCTACAATCAAATTGCAGGCGGCTTGCGACGCGTGGCGGTTCGCAGATCAGTAGAGTGATATCGAAATGAAGATCGGGAATGGCGCGAAAATCGCCTTCGAGCATTTGCCGATAGCCTGATAGTCCAATGTAGGCGTCATTGTAATGCACGTCTTCATGGACGAATTTACCCAGATTCGACCAATCCTGCTTGTTCAGGCAGGCAATATAGCCTCGGTAGATCTCGGACAGATCGACGCTTGCCATTCTCATCACCCACGCCCTGGAGGCGGCCTGCGCTTCAGGCCGATGCCTGCAGACGGCGGCGACTCGTATGCATCATCGTAATCGGATGCTTGAGCGCCGGTGCCGGACGGCCGATATGGTATCCCTGAACGGCATCGATGCCAAAGGATTTGACGAGATTGAGCTGCTCCTCGTCCTCCACGCCCTCGACCAGAATGCGATGGCCGCGATTGCGCACCAGACCGATGATGTCCTCGAGAAGGATCTTCGCACCGCCGTTGCTTGCCGCGTCATGCAGGAAGGATTTGTCGATCTTGACGGTTTCGAATTCCATCAGCCGCAGCCATGACAATCCGGCAAAACCTGTGCCGAAATCATCCAGCCAGAATTTGATGCCGAGCTTCTTCAGATCCTGAATGCTGTCGAGGACATCGGGGCGTATCTCCATATCGACGCCCTCGGTGATCTCGAACGCCACCCTGTGACCCGAAACGCCCGTTTCCGCCAGAATAGCGGCTACCTGTGCGGCGAAACCCGGAGCCCGCAGCTGGATCGGGGAGACGTTTATGCTGACCGTGTCGACAATGTCGCGGGTAAGCAAATCACAGCAGGCCCTTCTGATCGCCCAATAGCCGAGTTCCATGATGGCGCCGGTGCGTTCCGCTATCGGGATAAAGACGGCGGGAGAAGCATTCGATCCGTCGAGCAACTGCAGGCGCATCAGAGCTTCATAGGCACCGATTTCTCCAGTCTGGAGATATTGGATCGGCTGGTAGACCAGCGAGACGAGGTTCTGCTGGATGGCGATCTTCAAAATAGCCGCGATATTCTCGCTCGCATCGCCGCCCGGCAGCTCGTTCGGATCGAAGATCCGTGCGCAATTGCGGCCGCTCGCCTTTGCCGAATACAGAGCACGGTCTGCCTCGTTGATCACGTTCTCCAGCTTCGCGCCGGCGACGTCTCTCGTAATGGTCGCTCCAACGCTCACCGTGACATGCCGGAAGCCGTCCAGACGTTGTGCATGGACGATATCGAGAGCCTCTATCCCCTGACAAATGGCATCCGCCAGAGCCAGCGCATCCGAACTGCTCTCCAGATCAAGGATAACGATGAATTCCTCGCCGCCGTAACGTCCCACCGTTGCCCCGAGTGGAGCAACGATGTTCGACAGCGCATTGGCAACCGTCACAAGGCAGTGATCCCCCTCCTGATGGCCGTAATAATCATTATACTTCTTAAAGAAGTCGACATCGACCAGCAGGATGGCGAATGCTGCGCCCTTCTCGCGCCAGCGATCCCAAAATTGTTTCAGCCTTATATCCGCGGCTCTTCTGTTCTCCATCCCGGTCAGGGAATCCGTAATCGAAAGCCGCAGAAGCGCCTCGCCGCGCTCGGTCGCCTGGCGCTGCTGCAGCTCCGCTTCCCTGGCATTGAGAAAGACGTTGAAACGCTCCTTGTTCAGTTTCCAGTTCACATAGGAGGTGAACACGAAGCAGCAGAGATAGAAGGTGGTGAAGGCCAGACAGTAGGCGGCGCTATAGTGAAATTCCGTCAGCGACAGCAGGAAAAAGGCGAAGATCAGCCCTGACGACATCAGTGCCAGGCCGAATTCAAGGCTGAAGAACAGGTTAACGCCCATCATGAAGATGGCGCCGAAGGCGGCATAATAGGAGAATGCCTCGGCATTGGCTGTCTGCAATGCCGGCAGCAGCCACACGACATATCCAAGAACGACGGCCGCAGCACATGTCGCCTCAAGCTCGCCGGCACGACGTTGCCGCGAAAACTGCATTTCCAGGATCAAAAGCGAAAAGCCCCCGATCAGAAACCGCGCAGGGATCGTCACGTGCGAGACGTCGGGAATGAAGACCAGATCCGTGACCAGGAAGAGGATATAAACGGGCACGGCAAGCCACAGACCGCTGCGAGCCAAGACGCGCCGCGCATCGTTGCTATAGGCTTTGTAGAGCCCGCGCAGCTCATCGGGGCGGTTAGTCATGCGAGCCTCGCTCTGACCAAGATCGCTGTTTCCCGACAATCGACGCATGCTCATCATCACCCGAGTTAGCCGAGACCTCATGTCCACCGCGTTACCTTTGCGTCGCTCGAATGAACAAATCGCCCGCTTCACCACGGCGGCTAATTTGATCCGTTTGATAACGACAGCGTTGCCGCAGCGACATTAACAAAACCATAGCGCTCAATTTTTATATGAGATATGGTTTGCGTAGTGTTCACGGAATGATTTAAAATTGAAACAATTTCAAACCGCTCTTGATGGCTTCAGCCTCGTTACCTCCCAGTCCATCTCGGAACATACGAGATCGTCCGGTAACAACATTGCAACCGACCAAATAAAGGAGGGCGAGGCCGAACTCGCCCTCATTCTCTCCCTCACGCAGCAGGCGTTCGAAGCAAACGCGCCCGTTCCAGGCACCATGCAAGCCTTGACGGAGCGTCTGCAGGCGCTGAAAAACAAGACGACACCCCTGACCTGGGCACATCTTGCCTCGGTGGCGCAGGGACATCCCGTGTCGTCCTACCTGTTGCAGGACCCTCTGACACGATGGTCCTTCGAAAAGCCGCGTGGCTACAGCGGCGATGCCTATCTGCTGGATTTCATCTATGAACATCCGGCCGTTGCCGCACAGGTGGCGGAAGCTTCGGCGCTGGGCGCAGAAGTTTACGATTTCACCCGGCGCGCACCATCCGCCGTCGCCGTGCGAGAAAGGCGCGAGATCCTGGCAGCCCACGTCGATGCAGTGGCGGAGGCGACGGATGGCGCCGAAGTCCTGGCAATCGCGGCCGGCCATCTTCGCGAAGCGGAGCTCTCAAAGGCTCTGCAAAGCGGCAGGCTCAAGCGCTGGGTCGCGCTTGATCAGGACCCGGTCAGTGTCGGGGCGGTGAGCTCGACCTTCCATGGCACCTGCATCGAAGCGATCAACGGCTCCGTTCGCACCATTTTGGGACGCGCGCAGAAGCTCGGCACGTTCGACTTCATCTATGCAGCCGGCCTTTACGACTATCTGGCTGAAAGCGTAGCCGTACGACTGACGGAACGCTGCCTGCAGATGCTGAAGCCCGGCGGCAAGTTCCTGCTCGCAAACTTCGCCAAGGATATCGGTGTCGAAGGTTATATGGAGACCTTCATGAATTGGCCGCTGATCTGGCGAACGGACGAGGATGTCCAGTCGATCATCGACAAGGTCAAACACCCGATCGCCGATGTTTCCCTTACACGCGGCGAAAACGGTGGCGTCATCTACGCCGTTCTGACCATATAGCCGACGGCAAGCGTGATGACCGGCTAAGCCGCGCTGCGGCTTGGCCGGTAAAATCGCAGCAGCGCAAGCAGCAGAAGATTGACCAAGATGATTGCTGCGACGGCGGCAGGTGCTGCTGCATCTGGCGCCAATATTTGTTGACGCAACAAATACCCTGACACCAGGAACGGCGTATTCCAAATTAATGCGCCGCAGAATGTCGCGATGGCAAACCCTGGCGCCGGGATGGCAAGCACACCTGCCGGCAATGCCATATAGGCGCGAACGATAGGCACAAGCTGACCGAAGAGCGTGGCCCGTATGGCATGACCATGATAATTGCGTTTCAGGCGCAGATACCACTCTTCTTTGATATCCAGACGCCGGGTCATCCTCAGCACGAAGAGGTCGCCACGCGCAGGTCCCAGCCAACAGCCTACTCCATACCAGAACAGCGAGCCTGCCGTTGAACCGGCGGCGGTAACGGCGATCACTGCAGGCAGATCAACCGGGTTGGCGACACCCAGCATGCCCAGCATCAAGAATAGGGCGATCGACGGTAGGATGGGGACAAGCTTCTCGATCGCGGAACACAATGCAAGGCCGAACAGTCCCCACGCCGCCAGATCGGGCAGAACATCCAACATATAGGAGGAGTCACTCATGTGGCGGCAGCCGGAGATTTTATCGGCCTGCGCCGGACGATCTTATAGACCCTAGCAGGCGGAAAGTTGCGCAGCACCTGGCCCTGCAGCGTTGCCTTGAAGCCATACCGGTCGAGCAGGCGATGCGGTATCGGACAGCGCAGGCCATAGGTGAACTGATAGAGTGCCCCGCCCTCACGCAGTCTCGCTGATACCGCAGCAAGAATGGCAATGACCGTCTTCGGCGACATGTTAAGTAGCGGCAACCCGCTGATCGCACAGCCGAACAGCTCTCCTTCAGGCAAGTCATAGGCATCAAGCCGCGCAGCATCGGCGCAGATGACGCGGGCATCAGGAAACCGCTGTCGCAGCAGACTGGCAAAACTATCAGCGGATTCAATCAGCGTAATATCGCTTTCGCATATGCCGCGTGCGAGTAGGGCTCGTGTGAATACTCCCGTGCCCGGACCGAGCTCGAGGATCGGTCCCGCCGAAGGACCAATTTCACTTGTAATCAGATTGGCCAGGACCGGGCCGGAGGGGGCGATCGCTCCCACCATGCGCGGATTGGTCAGCAGAGTTCGCAAGAATAGTGATGTGTTTGACATATGTTCCCGCCAGTAGGGGCTCAAGAGATTCGCCTGTGCGGCAGGCTTTTCCTAGGAGGAGCCGATTGCGAGAACATTGCATCGGGAGCCGATAGGCTATCCGGCCATCGGAAAGTTCAATCTGAAAGACGCACCACCCGTCGGTCCGTCGATGACGCAAACCTTTCCGCCATGGAGCCTCGCAATCTCCTGAACGAGGTTCAGCCCGAGGCCGAAACCTTTGCTGCGTCCCTGGAGGCGGTGAAACGGTTCGAAGATGCGGTCCCGCTCCTCTTGCGGTACACCGTTTCCTTCGTCGCTTACGGTGATGCCGGTGGCGCGGCCGACATGGACGGTGATCCTGCCGCGGCGGCCGCCATGCTGGATCGCATTCTGCACGAGGTTGGTGACGGCCCGCTCGATGGCCATGCGATCGCCAAGGACCTCCACGGCCTCCTCGTCCTTGATGAAACAGGGTTCGTAATTGGCAGCGATCGCGAGCGGCGCCAGTTCCGAAACGACGTGTTCGGCGACCTGTACGAGATCAACTGAAGTTGGCTCGAAGCGATGATTGAGGCGCTGAAGATCGAGGAACTGCTCGGCAAGCGTCGCAAGGCGCACCGTATCCTCAAACAGCCGCTCCTTCAAAGGGCCTGCCGGCAGACCATCGAGACGTGCCTGCAGGATCGCGACCGGCGTCCGCCACTCATGCGCAAGATGGGAAAACAGACGCTTCTGCCGCTCATAGCCGTCGTCCAGCCGGCTCAGCGCGTCATTGACGGCTTCGACAAGCGGCAGGATCTCGCGCGGAACATCATCGATCGGTAGCCGCATCCCCTGGCGATTGATATCGATCTGCCCGGCGCGGGCAACGGCGGAATCGAGCGAAGAAAAAGCGCGGCGAATCACGAGTGGCGCGGCAATCACCGTTGCGATCGCCGTTACGATGAGCAGCGGCAGAAGAGCGCTGAAGAAGACAATGCCCACCGCGCCAAGGACACGGATCGTCGACACGCTGCCGTCCATACCTGTCAGAACCTGGACCTCACCGGCCGGAGACGAGACCCATTGCAACCGGGCGGCAGGTACGGTGCTGCCGCCGAGATTGCCGCCGAAACGGGCTTGTCCGACACCGTCGAGCGCAGCGCCGATCGCGGCATAGGCCGCGGGTACGTTTCCGTCCTTGATCGTGGCGCCGCTGCGATCGCGAACGACGAACCAGAGACCCGGCAGATCCCCACGCCGCGCCAAAAGCGCTGCCGTCTCCTTCAGCATAAGGGCACCATTCTGATCGCGCCCAAGGGACCGGGAGATGGCATCGATGGTCTCATCTTCCGGCTGAAGAGAGATGAAACTGCCGGTCGCCCAAAGAGCAGCCACGATGAGCACCGCAAGCAGCGACAGGAAGATCGCTTGCAGGAATGATAGGCGCGATACGAGACGCCATCGCAAGGAAGGCTGGCCTCCGCTCATGATTTCAGTCTCATCAGATAGCCAATGCCGCGAACAGGATGAATCTCCAGCCCGGACTCCACCAAGGCAAGCTTGCGGCGAAGACGGGAGATATGCGCATCCAGGGTGTTTGACTGGATATCTTCGCTGAACCCGTAGACAGCCTCCTCCAGAGCGTGGCGCGATACCGTGCGACCAAGCCGACGCGCAAGCGCCTCAAAGACCAGAACTTCCCGGCGTGGCAATTCGAGCCGTTCACCCTCGATCAGGATGTCATGACAGCCGAAGTCATAAGACAGCCTGCCGAAATTCACCACCTCGCTGCGCACCTCACCCGGGCGACGCAGAATGGCACGCAGCCGCGCCAGAAGCTCCTCCATGGCAAAGGGCTTGACGAGATAATCATCGGCGCCGGTATCAAGACCGCCAATACGATCGTCGAGATCGCCGCGTGCCGTCAGCACGATAACGGGCGTATCGATGCCGGCCGCGCGCAGCTTCGGAATGATCGACAAGCCATCGCCATCCGGAACCTGCCGGTCGAGGAGAATGACATCATAAGGGAGATTGATCGCAGCCTCTTCCGCATCGGCCAGGATCGAGACGTGATCGACGACGGCATCGCGAGCCTGCAACGCAGCGCTCAGCGCCGCAGCCATTTCCGGCTCGTCTTCAAGCAACAATATCCGCAATGTACCATCCCCAAAAATGTAAGGATTGCATTGCATAAGCGGATTGCGGGAAGATTGCGACCCTCTCCAGGCGACACTTCATCATTCACTGGAGAATTCAGACCGATACGCTGTCGGTAGGAAAGATAACGGCCAGTTTCGGCTTTCGACGCCAGTCAGGTCACAGGGGAAGGCATCGCCTCCCCTGCGATATCCGCCGCGCGGCGGCTGATAGATAGGCTACAGCGAACGGAGCGGTGAACCCACCATACAAATGGTTTCCCGTCCGTCGTGATTTCGCAGCCGCACCGCCATTCTCGAACCAGCAGAGGTCAAGAAGGACGAGCCGCAAAGTGTCCATCTGCATCAAACCCACCTCATTTAAGGCGGCTCACATGCAACGCCAGCAAGCTGCGATAATCCAGCCCTTCCTCACGCTCGGGAAGACCGATATCCCGAAGCTGATAATTCGATAATCCGTATACCTGCTCATAAGTCTGCCGCCGTTTCCAGACAACAAACAGCAGGGCGCGTGCAGTCCTCCACGCACCGAATTTCTGGTACAGTTCATCGACCGTCGCCGTCAAACTCTCGGCAACTATAAATTGTGAATGAGTCATCGCTATTCCTGGCGCAGTCACGCGACCAGGTCCTCTTGAAGCTTGACCGGCTTCAGGAGTCGATGCGTCAACGACACACCAAATCACACCCTCGGCAAGTCATATAGGTTTATTGGGAAAACGCCTAAGCGGCGGCAGATAAAGCTTTTTTAGCTTTAATTATAAAGTCGCCGCGCAGTTGGTGCAATGCACACCAAGGCCGTCGACATCATTCCGCCGGAGACGTAGGTAAACATATGTGAATTATGCATGTCACGCCTCCTTGTTCGATTTGCGGATGAACGTGATCATACGCGAGATCTGGAAATCAGCAACCCCACAATTTCGAATTGCAGATATCAGGCATGAAATGTTGCATCGAAGCAACAGTGACGACGGTATCGAATCGCCTGCCGGGAGATTGTCTCAAGGCAGCACGATAGTCTCCAAACTTACTGTGTTCAAAAACACTTCGCTAGAATGAATTGACGATACCGCCGCCAGTGCGCATCTGCTGCACCATGATATGGGCGTGATAATGCATGGCGCATTTGATGGCATAGATTTGCAGGACGACGGGAGAGCGCCGATGCCGCAGGAGATTGAAAAGCCGCGCGCGGTAAGTGGCGCGCAAATCCGCCTCCTTCACCTGGCGCATCAACCGAAGGAAAATCCCGACAGCTTCGAATGCCCATGTCGCATTGAGTGCCAGCAGGCGCAGCGGATGGCGGCGCAGGTGGCGTAAGCGGGTACTTTCCGGTTCGATACGCGCATCGATGTAAAGCGCATCCAGCCGATCGAAATAGGCAGCCGGCTCGTGCAGATCGCTTAGAACCGAAAGATATCCATCCCGCAGGGTTTCGCGCGAGAGATTAAGCGGTATGACATTGGTGCCATAGGCGGGCGGATCGTCGTGGTCGAGGCGGCCTTCCTTGGCGAGGCGCGTATAAAGCGGCGTCTTCGGAATCGCCGCCAGCATACCGATCATGGCGTTGACGATGCGCGCATCCCTGATGAAGACCCGCTGCGCATCGAAAATAGTCGCATCGTCACTATCGAAGCCCAGGATCATGCCGCACCAGACTTCCATACCGGTCTGCTGGATCGTGTGGATCTTGTCCAGCATCGTCCCGCCCTTGCGCAGGTTCTGCAGCTTCTTGGTTTCGCGCAGCGCCTCCTCGTTAGGCGTTTCGATGCCGATGAAGACGACGCGGATATTGGCATCGACCATCAGCTGCATCAATTCAGCATCGTCAGCCAGATCGATCGATGCCTCCGTCAGGAACGTCATCGGGTAATGATGGCGCTCCTGCCAGGCAACGACATCCCGCAGGACCTCCTTGATTGCCTTCTTGTTGCCGATCAGATTGTCGTCAACGATGAAAGCCGTATCCATCCCGGAGGCGAGCAGGGCCTCCATCTCGGCAATAATCTGCGTACTGGTCTTGATGCGCGGCTTGCGGCCGAAAACGACGATGATATCGCAAAAATCGCAGGTGAAGGGACAGCCGCGCGAAAACTGGATGCTGCCGACAGCATATTCGTCCATCTTCAGGAGATCAAAACGCGGCACGGGCACCTTGCTCATATCCGTCTTGTCAGCCTGTTCATAGCGCCGCGCATGATGACCCTCCTGCCATTCAGCCAGGAATTTGGGCCATGTCTCTTCCGCCTCGCCAATGAAGGAGACATCGACGAGATTGCCGAAATAATCCTCCTTGACCGTAACCCAAGGTCCGCCGACGACGGTGAAACAGTTGCGCCGTTTGAGCTCGGTCAGGATTTCCGTCATGCGGAAGCGCTGGACGATCATGCCCGTCAGCGCAACGATATCGGCCTTCTCGCAAAGGCCGTAGTCTATCGGCTCGATATTCTCGTCCACCAGAGTGACGGTATGTTCGGCCGGCGTCAGCGCCGCCAGCAAAGGCAGGCAGGCCACCGGAAGGTTGGCCTTCACGTCGAACAGCGGCAGAGCGTGCTCCATGCCCCAATAAGAGGTTTCGAAACGCGGATTGATGATGACGATATGAGCCATTGAATGGTCCGCTCCATGATATGAATCTGGTTCGGTATTGCTTTGAGCCTGTATGTCATTTGCAGCTGCATGCGCTGGCCTTACAGCCGCGAAGCAGGGTCTTCCAGCATCGAGGCGGCTGTCTTAGCAGCCCTATATGAGCTCAAGATTAAATTCCGGATGCTGGCGGCGGCTGGACGTTCAGGTCATCACCCCGCAGGAGGACATTTTTCTAGCGGGGCGCACTGGGTGCGAAACAAAACCTCCCTTCGAGGCCCCTCAAGGGGAGGGTAAGCTTCTACCACTTCGGTTGCCGAGGCCGCCTCTCATCCAGGCCGCTTCAACGTGTTCCCGCACCGCCGATTAAAATTTTTCCGGCGGCAATGTCGAAATCGTCCCGACGCAATCGTCTTTATTCCAGACATGGCGCGAAAGGATATTATCGGATCTTTCGCGCCTGAGCCGCCGGATGAAGGGAGCTGCAAAATGAGTTCGTCCTATCGTTGGGTGATTGTCGGTGCCGGAGCGCTGATGACCTGTGTTGCGCTCGGCGCGATGTTTTCCTTGGCGATCTTTCAGGTACCAATTGCCGCTGATACAGGCTGGTCGCATGCCGGCATCGCTGCCGCCATGACGCTGAATTTCCTGACCATGGGCCTCGGCGCCTTTGCCTGGGGTGCCGCAAGCGATCGTTTCGGCATCCGCATCGTGGTGGTGATCGGAGCGTTGCTGCTTGGACTTGCGCTTGTTCTGGCAAGCCGGGCGGGCTCGCTTCTGCAATTCCAGCTGACCTACGGTATTCTCGTCGGCCTTGCCGCCAGCGCCTTCTTCGCACCAATGATCGCGGCGACGACCGCCTGGTTCGACGAGGGCAGAGGTCTTGCGGTGTCACTGGTCTCGGCCGGCATGGGCGTTGCACCTATGACGGTATCGCCCTTCGCCCGTTACCTGATTTCCGCTTACGATTGGCGTTTCGCCATGCTCATCATCGGCATCATGGCCTGGGTTCTACTGATACCGGCGGCACTGCTGGTGCGGCGGGCACCTGTTCTTGCCGAAGCCACCGCTTCGGGCGGGCAGAGGGAAGAGCAGAGCCTGCCCCTTGGCCGGATCTTCCGCTCGCCGCAATTCCTCGTACTCGGCGCGACCTTCTTTGCCTGCTGTGCAGCCCACTCCGGGCCGATCTTCCACATGGTCAGTTACGCCACCATCTGTGGTGTGGGGCCAATGGCAGCCGTCAGCATCTATAGCGTCGAGGGCCTTGCGGGTCTTGGCGGCCGTCTTCTTTACGGGACGCTGGCGGACAAGCTCGGCGTGAAACCGGTGCTGGTTGCGGGCCTTCTCGTGCAGGCGGCGGCACTTGCTACCTATCTGATGGTCAGTGAACTCGGCGAGTTCTATGCTTTGGCGGTCATCTTCGGCAGCGCCTATGGCGGTGTCATGCCGCTTTATGCCGTGCTCGCGCGCGAATATTTCGGACCGCGCGTCATCGGCACCGTCTTTGGCGCGGCATCGATGCTCTCGAGCATCGGCATGGCCGCCGGGCCTTTGATCGGCGGCTGGATCTTCGATACCTTCGCCAATTATTCCTGGCTCTTCATCGGCTCGTCCCTGGTGGGGCTGGGGGCTGCCGCCATCGCGCTTGCCTTTCCACCAATGCGCCGCCTGCAACTCCAGGCGGCATAAGACAGGCCGGAAGCGGCCTGGACCCGCTTCCGCGAATCCTGCCAAGTGCATCATATTTTACCGCGCCCGGCAGCGTTTTCCCCGGCGACAAGCCCTTGCCGCCACGCTAGGGAAGGACATATTCGTATTTCTTGATGCTTACACACAGATTTCCATAAGCGTCAGCGGTTGCAGCCATTGCAATTTTCAATTTTTGGCCAACACTCACATTTGCATCAGGTGCGTGATCTTCTGGGGGAGGAAATCAGGAGAGCACCCACTGGCGCGACTTTCCGCGCCCATCGGCAGGAAAGTCCTGCGTAATGTCATTATGGGGGACATGACACGGGTCTTTTGACCATGTCCCTGGTGCAATTGGGAGGATTGATTCATGGCATCCACGTCCGTGGCCGAGACGACGAGTCGAGGCATGACCAGGGAGGAGAAGAAGGTCATCTTCGCCTCCTCCCTTGGAACCGTGTTCGAATGGTACGATTTCTATCTTTACGGTTCTCTGGCCGCCTTCATCGGCACGGCCTTCTTCAGCGACTATCCGGAAGCAACCCGCAATATCTTCGCCCTGCTCGCCTTTGCCGCAGGCTTCCTCGTCAGGCCGTTCGGCGCCCTCGTCTTCGGGCGCATCGGCGATCTTGTCGGGCGTAAATACACCTTCCTCGTCACGATCCTGATCATGGGTCTTTCGACCTTCCTGGTCGGCGTCCTTCCCGGATCGGCGAGCTGGGGCATCGCCGCGCCCGTCGTCCTGATCATCCTTCGCCTGCTGCAAGGTCTGGCGCTCGGCGGAGAATATGGCGGTGCTGCGACTTATGTCGCCGAACACGCACCCGACAACAAACGCGGCTATTATACCTCCTGGATCCAGACGACCGCGACGCTCGGCCTGTTCCTGTCGCTGATCGTTATCCTGATCGTCCAGAATGCCCTCGGGAAGGATGCCTTTGCCGCCTGGGGCTGGCGCATTCCCTTCCTGCTCTCCTGCCTTCTGCTCGCCATCTCCGTCTGGATACGGCTGTCGCTCAGCGAATCGCCGGCATTTAAGAAGATGAAGGAAGAGGGCAAGGGCTCCAAAGCTCCGCTTTCCGAGGCCTTCGGCCAGTGGAAGAATGCCAAGATCGCCTTGATCGCCCTGCTCGGCCTTACCGCCGGCCAGGCGGTCGTCTGGTATGCCGGCCAATTCTACTCCCTGTTCTTCCTGCAGAACGTGCTGAAGGTCGACGGCCAATCGGTCAACATCATGATCGCGATCGCGCTTCTGATCGGCAGCGGTTTCTTCGTGTTCTTCGGCTGGCTTTCCGACAAGATCGGCCGCAAGCCGATCATCATGGCGGGTCTTGCACTGGCGATCCTCACCTATTCCCCGCTGTTCAAGGCTTTGACCAATGCCGCAAATCCGGCGCTTGCCCAAGCGGAGCAAACCATCCGGGCGACGGTGACGGCTGCTCCTGGCGATTGCACCTTCCAGTTCAATCCGGTCGGCACCGCCAAGTTCAACAATTCGTGCGATATCGCCACGTCCTTCCTGGCGAAGTCGTCCGTGCCCTATACCATTGTCGAAGGCGCAGCCGGGCAGCCGGCGACGGTCAAGGTCGGCGACGCGACCATCACTTCTTACGATGCGACGGCGGCAGGTGCCGGTGCAGCGGCCAAGAGCGCGGCATTCACGCATGACATGAACCTTGCCCTGCAGAAGGCCGGTTTCCCACTGGCTCGCGATCCTGCCAAGGTACCGGACGCCAAGCTGGATGCCTTCATCGCCGCAAATCCCGAACTGGGGCTCAACGCGGCAACCGTGCGGGCGGGCGACAAGACGGTCACTCCGGTCGCGGATCTCGTCAAGGCGAAGCTTCTGACGGCGGATCAAGCTGGCGGCGCAACCGAGATGCCGGTCTATACCATCGCCAATGGCGGCGCCTTCAAGATGATTGCTAATCCCTCGGCCATCAACTGGCCGCTGACCATCCTCATCCTGACCATCCTCGTCATCTATGTGACGATGGTCTACGGCCCGATCGCCGCAATCCTGGTTGAGATGTTCCCGACCCGCATCCGCTATACAGGTATGTCGCTGCCCTATCATATCGGCAACGGCTGGTTCGGCGGCCTGCTGCCCGCAACGGTCTTCGCCATGAGCGCCGCCAAGGGCGATATCTACTACGGCCTCTGGTACCCGATCGCGATTGCTGCGATGACTCTGATCATCGGCCTTATCTTCGTTCGGGAAACCAAGGGCGTCGATCTGAACAGCATCAAGTAACCGCATAAGGCCCGGCGTTCAGATGCGGCACGCCGGGCCTTTCTTTGCTTCGTCTCGCCAACCCTTAATCGAAGCGCAGATCTCAGCTTCCGCAAAGAGCGTGGAGCAGCACCAGAAGCGAAAAGAGGACCATCAGGCCCGCCAGAAAATGCTGCAGGATCGACCAGACGCGTTTGGTTGCCGCAAGGCTTGGCCGCGTTGCAAGAGAAGCGAGATAGAGCACTGTATCCATGAAAACCCCTGGCGCATGTTTCCGCAGGCGCGACGTGGTCACCTCGCTATCGCGGCCATTGCTGATATTTAACGATTTTATATTGTCTATAAAATTAGTAGATTAAAGGAAGGGTTTTCCGGTTCCCTCGGAATTTCAGACAAATTAAACTCCCTGGCGACAGGCGTCGGCAAGACTTGCTCGGTCTCGCCGCACATCCACGAGCTCCAGATGGAGGCGAGCCGGAGTTCGGAAAAAATTTATTCTATAGATTAAATAAACAAAGCAAGGCTCGTCCTTTTAATTGATCGCCAGTGGCTTACGAGTACCGCTGACAATCATCGAACCCATGCCCATGACCTTGCTGGACGCCCAAAATCTTTCGCTTGCTTTTGGCTCGACACAGGCTTTGTCGGCAGCGTCTCTAACCGTTGATCGCGGCGAGGTCGTCGCACTGATGGGAGCGAATGGCGCCGGCAAGTCGACGCTGGTCAAAATCCTGTCGGGCATTCACCGCGCCGATTCAGGCACGATCCTATGGAACGGCGCGGATTATCGCCCCGAAAGTCCGGCCGAGGCAACAGCGCGGGGCATCGTTACCGTGCATCAATCGACCGATGTCGTCGGGGTCGCCGGCCTTTCGGTCGCGGATGCGCTGCTGCTCAACCAATATGTTGACGGACGCCAGCCCTTCTTTCTGTCGAAGCGTTCAGTGCGGCGGAAGGCAGAAGCGATCCTGTCTGAAGCCGGCTTCGACTTGCCGCTCGACGGGGATTTCGGCGATCTTGGAACCGCTGACCGACAGATGGTCGCCATTGCGCGCGCCCTTTCCAATCAGGCGCAATTGCTGATCCTGGATGAGCCGACCGCAAGCCTGTCTGCGCGCGAGGCGAGCCGGCTTTATGATATCGTCCGTCGGCTGAAGGCCCGCGGCTTGGGCATTCTCTATATCTCGCACCGTACGGCCGATCTCGATGCGCTCGCCGATCGCGTGGTCGTCCTGCGCGGCGGCCGCAACGTCGGTGCCTTCTCGCGCCCGATTGACTTCGATGCCGCCATCGAAACCATGATCGGCCGTTCCATGAAGGCGGCTCGCCCGCATCGCCGTGAACAATTTGACCGAACCATACTGGAGCTTCAGGGCATACAGCTGTTTGCCGACAGCCCGCCGATCGATCTCAGGCTTCATGCCGGCGAGGTCGTCGCCATTACCGGCGTCCTCGGCGCCGGCAAGAGCCGTCTTCTGTCTACGCTTTTCGGCCTCGAGCGCTTTGCCTCCGGCACGGCACTTCTGGATGGCATTGCATTTCAGCCCGGCTCGCCCGCGGATGCAATCGCGCGTGGCGTCGTCATGGCTGCCGCCGACCGGCATCGCTCTTCTCTGATGCCATCAGACTGGCCCGGAGAGAGTATTGCGGCAACGATCAGCCTACCGCACCTAAAACGCTGGTATCCGTCGGGTTTCCTGTTTTCCGGGCACGAGAGCCGTGAGGGAGAAAAGGCCATCCGGCGCCTCGGCATAAAGGCCCCCGGTCCCGAGGCGTCCGTCTGGTCTCTTTCCGGCGGCAATCAGCAAAAGGTCGTGCTCGCGCGCTGGGAAGCCGAGCCAAGCCGCCTGCTGCTTCTCGACGAGCCCTTTCAGGGGGTCGATGTCGGCGCCCGCCAGGACATTATCGCGGCCATACGCGCCCATACCGACCGCGCTACGCTGATCGCCACATCCGATCCGGAAGAAGCACTCGAAGTCGCCGACCGAGTGCTGGTGATGGAACATCATGGTCTCAAAGAAGCCGTTGATGCGGCCTCGGGCGGCCGACAGAACGAGGAATATGCCTGATGAGTGAAGGTACCGTGGAAATCCCCGAACAGATCAGGCGGACGAACCATGCGATATCGCCGCAGGAATTCGTGCGGCGGGGCGCTGTATTTCTCCTCCTCCTTGCCCTTATCATCATTTTCAGCTTCGCCCAGCCGGCCTTCATCAACATCAACAATCTGATGAGCATCCTGCAGGCGGTTTCGGTGGTCGCCATCATCGGTGCCGGCGTGACGGTGACGCTTGCCATCGGCGGTTTCGATCTATCCGTTGGCGCGGTGGCTGCCTCCAGTGTCATGGCCGCCAGCTACGCCATGATCGTATGGAACCTCGATGTCTATGAGACCGTGCCGCTGGTGCTTGCCTTCGGCGCGATCGTCGGGCTCGTCAATTCTCTGCTGATCGTTCGGCTGAAGGTGCCGGATCTCCTCGCGACCCTCTCTACCATGTTCCTGCTCACGGGATTACAGCTGATCCCGACAGCCGGACGCTCGATCTCGGTGGGATTGATCCTTCCCGATGGGACGAAGGCGATCGGCAAAGTCGATCCCACCTTTTTGACGATAGGACGTTCAAGCCTGTTCGGCACCATTCCCTTTCCCGTCATTCTGATGCTTGTCGTCGCCGTCGTGCTCTATGTCCTCACCGAGCGTACGCGCCTCGGTCGCCTTCTTTACGCAACCGGCGGCAATGAAGCCGCGACGCGGCTCGCCGGCGCCAATATCGCCCGGCTGAAAACCTTTGCCTATGTGCTGTCAGGCGTTCTCGCTTCGCTCGGCGGCATTATCGTTGCTGCCCGCGTCGGTCGCGGCGACGTCTCTTCCGGCGCATCGCTGCTGATGGACTCCGTCGCAGCCTCGCTCATCGGCTTTGCCGTCCTTGGCCTGCGCCGCCCCAACGTTCTTGGCACGACGATCGGAGCGGTCTTCGTCGGTGTGCTTCTGAACGGCCTGACAATGCTGAATGCGCCCTATTATACCCAGGATTTCATCAAGGGTGCCGTTCTCGTCGGCGCGCTTGCGCTGACCTACGGGATCGGCCGCAGCAAGGCGTGATCCCGCCATCCATCCCAACTCAACACTCAATGGATTTTCAATGATCAAATTATTCAAAATCATAGCTTCGGCCGTCATCGCCGGCTCGCTTTTCATGACCACGGCATCGGCGGCAGGCCTCAGCAGCGCGCCCGCTCCCTTCGATAAAAGAACAGTCAATATCGCCGTCATCAGCTTCCTTGGCAGCGGCGACTGGCTGCAAGCCTTCGAGGCTGGCGTCAAGCGGCAGGCGGATGCGCTTGGCGTCAACCTCACTGTTTCGCAGGCCCGCAATGACAACGACACGCAGCGCAATCTTGTCGAGCAGGCGATCAATCTCGGCGTCGACGGCATCATCATCAACAATGGCCGCCCAGAGGTCCTGAAGGATGTCGCGCAGAAGGCACTCGACAAGGGCATCAAGGTGGTCGCCTATGACGTCAACCTCGACAATCCGCAAATTCCGCAGATCGAACAGAGCGACAAGGATATGGCCAAGCTCGTGCTTGACCAGGCCGTGAAGGATAAGGGTGACGGGTTCACCGGCGGTGCGGTCTACGTTGCCGGTTTCGCGCCGCTCGACCGCCGATATGCGGTGTGGAAGGATTTCATTGCCAAGCACAATCTGAAGGAAAAAGCCGTCTGGGGCGTAGTCAATGACACCGTTCCCGCCTCCGTCGCCGACCAGACTAAGGCCGTCCTGCGCGCCAATCCGGATATTTCGGTGATCTTCACGCCATGGGATGAGTTCGCCAAGGGTGCAAAGCTCGCCATCGACGAGCTCGGCCTTTCCGCCAAGGTGAAGATCTACGGCGTCGACACGTCGACTGCCGATATCCAGCTGATGGTCGAACCGGACAGCGCCTGGGTCGCGACGGCTGCCACCAACGCTGCCGTCGTCGGTGAAGTTTCCGTCCGCGCCGTTTCGCTTGCCATTGCCGGCCAGCCCCCGGGTCACTCCGTTCTTCTACAGCCGACACTCATCACGCGCGACGATCTCGTCAGCAACAAGATCGGCACCATCGAAGAGCTGCAACAGAAATTCCCGGCCTTCCTGAAGAGCGATGCCGCGACGGCAGCCTGGATTCCGGCGGCCAAGAACTGAGACTTATCAGCTGCTTTCGCAGGCGCCGCCCGCAAGGGCGGCCCTTTTCATTCCCCTGAGCGTGAGACGTCCCATGGCATCGACCGACCTGCCGAAACCTGACTTTGCCCGCAACATGACATTGATCGGCCATAACGATATCGGCGGCCGTGGCGATGGGTTGCAATTGATGGTTCATCGAGGCTACGCCTATGTCGCCCATCCCTGGTCGCAGGGCTTCTCGATCGTTGACGTACGCGACCCGAAACATCCCAAGACGGTCAATTACGTGCCAGCGCCAGCCAACACCTGGAACATCCATCTGCAGACGCATGACGACCTGCTGCTGGTCATCAACGCGCTCGACCTCTTTGCCGACGTGGAAACCTTCACGGACGAGAAGGCCTACTACACGCAATCCGTCGGCGAGACGGTCGCCTCCAGAAAGCGTGAGCGCGCCTGGACCGCGGGCATGAGCGTGTTTGATATTTCCGTTCCCGACAAGCCGCGCAAGATCGGCCAACTGGATGTCGAAGGCGTCGGCTTTCACAGGCTTTGGTATGTCGGCGGCCGCTATGCCTATGCCTCGGCGCTGCTCGACGGCTTTACCGACTATATCTTCGTGACCATCGACATGGCCGATCCAACCAGGCCCGAACTTGTCGGCCAATGGTGGCTTCCCGGCATGAACCGCGCGGCGGGCGAAACCCCAAATTGGGGCGACGGCAAGCGCTATGCCCTGCACCACGCGCTCGTCCATGGCGACACCGCCTACGCTTGCTGGCGCGATGGCGGATTGACGCTCCTCGATATCAAGGATCATTCCGCCCCCCGGCTCATCAAACACCATAACTGGTGCCCGCCCTACGGCGGCGGCACACATTCGCCGCTGCCACTTCCCGGCCGCGATCTTCTTGTCGTGGCGGATGAGGCTGTGCTGGACAATGAGGAAGACGGCCGGAAACATACCTGGGTCTTCGACATCCGCGTGCCCGAAAATCCGATCAGCATCTCGACTTTCCCGATCCCCGCCGAAATCGACTACGCGAAGAAGGGCGGTCATTTCGGACCGCACAATCTGCACGAAAACCGGCCCGGATCTTTCGTCTCCGAGACGCTGATCTTTGCGACGTGGCAGAATGCCGGCATCCGCGCCTTCGACATTTCCGACCCCTATCATCCTGTCGAAACCGGCGCTCTCGTGCCGGCGGGGCCGACTGTCATGACCGACCGCCGTCCAGGCCGCCCGAAAGTGATCCAATCAGCCGACGTCTTTGTTGACGCCAATGGTCTGATCTATGCCACGGATTACAATGCCGGGCTCGAAATCATCGAATATGGCGGCTGATGCGCGAGCTTGGCTCCAAATCCATATTTATCTACGAAAGAAGAGAAGTTTTTACCAGCGCGGCATGAGTCGGCATGTGAGTGACGAGGCTGACCTTGTCGTCAGGCGCCCGTGCCAAAACGCGCCCGATAAAAGCCGGGTGTTATGGCAAGATTCTTGAGAAAGGCCCTATGCAGCGTGTCGGGGCTTGAAAAGCCCGAACGCTCGGCGATGCGGGCCAGCGGCCAGTCAGAGCTTTCGAGAAGCGCCTTTGCCCGCTCCAACCGTGCGGTTTCCACGAATTGCGCCGGCGTTGTTCCGGTCTCCTTGCGGAAACTGCGCGAAAAGGTGCGCTCCGTCATGCCGACCCGGCTGGCAAGAGCAGGTCCCGATAGATCCCCTGTGGGATCGTCGATGATCTCGCTCAGGAGCTGACGCAAGCGCGGTGTCGCATTCGCCTGAAGGGCGAGGCCCGCGCTGAACTGCGACTGACCGCCCGGCCGGCGCATGAACAATACCATCTGTCGCGCAACGGCAAGAGCGGTCTTCGGACCACAATCGGCCTCGACCAGCGCCAGACATAGATCGATGCCAGCCGTAATGCCGGCTGAGGTGAAGACGGGCGGCTCCGCCACAAAGATGGCGTCGGGCTCGACCTCGATCTGAGGCCGCAATTCCTTCAAAAGGGAACAGGAATTCCAATGCGTGGTCGCGCGTCTGCCATCGAGGAAACCGCCGGCCGCGAGGATGAAGGCTCCGGTGCAGACGCTAGCCATGCGCCGGGTAGGCTTCGCCCGCGAATGCAGCCAGGCAAGCAGGTCGGTCTGAAATATGACCTGCCGAAGCCCATCCTCGTTGCCGCCGGAGAGGATGATCGTATCGAGATCGGCGGGCAGTTGTTCGAGGCTCATGGTCTCGCCGAAGACAAGGCCGCCGGCGGAGCTGCTTTTCACCGATCCACCGGCCGGGGACGCGAGCACGACTTCGTAAGGCGGCGCACCCTCGGGCAAATGAAGGTTCGCCATCGCGAAGACCTCCATGGGTCCGACGATATCGAGCGCCTGAACGCCGTCATAGCCGATAACGACGATGCGCCGCGGGGAATGTGCAGAATCCTGCATTGGCGGAAAATGCGATATCTTTGTCATTTTCGCCAGCCCGCGAACCAAATATTTCCGAGGGTATGACATCAAAAATCTGGACACGTGCCATGGATCGCCATTCCCCCAAAATCTTGTTTCTCGCCCTGCTCGTATTTTGCATTGCGGTTTTCCCTTTCGTGAGACCTGCGATAGCTGCGGAAAATGCCATCCGGCTCCCGACGTTCAAAGCCGGACGGACACGGCCCCTCATCGCGATCGCCGCCGACAACCGGGGCACGGAGACAACCGATCTCGTCATCCCCTACGGCGTCCTGCGCAGTGCCGATGTCGCCGATGTCATTATCGTCTCGACCCAGGCTGGCATCGTGAATCTCATGCCGGCGCTGAAAATCAAGCCGGACGCGACAATGCGGGATTTTGACCGTGAGCATCCGGAAGGCGCCGATATCGTCATCGTCCCCGCCATGCATGACAACAGCAGCCGCAACGTCATTGCCTGGATTCGCGAGCAATCATCGAAGGGCGCGATGGTCGTTTCGATCTGTGAGGGCGCCTGGCTTGCAGCAAGGGCCGGCGTATTCGACGGCAAGCACGCCACCACCCATTGGTACGCCTTCGACGAAATCCGCCGTACCTTTCCGCGGACAGAGTGGGTTCATAACCGGCGTTACATCGTCGACGGTAATGTCATGAGCACCACGGGCGTCACGGCATCGATCCCCGCTTCCCTGACTCTGGTGGAGGCCATTGCTGGAGCGCAGAAGGCGCGCTCGGCTGCCACCCGGCTGGGTGTCATCGATTGGAGCAGCGCGCATGATTCCGCACCGTTTCACATGACAACGAGCCGCCTCTGGCGCTTTGCCGGCAACACCCTTGCCTTCTGGAACCACGAGATCATCCGCCTGCCCGCGGAGGACGGTTTCGATGAAATCGCTTTGGCGCTGACGGCGGATGCGTGGTCGAGAACCTATCGTTCGAAGGCTGTCATTGCGGAGCCGGCCCAATCCATCCGTTCGCGCAGCGGCCTCCTGCTTGTGCCGGACCTTTCAGCCCATACCGAGGCCTCGGTCTTGACGGTTCCCGCGCGCCCGCCCGCGCAGGCGCTGGATCAGACGCTGTTCGAGATTGCCGCGCGGTATGGTGCGCGAACATCTGATATCGTCGCGCTGCAGCTCGAATATCCCATACAGCATTGATCCATCATTATCCGCCACCGATCTCGCAAAGTCCGGCGGTGGTCGACGGCTGCACTCTCGTGATGAACACGGCAACTAAGGCATGACTTACGCCACCTTGACCGTTGCCTTTTCGGCAATCGATAGTGCGCATAATTGTTCTTTATTAGAACGCTGAATTCCCCCATCATCCCTGGCATTGGTGGATAACGAGACGAAAAGTCCGATCGCCCAATCAACAGGGGAACTATCAGCATGTCTCAATTCATGATGAATCGTCGCCGTTTCCTATCCAATGCTGCCTTAGTCGGGGGTCTTGCTGCGACCCAGACCTTCGTCGGCATCCGTGCCGGCAAGGCCGCCGATGTTGCCGAAGTGCGCATGCAGCTCGGCTGGCTTGCTTCCAACGGACTCATCGGCGAAGTCGCGGCACAGAAGAAGGGCTTTTTCACCGAGCAGGGCATCAATCTCACCATCGTCCCCGGCGGCCCGAATGTCGATGGCGTTGCCGGCGTTGCGGCAGGCCAATCCACCATCGGGCAGATTTCCTCCAGCCCGTCCGTCATGCTCGCGCGCTCGGCCGGCATGCCGGTCAAGGCGTTTCTGGCAGGATACCGTAAGCATCCCTTTACATATTTCTCGCTGAAAAAGGCGCCAATCCGCGAGCCGAAGGATATGATCGGCAAGACGATTGCCACCCAGCCGACCGCCTTCATCCTGCTGCGCGCGCTCCTCGCCAAAAACGGCATTCCGGAAGACAAGGTGAAGATGGTCAACATGGGTTCCGACATGAACCAGCTGATGACCGGCCAGGCCGATGCCGTCACCGGCTGGGTCACGAACACCAATGCGCTGAAGGTGCTCGGCGACGAGCGTGTCGACATGATGCTCTGGGATGCCGGCCTGCAGCTCTACGCCAACGTCTATTATACGACCGACGAACAGCTCGACAAACATTCCGACGTGCTGGTGCGCTTCACCAAGGCTGCCGCCAAAGGTTGGGGCTACGTCCGCGACCATCCGGAAGAAGCCGTCGACATGCTGGTTAAGGCCTACCCCAATCTCGACAAGGCCAGCGAGCTTGAAGCCGTCCACCCGGTCATCGATTTCTCCTTCGGCGATAGCACCAAGCAGACCGGCTGGGGCGCGATGAACAAGGACAATTGGGCAGCACAGATCAAGGCTTACGCCGATCTCAAGCAGTTTACGGGAGCAATACCGACCGTCGATGACGTCGCCACCATGGCGATCCTCGACGCGACGACCGATATCCGCAAGCAGATCGGGTGAATGCCATGATGAGCGCCGCCACCATCAAGCAGCCGCCGCTACCGGTCGTCGAAACGTCAAGGCTTGCCGTTTCCATTCGCGATCTCGATATTCGCTTCGGCGACAAAGGCAACGAGTTCACCGCTCTGTCCAAGGTCTCCGTCGATATTCCGGAAGGATCGTTCGTCACCATGCTCGGGCCGTCCGGATGCGGCAAGTCGACCTTGCTGCGCTGCATTGCCGATCTCGTTGACATCAGCGACGGTTCGGTTTCGGTTTTCGGCCGACCGCCACGAGAGGCGCGCCAGGGTCGCGATTTTGCCTTCGTCTTCCAGGAGGCAACGCTTTTGCCGTGGCGGAGCGTCATCGACAATGTCCGCCTGCCGCTGGAAGTCGGCAGGCACGACAAAAGCTCCTACGCCGATCCCATGGAGCTGCTCGCTCTCGTCGGCCTCAAGGGTCGTGAAAATGCCCTGCCGCACGAATTGTCCGGCGGCATGCGCCAGCGCGTCGCCATCGCCCGCGCCCTGATAACAAAGCCACGTATCCTGCTGATGGACGAGCCCTTCGGCGCTCTGGATGAAATCACCCGCGACAAGCTCAACGAGGAACTGCTTCGCATCTGGCGCGAAACGG
Organism: Rhizobium sp. ERR 942; assembly: GCF_007828395.1. Classification (NCBI taxonomy): domain Bacteria; kingdom Pseudomonadati; phylum Pseudomonadota; class Alphaproteobacteria; order Hyphomicrobiales; family Rhizobiaceae; genus Rhizobium; species Rhizobium sp. ERR 942. Next base: position 715,685 of record NZ_VIUA01000002.1, read on the forward strand.
GCACGACCATCGTTTTCGTCACCCATTCCATTCCGGAGGCGGTCTTCCTCGGTCAGCACGTGCTGATGCTGCAGGCCCACCCCGGCCGGGTGAAAGAATTCATGAAGGTCGATCTTCCCTATCCCCGCGCCCTTGCGATGCGTGACACGGTCGACTTCATAAAAGTGACCGCGCATCTGCGTGCGCTGCTGGAGGAATGCATATGAGCAACGCCGTGCACTCCGACATCGGCCACATCGCCAAGGCGCCGCGCAAGGTCGCCATCCTCGACGCAACCATCGGCGTTCTCTCCTCGCACATGCCGGCGATTCTTGCGGCATTCGGCTGCATCGTGCTCTGGCAGGCGGTCATCTGGATCTTCAAGATCCCGACTTTCATGGCGCCAAGCCCGCTCGATGTGCTCTCTGCCTTTCGCGACAATGCCGCGACACTGACGCGAAACTTCCTGCCGACTGTGCTCGAGGCCGTTCTCGGTTTCGTCTTCGGCAATCTCGTCGCCATACTGCTGGCGATCTGGTTCGTCCACAGCACGACGGCCGAGAAGGCCTTCTATCCGATCGCCGTCTTCGTCAAGGCGATCCCGATCATCGCGCTTGCGCCGATCCTGGTCCTGATCTTCGGCAACGGCGTCGCCCCGAAGATCATCATTGCCGGCCTCATCTGCTTCTTCCCGACGCTGGTCAACATGGTGCAGGGACTTCGCTCCGCCAGCCCCGCAATGCTCGACCTGATGCGGGTGCTTTCGGCCAGCAATTCGGAGATTCTCTGGAAGGTCCGTCTGCCAAGTTCGCTGCCATTTCTGTTCGCCGCGCTGAAGATCGCCGCAACGAGCAGCGTCATGGGCGCGATCGTGGCCGAATGGATCGGCTCCAGCTTCGGGCTCGGCGCCCTCATCATCGAGGCGACCTACAATTTCCGCTCGCCGCTGCTTTATGCGACGGTTGTCATTGCCGCGCTGCTGGCCGTGATCCTCTTCTTCATCGTCTCGGTCGCCGAGGCGAAGATGATCCGCTGGAAGCCGGCAGGACAGCACTAAAGCTTAGAAAACATCGAGGGAACACCAATGGAACAGGTTATTCACCAGCCTGCACGGGATATCCGTGTCGTCGATCGCTCTGATGTGGTTGTGGTCGGCGGTGGCCCGGCAGGGATTGCCGCAGCCGTCTCAGCCGCACGCAACGGCGCCAGCGTCACGCTTCTCGAACGTTATCCCTATGTCGGCGGACTTGCCGCCGGCGGCATGGTGCTCGTGCTCGACGACATGATCAACGAGCTCGAAATCACCGTGCGCGGCATTTGCATGGAGATGATCGAGCGTATGAAGCGCTGGGGACTCTGCGTGACCCCGACCGATCGCGATCGCCTGATCGAATTCCGCGATACGCCGGAGGCCTGGCAGCGCTGGGCGCGCTGGGGCCTTTTCGACTTCCACACCCAGTCGATGCCGCATCCGATCTGTTTTTCGGCCGCTTTCGATCCCGACGCCTTCAAGCGCGCGGCCTATGACATGATCGCCGAAGCGAAGATCAAGCTCAGGACCCATAGCTGGTTCTCCTCGGCGATCGTCGAAGGTGGCGCAATCAAGGGCGTCATCTGCCAGACCAAGGAAGGTATGCAGGCGATCCTCGGCGATGTCGTCATCGACACGACGGGCGATCTCGATGTCGCTGCAAGCGCGGGTGCTTCCCATGTCGAATCCAACTTCATCCTGACGACGGTCTCGCGGTGGGGTGGCGTCGATACGGAAGCGGCGGAGCGTTTCGAACGGCAGGAGCCGGAAGTCTTCAAGGCGCTCGATCACGAAGCCAAGCGGCTGATCGGCGGTTGCTGGTCCTTCTGGTGGCTGAAGACGCCGCTGCCAGGGGTCGTCTGGCTGAACTGCCCGCATATGCCGACGCTGAGTGGTTTGAAGGTCGACGACCTGACCAAGGCGGAGATGGAAGGCCGCTCGCGGATCGCAAAGCTGCTCGATTTCGCGCGGGAAAAAATGCCCGGCTTCGAGAACGCCTATGTCGTCGATTTCGCGCCGCAGACCGGCGTGCGCCAGACGCGGCTGTTGCAGGGAGATTATGTCGTGACGAAGGACGACGTCATGACTCGCCGCCATTTTGCGGACACGGTCTGCCGCGGCCGCGATTACTACACGCCGTACCGCGCCATGCTGCCCAGGGAGGTCGATCAGCTGATCGTTGCCGGCCGGCATTATTCGGCAACGCCGCAGGCACAGAAATCCAGCCGCGAGATCCCGCCCTGCATGGCGATGGGCGAAGCGGCGGGTGTCGCAGCAACGGTTGCCCTCAATGCCGGAACGACCGTTCGCAAGGCCGATATCCGGGCAATTCAGAAGCAGATGCGGGCTCAAGGAGCCGATCCAGGCGACATTCCCTCGGAGAACGCGACATATTTGGAGGCTGCAGAATGACGACTTTGCCACTCGACGGAATCCGCGTGATCGATTTCACGCAGGTCATGCTCGGCCCTTCCTGCACGCAGGTTTTGGCCGACTATGGCGCCGAAGTTATCAAGATCGAGAAGGTCAAGATCGGCGATCTCTCGCGTTGGTCGCTGGGCTCCGATCCGGACGGGCTCAACAATCCGGTCTTTTGCTCCTTGAACCGCAACAAAAAGAGCCTGGCGCTCGATCTGAAGGATGCCGGCGCCCGCAAAACCGTCCAGGCGCTGCTTGAGACTGCCGACGTAGTCGTCAACAACTTCCGGCCCGGCGTCATGGAACGCATGGGTTTTGGCTATGAGGATCTCAAGAAGATCAATCCGCGCCTGATCTATGCCGTCGGCACGGGTTTCGGGCTGACCGGCCCCTATCAGCATAAAGGCGGCCAGGATGTGCTGGCGCAGGCCGTCTCCGGCGTCATGCGCCGCAAGTCGGACAATAGCCACCCGACCTCGATCTATGCCACGCCGCTTGCCGATTACTCGGCCGGCATGCATCTCGTCCAGGGCATCCTACTTGCCCTGCTGCAACGCGACAAGACCGGCGAAGGCCAACAGGTCGCCGTCAGCCTCTACAACTCCATGATCGCCATGCAGATGCAGGAGGGCACTACACATCTGATGCGCCAGAAGGATCTGAACTGGGGCGCCTTTCCGCTGACGGGTGTTTTCGAGACAACGGACAGCGCGATCGTCATGGTCGGTGCCTTCAAGCCGAACCCCTTGCGCGATATCTGCGAGGCGTTGGAGATCGAAGACCTCTCGCAATATCCGCACTACAAGGATTTCGATGCCCAGATGGCGCGGCGGCCAGAACTGCAGGCGATCTTCCGCGACAACTTCGCCAAGAACAGCACCGCGCACTGGATTGAACGGCTGGAAGGCGTCGACATCCTTTGCGCCCCGGTGCGTTCACTCCCCGAGGCGCTGAAGGACGAGCAGACGATCATCAACAAGATGATCCTCGAGGCAGGCGAGACCGCAGCCGGTCCGATCCGTCTGATCGGCTCGCCGATCGACATGTCGGCCGCACAGGTGACCGTGCGAATTTCTCCGCCGCAGCTCGGCCAGCACAATGACGAAATTCTGGCTTCCCTTTCCGAGGTGCAGGGAGACGCAGCATGAGCGTCTCCTTCACCGTAGGAGACCGCGTCGCCCGCGTCACCCTGGACCGGCCCGACCGGATGAACGCCGTCGATGCCGAGACGGAAGCCGAACTTGAGTCGATCTGGGCGGAGATCGAGAAGCGCGACGATATCAGCTGCGTCGTCCTGACAGGCTCAGGCGAAAAGGCTTTTTGTGCAGGCGCCGACCTCAAGGGTGGCAGCGGCAGTTCCGGCGTCGATTATTGGACCGTCGGCCGGGAAAACGGCTTTGGCGGCCTCGCGTTCCGCCGCTCGCTCGACGTGCCCGTCATCGCCCGCGTCAACGGCTACGCGCTGGGCGGCGGTTTCGAGATGGTGCTCGGTTGCGATATCGTCATTGCGGTGGAAACGGCACGCTTCGGCCTGCCGGAAGCGCGCGTCGGTCGCATGCCGCTCGATGGCGGCATGGTGCTGCTCCAGCGCAAAATCCCGTTCAACCGCGCCATGGCCGTGATGCTGACGGGACGTCAGTTCGGCGCCCAGGAAATGGCAAGCTATGGTGTCGTCAACGAAGTCGTATCGGCTGGCGAACTCGATGCGGCTGTCGATCGCTGGGTTGCCGACATTGTCGCCTGCGCGCCGCTGTCGCTGCGGGCGATCAAGCAGACGGTCAATCGCACCGCCCATTTGAGCCCGGCCGAGGCACAGGCGCTGCGAACGCCGGCGCTCATCAAGGCGCTGAAAAGCGAGGATGCGATGGAGGGTGTAGCGGCCTTCCGCGAGAAGCGTGCGCCCGTTTGGCGCGGCAGATAGGCATGCTATAGCTTCAAGATTGCCGAGGGCTTTCTATGCATGCCAGCATCCTGAAATATTTCACCGAGGTCGCACGCTCTGGATCCATCCGCAAGGCGTCCGAAGAGCTGCATGTGGCAACCTCCGCCGTCAGCCGCCAGATCAAGAAGCTCGAAGACGAGCTTGGAACACCGCTCTTCGAACGCTTTTCCGACGGGCTGCGGCTGACGTCCGCCGGCGAAATCGTGCTGCGCCACGCCAAGGAGACGCTGCAGGACTTCGAGGTAATGAAGTCCAATCTCGGTGACCTTCAGGGAAAGAATACGGGCCGCGTCCATATCGCCGCCCTCGACAGCCTGCTCGTCACGTTTCTTCCTGATTTCATTAAGAGGTTTCATAAACTGCATCCTGCGGTCGACTTTCGCGTCCGAGCGGGAGCCTACAACAATATTTTCCATTTCATGGCGGCGGGCGACATTGATATCGGCATCAGCTTTGACCTTGCGACCCCACATGACCTGAAGCTTGTGGGGTCGATCCGCACAGCCTTCATGGCCATGGTCGCTTCATCGCATCCATTGGCTAGGGCGAAATCGGTGACGCTGCCAGAATGCGCCCAATATAAGCTGCTTCTGGCGCTCGACAGCGAAGTCGTCAGTTCGGCGATAGCGGTCGAGCTTGCGGGGCTTAATCGTGTGGGGCGAACGTTGGTCGCATCCAACAATCCAATCCTCCTCAAACCATTAATCATGTCGGGAGACGGCATTGGTTTCTTTACCCCGGTTGGACTCTGGCCGGAAATCCAGACGGGCGAAATCGTTGCCATTCCGATTCGGGACTTCAAGCTCAGCACCGTCGATATCGCTGTTTTCGTCCCCCGCGATCGGCATCTAACTCATGCTAGCCAAGCAGTCATCGAGCTGCTTAATACCGAGTTGCGTAGGTTCGGCGAGGATTTGAGAGCCATCGTCAGCAGATGAGAAAAGTATGAAAACGATCCGCCTGCTAAAATGTCCTGGCTACGACCCGGCCACGCGCTTCGACAGATTGACAGACCTGCCATTGCAGTTCAACGCTGCGACTGCGCTGCCCGGCGACCTCATCCTCCCCTCACCTGTCAACGCCCACGATCATGGCTATGGCATCCGCACACTTGATTTTGGCACGGCCGACGACGCACTTGAGGTGTGGATACCGGGCTTGAGGCTGCGGCCGCGCACCGATCCCTATCTCGAGGCGCTTGTCGCCTTCGGCCGGCTGGCCAAAACCGGCATCGGCGCGACGATGCACTGCCACAACTCGCTCAATGTCGATCGTCTGGTCGATGAGGCAAGCGCCGTCATACGGGCCGCCGGCGATATCGGCATTCGACTTGCGCTTTCCTGTCCGCTGCTCGACCATGATGCCTGGGCCTATGATGGTGGGCCGCAACGGCTGAAGCCGTTTCTGTCCACAGGTGATTGGCAGGCGTTGGAGCCGACCATCCCAGCCTACGCTCCGATCCCCACCCAACTTGCAGCCGTCGAGGCGATCGCTGCGGTCAACACCAGCCCGCTGGTCGATGTGCAGTATGGGCCGATCGGGCCGCAATGGTGCTCGAACGCACTTCTGGAGGCGATTGCCGAGGCTTCTGCGCATCATAATCGACGCATACACATGCATCTGCTCGAAAGTCCCCGCCAGCGCCTATGGCTGGACCGCCGCTTTCGCGAGGGCGTCGTCAACTATCTCGACAAAATAGGCTTCCTGTCGCCGCGGCTCGCCATCGCCCATGGCGTCCAATTGCGCCCCGATGAACTTGAACTGCTTGCCGAGCGCGGCGTGCAGCTCGTCAGCAATCCCTCAGCCAATCTGCGCCTTCGCTCCGGCATCGCTCCGATCGCATCCATGACCGAACTCGGCGGTCCCGCCTTCGCCATCGGCCTCGACGGCACAGGGCTGGATGACGATCAGGATCTATGGCGGGAAATGCGTCTCCTTTATCTGCTGCATGGCGGACGTAACCTGACACGACGGTTGACGGCCGAGAATGTCTTCGACGCAGCAATCCGGGTTGGGAGGCAGGTCATCAATGCCAGGAGTGCGGAAGACTTTACGATCATCAACTATAAAGCCCTAATCGCCGATGCGCTGTTCGATGATGTCGACGAGGCGGAGGTCCTGTTGACGCGCATGAGCGCGCAATATGCCAGCGGACTTGTCGTGGCTGGCCGCGAGGTGATGCGCGGAGGCGAACTGACAGGCGTCGACTTCGATGCTGCCCTTGCCGAGCTCCTGGCGCAGGCAAGAGCCGATCTGCCGAGACTTGAGAGGCAACGGCCTCTCGTCAACGCATTGTCAGAAGCGACGCGCGCCTATTATGCGAGCTGGCCCGGCATTTCCTGATATCGCGAGAGGCAACAACCACTGCCCAAAGGGCAGCGGAGACACCTAATCAGGACATCTTTGTATCACAAGCGATTTTCGGGCGCACCATCGTAAGCCGCCACGAAGGGATGATCGAGACTGGTCGTGCGGCTCTTGTCCCAGCCGCCGGGGGCACCCCAGCCGGTCACGCCGTCGGCAAAGAAATCGCGGTTGACGTCGCGCAGGAACAGCCGCTCCGCCGGCATTTCCTCGTCCCACAGGATGGCGTCGACGGGACAGACCGAGAGACAGAGGCCGCAATTGATGCACTCGTCCGGATGGATGTAGAACATACGTCCGCCCTCATAGATGCAATCGACCGGACAGGCGACAGTGCAGGCGCCATCCTTCGTATCGATGCAGGGCTCGGTGATTACGTAAGCCATAACGCTCGCCTCGCAGCGCTCTCAAGGGCGCTTTCGACGAACTATGACAAATGGGAGCGTTCTGAAGAAGCGCCGATTTTCGGCCTTCTGATTGCCGAAATGGCAACGCTCGCGGGGGAGAAAATCTGTTGGAAGACACCCACCGGAAGTGAGATAGGCTTGAGGCATTTGAGCCGCACGCATTTACACAATGCGGCTCAAGCCGAACTGTCGTTAGAGCAGCTTTTCCAGCGTGATCGGCAGGTCGCGAACACGCTTGCCGGTGGCATGGAACACGGCATTGGCGATGGCAGGCGCGACACCAACGATGCCGACTTCCCCGACGCCCTTGCCTCCGAGCGCCGAAGCATTATGGTCCGGAACGCCGACGGAGATCACCTGGATATCCGGAATGTCGGAATTCGTCGGCACGAGGTAATCGCCGACATTGTTGTTGATGGTGCGTCCGTTACGCTGATCGACCAACCCCTCTTCCAGAAGCGCCTGGCCGATGCCCATGATGATGCCGCCCCGCCACTGGCTTTCCACCAGCCTCGGATTATAGAGCCGGCCGCAATCAAAGGCGGAAACCATGCGCGAGACGCGCACCGTGCCGAAGTCCTCGTCGACTCGCACTTCGGCAAAATGGGCGCACCAGCTATGCATGGAATAATCGCCCATGGTCGGTCCCTGAACCCTAGCCATGGTGGTCCACGCCTGAAGCTGCTCCTGTGCGTTCGCACCGTCAGGCAGGGTGTTGCGCCGGACTTCGATCTCCTCGCGCTTCAGCGCGGACATCAGTTCGGCGAGCGTCAGCGATGGTGCCTCGCCACGCGGGGCTGCGATGCGCCCCTCGGCAAAATTCAGCGTATTTGCACCCGTATCGCGGAAGGGCGAATTGGCATCACTAAGCGCAAGGCCGATGAGTTCGTCACGGGCAGCGACCGCCGCCTTATGGACGGCCCCCATGATCGAGCCTGCCAGCATCGAGCCGCCGGCGATCGCCGAACCCGGTAGGCGTGAATCGCCGAGATAAACCTCGACCTGATCGACCGGAATGCCGAAGACCTCCGCAGCGCTTTGGGCAAGGATCGTGTAGGTGCCCTGCCCCATATCGATGGCGCCGCTGACGACCTCGACCCGACCGTTTGCGAGAATGCGGATCATCGCTTCACTCGGTGCGCGGATGACCGGGAAGGTGCCGCAGCCGATGCCCCAGCCGATCAGCGTCTTGCCGTCCCGCATCGAGCGCGGCGCGTGGCTGCGCCGCGACCAGCCGAAGGCTTCCGCGCCTTCCGTCAGCGCCTCGCGCAGCCGGCGCGTCGACCACGGCTTGCCGGACTGGTAATCGTGATCGGCATAGTTCTTCAGCCTTATCTCGAGCGGGTCCATGCCGAGCTTGTAGGCCAGCTCCTCGATCGCACATTCGATGCCGTAGGCACTCGGATTCTTGCCCGGACCACGCAAGGCGCCCGGCGTGACGCTATTGACCGGCACGACACGATGCTGCGAGGAGAAATTCTCGACCTTGTAGAGGATCGACGTTGCCGCCCCCGTCTGCTCCGGCCAGTCGGCATCGACCGAGGTTTCGCTGGCACCGCGATGGACGATCGCCTGCAGGATACCGTCTTCCGTCGCGCCAAGCGCGATCTTCTGCCTGGTCGCGGCGCGCCCGCCATAGCTCGTGAAATTCTGCGGGCGGGTGACCGCTAGTTTCACCGGCCGGCCTAGCTTTCTGGCAGCCGCAACGGCGACCGCGCCATAGGCAAGCGGCACCCCCTTCGATCCGAAACCGCCGCCGATGAAGGGCGAAATGATCCGGACATTCTCATAGGGCATGTCGAACCATTCAGAATACATGCGCGCCATGCCATGGGACCATTGGCTTGGCTCCCAGATCGTCAGCTGGTCGCCATCCCATTTCGCCGTCAGACCATGCGGCTCCATCGCCACGTGATATTCGCGCGGTGTCGAATATTCCGCTTCGATCCTAACCGGGGAAGCAGCAAGTGCTACCTCGGCATCACCCCAGGCAATCGAGAGGGGCTCCATGAGCTTGCCCTCGCCGGCATTCGGATCGTTGAGATCGGCGACGTGCTGGCTCTCTTCGTAAGTGACGCGCACCAGCCTGGCGGCCTCCGTCGCCAGTTCGCGGCTCTCCGCAACGACAGCGGCAATCGACTGTCCGTTGAAACCCACATCACGCGGCAGCGGATAGTAGGGTCCGTCGGCGGGCTTATTGCCGCCCCAATCAGCCGAAAGCTTGAGACCGAGATCATCTTCCGGCGTCAGCACCAGCAGCACGCCCGGCATCGCAAGTGCTGCCGAAGCATCCACCTCGACAACGCGGCCAGCCGGAATCGTACTCTGGATGAGCACGGCATAAGCGAGGTTTTCGACCGGATATTCCAGCGCATACGTCGCCGTACCCGTTACCTTCATACTGCCTTCGAAGCGCGACTGACGACCGCCGACGGTGCCGTCGGACGCATCGCCGTGCTTGCGGGGTTCCATCATGGTCATGCGAGACCTCCCATCTTCTGAATGGCGCGGACGATGACGCGCGGCGCAAGTTCGATCTTATAATGGTTGCCGCCATGATCGACGGCACCCTCCATGGCGAGCCGGCTGGCCTTCTCCAAAGCCTCCGGAGTGAGAGCCTTGCCGATGAGTGCCTGCTCGACTGCCCTTGCCCGCCAGGGCTTGGTGGCAACCCCGCCGATTGCCACGCGGACATCACGCACCGTTCTCCCGTCGGCTTCAAGCTCCAGGCCGACCGCGGCACTCGCGGCAGCAAATTCATAGGACTGCCGATCATGGACCTTGAGGTAGGTGGAGTTCCGAGCAGCGGCGGAGGCAGGAATAGTGACGGCGGTAATGATCTCGCCGCGCTGCAGGACGGTTTCCTTGTTCGGCGTGTCGCCCGGAACGAGGAAGAAATCGTCGATGCCGACTTTACGGCTATCCGTCTCGACCACGGCGTCAAATGCGACCAGAGCAACCGCCAGATCACCGGGATAGGAGGCGATGCAGGCCTCGCTGGTTCCGAGCACGGCGTGATTGCGCGTGACGCCGCCGATCGCCGAACAGCCGGAACCGGGATTGCGCTTGTTGCAGGCGGGAAAGGCGCCGGGATCGCGGAAATAGGAACAGCGCGGCCGCTGCAGGAGGTTGCCGCCGACTGTCGCCATGTTACGAAGCTGGGCGGAGGCGGCCAGAGACAAGGATTCGGAAACAGCCGGGAAAGCCGCGAGGATATCCTTGTGGTCGGCGACTTCGCTCATTCTGGCAAGCGCGCCGATCGTTGCACCATCGGCGGTTACGGTGATGCCACTCATACCGGAAAGATGGGTAATGTCTATGACGGTATCGGGCTCGCCGACACCGCATTTGGCAAGATCGAGCAGCGTCGTTCCGCCGGCAAGCAGCATGGCGCCGGCCTGCTGCGCCGCCTGGGCGGCTTCCGCTGTCGATGTGGCGCGCAGATAGGAGAAGTTTCGCATCATGCCACCTCCGCGGCCTGGCGCACCGCCGCAACGATGCTGTTATAGGCCCCGCACCGACAGAGATTGCCGGACATATATTCGCGGATCTCCGCATCCGAGCCGGCATGTCCCTCGCGAATGCAGGCAACCGCCGACATGATCTGGCCCGGCGTGCAATAACCGCACTGGAAGGCATCATGCTCGATAAATGCGGCCTGCACCGGATGCAGATCGCCGCTCTCGCCGCTCAGTCCCTCGATCGTCGTGATCTCACGCCCTTCGGCCTGCGCAGCCAGCGTCAGACAGGATAGCACGCACTTACCGTCGACATGGCAGGTGCAGGCGCCGCACTGTCCCTGATCGCAGCCCTTCTTGGTGCCGGTGAGGGAAAGATGCTCGCGCAGCGCATCGAGAAGCGTCACACGCGGCTCGATATCGAGCTCGTGGCGCTGCCCGTTAATGTCGAGCGCGATATGGATGGTTCGTGTCATGATAAGCTCCTGCCATCGTCACGAAGATAAGACCTGCGGAATCTAGTGGAATCTATCCGTCGGTCTACCGGTTGCTATGGTTTCTGTTGGAAAGATGGGCCGATGGAATTCTGACGTCATGATCGGCTCTCATCTGAATTGGGAAGCGGAGGACGCAACAAATAAACGGAGGCGCCTCCGTTTAAATTAATGCCTGGCTTGTTTTCGTCAAGCCCCGACATTCGGGCGAATCTAGCTTTGAAACGATCGAGATAGAGGATGGGCAGGAGGCGGATCGAAAGAGCCTCTGCTATTTGTCCTCGGTCCCTTCTTGCGAGCCGGCCGGGTGAAGGGATCGATCAACGCCCGCTCCCCATCCATCAAATCACTTGAAAAATGAAGTGTACCTAAGTTATGCTCAAACCGAGCAATAGTAGCCGAGGCCATCGGACCCTCATTTTGATTCAGCACCAAAATGATCACAACCTCCTGTCATCGCTCAACTATTTTTAAATCTGGCCGTCAGTGACAGGCTCGACCTCTTGTGAATTCACTTAAGGAGGATTTTCATGATCCATGAAATGCGCATCTATACCTGCCTACCCGGCAGGCTGCCAGCGCTCCAGGAGCGTTTTGAAACGGCGACACTGGCGATCTGGGATCGGATCGGAATCCGCCCCATCGGTTTCTGGACGACGATGATCGGACCGTCCAGCAATGACCTCATCTATTTACTTGAATGGCAATCACTAGAGGAACGCCAGCGGAAATGGGCGGAGTTCGTAACCGATCCGGTCTGGAAGGAAGCTTTGGCAAAGAGCGAGGCTTCAGGCCCGATCATCGCCAATATCGCCAGTTCGATCCTGCAGCCGACTGCATTCTTTCGCCCTTTTATCTCCGTCGAGGCCGATGGCTGAAGACGGACAGCAGATTGATGAACCTGGCGTAAAAGCCGGGACATGCCCGGCTTTCAAAATCTTTCGGCAGGCGTGCTTGCCGCTTCCTGTCAGCCGTTCTGGTCGCCGCTATTGTCGGCAGCCGGCTCCTGTTCTTTCTCCTTCAGCACGTCCGTCAGCTTGTTGACGCCTTCGAAACCGGCGACGGCGGCGGCCGCCTTCGTCAGGAAACCGGCATTCGGGTCGACAGCCTCGACGGCCTCGTCGGCAGCCACGGCACCTGCAACTTCTTCAATCAGCTTTCCGATACCCATTTCAAGCTCCTGATCGTTTTTTGTCTGCCGCAAAGTTGCGGCAATCGAGCGTTGCGAACGCCTCGCAGCCGATGTTTGGAAAGTCACCGCAAGCGACCTTTTCCTCCCTGGGGCGAGGCATGGTTTTCCCCGGCTCCTGCCATTTAGGCAACTAAACTGAAAGCGGCCTTAGCCCAAGATGAAGCGAAGCTGATGCTGCGCAATCTCTGCGGCACGCGCCTGCCCACATTTGTCACTTGCCGCCGTCAAGCCGTCACATCAGCCTAATAGGCCTGTGCTAAGCTTCCAGAATTTCGGACAATGCCAAACCGTTTGAACCTAGGAAATTTCCCGCCATGACATTCTCGTATCGCGTCACGGCTCTTGCCGCATCCTTCCTCCCCCTCCTTTTCGCACCGGCCTTCGCCGACTCCGACGTGCTCTGGAAGATCGTTCATGACAAGTGCGTCGTACAAACTGCACCCTGCCTTTCGGTGAATACGGCCGAACACTACGCGATGCTGAAGGATCTGCGGGGCGTTGCGCAAGTTCTGCTGATTCCGACCGACAAGATTACCGGCATGGAGAGCGCGGCGCTCCTCGATCCTGCAACGCATAACTTCTTTGCCGATGCCTGGGCCGAGCGGGCCGATGTCGATGTCCGATTGCCGCATGCGCTCCCGCGTGACGGCCTCAGCCTGGCTATTAACGCACAGCAAGCGCGCTCACAGAACCAGCTGCATATCCACATCGATTGCCTGAGCGCTGATGCACGGGCAGTCCTCAAGGCCGATGCCGACAAAATTGGTGCCGACTGGGCACCTCTTCCCGATACCATCGCCGGCCACAGGTTCACGGCGGTCCGCGTCAAGGGCGAGACATTGGGCGACTTCAATCCATTCCTGGCGCTTGCCAAGATATTGAAGGACCCGGCAAAGGAAATGGGCGATCACAATCTCGTGGTGGTCGGCGCCAACTTCGCCGACGGCCCCGGTTTCGTCGTCCTGACGGATGTCGCCGCACCCGGCATGGGCGGCGAGGACGTGCAGGACCATAGCTGCGCGATTACGCATTAGAATCAGCATATTATCGCTTGGCGCGAAAGCTGCATCGATCACTTCTTCGATGCAGTCGCCCCTTTGCGCAAACGAAAAAGGCCTGGAAATCAGATTTATGAATCTGGTTTCTAACGTCTATCACGTTTCACATACTAATCTTTTTGATGCGGCCGGTTCAGTGTTATAGTCCGGGTTGTGAGCCTGAGCTATACGTCATCCGTTCGTTGAGCATCCAGATCATCGAACAGCACCGGCATTGAAGGTTCGCGATCGAAAGCCTCAGGAGGCGCCTCATGAATCTTCAAATCAATAGCCAGTCCTACCAAGTCGATTCGGAGGGAGATACACCGCTCCTCTGGATCATCCGCGATGAGTTGGGCATGACCGGCACCAAATATGGTTGCGGGCTGGCACAATGCGGCGCCTGTTCGGTCCTTGTCGACGGCGAAGTGGTGCGCTCGTGCGTAACGCCGCTCGACAGCGTCGCCGGTCGACAGATCACGACGATCGAGGCGATCGAGGCCGACCCGGTTGGAAAGCGTGTTGTCGCTGCCTGGGTCAAGCATCAGGTTCCGCAATGCGGTTACTGTCAATCGGGGCAGGTCGTCGCCGCGACCGCGCTCCTCAAACAAACGCCAAACCCCTCCGATGACGAGATCGCCGCGGCGATGATCAATCTCTGTCGATGCGGGACTTACAATGCGATCAAGGCGGCGGTTAAAGACCTCTCCTCCAAGGAAGGAGAGACGCTATGACCGAAACCAGCCGCAATCTCGTTCCGGAGGATGAATTCCCTACCGGATCTCCGGTCAACATCTCACGCCGGCACTTTCTCCTCACTTCCGCCGGTGCGGCAGCCGGGGCATTCGTGCTTGGCTTCGGCGTTCCTGTCGGCCGGGCACGGGCACAGCAGGCGGCAAGCACTATGCCTCCAGGCACTCGCGTTCCGGCATTCCTCGAAATCCGCCCGGATAGCACCATCCGCTTCATGAGCCCCTTCGTCGAGGGCGGGCAAGGCGTCTTCACTGCGATGGCACAGATCGTCGGCGAAGAACTCGATGCCGATCCGAAGACCTTCATTGTCGAAAATGCGCCGACAGGCAGCGACTATCTTGTCGTGCACGGCAAGATGCGCATTACCGGCGGCAGCATGTCGGTGCGCACCAGCTATGAGACCATGCGCCGGCTCGGCGCGCTCGCCCGCAACATGATCCTGCAAGCAGCCGCCAAGCGCCTGGATGCGCCCATCACCGAGCTGACCACAGAGCCGGGCCGCGTGATCCATGCCGCATCGGGGCGCAGCCTTGCCTATGGCGACGTTGCGAGCGAGGCACTGGATCTGCCGGTTCCTGCCCCTGAGAGCGTCACGCTTCGGGACCCAAGCAAATTCCGATGGATCGGCAAACCGGTCGAACGGCTCGATATGCATGACAAGTCAACGGGCAAGGCAATCTACGCGATCGATTGCAAGGTTGACGGCATGTTGCATGCCGCCGTCCAGCACGCTCCCCGCCTCGGCCTGACGGTCGGCGAGATCCGCAACGAAGACCAGCTGAAGGCGATGCCGGGTGTTCATTCCGTCCATAGTCTGCCCGGCGCCGTTGCTGTCGTCGCCGAACGCTGGTGGAATGCCAAGCGGGCAGCAGAAGCCGCTCAAGTCGATTGGCGCGAACCCGACTCGGACGCCGATCCTGCGCTCCGCTATATGCCCGCCGATTTTTCGACAACAGCTTTCAACGACAAGCTCGCTAACGAACCGGGTAATGGCAAGGAGGCGGAGAATGTCGGCGATATCGCCAAAGCGTTCGACGGCGCCAAGACCGTCATTTCCGCCACCTACAGGAGCCAGTATCTGCATCATGCGCAGCTGGAGCCGCCATCGACCCTAGCCCGCTTCAACCCGGACGGCAGTCTCGAAATCTGGATGCCCAACCAGGCGCCCGAGCAATTCCAGGCGGATATCGCCAAGCTGACCGGCCTCGACCCATCGAAAGTGACGCTCCACAGCCCCATTCTGGGCGGCTTCTTCGGACGGCACTTCCTGTATCCGTCCGCCAATCCCTATCCGCAGGCCATCCAGCTTGCAAAAGAGGTAGGGCGGCCAGTCAAACTGATCTGGAGCCGCGAGGAGGAGTTTCTGCGCGATCCGATGCGCCCGATGGCGGCAGTGCGCTTCCGCGGCGCACTCGATGCCAACGGTATGCCGGTGGCGCTCGAGGCCATCAGCGCTTGCGAGGGACCGACGGAGGGCGTTTACGGTCACAAGGAGGATTCGCTGGATCCGACGGCCCTGGAGGGCCTGGCCGGCAAATCCTATGCAATCCCGAACTACCGCATCGCACAGATCTACGTCAAAAACCCCACGACACTCGCCTATTGGCGCTCTGTCGGCAATTCCATGAACGACTTCTTCTACGAGACCTTCCTCGACGAACTGGCCGACAAGGGTGGGCAGGACCCCTACGAGCTGCGTCTCAAGCTGCTGCAGAAGAACGAGCGGCTGAGCAATCTCCTGAAAGCGGCCGGCGATCTCTCAGGCGGCTGGAAGCGGGGTCCCTTCACGGCGGAGGATGGCTCGAAACGGGCGCGTGGCGTTGCCATGGCCTCTCCCTTCGGCAGCCATACGGCGGCAATCGCCGAGGTCTCCATCCGCAACGGCCAGGTCGTCGTCCATGATGTCTGGGAAGCGATCGATCCTGGCAGCATCGTCAATCCGGCGATCATCGAAGCACAGATCAATTCGGCGACTGCGCTCGGAATGTCACAGGTTCTGATGGAGGAGGCCGTTTACAAGAACGGCGAGCCGGTGGCGCGCAACTACGACCTCTATCCGATCCTGCCGCCGGATCGCATGGCGCGCGTTCATGTCCGCATCGTCGAAAGCGGGGCAGAGATGGGCGGCATCGGCGAGCCGGGCCTGCCAGCCGTCCCTCCGGCGGTCGCCAATGCAGTTTCCACGCTGACGGGCAAGCGGATACGTAGCATGCCCCTCTCCAACTACACCTTTGAAAGCTGAGACGCAGCACTCGCTGCGCCAGGCAAAGTTCCGGCTCTCGGTCCATTTTCGGTCCGAGAGCCGGCTTGGTTGGCTCCCCCTTAGAGCCGGACGATCTTGTCCGGTTCTAGAATCAAAGAAATGGAGCATGATGTCGTCCGAAAACCGATCCCATTTTTCGGCATCATGCTCTGGCCGCATACGAAATCCCGAAGCAAAGACATGAGGGCACACTCTTGAAGAAACTTCTTCTGGTTCTTCTCCTGATTATCGTGCTTGTGGCCGGCGGTATTGCGTGGTTCGTCACGCGCAGGCCGGCTTCGCCCTTCGATAGTGTCGCCGCGACACAGGCGCCCTCGGAGGACCTGCTGCAGCACGGCGAATATGTTGCGCGCCTCGGCGACTGCGTCGCCTGCCACAGCACGCCGAAGAGCGCTCCCTTCGCCGGCGAGCTGGAAATGGGGACGCCGCTCGGCTCCATCTTCACGACCAACATCACCCCGGATAAGGAAACCGGTATTGGCAACTATACGCTCGCCGATTTCGACCGCGCCGTCCGCCAGGGTGTTGCGCGGGACGGGCATCGCCTCTATCCGGCCATGCCCTACCCTTCCTATGTGAAGATGAGCGACGACGACATTCGTGCGCTCTATGCCTATTTCATGAATAGGGTCGCGCCGGTCCAGCAGGCGGACAGACCCTCCGACATCAAATGGCCGATGAACATGCGCTGGCCTCTGGCACTCTGGAACGCCGTTTTCACCGAAGGCGGCACCTATCAGCCGAAAACGGCCGGCGACGACCAATGGAACCGTGGCGCCTATCTCGTGCAGGGGCCGGGACACTGCGGCAGCTGCCATACACCGCGCGCCATCACCATGGCGGAAAAGGCGCTGGATGAGAGCAGTCCGCTCTATCTTTCCGGTGCTCTTCTCGACGGCTGGTATGCGCCAAGCCTGCGCGGCGATCCCAATACCGGCCTTGGCCGCTGGAGCGAGGAGGATATCTATGCCTTCCTCAAGAGCGGCAGGAACGGTCACGCCGTCGTCTTCGGCTCCATGGCGGATGCCTTCAACAATTCGACACAGTTCATGAGTGATGACGACCTGAAGGCAATAAGCCATTACCTGAAATCCCTGCCCGGCGATCCCGCCCGCGACGGCACGCCCTGGCAATACGACGAAGGCACCGCCCAGAACGTATCGCTTTCCAACCGTGAGCAGATACCGGGCGCCCAGACTTTCGTTGCAAAATGCAGCTTCTGTCACGGCGTCGACGGACGCGGAAAGCAGCAATGGATCCCACCGCTCGCCGGCTCTGCCGCTTCGCTTGCGAAGGAAAACGCATCGCAGATCAATGTGACGCTGAACGGTTCCAGCCGCGTCGTGGCGAACGGAATTCCGGATGCCTATCGCATGCCGCCGTTCCGCCAGCAGCTTTCGGACCAGCAGATTGCCGATGTCCTGACATTCGTGCGCTCTTCGTGGGGAAATCAAGGTGGGGCGGTTGCAGCAAACGATGTGAAGGCCCTACGCGAGCATACGGATCCGGCAAGCAGCAGCCCGATCATATTGCAGATGCGGTAGCTCCTGGTTGCCCGTTGACCGTTGCCGTGCCGCTACTTGTGACTTCCGGCATTGTCTCCCCATAAGCCGCAGGGCTATTGCACATGGGGCGGATGAGCACTGAAAATTCCCTCTCCCCGGCGGGGAGAAGGGACGCCGCAACGACTTCAGTTCATGCGGTTGCCCTGCCATAAGCCGGGATCAAGCTTCTAGTGTTCCTGCCCGGCAAGCTTGAGAGCTTGCGCCCGCTTTCTTCTCCGGCTCACCCGCGACGAGGGCGTCTTGACCTGCCCTTCCTGTGGCAAGGAAATGATCGCCATCAGACCGGGATTGTTGGGCTGAAGCAGGATATCGCCGCCATGCTGCCGGGCCACTGCCCTTGCAATCGACAGGCCGAGTCCGACGCCGCCCGTGCCCCTGTTTCTCGAAGCTTCCAGACGGAAGAAGGGCGCGAATACCTTTTCCTTCATATCCTCAGGTATGCCCGGGCCATTGTCTTCGACGACGATATCGATGGTGCTGGCGGAATGGTGAATATGGACCCTGGCATGGCCGCCGTAGCGCGCCGCATTTTCCGCAAGATTGCGGACGGCGCGGCGCAAGCCATCGGGCCGGCAGCGATAGGTCGTCTTCGGGCCTTCAATGTACTCCACTGGCAGGCCGAGATCGGCAAGGTCGTCACAAATGCTGCCGACCAGCGCCTCCAGTTCGATGGCCCGCGTTTCCTCGGCCGTGGATTCGCCGCGTGCGAAGGAAATGGCGGCTTCCGTCATGCTCTGAAGCTCGTCGATGGTCGATAGCATCTTCTGCTGGATATCGGCGTCCTTGACGAATTCCGCCCGCAACCGAAGCGAAGTCAGCGGCGTCCTGAGATCATGGCCGATTGCGGCCAGCATCCGGGTGCGATCGTCGACAAAGCGATGCAGGCGTTCCTGCATCCTGTTGAACGCCTCGGCCGTGCGCCTGATGTCATCAGGTCCTTCTTCGGGCAGCGGCGGAAGATTTTCGCCGCGCCCCAAGGCTTCCGCCGAAACGGCAAGCCGTCTCAGCGGGCGTGCGATGCGGCTGGCGATGAATACTCCGATGAGCGACAGGATAAGCGCGGTGGTCGCAAGTGAGGTGAGCGATTTCATATCCCACCAGCGATCGCCGACATTCTTATAGAACGCCGTATTCAGCCACATGCCATCATTGAGCTTGACGGCAAGGCCATATCCATTGCGATCCCCGAAATAAACGAACTTTGCCGGCTGCGGCAGGCTCCAGAGAACGGACGGTGGGGTAGCCCAGCCCTCGGCGGCGTTCGCCGTCATTGCCCCCTTCGACATCAGATGATCGACATCGGAGTTCGAGCGCATGCCCCACTTCGCCCCAAGATCGATAAAATTCTCGATCGGCCGCGCAAGTTCATTTGCCGCACGCGAGCGCCATGCGCCGGCATCCGTCGGCTCTATCTGCGAAAGCCAGAAACGGGAATAGCTGGTCTCGCTTGCGAGCAGCGCCTGTTCACGCAACGGCTTGGGCATGGATTCCATCAAGCGCGTGACGGAGGCGCACCGGCTGAAGAATTCGCTTTTCATGGCGGCATGCAGCGCCTTGGTGCGCTCGTCCCAGGAAATCGAAAACGTCAGGCACTGCGAGACGACAAGGGCAAGCAGGGTAAAGCCGATGAACTGGGCAGCAAGGCTCCTCCTCCACCAGTAGATCATTCGAACCCCACATCCGCCGAGAGGCTGTAGCCGCCGCCCCAATGCGTCTTGATGACCGAAGGATTCTTCGGATCCGGCTCGATCTTCTTGCGCAGGCGGCTCACCTGGTTGTCGATGCTTCTGTCGAAGATGTCGGCCGTCCTGCCAACCGTCAGATCGAGAAGCTGCTCGCGGCTGAGCACCATGCCCGGACGTTCGAGGAAGACCTTCAGAAGCCGGAATTCGGCGGTGCTGAGCGGGATGCCGACACCGTCGTCGCCCGAAAGCTCCTGCCGCCCCATATTGACGCGCCATTGACCGACGCGGATAACCCTGGCCTTTTTCAGCGTTTCCCGCTGCTGCTGCGGCACACCATTGGCCCGACGCAGGACAGCCCGGATGCGTGCCAGCAATTCGCGCGGATTGAATGGCTTCACCAGATAATCGTCAGCCCCCAGTTCAAGGCCGATGATGCGGTCGGTCTCCTCACTCATGGCGGTCAGAAAGATGATGGGGGTATCCGTCGTCGCCCTGAGATGACGGCAGACGGAGAGACCATCTTCGCCCGGCATCATGACGTCCAGAACGATCAGATCCACCGCACCGCGCTCGAGGATCCGTCTCAGGGCGAGCCCGCTATCGGCGACGCTGACCTTATAGCCCTGCTGCTCGAGATATTGGCCGACGAGGTCCCTTATATCCGAATGATCATCGACGACGGCGATGTGCGCAGCTTTTTGCATGACGGTTTCCACGATCTCAAGTCATTCTACAGAAGGCCGCTCCGAGCCGCATCGAAAAAAGTGTATCAAAGTTTCACATAGACCGGAGGGTTGCGCTGCAAGCGGCACCGCCGCTTGCAAACCTTGCGACAGCCGGTGCAAGCCGTATCGAGAGGATACGGATTTCATCGAACCTGTCCTCGAAATCCAATCGATATGTTGCGCGAAGAGGTCCCCTGCAGCTGACAAACTATAAGGTTGTTGTCACATGGATGTGCCGCGGACGGGCAAATTTGTAACAAGCTGTCGCAGCTCTCGCATCACCGATATGCGGATTGGGGCGACGACATCGCCCGGCTTCGATCAAGGGCAAATCCTGCCATTTGCTCTGCAAAATAGGCCGCTTGCCGCAGCCGTCCAACAATCACTGCCGCGCCGACCTGTGCCAGAGCCGATGGCCGGCGCTGCCATCGCCGGCGACAGGCTTTTACATCTCCGGCACAAAGCTGCGACATGAGCGTCTTAACCTCCTGCCCGAAGATCACTTGCCCGGTCGAGACTATCGACGCTGACAGGAGGATATGGAATTGGCCATGGAATTATCACAGATCGCAACGCTTCGCCGCGTTCTCGAAATCTTCTGCGCCCGGCACGAACTGGAGTTCGCCGATCGAACGGCGATCATCGCCGCCCGTGAGCTCATGAAATTCGCCGACGAGGGCGAAACCGATCCCCTGGCTCTCGAGCAGCGCCTCGACGAGGCAATGCAGACTTCCGGCGGACCTATGCTGCCGGCCCGGAGGGCCGCGGCATCGATCGGCGCTTCCTCGGCGCGGCAGCAATGATTGTCCGCCTTAGAAATTGTCCGGTCATCTTCCGCACCCAAAAGCCTCGTTTAAATCGGAAGGCAAACCCATGCACCTTTCCCGCCGCACCGTATTGACATCGATGGTGGCCGCGGCCGCCGCACCCAGATGGAGCTTTGCCGCAGACGAACGACGGGCTCTGGTCGTCTATTATTCCTATACCGGCCATACCAGGGCGGTTGCCGAAAAGCTTCGTGCACTCCTGGGGGCCGAGCTCTTCGAAATCCAGATGCGCAACCCTTATCCTCTCGACATGCAGCGTGCAGCCGAGCAGTCCAAATACGAACTGGAAACGGGAGAGCTTCCTCCCTTGCTCGATGGCCTTCCCAATCTTTCGAAATACGACCTGATCCTCGTCGGCGGCCCGGTGTGGTGGAATACCATCACGCCGCCTGTCATGAGTCTCCTCGAACGGATGGATTTTGGGGGGCGGAAGGTTGCCGCCTTCTCCACATATGTGCTGGAGCCGGCGCACTATGAAAGGAATTTTGCCGCACAGGCACGCAGCGCTTCGCTTCTACCCAGCCTGATGATCAGCGAATTCGAGGTCACGGAGAGGCTGGCGGACAAGGCCATCGCATCCTGGGCTCTCAAAAACCTGCCGAAGGATGCGCCGCAAGCTCTCTAAGGTCGCCAACACACGCGGATTGCTCTCGCTCCACCATCCACGCATGTTGCAGCCTCTTGTCGCGATGACGCCGCATTCGCCGTGATATTCTGACGCCGCGGTATCAATGGTATTCTATGGTGCCGCAAGTCCTCCATCTGCGGAGATCCCAATGGGCGAAGCATTTCCAGCGGCATCGATGCCGGACCGCGATTGGTGGACGGCACTTTGGCCCGATCCGCTGGCAACACTCCAAGCACTCGGCATCAAGCCCGGCATGACCGTCCTCGATCTTTGCTGCGGCGATGGCTACTTCACTGCACCGCTGGCAAAACTCGTTGCCGGAAAGGTCTATGCGCTCGACTTGGACGAAACCATGCTCGAAATGGCGAGGACGGAAGCTGATCGACAAGGCGTCTCCGTGCAAAAATGGATCCATGCCGATGCGCGCGACGTCGCAAGACATCTTCCTGAAAATGTCGATTATGTCCTGATGGCGAACACGTTTCACGGTGTTCCCGATCAGCCTGGCCTCGTCCGCGCCGTCCATTCGGTGCTCGCTCCCAAGGGGCTTTTCGGCATCGTCAACTGGGAGACACGATCGCGCGAGGAGACCACGGTGCTCGGGCTGCCGCGCGGCCCCAAGACCGAGATGCGCATGGCGCCGGCCAAGGCCGCGGCGATTGTCGAGACCTTCGGCTTCAAGTCCCGGGCCGTGATCAAGCTGCCGCCCTATCACTACGGCGTGGTTTTCGCTGCCCTATAGCTGTGCCAAGGATGTCGCTGGTCATATTGCCAAGCCTACTGGCGGTCCCGGCCGAACGCAGGGACCACCATATCAATCAGCCGAACGCAACAGTGTGTATCCTGCGGAGCGAGAGTGCGATCAACAGGCCGGCGATCGCGGCGACTGTGCCCGCCAGAAAGACGCTGCCATAGCCGGCCCGGTCGGCCAGAAGGCCGGCAAATGGCCCGGTCAGCCCGTAGGCGAGGTCCTGAAAGGCCGAGAAGCCCCCAAGTGCTGTGCCGCGCAGATGCGGTTCCACCCGCCGGACGACCTCGCGGCCCATGGAAGGATAGATCAGTGAGCATCCGAGCCCGGTCAGAAAGGCACCCGCCAGGGCGAGCATGGGATCGGCGGCACTCCAGATCAGCGATTGGCCTACCGCTTCGACCACCAGTGACCCGAGCGCGACCGGCAAGCCACCGATACGATCAGGCAGATGGCCGAAGAGCACGCGTACCAGAACGAAGCCGACGCCGAAGGCCGTCAGGCCCAGCCCGGCATAACTCCAGCCCCGATCAAGGAAATACAGCGTGAAGAAGGCACCGATCGCGGCGAAGCCTATGCCCTGAAAACACACGACCGCCCCATGCAGCCAGACCTTGCCGACGACGGTCCAGAATGGCGGGCGTGGCGCACCGGGATGAGGCGCAACGGCGGGAACCCGCCAGATCGCCATCAGCCCTAGGAATGGCAGGATAGCGCTGATCGCCATTGTCCCGGCAAAGCCAAACCGGCTGAACAAAGCCAGACCGATCGGCCCGCCTACGGCGAGCGCTCCATAGATGGCGGCGCCGACCAGCGCCAGAACCCTGCCCGAACGAGCCGGGCCGACGACGCCAATGCCCCAGGCGATGATGCCGACGGCAACCAGACTTTCGCCCAGCCCCAAAGCCAAGCGTCCCAGAAGGAGAAGCAGAAAGGACGGTAACGGCGTGTCGGTGAGAACGCCGGCACCCAAAGCCATCAAAGCCCCGACGACATAGAATGCAAGTCCCCGCGTCACAGCCACCTTGGCGCCGCGATGGTCCGAGAGCCCGCCGGCATAGCCGCGCGTGAGGATGGTTGCCAGAAAGGCGATGCCGATGCCGAGCCCAGCCCAGACATTGCCGAGCCGCAACTGACCGCTCACATAAAGGGGCACGATCGGAAACGAGATACCGATGCAAAGATAGGATATGAAGAGAATGACGCTCAGCAGCAGCAGCCGGCCGCGCGTCTGTTCAGGTGTCGATCGAAAAGCCATGATAATCTCCGGGCTTTTCCTCGATCAGCGAAGGCACAAAAAAACGCACTCCGACCGACGAGGATCGTTGAGTGCGTTGCTTGACGTCAAACGCTTACGGCCGGCACCGCCGGCTGCCATTCCAATAGGCGCTTGCCGCAAGCGTGTCAACATCGCGTTGACCGCGCCGGAGGCATGCTGGCCCGCCCCTCACCGAAGCCTGAGGCTTTTAAGATAGGCGCAGAACATATCCGCCATGGCATCGCCATAGGCTTCGATCTCCTGCGCAGTTTGCGTGCTTTCCGAAAGCTGCTTTCCCGTCGCGCTCAGCGTCGTGGCGATCAAGTCCGCCGCCAGGACACGGGCCGCGTCATCGACCTCCGGCAAGGCTTCGCGCATGAAGAGCTGCAGGATGCGGTCCCCGGATGACCGCGCCTCATGTGCCTCCGGCGCATCACGATAAAGCGGCGCCGCGTCGTTGAGCGCAACACGCATCGCGGCCTCCTCGCATTCGGAGCGGATGAACGCGTGGACCAGGGAGCGTAATCGGCCCAGCGGTGGCGTTGCCGTATCCTCGAGGATGCGTCGCAGCATATCCGAAGTCCGCCGCCATTCGTCACTTTGCAGGCGAAAGAGGATCGCCGCCTTGTTGGGGAAGTATTGATAGAGGGAGCCGACACTGACACCGGCCTTTTCGGCAACGCGTGCGGTGGTGAAGCGCTGAGCGCCCTCCGTTGCCAAAACCTGAGCCGCAGCACTTAGGATCGCGGAAACGAGCTCGGTCGAGCGAGCCTGCTTCGGCTGCTTTCGCGAGGAAATCCGGGCTCTTGGACGATCCGTCATATCGAGGCCTGACAATGCGAATAGGAAAGATGACGAATTAATCGTATTTTGCGCGCCATGCAAACCGAAGAACAACATGGCGATGAAAGCAGCGGGCCGGCACGCGGAGCAGTCGAAACCGACGCCCTGGCAAAGACTGTCTCGCATGTGAGCCAAAGCCTGGTGAAAGCCGCACTTGCCGGCGCGAGCGACTCCGAGCTCGTCATTCTTCTCGGCCGTGCGCTGTATGCGGTGGGTCTCGACATTTCGACGATCGAGATCGGCTGTGATGCCGTCGATCCGGAGAGGGTGCAGCATTTCATTCGTTGGCGGCGAGACGGCGAAGGCACCGAAGACAATATTCTCGGCGGTAAGATCTTCACTGCCATGCTGGAGGAGGACGCAACGGTTCTCCGCCTTGCTGCTCGCGGCGGTCGCCTTGCATCCGTTCCGCAGGATAGAGCAACGGATGCCATCGCCTTTGCGAACCATCTTGCCCCCGACGTCACGCTCGGTTTCTTCGACGACGTCATGAGCCTGTTCATCACCGAGCGTCCCGGTGGGGTTTCAGCGATGGAAATAGAGCTGCTGCATCTCTTGACGCCGGTCTTCGCACTTGCCCTCGGAGCCCGATTGAATGCCGCCGCCGCGCGCGTTCTGCTGCAGACCTATCTCGGCCGCAATGCTGCAACCGCCTTGCTCGACGGCCGCGTGGGCCTTGGCGAGGTCGAGCAAATTCGGGCGATCGTGATCTATTGCGACCTATTCCAGTTCACCTCGCTGACCGAGCGGCTGGATCCTCGGGCTCTCATCGACCACCTCAATCTGTTCTTCGAGACGATTACCCGGCCTGTGGCTCGTGCCGGCGGCCAGGTCTCCGGTCATGTCGGTGACGCCGTCGTCATGTTCTTTCCCATTCCGGACGCCGAAAGTGAACGGCCGCTCTGTGCTGCTGCGGTAAAGGCCGCGCTGGAGGGGCTGCAGGCACTGGAGCGCGTCAATGCCATGCTGTCACGAAAGACGGCGCCGCCGCTGCGGGCGCGGATCGGCATCGACATCGGCGACGTCGTTCACGGCAATATCGGTTCCGCAGGCAGATTTTCGTTTACGATCATCGGCACGCCGGTAAACCGCTCGGCCCGATTGCAGGCCCTCGCCAAGGATCTGGACGCAGTTATGCTGATGACTTCGGCTCTCGCGGAGGCCGCCGGCATTCAATGCAAGTCTTTCGGCCGCCACGCTCTAAGGGGCTTCGACCATCCGGTCGACATCGTCGGTTTCGATATCTCCGGCGACCACTGAAATGCGAATGACAGCTCTCACGAGATTGCACCGGATGTGATCAGCTCGCAGATTTACTGAATATTTTCAAAATCATAAATGCATTCCACGCCTACATCGGCCGACGCGATTATGAAAAGCGACGAATTATTCGTATTTTTTCGCCGACGAAAACGTCAGTCCTGAACGGAGAAAAATATGACCTCCCTGACCAACGCCCCGCTCGCACCCTTGCTCGATCGCCTGTTCGAGGAAGCCGATGCGACGTCGCCCGCGACAACTCCATCGGTCGCCGCCTACTGGGGCGGCCTTTCCAGCGAGGAACGCGCGCGTCTGGTGCGCAGCAAAACCGACTACCTCGATTTCTATGCCCGGCTGAAGGACATACCGCTCGCGGTCTCGCGCGAGGCTGGAACCTTGCTCTATATGCTGGCGCGAAGCACGGGAGCCCGCACCATCGTCGAATTCGGAACTTCCTTCGGCATCTCCACCCTTCACCTTGCGGCTGCGCTGCGGGACAATGGCGGCGGGCGTCTGATCACCACCGAATTCGAACCCTCCAAAGTGGCACGGGCGCGGGAACATCTAAAAGCCGCTGGCCTCATCGATCTCGTAGAGATCCGGGAAGGCGATGCCCTGCAGACGCTGAGCGCCGATCTGCCCGATGCTATCGACCTGTTGCTTCTCGATGGCGCCAAGGCGCTCTATCCGGACATTCTGAGGCTGGTGGAAAGCCGCCTAAGGCCGGGAGCTCTCGTGCTGGCCGACAATGCGGATTTCTGCCCCGATTACTTGGCATGGGTGCGGTCGCCGGCAAGCGGATATATGTCCGTACCGTTCGCCGAAGATATCGAGCTGTCGATGCGGATCGGATGACGCCATTCACGGCGCAAGCGCGTCCCTGGAGTGCTTGCAACATCCCCTGCATTCACTGCCGACTGCGGCGACGGCTTTCACATGCTCTATTGCGTTGGCGTCGCGGCCGTCACGCCGCGGTATGAACAAGCTTGAACTGCGAGCGCCTGTAGAAGGCCAGCATTTCCCGCTCGAAATTTTCCACGGCCAGCACGACCCACGGCTCGTAATGGTCTCTGCGGGAGCGCATCCTGCGTCGGCCATCCGGGTCGAGCATTCCGCGCAACGCCCAATCTACCAACCCCATCCCGTCACTCTCACCCCGCCAAGGTCCCTTCACCATCCGCCTTACCGGCCTCAATCGCGTCCGACGGCATGGCCAACGCTAAATAGGTAACCCCTGATCGAAAGAAAGGTGAAGAAACGTTGTATTAAGGTTTGTAACATGGGTTTGCCTGGGACTGTCGCATTGCGGCGACACCCGGCAGCCAATCCCGCTCCGCGGCGATCGCAAACAGGGCTGAACGAGGATGTCGGCGCCTGCTTCCATAACGATGGGATCATCTGAACATCAGGCGCGTGACGTGGCGATCGATCATCCGCGAATTCGCTTCGATCCAGCGCCAGACCATGGCCATGGCAAACATGGTCAGAAGCCACCCGAGCATGACATCCGACAGGAAATGAGCACCAAAGATCACGCGGTTGAACGCCACGAACAGCGAGCATGGTACCAGGATTACCGCAGCAATCCATCTGCGCCCCACAGGCACGAATATCAATAGGGACAGCGCCGCAGCAGCCGCGGCTGCTTCGCCGGAAGGGAAGGAACAATTGCGGGTGCACGCTGCCGAAAACTGCCACACCGGGGTAAAATCAGCTGTGCCCCCGAACTCGATCAGCTGACGAGGGCGCACGCGTCCAATCGCTACTTTTAGCGTCTGCACCACCAATAGCGGCCCGGCGGCAAAGCTCAGGAGCACGAAAAGCGGTTTGTGAGGAGGGCAGAACCGCAATCGCCGCGGCAGGAAAACATGCAGGACGATGATGACGGCCATGGTGCCGAGAATATAAGGCTGGCTTTGACGGGCAATATCCCTCACCGCCTTCAGCCAGGGGTTTTCCGCGAGCCAGAAGACATGTCCGTGGGCAAATAAGCGCGCAACGGCCAGGTCGAGTTTCGGAAAGACCACGAAGACGAAACTGCTCCAGACGATCAGCATACCGATGGCTGCCAATTCACCATCAGCCGTTGCGTGCTCCTGCCGCCGGCGCAGCCGCGCTTGGCCGGAATCGGAACTCCAGGAATTCGATGCAAATTTCCACATGCCATGTCTCCAGAGGCGGAACGGCGCCAAGCTGAAGCCCGATTGTCAAGAAATGGCGAAGATCGCATCAAGGCCGTGTTCAGAATCGACCGTCGAACGATCGGAAAGCTGTTTGGAAATTGCGGAAGCCTGCTTTGTCCGCAATAGTAAGGTTAGGGCGACAAAGCCCAACGAAAAACGGAAGAAACACAGGGCGCTAGGGTTTGGATAACAGTCTCGTTCTCATCGTCGAGGATGAACCGGCAATCGCACAGATACTCGAGGGCTATCTGACGCGGGACGGCTTTCGCACGGTTCGCGCCGGCGATGGTGAAACCGCTTTGCAGCACCATGCGCTTTTGAAGCCGGACCTGGTGTTGCTGGATGTTCGCCTGCCGAAACTGGATGGCTTCGGCGTGCTCGGCCGGCTGCGCCAGGCGGGCTCAACACCGGTCATCATGGTCACCGCCGTCGCTGATGACATAGACCGCCTGAGCGGGTTGCGCCTCGGCGCCGACGACTATATCGTCAAACCGTTCAACCCGCAGGAAGTCGTCGCCCGCGTCAGAGCGGTCCTGCGCCGGACGCAGGGCGAGCGCGCAGAAGCCATCAAGCGCTTCGGTGCGCTGGAGGTTGATTTTGGCAGCTATACCGTCTTCGTCAACAAGGACGAGCGTCGTATCGCATTGCCGCTGACACTCAGCGAATTCCGCATACTCGCCTACATGATCCGCCATCCGACCCAGGCTTTCGCGCGAGCAGATATTCTCGATGCCTGCCTGCCGGAAAGCGATGCTCTGGTGCGTACAGTCGATACCCACATCTCTAATCTCAGACGCAAACTGGAAGAAATGGGGCAGATCGGCTTCTTTCCCGCCGTGCGCGGCATCGGCTATCGCTTTTCGGATCCGCGATGAAAAGACAGAGAATTCCCAGCGCGCCGCTTGCAACGCTCACGGCCATAGTCACCACGATCATGCTGCTGCTCAGCGTTGGCCTGACCTATCTGGGGGTCAACTGGTATGCGACCTATCTGGAGCAAGGCATCAGCGAGGCCCTGCCGCCCAAGGCCGCGGCGACCTACAAGATGCTGAGCGAAAACAAGGTTCCCGACGGAGATTCCCTTAAGCTCCTGGTCGAACACCTCATTTCGCTGACGGAACCAACGGATCTCAAGGTGCAGCTCTCCGTCCTCGTTTTCGGCCTCTTGTCGGCTCTACTCTGCGCCGTAATCGGCGTCTTCCTGGCGCGGCGGCTTGCGCGCCCGCTCGAAGATCTCACTTTCGCCGCCGAGGGCCTGAAGTCCGGCGACTTCTCCGTCCGCGTCGCAGCCTCCTATCGCAGCACGCGCGAAGTCGCGAGCCTCGTTGAAACCTTCAACGCCCTTGCGACCAGCCTGGAGACGATGGAGGAAAGATTGCGCTTCAACAACATGGCGGTTGCACATGAGCTGCGCACACCGTTGACCATCCTGCAGGGATCGCTGCAGAGCATGCTCGATGGCGTGTTTCCGATGGATCGGAAAATCATTTCCGACCTCCTCCTGCAGGTCGAAGGCCTGGGACGGGTTGTCGAGGATCTGCGCACCCTGTCGCTCGCCATCGGCCAGAAACTCGTGATGGAGCGTCAGCGCATCGACGCATCCCTGCTGGTCGAGACTGTCATCGCCTCGGCAAAACCCATGCTGGAAGCCAGCAAACTGCAGGTCGAAACCGGGCTGAGACCCGCCTGGATCTCAGCCGACTCCCCCCGCATTCGCCAAGCCGTGCTGGCGCTGCTCGAAAATGCATGCCGCTACGCTGCCGAAGGCGGATGGCTGCGATGCGAAACCGAGCAGCTGGCGGACGATAGGATCGTCATTCGCGTTCTCGATCACGGTCGCGGATTTCCGCAGGATATGGATGCCGTCGCCGTCAACCCTTTCTGGCGCGGCGACCCCTCGCGTTCGCGGGCGACCGGCGGCACCGGGCTGGGACTATCCGTGGTGCAGGCAATCGCGGCTGCCCACGGCGGACATCTTGAATTCGCAAATCGACCCGAGGGCGGTGCTATGGTCGCAATTCATTTGACGGACGGTATGCCTGGAGAAACGCGCGGTTTCGGTGAGCAGGATACAGCCTCCGGACAATGCCGGCTTTGTTGAACAAGGCCACCGCGGTCGGGCCGTCAGTGGAAGAGTTCGCCGATATTGAGGAACCACGACTTTTTCTGGCTGCGCCTGTCCTCTCTCTGAATTTTCGAATGGGGGATCTGGAAGCCGTAGACGCTCTCCGGCTCGCCGGAACGCTCAAGCCAGAAAGCATCGATGTTCGATAGCAACATCGATTGCCGAGAACGCCGGCGATATTGAATCGGGTGCCTTGCCTGCGAAACGGCAAGGAAGTGCTGCATGCCTCCCTCCGCCGCCAGGCCCTGCAGCACGATCAGGATCGCCTCTTTGGGCCTGAGGCCGGCGAGATCGCGAGTTACCTCGATGATACGGTGCTTCGCGTTGCGCGGCCCCTGCATGCTCCCGACAACGAATGTATAGCGCCCCTCTACCCCTTGATTGACGAAGATGAATCTGACCGTGCAAAGAACAGCCTGATCGCTCACGCGCAGGAGTTTGATGGCGAAAGCACCCTCATGGCGGCCACCGCTGCGGTCGGCGAGCGCAAGGTGGCATGCATATGCCTCGCATTTGCCTTGCACTGTGCCCATTTTCAGCCAATCACCGCGCCAGAGCCGTATCATGCTGTCTCTGGAGAGGATGGTTTCAGCAATCGAAAAATGCTCGATGAGAAGGGACAGCCGACGGGAATTGGGCATTCCGTGGACGAGAAACTTCGAAAGCGGTTTCTGCAGCAGTTCGTCATGCGGAGGCGGTAATTCACGCGTAGCCGCGAACGCCGCGATAAAGCGCCACCAACGAATAGTCAGAAGCGGGTTTGCAGCAAAGCGGCACCAGAAGAGAAAAGCACGCTTCCAGCGCACGCGCAGGCCGAAAGTCAATATTCTCCAGATGACGATGTATCGCGATATAGGCGGTCGGGAAGCCGTTGGCGGCAACGCAGGACAAGGGGAAATCTTGGATAGGAGGCGCTCCGGCGCCGCAGCAGCTGATGTCTTTTGATTCATGCGAAAGTCCGGCGGATTTGGTTTCGCCGAACCATCTGCGTTGGGATTGTCAAGGCAGCGTCAAGACAAGATCAGCCTTTCATGAGGCATGCCACGAAGGGCTCCGAGCCTAAGCGATCTGATGCGCTCGAGGAAATCACGAAAGGCATCAGCTCTGCGGTCTCCTCCCATTTGCATTGCGAATGATCCCGACCGCGCCGATCGAACGCCGGCACGGCCCGGCTTGATATCAACCCAGGAAAGCGCGGATTTCGACTGCGATCTCGGCAGCGTGGGTTTCTAGAGCAAAATGGCCGGTATCAAAGAATTTGACCACCGCGTCTGGAATGTCCCGGCGATAGGCCTCGGCACCTGGCGGCAAGAAGAAGGGATCGTGCCTGCCCCAGACCGCAAGCAGACGCGGCTTGTAGGTTCTGAAATAATTCTGGAAGGTCGGATAGAGCGCGACGTTGCTCTTGTAATCGCCGAAAAGATCGAGCTGCACCTTCTCCGAACCAGGTCGGGCCATATAGAGACTATCGAGCGAATAGCCGTCGGGAGAGACCTTCGAGGGGTCCGGGACACCATGCGTGTATTGCCACGCCGTCGCGTCCGGCTGAAGGAATGCCTTCAGGGCGTTACGATTTTCCTCGGAGGCTTCGCGCCAATAGGCTTGGATCGGATTCCAACCTTCGCTCAAGCCTTCTTCATAGGCATTGCCGTTCTGGGAGATGATCGCCGTGATCCGTTCCGGATGCTTCAACGCCAGTCGGAAGCCGGTCGGCGCACCATAATCGAAGACATAGACGGCATAACGGTCGAAGCCAACGACTTCCGTGAAACGGTCGATCGTCTCGGCGATGCTGTCGAATGTGTTGCTGCCCTTCGGCGCGTCGGATTGCCCGAAGCCGGGTAGATCTGGGGCGATGATGTGGTAGCGATCCGCCAGAAGCGGGATGAGATCGCGGAACATGTGGCTGGAAGTCGGGAAGCCATGCAGCAGCAGAAGCTTGTCCGCGCCGGCCGAGCCCGCTTCACGGTAGAAAACCTTGACATCTTCGATGTTGACGCTGCGATAGGTGATATCAGTCATGTTAAGCTCCTTTCGTAACCTATGAAAATCTATTTTTTAGGTTACCTCTCAGAATTCAAATGGTGCCGCGGACACACCTGCGTTGACACCGATATCGGCGACAGACGCCATCATTAGCGCGGACAACTCGACCCTCTGTAGTAGCATTGGCCTTCTCCCGCCAGTTGGAATAAATAACCTCTTTAATGACTCTGATATGGTTACTCTTCACATACGTAACTTGTCAAGAGGTTTTGGAAGGGTTATATAGTCGCTATGTTTTCGAGCGGCCTTTCAGTCCCCTGTCGGCCGGAATAAGGAGCAGTCGATGGACAGCCGTTCACCCGCCATCTTCGTTGGCGACACGCTGGGACTGGATTTCCTCAATTCGGTCGCAACGCCGGTGGATGTGCCGATCGACTGGATTGACGATGGAGAAGGTCTGCTGCGCTGGCTGGAACAGGCAGGCCTAGTGCCGCGGGAAACGCTTGCCGCCATGCGCAAGCAGGCGCTGCCGGGCGAACTCGACAAAGTCGCCGACCAGGCAAGAAGCCTGCGTGAGTGGTTCAGAACTTTCGTAAACTCCCACAGGGGAAAGCCGCTGGCATCAGAGGCCTTGAACGATCTGGAACCGCTGAACCGTCTGCTGGAACGCGATGAAGGTTTTAGCCGGATTGTCACAAGAAAGCCGGGCGAGGATCGCGAACTCTGCCTTCAGCCGATGCGGAAATGGCGCTCACCGGAATCGCTGCTATTACCGATCGGCGAAGCGCTGGGACGTTTCGTCTGCACGGAAGATTTTTCCGATGTGAAGGCCTGCGAGGGCCACGCATGCACCTTGATGTTCGTTGACCATACCCGCGGGCGCCGCAGACGCTGGTGCAGCATGGCGATGTGCGGCAATCGCTCCAAGCAGGCAGCCCATCGACATCGGCTCAAGCAGAGCTGACGCCAGTCCCGCAAAAAGACAGGCGTTTTGCTGGAAGCATGAATTACAGCTTGAAGCTAAGCCCAGCTCGCTCCTGCCCGATATCACCAGAGTCGAGCCGAGAACACCATTGGCTCAAGCCGGATCTTCCCTGTGAAGATCGTGAATGGCGACGGCATCATCGCTGAAGGGTGGCAGCAGCCAGTCGGTATGGCGCAGCGTGCGCTTGGTATCTTCAAGGCCCATGTCCCAATGCTCGCGCATCGACGTGCCGGAGAACTCATAGTCCTTGGCGTGACCTTCGTAGTTCTTGTGCTGATAGATCAGGTGCACGATATTGACGACGCCGGCATCGGAATAATCGGCAATTAGCTCTTCCTCTTCCGCGGTCAGCTGATCCTTCGGGACACGCTTTAGGGCGCCCAGGAGCTTCATCTTGAGCCCGTGGATGCGCTTGAAATTGTCGGTATTCTGCCGCGTGCGGCTCGAATACATGATGTCCTTGTGGCGCGAGAGCACGTCCGGCATGCTGCGCGGCAGGACGCCCCGGGCACTGAAGAGATCCACCTGGAAGACGAGCGAGCTGCGGTCCTCTTCCTGATCGAGCAGATATTGCAACGGCGTATTCGAAACGATGCCGCCGTCCCAGTAATATTCGCCTTCGATCCGGATGGACGGCAAGGCCGGCGGCAGGGCGCCGCTCGCCATGATATGCTCGGGGCCGATGCGCACTTTGTCGGTGTCGAAATAGACGAAATTACCGGTGCGGACATTCACCGCGCCGACGCTGAAACGCTTCTTGCCATCGTTCAGCACGTCGAAGTCGATCAGCATCTCCAGCGTCTTCTTGAGCTCTGCCGAGTCATAGAAGCTGGTTGCGCCCTCGGCTCCCGGCAGCTCGAACCATGGGTTGGGAAAGCGCGGCTTGAAGAAGCCAGGCTGGCCCATGGTCATCGTCATCCAGGAACTGGTGCGATTACGGATATCGCGGAAGAAATCGCCTTCCGGCGTATAGGCCCAGATCTTGCGGCCGGAAATGATCTGCCAGAACTGCTCCAGACGCTGCAACCGCCGGCCCGGCTCGTTGCCGGCGATGATCGCGGCATTGACTGCGCCGATGGAGACGCCCGAGAGCCAGGTCGGTTCGCATCCCGCTTCGGCAAGCGCCTGATAGACGCCGGCTTGATAGGCGCCGAGCGCACCGCCACCCTGGAAGACCAAGGCAACGCGATCATATTGCGCGGCTATTTCCGGGATGGTCGGCGCTGCCGCCTTGATATTTCGTTCGAGCACGATCCGTCTCCAGTATGGTCTAACAATAAGGCTTTCGGCTACCTGCGCTCGGCGAGATAGTCGTGAACGACTTCGCCTAGCCCGAGCGTCAGATCGGCGGTAAAATGAACCGCCGAAACCACTTCCAGCACGGGCAGTCGCGCGACGTCGGCCATGACATGCGGCCGAAGATCGAGGGCAGCCGGCGAAGTCCAGGCTTCCTTGATGGTGATATCGGTCAGATAGTAACGCACCAGCTCGCAGATACGCGGGGTCGCATCGACATGCGGCACAATCTTGATCAGGAAATTCGGTTCCGAGAGAGCTGATAGAAGCGGTACCTGGTCGATCGGCTTGTGTTTGTAACCCATCGTGCCCGTGGCGCAGAGAACGCTGCCGTAATGCAGCGTGCCGACGATGACTTCGCCTTCGTTGACGATCTTCGGATTGGCAAGCTTCTTCGGAAAGCCCCAGATCTCGCGGCCGCCGGTGATCGGCGCATCGTCATCAAGATACATGGAGTGGACATAGCCACCCTTTTGTCCGCGATAGGTCACGGGGATGACCTGTCCGGTCTCGGTGTAATCACCAAAGCCAGTGGAATCGGGCATGCGGATGAATTCGTATTTCACCAGCGGCTCGTCGATTTCGAGCGGCGCCGGGACGACCGCTTCAAGCGCCTCGCGCGTGGTGCGGTAGGTGATGATGATATATTCGCGATCGAAGAACCGATAAGGCCCTGGAGGATAGGAAGGATTGGTCAGTGGCATCGCATAGGCATGCTTGAGAATGTCTTCGACCTTCATCGTATTGTCCGTCGTTGGAGGAAATCGCCGGGCGCCAGAGCGAAAACTTGCACGGTTGCATGACAGTGAAGTGTCAGCCAATGATTGGCAGCGCCGCGAGGCAAAACCGCGCTGTTATCAAAGCGACATATCAGGCTGGCAGTGTGCGCTCATCTTGAGCATTTCCCTCTACCCAACCATGTCATAGAGATTGCAGGAGTTGCATCATGGGTTCGTTGACTTCGAAGAATGCACTGGTCACCGGTTCGACGAGCGGTATCGGGCTTGCGATCGCCCGCGCCTTTGCCGCCGAGGGCGCGAACATCACGATCAACGGCCTTGGGGACGCCGATGCGATCGAAAAGGAGCGCGCGGCGATCGAAGCCGATTTCGGCGTGAAGTGCCGCTATTCCGGCGCCAACATGATGAATGGCGAGGAAGTGACATCGATGGTGCGTGAGGCCGAGGAAGCCTTCGGCAGCCTCGACGTCCTAGTCAACAATGCCGGCATCCAGTTCGTCGCCCCGATCGAGGAGTTTCCCGACGACAAGTGGGAGGCGATTATCCGCATCAATCTACTTGCTGCCTTCTACGCCATCAAGGCCGCCATTCCCGGCATGAAGGCGCGCAAATGGGGCCGCATCATCAATACGTCCTCGGCACATGCGCTGGTCGCCTCGCCTTTCAAATCGGCCTATGTTTCGGCCAAGCACGGCATTACCGGTCTCACCAAGACCATCGCCCTCGAAGCCGCTCAGAACGGCGTGACCGTCAACTCCATCGCGCCCGGCTATGTCTGGACGCCGCTCGTCGAAAAGCAGATCCCCGAGACCATGAAGGCGCGCAACATGACGGAAGAGCAGGTCAAGCATGACGTGCTGCTGGCCGCCCAGCCGACGAAGGAGTTCGTAACCGTCGACGAAGTAGCCGCTATCGCGGTGTTCCTGTGCAGTGACGCCGCAAAGCAGATTACCGGCACGACGCTTTCCGTCGATGGCGGCTGGACCGCCGAATAATACCGCAGCCATAGCCGGCACATGCTTGAGCACCGTGCCGGCTCTCAGCAGCCCAGGGCTGCAGCATCAACATGAAAATAGAGCAGGAGGCGCACAATGACCGACGAAACCCAGGACCCGCTCAGCCGTATCAAGGATGAGATCGTCGACAGCTTCGACGAAGAGCTGGAGATGCAGCTCGAAGAGGACCGGCTGGACGAACTGGTCGCAGAAGGCCTTATCAGCGAAGGTGAGGCGACGCTCGACCGCCGCGTCTATTTCCGCGAACTTTTCCGGCTTCAGCACGAGCTCGTGCGCCTGCAGGACTGGGTCCAATACAAGAAGCTGAAGGTCGTCGTGCTGTTTGAAGGCCGCGATTCCGCGGGCAAGGGCGGCGCCATCAAGCGCGTCACGCAGCGCCTCAATCCGCGCGTCTGCCGCGTCGTCGCATTGCCGGCACCGACCGAGCGCGAACGGCATCAATGGTACTTCCAGC
The DNA here is from genome assembly GCF_007828395.1 of Rhizobium sp. ERR 942. Lineage (NCBI taxonomy): Bacteria > Pseudomonadati > Pseudomonadota > Alphaproteobacteria > Hyphomicrobiales > Rhizobiaceae > Rhizobium > Rhizobium sp. ERR 942. Next base: position 752,347 of record NZ_VIUA01000002.1, read on the forward strand.
GCTATACAGCGCACCTGCCGACCGCGGGCGAAATGGTGCTGTTCGACCGCAGCTGGTATAACCGCGCCGGCGTCGAACGCGTCATGGGCTTCTGCTCGCCGGAGGAATTGGAGGAGTTCTTCCGCTCCGTGCCGGATTTCGAGCGCATGCTGGTTCGCTCCGGCATCATCCTCATCAAATACTGGTTCTCGATCACCGATGAAGAGCAGGAATTCCGCTTCAACATGCGCATCCAGGATCCGCTGAAGCAGTGGAAACTGTCGCCGATGGACCTGCAGAGCCGCGTGCATTGGGAGGAATATACCAAGGCCAAGGAAGAGATGCTGGAGCGCACCCATATTCCGGAAGCGCCGTGGTGGGTCGTCCACGCCGTCGACAAGAAGAAGGCGCGCCTCAACTGCATCGCCCACCTTCTGAGCCAGATCCCTTACGAAAGCGTACCGAAACCGGAAATCGTGCTGCCGGAACGTATGCGCAATGCCGACTATCACCGTACGCCGGTGCCGCCGGAAATGTATGTGCCGGAAATCTACTGATCAGGATCAATGAGGGGTCCGCCTCCGGCAGGCCCCTCTGATAGATTACTTGAAAAACAAAATCCCTGTCACTCCGCCACCAGCAGGCGAGGCCGGCTCAAGGTCAGGCTGAACGATAGGCCCATTCGGACATGGCGCCCAAACCCAGCCGCTGCAAAAGTTCATAGGCAACACGCCGATTGATGGGATTGTGCAGCCTGAGGACTTTCGAGCCAAGAAAATCCATCTCCGTATGCTCGAACGGCAGGAGATGCCGTGCTCTGCCAAGCGCGGCTCGATAGAGCCCATGAAAATCCCGGCGGCAGACATAGGTCTTGTACTTCGTCATGCAAAAGGCGACAAAGCTATCGCTGTTCCTGCGCAGAAAATCCGAAACGCCGACCGTCACCTCCGGCCAGGCCGGATTGAACGTATCGTCGAAGGCGATGATGCCGTGATCGGCCAGTACGCTCTTCGCCAACCGGCTATCGGCAACGATGTGGCGAAGCAAATGCCCTCCATCGATACTGAAAAAACGAACCTGCCCAACCTTGTCGATGATGGCCTGTGGATCGAGCTCGGTGCTGTCACCCGTTATGACGAGATCCTCATCAACGGGAATGCCCAGTGATTTTCCGTTGTCGAGGAAGCGTTGATATTGCGCACCATCCGCTTCTATGTCGAAAAGGTCGATCGCAAGCACGTTGTCATCGGGTGCGCTGATCTTGCGCAGCAAAAAATAGGACCGCCCGTAGTAAACCCCGATTTCGGCGAGGCCGCCATAAAGTTTCTCCTGCCTTTGCTTTTCGATCAAAGACAGGAAGACAAGCGCATCCGGCGGATCGATGTAACCATCGATTTTCTGAAGATCGCTAAACACAAATTTTCGAACGCCCGATTTCAAATGTAAACCTCACTGGTTTTCTTCATGCATTTCGCCTCCGAGCTTGCTCATCGATTGGAACCGGTCGATCAAGAAACGCCCCGTTTCTGCCACGACTGCGGCAGCGAAGCCGGAAGCTCTCGAAAATTGGGACGACACGGCCTCAAGGCGAGCACCGCTCACGAATATTGCGGCCTTTCTGTCGTATTCCGGATAGCCATGCGCGAGTTGGATAGTCCGGCCCATATTAGGATCAATGCCGAAACCACATCGCAGATGATGACGAATAGCGAGCCGGCATCCTAAGTGATGTATAATGTGAGTCTAAAATTCATATCATCGGCCGAGGAGACCGTCATGACTGCGCCGCATCCGTCCAAAACGCATATCGGCAACCATGCGCTGCATCCCGAAACTCAGATGCTGAATTACGGCTATGACCCGGAATTGTCCGAGGGCGCGGTCAAGCCGCCTGTTTTCCTGACCTCCACCTTCGTCTTCAAATCGGCCGAGGACGGACGCGATTTCTTCAATTATATCTCCGGCCGCACCGAGCCGCCGGCGGGCACTGGCGTCGGGCTCGTCTACTCACGCTTCAACCACCCGAACAGCGAAATCGTCGAGGATCGCCTCGCCGTCTATGAAAAGGCAGAAAGCGGCGCGCTGTTTTCCTCCGGCATGTCGGCCATCGCAACAACCCTTCTCACCTTCGCGCGACCGGGCGATGCGATCCTGCATTCGCAGCCGCTTTATGGCGGTACGGAAACGCTGGTCGCCAAGACATTCCTCAATCTCGGAGTAGCCGCCGTCGGCTTCGCCGATGGCGTCAACGAAGGCTCGGTGACGGCAGCTGCCGAGGAAGCGATGACCAAAGGCCGTGTCTCGGTCATTCTGGTGGAAACACCGGCCAACCCCACGAACAGTCTCGTCGATATCGCCATGATCCGCCGCATTGCCGATGCGATCGGCAAGAGGCAGGGACACACGCCGATCATCGCCTGCGACAATACGCTGCTCGGCCCGGTCTTTCAGCGGCCGATCGAGCACGGGGCCGATATCTCCCTCTATTCGCTGACCAAATATGTTGGCGGCCATTCCGATCTGATCGCCGGCGCCGCCCTCGGCTCAAAAGCCGTCATCAAACAGGTGAAAGCACTGCGCGGAGCGATCGGCACTCAGCTCGATCCGCATTCCTGCTGGATGCTCGGCAGGTCGCTGGAAACGCTGCAGATCCGCATGGAACGGGCAAACAGCAACGCACGGGCGGTCGCCGATTTCCTGCGGGATCATCCGAAGGTCGAGCAAATCCACTATCTCCCCTACACGGATCCATCCTCGGCAACGGGCCGTACCTTCGCCGCCCAGTGCAGCGGTGCGGGCTCCACCTTCTCCTTCGACATCAAGGGTGGCCAGCCGGCATCGTTCAAATTCCTGAACGCCCTGCAGATCTTCAAGCTGGCCGTCAGCCTCGGCGGCACGGAATCGCTGGCCTCCCATCCGGCAACGACGACGCATTCCGGTGTGCCTGTGGATGTACGCCATCGCATCGGCGTGCTGGAATCGACGATCCGCCTGTCGATCGGGATTGAACACCCCGATGACCTGATTGCCGATCTTGCTGCTTCCCTCGACGCCGCCTGATAAAGCCTATGCGGCCGAAAGACTGGGAGTGAGATGGATCAGGGCCGCACGGCCAGAAGGTTGGCATCGCGTGCGAGGCGCCACTCCCCGTCAGCCTCCTTGCGCAGAAGCGTGAGCGTATAACCCGATCGATGAACGGCGTCGCCACCCGGCGGTGTCACCGTCATGTCGATGTGATTGCGGATATAGGCCCAATCGCCGAGCACCTGCAGTTCGACGATCTCGCCCGCACCCTCCATCTTCATGCCCTCCATGCCTTTGGAAACCGCAGCAAATGCCGCCTTGCCGAAGGGTTCTTGGCCGGGAACCATGAAGATGACATCGTCCGTCATCAGTCCTAGGACGGTTGCCGTATCGCCCGCCTTGCTCGCGGCAATCCAGGTTTCCACGACTTTCCGGATTGCCTTTTCATCGTCGGTCATTCCAAATTCTCCTCGATAGGCGCCGCGCTACGCTGCCCCCTGTCAGCGGCAGCCTGTCGGTTGAACAGGTTTACCATTGCGACCTATCCCGTGTGATCAATCGCCTGCCCAGATCTTGGCTTCCAGATCGACATCATAACGGCAAGTGACCGTAAACTGAACAAACAAGCCGTCCGCATCATGGGCGTTTCTCACGTCCATCCGGCTTTTCATTCGAACGAGCTCGAGCGAGGGATCACGGTCTCCTCCAGGAGCGCCTGTAGCCAGTCGGCGAAAACATGAACGCGGCGGGAGAGATGCCTGCGATGCGGATAGAGCAACGTCATCTGCAGCGGTTCCGCTCGATAATCTGGCATGACCTCGACAAGTTCGCCCGCCTCTAGATGCTGGCGTAGGTCATAGGCCGGATTCTGGATCAAACCGAGGCCCGCGACGCAGCAGGCGATATAGGCCTCGGCGCTATTGACGGTCACGCGGCCTCGCATCGGCAGGCTGCGCAATACCCCGTCTTCCAACCATTCCCAGGGCTCGGTTCGCCCGGTCGAGGGCGAGGCATAATTCACGGCCCAATGGCGGCCGAGATCTTCGGGCGTTTGCGGCGTACCATGCCTCGACAGATAGGCAGGACTTGCGACATTGATGAGCGGCAATTTTCCGATCGGCCGGGCAATCAGCCCTGAATCAACAAGCGGGCCGACGCGCAACACGCAATCGACGCTGTCCTCCACCAGATTGACGGCACGGTCGGTAACGCCGAGATCCACTTCGATATCGGGAAACTGATCGAGAAACGATGGCAGCGCCGGCGCTATGATCAGGCGACCGATGCGGCCCGGCACATCCGTCCGCAATTTACCGGATGGTTTGGCGTCACTCTGTCGAAACAGGCTTTCCGTCTCCTCGACATCGGCAATTACCCTCAGGCAGCGGTCGTAGAAGGCCGTGCCATCCTGGGTGGGCGACACCTTGCGCGTACTGCGGTGAAGCAGACGCGCGCCGACACGGCCCTCCAGCTCCATGACGGCAGCGGAGACCGAGGAGCGCGGCAAGCCCAACGTATCCGCTGCGCGGGTGAAGCTGCTGCATTCCACGACACGCGTGAAAATCCTGAAGAGGTCGATGCGATCCAAAGCTATACCGCTATTGTCCGTTAATTCTGACAGATGATGTCAAATTAGACCGCTTTATCGGCAAATTCCAGACGATAGATTTGCTTCAGGAAGGGCGGCACGGTGCCGTCCCACTTCCCAAGGAGGGCTCTTTCATGACCGATCATTCGATCAAAGGGAAAACCGTCATCATTGCTGGCGGCGCCAAGAATCTAGGCGGCCTGATCGCCCGCGACTTCGCAGCGCACGGCGCAAAAGCGATCGCCATCCACTACAACAGCGCCGCTACCAAGGCCGATGCGGATGCGACAGTTGCGGCCATCAAGGCAGCCGGTGCCGAAGCTGCCGCATTCCAGGCCAATCTCACGACAGCAGGCGCGGTGGAGAAACTCTTTGCCGAGGCCATTGCCGCCTTCGGCCGCCCCGATATTGCGATCAATACGGTCGGTAAGGTGCTGAAGAAGCCGATCGTCGATATCTCCGAGGCAGAATACGACGAGATGAGTGCCGTCAATTCGAAATCGGCCTTCTTCTTCCTCAAGGAAGCCGGCAAATCGCTCAACGACAACGGCAAGATCTGCACGCTCGTTACGTCGCTGCTCGGCGCCTTTACGCCGTTCTATTCAAGCTATGCTGGCACCAAGGCGCCAGTCGAGCATTTTACCCGCGCCGCGGCCAAGGAATTCGGCGATCGCGGCATCTCGGTGACCGCGATCGGTCCCGGTCCGATGGACACGCCTTTCTTCTACCCAGCGGAAAGCGCCGATGCCCAGGCCTATCACAAGGGCGCCGCCGCTCTCTCGAAGTTTTCGAAGACCGGCCTTACCGATATCGAGGATATCGTGCCCTATATCCGGTTCCTGGTCTCCGACGGTTGGTGGATGACCGGACAGACCATTCTCGTCAACGGTGGCTATACGACAAAGTAAACGGGTCGTATCTGCTTCCGGCCTGTCCAAAAGCAGCCTATTCCGATCCGTCCTTCAGCTTAGCGGTACGCAGGGCGTCGCTAAGCTCCATTCTGGCCGTTCCGATGAGCTGCTCCATGGCAAAACGTGCAGCATCGGGCCGGCGCATGCGGATCGCATCCAGGACATCCTGATGGCGCGCGATCGCGTAATCATGCGACTGGCTGGCCCGGTTGGTCAGGCGAAAACTCGCGAGCAAAGCGGCGCGGATCGCAGTGGCGAACTGCCGGAAAACCCAGTTGCCGCTAGCATTGATGATCGCGGTATGAAACTCCAGATCTGCTTGGCTCCATGCCTCGTTGTCGCGGGCATTGGCAGCGACCATATCCTCGAAGGCCTCGGCAATCTGTGCGAGCTGCTTGGCCGTGGCATTGGCAGCCGCCTGTGCGGCGGCGGCGGGTTCCAGCACTTGCCGCGCATCGAGCAGGGAATCGTAGAAGCTGCGGTCATTGCTGAGTGCCAGGGTCGCATCGAGAACCAGCGGGTCCAGATAGTTCCAGTTCTCTCGTGGCAGAACAGTGGTACCGGCGCGGGTGCGCGAACGGACCATCCCCAGCGCCGACAAATATTGCATGGCTTCGCGCAGGCTGGTGCGGCTAACGCCGTAAACTTCCGAGAGTTCAGCCTCATTGGGAAGAACCGAGCCCTCGGCGAGAGAGCCCGAGACGATCTGGCCGATGAGCTTCTTCAACAGCTCCTCGCGCACGGTACGCCTTCCCTGCTCAGGCGCGGCCCCGGCCGGCGTCGTCCGTAAAGACCCCAAACGCGTACTCATCCCTAGCACTCCCTTCCGCTGACCCATCAGCGATCATGAGCGGCACCACGCCCCGGCATCAATGCGCAACTGCAAGCTCGATAAACTTCTCCCCAAACTTCTCCAAGGAAATCCGACCGTTACAAACGACTGCCACGCCCTACCGCGGACGAGCGCAGATTGTCCAACAGAACGGCAAGCAGCAGAATGCAGCCGCGCACGAGATATTGATAGAAGGCCTGGATATTGAGCAGGTTCATGACGTTCTCGGCAATGCCCATGATGAGGACGCCGACGATCACGCCGGTCATCGCTGCGCGGCCGCCCGCGAGAGACACGCCGCCAAGCACGCAGGCCGAGATGACGGAAAGCTCGAGCCCGGTTGCCGCGTTCGGCTGGCCCGAGGTGATGCGCGAGGCAAGCAGAATGCCGGCAATGGCGCAGACGAGACCCTGCAAGGCAAAGATCCAGATCCGCATATTGACGACATTGACGCCGGCCAGACGCGACGCCTCGGGATTGCCGCCGATCGCAAGCGTGTTCTTGCCGAAAACAGTGCGGTTGAGCGTAAAGCCGAAGATGATGAAGAGCAGCACCATGATCCAGATCGGCGTCGGCACCGTCAGAAAGCGCGACAGCGCGAGCTGATAGAAGGCCGGATCGTTGATGCCGACGGCACGGCCATCAGACGCGATCAAGGCGAGGCCCCGCACGATCTGCATCGTCGCGAGCGTGGTGATCAGCGCGTTGATGCGGAACTTGGCGATGACGACGCCATTGACGACGCCGACGACGCTGCCGCAGATCAGCGCGGCGAGCAGGCCGAGCGGAATGGAGCCGGTGGAGTTCGACACCATGACGGCGATCATGCCCGAGAAGGCGACCGTCGAGCCGACCGAGAGATCGAAGTCGCGCGAGGCCAGGCAGAACATCATCGTGCAGGCGACGATGCCGATCGTCACCACCGACTGCAGCAGGCCGAGCATGTTGCGCTCCGTCAGGAAGCTCGGCACAAAGAGCGAGACGATCACGAAGGCGATCGCGAAGATCACCACGAGGCCCTGTTCGCCGAGGAGAATTTTTTTCAACGAATTCATCACTACCATTCCTGAATTAGATCGTGCCGGCGGCATTCTTATCGGGCAAAGCTGCGGTCAGAATGGCCCGTTCGTCGAAATCGGCGCGAGCGACATTGGCGGCGACGCGCCCCTGGCACATGACGATGATGCGATCGGAAATGCCCATGACCTCGGGAAGCTCGCTGGAGATGACGACGATCGCCATGCCGCCAGCCGCCAGCTCGTAGAGAATTTCATAGATTTCCGATTTGGCGCCGACATCGATGCCGCGCGTCGGCTCGTCGATGACGAGGACCTTGACACCCTGTTCCGAGAGCCAGCGGCCAAGGATGACCTTCTGCTGGTTGCCGCCCGAGAGATTGACGATATCCTGCTTGCGGGAGGGCGTACGGACCCTGAGCTTGGCGATGAACTGATCGGCGACCGAGGCTTCCTTCTTCGGATTGAGGATGCCGAAGGGCGAGAAATGCCGCCGCGAAGAAATCGCAATGTTTTCCTCGATCGATCGCCCCTGAATGATGCCGTCGAACTTTCGATCTTCAGGGCAGAGAACCATGCCGGCACTGATGGCCGCCTTCGGATTGTTCGGCGCGACGGCAACGCCGTCTATCGAGACGCTGCCCTGATGACGATGATCGGCACCATAGAGAAGGCGGGCCATTTCGCTTCGGCCGGCACCGATGAGGCCGAAAAAGCCAAGGATTTCGCCCTTGCGAACCGAGAAGCTGACGGGATTGCGCAACTTAGAACCGGAGAGACCCTTGACTTCCAGACGCACCTCGCCAAGCGGCCGCTCGCGCCAGCCCCAGATATTGCTGATCTCGCGGCCGACCATTTGCGAGATGATCTGTTCGCGCGTCGTATCGGCAATGTCAGGATGATGGGCCGCAAGCTTGCCGTCGCGCAGCACGGTGAGGCTGTCGCAGAGCCGGAAGATCTCATCCAGGCGATGCGAGACATAAAGAATGACGGTGCCGTTGGCTCTCAACCGGTCTATCAGGGAAAACAGGATTTCGCTTTCACGTGACGAGAGCGAGGAGGTCGGCTCATCGAGCGCGATCACCCGCGCATCGACCATGACGGCCTTGGCGATCTCCACCATCTGGCGCGCGCCGATCGACAGCGAGGATACCTTTGCCGCAGGATCAACATCGATGCCGATTTCCTTGAACTTCGTGCGAACGGTCTCGATCAGCATCTTGCCGTCGATCACGCCGGCCTTGCCGGGAAAACGGCCGAGCCAGAGGTTTTCGGCAACCGTCAGTTCCGGCACCAGCTGCAGTTCCTGATGGATGACGATGACGCCGGCATGAAATGCATCGCGGACGGAGCTATAGTGTTGCTCCACGCCATCGATGACGATGCTGCCGCTATCGGCGGCCTGATCGCCGGAGAGAACCCGGATCAGTGTCGACTTGCCGGCGCCGTTTTCGCCCATCAGCCCGTGCACGGCACCCCTTTCGACATCGAAAGAGACGTTCGACAGCGCCTGGACACCGGGATAACCCTTGGAAATGCCCTTGAATTCAAGGAAAGCCATACTTGCTCCATCGAGAGAAGGTTCGGCGGCATTTGTGAGGCCGCCGGACGGACATCATCCTGCCTGGATGATCATTCGATGCCGAGATCCTTGCGAACTTTCTCATAGTCGCCGCGCAGTGCGAGGGAACCGGAAGTGAGCGTGAGCTTCGGCGGCTCCTTGCTGTTGGCGATCCAGTCATACATGTTGAGCGCCGTCTCATAGCCATGGCGCTTCGGTGAGATGATGACCGTGCCGAAGAAGCCGGTCGCGGCGGGCTTCTTGAATTCGTTGATCGCCGAATCCGCGCCGCCGATACCAACGCCGATCATGTTCGTTGCGGGAATGCCGACCGATTCCGAGGCGCGGACGGCGCCCAGCACAGCTTCGTCGTTAAGGCCGAAGGCAACCCAATATTTGATATCGGCATGCTTGTTGAGAACGGTGGTCGCAGCGTTGAGCGCTGCTTCCGTATCGGTCTTGGCCTGCGGCGCGTCGTAGATATTCGCAGCCGGGAAGCCTGCGGCCTTCAGAACCGAGATCGCGCCTTCGACGCGGTCGACGGCGGTCGGCAGCTGATCGTAGGACACGCGGATCGCGCCGACATTCTTCATGTCCCAGCCGCGCTTCTTGATTTCGTCGACGATCGCTTGGCCCACGGTCTCGCCGATCTTCGTTGCGGAAATGCCCATATGCGGCACATCTTCGAGCGGCTTACCCTCGGCATTCACCAGGCGGTCGTCGACGGTCATCAGTTTCAGCTGATTGGCGGCAGCCTTGGCAACGATTCCAGGGCCGAGCTTTACGTCCGGCGTGCAGATGATAAAGCCCTGCGCCCCTTGCGCACCGAGATTGTCGATCGCCGACTGAACCTTCTCGCCATCCTCAGCGCCGATCTTGACGAGCGTGAAACCCTTCTCCTTGGCCGCCTGGTCGGCGAATTTCCATTCGTCCTGGAACCATGGTTCTTCGGGCTGCTTCACGATGAAGCCGATCTTGACGTCCTCCGCGAAAGCAGAGCCGGCCGCCAGAACGGCAAAGGTGCCGGCAAGGATAGCCGCTTTGAAAAAGCGCATGATCTCTCTCCCTTTGTTTGCGCGTCCCCATCCATCTCCCGGGAACCGCTCGATTTCCGTAAGTTATATTGTAATACGAGTCAATTATTTGTATAACAATTAAACTGCATTTGCAGCCCAACGAACCCGAGACCCTTGAATATGAAAAAACATCATACCAGTCAATATTTATGTATTATTATTTATGCCATTGTGGCATTGGCTGATCGCCAGAGGCTCGCTTAAGATGCCGAACAGGGATAGATTGCGGGATATACCGGCAAGAACCTCAGAGATGATCCAAAAATAAATCATATATATCCGTTGACATGGGCCGAGGCAGATATAGGGTGTCACGCGTTCGGCACCGGCCTTGGTTGTAGGGAGAAGGCAACCGCTTAATGACCATCATCGATTTGCGGGACGGTTTGCTTTCTGCTCGCGTTTCAACCCTAGGCGGCACATTGCTCGATTATGCCTGGACGGTGGAGGGGCGCAGGATTGCGTTATTGAGATCCGCACCGGACGATGCGCATGCGTCCGCCTCCGCCTGCTATCCCCTCGTTCCCTTCGGCAACCGCGTGCGAAACAATCGTTTCGCGTTCGCGGGGCGCGACTATCGGCTGAAGCCGAACACGGCTTCGGATCCTCACTACCTTCATGGCGACGGTTGGCAGGCCGAATGGTCCGTCCTCTCCCGCAGTGGCAACGAATTGCAGATCGGCTTTCATCACCGGGAGGGTGATACGCCCTACAGTTACGCAGCGAGGCAGATCATCGCGCTGTCATCCGAAGGGCTGATGCTTCACATGGGCGTTGAGAACACTGGCAAGGAGGCGCTGCCCTTCGGGCTAGGCTGGCATCCATACTTCCCGATGACCCCTGAGACGACGCTCTTTGCGCCGGCGAAGCGATTTTGGACCGAAACGGAAGGCTGGCTTCCGGGAGAACGTACCGAGATTCCGGACGATCTCGACTTTTCCGCGCCCTCACCCCTGCCTCGCCGCTGGGTCAACAACGGCTTCGAGGGATGGAGCGGCGAAGCGGAGATCGTCTGGCCGGAGAGACATGCAGGCCTGCGGCTGACCGCCGACGCTTCAGTCAGACACGCATTCATCTTCATTCCAGATACGAACTTCAATCCGACCTTTCGCCATGATTATTTCTGCTTCGAGCCTATGTCCCACATCGCCAACGGTCACAATCTCCCCGACTTCGGAGATTTGAAAATCCTGCAGCCGGGAGAGACATTTGCAGGATCGATCCGCCTGCGGCCACAGGAATATTCGCGGTAGCCTGCGCGGTCGGCTGACCGCGAGATTTCCGCCCCAGCACAAAGAGGAATACTGAATGTCAAATCGCCTTTCGGGAAAACGGATCTTCATTACCGGAGCCGCGCAGGGGATCGGGCTGGCCATAGCCGAGGCATGCATGGCTGAAGATGCAAGCATCTTCCTGATCGATCGCGACGAAGCTCTGCTGGAACAAGCTGCGGATAGTCTGAAGGAAGACGGTGCCAATCTTGGCTATCAGGCGGCCGACATCACCGATGCCGAAGCCGTGCGCGCAGCCGTGGCCAGAGCATCCGGCGAAATCGGCGGCATCAATGCGCTCGTCAACAATGCCGGGGTCAACGTCTTTGCCGAGCCGTTGAAGACGACGGACGAGGACTGGGAGCGCTGCTTTGACATCAATCTCAAGGGCGCCTGGAATTGCTGCCGGTCCGTGCTGCCCGAGATGATCGCCCGTGGCGGCGGCGTCATACTCAACATCGCTTCAACTCACGCCTTCACGATCATCCCGCATACCTTCCCCTACCCGCTTGCCAAGCATGCTCTTCTCGGCATGACCAAATCTCTGGGGATCGAATATGCCTCGAAGAACGTGCGCGTGAACGCACTCGCGCCCGGCTATGTCGCAACGCAGAAGGCCATCGATTACTGGAACAGTTTCCCCGACCCGGAAAAGGCGAGGGCCGAAACGATGAAGCTGCATCCGGGCGGCCGTATCGCCACCCCTCACGAGATCGCCATGGCAGCGGTCTTCATGGTCTCGGACGAGTGTCCCTTCATGAATGCCGCCTGCCTGACCGTGGACGGGGGCTTGAGCGTGTTGCAGCATCAATAGTATCGCAAACGAAGACGCTATCGCGATCTAAGCTGGGCAATCGAGAGCATCAGATCCGCGCTCATGCCAATCCCCGATCTCCGCGTCAGGATGGCGGATGCGGCAGAGGTCGTATTCCCGCCATTTGCCGCATCATAGACGGCCGAGAAGCGCTTGAGCAGATTGTTCACCTTGCCGGCATCATGCAAGTCTTTGATCGGGAACAGCTTTTCAAGCATCGCCGCCTGGCGGGTCACATCCATGTTCGACATGGATGCGGGCAGCGAATAGGTCGTCTTGATCACATTGTAGAGCGCCGGATCCGACATGATATCGTAGACGGAATTGACCTGCGGCGCCTTGCGCTGGAAATAGAGAGCGAGACGGACGCCTTCGTTGGAGCTTCCCTGCTGCGTCTCCAGGGTCTGATGAAGATAGAGATCGTTGGTGGCGAGACGCGCGCCCTTGTTCTGTCCCAGCTCGATCTTGGCTGTGGTCAGATTTCCCTTGGCGTCGAAATTGAAGGCGTTCACCATCGCCTTGAACTGCTGGCCTGCCTGCGTGTTCAGAAAGCCCTTGGCATCCTCGGGGTCCGCGGTGAAGGCCTTCTTTAAGCTATTCTTGTCGACCGACTTGGGATCGATATTGTTCGCAACGAGAATAAACTCCGTCAGCTTCTTGTCTGCGAGGAGTTCGTCGACCGTCTTGATCTTGGAGATCGACTTGCTGAATTCGGTCGCTGCGTCCTTCGCATCCTTGACCGCCTTATCTCGCATCTCGCCGGTCAATCCGAAGGTCTTCGACTTCGAGTAGGCTGAGATCAGGCTGTTGATCGAAGTCTGGGACAAGGGCGCGACCGGCGCCCGCAGATTGCCCTCACTGTCGAAATTGAAAGCCTTGGCAAGCCCGACGAATCTGTCGTCTTTCAGCGAATTGACATAGCTCTTGCTGTCATACGGATCGCTCTCCAGTATCTTGCGCAGCTGGTCCCTGGAGACCTCGTTCTTGCCGATCCCAAAGGCACGAAGCGCCATGTCCTCCACGGTTGGAAGATTCTTGTTCTTGGTATCGTTGGCGGCAAAGAAGTCCGCAATCGTCTTTATCTCGCCGACCGCGCTCTTGTAGTGTTTCTCCGCATCGCCCAACAGGTTCTGTTTCGCATCTTTCGCCTGGTTCAAATATTTGGTCGAGATGTCGTCGATGCCTTGCGGCGTCTGCGCCGGCTGACCGGCGGGCAGCGTACCATCGGATGCAAACTGAAAGTGCGAAACCATATCCGCCATTCCAGTCACGGCGGCATAATCGGAGTTCGTAAAAACGAGGTTGAATTGGACCGGAGTGAGCTTGGGATTCAGGTTGAATGCGGTCTTTATATAGGAAAACAGCCTGTTATCGCCGGTTATGTCGCTGAGCGACTGAACTTTCGTGATCGTCTGACGATAGTAATCGTCGTTGCTGGCGGCCGCAGCCGGGCTCAACAGGCTCGGGACCATGCTGTCATACCGCGAGATCATGGCCTCCTTCTGCTCCGCCGTCTGCGCGGTCGCGCCGGAAAGCGTTCCGTCGGCATTGAAGCTGAACTGCGATGCGATCAGCTTGTATGTCGGCTGCAGCGATGCCGTCGAGAAATTGCTCGCCGTGTTAACGAAGCTGTTCGGGTCGTTGACATCGCTGGTCAGAACCGACTTGAGGAACGCCTTCGAGATATTGTCCGGGTTTAAACCGTGCGCCCGCAGGATATAGTCCGTCATTCTGCTGCTGTTGACGATGTCGTCGACGTTCGACACCTTATCGATCCAGCTATCGTAGAACTTGCTTTCCTTCTTGGCCAAAGCCGTTTCATTGGCGAAGGATTGCTCATAGAGTCCGATCGTATCGCTCTTCTGTGAATCGCTCTGAGCCGATTGATTTTTTGACGTGCCGCCGAAATTGAAAGCGGCAGCGAATTGCCGGTAACGGCTGTCCGTCAGTTTGTTTGCAAAGCTGCTCGTGTTGCTAAGATCGCTGGTCAGGACCTTTTTCATGAAAGCCTTGGCGTAGGTCATGTCCTCGAGGCCATAGGCCTTCATCGCATAGCTATACAGCTTGTAGTCGCTCAGAAACTCATCGACATTCTTAATCTTGCCGATATGCGCATCGTAATATTGCTGGTCGCTTTTGACCGTCGCCTGCTTGGCGATGCGCGCAAGCGTCGATGCCATGTCCTTTGTCGCGGACACATAGCCGAGATACGTCGAAATCATAGATCGCCCCCACAGCGCAGTTCATCGATATTCGCCCCGCGTGAACTATCGCAACCAGACCTTGCGCGAGACTAAATCGGCAATCTATGGGCCTAATTTCCCGGAATCGTATCCATGTCGGCAGGGCGGGACGTTTCTGTCTGAAATATCGCATCCGGCAACCAGTTCTGAGACAATCCCGAAAGCGTCCGCCGTCAAGGCGCAAGAGGTCTTCGGCGCCCCAATGCATGGTGTACAGAACTCTAAATTCTCCGGCAGGAATTGCCCGGAACGAATTTCGGCGTCAGCACGAAATCCTGCGGCGGCTCGACCGCACCTTGCGGATTGGTGATGCGGTGCATCAGGCGTCTTGCAATGATGCCGCCGAGCGCCAGCGTATCCTGGACTACCATGGTAATGCGCGGCGTGATGACCGAACTCCACTGCACATTGTCGATCATGGCGAGCGAGATGTCTTCGGGACAGCGGAAGCCCAGCTCCTGCATGGCTTGCAGCGCCGAGAGCGCAACTGCGTTATTGGTGCCGAGGATCGCAGTGGGGCGTTCGGGCTGGATCAGCAAACGCATGGCCGCCTCGTAGCCGGCTGTGCGCGTGAACTGGCCGTCGACGACGAAATTCGGATTGATGTCTACGCCGGCATTGGCCATCGTATCGGCAAAGCCGCGATATCTCTCCGTCGCGGTATGCATATGGCTCGGGCCGGTGATGACGGCGATGCGCCTGTGGCCGAGCTGCAGGAGATGTTCCGTCAGCATCGCCCCGGCCAGATAGTTGTCGGAGCCGACGAAATCGCGCTCGATGCCGGCAACCTTCTGGTCGAAACAGACGATCGGCAGGTTCAGGCCGGCAATGAAGTCGATATAATCCCGATCATGGCCTGACGGCGCAAGCGCAAGGCCTGCGGTCTTCAGGCCGATCAGGTGCTCGACCATCGCCCTCTCGCGATCCGTTTTGCCTGAGGAATCGGTGACGACGACGAAGTGCTGGTGATCAAGCGCATAATTTTCCAGCTCGCGCCGGATATCCCCGAAAAACGGGTTGCCGACATTGCCGACGATGAAGCCGATCATACGGCTGCGCCCACGCGCCAGGCTCTGGGCAAGCGGATCGGCGACGAAGCCAACCGCGGCGATCGCCTGATGAATTCTTTCCAGTGTTTTCTGGCTAACGCGCGCCGGATTGCTCAAGGCCAGCGACACCGTCGAGACGGATACGTCAGCAAGTTTGGCGACGTCACGAATGGTGGCCATGAATTTTTCGAACCGTTTCTATCGCCTCGAGCCTTCCGATCAAAGGCTCCCTTCCGTGAATCTCCGCCATAAATCTACCATTTGCCGGCCGTGAAGCAATATGCGGAAAGAGATTTCAACAGTGCGCTTGACATACCGGGCATGAGGATCAATTATCAAATCGAACCGGTTCGATGAAGCCTTAACACTTGGGAGGATAGTGTGAGCGACGCAGCGATCAGTGGCGGCCAGGATGTGGCCGACGGCAAGGCATGGTTTGGACACGACCGCTTCGGCATGTTCATCCACTTCGGACTTTACGCCCTCGGCGCACGTCACGAGTGGCTGAAGAACCGCGAGGAGTTCACCACCGAGGCCTATCAGAAGTATTTCGACAATTTCGACCCCGACCTTTACGACGCCCGCGAATGGGCACGCCGCGCTCGCGAAGCCGGCATGAAATATGTCGTTCTGACTGCGAAGCACCATGAAGGCTTCTGCCTGTGGGACAGCAAGGTCACCGACTACAAGGTCACCAACACACCCTATGGCAAGGACCTGATCGGCCCCTATGTCGAAGCGCTTCGCGCCGAAGGGCTCAAGGTCGGCTTCTATTATTCGCTGCTCGACTGGCACCACCCCGACTTCCCGATCGACGGACATCACCCCCAGCGAAACCATACCGACGCCGCCAAGCTCAACGAGGGCCGCGACGTCAAGCGTTATGCGAAATACATGCGCGATCAGGTGACCGAGCTTCTGACGAACTTCGGCAAGATCGACGTGATCTGGTTCGATTTCAGCTATCCCCAGCGCGTCTACAAGGGCCTGCCCGGCAAGGGACGTGCCGATTGGGAGAGCGACGACCTGATGAAACTGGTGCGCCAGCTACAGCCCGATATCATTGTCGGCGACCGCCTCGACTTGCCGCGCGATGCGGATCACATGCCCGAACTCGTCACGCCGGAGCAATATACGCCGCGCGTCGCACCGACCGTTGCCGGCCTGCCGGTACGATGGGAGGCTTGCCACACCTTCAGCGGCTCCTGGGGCTATTATCGCGACGAGAGCAGCTGGAAGGATGCTGGCCAGCTCATCAACATCCTGGTCGACACGGTCTCGCTCGGCGGCAATCTGCTGATGAATGTCGGCCCGACCGGCCGCGGCACCTTCGACGCCCGCGCCATCAAGGCGCTCGACACCTATGGCGAATGGCTGCGTCTGAACGGCCGCTCGATCTATGGCGCGGGACCGTCGACCTACAAGGCGCCAAACGGATGCCGCTTTACCCAGAAGGGCAATCGGCTCTACCTGCATATACAGACCTGGCCCTTCCGCCACATCCATATCGAAGGGCTGGGGCGCAAGGTCAAATATGCACAGTTCCTGCACGATGCCAGCGAGCTTCATTGGCTCGACCCGGATGCCGAAGTCGACTCCAATGTCGGCGTCGCCGTCGGAGAGGGCATTCTGACCCTGGAACTGCCGGTGCTCAAGCCTGACGTCGTCACCCCGGTCATCGAACTGATCCTCAAGGATTGAGGGAGATAGCGAAGCCCAGCCGTCCCTGTGCCGTCGTGAGCCGCGAAACCGAACTCATAGCCGCGATGACCCCCTTGATCGCCGATCTGGCAGAAGACGGCAATGGTGCCGTTGCACTCGCCGGATCGCGCGGCAAGGGGAGGTCGGATGCGCAATCAGATTTCGACTTCAGGGTCTATGCCGACGCCTATCGCGGACCGGAGGTCCGGCAGACTGCGGCGTGGCGGCGTTTCGATGCCGCGCTGCGAGACTGGCAGGCCGAAGGCATCCGCATGGATGGCGTCTGGATGCGGCGGTATGCCGGCGTCCAGCGCGACCTGGATTCCTGGCTTGCCGGAGTGGTCGTGCCCAAGAGCTTCGAATGGACGATCTGGGGCTATCATCTGCCGACCGATCTTGCCAACCAGCAGATCATCGCCGATCCTAGGGGTTTGCTGGCCGGCTGGAGGCAGCAACTAGCGCAATATCCGGAAGCGCTCAGGGCCTCCGTGCTCAGCCAATATATGGATGTCCTGCGCTATTGGGCCCGAGATTATCACTATGAGAGCAAGGTCGTTCGCCGCGACCTCGTCTTTCTCGTCGGTCTCACAGGCAAGCTTGCCAATGCCATTCTACAGACCGTCTTTGCCTTCAACCGGGTCTATTTTCCGGGCGACGGCTGGAATCTGCCCATGGCAGCCGAACTCGAACGGCTGCCGCCCGACTTTCTCCAGCGGATGACGGCCATTCTGGAGCCGGAGCAAGGCCCGGACACGTGGCAGCGTCAACGAAGCGAACTGATCGGCCTGATCGCCGACCTGGAGGCCATGATCGCGGCGTGAACGAGCCGCAAGACCAAGCCGGAGGGGAGCATCCGAATAGTGATGAACGTCACTGCAACGAAAGTCATTAAGGAGGAGGAACAATCATGAAGCGTTCATTGATCTTTGCCGCCGCCCTTGCGGCGATTTCACTACCCGGCATCGGCGCGCAGGCCCAGGATGCCCCCGTGACCCTGACCTGGCAGATGTGGGGTCAGCCGAACGATGCCGAGCTCTGGCAGCAGCTGGCCGATCTCGTCAACAAGCAATATCCCGATATCAAGGTCAAGCTGCAGCTTTCGGGCTGGACGGACTACTGGACACGCCTGCCGGTTCTGGCAGCATCGGGTCAGGTCGCCGATATCGTCTCGATGCAATCGATGCGCCTGCCGAATTTCTCTTCGATCCTGACACCGCTCGATGATTACGTGAAAGGCAGCGACGTGAAGGTGGCTGATTTCGAGACATCGATCATGTCCGGTCTTTCGCAGGACCGCAAACTCTATGCGCTGCCCTACGATGTCGGCCCGTGGATGGTCTTCTACAATCGCGACAAGTTCGCAGCCGCCGGCTTGAAGGAGCCGGCCAAAGACTGGACATTCGACGACTTCAAGGCCGACGCCAAGGCACTAACCAAGGATGGAGTCTACGGCTATGGCACCCAGGCTTTTGATTTCATCGCCGGCCCCGTCGCGCTCGGTGCTGATTATTTCAACGCCGACAATGAATTCGACCTTACCAATGCCGGCTTTGTCGATGCGTTCAGCAAATACGCCGATCTCACCGCCAAGGACAAACTCTCGCCGGTCTTTGCCTCCGCGGCCGATGCTTCGGCCGCAAGCGGCCGCTTCGCTTCGGGCAATGTCGCTATGTATATCGACGGTCCTTGGTCATTGATTACCGGGCAGGCCAATGTCGATTTCAAGATCGGCATCGCACCGCTGCCGCGCGGCAGCGGCTCTTCGCGCTTCATTACGGCCGGCTCGGGCTGGGGTATCTCCGCCACCAGTCAGCACAAGGATGCCGCATTCAAGGCGCTGCAGGTGCTGACAGGCCCCAAGGCCGCTGAAATCCTTGGCGCGGCCGGACGCGCACTGCCGGCCCGGCTTGCACAGCAGACCACCTGGTATGACGGCGCTGCCAAGAATGTCAGCGGCACACGCGATACGCTTCAATATATATTTGCCCACACCACGCCGTTCCGCATCAACGAGAAATGGAACCAGTTCGAGAATCTGGTGATGCAATATGTGCCGCTCGCGCTGACGGGAGACTCGAAACCCGAAGGCGTATTGAGCGACATTCAGAGCCAGCTGCCATAGACCGGACGTCTCGTCGGCCTGCGGGCCGGGCTCATCGGCTCGACCGCAGCGCCATCGCCGGAAAGGAGAGGCCCATGATGCTGGGCAAGCATACCGACATGATCGCAAGACCAAGGCCACGCTCGCGCAAATGGTTCAGAGGCGAGGGATGGACGGCACTGTTCTTCCTGCTGCCGGGCCTGATCGGCATCGTCCTGTTTCTCGTCCTGCCGATCCTTGCCTCGATCGCGCTCAGCTTCACCAATTGGCAGCTGCTCGGTACGCCGCGTTTCGTCGGCATTTCCAACTATGTGCGCCTGTTTACGACCGACCCGCAATTCTGGACGGTCTTGCGCAACACCCTCTTCTTCACCGTCGAATATCTTGTACTGAACATCATCATCTCGCTCGGGCTGGCGACGTGGATTTCGAGCCTGAAGATCGGGCAGCGTTGGTTCCGGGTGATCTTCTTTCTCCCGACCTTCACCCCACTGATTGCGGTCGCCATGGTCTGGATGTTGATCTTCACCAGCGGCGGGCTTTTCGACAGTCTGATGGCCTCACTATCGCTGCCATTGTCGGGCGTGCTGAACGATCGCACACTTGCCATGCAGGCGGTCGTCCTCACCTCGATCTGGGCCGGCGTTGGCTACAATACCGTTCTCTTCAACGCCGCGCTCGACATGGTGCCGGCAAGTTACCTCGAAGCAGCCCGCATCGATGGCGCGACGGCCTGGGACCGCTTCTGGAAAATCCGGCTGCCGCTGATTTCGCCGACGCTGTTCTTCGGCACCGTCATGACGGCGATCACCTCGCTGCAGGTCTTCGACCAGATTTTCGTCATGACCAAGGGCGGGCCGGGATCGTCGACCGCGACGCTCGGCTATGCCATCTACCAACGCGGCTTTCAGAACTTCCAAATGGGCTACGCCTCTGCCATCGCCTGGGTGATGTTCGCGCTGATCATGGCGCTGACGGCCCTGCAATTCTGGTTCCAGCGCAAATGGGTGCATTATGACGCTTAAATCCGAAGCCAGAACACGCCGGAAGCTGGTGCTCGATGTCGTCAATCACCTGGCAATCACGCTTGTCGCCATCGCCTTTCTCTTTCCCTTCTTCTGGATGGTATCGAATGCAGTGCGCTCAAATGCCGAGGTGACGGCGATACCCCCACGTATCCTGCCCGATATCTTCGAATGGGGTAATTTTGCCGCCGCCTGGACTCAGCTGCCCTTTGGCCGCTTCTTTTTCAACAGCGCCATCATCGCGATCTGCGTGACAGCGATCACTGTCGTCGTCTCCTGCCTTTCCGGCTATGCCTTCGCGCGGCTGAAATTCAGGGCGCGCGAAACGCTGTTGCTCGGTTATATCGGCACGCTGATGGTGCCGCCGCTGATGCTCATCATTCCGCTGTTTCTGATCGTCAACAAGCTGGGTCTGGTCAACACCTTCCCCGGCGTGATCCTGCCGATCTCCTTCGGCACCTTCGGCGCATTCCTGATGCGGCAGTTCTTCCTCTCCATTCCCATGGAACTCGAGGAAGCCGCCAGGATCGACGGCGCGTCCCGCCTACGGATCCTCGTCAGCATTATCGTGCCGCTATCCATGCCAGCGATCGGGCTTCTGTCACTCTTCACCTTCATTGGACAATGGAACAACTTCCTCTGGCCGCTGATCGTCATGACGGGTGCCGACAATGCTACCCTGCCGGTCGGCCTCACCCTGTTCCAGACGCAGCAAGGTACGCAGTGGAACTATCTCATGGCGGGTGCGACGCTTTCCATGCTTCCGGGCATCTTCCTCGCGATCATCCTGCAGAAGCTCATCTACAACAGCATCGCCCTCAATGCGGGCATGGGCGGTCGCTGAAGCGCCCGCCGAATTTTGGGAGAGATATCCATGGCGAAACTGACCATTCGCAACGCCATCAAACGCTACGGCGCGCTTGAAGTGCTGCACGGCGTCTCCGTCGCCGCACAGGATGGAGAATTCGTGGTGCTTGTCGGACCCTCGGGTTGCGGCAAATCCACCCTGCTGCGGATGATCGCCGGGCTGGAAGGCATCAGCGACGGCGAGATCGAAATCGGTGACCGCATCGTCAACGATCTCGAACCCAATGAGCGCGATATCGCCATGGTGTTCCAGTCCTATGCGCTCTATCCGCACATGACCGTGCGCGACAACATGGCCTTTTCTCTGAAGCTCGCGCGCCGCAGCCGCCAGGAGATCGAGCAAAAGGTGAACGATGCCGCAGCGATCCTCGATCTCGCCGCCCTGCTCGATCGCTATCCCCGGCAATTGTCCGGTGGGCAGCGCCAGCGCGTGGCGATGGGGCGCGCCATCGTCCGCAACCCCGCCGTCTTCCTCTTCGACGAACCGCTGTCCAATCTCGACGCCAAGCTGCGCGTGCAGATGCGCACCGAGATCAAGACGCTGCACCAGCGGCTTGGCACCACCATGGTCTACGTGACGCACGACCAGATGGAGGCCATGACCATGGCCGACCGTATCGTCGTCATGCGCGGCGGCCATATCGAACAGATCGGCTCACCGCTTGAGATCTACGACGCGCCTGCCAACAGCTTCGTCGCCGGCTTTATCGGATCGCCGTCGATGAATTTTATCGACGGCCTCGTCACCGACTTAAACGGGACGTTGGGGCTGCAGGACGCGCAAGATCTGCATTGGCCGCTGCCGGAAAGCGCCCGCCGCCATCTCGGCCGATCCGTCCAGCTCGGCATTCGCCCGGAACATATTGCCGTCGATACGGATGGCGTGCAGGCCAAAGTCATTATCATCGAGCCGACAGGCTCGGACACGCATCTGCAATTGCAGGCCGGCGCGCAATCAATCGTCGCTGCCATCAGGGACCGTCCTTCGGTGTTTCCCGGCCAGCCAATCCAACTGAAGATCGATCCGGCAAAGACACATCTGTTCGATCCGTCGAATGGCCAGCGCTTGCATTGAGAATGCTTCTCAGCTTGTGACGGAAGCCCCCGCAGCAACCTCCTGATATCCACGATGGATTTAGACCGTCACATGGGGCACTGAAACCGGCTTGCGAATACCGGCCTGTTCGAGCAGCGGAAGAACCCGATCACGGAAATATGGGAATTCGGCATTGTAATCGACAAATGAAATGGTCGTTCCGCTGAAGCCCGCCTTGTGAAGGGCAAGAATACCCTCCACCACCTGCTCGGGCGTCCCGATGAGCGGGAAACCACCATGTCCGGCAGCCATCCGGTCCCGGATCAATGCCAGAAGGTCATGCGGAAAGGATTGCGCATGCGCGAATTGCAGGCGCACCAGATTGTCGACCGCCTCCCAATCCGCATTGTCCTTTCCGAAATGCTGCAGATAGTCTCGCGCTTCGCCTTCCGTCGGCCGGCAGACCACATGGGCAAAAGTGAGGACACCCAAATTGCGACCGGCGGCTTTGCCCTGCTGTTTCAACTCCGCGATTTCAGTCGTGGAACGGCTCAGATCTATGGCCGGAGTAAACAGAAAGTCTGCATTCCGCACGGCAAAGGAGCGGCCTTGGCCGGAACCTGCAGCGTTGAGGATAGGTGCGCGATGCCCGGGGCGAGGATCGCCAAGTACATTTCTGAGATGAAAGAATTGCCCATAATAGTCAAAGGCCCGATCTCGCTCCCATAGGCTTTTGACGATATCAAACCATTCCTCCGCATAGGCATAGCGGCTTTCATGATCGGCGGGCAGGTCAAGCCCCAACGCTTCGTATTCCGGCTGGTTCCAACCGGCAACTATGTTGAGGCCGATCCGTCCTCGGCTGATTTGATCGATCGTCGCGATTTGCTTGGCGACGACGACTGGATGGTTCGCGGCCGTGTGAATAGTGGCAAAGACGTTGATGTTGTTCGTGCTGGCGAGCAAGCTCGCCGCCCATGTCATGGTTTCCAGCACATTGCCGTGAAAATTGGTGTCGCCGCCATATCCGATCCATCGGGCGATCGGCAACATGAAATCGATACCTGCTTCATCCAGCTGCTGGGCCAATTTCAGATTGTTGTCCCAGGAATTGACCCAGCGTTCCGGCACTTTGGTAACGCTCATGCCGCTGGAGCAATTGCTGGCGAAGGTGCCGAGCAAAAATTGCCCTGCGGCGAACATGGAGTTCTCCGACATTTCGTTCCCTTTATTTTTTGATATAATTTACGATAGAAATTTTATTTGAAACTTGAAGCTTGTCAACTCTCGCCGTCTTGGCGTCACCCCAATATCCCGCAAAGGAAGCATATGAGCACCGAAACCGAAGACCAGAAGGGCCATCCACGCGGCTTGGATCGAAGCTGGCATCTGGCGCAAACACCGCTGCAAGTGGACCTGACCGAATTGGAATTTGCCCTCATGCGCGCGTTCGAGGCCTTCGGACGCTGGCAAACCGAGTGTCTGGCTTCGGTCATTGGACTGGCAGCAAGCGGCCCTGAGAATGCCATGCTCCATATAATTCGCATGCATGATAGGCCTAAATCCATCAAGGATCTCGCGCGCCTGTCCAATCGAGAAGACATCCCGAACATGCAGTACAGCTTGAGAAAGCTGGTCGGTGCAGGACTGGTAGAACGAAAGGGCAGCGGCCGTTCGGGGGTGACATATTCGGTGACAGAAAAAGGTCGAGACGTCACAGATGAATACGCCGCAGTGCGCTCGGCCCTTCTGGTAAAAGCTGTGCAAGGCGTCCCGAACATGGGCCGCCGTTTGGAGGAAGCGTCCAGCACATTGGACTTGATGACCGGGATTTATGAGCACGTGGCCAGAAGCGCAGCGACGCATCGCCGTTTTACGGACGACTAGACTTTCTTAGGCGCGCAGCGCGGCAGCCGGGCTGGAGCGTAGCGCGCTGAACGCCGGCACGATGGAGATGATCGCGGCAACGGCTGCAAAGCCTCCGACAAACCAGAGATCATCGAAAGAGAAACCGACGGGCAGGCGCACGGCGGTCGCTGCCGCCAGCCTGACGGAGATAACCAGCGCTGCCGCGTAGCCGAGGGCGATACCGAGCAGGATGCCGGCGGCGAACAGGACGAAGAGCTCGCCCCAGACGAGCGTGATGATCGAGCGGACCGGTGTTCCAAGCGCCCGCAAGGCGCCGATCTGCCGGCGCCGCGAGCCGACATGCATGACGGTGACCAGCACGATCGCGGCAATCACGATCGCCTGGGTCCCAAATGCGATCGCCAGCAGCAGGCTGCGGGCATCGCCGAGCGTTGCATAGAGCCTGGTCAGCACCTCAGCCGGGAAAATGCCGAGTGTCGTACCCGTGCGGTATTCCTGCCGCAGGCGATAAGCATCGGCAATCGTCTTCGGCTTGACCAGAACGGCCGGAACGCCGGGCGTCTGCACGTCGAAATGCTCGTCGAGCGGCGCATTGGCATCAACATGACCGTGCTCATGGTCGTGGCCTTCTTCGCGCCCGTCGTCATGCTGATGCGGCTCGGCTGCGCCATGCATATTGGCTTCGTCGTCATCATCGTCGTGATGGTCCGCGCCATGCATTCCGTGCAACTGCCAGACGGCACGGATCGGCACCAGGATGGCGCGATCCCAGGCTGTTCCCGTCGGCGCCATGCGGCCGGTGATCTTATAGGCGATGGCCGTATGGGTTTCGCCGCCGGTCTCGGCCGTGCCATGCATTGGTTTGACTTCCGCGCCGGTCGACAAGGCGACATCCGAGCCAACAACCGCTTCGCCGAGACGCGCGAACATCACCCCCTGCGAGAGCGACGGCGAGAGGGACGAAATGAGGCCCGTGGTCGTGCCGACAATCGGATGTCCGTAGGCGGAATCGCCGAAGCCGACCGGTGCCGCCAGTTCGACACGCGGATCACTGGCAAGGCGAGACAGAACGGCACCCTCCATCAGCGGCAATGGCGCCGGCTGTAGGAAAACGGCGGAAAGCGCCAGCTGCGTTTCACTGCCGGCAGCCCCCACGAGCAAATCGAATTTTTCCGCGGCGCGCGCGCTGCCGAGCCGGACAGCCCGCTCCTGCAGAGTCACCGTCACGCTCAGCGCGACCGAAAGGGCAATCAGCACCACAACGGCCAGCGCGCCGCTCCAGAAACGTCTGAGGTCAGCAAGAATGAAGGTGATCATCGAGCGGCCACCTCTTGGCTGTCTTCTTCGATGCGACCGTTTGCTAGATTGATGCGACGACCGAGGCGCTCGGCGAGTGCGACGTCATGCGTGACCACGACAAGCGTCGTCCCCTCCTCGGCCGAAAGCTGCAGCAAAAGCTCCGCGACATCACTACCCGCCTGACGATCGAGGCTGGCGGTCGGCTCGTCGGCAACGATGACGCCGGGACGCGACAGCAGTGCGCGGGCAACGGCAACACGCTGCATCTCGCCGCGTGACAAGGTTTCGATCTTCTGCTGCGGTCGGGCGATACCGGTGACAGACAGCAGATAAAGTGCGCGTTCCCGTTCCTTGGCCACAAGGCGCCGCGCCAGCTTGATCGGCAGCACGACATTCTCGAAGGCGGACAGGCCGGGAAAGAGATGAAAATCCTGCATGATAAGGCCGATATTGCGGGCGCGGAACGCATCGCGCCGGCCGGACGACAGGCGTGTGATCTCCGTGCCGCTCCAGGATATGCTGCCATTACCGACATCTTCCAAGCCGGTAATGGCGTTGACGAACGTGCTTTTGCCGGAGCCTGAAGCACCGGTGATCGCAAGCCTGCCGCCCGCCGGCAGATGGAAGCGGTCGATGGCGAGAACCGGCGCGGCCAGGCCGGGAAACTGCATTTCAAGACCGGAGATATCGAGCGCAAGCATGTGTTCAGACGGTCCTGAACGATGCGTCGCGGAGACGCAGCTGGCTGATGAATCCGGTTTCCGGATCGGTCCACGAGCCGAATTCCAGCACGCCCCGCGCCGTAATCGGCGCGTTGTACTGCACGAATGTCTGCTTGGAAGAGAGATAGACGACCATGATGTTGTCGGGCCAATCGGCATCGGAAGAGCAGAACGGGCAGAGCGACATCGGGATTTCAGTGAGCACGAAGAAAGCGGCCTCGGCCTTCAATGGCGGCGCCATGAAGCCATTGATGGCGACTTCCCTGCCGCTCAGCTGCTTCACCTTGTCGGAAAATTCGAGCCCGAGTGGGCCGAAGCTCTTATAGAGTTCGCCGAAGCCCAATGTCTCGGCGGCATTCGCACGTGCAGCAATGCCCATGACCGGCAAAATCGCGGCAGCGGCCAAGAAGCCCCGACGATTGATGGTGGCGATCCTGTCCCCGGACATCGCATATCCTCATGAAAGGTGAACAGACAGGCGGCCTCGAAGCCGCCTGTCATGGTCATACGATCTGTAACAACTTACATCTTTTCGGAGCCGAACGCGAAGGTATCGGCCAGCACACGGTAGACGTCGCTCTGTTCCATGTAGCCACGGAAGCCTTCGGCGCCGGGACCAGCCGCCTGCAGCACGACATCATCGACGGCGTGGACACCGCTGTCCTCGTCCCGCGGAATGTTGCCCTGCACGAAGACGGCACCGGGCACGTCCTTGTAGGCTTCATTGGCGACGTACTCCTTCTTCTCGTTCTGAACGGCCGGCACGAAAGGACCATCGAGCTTCGGGCGGAAGGTCTCGTAGTGGTCCGGACCGTTGTTGGCGGCCATGAACAAGCGACGCGAAACGTCGACGCGATCCGGATAGCCGTCGCCATCCTTGTCCTCATAGTTCGGGAAGCCGGCAGCCGCATAGGTGCCGACCTTCTCGCGCATCTCGGTGCCCTTCTTTTCGTCATCGACGGTGCCGATGATCGAAACGCCATGCGTGTGGTCGCCGGTGACGACAACAAGCGTATCCGGATTCTTGGCCTGAAACTCGCGGGCGACGGCAACGGCCTTGTCGAACTCGATGGTTTCGACCAGAGCGCGATCCCAGTCGAGCGGATGGCTCATCTTGTCGATGGAAGCACCTTCCACCACCAGGAAGAAGCCTTCCGGGTTCTTGGCAAGCTTATCGAGCGCGACCTTGGTCATGTCGACCAAGCCCGGCTGGTTCGGGAACTTGTCGACGGTGCCTTTCTTCAGGAATTCACGATCGAGCGTGACGTCAAGGTTGCCGGTGTGGAAGAGGCCGAGCAGCTTGTCCTGGTTGGAGCCTGCAGCCGTCGCCAGTTCGTTCTTGTCGGTGGCAACCGCGTAGCCGGCATTCTTGAAGAGCGCGATATAGTCCTTGTCGTCCTTGCGTTTGGAGCCAGGAACGCTCTTCGCCAGGAAATAGGCCGAGCCGCCGCCGAGCAGGACATCCGGCTTGACGTCGTACATCATGCCGACGATCTCCGCCTTGTCGCCGCGCTTGCGGGTATGGGAAACGAGCGCTGCCGGCGTCGCATCTTCGACTTCGGCCGTGGTGACGATGCCGAGCGACTTCTTGCCGGTGCGGCGCAACGCCTCGCCGATCGTTTCGACCTTCGGGTCGTCCAGGCTTGCCGGCGTACGGTCGGCGTAGACGCCGAGGGCGTTGACGGCCGACTTGTGGCCGGTCATGTAGGCCGACATGGTGTTGGCGCTGTCGGTGGCAATCGCAGAGGTCGAGGAGGTGCCGATGAAGGCGACCGGCGGGATATCGTCCATGGCAAGACGGCCATTGGCCTTTCCTTCGGTCATGCCCTTGGACATGATGCGGGCGCCGGTTCGGTGTGCAACAGAGAGGCCGTCGCCGAGCAGGAAGATGATGTTCTTGGCCTTCGGCGTGGCCGACGTGCCATAGACATCCCAGTTGACGGACTTCTTCTCATCGCCGGCCGAAATCTCGACCTTGTACTGGCCGGGCTTTGCGAGCTTGATGCCGCGCAGGATCAGGGCCGATCCGAGTACCTTGTCTTCAGCGCCCTTCTCTTCTGCGACGAAATCAGCCGCCTTGCCGAAAACCGCGTCGTAGCTTTCGCCGTTGACCGTGACCTTCACGTCTTCCGGCTTGACGACCTTGTTGAATTCCACCTTGAAATCGAACGGAGAGCCGGCAAGTACCGTTGCCCGGTCCAACGGATAGACTGTCGCTGCATGGGCTGCGCCGGACATCAAGGCCGCAGACATCATGGCGAGAAGAAGTTTACGCATTTATACCCCCTGCGTTTGGTTGCTTCCCGCTCCCCACTTATAAAAGCCAGATGACAATCACGTAAAATGGAGTCAACTTTCTCAACCGCTAATTCCAAAACGACGATCGGTAAGTAAGATTGATTGTGTGTGCCGCATCTAAAATGCCAGCCGAACGTACGGACCTTCTTTCCAATTCGACACAATCCGCGCAACCTTCGTCATGCAAGCTAAGCCGACATTCATGATGTCAAACTTGCCATCCTCATAAGATAAGCGAATACTACACACGCTTCGTGAGGATTCTCAGAGTTTTGCGCAATGGATGAACAGCTCGACAAATTGGATCTGCGTCTGCTGGAGGAGCTTCAGAAAGACGGCAGACTGACGAACAACGAGCTCGGCGAGCGCATTGCGCTTTCGCCGTCGCAATGCTCGAGGCGACGCACGAGGCTGGAGGCAGAAGGCTATATTCGCAGCTACCAGGCCAATCTCGACCGGCAGAAGCTGGGGCTGGACATGCTCGTCGTCATCTCGGTGACGCTTGCCACCCACAACAGGGATAATGCCCGCCGGTTTTCGCAGCTCATCAACGGTCTGCCGGAGGTGCTGGAAGCCTATGCGCTGACAGGAGAAATGGACTATCACCTGAAGGTCGCCACCCGCGGGCTTACCGATCTCTCCCGTTTCGTCAACGACGTGCTGCTTCCGCATGAATCGGTCCAGCATGTGAAGACGGCAATCGTCCTCGATACTCTCAAGACCTTCGAAGGATTTCCGATCGCCCTGCCGCAAGGCTGACATGGCGCCGACGCTCGATGATCGTTGTCGCGCGGCCGTATCCTACCGGGCATCAGGGGCAAGTTTTGAGGGCTTGCTTTCGGCGCATGCAGCCTTTCCAATCACGCCAAAGACAATATCCTTGGCGAGGACAGGCTTGCATGACCGGCACGGACGTACAGACGCGGCATTTCGA
This sequence comes from Rhizobium sp. ERR 942, assembly GCF_007828395.1. NCBI lineage: Bacteria > Pseudomonadati > Pseudomonadota > Alphaproteobacteria > Hyphomicrobiales > Rhizobiaceae > Rhizobium > Rhizobium sp. ERR 942. The sequence goes on from NZ_VIUA01000002.1 coordinate 781,563, forward strand.
AGAATTTGCCGAAGTTCTGCTCAGATGTAATCATCTATACCATCCCAGCAACGATTCCATTGCCTTGCGCAATGCTGTCGAAAGCAGGCGCCAGATCGAGATATTCGACTATAGTCGTTCCGCCGATGCCTTCACGCGTGCGTTCGGAATGCGAAATTCACTGAAGTGCCTGCAGGTACTTACCAGCCTCGAAGCAACGGTCCACAAATATAGAAGGGTATGCGATCTCGGCTGCGGCTCAGGCGCCTTCAGCCTTGCCTTTGCCTATCTTGCCGGAAATCCCGAGCTCGAGGTTTACGGGCTGGACATATCCGAACATCAGCTCGCTCTCGCCAGGGAGCTGATGTCAGCGGCTGGCCTGCCGGGACGTTTCCAGTTCGAGCAACGAAGCCTGCCGGCGCAGATCGGCTACCTTCCCGACCTGACGATCTCCTCTTACTGGTTTTGTGAAAATGAGCATGTGATCGATGATCCGCTGCTGTTCGACCTTGTGGCCGGACAGGAGATATTGATCGTCGATTATGAAACGATCATCGGCCGCATCGCGACCTGTCTTCCGAAGGGATTCCATATTCTCGCGCGGCATACCGCCCAGGTCGAAATTCCTCCCGCCCTGGCTGATTTCGTCGCGCAGGAAAGGGCAAGCGTTTACGGCATCCATATCGGTCGGACCAACATTTAGACGCTACGTGACATTGCCGTCTTTGCAAAATGCACGCGAACCCTTGAAACGCCAACGTCGACTTCCCAGCTATTGGCCAACCCGCTGGTCCGGGCCCCTCTGGTGAGAGCCGTCGGCGCTCTTGCGATGTCGGACCTTTCCGACACCGCGCCGACAGGGGTTTTCCGACATGGAAACGTCTTTGCTCTTCGTGGAGTGGCTGGGAAAGCCGCTCTGGATGTGGGTAAGCTTCCTTGCGCTCGTCATCGCCATTCTCTCTTTCGATCTCGGTGTGCTGCATAAGGAAAACAAGGAGATCGGCGTCGGCGAGAGCATCAAACTCTCCGTTCTCTACATCACGCTCGGCCTCGCTTTCGGCGGCTGGGTATGGTGGTATCTCGGTGCCGATTCCGGCCTGGCCTACATGACGGGCTTCGTCGTGGAAAAAACGCTGGCTCTCGACAACGTCTTCGTCATTGCCCTCATCTTCGCCTTCTTCGCCGTGCCTCGCCTCTATCAGCACCGCGTGCTCTTCTGGGGTATTCTCGGCGTCATCGTGCTGCGCGCGATCATGATCGGCGTCGGCGCGACGCTTGTGGCCGAGTTCTCCTGGCTGCTCTATGTTTTCGCCGCCTTCCTCATCATCACCGGCATCAAGATGCTGGTCGTGAAGGATACCGAACCAGATGTGTCGAAGAACCCGCTGGTACGCTTCATGCGCGGCCGCTTCAACGTCACCGACCACCATCATGGCGAGCGCTTCTTCGTCAAGCAGCCGCATCCGCAGAACGGAAAAATGGTCTGGTTCATCACGCCGCTTTTCATGGCGCTCGTGCTGATCGAAGTCGCCGACGTCATCTTTGCCGTGGATTCGGTTCCTGCGATCTTCGCGATCACCACCGATCCGTTCATCGTCTATACGTCGAATATTTTCGCGATCCTTGGCCTGCGTGCCCTCTATTTCGCGCTTGCCGCCATGATCCACCGCTTCCGATACCTGAAGCCCGCGCTCGCCGTCGTGCTCGTCTTCATCGGTTCGAAGATCTTCGTCGCCGATATGCTGGGTCTCGAAAAATTCCCGGCCGCCCTCTCGCTCGGCATCACCTTCGCGATCATTGCAAGCGGCGTCGGCTGGAGCCTGCTGAAGACGCGCGACAAGGCTGAAAGCGCCTGACGCCATGAGGTGCCCCGCTTGGGGCACTTCCCTCCCCGCTTCAAACAGATTTCCGACAAGGTACAGACATGATCTCCAATCTCCTCGCAGCCCTGTTTGCAACTTTCGCCCTTGGTCCGCTTCAAGCCGAAATCGAGCGGCATGCCGCTGCCGCCGGCCAGCCTGTCGGGATCATCAGGCAATCGCAGGCATGTCTCTCGTCGGAGGTCCCGGCGCTGGCGCAACGCGCCTCCGAAGACACTTTCTGGACGATTTCCACCGTCATCGGCCTGTCGACCGGCTGGAGCAGCCCTGCCGATCTGCTCGACAAAAGCAATCCGGACTGCGCGCCCGTCATCAGGCTTATCCAGGGAAAGGGCGAAGGTGTCGATGAAGCCTGACGCTTTGTGCAATCAAGAAATTCCGGTGACCTCATCTGGTGATGTCCGATGACAGAACAGACTGCCGATACGACTGGGCATGATGACAGGGCATCCACTCGCCTGCACCATCTTGCCAGGCTCGCCCATGAGCAGGACGGCATCTCCATCGGCGAGGTGCTCAGCGGCCTTGGGCACACGGGCATGGCCTTTACCATCCTCTTTCTCTCGCTGCCGGCACTGATCCCGATCCCAGGACCGTTCGGCATCGTCTTCGGAAGCGCTCTTGCTCTGGTGGCGGTGCAGATCGCACTGGGCCGCCGGACGATATGGCTACCAGCCTTTCTCAACCGACGCCGGCTTTCGCCGGCAGTCGTGGAACTCATCGTACGCTACAGCGCGCCGATCCTCGCCAGGGTCGAAACCGTCGTTCGTCCGGGTCGTCTGGCCGCTTTCACGGGCGGCACCATGCAATGGCTGCTGTCTTTTCCGATCTTCCTGCTGGCCGTCGCCATTGTCCTTCCGATCCCGCTCGGCAACTATATGCCGGTCGTTGCCCTCGTGGCGATCTCAGTCGCCCTGATGGCACGGGACGGATTGCTGATCCTGGCGGCGCTGTTCGTCTCAGCACTGGCCTTCATCGCCACGGCCGGTCTCATTCAGTTGGCTTTCACCAGCCTGAATGCAATCGGATCGTAAGCACCTTATTCAGTAAGGAAGACAGCGGATGATTTTGCGGCCAGTTGCCGCGCTTGTCCGCAACAGTCTTTTCGGGTCTTGCCAATAGTGGCAAGCCTGCCATCTATGCCAGCGGCGCATTTCTCAGCCATTAGGTTCCGGCCTGTAAAATCATCAGTGCAGAGGATTTCATCGCATGCCATCAAAGCCCCCGTCATTCGTCCGCATGATTGCCCTCGGCAGCTCCGTCGCCATCGCGCTTGGGGCGCACACGGCGACGGCGCAGGAAATGCCGGCTGCCTCTCAGTGGCCCGACACGCCGACCTCGCGTCTGGAAGCACTGGCAATCCTGCAGACCCTGAATGCCGATCTCCTCAGCAATGCCAGTGCCACGCTGACGCTCGATCGCTGGTGTGCTGCGCATAAGCTTGCACCGGAAGGCTCGAAAATCGTTGCGCAGCGCGTGCGCGGTCAGGACAAGCCGGCCGATGATTCAATCCGGAAGCTGCTGGCGGTCGGACCTGACGAGCCTGTCGCCTATCGTCGCGTTCGCCTGGCTTGCGGGGATCGTATTCTGTCCGAGGCGGACAATTGGTACGTGCCGGCAAAGCTCACAGCCGAAATGAACAAGTCGCTCGATACGAGCGACATCGCATTCGGCCGTGCCGTTCAGGCTCTCAATTTCACCCGCACGAACCTGTCGGCAAAGCTCCTTTGGTCGCCTCTCCCGCAAGGATGGGAAACCGGCGCCGATCTGCCGCCATCCGGGAGCGGGTCTCTCGCCTTGCCTTCCTTTCTTCTCGAACACCATGCCGTGCTGAAGCTGCCGGATGGAACACCGTTCAGCGCACTGATCGAAAGCTATACCAGCCGGGTGCTGGACTTTCCCGCTCCCCATCTGCCATCGCGATAGGTTCGATCCCGCGCAAAAGCAAACTAGTCGCCGCTCACTAATGCGCAAACCTTTCTCGGCCTTCCATTGAAAGAAGCTCCTTCCGAGCAGTTTGAAACATTGAAGTAAGGTTTCCTTCGGCCACGATGTAGTAGCTTCATCGGCAATATAGGGTGGCGTGATGGTAGTTTTGGACAATGGTTTTTTCTCAAGCTTCGACTGCAGTCATCGGATGGGCGCGATATTTCTGAGCACCTTTCTGATGCAAGCGGCGGTTGTTGCAAGCTTCACCGCACATGTACGCAGGCCGAACCGCTATGGACCTCCAGTAGAAATACTCGACGAAGGCCCGCTCTTCACCCGCCGGCGGATTATAGTCTGGAGCGTGTGGGCAATGATCTTCACTCTGGTTTCGAGAACGTCCGCCCTTCTGCGAACGGTTACTGCGGTTTTGCTGGATTCAACATCGATCATCGAAACGAGTTGCATCGGGCCTTTCCAGAGCGAATATAGGCTCGATCGCACCAAGCTGAACGTCATTTTTGGCCACGATCCGGACTGGCTCGTCAAACGTCCGCTGGAAACAGGCTATCTAGCGATCACGCAAAGCGAGATGCCGCGGCCGATATTCATTCATTTGAACGGTCGTCCTGGCGCGAAGGAACTTATCGAGCTGGCACCAGAGGCAATGGCCGACTATGCCCGCTATCGACTGAGCCATGGAGCTCGTTAGGATTCTTTACCTTTAGCGTAATATCGCAGGCTTGAACAACCGTCCCTCCGGCAAGCCCAGGGCCTTTCATATGCACAACCCTGCCCGAACTCCGCCATATTTGCGCCGCGATCGCTGAAGAAGGCTGGCGCGAACAGGTGGAGTATATCAACGGCAGGCAACAATTCTCTGTGGCTGCCGCGATTTCCGGCATCTGTTAGGATCTCGTTCAGCAAAGCAGCGCACAAGTATGAGTTCTGGATCTAAGCGTTTGGCAGGCGAGCTTGTGGGGCAGGCAGGCTGTCAACATTGCTTTTGACGGCAGCAGCGAATGCCGACCCAGAATATTTGATAGGAGAACTAATTCCGTGCGGTTGAGATATGCCCTTCGAAGCGTCCCCCAGATGCTCAGCCTTTGCTCCCTCGCCCTCGTCATTCCCGCAACATCGCAATCCCTGGCAGCCACCCGGCAGCCGGACATTCCGGCCTGGCTCGGAGCTTATGTCGGTACCGGCGACGGGCAGATCGCTCAACCAGTCCTGCAAAGGGCCCGCGCGCTCTACATCCGAAAGGTGAGCGAAGGCACGGTCAAAAATCCCTGCTATTTCGCCATGGACGCAACTCGTCCGAACACTCCAAATGACGGCAAGTCCGCGGGCCGCTTCTACATCGTTTGCGAGGCGACACAGACGTTCCGTGTCGTTTCATCCGGCCACGGCAGCGGCCGCGATCTCAAGGGCGTAGCTGATTTCGGCAACGGCCGCATGTGCGCCAAGAACTTCGGCAATGCGATGGACTCGAACCTGACGACGGGCGGTTCCTATGTGACGGAGGAGACGAAGACGACCTTCAAGGGCTACTACAAGCTCTCACAAACCAAGGAAGCTGCCTATCTTCGCACGTTCCTCCAGTTCGATGGCGAAGGCGAGACCGCGAATGCTCGCGAAAGGACGATCGGCGGACATGCGGCCGCCAAGGTTGCGGGCATCTGCATGAAGAAGGATCCGCAGAGCCCCTATGCCAACCGGGACGGATATGTTCCGCTCGGAAAGCTGGTGGAATATGCCGGCGGCCGTAGCGACGGCTGCACCAGCTGGGCAGCCTCGGATGCCAATCAGATCATTTCCATGGTGAAGGACAATCCGACGACGCTCTACATCTATCCGGAGTCCTCGGACATCAAGGCGATCGCCAAAGCCGTTGCGGCGGGGCGCTCTCCGGCCCAATCCGGATTGTACTGGAACGACTCCTGCTTGAAGGAGATCGGCACGCCTAAGTTCTGGCCGAAGGAAACGCTCGAACCGATCATCGTGCAATACAAGAAGGACCATCCGGCACCGCCTGCCAAGCCGATCCCGATCTGCGACCAGCCGTGACGGTGGCCGAGAGCTAAATCAGGAAATTTGACAGGTGACGGCCGAGATCATTGCCGCGCCTGTTTAAGGGAGCCCGGATACAATTTCTCCTGTCGCGTCCAAATGCCTGCGCGGTAACCTTGCCTGTGGATACCACAGTGCCGGATCGACGCGAAAATATATGGACATTTGCCGGTAAAAACGGCATAAAAACTTTAGATCGGCGGACGATAAGAACGTCTCCTATGACTTTTTCGGCTGACTTGGCTGAATTTTACACAATCTCTAGCCGATTGATTTCATTGAGATAAAGCCTCAATCAGAAGCTATCCCTCTCTTTCCTGCCGTTAGCCCTATAGGAGGGCCGTGCGCCGTCTTTCGCATCAACCAAAACCGTGGTCGATGCGTCTCAGCAGACTTGATCAGGTCTGCGTTAAACCAGCGCTCCGTATCGAGGCCTAGGCGGAACCGGATATCAATCTTTCCACATTGAAATTAGAACCGGCTAGGCCACCTTTGGCGCGGTCGTATTTGCCCGCAGAAGGCTCATAAGCATGGGACCGATCGCAAACTCTCCTTTCTCCGTTCGCCGGGTCAGATCGCGAAGATAGCCGCCGGCTGAATTGATGTATGGGGCGCGTTGGAGGATGCAGGCGATGACGGTGGCAGCATTTTCTGTCCCCATGATCCTGCAGGCCTCCTGATAGGCTCCAGGGCTGATATCGAGTGTTGATTTGACGATGATCGAGGCTGCAAGCAGATCACGCCAGTTGTTGATAGTCCCTGCTGGTCCATAGGACATGATGTCCGGACAAGCGCGGAGAATGAGATCCAGTGGGAAGGACTTTAGCTCCATCGCAGTCTCGTTACGAGCTTCAACGCGAAAGCTGCGCATTGTTGAGGATATTGGTTCGATAACGCCCGGAGATGTTGCCGCTTCGGGCGTCTGTGGTGTTGTCCGTGGAAATACGGTCTCGTCCAGTGGCATTTCTTGCTGTCCGGCCTCGGTTTCAGATTCAATTAGGGATTCGGAGTCTGAATTCTGTATGTGCCGCTCATTTTGATAGGGATTGCCGCTTAGTTTCGTGGCTTTTACATGTGTTTCCAATTGGTTGATGATTTGGTCGTGCAGGCGGCAAAGTTTATCCAGGAGAACGTCCAGCTCCATTGCGGTGGGAGATCGCGAAACACCGTCAATCAACGCACGGAAAGCCACGTAGACGGCTTCCCAAGGGCCTTCCACAGCTTCGGCAATGGCAGTTTCGATCAGTTTGGTGATATCGCGTCTGTGGAGGCTAATACGCTCGCGCAAGCTCTGCATATGGAGCCGTTCGGCCGCAACCCGAGCGGCGAGATGTTCGATCTCTTCGGCGCGTGCGAGAAGAGGCGCCAATGAGAAGCCATAGGCCTCATTGAGGTCCCCTGCCCTGCTCCGACGAGCATAACGCTTGCCGTTGGGGCTATCCCTGCGTACCAGAAGCCCGGCAGCGATCAACGCAGCCAAGTGGCGGCGAATGGTCTGCTCGGCCATCCCATGGGCGCGCAACGAGAGCTGCGCGTTCGAGGGAAACACGATCAGGTTGGCGTCATCCGATAGTTCGTTTTTCGGATAGAAGCTTAAGAGCGCATTGAGAACTGCAAGCGCACGATCAGTCACCCCGAGAAGAGGCTTGGCTTCACAGAGCGCGCGATAAATCTTCCATTTGTCGACGGACCTGATGCCCTTCCCATGCTCGGCTTGTCTTTGAGCCATCAACATGGCAAGCGTCATCGGCCGCCGCCCAAAAGGCGTCGTCACATATTCGGCTTCCATTTTCTTTCACCTACGTTGTGGCAAAAGAAGACAGCTCACCAAAACGGCGTCAAAGACTCTTGACTGTGATTCGGGGAAATGCGATTCTCGATTTGCTTAAGATCAGAGAAGGGCTTCCACGACGACGTCGTTTGGGGGCCTTTTTCTTTTGCGGGTTACGTTTCCTTTCCTTGCTGAAACTCGTTGAAGAGAGATTGCAGTCTCTCCTGCACGAACTCGTCAAAACCGGGCGCAGCCTTGCTGTCGAAAACAAAAGTGGCGCGCGCCGGGGTTCGCTTAAAGGTTACCGGAACTCCGGCTATGGATGAGGGAGCTGCAGTGCTCTTGCCAGAAGCGGGCTTACCTGTTGCCAGAGCGAGTGCCTGCTGGAAGCGCTCATCGCTAGACATCTTCCGATAGTTGTCCGCGGACAACTCGGCAATGATCGGCTCGGAAGCGATGCTCTCAAGGCGTTCTCCCAGCTCCAGCCAACGTCTGCGGCCGATTTCAGGAGCAGGCCCGATCACGCTGATAAGCGGCAGAGGCACCTGTCTCGTGACGATCAGCATCTTGGAAAGCGCTGCCTTGTCCACACCGAGTGCGGCCATGATGATATCGCGGCCGAAACCACGCTGCTCGAGGCGCAACGCAAACAACGCTCGCTCGACATAGGAAAGATTGGTGCGTGCGCTATTTTCCTGGCCCTGACTAACCACCAGCTGGTCATCCGTGAGCTGACGGACGACAGCGCGCACTTTGATGCCGAGTTCCTTCGCGGCTGCCAGACGACGATGACCGTAGGCAACCTGAAAGCGCCCCTTGGACTCCGGATGCGGTCGCACAAGGATCGGAACCTGCTGGCCGTGCTCGCGTATTTGCTCAACCAGTTGGCCGAGCTCAATGGGATCTATTTCGAGGCGATCGGTAACGAAGGATCCGTCGATGACATCGGGATCGATGTCGACGACCGTCTGCCCTTCCGCCAGCTGCCGTTCGAGGTCGCTGGCGCGTTCCATCTTCTCCGTGATGTTTCCGAGTGTCCTCGTAATGCCGCCCACGGGACCACCACCCCTCGCCTGCGGCAGGAAGCCTGCAATCGGGCGATTGTCCTTTGCCGCTGGCGCATCCGTGCGCGCCGTGTTCGGCGCCGAAATTTCAAGAAGGTTTTTGCGCGCCATCTATTTATTTCCTTCCCCAGGTCAGGCGGAGATGCATCTCGATCTCGCTGTTGACGAGATTGAGCGAATCCAGAGCCCGGTCGTAGGTACCCCTGGTGAATTGGGCACGATCGACCTCATAAAGCGTTTGTTTGGTGACACCGGCATCGGCAACGGCCGTCGATTTGACCATGGCATTCTGCAGCATGCGATTGCCGAAGATGGCTCGCATAAAGCCTGTCATCTGGCTTTGCGGCCCGTCGTTCGGTTCGAAACGAGTGACGAGATAGCGCATCCAGTCGTAGCTGGTGCGCCCGCCGGCATTCTCGACCACGGACATAAGCTCGCTCGTCATTGTCAGGAACTGCGACATCGACATGACGTCGAGCATCTGCGGATGAACGGTGATGAGGATCGACGTCGCGGCGCAGAGCGCAGACATCGTCAGGAAACCCAGCTGCGGCGGGCAATCGATGACAACTACATCGTAGAAACTTTCGATCTCGGTCAGAACCTCACCAATGCGAGCAAAGAACATGGTCTCCGCACGACCTGCCGCCATTGCGCGCGGCGTTTCGTGCTCGAACTCCATGAGCTCGAGATTGCCGGGGATCAGATGCAGGTTCGGCGTATAGGTCGAGCGGACGATATCGGCGATCGGTCGCGGCTCTTCATAGCGTATGGCGCCATAGAGGGTTTCATTTTCACCGACATCAAGTTCCGGCTGATGACCGAAGAGGGCAGACAAGGAGGCCTGCGGATCGAGATCGATGGCCAGTACGCGATAGCCCCTCAGCGCCAGATATTGGGCGAGGTGAGCGGCGGTGGTGGTCTTGCCCGAACCGCCCTTGAAATTCATGACCGAGATGATCTGGAGCTTTTCCGACCCTCTGCGCCAGGGAACATATTTAGGTGTCCCGTTGCGCTCATCCAGTACCTTGCGGATGCGGTCCATATCCTCGGCGGCATAAAGCCGGCGCCCATTGGAAAGCGGGTCGGGTCCATGGCCTTCGGCTGCGATCTGGCGAAGATAGCCCTCGCCGATGCCGATGAAGGCTGCAGCTTCGGCCGGCGAAAACATCCGCATAGTTTTCTGTGACTGAGGCGGGAAGATCTTTGCCTGATGTTGCTGGAGCTGATAAGACAGTTCCTGCGCATCTGTCGCCAGAAGCGTTGGAAGGTGCTCTTGATCTTCTTGTAGCACGAGACTCGGCTGCATGGTTGTTTTCCCAATTAACTGCGCAATTGTGACAGAATGCTACTGAACTACGCAGTTACAATATGCTCCGATTCGTGTCCGTTTTACAAATGCTTAGATAAAAGGCAGTTTTTGATGCGTTTTTACGCATCAACAGCATGCGGCGACGTTCGATCCGATGCCGCTTTACTATTTCGGCGAATTAGGTAAGGCCGATCTGGATAGCGATTCGCATCCCAATTTTCATGAACGAACGGCGAGTGGTCCGCGGACCACTTTCGCTGAAGACCAACAGGATTCTGGAATGGTCGCGTCCAAGCGTGTCGCTTCGTGAACGAAGCTGATAGGCCGGTAGTCCGCGGACTACCGGGACGCAGCCGGAACTGCTGTCAATTGTATCGACTGTATCGACGCACCACCACGCCAAGGGCGCAGCGTTTCCATTACGGTCGTTACAATGGAGGCGAGGAGGATATGAGGCGATGCGCCCAGGCGCATCAGCGGGCGGCGCGATCGGAGCGTCGGCCGAGGAGGGAGGCTCGAATGAGTTCTGCTTTGCTCAAAGCTGGCGGTGGTGGCGGCTCTTCGCGTTGGGCTGCAGCCTTGGCCTGCGTTTGGCGCAGCGTGATCAGGCGCTGCTGTGCGGCAAGCCTGTCTTCGGCCGAAAGCGGCTCGACGGGATTGCCGGCGAGATCGTGCCGCATGGAATTCGGCTGGGCGCAGGCATGATAATATCGTTTGGAATGCAGAAACGCGCTGGTGGAGCGACGCAGAGACATGACTGGCACGTCAGGTTTCAAAAGCGGACGGATTTCATTCCAGAGGCCAAGCGCAAAAGGACGGATAGGGTCGCCGGCTTTGGCGGGTAGGATGGCGATGGGGCGAAGCAAGAGCGTGTTGATCGCAGCTGCCTTCTTGACATCGAGTTCGGTCGCCACGATCGGCTCGCGATTGGTTGTCCAAGGTTCTTCCATCAAATCGTTCCTCTGCGTGCAATTCCATTACGGACTGATTGTGAAGTGATTTTGACGGGATGGCAAAGAAATCTGTCCCGCTTGTTCGCCCTCACGCCAAGCCGACGTTCATATATGAGATGGTGCAGCCTGCAGCAAGTTTTTGGTTAACGAGATTTTTATAGTTGGACGGCTAGCTTTCGCGAAGCCGCGATAGGTAGCGCGTACGCGGCGCATCTTCCCTCAATCCCGAATTTGTAACAAGCTGCCTGCGAAAATGTCGCAGGGCTCTGGTTTGCGCGGGTTGGTGTGTTCAAAAGGGGAGGGGCCTTTTATTCGGGCGGCTGCAAACCAAATGCTAGCGGAGCAAGTCACGGCCAATAGGCGATGGGTCGACGGTACTCCTTATATTTGCGGTTGTTCAGGTTGCCTGGTGAAGCTGCGTCCTTCGAATAGTCCGCGCGCAGTGTGGTGTAACAGAGTATTGCATGGGTTTGGCCTTCGCTGCTCCACGCCAGCTGTTGGCTTCAAATGTCGGAGGCTCTCCATTGCAATTCTCCGGCGCCGAGTAGCATCCTTCATCGGCAAGGCAGCGAGGGAGCATTCGTATTTGAGGGATGCTGCAGACGGAGAAGCGGTTGCGAGAATGAAGCCGTCGAGGGCAGGGGGCGGGTATCGCGCGGGAACGCGCAAATCGCGTCTTGCGTCGTAAAGCCAAACCGGCGCCCTTCGGTCCATTGAAGAGGGCTGCTCTATATCAGGGTGCGTTTTCTCGCAGGTTGAAGCACATTCCGCGACCGTCGTCATCTAATCTGTGAGCCCGGTAAAAAATCTGGAGATAGTTGCTATGGGCGACTTGGCTGGCGGCGATCGTAGCGATAGATACAGCAGCACGGTCGACACGATCCAAGTTCGAACGGCTCGTCAGTCATTGGGGGAAGTCTTCTTGAGCATAGCAGCATCCCTTTCACTGGGCGTCGTTGTTTCACTCACGCTCGGTTCGAGTGCGTTTGCTTTCGACAAAGCTTCCTTCTTCGAAGCCGCCCTTTGCAAGCCGCCTTATTCGACTACCAGCGCGACAAAGATGTATGATGAGGCTGAAAAGCTCGCGAAGGCGGATACGTCGCTCATGACGGCTGCCGTATACAAAATGTCTACGGACTTTGGCCGCCAAGGCTTCAAGACGAGTGAAATCGTCTTCGCCGGAACGAGCTTCGGTATTCTGGTCGAGGGCTTGCGGGCGGACGATCTGGCTAAGACCTATCACCTGACACCGGATGGGCTTGGCAATCTCCTCGGCACCGCAACGAAGTCATATGGGCGCGCTTTGCGCAAGGCTGAGCAGCCCGCGGCCGAGATGGGAGTAGTCTCCGTGGTCGCCCGCGAATCCGCGGTCTTCCCGGGCAAGACCCTGCTGGCTTGCGAGTTCGTCTCGCATGAAGACCTCGAAGCCATGAAGAGCATGCAATCACCGCCGAAGTAGTGCGCGCCAGGGTATGGGGCCGCTGCTTTTTCCTGCGGTTGGAAGGCAACGGCAATGGTCCTCCGCGGAAGAGGAACCTTGGGGCGCAATCTGTTTCTCCGAAGCGGCTCTTGGTTCGAGAGTTCGGTATTCTGTTTCTCGGCATTGCCAAACCCGATTGCAGGGATGCTGGCGTGTGGCGGAAGCAAAATCTTAAATAGCTTCGGCTAAGCGAAGTATTAACCATAATCTCAAGCTATTGTGAAACCTGCGGTTTGACGCTTCCGGGCAGCAGCAACGCTATTTGGAGCAGCAAGGGTGATCGTTTTGACTTGGAAGCCGACAGACGCAAAATGCCGCTGCTGACTGAATTGGCGGCCGCGCCAATCTGACGATCATCCTTTAGGACCAAGATTTCCCGCCTTGCATCGCCGGTATGTTACAGGAGAACCGCTATCATCTCTTTGAACCGCAAGTTCCGTAGGAAGCCTAAAGTCGAACTATGATGCGGTCAGCTCAGAATGATAGGCTCCAGCGATCCGCAGCGCCATTTGCGCCATTTGGTCGTCAGCTATACGCAGAACGCCGTGCTCCGCCATCAAAGCATGGTATTGCTGCTCCTCGAGCGGCACACCTGCAGGCAAGGGGACGACATGAAAATGTAAGTGGCTGTTGGCTTGTCGGCTGCCGAGTGAAAGTACGTAAATTCGCTCGGCGTCAAACACCTTTTTGAGGGCGCGAGACAACAGATGCACCCTTTCCTGTAATCGGAGATACTCTGCCGTCGACAGATCTTGAGCCAAATCCTCGCGGTGCTCTCTCGGACAGACAAGGCAGTAGCCAGGCAACGTTGGATACTTGCTCAAAAAGATAATCGTTTCGCCGTCCTCAAAAATGCGGTGATGAAAGCAAGAGGGATCATTCTTGACCAAGCCGCAGATGAAGCATGGTTTTGTTTCGCTGTCGTGCACATAGGTCTTGAGATCGAATGGTTGCCGGTCGCTCATTTTGAACCTCCGCCCTGTTGCTCGCACAGCGTATCGGCTTTCAATCTAGCGCATCAATTCAGGTTGTGAAGTTGCTCTAGCAACGCCACCCATCCCGCTCCACGTAGCGTAGCAAGGGAACGGGGAGCAGATTGGATGGCGTGTTCAAACTTGGTGGAGCGAACGGCAAACGTCGCCCATCAATTGAGCGATACATGCTTTGTGCTTCAGCAGGGAGCAGAATTCCAAGCTGCTAGCGCCCATGATATGACCGATGTGCTGCAAGTTTGCGCCAGCGGACTATCCATCTCCCCTCAAAACGGAATGGTGCGGTCAGCTTCAGATCATGCTGAAGCGGCGTCATATCCTTTCCGACCAAGGCGTCCACCTGAGGGCAAATACGTTTCCCGGCCCATGCACGGCGGCGAAGAGCAGTCCCGCTACGAAAACGAAGTGATCCACGAAGAAGCCGAATTCAGCTTGGTTGCCGGCCCACCGGCCCGGACCATGGAATGAGAATCCAAGAAAGATGACATACACGGCTGCAACGAGCGTCGCCGGGACGAACAAAGCACCGGTCAAGAAAGCGACGGCAAGCAGCACTTCAAGGATTGCGGCACACCAAGCCAAGAATAATGGAAATGGAAAGCCGGCGGCAGCGATGTAGCTCGCAGTCGCGCCCATATCCATAAACTTGAACGAGACGGCCATCACAAAGACGGCGGCGAAGATGAGGCGCGCGATGAGAATGGCGGCTGTCTGCCAAATTGATTGAGCGTTTTCCACGATATCCCTCCAGGTTGACGCGGTTGATATTCCAAGGACGGCCAACCGAAGGTGATTCCGACAGGGAGGATGAGAATTATTTGCCGGACTCCCGTGATTGTCCGCTCATGCCGGAAGTATGGCTCGTGATGACGTAGCGATCGTTCTCGTCGAGTGCGTCCGGATCCACCAGAACGACGGAAGGCTCTCCGGCGCCGGATATCAGAATGAAAGAATAGGGATTCGTTGTCTCGTCGTTGGCAACTAGGAGCGATCTCTGGAGCAGTCGTGCTAGTTGGCTGGCAGCGTCCAGAAGAAGCGGCGGGTGCAGGTCACTGGAGTGATAGATGCTGATGATCTGCGAATAGTCATCGAAAGCTTCCGACGTCACGAGGCATGTTGCCGGCATATCCGCGATTTGCGCTATGTCGTGGATTACGTCCACGCTGTCGGTATCGACACTGAGTACAGTCGCGATGGAACGCCGCAGAAGATCATCGTCAGCATGCTTTTCAAGAGCGGCATCAAACCAGATCATTGTCCGCGGTTCCGATTTTCAGGATTTATGTCACGCAGGCGCCTTTATAGCCAAAGCTCTTCCGTCGCTTCAAAGTTCGAAAACCCATCAGAGTCGTGGTCGCTATTTGCGTCGCATCGCAAGACATGTCGTCATCGACGATTACGACGTCATCATCCACTCCATCAAGGCATTCTGGGCATGAAGCAAAAATGCTTTGGCCACTCGGCTTTGGCAGGCTGGATGCAGCATTGCATCCGCCGTCAGTTCCTGACCTCTCGTGACTGGCGGGCATGGCAAAAAGATAGCGCCTTGCTTTCCTTCGTTGAGAAGCGAAGCCGACACCCGATACTCGGCCAACGCATCTTCTTCCGCGTCCGTTGGCCATGAATCGGTAATGATGACGTCCGCATCCAGCAGATGGCGAATGTCCCTGCTGCTTTCAAAATTCGGGCTCAGAAGGTCCGGGTCGGTGACGTGCCAGCGCTCCGGATAGACCTGGACGACGTGCATCGGCATCGATCGTGATGCCTCGGCCCATGATCTCAATATATTGGCGTCTGGCGCAATTCCGACAACCTTGAGGCCATCAAGCGTTCCTCTTACGCTCTTGATATAGGCAAGATCGCCAAGCGTTTCGCAAGGGTGATTGGTTCTTGTTCGGGCATTGATAACGGGTGCTTCTGCGGCGGCTGCAAGCTCATGCAGAGTAGCAAGCTCCTTTGTCCTGACGACAAGAAGATCAAACCAATTATCGAGGTAGCCCGCTAGATCGGCTGTGGGTTCGCGAGTACTGAAGCTGATGGGAGGTTGAGCAGATATGCCGCCCATCGCCTTCACGCCGAGATCGAAAGCGGTCGTGTTTCTCCATCCCGTGTCGCAGACAATGATGCCCACGCGCTTGCCGAACAGGGCTTGTGGCATCGTGCGTTCATGCCAATGCTTTGCAAGTTGGTCTGCCCGGTCAATAATCCCTAGGATAACGCTCGGGGGCAACGAGTGAAACTCGAGAAAATCTCTGTTCGACATAAAATTCATAGCGTGTTCAAGGTTGAATTCGGCAGCTTTCTGCAACGGAGGCGAGGCGTTTACCCTAGGCAGTTTTCGATCCGGCGCAATGGCGGAGAAGCGTCAGCCGACCGGTGCTGCCTTGATGCCAGTCCCGCCCATGGCGGTGATCTGCTTTCGGCGAAGACTTATCGCAGATGCTGCTTTTCAAGATCTTTAGCAGCCCCATTGGCAAAATCTTTAGATCGTCCGGAGTATTGAGGCGGCAATGCTTTCCGGCTGCTTTGGTAGTTTTCGATGATCAATGAATTAGATATGCCGACGGTGCTCTTTCTCCAAAAGACATCCTATATCGCTGGTGCGGTGACTTTGGGTTATCTGAAATATAGCTCGAATGAAAGCCGCGGCGTTGGTCTGCTTGCCTCAAGTTTCGTAATTCTCGCTGCGGCATCAACATTGGCCGGATATGCCGAAACCTATCCGGCATTCTATGCGCCTCTCAGCCTTATCAATCTCGTTTGCGCCGTGCTTGGATATTCGCTGCTCGGCTCATCTTTCGTAGTGATCAGCGATCCCGACAGAAAGGTGATACCGGCTCTTGCATTGCTGCCTGCGCTGCTGACTTTGCTCGTCGGAGCTTTCACGGCATTTCATTTGAACAATACATATCGGGCGGTGACATTCAATTCCCTCGGCAGCGTGATGCTTGCCGGCGCGGCGATCGTCATATTCAAGGATTCCTTCCGCGAACCGCTGCCGATCAGAAAATTCGTTGCCGCAATATTATTGGCCTGCAGCCTGCTATCGCTGATAATGGCCTTCGAGTTCTCGTTCCATTCCTTTGTCCTTCTCGATGTGGCGAGCGGCTTCCTGCTGATGATCCTTTCCAAGTTCGTGCTGGCGCTGTCGATCGTCATTTTCATAAGCGAGCGCCAACAGATAAAACTCAGACAAACAGCCGAGCGAGATGGTCTGACCGGTCTTTATAATCGCCACTTCTTCAACGAGAACGCTTCCGCACGGCTTCGCGATGGAGATGCCATTCTTTATCTCGATATCGATCACTTCAAGCATTTCAATGATCGCTGGGGCCATGCGGCTGGAGATGAAGTTCTCGTTGCAGTATCGCGAACGATAGAGGCGATCCTGCCGTCGTCCGCCATTTTCGCGCGGCAGGGAGGAGAGGAGTTCATAATCTTTCTTCCTTTGAAAGCAGGAGAGCCGCTTATCCAGGCCGAGCGCATTCGAGAAGCTGTTCAGCGAACCCGATTTCCGGATCTCGGTGCCGATGTGGTGGTGACGACGAGCATTGGCATTTCGAAGGTGAGCCGGAAATGCAGGTCTCTTGCCGAGCTTTGTCGCGAAGCGGATCGTGCCCTCTATCTGGCGAAGGCAGGCGGACGAAACCGGATCTGTGATGCGAGCAGCGACTTTGTCGCCGAAGTTTACGTTCGCTCGGCGTAATCCTCGATTTTGGTAAAGGCCCGGAATGCCGGGAAGCGGCGTTGATTTAGCTGGCATGCCCCTTTATTTCTCACGCTGAAAGAAGAGGTCAGTTAGCTATGGATAATGAAACAAGCCTCCGAAACGAGCGCAAGCGCGGCTCCGGCGTGAAGGTGGTCTATGATATCCTGCGGGACGAAATTCTGGATCTCGAATTGCCGCCTGGCAGCCCCATCGACGAGGTGCAGCTTTCCGAACGCTTCGGCATGTCGCGCACGCCGATCCGCGAGGCGCTCGTGCGGCTGGCAGGCGAGGGGCTGATCGATACACTGCCCAACCGCTCGACCATGGTCTCGCAGATCGATTTTCTCAACATGCATAGCTATTTCGATGCGCTGGTGCTGATGTATCGGGTGACAACGCAGCTTGCCGCCAAATATCACCGTCCGGAAGATCTCCAAGGTGTGCGCGCGCTTCAGGCTGAATTTGCCGATGCCGTCGAAGCGCAGGATGCGCTCGCCATGATCTCCACCAATGCTGCGCTTCATCTCGCGATCGCCGAGGCTGGCCGCAACCCCTATTTCACCAGCCTCTTTTCGCGATTGCTAGATGAGGGCCGGCGCCTCCTGCGCCTCTATTACCAATCCTATGACGATCGTCTGCCGCGTCGTTTCGTCGAGGAGCACGATGAAATCATTGCCGCCGTCGAGGCGCGGGATACGGAACTTGCCGAGCGCCTTGCGCGCGAACATGCCGAACAGATCGTCGCCCAAATCCAGAAATTGCTGATGCGCGGGGACCGTCTCGACGTTAGTCTTTGATTCGCATATTTCTTGTCGACAAAATAAATACAAAGGTATATCAATGCTGCGAAAACGGTGAGGCGCGGTGGCGGATGCTGCTGGGCTGATAGCCGATCCACCCCCGGCCCAAGAGGATAGAAAGATGAAGTCCAGCATTTTCTCCGGGGTGATCCCGGCCTTGATGACTCCGTGCAAAGCCGATCGCAGTCCCGATTTCGATGCGCTGGTGCGCAAGGGCAAGCAGTTGATCGCCGAGGGCATGTCGGCTGTGGTCTATTGCGGCTCGATGGGCGATTGGCCGCTTTTGACCGATGCGCAACGCATGGAGGGCGTCGATCGTCTGGCCAAAGCGGGCGTGCCCGTCATCGTCGGCACCGGCGCCGTCAATACGGCATCGGCCGTAGCCCACGCTGCCCACGCCCAGAAGGTCGGTGCCAAGGGGCTGATGGTCATCCCCCGCGTGCTGTCGCGCGGCTCGGTGATCGCTGCCCAGAAGCCGCATTTCAAAGCGATCCTGTCGGCCGCACCAGATCTTCCGGCCGTCATCTACAACAGCCCCTATTATGGTTTTGCAACGCGCGCCGATCTCTTCTTCGCGCTACGCGCTGAACATGCCAATCTCGTTGGCTTCAAAGAGTTCGGTGGCCCGGCCGATATGCGCTATGCCGCCGAAAACATCACCAGCCGCGATGATGACGTGTCGCTGATGATCGGTGTTGACACGGCGGTCTTCCACGGCTTCGTCAATTGCGGTGCAACCGGCGCCATTACCGGCATCGGCAACGTGTTGCCGAGGGAAGTCATTCATCTCTGCAACCTCGCCCAGGCCGCAGCCAAGGGCGACGTCGATGCGCGCCAGCGCGCGCTCGAGCTGGAGCAGGCGCTTGCCGTTCTGTCTTCTTTCGATGAAGGTCCGGATTTGGTTCTCTTCTTCAAGCATATGATGGTCCTGAAGGGAGATAAGGAATATGAGCTGCACTTCAACGAAAGTGACGTCTTGAACGATAGCCAGCGCGGCTATGTCGAGGCGCAGTTCAAGCTTTTCAATACTTGGTATGCCGAGTGGAGCAAGCTTCCGGGTGCCGTTGAAAAGTACAAGGCCTAAGCTCTTACGATAGCTTAGATGCAAGATGGGAGAGGCCCCGCGGGGCCTCTTTCATTATCTTCCGTCGGCCGCCACTTACATTTGGTTCAGACCACTGCGTCTAGGCCGAGTTCCTCAAGGCGATCGAGTTGCCGGATTTCCTCTGCTGTCAGCGGGATACCGTCCTTTTCCGCGCGAGCGCGGGCGGCAAAGCGGCGTTGAGACGGCAGGCGCGCGCCTTGGCCGACAATCGCTTCGAACAGCACTTCCGCACGGGCGAGCGGATTTCCAGGTCGACCAGCAGCGAAGGCCTCCGGCGAGAAGGCGACGATGAGTTCGCCGTGCCGCGGTGCGAAGGCCGTGGAGCCGAGATAATCGAGCGCTTCGCGGCTGGTGAAGTCGCCGATCATGATGCCGGCCAGAAGCTCGATCATCGTGCCGATCGCCGACCCCTTATGCCCCCCGAACGGCAGCATTGCGCCGGCCAGTGCCGCTTCCGGATCCGTGGTCGGCTGGCCCTCGGCATCGATCGCCCAGCCCTCGGGGAGGGGTTTGCCGGCGCGCCGATGCAGCTCGATCTCGCCGCGGGCGGCAACCGAAGTCGCGAAGTCGAAGACGTAAGGCGGATTATCGAGGCGCGGCCAGCCGAAGGCGAAGGGATTGGTTCCGAGGAGCGGCGCTGTGCCTCCGGCGGGTGCCACCGTGGAATAGCTCGGACACATGGCAAAGGCGGCAAGGCCTCGATCCGTCAGGGCTTCCACCTCCGGCCAGAGCGCTGCGAAATGCGTGCAGTCGTTGATGGCGAGTGCGGCAATGCCGAAGCGGCGAGCCCGTTCGGCAAGCACAGGCATGCCGAGCTCGAAGGCTGCATTGGAAAAGCCGCTCTTGGCATCGACGCGAACGATGGCGGAGCCATCATTTTGTTCGAGAACCGGCACCGCATCCGGCCGCGCCTTGCCAGCCTTGACCGCACGCAACACGCCTTCGATGCGGTAGAGGCCGTGCGACTTGCAGGCGTCGCGTTCGCCGGCGACAATCACCCGCGCGATTGCACCGGCCTGCTGCGCATTGATGCCGGCTTTTGAAAGGATCGCTTCGACACGGCCTTGCAGCGCATCAGGCGTCAGGGTGATCACGTCAGTCAATTTCGGTTCTCCCATATTATGCTCGCTTGCATCATAGACTTGAAAATTATAAATACAAAAAGAATACAAAAAATCGACATGCTATGCCGTCGCGCTTTTCGGCTTCAGCTAAGGAAGGCCAGTGAATTGCCGTCACCCGCAAATATCTGGTCGCTGCAGCCGAAGAAATGACGGTAAAACGGATCCGCACCGGCGTTGCCGAGACGTTCTTGATCCTTCCGACAAGAACGCTTGCCATGGCGCCGGAACATATGTTGTCTGATGACGTAATATCCGCGCTTGATCCCGCATCGGAGGAGGGATGACCATGATCTGCCTAACGCTTGGACCAGCGCCTGCTCGCGATGTCTCCGATCGCGTTGCCTCTTTCCACCGGAGCGTCATGACCGAGATCGGCAAGTCCGAACAGATTTTCGGCGCGCCGCAGTATCAGCAGAAATCTCTCGCGAGCGTGCGTTGATGGCAAAACCGGACGTTATCGTCATCGGGGCCGGCGTCATAGGCCTATCCGCCGCGATTGCGGCTCAGTCGCGCGGTTTGAGCGTCGTTGTCGTCGACCGCGAGGGGCCGGCCGCCGGCGCTTCGGCCGGCAATGCCGGTGCCTTCGCCTTCACGGATATCCTGCCGCTGGCGTCCCCCGGCATCTTGAAAAAGGCGCCGAAATGGCTCCTCGATCCGCTGGGGCCGCTCTCGGTGCCGCCTGCCTATGCACTCAGGATCGCGCCCTGGATGTTTCGGTTCTGGCGTGCCTGCCAGCCCTCACGCGTGGCCCACTCCACGGCGGCGCAGACAAGCCTGATGGATCTTTCCAAGGCCGAACTTGAGCCTTTTCTCACCGCGACGGAGACGCTCTCCATGCTGCGCAAGGAGGGTAATCTCCAGGTCTATGAAAGCGAGGCGGAATTTCGCGCTTCGCTGCCAGGCTGGGAGGTTCGCCGCAATCACGGCATCGAATTCCAGCATCTGAAGGCCGACGAGATGGCGGCGATCCAGCCCGGGTTGGCGTCGCGCTTCATCCTCGGCACCTTCACGCCGGGCTGGTATTCCATCGCCGATCCCAAGCTTTACACGCTGGCGCTGGCCGCGCATTTTTGCAGCCGCGGCGGCGTCATCGAGACATCGGAGATTTCGTCGCTTCGGGCGCTCCCGGTTGGGGTCGAGGTGGTGGCTGCGGATGGAAAGCTGCGCCAGGCCGGCAAGGTCGTCCTAGCCGCCGGCGCCTTCTCGCATCGGATCGCCAAAACGCTGGGCGAGCATATGCCGCTCGAAACCGAGCGTGGCTACAACACGACGCTTCCGGCCGATGCCTTCGACCTGCGCACGCAGATCACCTTCGGCGGCCATGGCTTCGTCGTCAGCAAGCTTTCGACCGGCATTCGTGTCGGCGGTGCGGTGGAGCTGGGCGGATTGGCCTTGCCGCCGAATTTTCGCCGTTCCGAAGCCATGCTGCAGAAGGCGCGCACTCTCCTGACCGGTCTCAAGCCGGAAGGTGGCGTGCAATGGATGGGCTTCCGCCCATCGCTGCCCGACAGCCTGCCTGCGATCGGCAGCGCCAAGGCGACGCCGGACGTGATCTATGCCTTCGGCCATGGTCATCTCGGTTTGACCCAATCGGCCGGCACGGCGCGTATTGTCGCCGACCTTTTGACACGGCAGGCGCCGGCGATCGATCTGACGCCATTCTCGCCGCAACGCTTCTAATGCAAACAGACATGCCGATGTGCATTGCCACATCGGTGCTTACAATCCTCTCGCATATGGACCCACGATGAAATGAACGACACGGCATCGGCTCGCAGCATCATGGGTGGCACGGCGGAGGGCTGCGTCATCGCCACGCAAGAGGCCCTCAGCTTCTGGGGTGGGGTCGATCCGGCCACCGGAAAGGTCATCGATATCCATCATCCGCTGCATGGCGAATGTCTCACCGGCGCAATTCTGATGATGCCTTCGAGCCGTGGCTCCTGCAGCGGCTCCGGCGTGCTGCTCGATCTCGCGCTGACGGGCCGCGCGCCGGCTGCCCTGATCTTTTGCGAAGCCGAGGATGTGCTGACGCTCGGCGCACTTGTCGCCGCCGAAATGTTCGGCCGGCAGCTGCCTGTCGTGCGGCTCCATCCGGATGTCTTTGTGCGCCTGGCGCAGGCAAAAACGGTCAAGGTCGAAACCGCTGCCGTCGTCGCAGATGGCGAGACCATGCCCCTTTTGCCACCTGCTATCTCCGGGCTTTCCTTGACGCAGGCCGACCGGTCCATGCTGGAGGGCGGCGAAGGCGTTGCGGCTGCTCAGGCCATGCGCATATTGACCGCCATGGCGGCTCAGCAGGGTGCCACTTCCCTTATCGACGTGACACAGGGCCATATCGATGGATGTATCTATGCAAGCCCGGCCAACCTGACCTTCGCCGAAAAAATGGCTGAGCTCGGCGGGCGTGTGCGGATACCTACCACCATGAACGCCATTTCGGTCGATCGCACCAATTGGAGATCGCAGGGCGTGCCGGAGGATTTTGGCGATCCCGCCGCGCGGCTCGCGGATGCCTATGTGCGCATGGGCTGCCGCCCGACCTTCACCTGCTCTCCTTATTTGCTCGACGGCGCACCGGGCGCCGGGGAGGCCATCGGCTGGGCGGAGTCCAATGCCGTCATCTTCGCCAACAGCGTGCTGGGCGCGCGCACCGCCAAGCATCCCGATTTCCTCGATCTTTGTATTGCATTGACAGGTCGCGCGCCGCTTTCGGGCGTATATCTGGATGAAAATCGCAAGGCGACGCGTATCCTCGACGTTGAACTTTCAGAAGGTCGCGACGATGCTTTCTGGCCGCTCATCGGCTATCTTGCCGGAAAAGCGTCTCCCGATCGCATTCCGTTGCTGCGTGGTCTTGCCGCCGGACATCCGTCACGCGACGACCTGAAGGCGCTCTGCGCTGCCTTTGGCACGACGTCTGCTGCTCCCATGCTGCATGTCGATGGCGTGACGCCGGAGGCTGTCGATGCTCACGATCCGAATGCTGATCGCCTGACTATCACACGCGCCGACATGGCAGCCGCCTGGAAAATACTGAACGAGGGGCCGGAAGCCGTCGAGCTTGTCGCCATCGGCAGCCCGCATGCCTCGCTTGCCGAATGTCATATGCTCGCCGACGCCTTTGCCGGCCGCCGCCGCTTGCCTGAGGTAATGGTCATCGTCACAGCAGGACGCGATGTCATCGCGGCTGCGGAGGCGGACGGGACGCTGGCGCGGTTGCGCGGCAGCGGCGTGCAGGTTTTGCCCGATCTTTGCTGGTGCTCGATCTCGGAGCCGGTCTTCCCGCCCGGCACGCGTGCGGTCATGACCAACTCGGGCAAGTATGCGCATTATGGTCCGGGCCTCAGCGGACGCGCAGTGCGCTTTGGCAGCCTTGCCGATTGTGTCGAGGCGGCTGTCGTCGGGCGCGTTGCAGCGGGGTTGCCGGACTGGCTTTGGAAGGAATGACGGTGCACCGTTTCCACGCATCGGTGCGACGTTTTCGTCCGTAAGCCTAGACGACCGTTTCGCCGCCATCGACGACGAGGATTTGTCCTGTCATGTAGGAGGAGCGGTCGGAAACGAGGAATAGGATCGGTTCGGCGATTTCCGACACATCGGCCCATCGTCCAAGCGGCACTTTCTCGGCGATGTAATCTTCAATGGCGCTGCGTCCACCCATCTGCGTGATGAATGGCGCGTTGAACGGCGTGTCGACCCAGCCGGGGCAGAGCGCGTTGACGCGGATGCCGAAGCGGGCATAGTCGCCGGCCATCTGGCGGGTCATGGCGATGACAGCGTGTTTGGAGGTGGTATAGGCGATCATCTCGCGATCATAGAGCACGCCCGATGACGACGAGGTGTTGAGGATGACGCCCTTGCCAGCCTTCTTCATGATCGGCATGACGAAACGCGAAGCCATGAAATGCGCCCGGACATTCAGGTTCCAGGACGTATCGAAGCCGGAAACCGCGACCTCTTCCAGATTACCGGCGACCTGAGCGCCGGCGTGATTGTGCAGAATATCAATGCGTCCGTGCCGCGCGGCGATCTTTGCGACACCGGCCTTAAGCGCCTGATCGTCCATGACGTCAACGACCAGGCTTTCGGCGCTGCCACCCGCCTCGGCAATCTGGTTCACAGTTTCCTCGGCATTTGCCAAGTCGATATCGGCGACGACCACATGCGCGCCTTCGCGCGCCATGATCAGCGCGCCGGCGCGGCCGATGCCGGAGCCGGCTCCGGTGACGATTGCGACCCGATTCTTGAGTATCATGATGTTTCCCTGGTCAGTTTGTCGTTGTCTTTTCGCGCATCAGGAAACGCGCGATGAGAATGAGGAAGAGCGATGCGATCAGCACCATGGTCGCGATCGCGTTGATCTCCGGCGTGACGCCGCGGCGGATCGAGGCGAAGACATAGATCGGCAGCGTCGTGTTCGATCCTGCGACGAAGAAGGCGATGATGAAATCGTCGAAGGAGAAGGTGAAAGCGAGCAGGAAGCCGGCGAGGACCGACGGCATGATCTGCGGCAACACGATCTGCCGGAACGTGGTCAGCGGCGTGGCGTAGAGGTCGCTGGAGGCTTCAACGATGTCACGGCCAAGGCTTGCAATGCGCGCCTTCACGATCATCGTCACCAGCGCCATGGTGAAGAGGCCGTGTGCCGCGATAATCGAGCCATAGCCGAGCGCGAATTTCGGCGGCTGATCGCCAGGCCAGACGGCCGCGATCAATGGGTTGATGATGCCGAAGACCTCGACGAGTGCCACCAGCGTCGCAATGCCGATGACGACACCAGGCACGACGATCGCGGCGGCAAAGAGCCCGTCGAAGACGGCGCGGGCACGAGGACCGAGCCGTTCCAGGCCGATTGCTGCCATCGTGCCGAAGACCGCGGCAAGTGCTGCACTGGTGAAGGCGATGATGAGGCTATTGCGCAGCGCTTCCATCAGGAAGGTATTGGACAGCGCCCGTCCGTACCATTGCGTCGAAAAGCCGGTGAATTCGCTGGCATTGCGGCCGGCGTTGAAGGAGAACAGGACGACGAGCGCGATCGGCGTATAGAGAAACAGGTAGACGAAAGTAACGAGTGCGCGCATCAGACGAGATCCACCTGGCGCGTACCGGCAACGCGCCAAGCAATGCGCATCGCGACTACCAACACGATGACGACGACGGCAACGAGCGTTACGGCGATCGCCGATCCGAACGGCCAGTTACGCGACTGAAGGAAGAGATCGACAAGCGCATTGCCGATGAAGAACACCTTGCCGCCGCCGAGCAGCTGCGGGATCAGATATTCCCCGAGCAGCAGGATCGTCACCAGGGCGACGCCGGTCATGACGCCTGGCAAGGAGAGCGGCAGCGTAATGCCGAAGAAGGTCGAGATGGGCCTGGCGCCGAGATCGGCAGAAGCCTCCAGTAGCCGGCGGTCAAGCTTTTCCAGGCTGACATAGATCGGCATGATCATCAGCGGCAGATAGCCATAGACGATGCCGAGCAGCACGGCTCCGGGCGTGTTGATGAGCCGGACATTCTCTATGCCCAGGAATTCCAGCAGATGCGGTATGCCGCGTGCGCCGAGCAGATACATCCAGGCGTATGTGCGCACGAGCAAGCTCGTCCAAAAGGGAACGACGACCAGTGAAACGAGCAGCAGGCGGCGTTGCGGGCTCGCCTTGACGGCCAGATAATAGGCGACCGGATAAGCAACGAGCAGGCAGGCAGCCGCACCAATCGGCGCAAGGATCAACGTATTGATGAAAGCTGCCGACCGCGAGCCAAGATTGGCGAATTGCGCGAAGGTGAAAGCTGCCTGATAGCCACCTTCGGGTGCACGCTCACCAAAGGCAAAGACGATGATGGCGATGAAGGGCAGCACCAGGAAGACGAGCAGCCAGATGCTTGCCGGCCCGACAAGGGCAGCGGTGACGAGGCGCCGTTTTGTGGCTGGGTTAAGGGGCATCGAGAGGTTCTTTGTCTGCCGGTGCTGGGAAGGAAGCCGATCCCTTACCGCCGTCATGGTGCAAGGGATCGGGTCGAAGAAAAACGATCAGGCCGACTTGAAGCGTGCCATCAGTTCGGCACGGCTCGGATCGGTGAGCGTCACGGCGGCACCGAATTCGAGCGGCGTCAGCGAGGCTTCATCCGGATAGACGATCTTGTTCGAGGTGATTTCCTTCGGCAGGAGCTCGATCACACGGCTGTCGGTGGTCGGCGCGCCGTTGGCGATGTGCTCCTTCACCGCATTCTTCGGGTCCATCAGATAGTTGAGCAGGGCATAGCCTGCCGCCTTGTTGGGTGCATCCTTCGGGATCGCGTAATAGTCGGTCCAGATCTCGCCGCCATCCTTGCCGAGCACATATTCAAGCTCGGGCATGTCGCGGTTGAGCTGCGCGCCATCATTGGTCCAGCACATGGTCAGCCAGGCATCGGTCGAACGCATCGACGGCTGATAGTCGGAGTTGATGGCAAAGAGATGCGGCTTGACCTTGATCAGCAGCTCCTCGGCCTTGGCAAGCTCTTCCGGCTTGATCGAGTTGAAATCGTAGCCGAGGGAAACGAGTGCGCTGCCGATGGTGGTCAGCTGATAGTCGTGGACCATGGCGCGGCCGTCGGCCTCGGTCTGGGCGATCTCGAAGAAATCCTTCCAGCTCGAAAGCTTGGTCTTTATCTTCTTGGTGTTGACCGAGAAGCCTGTCGTGCCCCAGTTCTTCGGCACGGCATAGGTCTTGCCGTCGATCTGTCCTTCCTTGGTAAAGCGCGGGCTTTCCGTTGCCTGGCTGAAGTTAGGGATCTTTGACAGATCGAGTTCCTCGATGAGGCCGAGTTTGTGATAGGTCGAAATCGTGTAGTTCGTCGGTACGTAAAGAGACCAGCCGGAGGCGCCTGCCTGCAGCTTTGCGAGCATTTCCTCGTTCGAGCCGAATACGTTGACCTCGACGGCAACGCCGGTTGCGGCCTTGAAATTCTCGAAGGTCGCAGGATCGTGATAGTTCGGCCAGGTCGCGATCGACATCTGCGTGCCGAGTTCGCCGGCGGCATAGGCGGGTGTCGACAGCGCGCCAGGGACGCGCGACAGGACCGCCGTTGCAAGGCCGAGGCCGGTGATATTCAGAAAGTGACGACGGCTGATAGAGCCGCGCTTCAGGCGCATGAATTCGTCCATGAAGCCTTCGGCTGAAATCGGAAGGTTGTCTTTGTAATCCTTGCTCATGATGCTGTTCCCTTGTTTTGGCTTATGCATTCGATGCTGGAAAGACATGGAGGGCCGTGGGGTCGAAGCCGAGGAAGACCTCTTCGCCCGGACCCACGAGATCGCTGTCGTTCATGCTGCGGCGATCCGACGTGATCAGGAAATCGCCGAGACCGGGGACGGTGACTGCGTATTCGGCTGACGAGCCCAGGAAGATGCGATGCGTCACCGTGCCCTTAAAGGACATGCCGGATGTAGCCATGTCGCGGCTGAGATGGATTGCCTCCGGGCGCAGAGCCGCAATTGCCGCGCCCGGTGCCAGTCGCTTGCCGGACGAAAGCGCCGAACCATCCGCGAGGCGAAGCGTTTCGCCATCGGCTTCCATCGTCGCCTCGATGCGATTGGTCTTGCCGACGAAATCGGCGACGAAGAGATCGGCCGGGCGATCATAGACCTCTTGCGGCGTGCCAAGCTGGCGAATGCGCCCTGCGCTCATGACGCAGACGATATCGGCCATCGACAGCGCTTCCTCCTGGTCGTGGGTGACAAGAACGAAGGTAATGCCGAGCTCGCGCTGCAGCGTCTGAAGCTCGATCTGCATGGCCGAGCGCAGTTTCTTGTCGAGGGCCGCCAGCGGCTCGTCGAGCAGGAGCACGGAGGGACGGTTGACGATGGCGCGCGCGAGCGCCACGCGCTGCTGCTGGCCGCCGGACATTTCATGGATGCGCCGCTTGGCGAAACCGCCGAGGCGAACCATCTCGAGCGCTTCGGCGACGCGCCGGTCGATTTCGGCACCGCCGATCTTCGGGCGCATCTGCTTCAGCCCATAGGCGACATTCTGGGCGACGTTGAAATGCGGAAACAGCGCATAGTGCTGGAACACCATGTTGACCGGGCGTCGGTAGGCAGGCACGCCGTTCATCTCACGCCCGTCGATCAGCACCGTGCCTTCGCTCGGCTGTTCAAAGCCGCCGATCATGCGCAGGCAGGTCGTCTTGCCGCAGCCGGAAGGGCCGAGAAGCGCCAGAAATGCGCCCTTGGGCACATTGAGATTGATGTCCGTTACGGCGGTCACGGCGCCATAGCTCTTTGTGACCGAACGGAATTCGATATCGTTCGTTGAAGCGGATGCCACGTCTGTTCCCTGCGGTTGGTCGGCAGTCTTGATCTGCCTTATTGCCACCGTCGTTAAGGAAAGAGTAAGCCCGAGCTTCTCGCGAGGTATATACCCCGAAAGAGGTATTTTCGTGCCAAATGCTTCGTGGGAGGTGTATATAGGGATTGCGCTCAAATGCGCAGGGCGGCAGAGGGGGATCCGTCGCATGAGCACCGACCTTGAAGGGCTGTTTGCCGCCTTCAACGCCACGATCGGCCGATCGTCGATGACGGATGCCGAATTCGGAGAGACGTTCCGTCAGATGATGGCGGCGCTGGTGCGGTTCGATTACGTCGTCGTCTTCGCCTATCGCGGCAAGGAGCGGCCGATCGATCTCTACAGCACTTTCGATCCCGGGGAACATGTCGTCTTCGTCACGCTCTACCAGGCCGGTCCCTATCTGCTGGACCCCTTCTACCACACGGCGCGCAGCCGCCGCGAAGGCGTGCTCAGGATGCGGGAGCTGGCACCGGATCGCTTCTTTTCCAGCGAGTACTACCGAACCTATTACGTTCAGACCGGCTTGGCCGAGGAAATCGGCTTCTTTGTCAATGCCGACGACGACATTACGATCGTCCTCTCATTGATGCGACGCGAGAGGACCGGGGTTTTTCCGCCTGCGGAATTTGCGACGCTGAAGAAGGTCGAGCCGCTGGTCGCAAACATGGTGCGATACTATTGGTCCGGCCTCGCCTCGCGCTTCGATGCGCAATTGGCGGCCGGCAGCAGGGGCCGGCGCAGGAAGGGTGAGAACGAGACCGTCCCGCCAGCGGAAGCCGTCTGGCGGGATCTCAATCTGACAAGCCGTGAGACTGCCATCGTCGAGCTCGTCTTGCAGGGGCACTCATCGGAATCGATCGGCCTGAAGCTCAATATTTCGACGGGTACAGTGAAGGTTCATCGCCGCAACGTCTACCGCAAGCTCGGCATTTCCTCTCAGACCCAGCTGCTTTCCCTCTATCTCAAGAATCTCGCATAGTTCGGTCGAGACTCTAGCCCGACATCCGCGCACCATTTCCATCTCTCGCAAGCAGCTTCAGCCAGGGACCGCAATGGAAGAAGGTCATGAGCAGATACATCGGCACCATCCCGCCGAGCATCGAGCTGCCCTGTGTGGAACAGATCATGTCGCCGGTTGAACCATAAGCGGATAACACGGTCATCAGGGCGAAGCTCGGCGCGGCGGCCAACGCCAGCAGCCGGCCGGCGATGACGGGCAGGGTAGGGGCGGTGCGGCCGCCCCTCTCACCGATTTCGGACGAGACGGACATCAGTTTGCTCCGTACCGATCGTGGTGCTTCCACCATACGCCGGTCTCGTTGCGTCCGAGCGGGGCGCGGTCCAGCCACTGATACATCCCCCAGAGCCCGTCAAGCCCGCGGGCATAGGAGGAGTAGGTGTGATAGATCGCGCCGTCCTGCATGGCGAAGGCGCTGACGCCAGGCCGGTCGCGCGTGTAGGTCGCGATATCCGTCCCCGTCATCGACGCCATTAGTTCGACCGGGCCTTCGCTGCCGCGCAGCTCCCATTGCTGCATCGTCTTGCCCACCTGAGCGTCGGGTATTGGAGGCTCGCGGCGATAATTATATTCGATGCCGCCGTCGCGCTGTTCCTCCGGCGTGAACCAGACATTGAAATCATGGTTGAAATCGCTGTTGGCGGAAGAAGCCCAATCGAAAGTCCAGCCCATGCGCCGCTTGAACTCCTGCAGCTTCGCGAACGGGGCGCGGGAGATGGCCGAGAAGGCGACATCGTGATTTTCAAGATGTACGGCGATGCCGTTGAAGCCGTCTGCGATCGATGAGCAGGATGGGCAGCCGGCCGTGTAGTCCGGTCCGAACATGAAGTGATAAACGAGAAGCTGCGAGCGCCCCTTGAAGAGGCCCGAGAGCGGAACGACACCCTGGTCGGTCTCGAGCCGATAGTCCTTTTCCACCTTCACCCATGGCAATTCCTGACGACGGGCGGCGATCTCGTCGCTGCGCCGCGTCAGCTCTTTTTCTTGCTCCAGCAGGGAAAGCCGTGCCGAAAGCCATTCCTTGCGCGTTCCGGTCCTATGCGTCGTCATGGTTCATCTCCTCTTTGTGTCAGGTCTGTCCTTGTCGGCGCTGCATCTTGCCAGCCGATATGCGATAACTTACCGCTAGGGGCGTAAGGGGTGGGAGTTACAAGTGTGACGGGATTTCGATGGATTCGTTGATCGTCGCGGCTGCCCAGGCGCTTGCATCAGGCGACGTGCTGGGCGCGCTGAAGCGCGTCGCGCTGCGCGACGACGCCCCGGCGCTGGCACTGCGCGGCATCGCAATGGCGCAGCTGGGCGACCTTGCCCGCGCGAAGGTGTTGCTGAAGAATGCCGCGCGCGCCTTCGGCCCGCGCGAGGCGGTTGCCCGTGCTCGCTGCATCGTGGCCGAAGCCGAGATCGCCCTTGTCTCGCGCGACCTCGGCTGGCCCGAGAAAGCGCTGGAGACGGCACGGGCCGCTCTCGAAAAACACGGCGATCAAATCAACGCCGCCCATGCCTGCAATCTGCAGATACGGCGTCTGCTGCTGGTCGGTCATCTGGACGAGGCCGAACGGCTGCTGGCAAAACTCGATGCGTCGCCGCTGCCGCCCGCTGCAAAGGCAAGCCATGAACTGGCGGTTGCCGGCATCGCCATCCGCCGCCTGCGCATTCAGCCGGCACGCGCCGCTCTGGCGCGCGCCGGGGAAGCGGCCGGCAAAGCGGGAATCCCCGCGCTTATGGTCGAGGTCCGCGATGCGGCGCGCGCGCTCGATGAGCCGGCGGCACGCCTGTTTGTGCAGGGGCGGGAAAAGCTGTTGTCGCTTGACGAAGTCGAGACGCTTCTGGCGTCCGATACCTTGGTTGTCGATGCCTGCCGCAATGTCGTGCGCAGCGATGGAGACATTATCTCGCTTGCGAGCCGGCCGGTGCTCTTTGCCCTGGCACGCGCGCTGGCCGAGGCGGCACCCGACGACGCGCCGCGGGAGCTGCTGCTTTCCCGGGCATTTCGCGCCCGTCACGCCGACGAATCCCATCGGGCCAGACTGAGGGTTGAGATTGGCAGGCTTCGCGCCGCCCTAGAGCCGCTTGCCGATATCAATGCGACACAGCACGGTTTCGCGCTGACGCCGCGAGGAAAGCGAGATGTCGTGGTGCTGGTGCCGCCTGTCGAAGTCGAGAATGCCTCGCTGCTTGCCCTGCTGTCGGATGGAGAATCCTGGTCGAGTTCGGCGCTATCTATCGCGCTCGCGATAAGTCCGCGCACGGTGCAGCGCGCGCTCGACGCACTTGCCGCGGATGGGATGGTGCAGGGCGTCGGCAAAGGCCGGGCTCGCCGCTGGATGATGCCGCCGGTTCTTGACTTCCCGTCAACATTGTTACTCCCGGGACCACTGCCGAGCGACTAAGCTTTTGCATCATCGACACTCAACCAATCCCGACTGGAGGATGCATCCATGAAAAAATCCCAAGCGGAAATCATTCGCGAATATGGCCCCTTCGACAATGCGCCGCGTGTAAACGGCGTCACTTTCGACGGGCAGCACGTCTGGTTCGCCTCCGGCGACAAGCTGCATGCCCTGAACCCGGAAAGCGGAGAGCAGGTGCGCACGATCGACGTCGCCTCGCACGCTGGCACCGCTTTCGACGGCCACAATCTCTATCAGATCGCCGAGGACAAGATTCATAAGGTCGACCCTGGAACGGGCAATATTCTCTCCACCATTCCCGCACCGGGCAATGGCGGCGATTCAGGTCTCGCCTGGAGCGACGGCAGTCTGTGGGTGGGGCAGCATCGCGGCCGCAAGATCTACGAGATAGACCCGGAGACCGGCGCCATCCGCCGAACCATCGAATCCAACCGTATCGTCACCGGCGTGACATGGGTGGATGGCGAGCTATGGCACGGCACCTGGGAGGGTGACGAAAGCGATGTCCGCCGCGTCGATCCGGTGACTGGCGAAGTTTTGGAGCGGCTCGAAATGCCGGAGGGTACCGGCGTTTCGGGGCTGGAATCCGATGGCAAGGACCGTTTCTATGCCGGTGGCGGCGGCAGCGGCAAAGTGCGAGCAATCCGCCGTCCGCGCTGAGTGGCGGCAACGAAGACGTCTTGCGCCTGGAATCGGTCGATCGATCCCAGGCGCTCGGTTTTGGAAAGAGTTGACTTACGTCTCCGGCTTGAAAGATCGTATCCCGATCACGACCGGATAGCGCGACTTTGAAGTTCGACGAGCTTTAAACGGAGCTTGGGCTAGATCCTGCGATCGCCATCTCACGCATTTTGAACCAACCGCAATGCCATGCGTTTCCAACATGGAAGCCATGCCTTGCCGGCTTCCGCTTTCATTGCCATATTTCACTTACCAACCGCATTTCAATCATTCCAAGTTGCGAGCCGCGCCGATCCTGACGGATGTCGTGAATGGTCGGGCACGCCAAGGAGAAGTCATGAGTGAGATCACGAAAAGTCTTGGCGAAATGAACTTGCAGGAGCGCGCCGATCTTATGGCGGCCGTCGCGGATGTACTGCAAGCCACCGCCGAAGAGGCCGAGGAGGATGGCGATACGCTTGCCGTCACCAATTCGCTGTTCCTGGCATGTAATCTGCGCGGCTGTTCGTCCGATCTCGGGCTGAATGATCTCAAAGCCGCGGAACTGCTATTGGAGCAGGGGATCACCTTCATCCATCTGCTGAATGGGCGTAAGAAAGGTCGTGGGCTGCTGCATTGACGCAATAAATGGCCGGCCCGGCTGCATCCATCCGATTCAGGACGTACGGATGGATGCTTTGCGCGGTTTGGTTTCCCGTACCATCGGGCCGGCCTTCTCCGGCCGACATGACGACAGTTGGCGCGATCGTCTCAATCTTCCTGAATGGCGCTGTCTTTGGCCGTATCCCGCATGAAGAGATAGACGATGAGCGAAATGCCGATCATCGCGGTCACGTACCAATAGAAACCCTGTTCCCAGCCGCTGCTCTTGAATTTCAACGCCACGAATTCGGCTGTGCCGCCGAAGAGTGTGTTGGCCAGCGCATAGGGCAATGCGACGCCGAGAGCCCGGATATGAGCAGGAAACAGTTCCGCCTTCACGACTGCATTGATCGATGTGTAGCCGGTGACGATGACCAGTGCGCCCATGACGAGCAGCCCGGCGAGGAATGGATCCCTCGTGGTTTCGAGCGCCGAGAAGATCGGATAGGTAAACAGCACACCGCAGAGACCGAAGCCGATCATCAGCGGCTTGCGGCCGATCTTGTCGGAAAGCCCGCCTGCGATCGGCTGCAGCAGCATGAAGATGAACAGCGTGATTGCGTTTATCTCGCTCGACGTTTCGCGGCTGAACCCGGAAGTATTGACCAGGAATTTCTGCATGTAGATCGAATAGGCGTAGAAGGCGAGCGTGCCGCCGGCCGTCAGCAGCATGACGAGCGCAGTTTCCTTGGGGTGCCGCGTGATGAGCATCCAAAAGCCGGATTTTTGTGTATCGCTTGCGCGTACATTTTTGAAGCTTTCGGTTTCTGCCAGGCCGCGGCGCAGCCAGAAGACCACGACTGCAAGCGCTGCTCCCATGAAGAAGGGAATGCGCCATCCCCAGGCATTCAGCGCTTCCGTCGTCATCACCGCCTGCAACAGGATCAACAGGGCAATGGCAAGGAGCTGGCCTGAGATCAGCGTGACATACTGAAAGGACGAGAAGAAACCGCGACGCTGGCGACCGGCCATCTCGGAGAGGTACGTCGCGGAGGCGCCATATTCGCCGCCGACCGACAGGCCTTGCATTAGGCGGGCGAGAACCAGAAGTGCCGGTGCCAGCACGCCGATGGTCTCATATCCCGGCGTCAGCGCGATAATTAGCGACCCCGCACACATCAGCGTCACCGAAAGGGCGAGGCCGGCTTTGCGGCCCTTGCGGTCGGCATAGAGCCCCATGATCCAGGCGCCGATCGGCCGCATGACGAAGCCGACGGCAAAGACAGCTGCCGAATTCAACAGCTGCGCCGTCTGGTCGCCGGCGGGGAAGAAATGCGGTGCGAAATAGAGCGCGAATGCAGCATAGACATACCAGTCGAACCATTCGACCAGATTGCCGGTGGAACCGCCGATGATCGATTTCAGACGTTGACGCCGCGCGGCTCCTTCGGTCGCCGCCGTCGTCGTGATGGTATCTTCTAATGTATTCAGCATTGTTCCTCTCCTCCCGTTCTCACTTCGGATCGTCGTTACGCGGCGATGGCGCAGCAAACGACAGGTTTGTCAGGAGAGCCCTATGCATTTGGGCGGCTGGCGGTCGGCCATTTAAGGCGCCATCGGCAATACCGTAGCTCGACCCCAGTAGCCAACTGTTCTGCGTATTGAAGGTCCACTCTCCCAGTGATCCTATTGATAAGTGGGGAAAACGCGAGGTGCGAGATTTTAGGAGAGGTCAGGATATTCTATTGATATAATTCACTTTTCCTCGGACGTACTGCCGATTGCGGGGATATGATGCGCAAGATTTTGCATGACTATTTCGGGGTTTGTGCAATATTCTGCACATATGAGGGGATCAAGTCTGAAGCGAATTGTGCTGTTGGTGGTGGCCAGTTTGGCCGCTGCCGCGGCCATTTGGTGTTCGGCCCTTTTGCTTGCGCGTCAGGATGCGCTGAGGCGGCTGGATGCGGAGGCGAACGGGCTCGCGGTCCAGCACATTCGCCTGCTTGACAGTGAGCTCGCGCGGTTTCGGCTTCTTCCAATCGTGCTTGGCGAATATCGTGATCTTGGCGAGGCGCTCGCTAGCCCCACGACGGACGCTGCCCGGCGGCTTGATGAAAAACTTGGTTTCCTGGCGCGGGAAACCGGCGCCTATATCATCTATCTCGTCGATCAGAAGGGGCTTGTCATTTCCGCATCGAATGCGGGGACCGAAGATAGTTTCGTTGGCAAGAACTTCAGCTTCCGCCCCTATTTTTCCGAGGCGCTGAAAGACGGCACGGCGGAATATTACGGCGCTGGAGCGATCAGCGGCCGGCCAGGTCTGTTTCTGGCCCGCAGGGTTGGCGATGCCGCGGCTCCCACGGGAGTCGTGGTCGTCAAATTCGAGTTCGATGCGGTATCGCGGATTTGGGCCAACGACCCCGGAAAAACGTTTGTGGTCGACGAGCATCAGATCATCCTCGCCGCGTCCGAGCCGTCACAGGTGCTGACGACGCTTGCACCTCTATCGTCCGAAGTCCGGGTTGGCATCGCCGCAAGCGGCCAATATCGCGACGCCGCCCTTGGGCAGGGAAATTATCTTGCCGAGGATGCCGGTCGCATACGCGGTCCACGAGGTCGGATCATGATCGCTGCCGAGCAGCCGGTGGGCGGGACACATTTGCGTCTCCTGCATCTTCTCGATACCCGCGCGGCGCTGCAGGAGGCACAGGCGCGCGCGTGGCTGCTGGCGTTACCCGTCATCGTCGGTTTGGCCGTCGTTGTTGCTGCGATCTGGTGGCGGATGACCCGGGCGGCCAGGGCAGCGGCTGATCGGCGAGCGCTTGAGGAGGCCGTCGCCGCACGCACGGCCGAGCTGCACGAGGAGATGGCTGAACGTGCGCGCGCCGAGGACCGATATCGCGATGCTCGGGAGGAACTTGCCCAGGCGAACCGGCTTGCTTCTGTCGGTTCGATCACGGCGGGGTTGATGCATGAAATAAATCAGCCTGTCGCGACCATCCGCACCCTTGCCGAGAATGCGCGCCACCATCTCGCGGCCAATCGTCTCGATCGCGTTGGCGCCAATCTCGATGCCGCGGTCGAGGTGACGGCGCGTATCGGGACGATTACGCAGGAGATGCGACGGTTTTCGCGCAGGGGGCGACGCGCAGCAGCAGCGGAACCGCTCGATGCCATCATTGCGGGCGCCTTGCTGCTGGTGGGGAATCGATTTCGCAAAGCCGGCGTGCGGCTGGATCTGCCGGCGAAAGGGCTGCCGCATGTGCTTGCCGAGCGGGTGCGGCTGGAGCAGGTCATCGTCAATCTGCTGCAGAACGCTATCGATGCGGTTGCCGGTATCGAGGATCCGCATGTTGCGCTGCTCGTGGACGCCGCCGGAAAGGATATGGTGAAACTGACCGTCGCCGATAATGGCCCCGGCATCGATCCGGCATTGGCCAAGGAGATATTCCGCCCATTCATTACCGGCAAGCCCGATGGGCTCGGTCTTGGGCTCGGGATCGCGCAGGACATTATGAACGATCTCGGCGGATCGTTGACTATCGGTTCGTCGCCGCTCGGCGGCGCGGCATTCGTAATGACTATGAGGCGGGCATGACCCTGGAAGCGTCGCAGAAAATCCTTCTGGTCGAGGACGATGGTCCCTTCAATGCAGCGCTTACCGATTCCTTCGTCATAGCGGGCTTCGACGTGGAGACGCATGGTGATGGGCAATCTGCGTTGGCAAGTCTTGCAACCGCATTGCCCGGTGTGATCGTCAGCGATATCCGCCTGCCGCGCATCGATGGGCACGATTTGCTGGAAGCCGTGCTGGCGCGCGATCCGGATTTGCCCGTTATCCTGATGACCGGCCACGGCGATATCGCCATGGCGGTCGGCGCGCTGAAACAGGGCGCCTACGATTTCATTGCCAAGCCCTTTGCCACCGATCACCTGATCGCATCCGTGCGCCGGGCGCTGGAAACGCGCCGCCTGGTGCTGGAAAACCGGCGTTTGCGACAAGCAGCCGCAGAGGCGGAGGACGCAGCGCCGCTTCTCGGCCAGACGGCGGTCATGGCACGGTTGCGCGAGACGATCCGCCAGGTCGCAAATGCCGACGTGGATGTCCTGATCGAAGGCGAAACGGGGACCGGCAAGGAACTCGTGGCTCGGCTCATCCACCGCTGGAGCAGGCGGCGCGCCCGCAGCTTCGTCTCGGTCGATTGTGCCTCCCTGCCGGACGCGATCGCCGACGAGGTCCTGTTCGGAAACCGCGCCCGGCGCGGACGTATTGCCGAGGCAGATCGCGGCACGCTGTTTCTCGACGAGATCGATAGCATGTCCCCCATGCTGCAGGGACGGCTTCTGCGCGTTGCCGAGGAACGCGAGCTGCCTTCGGTGAGCGGCGAGTCGACCCCTGTCGATCTTCGCATTGTCGCTGCGACGAAGAACGCTCCGCATGGCTCGGTGGCTGAAAACCGCGTTCGCGCCGATCTGCTCTATCGGTTGGAAACCGTGCGGATCCGTATTCCGCCCCTGCGGGAGCGCCGGGCTGATATCGGACTGTTGTTCAGCGCCTTCCTCGACGAGGCCGCCCGCCTGCACGGCGTGCCGCGTCCGCCCATCGATGCCGCGATGGAGGCGCGATTTCTAACCGACGACTGGCTGGGCAATGTCCGGGAGCTGCGCAATTATGCGACCCAAGTGGCGCTTGGCCTTGCCTCCGCTTGCAGCCAACCTTCCGTGGAGCTCGGCCTCTCCGATCAGATGGATCACTTCGAGGCAAACATTCTGCGGGCCACGCTGGAGAGATATGGGGGGGATATTTCCGAGGTTGCGCAGGCGCTCAAACTGCCGCGCCGAAGTCTCTATGCCCGTCTGCAACGCCACGGCATCAATCCATCGGCCTACCGTAAGTGAGATCAGTCGCAAGTCGAGAGTGAGAGGGCGAGTATAGTTTACTGCCTCAACTTGATGGCGTGATGCGTATTGAGTGTAATTTTCTCCATATCTGTATAGATGTGCGATGTATAAAATAGATTAACGATGTATTAATCATAATTATTCTGCGTAAAATAGAGAATAATTAATACATGTTGAGATATTGTGGCTCGCCTGCATGATGCAGCAGTTAAATTAGAGAGCTATGATATGCTTGATTTGCCTAAATTGATGCAGCTATTACTATTTGCAGCCGTTATATTGTTATTTTTCCGCTGGGTCGTCGAGGACATGAACAGGTAGCCGCTTTCGGCGCCTGAAGAACCAGCGCCGCGCGATTTGCTTCTTCAGTTCACCGTTTCCCTGTCGTCCCGGCAAGACCGCTTGCGTCTCTATTCGGCAAACTGACGGGGACTGAACAATAGCGCCTGGGGTTTCCGGACGCCATTGAGGCGCATCGTACGATTGTCATGGTACAGGCGCAGATCGCTCTTACCAGCTTCAGGCCATACGGTATCGCGTGCATGAACCCGCATGGTTCAGTGGGCACCTGCGCCGCCGCCGGCTTGCGGACGCTTGGTGAACAGCATGGTGATCGCTGCGATGGCAAGCACCACGCCGATGACGGCGAAGGTGTCGCTGAAGCCCATGATCAGCGCCTGTCTCTTGATGATCTGGCCGAGGGCGATGATCGCCTTCTGCTGGGCTGCCTGATGGTCCGAAACTCCATGCGACAGGAAGTAGCCGGTCATCTGGTCGATCCGCTCGCGAACCTCGTCACGGGCAAGGGTTACGGATTGGCCGATGATGTTGGAGTGGAACTGCTCGCGTTTGGTCAGGATAGTCCCAAGCGAGGCAGTGCCCACGGCGCCGCCGAGGTTGCGCAGCATGTTCGTCAGGCCCGAGGCCGCGGCAGCGTCCGCCGGAGCAATTCCTGCTGTCGTGATCGCGGTGACGGGCGTGATGACGAAGGCTTGGCCGATGGCGCGAACGATGTTCGGAATGAAGAACTGGTCTCCGGCATTATCGGCGGAAAGCGTGACGTTCATGAAGCAGCTAAGCGCAAAGACCGCAATGCCGAAGAAGGCAAGCCAGCGCACATCCACCCGCTTCATCATTAGCGGAACAAGGGGGATCAACAGCAGCTGCGGCAAGCCCGTCCAGGCAAGGACGTTGCCGATCTGCTCGGCATTGTACTTCTGCACCTGGCCGAGATATTGCGGCAAGATGTAGACCGTCCCGAACAGCGCGACACCGACGAGAATATTGGCAAGCACGCCCAGCCCGAAATTCCTTTGCTTCAGCAGCCGCAATTTCACCAGCGGCTTCGAAACCTTCAGTTCGATGATAATGAAGAGCGTCAGGAACACGGCCGCGACGATGCTGAGCCTGACGATGAAGGGCGAGGAGAACCAGTCGTCCTTGTTGCCTTCTTCAAGCACGGTTTGCAGGGCGGAGAGGCCGATCGCCATCGTCACGATACCGGCCCAGTCGCCTTCGCGCAGCAATTTCAGCTGCATGGGCTGTTTGTCCAGCGTTAGGGCAAGTGCCACGACCATGATGGCGCTCGGGCCGGCATTGATGAAGAAAATCGTCTGCCAGCCGTAATTCTCGGTCAGATAGCCGCCGATCGTAGGGCCGATAGCCGGAGCGAAGGTGACGGACAGCGCGAAGATCGCCAGCCCCAAGGGCTGCTGCGGCTTAGGAAGCTTTGTCAGCACCATGGTGAAAGCCATCGGGATCAGCACGCCGCCGGCAAATCCCTGCAGGCCGCGAAGCACGATCATCGTTCCGAGATCGTGGGCAAAGGCGCAGGAGAGAGATAACAGCGGAAACAGTACCGAGTTCACCAGGATATAACGGCGAAATGAAAAGACGCTGCTGAGATAGGCGGTGAGCGGAATGACGACGATCTCGCCGATCAGATAGGAGGTCGAGATCCAGGCGCCATTATCAACTCCGGTGCCGATGCCCCCCTCGATATCGAGGAGGGAGGCATTGGTGATCTGGATGTTCAGGATCGCCATGAACGCGCCGATCATGCCGGCCAGCACTGCGATCCACTCTCTTGTCGATGCGCGCGGCTCCGCCGCTGCGGCCGGCATCGCGCGGCCATCCATTGTGATGGTGGACATTGTGGGGGCTCCCGCCGTCAGTTCCGCTGTGCGGCGTCTGCTTTGGTGTTGATACTCGGCTCGACGGACATTCCCGGGCGAAGTTCACCGCTATTCATGGTCTGCGGGTCAAGCGCAATCCTGACCGGAATTCGCTGAACGACCTTGGTGAAGTTGCCGGTCGCATTGTCCGGCGGCAGCAGGGCGAATTCCTGTCCGCTTGCCGGCGCAAGGCTGTCGACATGACCATGGAAGACCTTGCTGGGGAACATGTCGACTTCGATATCGACAGGTTGGCCGGCATGGACGTTCGTCAGCTGCGTCTCCTTGTAATTGGCGACGACATAGGCCTGGTCGGTCGGCACGAGCGACATCAGCTGCGTTCCCGCCTGGACATATTGGCCGATGCGCAGCGTACGGTTGCCGACGGTGCCGTCGACGGGAGCCGCGATGGTCGTATAGGAAAGGTTCAGCTCGGCCTGGTGCTGGAAGGCCTGACTTTTCTGCAGGGCGGCGGTTGCCTGTGCGATCTGGGCCTTCAGAAGTGCAACCTGTTTGACGGCACCTTCCAGCGTTGCGGTATCCCTGACGATGGAAGCCTGCGCCGCAGCGATCTGCGATGCGGCCTGCTGCGCGGTCTGCACGGCGGCATAACCGTTGGAGGCGAGGCTGGCGTAGCGCTTGTTGTTCTGCTCTGCGAAGGTTTCGTTGGCCTTGTCCACATCCAGCGTTGCGCGGGCTGCGGCGATCGTCGACTGCTGAATATCCAGCGAGGCCTGCTCGGCCTCTATGGTCGCCAAGGCCGCGGCGACATCGGCCTTTGCCTGGTCGAGTGCGGCCCGGAAGTCACGGTCGTCGATGCGGGCGAGCGGCTGGCCGGCCTTTACTGTCTCATTGTCCTTGACCAGCACTTCCGCCAGATAGCCTGAGATCTTCGGGGCGATCGAGCTGTTGTCAGCCTGGACATAGGCGTCGTCGGTCGACACCTCGAAACGGCCGTTCTGCCAATAGTCGTGCCCGTAATAGCCCACGGCGGCGATAATGGCGATCGCGCCCACGCCATACATCAGCCGGCGCGGCGTCTTGCTGCGCTTTGCTGCAGCATTGCCGCCCGCCTGGCCCTGCGGTACCTCCGGGCGAGGCTCGGCTGTTATGCCTTCCTTGGCTTTCGCCTCAACAGTCCCCTGGGCCTCACTGGAAGCGCCTTCGGACGTTACGATATGCAGATTGTTAGCCATGTACTTGCTCCTGACAACGGTCGCTGCCGGGCAGGGGTAGCGGCCAAGTTCATTTTAGAAACTTGCTGTTTTCCAAAATAAGCGCTATAAAATCCAAGTCAACTGTATTTTGGAAAATATCTATGGTCCTAAATCAAAAAGCCACGAAACGACCACGAGGACGGCCGCAAGTCCGCTGTGATGACGACACCAAGGCGATCGTGCTTTCGTCTGCGCGCAAGCGTTTTCTGGAGGCGGGCTATGCCGCTGCATGCGTCAACGACATCGCGCAGGATGCGGGAGTATCGACCAAAACAGTCTATCGGCTGTTCGAAAGCAAGGGCGAGATCTTCAATGCCGTGATTACGGATCGCATCGCGCGCTTCAACGTCGAGGTGGATCAGGGCTTGCTCAAGCACACGGATCTGCATCATGGGCTGGAACAGATCCTGATTGCCTACGGCCGTCTGGCACTGGACCCGGAAACCATCGCGATCAATCGTCTGGCCGTAGCCGAGGCTGATCGCTTTCCCGAAATCGCGGCCTCCTTCTACGAACGGGCGATCAGGGCCTCGACCGTGGTTTTCGAGGTATGGCTGCGCAGCCAGCACGATAAGGGAGCGATTAGAATTGCCAATATCCCCCTCGCGGCCGGCTTCCTCAGGGGCATGATGACCATGGAGCCGCAGCGGGCTGTCATGCTGGGCCAGCGCGAGGCTCCTGACGATGAGGAAATAAGAACCCGCGCGACCGAATGTGCGGCGATCTTCCTGCAGGGCTGCATTTCCGGCTCGGCTTGAGCCGGAAATGGAAGGGCGAATGGTGTCCGCGCAATTGCGGGCAGCCTTCGGACCGGTCAAGGCGCAATGGTGAAACTGTAGCTCCCGTTGGTCTTGTGGCCGTCCGTGGAGAGCGCATGCCATTCGACCGTGTACTTGCCGGCCGGCAATTTGTCGGTCAAAGGCACCATCAGCGTGGTGCCGCTGTTCATCAGCATGCCTTCTCCGGTCTTTACGCTCGCCTTGTCGGGGCCGGTGACCTTGACGCCGCTGAATTTCAGATTGAGGCCTTCCGAGAAAGTCAGGTCGAGTTCGGATGGTGCGGCCTTGACTGTGCCGTCGGCTGCCGGAACGGCCGACTTCAGATGGGCGTGTGCCATGGCCTGGCCGGCAAAGGCGATGCCGATGACGCCGGCAGCGAGGAGCAATTTCTTGATCGGGGGCATTTGGTTTCCTC
This sequence comes from Rhizobium sp. ERR 942, assembly GCF_007828395.1. Taxonomy (NCBI): domain Bacteria; kingdom Pseudomonadati; phylum Pseudomonadota; class Alphaproteobacteria; order Hyphomicrobiales; family Rhizobiaceae; genus Rhizobium; species Rhizobium sp. ERR 942. Next base: position 824,246 of record NZ_VIUA01000002.1, read on the forward strand.
ATCCTGTTGATGATCCGAAGAAGGTCTGCGGATCGTATGATGGCGATCGCTCGATCGCCGATATCCGTTACGGGCAGAGCCGGACGGAATTTCCATTTCCCAGTGGTGCTTACGCGCCACGGAATTAATCCTGCCGCAGCAGATTTCGGATCTTCTGCAGCGCGACATCGTTGTTTTCCTGATAGGCGATGGTGCCTCTGAGATTGCCGCCGGCATCGATGAGCAGCACGGAGGCGGTATGATCCATGGTATATCCACCGTCTGGGCTCGGCACCTTCTTGGCATAGATGCGCCAGCCCTTGATGGCCTTCTGCATTTCGGTGGGATCACCCGTGATCCCGGTGATGCGGTCGGTAAAATTGCCCGTGTAGCTATGCATGATCTCCGGCGTGTCGCGCTCCGGGTCGACGGTAAAGAAATAAGCTTTCAACCCATCGGCCTGCGGTCCGAGCGTCTTGAACCAGCCCGCCATATCGTAAAGCGTTGTCGGGCAAACGTCGGGGCAATGCGTGTAGCCGAAATAGACGAGCGAGGGATGGCCCGACAGGGCCTTTTCGGTGATGGGCTCACCGCGATCGTCCGTGAGCGTGAAGGCTGCGCCGGGACCGCCCGTGGCCTGCACCTCAGGCAGCACGAGGAACGTTGCGTAGCCGATCGCGCCCGCACCGGCGACAAGCATAAGGGCGACGGTGGCTGCAACGAAACGTCGTCTATTTGACATGGGACGTCTCCTTGTTCGCCGCTATCGATCCGACCGGGAAATCGACGTCGACAGAGCCGGCTTTTTCGAATTTGAGCGTTGCTTTCACCGTCTGGCCCTGAAGGAAGGGCTCGTCAACCTTCATGAACATGAGATGATAGCCGCCGGGTTTGAGTTCGACGGTCTGGCCGGCCGGTATCGGCAGGCCGCCGGCAAGCTCGCGCATGATCATGACCTCCTTGTCCATCTTCATCTCGTGAATCTGGACTGTTGCGGCGCGCGGTGAACTTGCAGCCACCAGCCGGTCGTCGGCGCCGCCCGTATTCGTGATGGTCATATAACCGCCACCGACGGGAGCTCCCGGCACCATGGCGCGAACATAGGGCGCGGAAATGGTGAGATCGCCGATTTTGACATCGTCGGCACAAGCGAGGGAGGAAGAAAGGAACGCCAGCCCGAAAGCGGCAAGGGCAAAAATCTGTCTCAGCATGATCGATATCCTTGATCCGGAAAAGGAGCGGACAGGCGAAGCCTTTGGGCTCCGCCCGGTCTCGTCAGGAAAAGAAACGCCGGAGCGGCGGCACGAAACGAACCACGAACCGGTCGAGGAGCAGCATCGCGACGATGGCGGCTCCCGTCAGCGGGAAGGCCACCCCGAAGATGATGGCGATGAGCCACAGGCCGATATAGACCGATTTCTGCGGCGGCATCGGCGGCACGCCGAGACGGCCCGATGGCCTTCGCTTCCACCACATGGTGGCAGCCGTCACGCAGCAAACAATGATGGCGAGACAAGTGGCCAGCATCAGGAGCTGGTTGAAAAGCCCCCATTCCTGTCCCTGATGGAGGTTGATGCCCCATTCGATCGCCTTGCCGAGCGCCGGATACTGGTCATAGGAAATGTCGACGAGCGGCTTGCCGGAATATTGATCGATGTGGACCGTTCGCTCCTCGCCGAGGTCGCCGAAATAGTGACTTGCGGTATAGACGCCGGTCGGATCTGATGGGATCGCAAGATCGGAGCCTGCAACCATGCCTAGGCCATGCATGATGTGGACCGCTTTGTTCAGGCCGATCGGCCTTGCAGATTGCGCTGCGGCGATATCAGAGAGCGGAACGGGCGCATTCTCAACCACCCAGCCGGCGCGGCTGACAATATCCTGTGTGACTTTCGTCGATTTCGGCACCTCGTCCCACACGGCTGCCGGCGTGCCGAGATTGTTTGCAGTCAGCCAGGCGTTGACGTTGGCGCCCCAGTAACCGGACCACGGCATGCCACTGAAGGCCAGGAAGAAGATCAGGATGCCGGCAAAGGCCCCCGTCACGGCATGCAGGTCGCGCCAGAAGACGCGCCGGGACGGATTGCCGCGAACCGTGAGCACGCCGCCGCTCTGCTGTCGCGGCCACCACAGATAGATGCCGGTCACCACGAGGACGAGGGCAAAGCCCGCGACGACCTCGATGAGGCGATTGGTCCATGTCCCGAAATATTCGAGGCTGTGGATACGCTTGACGACCCAGCCGAATTCCTGCTTCGAGCCGACCGATCCCAGAATGCTGCCGTCATAAGGATTGACGTAGACGATGGTTGATTGGCCGTCCTTGGATACCGTTACCCAGGCTGAGCGGTTCGGTGCCGACGCTTCGTGATAGGAGGTTGCGCGGGTGCCGGGAAAGGCTGCGAGTGCCGCATCGGTGATCTGCTGTGGCTGCAGCATCGTGCCGGTCTCGGCAACGAGGTAGCGATGCGAATAGAAAGTGTCGGCAATCTGATCCTTGAACAGATAGAGCGAACCGGTGATCGCCAGATTGAGCATGAAGGGAATGACGAGAAGGCCAGCAAAAAAATGCCAGCGCCAGATCGCGCGATAGAGCGAGACATTATGGGTTGCTGCGACTGCAGGCTCTGCAGCGGTAAAGGCAGACATGAAATCCTCCGAAGATCGGCAGGCTGCCGCGATCGATCTGGGGAGGGGTGGCGATGGTTCGCCATTTGAGGTGAGCTTGCTTCACTTGGGCGGCCGGACCAATCGGCCCCGTCTTCTTCGGCAAAGTACAGTCAGGAACCCCAATCCTCAGATTTTACGACCAAAGGGTCGCGATGCGGCAGCGTTGACGGCGGGCGTCACGGCGAGGCCGCAGCGCCGGTTCAGCCAACGATGTCGAGGAGGGGAGGCGCTCTCGGTCCTGTGTTCGGCGGATAAAGCTGGCGGTGGAAAGCCTCCGATCTTGCGACGACGGTTTCTCCGCGTAGGGAAGCAAGGCACTCGCAAATGTCGGTCGGAGGCGTGGGCAGCATCGCAGCGGACGCGATCCGGCATGCCTCGCATCCAGGCGCATAGGCTTTCCCATGCACCTTGCCGTCGGCATCCTTGTAGGTGACGCAGAGGATGGGCAGCGATCCGTCCGGAAGCCTGTACTGGGCAAGCTCGATTGGGGATACTTCGTCCGCTATTGCCACGATCGGCTGATGGGCGAAGCCGACAAGCAACAATGCAACGGCGCAAAGAATGCGCGTGCTCCACTGTCCTATACGCGAAATTGTCTTCCGCATTCTTGTCCCCACCACCGCATTCGCGGATAAGGTTTCACTCATAGGGCAGGCCTATCACAAGCGCAATGCGTCAATTCGTGCCGTGATCCTGCCGCACTGCCGATCGATGAGAAGCATATAAACTATTTTTAGAGATCGCATGGTATCTCGTAAGGACTTCGACCATGCCGCCACAGCTCATCCATTGCGGCGCGTAGCGAAGACTGGGAATAGCCATGGAAATCGAAACACATTTGATCTCGCTAATACGTGTCCTCGGCCAGGTGGCGATCATTGTCTATGCCTATTCCTGGGTCATCCGTATCGTCGAGCGCGGCGCTTTGAAATCCGTGGCCGTCGGGCTGCTGTTCGGGCTGGTCGGCATCCTGTCCATGGGCGATCCCATCCAATGGATGCCAGGTGTGATCCAGGATGGCCGGTCGATCCTCCTTGTTCTTACGCCGATCTATGGTGGCCTTCTAGGAACCATTGTCGCTGCGGTGATGATGGCCCTGTTTCGGTTCATGGTGGGCGGCATGGGCGCCGTGGTCGGCGTTGCCGGCATCGTGATTGTTGCGGCCGTGGGCTATGCGCTCAGTCTGCTGCCGCGGCAATGGACCGGCACGGGCTGGCGGCGATCGGCCCTGTTCGGTCTGGCGACCTGCTCATCCATTGTGGTTGTCTTCCTTTTGCCGTGGGCGGTTGCGCACGCCCTGCTCCTCTCGGCGACACTTCCGGTGACGATCGTCAATATCCTCGGCGTCATGCTGCTGTCAGACCTGCTGCAGCGGGAGCAATATCGCATCGGCATACAGCGTGCGCTGGAGAATGAAGCGAGCCTCGACCCACTCACAAGGCTGCCCAACCGCCGCGTGCTGCAGCGCGAAGGCGATCGATGCAGCAAGGAAGCGGGTACGCGGCGCATCCCTTTCTCGATTATCATGCTCGATATTGATCACTTCAAGAAGATCAACGACAGCTGGGGCCATTCCTTCGGCGACACCGTTCTGGCGCGGCTGGCCGATGTTATCAGGCAAACCGTGCGCAAGACCGATATTGCGGCCCGCTATGGCGGCGAGGAGATCGTCGTGTTGCTGCCCAACACGGACATGAGGGCTGCGGCTGCCGTCGCGGAGAAAATTCGCAAGGACATCGAGGGTACAAGCCTGATGTTCGAGCAGGAAGCCGTCCATGTCACCGTTAGCATCGGTATTGCTTGCTCCCTTGAGCCGACGACGGATTTCAAGCATGTGCTCGAGGCTGCCGATAAGGCACTCTATCGAGCGAAGGCGAGTGGAAGAAATCGGGTTGAACTGGCGGAGGCCGCATAGGCCGGCTGTCATTCTTCGGCGATGAGCACGGCATGCTTTCCCGCATTTCCCGGCAACTCGCATGCGCGAGGATCTGCTGCAGGAAGCATCCCGGCAGACAATGCATGATTTCGCCGCCCTCGATCCCTCGGAGCGATCACGGGAAAAACGCGATGTGGTTCAGTTCAAGCGGTGGCGGAACATCCAGGCGGCAACCGGCATCGTCGCGGCGGCGATGGCGACGAGTGCCAGCATATCCGGAAACAGCGCGTCGATGCCGGCACCTTCGAGATAGACGCCGCGCGTGATGCTGATCGCGTATTTCAGCGGATTGATCATCGTCGCATATTGCAGGACTTCCGGCATGTTGTCGGTCGGCGACATCAGACCGGAGAGCAGCATGAACGGCATCAGGAAGACGAAGCAGAGGATCATCGCCTGCTGCATGTTGGCGGCAATCGACGATAGGAATAGCCCGAAGCCGATGGCCGCGGCAAGGAAGAGGCTAAGCCCGAGATAAAGCGTCAGGAACGAACCAGCAAACGGAATGCGGAACCAGAACAAGGCCACCAGCAGGATCGTCGATGCCTGGGTAATACCGACGATCATCGAGGGAACAGCCTTGCCGATCATGATTTCGGTCGGCGTGAACGGTGCGACAAGCAATTGATCGAAGGTGCCTTCCTCGCGTTCGCGCGCAACGGACATGGCCGTCAGCATCATCGTCATCAGCATGGTGATTGTGCCAATGAGCGAGGGAACCATGCTCCACCGCGTTTCCAGTTGCGGGTTATACCATGCCCGCGTCGTGACCCTCATGCTGCTGTTGAAACTCCCCTTTTGCGCCAGCCAGTCGGAGGTGAAGTCGCTGACGATCGTGTTGGCATAGCCTTGCGCAATGCCGCTGGTGTTGGAATTCCTGCCATCCGCGACGACCTGCACCGTGCCCGTGGTTCCGGCTTCCAATTGCCGTTCGAAATCGCGCTCGATGACGATGATGAGTACGGCTTGCTTGGTATCGAGCAAGCGAATGGCCTGTCCGGTCTGCGTCAGTGTCGCCACCCTTTCGAAAATGCCCGATCCCTCGAGCTTTGCTACGAGGTTTCTCGATGTCGTCGTCCTGTCCTGGTCGACGAGCGCATAGGGAACATGATTGAGATCGTAGGTGGCGGCGTAACCGAAGATCAGGCATTGCAGGATCGGCGGCACGACAAGGCTTGCCCGGCTTCTCGGGTCCTTCAGGATAACGAGAAGTTCCTTGCGGATTAGGGTCAGGATGCGCAGAAGCGATGCGATCAACATGGCTATGCGATCCTCTTGCGGGTCATGCGCACGGCAAGGGCCAAAAGCGCTGTCGCCATGCCGGCAAGCACAGCGGCGTTGGGCAGGATGACGCTCCAGATATTGCCGGCGAGAAACAGGGTTTGCAGCAGGGTAACGAAATATCGGCCGGGGAAGATGTAGGTGATGATCTGCACGGCCCAAGGCATGCTCCTCGGATCGAACATGAAGCCGGAAAGCATCATGGCTGGCAGGAAGGTCACGAGAACTGTGACCTGGCTGGCAATGAACTGGCTCTTCGTGATTGAGGATATGGCAAGGCCGAGTCCCAGCGCGACGAGAAGATAGAGCATGGATACGACGGTCAGGACCAGCAACGATCCGCGAAGCGGCACGCCAAAGAGAAGCCGGCTGCCGACGACGCAGAGCGCAAGGCCGGCAAGCCCCAGAAGAAAATAGGGGACGGTCTTGCCGAGCAGGATCTCGGTCGAGCGCACCGGCGTCACGAACAACGCTTCAAAGGTGCCGCGCTCCCATTCCCGCGCCATGACGAGGGCGGTCAGCAGCGCGCCGATCAGCGTCATGACGAGGACGACGAGACCGGGGACGAGGAAATAGCTGCTGTCGTTGGCCTCGTTGAACCACAGGCGGGATTCGATGGTGACGCCGCTGCCGCCGACCGTCCCTTTGCGCGAGGCTTCCTTGGCGGCCCAGACGCCAACGGCCGCTTCGGCATAGCTCAGCGAGATGCGCGCCGTATTGGTATCGCTGCCGTTGACGACGGCCTGAACCTCGCCACTGCCTTGAGCAACCTTTCGCGAGAAATCCGAGGGAATGCGCAGGATCGCCTGAACTTCGGAGGACAAGAGCATCCTTTCTGCCTCCGCCATCGTCTTGACGGGCTTCGGGGAGAAGTAGCTTGAGAGCTCGAAGGCCGAAGCGAGGCCGCGCGCCTCGGCTGAATTTTCTTCCATGACGATCGCGACGGGAACGTTCTTGACGTCGAGATTGATGCCGTATCCGAACAAGATCAGAAGGGCCACGGGCATGACGATGCCGATCGCGATGCTGCTCGGATCGCGCAGGAGCTGCCAGGTTTCCTTGCGGATGAGGGCGCGGATGCGGCGCAAAACTGGGCGCAATCCTTGGCCGGAGCTGTCTATGGGCTGGTTCATGCCGCCTTCTCCATTTTCCGATGGCGCTCCTTCTCGACGATCGCAATAAAGGCCTCCTCCATCGTCGCTGCCGCCTCGCCGTGCGCTCCCGCGTGAGCCCGGATTTCGACCGGTGTTCCCTCGGCCAGGTTTTTGCCGGCATCGAGAATGATGATCCGGTCGCAATATTCGGCCTCTTCCATGAAATGCGTCGTCACGATGATGGTGACGCCCTGTTCGGAGAGCGCAGTGATCCGTCCCCAGAATTGCCGCCGTGCCAGCGGATCGGCGCCGCTGGTGGCCTCATCAAGGAAGAGAATATCCGGTTCGTGCAGCAGCGCGGCGGCCAACGCCAGCCGCTGCTTGAATCCGCCTGGCAACTGTCCGCTTGGTAGCTTTGAGAACTGGTCGAGTTCGAACTGGCTCTTCAGGGCGCCGATCCTGTCCTTTCTGCGCCGGCCGCGTAAGCCATAGGCGCTCGCGAAGAATTCCAGATTTTCGTCGACGCTGAGCTGGCCGTAGAGCGAGAATTTTTGCGCCACATAGCCCAGTTTTTCTCGTGCTTTCGCACCTGCCGTCAGGAGGTCGGAGCCGGCGACCATCAAGGTGCCGCCAGTGGCCGGAAGCAGGCCGCAGAGCATCCGGAACGTCGTGCTCTTTCCTGCGCCATTCGGACCGAGGAGGCCGTAAACCTCACCTTTGCGGACGCTGAAGCTCACATGGTCGACGGCCGTGAAGTCCCCGAATTTGCGGAGGAGGTCGCGCACCTGCACGACCGTTTCATCGCCGTTGCGACGGTCGGATGGCTGGCCGGTGTGCGTCTGGCGCTCGGCGTCGCCGACGACGGCGGAAAACAGCATCATGAAGGCGTCTTCGAACCGGGGCGCGACGCTCTCGGTATCGAGCTCAGTCTCATCCAGCCGCAGCGGCTCGTGCGTCCGCTCCGGCTTGCGAACGATCCGGACGCGGCCGGCTTCCGGCACGGCATCCACAATGCCGGGCAGCGCGAACAAGCGCGCCTGCAGCGATCTAGCCGGCATGTCCTCCGGACCCTGTACCATGAAGCAACAGCCATCGGCCTTTGCCGTAATCTCTTCCGGTGGCCCCTGATCGAGGATTTTGCCCGCATGCATCAGCACGGCATGTTCGCAGCGTTCGGCCTCATCGAGATAGGAGGTTGCCACGATCACCGAAAGCCCGTCCTCCTTGACGAGCTTGAAGACGATCTCCCACAGCTCGCGTCGCGATAGCGGATCGACGCCGACCGTTGGTTCGTCGAGAAGCAGCAGTTCCGGCGCCCGCACCAGCGTGCAGGCAAGGCCGAGCTTCTGTTTCATGCCGCCGGATAATTTTCCCGCCGGCCGCTCCTTGAAGCGACCGAGCTGCGTCATTTCGAAGAGGCGCGGATAGGTCTCGTCACGCTGGGATTGCATCACGCCATGCAGATCGGCGTAAAGATCGAGGTTCTCCTGAACGCTCAGATCCTCGTAGAGACCGAACTTCTGCGGCATATAGCCGATCCGGTCCTGAACGCGCTGCGGTTCCCTAGCAATATCGACGCCGATCACCTGCAAACCGCCTTCATCCGGCGCGATGAGGCCGCATGCCAGGCGCAGCAATGTCGTCTTGCCGGCACCGTCCGGGCCGACGAGGGCGGTCAGCGCTCCCTTGCGGACGTCGAGCGAGACATCGGCAAGCGCCTCCACCATTTCGCCGGTGTCGCGGCGAAAGGTCTTGCGGACATTCCTTGCTGTGACTGAGAGATCGCCGGCGCTCATGGCATTCCCACTCTATTGCTGCTGTGCGGTTGCGACATTCGCCTGCTCGCCGGGAAGCGGCCGGACGGTTGCCGGCATGCCCAGCCGCAGCGCGTTATCGGGATCGTCCACGAAGACCCTGACTTCATAGACGAGACTTGTGCGCAGCTCTTCCGTCTGCACCGATTTCGGCGTGAACTCCGCAACCGAGGAGATGAAGCCGATCCACCCGGGGATCGCCCGTCCCGGCAGCGAATCCACGCTGACGTTAGCCTTCATACCGGGACGAAGCATTCCAAGCTGTGTTTCCGAGACATAGGCGCGCACCCATTTCGGGCTGATCGTCGCAAGCGAGAATGCTGCTCGCGTGGGTGAGGCCATCTCGCCGGGCTCGATCAGTCTGGACTGCACGATGGCGTCGACCGGCGCTTTCAGCTCGGCATCGGCAAGCTGCTGGTGCAGAAGCGCGACATTGGCTTCCGATGCATGCAGCTGCGCTTCCGCCTCCTGAATGTCCTCGACGCGGGAACCGACGACAAGCAGATCGAGCGCCTTCTGATTGGCGACGACCTTGGCGTCGGCAACGGCGGCGGCAGAGCGCGCCTCATCCAAAGCCTGTTGGCTGACGGCGGCCTTGGGAGCAAGCGCGTTCTGGCGCTCGAACTGGGCGCGGGCATTGACCGCTTCCGCCTTGGCGGATTCGAGATTGGCGCGGGACTGCGCAATCTCTTCCGGACGATTACCGTTCTTGAGGCGCTCAAGATTGGCCCGCTGGCTTGCTGCCTGCGCCTCGGCCTGGGCGACCTGGGGCTGAAGACGGCTCGTATCCAGCCTGGCGACGACCTGGCCTTTCTTGACTTGCGCGCCCTCTTCGACAAGGACTTCGGCGACGCGTTCGCTGCCGTTGAAGGCGAGGGTAAGTTGCCGGAAGTCGATATTTCCATAAAGAACAAGCTCGTTCGAGCCGTTGTCCCGATGGAAATACCACCAGGCTCCGCCCGCGGCGGCGATCAACAGGAGCAAGATGACGATGATGCGCTGCATGCTGTATTTGAACTCCAAAGAGATGCCAGCTTTGATGAAACGAACGGTGACAGAGATCGATCCGCGGGACGATTATAACACTTGTCAAATTCAAATTTCAAATTAATATTTGAATTACTAGAAGGCGAAAGCAATGGCCAGAGGCATAAGACGAACGGCGCGATCTCGAGATCGGCAGGACGGGGCTGCCACACGGATAAGCCTGCTTGAGGCGGGCGGCGCCGTTTTCGCCGAATTCGGCTTCGATCGCGCGACTGCAAAGGAAATCGCCTTGCGTGCGGGAACGAATGCGGCGGCGGTCAACTATCATTTCGGCGGCATCGAAGCCTTGTACGAAGACGTTCTTGCCGAGGCGCATCATCGCCTGATGAGTTACGATGTGCTTGCCCGTACGGTGAGCGCGGACATCGAGCCGAAGGAGAAGCTGCGCCGATTTATCGGGTTGCTGGTCAAAGTGGTGCGAACCGGCAATGAGCACTCATGGCCGGCCAAGGTGATTGTCCGCGAACTGATCGCGCCGACGCCGCACATCGACAAGCTGCGGCGCGAGGAAATCGAGCCCAAGAAAGGCCTACTGTTCGGCGTCATCGCCCAGATCATCGGCGTGGCGCCGGACCATCCGCTCGTTGCTCAGGCGGCGCTTTCGACGATGGCGCCATGCTTCATGCTGCTGGTAGCCGAAAAGCGCGTGTCCGAGATCATTCCGGCGCTTGGACGGGAAGCGACCACGGATGAGGAGCTGGCAGACCGGCTCTTTCGCTTCACGCTTGGCGGCCTTACCCAGCTCTCCCTGCCAGTACAGGCGGCGGCGGGATCACCGGAACAGCCGAGCTGACTCCTGGCAAATCGCGCCTCGGGAAATGCTTCAGCCTTCGAAACCGAAACGTTCGACATCGAAGTCGTCGCCATCGTACGCTTCGGCCTGGGCCTCCGCCATGTCGTCATGCATCGGAATGGGCGCGCTGACGAGGCTCGGGAGCGTCATGTCGACTGCCATGCCCGGCGGTTGCAAGGCCCAGGCGACGATGGCTCCGGTCGACATGGCTCCGACGCCGCCGGATACGTCCTGCACGGCAGAGCTTGGCAGCCGCTCCATTGGCTGCATCTTTGCCATGGCGCTATCGGCTGTATTCTTCGCATTGTCCGAAACTACGAGCTTTCCGGCGTCGCTGCGTCCCACGATCAGGCTGGCGAACACAGCGGGAGGGGTGGGTCTCTCCGGTGCGGCCGTCGGGACAACGACGATGCTGCTGGTCGGCCGCCAAGCCGGCAGCGGAACGGCATAGGCCGCAAGATCGGCAAAGGGCTGGCTCTTGTTTTCTTCGGTCACTCGTTTGCCGAGCTGAAGCTCCAGCCCGGTCAGGGCCCGGTTCCTGGGCGTCGGCAGCATGCTGGTGAGAAGGCTGCGGTCGGGCGTGTCATTGCGTGACGCTATCGATGACCCGGCGTCGTCATCGTCATCCATGACGGCTGCGATCCTGCTGCTCATTTGAGATGGCCGCTTTTTGGATTGTGCGACCGCCACATCATAGCCCGGCAGCGGTCTGCCATCTGCGGGCACATGAAGCGTCTGCCCATTCGGGAAAAGCCGCGCGAGTTCCTGGCGCGACATTCTCGGCCAGGCCCGCACCCTGCCGACATCGAGATGCACGAACGGCGAGTCGGAATTGGGATAAAAGCCCACGCCGCCGATCTGCATCTGCATGGCGATCGCGCGCAGGCTCGCAAGTTTCACGCCGGGAATGTAAAAATCCATCGCCTTGCCGAGCGTATGTTGGCTGTGTTTGGCAACGCCGGAGCTGCGCGAGCGGTTGCGCAGCATGCTGTTGGTCGAGGGAGAGCGGTAGGCCGAGACGACGTGAATGGCCTCGTTGGCTCCGCTGCGGCGATAGACTTCCCAGACGAGATCGAGCAATTCCGGATCGATCCTGGTCGGCTCGTTTTTTCGCCAGTCGCGTAAGAAACGATTGATCTGAGCAAGGCCCCGCGGGTCATATTTGCCGCCGCGTTTGAAGACGATGGTCGCTCTTTCCCCCGTGTGGGTGAAGAAGAGCTTGAGTGCCCGATCCTCGGCCGCCGCGGTGCCGGCAAAAGCACCGAGCACCAGCATTGCGATCAGCGCCACCCGGCAAGCGACGAATGAGAAAGTCGTGGCGAAAACCGTCGCCGGAATGGAAAAGATCACGTGATGCACGGATACGACTTTCGCCCTTGCTAAGAGAAACAGAAATCAGAGGCGCCGCGTCCGCGGCATCGCTATACCCTCCAATTATGGTCAACAAATCCCTAACGGACCGTTTATAGGTGGAAACGGCAAAATTTTGTCCGTTCGAGCGCATTCATAGGGCGGCGGAAGTCACCTCCAGCCCTGGCGACCCTTATTCCGGAAAGCTTCAGCTGTACCGTTGCAATTTTGTGAGGGCATCAACCAGTGCCTGTAAGGCGCCGTCTTTCGAAAGATGGGGAAAACCCGGCTTTGCAAACGTTTTCGCGTGGGTTGCAAACTGCCGGCCAAGACAGCATCATCCCGCCCCATGAGTGGACAGAATCGATTTGCTCCCCCATCAAGCGGGCAGCAAACAATCAGACGTAGCGACCTGTTGCGGCAGCTCCGGCGGGCCGGACTGCGCCGTTTGACGACCATTGTCGCACCTGCCGGGTATGGCAAGACCTCTCTTGCCGTTCAATGGTATGAGCTGTTGAAGGAGGATGGTGTCAAGCTCTGCTGGGTGTCGCTCGATGCCGAACATACCAATCAGGAAGCCTTTCTGCTCGCGTTGATCGATGCCCTGCAGACGCTGCTTCATGAGGATGGCGCGGATGCCGGCAACCTGCCTGCGGCGGCATTGCTTTCCGTGCTGGCGACGCGCCTGCGCAAGATCGAGGGGCCGCTCGTCGCCTTTCTCGACGACTATCATTTCGCCCAGACGGATGCGACCGAAGCGCTGATGGCGAAGATCCTCGCCGACCTCTCGCTCGAACATGTCAAGCTGGTGCTGGTCAGCCGCAGCCCGCCGCGCTTTCCGCTCTCCGCATTGCGGTTGCGTGGTGAGTTCAAACAGTTCGGTGTTGCCGAGCTTGGCTTTACCGATGCCGAAGCGGGAGAGCTTTTCGCCGGTAAGGGCACTCATCTGACAGAGGAACAGGTCGGTTCCTTCAATCGCCGGACCGAAGGCTGGGCCGTCGCGCTGCAGATGGTGAGCCTGCTCGTATCGGAATCGGAAGAGAGCGACAGCATTCTGGCTTCGTTCGATGGCGGCGGTGCTGATATGGGCTCTTACCTGTCGGAGCAGGTGTTCGAACATCTGCCTGAAGACATACGTGAGTTTCTCATCGGCACGGCCGCCCTTCCGGCCTTCAATCATTCGTTGCTCGAAGCCGTGCTGGAAAGCAGAGAGCAGGCGGATCTCAGCGAGAGGCTGGCCGACTATGCGCTTCCGGTCACATTGCTGGCAGGCCCCGGCAACTGGATGCGGTTTCATCCGGTCTTCAACGAGTTCCTGAAGAAGACCGCCAGCCGCAGGGGTATCGATGCCAATCTTGCACTCAATCGTGCAGCCCACTGGTTTGAGGCGCAGGGCGACATAGATCGGGCCGTGCATCATGCGCTTGCGGCGGGCGACGCCAATCTTGCCGCGCGCATCGTCGAAACAGCTGGCGGCTGGCGGCGTGTCTATGCCACCACCCGCGGCGGCGCGACGCTCTTTCAGGCCTTGAGCGGACGCGCCTCGGAAATCGATCTCGTCCGCTTTCCGCTTGCAACACTTGGGCTCTCGATCTTCAACGCCAAGGCGGCGCAGCTTGCTGCGGCCAATCATTATCTTGTCATCGCCGAACGGGCCGCTGCTGCAGACCCGACCTTGGCAAAGGACCTGCGCGTCGTGCGCATCCTTCTGGCGCTTTATACGGATCACTGGGCGACGGCGGCCGATCTTTCCGCACTTGAAGATGATTTGCGGCAGCCGGATGGAATGGAGCTCATTCATCGGGCGCTGGCCCTTAACATGCTTTCCTACAATTTCCTGATCCGCAGCGAGCTCGACCGGGCCTTGCACTACGGGCATCTGGCCATTCGAGCCTTTCGCGACGGCGGCGCCGATTTCGGCGCCATGCACCTTTATACCCATATCGGCCAGGCCTTCTTTCTCTCCGGCGATTGTGCGAGTGCTCTGTCGGCCTACGAAGAGCTGATCTGCGAAGCGCAGACCAATATCGGTCCGGGCAGCGATCTCGATGCCGTCGGCCAGGTGTTGAAGGCCGAGGTTCTGTCGATGCGCGGCGAGGCGGAGCCAGCGGCAGAGATGCTCGGATGGGCGCTGCCTCACCTTGAGCTTCATGATACCTGGTTTGACCTTCTGGCTGCGGGCTTCATGGCCGAGCAACGGATCCTGCGCATGCGCGAGGATTTGCTTTCCGCCCATGCAGCGATGGATCGCATTCGCGCCGTGGCACGGCGACGCGGCTTCGATCGGCTGACGCGACTGATTGACGGCGAGCGTGCCATGCTGCTCATGGCATCGGGCGATCTCGATCAGGCAATCCGGCATGCCGAGGCCAACGGCTTCGGCATGCAGGCAATCGTTTCAGATCGCGCCAATGCGCTGGCCATCCATCTGCGCGGAGCCACGCCGGCGATCTTCTGGACACGCGCCTACCTGGCTCTTGGCGAGAAGGCCAAAGCGCGCGAGGTCTTTGATCAGTTCAGGATGGGTCAGTCGCAACGTCCGCATGTCCCGCGCGCGATCGAGCTTGCTCTCATCGAAATAGGGATCCTTCTTGCGGAAGGCCGCGCGGATCTCGCCGCCGCCAGCCTTTCCGATCTCGTGTTGACGACCCCCCTCGACGACTACCGGGCGCTGCTTCATCTCGATCACTCCGCGGGACTGGGCGAGCTTCGCGCACTCGCCAATCATCCAACTGTCGCAAACGTTCCTCGAAAGCGTCTCCAGTCTCTGCTCATGAGTGGTGAGACGGTGCACGAACCTGCCGCCGATGATGGCGGCTATGCCTTTACCGGCCGGGAACGCATGGTGTTGGAGCTGTTGAGTTCTGGGCTTTCCAATAAGGAAATCGGCCGGATTCTGGCCTTGTCCGACAATACGATCAAGTTTCACCTGCGCAATATCTTTGCGAAGCTCAATGTCTCGACGCGGACTGCGGCCGTGACCGCAGCGCGTCAAAAGGGCATGCTCGATCGCTAACCTACCCGTTCGGGTAGGTTTTGAGGCGCCCGCCCACCCATCGGGAAGGCTATCGACGGACGAAAAAACACCTAATCTGCACGCGTGCGAATATAATAATGAGGGGAAGATTCGTGATCGTCGTCGATCCGGTGACGCAGGAGATTATCGAGGGCAAGCTGGCAGCCACCGTCGACGAGATGGGCGTGGTCATGGCCAGGACCTCAATGAGCCCGGTGATCTATGAAGTGCTTGATTTCGCCTGCGGTCTCCTCACCCGTGACGGTGAACTCGTGGCGCAGATGAACGGCATCACCCTGTTCACCGGCACCTTCGGCACGCAGGTCAAATCGCTGATCGCGCTCTACGGCGATGATCTGGAAGATGGCGACATCCTGCTTACGAACGATCCCTATTCCGGCGGCACGCATGCCTGCGATTTCGCCATCGTCAAGCCGATCTTCTTCGGTGGCCGGATATTGGCCTATGCCATCAATGTCGCCCATTATCTCGATGTCGGTGGCTCGGTTCCAGGTTCTCTTGCGCCGAACGCCACCTCCGTCTTCCAAGAGGGACTGAGGTTGCCGGGCGTCAAAGTGGTGCGCAGCGATCGCTTCTCGGGCGAAGTCCTGCGCATCATCCGCGAGAATGTCCGTCTGCCCGAAGTCGCGATCGGCGACCTCACGGCTCAGGTGGCGACCGTTCGTGTTGCTGCGCGCCGGATGGGCGAGCTTGCGCACAAATATGGCACCGATGTCGTCAAAGCCGCGTTTAATCACCTCCTGTCGGTCAGCGAGAAGCAGGCGCGTGCCGCCATAGCCGCATTGCCGGACGGGATCTATGAGGCGGAAGATATCATTGACGGCGATGGCGTCACTACCGATCCTATTTCGGTCAAGGTTGCCGTCACGATTTCCGGAGATCGCCTGACGGCGGATTTCACCGGTTGCCCGCCTGCCGTCGCAGGCCCGATCAATTGTGCGGCGGGCGCGCTGCAGTCGGCGGTGCGCACCATCTTCAAGGCGCTGGTCGCACCACAGGCACCCTCCAATGAGGGCTGGTTCCGGCCGCTCTCCGTCATTGCGCCGAAGGGTTCGGTTTTCACCGCCGAGAAGCCTTCTCCGACGGGCTGGTATTATGAGGGTTCGGTGCATGCTTCCGAACTCGTCTGGAAGGCCCTTGCAAAGCTTATGCCCGAGCGCTTTTCCGCCGGTTCCTATACAAGCCTCTGCGTCCTCTATGTTTCCGGCAAGGACGAGGCGGGGCAGCCATTCATCCATATCGAGCCGCAACACGGCGGCTGGGGCGCGAGCAGGGACGGCGATGGCGCCAATGCGCTGATCGCGCTAACCGATGGCGATACCTACAATTACTCCGTCGAGGTCATCGAAGCGCGCTTTCCCTTGCTCGTGCGCCGTTATGGGCTGAACGTGGAAGGGGGATCGGGTGCGGGCCGCCGTCGCGGAGGTTTCGGTGTCATTCGCGATTATGAAATCCTCGGGGACGGTGCTTCCGCCTATTGCAGCTTTGGGCGGACCGACACGCCTCCCTGGGGAATAGAAGGTGGTAAATCCGGCAGCATCAATCTTCTGCAGCTGAAAGAGAGCGGCGGAAAGGTCCGTAATTTCGGCCGCGAACCGCATATCGCGCTGAAGCGCGGCGATCTCGTGCGGATCATTACAGGCGGCGGCGGTGGCTGGGGTGACCCGCGTGCTCGCGAACGGGCACAGGTCCGCCGCGATGTCGAAGATGGCTATATCACCAGCGAGGTGGCGCGCAGCCTGTACGGATATGAAGAAGGTATGGCGTCATGATCAGACTGGCAACGGATGTAGGTGGTACCTTTACCGACCTCGTCGGTTATGATGAGCGCACGGGCGAGATCTTTACTGCCAAGAGTCTGACGACCGTTCACGACCAATCCGAAGGTGTGCTTGCGGCAATCGAGCTTGCCGAGAAGAAGGACGGGCTTTCGGCGCGCGACGTGATTTTCTTCGCGCATGGCGGGACAACCGTCATCAACGCGATTACGGAGCGAAAGGGCGTCCGCACGGCGCTCGTGACGACCGCCGGCTTTCGCGACGTCTTGGAAATCGGCCGCGGCAATCGCCCTGATCTCTACAATCTCCAGTTCAAGAGCCCGGAAGCCTTTGTGCCGCGCAGCCTGCGCTTCGAGGTGCGCGAACGCATGGATGCCAAAGGCCGGGTGCTGACGCCCATCGAGCTTGGCGATATCGAGCTGATCGTCCGTGAATGCCGCGCTCGCAAGGTCGAGGCGGTCGCCGTCGTCTTCCTCCACAGCTATGCCAATCCCGAGCATGAGATCGCCTGTGCCAAGGCGATCGCCGAAGCGCTGCCGGATGTCACGGTTTGCGCCAGCCACGAGGTTTCCCGTCAATGGCGGGAATATGAGCGTTCTAATACGGCCGTGCTTAACGCTTATGTGCAACCGATCATCAAGCGCTATTTTGCGCGGCTCGAAAGCGCGCTGACCGAGCGCGATCTCACCTGCCCCTATTATGCCATGCAGTCGAACGGCGGCATCTCCACCTTCGATCAAGCACAGACGAGCCCGCTGACATTGGTCGAATCCGGGCCGGCCGGCGGTGTGGCGGGTGCCGCGCGTATCGGCACCGTGCTTGGCGAATCCGAAGTGCTGTCGCTCGACGTCGGTGGCACGACGGCGAAATGCTCGCTGATCCACGATAGCCGCCCGACGCTTGACAGCGAATACAAGCTCGAGCACACCCGCATCGCACCCGGCTATCCGGTGCAGGTGCCGGTGGTCGATATCGTCGAAATCGGTGCCGGCGGCGGCTCGATTGCCCGCATCGATGAGCGCGGAGCGCTCTGCGTCGGCCCGGAAAGTGCTGGCTCGACACCCGGGCCTGCCTGCTATGACCGTGGCGGCGACAAGCCGACGCTATCCGATGCTTTGCTGACGCTTGGCATCTTCGATCCGGCAAGCTTTGCGGGCGGCCAGATGCAGCTCGATAAGTCCAAGGCTGCGACGGCAATCGCGACGGTTGCCAAGCCGATGGAGCTATCGGTCGAGGATGCGGCGCTCGCGATCGTCGAGATCGCGCATGCGTCGATGATCAACGCGTTGAAGCTGGTAACCGTCCAGCGGGGACACGATCCGCGCGATGCCGCTTTCGTCATTTCCGGGGGCGCAGGGCCGGCGCTTGCCGCCCGCCTCGGGCGCGATCTCGGCGTTAAGATGACTGTGGTGCCGCCGCATCCCGGCATCTTTTCGGCCTGGGGAATGCTGGCCGCGGAGCCACGAGCCGATTTTCGCAGCACGTGGTTCTCGCCCCTTGGTCCTGAAGCCGTCAGCAGTCTGAAGCGTCGTTTCGACGAGCTGAAGCGTGAGGCAGTCAGATATTTCTCCAAAGGCGATGCGGCGGAGATACGCTATGCCTGCCGCGTCGAAGCTCGGTATCGCGGACAGGAGCACGGCGTCTTCGCCCCCTTCGAAATGGAAGACGATGCTGAAAGCTTTGCGGAACGCTTCCATGCCGCGCATGAGCGCGCCTATACCTTCTGCCTGCCAGGTTCGCCGGTCGAGATTACCATGATCCATCTGGAGGCAGTGCTCCACGGCCCGGTCATTGCCATTCCGAAACTCGATGGCGCCGGCCGGTCGCTGGATGCAGCCTTCAAGGGGTGCCGCGAAGTCTATTTCGGCGGAACGACCGGTTGGGTGTCCTGCCCCGTCTACGAGCGCACGCGGCTCCCGTCTTCCGAGAGGATTGCCGGCCCGCTCATCATCGAGGAGGCAACTGCGACATCGCTGGTTATTGCCGGACAGGAACTGGAAGTGAGCGAGGAAGGCTTGCTGCTCATCCGCGAATGTGATGGGGGACGCGTCTAGCATGGCGATAGCGATCGGTCTCGACCATATCGTCAGAAATTACGGGCCGACGCGCGCCGTCGACGACGTGACGCTCGACATCAGGGCAGGGGAGTTCTTTACGCTGCTCGGCTCGTCCGGTTGCGGCAAGAGTTCTCTGCTGAAGCTGATCGGCGGCTTCGATAAGCCCACCTCGGGCCGTGTGCTTTTCGATGGAAGGGACATGGCCGATGTTCCGGCCAACCGCCGGCCGGTGAATACTGTCTTCCAGTCGCTCGGGCTCTTTCCGCATATGAATGTCGCCCAGAATATCGGCTATGGGCTGAAGCTGCGCGGGTTGTCCGGTGCCGCCCTGAAAGGCAAGGTCGATGGCGCACTGGACCTCGTCGAACTTTCGGGTTTTGCGGATCGCGACGTCAATCTTCTCTCAGGCGGCCAGCGCCAGCGCGTTGCGCTGGCTCGCGCGCTCGTCATGGAACCGGGCATTCTTCTGCTCGACGAACCTCTGACCGGGCTTGACGAGCGGTTGCGCCAGCAGATGCGCGACGAATTCGGCCGCCTTCACAAGCGTACCGGTGCGACCTTTATCCTGGTCACCCACAATCAGGACGAGGCGCTCAGCCTTTCCGATCGGATGGCTGTCATGCACAAGGGGCGGATCGAGCAGACCGACGTGCCGTCGCGCTTCTTCGAGGCACCGGCCAATGCCTTTGTTGCCCGTTTTGTCGGCATCGATACGCTCCTCAGGCCCGAAAGCATTTCGGTTTCAGGCGGCAGGGCTCTCGTTACGATTGCGGGACAGCGCATCGGTGCGAGCTTTTCCGGAGCCGCGCCTCCGTCCGATGCGCTTGTCGCAATCCGCCCGGACCGAATTGAGCTGATCCCGGCTGCCGAAGAGGCTGCCGAAATAATTGAACTTAAGGTTGTCGAAAGCATCTATCGCGGACTCAGCCATGACGTTACGCTCGCTTTCGCCGACAGCCAGCGCGTGGTGTTAACGACTAGCGCGGACGCAACTCCGCCCTTGCCGGGCGAAAGCGTGCGCGTGTGTCTGAAGCCGGGCGCTGCGCTCCTGATCGATCGTTCCGGAATACCGGCTCTGGCTGGAGGCGATGAGTAGAACCCGAATAGCTGACACAAGCGAAAAATGAGGGAAGGGAATGACACGATGAACAAGAGCAATAATCTCGTCTCCTCCGCCTTGAGGAGTAATATGCAGCGCCGTGACATGCTCAAGCTGATGGGTGCGGGTGCGGCCGCACTCACCGTCGGCGGGCTTTCTGCAACGAGTGCCATGGCCGATGATGCTACGGTTGCATTCTGGGGTACCGCCACGCTCGATATCGGCGACAAATGGCAGGAGTTTACTCGCCAAAGTGGCGTTTCGCCTGAGTTTACCGATAACGGCAACGATGTCGGGCCGGTGGTCGCGCGCCTTGCCGCCGGCAATGCCAACGATCTCTTCGATGTCGGCGGCTTTCAGGGCGGTGCCGAGCGCGAGCTCGCCAAGCAGGGCCTGATTGCCCCCTGGGACGTCTCCAAGATCTCGAATTTCGCCGGCATCTGGCAATGGGCCAAAGATATCCCGACCTTGACCTATGAGGGCAAGCAGTACGGTATTCCCACCGTCGTCAACGCCGACTCCATCATTTATCGCCCCGACAAGCTCGGCAAGGTCGACAGCTATGGCGTCATCTTCGACCCCAAGCTCAAGGGCCGGGTCGCGATGGAAGATGCGTGGATCAACAGTGCCATCTTCACCGCCATCTATCTGAAGGAAGCCGAGAACAAGCCGATCAAGGAGCCCGGCAACCTGACGGAATCCGAGCTCGGCCTCGTCATGGAGTTCCTGATCAAGCACAAGAAGGATGGCCAGTTCCGCACTTTCTGGAACGGATGGGAACAGGGCGTGCAGCTGGTGGCGAACGAGGAAGTCGACGCTATGACCGGCTGGGAGCCGATCGTCTATGAAGGCCGCAAGCGCGGGCTGCAAGTGGAGTATGCAGCTCCCGTCGAAGGCTACGAAGGCTGGGGCAACAATACGGTACTGCTGAAGGGTGCCACGGAGCGCGGCAAGGCGGACGCCGCCCACAAGTTCGTCGATGGCCTGCTTGCGGGCCTCTATGGCTGCGAGCTCGGCAAGGCGCGCGGCTATCTAGTCCCGACCGACAACAACCTCGCCTACGCCAAGGCCCATCCGGATGAATACAAGGCCGACGATGTCGCCAAGCTCGCCGACCATGTGAAGGCCAAGTTCTCCGGAAAGGTCTACTGGCAGAATTGCCGCCCGGACAATTTCCAACTCTACGAGGAGTGGTGGCAGAAGCTGCGCAACGCCTGATTTAACATGATGGATCGGGGCTGGCGTATCTGCCGAGGGAGAGGCCGGTCCCGAGCCAATGCGATCAACGCCGAGAGAAGGAGGGTTAGACGATGAAAACACCAGTTCTATTGCTTGCTGCTCCGTTCGCGGCGATCATCCTGCTCGGCCTTGCGCCGCTCGTTCTTGTCGTGGTCTGGAGCTTCTGCGCCTGGGATTCCGCCACCTACTGGATCAAGCCGGAATTCAGCCTCGCTGCCTATGGCGCCATTCTGGAGGCCGGGCGCTGGAGCGTGTTCCTGTCCACCCTTGGCAAGGCGTTTCTGACATCGGCTATCTGCCTCGTCATCGCTTATCCCACCGCCTATGCGATGTATTTCCTGGCGGGCCGCACCCTGTCTGTGGTGCTTGCGGCCCTGCTGACGATCCCGTTTTTCACGTCCTATCTCATTCGTTCCTTCTCCTGGCGCTTGCTGCTCGGCCGCACCGGTGTCATCAACACGCTCCTTCAGCAGGCCGGCATCACGGACGCGCCGCTCGACTGGCTGCTGTTCAGCGATTTTGCTGTCATCGTCGGACTGATCGCCTCCTACCTGCCGTTCGCAACCTTCCCCATCCTGCTTTCCATGCGCCGTGTCGATCCGATCGCGCTGGCGGCGTCGCGCGATCTCGGTGCCGGATTCTGGACGATGGTCCGCACGGTATTGCTGCCGCTGACCTATTCCGGCGTCTTCGCCGGCTTCCTGTTCGTCTTCGTCATGGTTGCCGGCTCCTCGACGGAGGTGCAGATGCTCGGCGGCGCTGGCGCTTCAATCGTCTCGGTGATGATCAACGACGTCATGCGCGTCGCCAATTTTCCGCTCGCCTTTGCGATTTCGACGCTGATGCTCGCCATCGTCTTTGGGCTGGTGCTGATCGGGGATGCCCTGTTCGGCCTCTCCTCACTATTCGAGGAGCGAGGCCAATGATCGTCAGAGAAGGAGCGACCCCGCGCATCGTCATCTGGGCGCTGACCGTCTTCGGCCTCATAGTGATCTATGCGCCGCCGCTTTACCTGCTCGGTGTCTCGTTCAATCCTGCACTGCAGCCGGGGCTGCCGCATTTCTCCGACATCACCCTGAAATGGTACCTTGCACTCGGCTCCGAAAGCGCGCTCGTCGCCGCGCTCGGCCAGTCGATTGTCATTGCGCTTGCGACGGCTGTCATTGCGACGCTGCTGTCGCTCGGCGCGGCGCTGGCGCATCGCGAGCTTCATCGTGGACGCAGCCTATGGTTTTTGACTGTGCTGCTGCCGATGTTCGTACCCGGCGTCATCCAGGGGCTGGCACTATCGACGGTGATCAGCCGCGCCGGTGTGAAGGCATCGGCTTTGACTGTCATTGCCGGCCATCTTCTATGGGCAATGCCCTTCGCCTTCATCGTTATCCTGACGAGCTTTGCCGCGGTCAAACGGACCTACCTGATGGCGGCGGACGATCTCGGTGCCGGCCACTTCCGGCAGTTTTGGGATATTACCCTGCCATTGATCCGGCCGGGTCTCGTCAGCGCCTTCATCTTTTCGTTCCTGCTGTCCCTTAACGAATTCACGCGCGCCTTCTATCTGGCAGGCCGCCAGAACACCTTGCCGGTCGTGCTGTTCGGCAAGATGAATGCCGGTGCGTCGCCGACAATCTATGCGATGTCCGGCGCAATCTTCCTTGTTTCCAGCGTCTGCGTGGTGACCGTGGCACTGCGTTCGCTGCTCATGCAACGCCGAGTAGGGTGATCGATATGCAAATAGGACTGACAAGTCGCAAGTTCCGCCCGCCCTTAGACCTCCATCAACGGGAGTATAGAGGATGAAACAAGAATCGAAACTGATGGCGCTGATCCGCGCGGGAAAGAGGCAGGAGGCACTTGACATGGTCGAGCGGCTGAAGGCGGCGACGCAATTGCTGCCGACGTCTATCAAGGTGGATCGGACAGGCGCCGTCACCTATTACAAAGGAAACTGCCGTTTCGTGAGAAACATTCAGGGCGGCTGGGATCTGGTGCCGAAGAAGAAGTAAATGTCTGCTGTTGATCGGGGCAGCCAACAGGCCAGCGCTGTCGAAGGTACGGCGCGGGCGAGACGCAGCGGTTGGAAAGGACAGATTTCCATCGACTGCAAATGGAAGGTCATGGTGCCAATATTCTGGCAAGCTTTTCATGCTCGGAGTTTTGCCAAGACTGCTATTCCCCAGTGAAATAATGATTTGGTTAAGTATTCGATATCTTTAAGATATAAATAATATTAGAAAATATCTTATTTAGAAATATAAAATTAACGTCCGAAGCCTAAGGTCTCCTCGACTGTCATCGCGCAGATGAAGGTCGATTGAAGGAGACAGGACCATGTATCGTGTTTCTCATTTCAACAGGGAGAAAGAGGGCGCCGCAGCAGTCGAATTCGCTCTCATCGCGCCGCTTTTTTTCCTTCTGCTTCTCACGCTGGTTGCCTTTGCCATCTATCTTACCGCCGCTCATTCGCTGCAGCAATTGACGGCCGACGCTGCCCGCACGGCAATCGCCGGGTTGTCGGCGGACGAGCGAAGCCAGCTGGTTCAAAGCTTCGTCACCAATTCGACGATCAACGACGCTTTCATCGACAAGAGTAAGTTGACGATAACCGTCGCCACCGACCCAACCAATGTCAATCAATTCACAGTCAGCGCCAGCTATGACGCGTCGGATCTTCCGATCTGGAACCTCTATACCTTTGCGATGCCGGATCAAACCATCCGCCGCTATTCGACCATCCGGCTCGGAGGTCTCTGATGCAGCGGCTTCTCGGTCGGCTCGCTTCTCTGCGGGACAGGCGAGGAAACGTCGCCATAACGACTGCGCTCGTCTCGCCCCTCATCCTCTATTGCCTTGGCCTCGGCATCGATTACGGCATGATGACGCTGCAGCAACGGCGCCTGCAGCAATTGAGCGACATCGGCGCGATATCGGCTGCTTCCGATATCGCAAATGCGCGGACTGCGCTTCTGAACAATCTCCAGAGCAATGGCACGACCGCGGCAGTTGCCTCGGGCAGCAACTATATGACGAGCAACGGGCTCGTCACCGCAGCTGCGGCCAACTCCGGTCAATATGAGACCGTGGCCAATCTGGTCCTCGGCACCTACACGGCAGATACATCGATCCCGCTTGCAAACCGCTTCTCCTCTACGGGAACCTCGCCGTATGATTCCGTCAAGGTGACATTGACCCAAAAGGCGGTGATGCCTTTCGCTTCCGCCTTTGCCACGCCGCCGACCTTGAGCGCGACGGGCACCGCGTCCAGCGAGCGTCTGGCTGCCTTTTCGGTGGGATCGCGGCTTGCGAGCCTCAATGGCGGTATTCTGAACCAGCTCCTTGGCACGTTGCTAGGAACGCAAATCTCTCTGAAAGTCGCCGATTATCAGTCGCTTGTCAGCGCGAATGTCAATCTTCTGAGCTTTCTCAATCTGCTGGCTACGGATCTCAAGCTTACTGGCGTGAGCTATAACGAGCTTCTGGCAACTGACGTCACCTATGACAAGATTCTCGGCGCTCTTGGCAAGTCGACCAATCTTTCGACCGGAGTCGTCACCCTCATCAACAATCTCGGCAAGACGCTCGGCACAACGAAGCTGACCGTCAAGCTGCAGGATATCGTGAATCTCGGTCCGTTGGGGAGCAATGTCGTCGGCACCTCCCCGAATCTGACGGCCACCATGAACGTGCTGGATCTGATCTCGGCGACCGCAATGGCTGCCAACCAACAAAGACAGATCGCGATCGATCTCGGGGCCGCTCTGCCAGGTGTCGCGACCGCGAAGCTGACGCTGGCGATCGGGGAAATGTCCCAGCAGACGCCGGCCCTTGCCGTGGGCGCTCCGGGCACGATCGTTCGTACGCCGCAGGTCCGTGCGGCGCTCGAAGTCGCCGTCACCGGCCTGTCGCTGATCGCCGGGTTGAAGCTCAGAGTTCCGCTCTATATCGAGCTTGCTCCCGCGGAAGCCAAGCTTGCCTCGATCACCTGTGTCGGCGGTTCCATGCCGAACGCGGTCGTCGGAATAGACGCGGTGCCTGGTGTTGCCGAGGTAGATCTTGGTGACGTCAATACGTCTGCTTTCGTAAACTTCGGCTCCGAGCCGCGGGTAACGCCGGCTGCGATCATCGATTCCCTTCTTCTCAAAGTGATAGCGGGTGCGCAGGTCGATATCGCCAATATGAGCCCGACACGATTGAACTTTCAGCCGTCGGAGATCTCGGCAGGTACGATCAAGACGGTTTCCACCAGTACTGTCCTGACGTCCACGGTCTCGTCGCTGCTGAAAAACGCGACCATCACCATCCAATTGCTCATCTTGACCATTGGAACGCCGTCGGGGGTGCTTTCAGCCGTTGCCGATACGCTATCGGTCGTGACGGCGCCGCTCGATCAGGTTCTGTACGGTCTGCTCGGCCTTCTAGGGCTTGGTATCGGTCAAGCCGACGTAAGCGTTACTGACGCAAGATGCACGCAGCCTGTGCTGGTACAGTAATGGCTTCGCGGTGCGTATGGTCGAGCCGCACGCTCTAAATCCAGTTGTGCCTCGAACGAGGAGCTGGATTGCCAACCGATCGGATCAGGAATTCGTGCCCGGCAGGCTGTAGGCCTGCTGAAAATAACGCCTGAAGGCAAGCATTGGCTGGCTGAACTCGACATTGGCTCGCCACGCGAGCCCCACATCCATGGGCGGAACCGGGTCCTGTATGTTCACGGTCTCGATGCGCCTTCCCTCAAGCGACCAGGGGCGGTGCACCATGTCCGACAAAATAGCGACGCCGAGGCCGTTCGCCACCATCGATCTGACGGCTTCGATCGAACTCGTCCTCAAGAGCACCTTTGGTTGATAAGGGCTCCTGCTCCAGTAGCGCAGCGAAGAATGTGCCGCCTCATCGACCGTCAGCATGATGTAGGGTTCCTCGGCGATTTCACGCAGACCTATCCCGTCGCGGCGCTGCAGGTCATGGCCGGCTGGCAGCCAGAGGCGCCTGACCGAACTCAGAAGCGTTTCGGTCATCAGCATCGGATTGAGGATATTGGAAGTCAGCAAGACCGAGATGTCGTAGCGATTGCTCAGCAAGCCTTCTTCGATCGACTCGCGATTGACTTCGTAAAGCTGGATTTTCAGCTTCGGATAGAGGCGACGGATACGCTCGATATGCATCGGCAGGAAATAGCCGATGACGGTGTAGGTCGCTGCGACGACGAGCTCGCCTTCAATGTCGCTGCTGACGAGGTTGAGATGGGTCGCCTCGTCGACCTTGGCCAGAATTTCATAGGCATGGGACAGGAATTGCCGGCCCGCTGTCGTCAGATCCATGCCCTGTGGTGTACGATTGAACAGAGAGACGCCGACCGTGAGTTCGAGATCCTTGATTGCCGCAGTCACCGCCGATTGTGAGATCGACAAGCTGACGGCTGCATGCGAGATCTGCCCATATTCCGCCGTTGCCACGAAGTAGCGAAGCTGCCGCAGGCTCAAACTCATAATGTCTCCCCATCTATTTATCTGAAAACCTCTGCCGCGATTGAGATTTCATGGATCCAAAACGAGCTGATTTTCGATAAACCGTGCGCAATTTTAATAAGTAATTGATATTACGTGATATTTTATGATGCTATTTTACGCATAGATATCAGTTTATCAGATATTGCGCCTTTGAAAATTGTATTTTTCAAAGGCATCCTTTGTCTCTAGCGTTTGCACGTCGGTCCCGATTTGGATGCAGGTGCGAGGGAAGGCATTTGAAGGAAGTTGTCGATATCAATTGCGACATGGGGGAGGCCTTCGGCCGATGGCGGATCGGCGATGCGCATGACGAGGAGCTTATCTCACTCGTCAGTTCGGCCAATATTGCCACCGGGTTTCACGCCGGCGATCCCAATCTCATGGACGAGACCGTGCGGCTGGCAGCCGCCCACGGCGTCGGCGTCGGGGCTCATCCCGGCTACAATGACCTCCAGGGTTTCGGACGGCGCAAGATCAACGGTACTAGCCGCGAGATCGTCAACGATCTGATCTATCAGGTCGGTGCGCTGCGCGAGTTCGCCAGACGCTATGGCGTGCCCGTGCAGCATGTGAAGCCGCATGGCGCTCTCTATATGGAATTGGCGGCGAACGCCGATCTCTCGCAGATATTCATACAATATATGCGCACCGTGGCGCCGAATATGTTCGTCTTCTGCATGGACAGGTCGGCCACTTGCCTTGCTGCTGAAGAGGCGGGCCAGCCTGTCGTGCGCGAGTTCTACGCCGATCGCGATTATGGCGATACAGGCTGGATCGTCTTTACCAGGGATGTCGGTCGCCCCGATCCCAGGGCAATTGCCCGCAAGGTCGTGAGAGCCTGCACCGAAGGCGTCGTGCGGACCGTCAACGGTGCGGATATTCCGATCGTCTTCGATTCTATCTGTTTTCATTCCGATACTTTGGGTGCGCTCGATATCGTGCGCCACATGCGCGAAGCGCTCATTGCCGAGGGTATCAGGATTGCACCCGTTTCACAGATTTTGAACAGCGACGCAGCGCGGAGGTCCCATGAGCAAGCTTGAGATCAGATCACCCCTTCCGGGAACCTTCTATCGGGCTTCCTCCCCGGACACGCCTCCCTTCAAGGTCGATGGCGACGCCGTTGTGGCCAGCGATACAATCGGTCTTATCGAGGTCATGAAAACCTTCCAGCAAATCCCTGCTGGGCTCGATGGCAAGAACATCACCTTTCTCGTCGATAATGAAGAGCCCGTCATGGCCGGCCAGATCATAGCGGAGGTGGACCCATGACGATCCGCTCCGTTCTGATCGCCAATCGCGGCGAAATCGCCGTCAGGATTATCAGGGCTGCCAAGGCGCTCGGCATCCGAACGGTGCAAGTCCATAGCGCCGCAGATGCCGACATGCTGGCGGTCAAGCTTGCGGACGCAGCAATCGATATCGGCTCGCCGGCCCCGAAGAAATCCTACCTGAACATCGAAGCCATCCTTTCGGCAGCGCGGTCCGCGGGCGTGGATGCCGTCCATCCGGGCTATGGGTTTCTGTCAGAAAACGGAGATTTCGCCGATGCCGTCGAGGCGGCGGGCATGATCTTCATCGGGCCGAGCGGCGAGGCCATCCGGCTGCTCGGCGACAAGGTGGCAGCCCGCGAGCTTGCGAAACGGGCCGGCGTCCCGACGGTGCCGGGAAGTGATGGTCGCGTGGTGGATATTGCGGCTGCAGAAGCGATTGCCGAACGCATCGGCTTTCCCGTCATGATCAAGGCGGCCGCCGGCGGAGGTGGACGTGGTATCCGCATCGTCCAGTCACTTACCGAACTCAGGGAACAGTTTCCGCTCGCCTCGGCGGAGGCGGCGGCCGCTTTCGGCGATGGCGGCCTCTACATGGAGAAGGTCATCACCCGCGCCCGCCACATCGAGGTGCAGATTTTCGGCGATGGACGGAATTTCGTCCATTGTTTCGAACGTGAGTGCTCGCTGCAACGTCGCCGTCAGAAGGTGTGGGAGGAAGCGCAGGCCTCCACGCTGCCCGATGACATCAGGCAGCGCCTTTGCGCCAGCGCCGTCGCCCTTGCGGCGGAAGTCGGTTATCGCGGCGCAGGCACCGTCGAATATCTCTACGACGAGGATAGCAGGCAGTTCTATTTCATCGAAGTCAATACCCGCATCCAGGTCGAGCATCCGGTAACCGAAATGATTACCGGCATCGATCTGGTGCAGGAGATGTTCAAGGTGGCCGGCGGCGCTCCCTTGTCACTGACGCAATCCGATATCCGGACGCGCGGTCACGCCATCGAATGCCGGATCAATGCCGAAGACCCTGCGAGGGGCTTTCTGCCGGCGCCCGGCACTGTGACGCGGCTCTCGATTCCGGAAGGCGAAGGCATCCGCTTCGATACAATGCTCTACGCCGGCTATACCGTGCCGCCCTTCTACGATTCCCTGCTTGGCAAGCTCATCGTCTGGGCCGAGGATCGCGATGCCTGCCTCGACAGGTTGGCCGGCGCTCTTTCCGATCTGACGATCGAAGGCTTGCCGACGACGATCCCTCTGCATCTCGCGCTCGCGCGCGATCCATCCGTGCGCAAGGGAGCATTCCACACGCGTTTTCTCGAAACCTGGCTGGAGACCGACTTTGCCGCGGTTGACGGCGTATCGGCGGAGGTTGCCTGATGCCAGCTCGCTTTACGTTCGGAGGTGACGAGCATCTCTTCGTCGAATGCAGCGACGAGATGTCCCTCGAAGCCTTCTTCAAGAGCCTGTCTATGGCCAAGGGGGTGCGCAAGAGCGCCATTAAGGGCGTCACCGAAATCTGCCCTGCCAACGCCTCCTTTCAGATCAAGTTCGATCCCGACATAATCAAGCCGGACGATCTCCTGCGCGAGGTCAAGGCGATCGAAGGTGCTGCCGAAAAGGCCGACCCCGTCATTACTACCCGCATCGTCGAAATCCCTGTTTTCTACAATGATCCCTGGACGCATGAGACGCTGATGCGCTTCCGCGAGCGGCATCAGGAGCCGACGGGGACCGATCTCGACTACGCTGCCAGGATCAATGGCTACGATGCGGTCGAGGATTTCATTTCGGCTCATGCCGGCTCGCCCTGGTTCGTCTCGATGGTCGGCTTCGTCGCCGGTCTGCCGTTCATGTATCAGATGGTGGAGCGGCAGCGGCAGATCGAGGTGCCGAAATATCTGCGCCCGCGAACCGACACGCCACGGCTGACTGTGGGTCACGGCGGCTGCTTCGGCTGCATCTATTCGGTCCGCGGGGCAGGCGGCTACCAGATGTTCGGCATCACGCCGATGCCGATCTTCGACCCCACGCAAACGACGAGCTATCTCCGCGATTTCATGGTGTTCTTCCGTCCGGGCGACATCGTGAAGTTCCGGCCGATCGATCGCGACGGCTATGACCAGGCGGCCGAGGATGTCGACAGAGGCCGCTTCGCGCCGCCGATCCGCGACGTCAGTTTCGATCTCAGGCAATACCAGGCCGATATAGACGGCTACAATGCCAAGCTGGAGGGCGCGCTGCATGGCCATTAAGGTTCTTCATCACGGCCTTTCCACCACGATTCAGGATCTCGGACGGCCCGGCTATTTCCATCTCGGCATTCCCGTGGGCGGCGCCATGGACCGTTACGCCATGCGGGCGGCAAATCTTCTCGTCGGCAATGATGAGGGTGCGGCCGGGCTCGAAGCCGTCTTCATGGGGCCTAAGCTCGAATTTCTCGACGATGCGCTGATTGCGGTTACCGGCGCCGACATGCCCGTCAGGATCGACGGCGAGCTCCAGCCGGGATGGACGGCACTCAGGGTCAGGGCAGGGCAGACCGTAAGCTTCGACTTTCTGAGGTCCGGGGCGCGGATCTGCATTGCGGTGTCGGGCGGCATCGATGTTCCCGAAGCGTTAGGCAGCCGGTCGACCTATGTGATCGGCGCCCTCGGCGGCCTGAATGGTAAGGCTATCGCTGCCGGAGATGAGCTTCCCGTTGGCTCCGGTTCCATGAAGAACGAGGGGCTATCCATTGCCGAGGAGCTGCGCCGCAAGCCCGGTACCCCGGCGGAGCTCCGGGTTCTGCCGGGGCTCTATTGGGATCGGTTGACAGAGCAAACGAAGAGCAACTTCTTTGCCGACCAATGGAAGGTTGCGCCGGAGGCCGATCGCATGGGGTATCGCTTCCGCAGCGGTCGCAAGCTCGAATTCGTCGAGCGCAAGCAGCCTTTCGGTGCAGGCTCGGATCCGTCGAATATCGTTGACAGCTGCTATCCATATGGCTCGATCCAGGTGCCGGGCGGAACGGAGCCGATCATTCTGCATCGCGATGCTGTCTCCGGCGGCGGCTATTTCATGCTGGGAACGGTGATCTCGGCCGACATGGACCTGATCGCCCAATTGCAGCCACATATGCCGACGCAATTTGTGGAGGTCTCCATGGATCAGGCGCTGGCGGCCCGGGCGGACCGGCAGGCATTGCTTGCGCGCCTTCGTGCTGCTCTGGCGTAAGGGATCAAGCGGATGGCTGCTCCTTCGATCCCGCGTTTCCGACACAGATCGAATAGGTTAGGGCGTGCCTGCATCTCACTCGAGAACGCGGGTGAGATAAGCGGCCGTCACGCCGGGGCCTGGGATGATCGCGACGATCTTCATCTGTGCGATCGTGCGGTCGACGGAGGCTTCGAGATGGTTTTCCATCATCGCTGCCGCCGCCTTGACGGCGCCCCGCAGAAGCAGTTCCGCGATCAGGCGGAGCTCCGTGATGATGGCGGGATCGCCGGGCAGGCCGAGGCGCCACAGCAATCGCTCCGTCGCCGTGACGGGCAGCAGGTTATTGCGGATGGATTCCTTCAGCCGCTCGTTCGGCGTCGCAAGGATGCAGATGTCGATGAAGTCGGCATGGATAGCTTCCAGCGCCGCAAGATGATCCGCCGGTTCGTGCCGTTCGAGATCGGAAAGGCGCAGAAACAGATCATTCAACCGCTCCCGGTCGACGCGGCTGGCTCCCGCGACCAGCGCCTGCGGCTCCAGCATGCCGCGCAGGCCGTAATGATCCTTGATCATCTGCGCCGTCAGCGGGCCGGCGATCCAATGGGACGACTGGTTCTTGCGCACGAGGCCACGCTCGCGCAGCCGCGTCAGCACGTCACGGACGACGGTACGGCTGACATTGAAATGGTCGGCGAGCTCGATCTCGATAATGCGGTACTGGCCGAAGACGACGCAGCCGGCGACATCGGCCTCGACAGTATTGTAGATGCGTTCCCAGGAGGCGCGGCTCTGCAAGGCTTCGTCTGCGTGGCGCGGAATGGTCAGGCCGAGGGTCTTGATATCGGTGCGCTTCGGCTCGATGCCTTGTCCGGCGGGGCCGACGAGATAGCCGCGTCCGTTGAAGCGATGCACCAGACCTTCGCTCTCCAGCGTCTGCAGCGCCCTCTGCACGGGCGCGCGCGAAATCTGCAGGATATCGGCGATCGGCCCTTCGAGCAGCACCACGCCCTGCGGCAGCGTGTTGTCCTCGATATTGCCACGCAGAACATCTTCGGCGATCTCGTAGCGCTTTTGCGCATTGGGGCGAGCACGGTTTTCGGTCATCTGGTGCAATGGACTCACGTCGTTCTGATGCCTCACTCTTACGCGTTTTGTAATTCTAACATAGCGCAAAAATAAATGACTATTGAATACAAAATATGTTTTACACGCGAGCGCGGTGAATCTCTTTTTGCTGGTTGTTGACCCATAGCGCCGTGATCGGCGCTATTTTCTGAATGTTGTCCGGGTGCGGCGCGTCACGCTTTGGCGCCCGTAATGGCTGCGTTGATGCCAATTCTACGCGGAGGCGAGGGTGCTCGCCAGCGTCGCCGCCTTCCGCCGGTCGCCCTCGTTTAACTCGTGTTTCTGGGTTCGGCATTTTCACGAAAAAGTCTATTGAATACAAAAATCATTTATGTAATGCTCTCAACATCAAGGCGCTCGTCAGAAGCGCCGCAGGCGGAACTCTTTGAAACGCCAAGGAACATCTCTTTGACGCGCATGTGATCATGCGCGAACCCAGGCAGACGTCTGAAGGTCCGGATACTTGTGATCCGGGCGAAGGCGGAGCTCTGCCCGAAGGATGGTCCTTGCCTTGAAACTGGTGGGAATTCGGTGTCGACCGTTCTTCAGCTTAGTCAAGTCACCAAGTCCTATGGCGCGGCGCCCGCGCTGGACAGGATAGATTTCTCTTTGCCCGACAATGCCTATATCTCGCTGCTAGGCCCGAGCGGCTCGGGCAAGACGACACTATTGCGCGTCATTGCCGGCTTCGAGGAGCCGGATGCCGGCTCGATCCTCTTCCATGGCAAACGGCTCGATGGCGTCGAGCCGCATGATCGTGGCATCGGTTTTGTTTTTCAGAACTTCGCTCTGTTTCCGCATCTTTCCGTTGCTGAAAACGTTGCCTTCGGCCTGCGCAACCGCAAGATCGATCCGGTGACGGATGCGCGCGTGCTGGCAAAGCAGGTCCAGGACATGCTGTCGCTGGTCGGTCTCAAGGGATTTGACGACCGCGCCGTGACGCAGATTTCCGGCGGTCAGCGCCAGCGCGTCGCCCTGGCACGTACACTGGTGACGGAGCCGAAGATGGTGCTGCTGGACGAACCGCTCGGTGCGCTTGACGCCAATCTGCGCGGCCGTATGCGCAGCGAGCTCAAGATCATCCGCGAGCGCTGCGGCGTGACCTTCCTGCATGTTAC
This sequence comes from Rhizobium sp. ERR 942, assembly GCF_007828395.1. NCBI lineage: Bacteria > Pseudomonadati > Pseudomonadota > Alphaproteobacteria > Hyphomicrobiales > Rhizobiaceae > Rhizobium > Rhizobium sp. ERR 942. Next base: position 857,639 of record NZ_VIUA01000002.1, read on the forward strand.
GGGCAGCGAGAGCGAAGCTTTGGCGATGGGAGATCTCGTACTCGTGCTCGATCGCGGTTGCATCGCGCAGGCCGCCGCCTCGGATGTGGTCTACAACAGCCCGGCAACGGCCTCGGTCGCCCGCTTTCTCAATTGCTACAATCTCTTTGCCGGCAATGTCGTCGAGGATGCTTTTGTCGGACCGGCCGGCCGCTTCCCTCTGAATGGATCGCGCCGAAAAGCGCTGCAGCCGACTTATGCGATCCGCTACGACCGCGTTTCGATCCGCTCCCGCGATGCGGTGCTCTCGGATGACGAAGTGCGCATCGAGGCGGATTTCATCGCCAGCGAATATTCCGGTGCGGCGGTCAACTCCTTCTTTGCGCTCGATGACGGCCACGTCTTCGAGGTCGAATCTCATCTGAGCCATGCCCGCCCGCCGGCCTTTGTCGAAAAGGATCGCTATGCGCTCGTCTGGAAGAAGGAGGATGCCCTTGTCTTCGGCTGATGTGACTTTTTCCAACCCTTCCGCCGGACCCTCCAAGGAGAGCGAGAGATGACCATGGTCGCGACATCAGAGGAAGCCGTGCAGGAAGGCGCGACTGTGCGCCGAAGATCGAGCAAGACATTCTGGCTTCTGGCGCCGGGCATAATCTGGATGGTGGCCTTCCTCGTCCTGCCGATGCTGATGATGGTCTATGTTTCTTTCTGGACGCAGACGACCTTCAAGATCGAGCCGACACTGACGTTGCAGAGCTGGGTCACCTTCCTGACGAGCCCCACCTATCTCGGCGCGCTCTGGACGACGATCCGCATCTGGTTGCTGGTGCTGGTATCGACGCTTATTGTCGGCTATCCGGCGGCGCTCTTCGTCGGGCTTCTCATCAAGAACAAGACGCTGCAGACCGTGTTGCTCGTGCTCTGCGTCATCCCGTTCTGGACCTCCTTCCTGATCCGTGTGCTTGCCTGGCGGCCGATGCTCGGCACCGAGGGCGCCATCAACATGATCCTGATGAAGCTCGGCATCGTGCAGCAGCCGATAGAGGTGCTGCTGTTTTCGGAGCTGTCCGTGATCATCGGCATGACACAGATCTACTGCGTCTTCATGGTCGGGCCGATCGCCTTCATGATGGGTCGCATCGACGCCTCCGTCATCGAGGCGGCGCAGGATCTCGGTGCCGGCTTCTGGCGCATCTTCCGCACCATCATCCTGCCGTTGTCCATGCCGGGCGTGGTGGTCGGCGCGATCTTCGTCTCCGTCATGGTTCTCGGTGAATTCGCGACGTCCGCTGCCCTGTCCGGCCGCAAGGTCAATCTGCTCGGCAATATTATCGTCACGCAGGTCGGCTCGCTGAAATGGGCCTTTGCCGCGGTCGCCGGCGTTGTCCTGACGATCATCATGGGTGCTGTCGTCGCAGCGCTGCTCAAGGTCGTCGACCTCAGAAAGGAGCTCTGATCATGAATGCCGGCGGCATCAAGCTTGGCCTGGGTGTCTATACGACCCTCTTTTTGATCTTCCTCTACGGACCGCTCGCGGTCCTGGCGATCCTGTCGTTCCAGACCGGTCCAGAGGGCGGTCCGCAATTTCCGATCATCGAATGGTCGACCTACTGGTATCGGCATCTCTTCGGTCTCACGCCGCCGTCGCGCATCGCACCGTTGCCGATCGATCAGGCGCTGATCCGCTCGCTTTTTCTGGCGCTGATGACCATGATCGTCTCGACGGTGCTCGGCGTCATGTCCGCCCAGGCCTTTCGCCGCAAGTTCCGCGGCTCGGGCGTCGCCTTCTATCTGATCGTTCTCGGCATGATGGTGCCGGGCGTGCTTGTCGGCCTCGGCATGGCGCTTGTCGCCAATGCCTTCGGCATCGATCGTCACTGGTGGAGCACGGCCTTCGTCCTGCACGTCGTCTACACCTTCCCCTTTGCTTTCCTCGTCATGCTCGCCATCTTCAACAGGTTCGATCCGAGCATGGAGGAGGCCTCATGGTCGCTCGGCGTCACGCCGGCACGCACCTTCCGCAAGGTCACTTTTCCGCTGATCTTCCCGGGCGTGCTTTCGGCCATGCTCTTTGCCTTCACGCTTTCCTATGACGAGTTCTCACGCACCCTGTTTGCTTCCGGCCGCGAGCTGACGCTGCCGCTTGCCATCTACGGCACCTTCTCCGTCGAGGTGCATCCGAACGTTTTCGCTTTCGGGGTGCTGACCACGCTGTTTTCCTTCGCGCTTCTCGGCACCTACGCGATCCTGATGGGTCTGTCGGTCAGGCGCGCCAAGCGCGTCCGCATCCAGGAGGACGCGTGATGGCTGAGAAGGCTTCCGCCGTGATCTCCGCCCCCCTCTCTGCCATCGTCACCGGCGCGGGCTCGGGTATCGGTCGAGCTATCGCCCTTCGCCTGGCCGCCGACGGCTATGCTGTTCTGGTCAACGACCTCTCGGGCGACCGGGCCGAGACTGTTGCCTCGGAAATCACCAAGGCGGGCGGTGCGGCAACCGCGATCGCCGGCGACGTCGCACGGCTCGAGGATGTGGCGACTATCCATGCGGCTGCCAAGGCCTCGCACGGCGACGTCGCCCTTCTCATCAACAATGCCGGTATCGCGCATCAGGCAGCATTTGAAAACCTCGAGCTTGAGGATTTCGACCGGATGTTTGCGGTGCATGTGCGCGGCACCTTCCTGATGACCAAGGCTGTCATGCCGTCGATGCTGGCGCGAGGCGAGGGCGTCATCGTCAACGTCGCCTCCCAGCTCGGGCAGATCGGCGGTGTCGAGCTGGTCCACTATTCCGGCGCCAAGGCGGCGATCATCGGCATGACCAAGGCACTCGCCCGCGAGGTTTCCAGCCGCGGAGTGCGCGTCAACGCCGTAGCGCCGGGGCCGATCAACACGCCGCTGGTGCGGGGTCTTTCCGAGGAATGGCGCGAACGCAAGAAGCGCGAACTGCCGCTCGGCCGCTTCGGCGAACCGGAAGAGGTGGCGGCGACCGTGGCGTTTCTGGCGTCGCCGGCAGCGAGCCTTTTCGTCGGCCAGACGCTTGGGCCGAATTCCGGCGATGTGATGCTCTGAAGGAGACAAGCAGATGGATAGTTTGGAAAAGCGGATCGTCATCGTCACAGGCGCGGGCATCGGTATCGGCCAAGCGACAGCAAAGGCGTTTGCAGCGCTCGGTGACCATGTCGTCGTCACCGATATCCTCGAAAAGGAAGGTGAGGAGACCGTCCGCGACATCCTCACCAGCGGCGGCTCTGCCGAATTCCATCTCTACGACGTCCGCTCGACGGAGGCCGCCAACCGGCTTGTCGCCAATGTCGAGGCACGCTTCGGTAAGATCGACGTCATCGTCGCCAATGCCGGCATCGCCCATCGCACGCCCCTCGACAAGCTCACCGATGACAAGTGGGACCTGACCATGGATGTCGACCTGAAGGGTATCTTCAAGCTGGTGCGTGCCGCGGTACCCGGCATGCGTGCCCGCGGATCGGGCAGTATCGTCGCGCTCTCCTCGATCATGGGCGTCGCCTATGGCTGGGACGAGCATGTCCATTATTCGGCGGCGAAATCCGGGGTCGTGGGATTGGTGCGCGGGCTCGCCGTCGAGCTGGCGAAGGACGGCATCAGGGTCAACGGCATTGCGCCGGGCTATATCCGCACAGCCCAGCTTCTTTCAGAAGAAAATTCGCTCGGCCCCGCAGGCGCGGAGAAGGCCGCCGAGTTCATTCCGATGGGCCGGCTGGGTGAGCCGGAAGACATCGCCGACGTGATCGCATTCCTCGCCTCGAAGGGCGCGAGATACATGACCGGCCAGGTTCTGGTCGTGGATGGCGGCCTCCTTGTGGGGCGGTACTGATCGCCATCGTCCCGGCACCGACCGGATGAAGGGCGATACGGCAATGAAGCAGGCCCGCAAAGGGCACAAGGGAACAGCAATCAGCACTGGAGAACAGATATGTCCAAGATGGAAATGAACAGACGCTCTCTGTTGAAGCACTCCGCCGGCGTGATGGCGCTCGCGATCGGGGGCGGAACGCCTTTTCTGTCGTCGCGAGCGGCCTACGCCCAGGCTGCGAACCTTGCCAAGGAACAGTTGCGCACCATCGGTCTCTCGGTCACGGTCCAGGAGCGTATCCTTGATGAATTCCGCAAGGTGAGCGGCGTCGGCCAGACCTCGGGTACTGCGGCGACCTTTCCGGACGCACAGACCAAGATCCTGTCCGGCTCCAAGGATTACGATTGCTGGGAGATCATCGGTGAGCGTCTGCCCTCGATCGTCATGACCAACAATGTCGAGCCGGTTCCGGCCGCTTCCTTGAAGAACTGGGCCAATATCCGCGATACCTTCACCACGCCTTCCGACAAGTGGGAGCCGAAGCAACAGATCGTCGGCCAGATCTGGGCCGATGATGCCAAGACCACGCTGAACATGGTGCCTGCGGTCTACAACTACGATTCCATCGGCTACAATCCGGACGTTCTCTCCGCCGAGGAAGCCAATACATGGTCGGCGATCTTCGATCCGAAGTGGAAGGGCAAATCAGGTCTCAATACCGATCCGCTGATCGCCTTCGGTCAGGCCATTATGGCCATGAACACGCTTGGCCTTCTGAACGTCAAGAATCCCGGCAATCCGAGCACGGCCGAGATCGACGAAGCGGCGAAGTTCCTCGTTTCGAAGAAGAAGGACGGGCAGTTCCGCGCTCTGTGGGGTGACTTCGGCGAGCTGGTCAACCTGATGGCATCGGGCGAGATGGTCGTCTGCGACGCCTGGCAGCCGGCTGTCATGGCGGTCAAAGCCCAGGGCAAGGCGTGCAAATATGCCGTGCCGAAGGAAGGCTATCGCGGCTGGGCGATCGGCCCGTCGATGATCGCAGGCACGCCGAACAAGGAAGCCGTGATCGCCTATGCCGATTACTGGCTCTCGGGCGAGCCCGGCATCACCGTTTCGGAACAGGGCTATTATTCGCCGTCGACCAATATCCAGAAGGTCATGGCGCCGGATAAGTATGCCTTCTGGTACGAGGGCAAGCCTTGGGTCGGTGCTGCCGAGCGCGGCATCAAGGAAGGCGACCTGCGCGACGGCGGCTCGCTGGCGGAACGCGCCAAGAACGTTGCCTACTGGCACCAGTGGCCGGACGAATACGACCATCTCGTCCAGAAATGGGATGAATTCCTCAATGCCTGATCCGATGGCTGCCGCTAGCTATCCTATGCTGCGCGGGGAGGCGATGTCCGCCTCCTCGTCCACGCCCGGAGATCTCCCATGATATATGACTTGGAACTCATCGATGTTGGCAAAGTCTATGACAATGGCACGCCCGCCGTCATCGACTTCAATCTATCGATCAGGAAGGGCGAATTCATCGCCTTCCTAGGCCCGTCGGGCTGCGGCAAGACGACGACGCTCCGTATGATCGCCGGCTTTGAGAGCATCTCCTCCGGCGACATGATGATCAAGGGCGAGCGCATGAACGATGTCCGGCCGCAGAAGCGACCGACATCGATGATCTTCCAGAACTATGCTTTGTTCCCGCATATGACCGTCCGCCGGAATGTCGGATATGGTCTCGAGGTCAAGGGCACGGCGAAGGCCGAGCGTGAGGCGCGGGTCGACCGTATTCTCGCGACCCTCGGGCTGGAAGATATTGCCGAGCGCAAGCCGGACAAGCTCTCCGGTGGTCAGCGTCAGCGCATCGCGCTTGCCCGCGGCCTCGTGGTGGAGCCGGATGTGCTGCTTCTCGACGAACCGCTGGGTGCTTTGGATGCCAATCTGCGCAAGGCGATCCAGAATGAGCTGAAGCTGCTGCAGAAGAAGCTCGGCGTGACCTTCGTCTTCGTCACGCATGCCCAGTCGGAAGCATTGGCGCTGTCCGACCGCATCGTCGTCATGAACCAGGGCAGGGTGGAGCAGATCAGTCCGCCCGCTCAGCTCTACACACGCCCGAACACGCCTTTCGTGGCACAGTTTATCGGTCGCAACACCATCTTCGAAGGTGAAGTTGCTGGCACCGAGGCCGACAACACTTTTGTCTCCACCGCGTTTGGCATGCTGTCGGGCTGTGCCAATGGCGGCCTCTCCAGCAAGGTCAACATCGTCATTCCCTCGGAGGCGATCGAGGTTCATGCGGCGGGCGGCTCGGTACGCGAAAATCTCGCCCGGGCTTTCGGCGGCAATGTGGTTGGCGCACGCGTCGAGCGCTTCGACGTGGTCGGCCATATCTCGCAGATCGGCATCAGCCTGCCCGACGGCCGAGGCCTGGCGCTGGAGGCGCATGTCGACAAATACCGGCCCGGCGCCTTTCCCTTAGGCGCCGAGGTCATGCTTACCTGGGATCCGACCGACGCGACCGTCATCCCGGCTCACTGATTGCAGAAACTCAAATTGAAGGAGGTCATCCCATGGCAAAGGAAATCTTGTGCAGTTTTGGCGTCGACGTCGATGCCGTCGCCGGCTGGCTCGGCTCTTATGGTGGCGAGGATTCACCTGACGACATCTCGCGCGGCCTTTTTGCCGGCGAAGTCGGCAGCCCGCGGCTGGTGAAGCTCTTCGAACGCTTCGGCATCAAGACCACATGGTTCATTCCCGGCCACTCGATCGAGACATTCCCCGAGCAGATGCAGGCTGTAGCCGATGCCGGCCATGAAATCGGCATCCATGGCTATAGCCATGAAAACCCGATTGCCATGACGCGCGAGCAGGAGACGGAAATCCTCGACAAGTGCATCGAACTGGTCACCAAGCTTTCCGGCAAGCGCCCGACCGGTTATGTCGCACCGTGGTGGGAGTTCTCCAATGTGACGAACGAACTGCTTCTGGAGCGCGGCATCAAGTACGATCACTCGCTGATGCATAATGACTTCACGCCCTATTATGTGCGTGTCGGTGATAGCTGGACGAAGATCGACTATTCCCGCAAGCCGTCGGACTGGATGGTACCGCTGAAACGCGGCCAGGAGACCGATCTGATCGAAATCCCGGCATCCTGGTATCTCGATGACCTGCCGCCGATGATGTTCATCAAGAAATCGCCGAACAGCCATGGCTTCGTCAATCCGCATCACATCGAGCAGATGTGGCGCGATCAGTTCGACTGGGTCTATCGCGAGATGGATTATGCCGTCTTCCCGATCACCATCCATCCCGACGTCGCCGGCCGGCCGCAGGTGCTGATGATGCTGGAGCGGCTCTATGCGCATATGGTCAAGCATCCCGGCGTCAAGTTCGTCACGATGAACGAGATCGCCGACGATTTCGCAGCCCGCTTTCCGCGCAAGAAATAGCCGGCTAGGCTGAAGTATCGAAGCATCAGGTTGGAGGCGATTGCCATGTGTTCACTGTGCGGCGTGCTCGGCGGCAATGAGCACTGGACGGATGCGGCGGCACGGCCAGGCGTCTTCACCCGCAATCACGCAAGCTTCGACCGGCGGCGTGAGCGTGCCGAGCGCGTGCGCGCCGCCAACGAAATGCTCTCGGGTTTCGGCCTTGTCCTCTCCGATTGGCAGGGCGCCTCCTTCGTCTTGTCGACGCGAACAGGCAGGAGTGAGATCATCGAGGATCTCGGTCATCTCTGGCCGGCGGCCGAAAGGCTCGTTGGCCGGCCCTGTGACCCGCTCGACGTCACCTTCGTCGCCCGGATGGAGGCGCGGCATGGCGACTGAAACAAGCGGCTTCCTGCCGATCAATCTGCTGACAGGCTTTCTCGGTTCCGGCAAGACGACACTGCTCAAGCGCATCCTGGCGGATCCGGCCTTCGCCGATACCGCCGTGCTCATCAACGAATTCGGCGAGATTGGGCTGGACCATGATCTCGTCGAAAGCGTCGAGGGCGAGATGGTGCTGCTGCGCTCCGGCTGCGTCTGCTGCACGGTGCGTGACGACCTTGCCACAGCACTCAAGGAACTCTACTCCCGCCGCGAGCTCGGGCTGGTGCCACCATTCCGGCGCGTCATCATCGAAAGCTCCGGGCTTGCCGATCCTTTTCCTGTGCTCTCGACCATCAAGGCCGATCCGGTACTCAGGCACCATTTCTGCGCCGGTAACGTGATTACGACGGTCGATGTGGTGAACGGGCTGCGTCAGCTCGACACCTATATCGAATCCAACAGGCAGGCAGCGGTCGCGGACCGGTTGATCGTGACCAAGACCGATCTTCAGGCCGATCGTGGTGAAGGCGACCTCCATGCTCGCCTTCGAACGCTCAATCCCGATGCCCCGATCCTGATCGCGGCCGATCCGGATCTCGATCTCTCCTCGCTTGTCGCGGTCCAGAGCAACGTCTCAACAAGCAGTCTGTCGCAAAGCGGTTTTTACTGCGAGGAGCCGATGCAGCTCGTCTCATCGGGCGGCGCGCCGCATCAGGCCGCCATTTCCTCGATTTCGCTCATCATCGACAGGCCTGTCGATTGGACCGCTTTCGGGCTCTGGTTGACCATGCTGCTCAATCGGCATGGCGAACGGGTGCTGCGCGTGAAGGGTATTCTCAATCTCAGCGGTGAGGAGCGCCCCGTCGCCGTTCACGGGGTTCAGCATCTGGTTCATACGCCGGTGCACATGGATGGATGGCCCTCAGAAGACCGCATTTCGCGACTGGTGTTCATTCTCGATGGGCTCGATGGCGCGCTATTGAAACGCTCCCTCGAAGCCTTCACACTGGCGCGCGTGCCTGCCGCATCTTACCCGATCGCCGCGGCGCGATGAGACAATTGGTATCTCCATGAACAAGCATGAATCCGTCGCCAAAAGCATGTCCGCTCCCGCCCTGCATCTGAAGGGCCGGCCGCGCCTGCGCGTGCTCGGAACTGCGATTTCGCTGCTGGAGGAACTGCGCCTGCGCGCGCAGGAGGATCTGGGTATCGATGTCGCTTTCGACAACAACGATTTCCTGACGACGCAGTACAAGGCGGCGCGCGAACCGGAAACCTACGATATCTACGATCAGTGCTTCCACAATCTCGATATCGTCTGGCACTGGCGCGCGATCCAGCCCGTGGACACGCAGCGCATCGTTCTCTGGGATGAGGTCAACGATCTGACGAAGACCGGCCATATCGGCCCCAACCCGCGAATGGGGCTTGGCGATGTGCCGGCGAAAAAGCTGTTCGTGCAGCCGAACCTCGCGCTCGGCGATACGCCATCGCGCTTCATCTCGATGCTGCCGACGACGCATAATTTCGACAGTTTCGCCTATCGGACGGATCTGGCGCCGAACGGTGTCGGCATGCATTCCTGGGGCGCGCTTTTCGACGAGCGCTGGGCGGGCAGGGTGGCGCTGGTGGATGAGCCCGCTATCGGCATATTCGATGCGGCGCTCGCAGCACAGGCCGCCGGCCTCATGTCCTTCGACGATATCGGCAATATGTCCATTCAGGAGATCGACCAGCTGATCGATCTCCTTGAGGAGCGCAAGAAGGCCGGCTTTTTCCGGGATTTCTGGAAGACCGCCGAGGATGCGGCGCGGCTGATGATCGCCGGCGAGACCAGCGTCCAGAGCATGTGGTCGCCCGGTATCGGCATTCTGAATTCGAAGGGTGTCCCGGTCGAACAGGCCGTGCCCGCCGAAGGCTATCGCGCCTGGCATGGTGGCCTCTGCCTTTCGAAACACTTGAACGGGCGCCTGCTCGATGTCGCCTACGACTATCTGAACTGGTGGATCTCGGGATGGCCGGGTGCTGTGGTCGCGCGGCAGGGCTATTACATTTCGACGCCGCAGCGCTCACGGCAGTTCATGACCCAGGCGGAATGGGATTACTGGTATGAAGGTGCGGCGGCTACCGAAGACTTGCCTGGCCCGGATGGGCAGATGCGGATCAGGAAAGGATCGGTGCGCAGCGGCGGATCCTATTGGCAGCGCGCCAATTGCATTGCCGTCTGGAATACGACAATGGATGAGCACAATTATCTCGTGCGCCGCTGGATGCAGCTGGTCGGCTGAGAAGGAGAGCAGGGACTATGACACAGACACATCTCGGCAAATCGATCGCCCAACTCTCGGTCCTGATCCAGTCCGGCAGTCTCGATCCGATCGCGCTGGCCGAGGAGACCCTCGATGCGATCCGGACCTACAAGGATCAGGCGATCTTCACGCGGCTGTTGGAAACGCGCGCGAAGGAAGAGGCGGCGGCTTCGTCCCGACGGCTGCGTCAGGGGCGTTCGCGCGGGCTGCTGGATGGTATTCCGGTCGCATGGAAGGATTTGTTTGCAATTGCCGGCCTGCCGACCACAGCCGGGTCGATCGTGCTTGCGGATGCAAAGCCCGCGCAGGACGATGCCGAGGTCGTCAAGGCATTGAAGGCTGCGGGCATGGTGGCTGTCGGTCGGGTCAATATGAGCGAGTTCGCCTTTTCCGGCCTCGGCCTCAATCCGCATTACGGTACCCCGCTAAACCCGCTGGCGATCGATGTCGCGCGCATTCCTGGCGGTTCGTCTTCGGGATCTGCCGTCGCGGTTGCGGCAGGTCTCGTGCCGGTCGCGATCGGTACGGATACGGGCGGCTCAGTGCGCATACCGTCTTCCTTCAACGGCCTTGTCGGCTATAAGGCAAGCCATGGCCGCTACAGCATGGACGGCGTCTTTCCGCTGTCGACTAGCCTCGACTCGCTCGGTCCGCTGTGCCACAGCGTTCAGGATGCGATCTGGATCGATGCCGCAATGCGTGGGCGCTTTGTCCCCGAGGTGGAGCGCGCCGAAGCCACCGGGCTTTCCATCGTGGTACCGACAAATATCGTCATGGATGATGCGCAGGATGGTGTTCTTGGAGCTTTCGAAGCGACGCTGGCGAGATTGAGCGCCGCCGGCGTTAAGATCCGGCGAGCTGCCTTTCCGGCTTTCGAAAGGCTCTTTGAGCTGATGGCCGAGTATGGGCCACTGGTTACTGCCGAGGCCTTCGTGCTGCATCACCGCCGTCTGGCAGGACCGGAAGCCGCTTTCATGGATCGGCGTGTTGTCGCGCGGACACGCCTTGGAGAGAAGACGACACTGGTCGGCTATCTGGAAACGCTCAAAGTGCGCGAGCAACTGGTCAAGAAAGTGCCTGACACGCTTGGGCCAAACGAGTTCATCGCCTATCCGACGGTTGCCCATGTTGCGCCGGCGCTTGGCCCCTTGGAGGCGGATGACGAGCTGTTCGTAAAAATCAATGGCAGAACACTGCGCAATACGGCAATCGGCAATTTCCTCGATTGGTGCGGCGTCTCCCTGCCTTGCGGCACGGGTGAAGCAGGCATGCCGGTTGGCTTCCTACTGTCGGCGCCGAGAAACCATGACGAGCGGCTGTTGGGCGCGGCGCTGGCGTTGGAAGAGATCGTCGCGGGCTAACGTTGCGCGGCGGATTTGCCGCCTATCGATCCTCGCCGACTATCGCGGGGCGAGGATCGAAAGCTCTCTTCCTTCAATGCGAACGGCTGCCACCGGCGGTCGGCTCGGCGTCGACGATCCAGCGGCGGTGCGGGCCGAGCGCGATCAGCAGCATGACAGACAGGAAGCAGCAGCCGGCAAGGATGTAGAAGCCGATATCGCCATTGCCTGTGGCTGCGTCAACATAGGCCTTGATCTGCGGTGAGGCGAAACTGCCGAGATTGCCGAGCGAGACAATGAAGGCTATGCCGCTAGCAGCACCGACGCCCCCGAGATAGCGGGTCGGCAGGCTCCAGAAGACCGGCTGCGAAGAGGCAAGGCCCGGAACCGCGATGCAGGCCGCAATCACCATCACCCACGGATTCATCGTTAGGCCGATCGTTCCTAGCGCGATGGTGCCTGCCGTCAGCATAGCGATGCAGACGATGCGATGGTTGTCATGCTTGTCGGCATAGACGGTGAAGAAGCGGGTTGCGAAAAGCGCGCAAAGCCAGGGTAGGCCGAGCAGCACACCGACCCAGGTATTGACGCCGCCGCCGAGCGCCTGCGCCAGCCGCGCTGGCAGGTAAAAGGTGATCGGGCCGACACCGATCTGGATGAACAGGTAGATGCCGATGAAGGCGAGGACGCGCCAGTCTTTCAGCACGCTGAAGACCGAGTGCTTCACTTCGGAAAGCTTACTGCGCTCTTCTGCCTCGATAACGGCATTCAGCGCGTTTTTCTCCTCCGCCGTCAGCCATTTCGCTTCGTTTGGGCGGCTCGTCAGGAAGAAGAGGGCTGCGATGCCGACGACGGTTGCCGCCAGGCCTTCGACCGCAAACATCCATTGCCAGTTGGTGAGGCCAAGGACGTCGTGATGGGTGAGCAGCCAGCCGGAAAGTGGTGCGCCGATCACCAACGACAGGGGGATGCCGAGATAGAACAGGCCAGTGGCGCGCGCTCGCTGCTTGGCGGGGAACCAGTAGGTCAGATAGAGGAGGACGCCCGGATAGAAACCGGCTTCGCAAACGCCGAGCAGAAAGCGCACGATGTAGTAGCTCGTTGGCGTGTGGGCAAAGACCATGCAGGCGGAGACGATACCCCAGGTAATCATGATGCGGCTGAGCCAAAGGCGAGCGCCGACGCGCTGCATGATCAAGTTGCTCGGCACTTCGAAGGTGGCGTAGCCGAGATAGAGAATGCCGGCGCCGAAGGCATAGGCTGCATCCGAAATACCGGTATCGGCCTGGTAAGCCACCTTGGCGAAGCCGACATTGGATCGGTCGAGAAAATTCAGGATCAGCATCAAGCCCAGAAAGGGCAGGAGACGAATCGTCGCCTTGTGCACGGCGCTTTGCAGCGCCGGATTGTCGTTTGTCATAGTTACTCCTCCCAAAGGCAGAATGCCTCGTAGCGAGACGCTCGCGGACAAGGCATGCCTTCATGCTTAAACCGGATCTCGATCTGGCTATTGACGTGACAGCCAAGCCTGACCGCCATCTTGCATATACGCAGATTATATTTATGTATGAAAAGGTCAATAGGCGCGAGCCCACACGCGCTCGGTCCGCTTAAGGGCAGAGCATAGCATTCGGGCAGCAGTGGAATCCGGATGCTTGTGTCGAGTTGGATGCGCGGCAAAAGCTACGGGCCGGCGAGCCGATTGGCGCGTCCCGATCATGTCCCTACGCGAAACGCCGGGCTATTTTGGCGTATGTTCAGGCAAGATAGGGACCGATGCGCTTCGCGACGGATGCGACATCCGTAACACGCATCCCTGCCACGTTGATCCTGCCGGAATCCGGCATGTAGATGCCGTGTTCGGCCCGAAGTTGCCGGACATTTTCCGGAGGGATCGGCAGAAGGGAGAACATGCCTTCCTGCGAAGCGATATTGGCGAGATCGGGACGGAATTGTGCAAAGGCTTCGGCGGCGGCACGGCGGATTTCGGCTATGCGGTTGCGCATTTCGCTGAGTTCATCGACCCAGGCCTGGCGCCGCGACGGGTCCTGCAGGATCGCGGCAACAATAGCAGCCCCATGCGCTGGCGGCATGGAATAGCTGGCGCGGGCATAGCTCGCCAGATTGCCGATGCCCTTGTTCAACGGCGCCTGCTGATCGCCGAAGAGATAGACCGCGCCGGTGCGCTCCCGATAGAGTGAGAAGGATTTGGAGCAGGAGACGGCAACCATCGCCTCGCCGACCGCTTCGATGACATCGATCATGCCTGCTGCATCTTCGACCCGGCCGTGACCGAGGCCTTGATAGGCATTGTCGAAGAGCGGCAGCAATCCTTTGTCGGCGACGATCTCGGCGATGTCGCGCCAGTTCTGCAATGATAATTCTGCGCCTGTCGGATTGTGGCAGCTCGTTTGCAGCAGCACGGCATCGCCGGATGCTGCGTTGCGCAGGGTCGTCAGCATCTCGTCAATGAGAATAGCCTGCTTGCCGATGTCAAAGAAGCGATAGGTTTCGACCTGAAGGCCGACCGCGGCAAAGATCGCCTGATGGTTGACCCATGTCGGTGTGCCCATCCAGATCTTGCGCCGCTTGTCGAGGGCAAGCAGTTCCGCAGCCAGACGCAGAGCGCCGGTGCCGCCAGGGGTCTGAATTCCCGCGACTGGCTTGCCGCCGTGGCGTTCACCGAAGATTTCGCCGGCCAGCGCGCGCAGAAAAGCATGATCGCCCTCAGGGCCGATATAGGATTTGGACTCTTGGGTTTCCCAAAGATGGTGCTCGGCCGCCTTGACGGCTCTCATGACCGGTGTGCGGCCCGTTTCATCGCGATAGACGCCAACCCCGAGGTCGATCTTTCCGGATCGCGGATCCGCCGCGAACTTGGCAATCAGTTCAAGCAGCGGGTCGGGCTTCTGTTCCGTAAGGCTATCGAAAAACGCTGTCTTGTTCATTTGCTCCTCCCTCGTGCTCATTGCGGCCAATCCTGCAGAACCCGCACGAATTCCGTCAGCCACGCATTCGTTTGATGCCCATCCAGGGAGCGATGGTCAATCGTCAGGGACACGTAAGCCATCGGGCGGATCTGTATCGTATCGACCCCGTCGACCTCCCGTACCACGACGCGCTTTTCCAGCTTGCCGATGCCGAGGATGGCGGATTGTGGCTGGTTGATGATGATCGGGGATGCGACCAGCGAGCCGGAAACGCCATGATTGGAAATGGTGAAGGTTCCGCCTTTCAACTCCTCGCCCTTCAGGGCGTTGGAGCGTGCCCGGTTCGTCAAATCCTGGAGCCTTGCGGCAATCGCCTCCAGCTGGAGATTCTGCGCCTGCCGGATGATCGGCGCGACTAGGCCCTTGTCGCTCAATGCGATGCCGACGCCGATATTGACATCGGTGAAGATCTCCAGGCCGTCATCATGCCACTGGCTGTTGACTTCGGGTACGAGTTTCATGGCCGCAACGGATGCTGCCACGAAATAGGCGGTGTAGGAGAGGTTTACGCCCTCGGCCTTCAGGCGATCCTTGTTGTTTTCGCGATGACGCATGATCGCGGTGAAATCCGCCTCGAAGATTGCGGTGACCTGCGGTGCCGTCGCCAGGGATTGGGCCATATGCCTGGCGATCGAAAGCCGCATGGCGGAATGGGGAACGATGCGAGATTTGCCGTCCGCCGCGGCTGCCGGCGAGGTCTGTCCAGCCTCAGCCTGCCGCGACACCAACGCAGATGGATGCGGCCTGGCGGTTTCCAGCGCATGATCCATATCGGCTCGTGTGACCCGTCCGTCCCTGCCGCTGCCCTTCAGACTGGCCGGGTCGATCCCGTATTCCTCGGCGGCCTTGCGAACCGCGGGTGAATAATAAGCGGCGGCGGAGGCCGTGGCAGGTGAAGCCGGCTGTATCTGCAACGGAACCTGGGCCAATTGCGCTGCACCACCGTTTGCATTTTCGATGCTCATCCGTCCGAGGATCGCGCCGGGCGCGGCATCATCGCCATCCGCCATCGCGATTTCGCTCAGGATGCCGTCGCATGGCGCCGGTATCTCCTGGGTGACCTTGTCGGTTTCCAGTTCGACAAGCGCATCGCCTTCCTTGACATGGTCGCCGATCCGCTTCAGCCAGTTTCGGACAACTGCTTTCGTGCCTTCTTGCTCGATCGGAGCCGTGATCTCGATGATACCAGTCATCCCTAAAACTCCAGGATTTCGGCAATGCGTTTGGCGATCCGCTCGCTGG
This sequence comes from Rhizobium sp. ERR 942, assembly GCF_007828395.1. Taxonomy (NCBI): domain Bacteria; kingdom Pseudomonadati; phylum Pseudomonadota; class Alphaproteobacteria; order Hyphomicrobiales; family Rhizobiaceae; genus Rhizobium; species Rhizobium sp. ERR 942. Next base: position 873,139 of record NZ_VIUA01000002.1, read on the forward strand.
ACGGGACGGCCCAGTCGAGAAGCACGGGGTTATGCGGGCTGGGGATATCCGGCATGGTCAAGCGTGAGACGCGCGCATCGAGATCCGTGAAGGCCTTGTCCGCGATGACGGCGGCAATTTCCGCGCCGAAGCCTGCGGCTTCGAGATCTTCGTGGACGATGAGGCAGCGATGGGTCTTGGCGACCGATGCAAGCACGGCTTCCCGATCCCAGGGCATCAATGTACGGAGATCGAGGATATCGGCGGAGATACCCTCGGCTGCTTCCTCGCAGCGCTGCACCATGGCGCCCCAGGTGACGATGGTGATGTCGCTGCCGGTCCGCGTCAGCTTCGCCTTGCCGAAGGGCAGCGCGAAATCGTCGCCGGGATAGGGGCGCCGCGCCCAAGCGTGATCGAGCATCGCCCGATGCTCGAAGAAGATGACCGGGTCGTTGCCGCGGATCGAGGTACGCAGCAGGCCGACCGCATCTTCGGCGTTCGAGGGAACGGCGACCTTCCAGCCTGGTTGGTGTACGAAGGCCACTTCGTTGGTCTGGCTGTGCCAGGGGTCGCCGCATTTGAAGAAGCCGCCGGGCATGCGCACCACGACGGGGGCGCCAAAACGATTGTTGGTGCGCCAGCGAATGGTGCCGCAATCGTTCAGCTGTTCGGTCGCCGGTTCGGCATATTTCCGGAACTGGATTTCGGGAACGGGGACGAGCCCGGCGAGCGCCATGCCAACCGCACGGCCGATGATGCCCTCTTCGGATAGCGACGTATCGAAGACGCGCTCGTTGCCGAATTTTTCCTGCATGCCGAGGGTGACGGCATGTACGCCGCCCTTGGGGCCGACATCTTCGCCGAAGATTACGACGCGCTCGTTGATCGACATCTCGTGTTCGAGTGTTCTGCGAATGGCCGTGACCATGTTGATGCGCGGCCCGGATGTCTCCGGTTCGCTTGTCGTCGCCGGTGCGGAATAACCCATGGGATGCTGGCCGCCCATCGTCTGCATGTCGCCGTCGAAGAACACATGGCGGGTCACGGAGGAGGGGTCGGCAATCGGCCTCTTTTCGGCTTGTGCACGGGCGTTTTCAGCTGCCTCGCGCGCTTCGCTTTCACAGGCATCCCATTCCTGTGCTGTCATCACGGCGGGAACGAGGAAATCTTTCAGGCGCGGCAGGGGATCGCGCTCCCATTCGCGCCTCACGGTTTCCTCGCTCTTGTAGGCCTGCGTGTCCTGAAAACTGTGGCCCTCAAGGCGCGGAACCGTGAGCCTGAGAAGCGCTGGCTTGCATTCGTCACGAACAAAGGAGACGGCATCCTGCACCAGATGCGCAGCTTCGGCGGGGTTGCAGCCGTCGCCATCGAAGATTGCGAGGTTTTTCCAGCTCGCGAGATTGGCGGCGATATTCCCTCCCGGCGTCTGCACCGTCGAAGGCACCGAGATGCCAAATCCATTATCCTCGATATAGAACAGCATCGGCAGTGCTTGCGTGGTTGCAGCGGTCAGCGCCGACCAAAAGCCGTTCGAGGCAACCGAGCCGTCGCCGCCAAGCACGACGCCGATGTCGCGTGCGTATTCCGTGCGCCCGAGCGTGGTGGCATAGTATTTCATCGCCTGCGCCCAGCCGGCCGTCGGCGTGTATTGCGCACCGACGCCGCCGCACATGGGCAGGGCCGAGGCGCCGGAACGGTTTGGATAGTTGAAGACGACACCGATGTCGCGGCCGTCGGAATAGCCGCCGGCGCGGCCCATGGCTGAACCCAGCGCATCGGCCGGATCGACGCCAAGAGAAAGCAGAAGTGGCCGCGAGCGATAATAGCCGCAGGTCGCGTCGTGCAGGCCGGTCAACTGCATTCCAAGAAGGATTTGCGCCATGTCATGGCCGCGTGCGGAAAACTGGTAGAGAACCTTCTTTTCCGGAACGAGGCGCTTCTCCTCCATCTCGTCGAGAGCCCGGGAGAGATGAACGAGATAGGCAACCTTGCGCCAGTCGATGTGATCATCGGGCGAGTTGCGCTCGTGGCTTTTGAAGGCAAGCTGGGCCATGTGATCCTCCTACAGATGGCTCAACTATTTTAATTCAAGCGTCAGCTCTGTTCCTTTCAATTTGACAGTTTTTGCCGTAGTTTTTGAAAGATATGTTTCACGAGTGGCGGATTTCTGAATGGAAGATTTCGATCTTGATCACGTCGACAGAGCGATTCTGCGCGTCCTGCAGGAGGAAGGCGATATCAGTCAGGCGGCGCTGTCAGAAAAGGTCGGCGCATCGCCCGCGTCCTGCTGGCGAAGGATCAAGGCATTGGAAAGCGCGGGCGTGCTCGGCCGGACGGTTCGCCTTGTCGATCCCGACAAAATCGGCAAGGGGCTGAATGTCTTCTGCCAGGTCAAAATGAAGACCCATGATCCACCGACGCGGCGCGACTTCGAACAGTTCATCGCCAGCTATCGCGAGGTGCTGGAATGCTACTCCATGTCGGGAGAGTGGGATTACCTGATCCGCGCGGTTGTTGCCGATGTCAGGGAATATGAGGGGCTTTTGATGCGGGGTATCCTGACCCATGAAGCCGTGCTGAGCTCGTCGTCGCACTTCTCGCTGAAATGCGTCAAATACACCACGGCGTTGCCGACGAATGTGTCACGATAAAGCCTCTGTCCGTACTCGCCTTGAATAGTGCGAGCGTCTCACGCTAATAAACCCTAATAATTCAGATGCGGAGCAGGGTTGGAGTGTCGGCTGATAACGTCAAACTCGGCCATGATTTGAGCGAAGCGGTTGCGGCGCTCCTTATCAACTTGCCGATAAAAGCGGCGAGCTTCATCGTGACGATCTACGGTGATGTCATCGAACCGCGCGGGGGCGTCGTCTGGATCGGCAACCTCATCGAGACGTGCAAGAGCGTCGGGATTACCGAGACACTGGTGCGGACCGCAGTGTCGCGATTGGTTGCGGCGAGTCAGCTTGTGGGCGAGCGCGAAGGGCGCCGCAGCTTCTATCGGCTGACCGACGCCGCTCAAGCTGAATTCGTCGAGGCTGCCAGCCTGTTCTATGGGCCGCAGCCCGCGGTTCGATGGCAGTTCGTCCTCATCAACGGACCTGCGCCGGAAGAGATTATGCAGGGCCTTGAGCGGGAGGGGTTTGCGAGGTTGAACCCGCGCCTGGCAGTGGGAACGCATCCCGCACCGCCCCTGCCGAGCAACGTCGTCGTCTTCGACGCGCAGCTGGCGACCGAGAACGGCGCATTGCGGGAATTTGCCGAAGAGGCCTGGAACCTGCCGCGTTTCGCAGAGGCCTATCGCGAATTCATTGCCCGGTTCGGTTCATTTTTCAAACGCGTCGGAAATTGTGCCGCGCTATCGCCGTTCGATTGCCTGATTGCGCGGCTGTTGCTCGTGCATCAATATCGCCTGATCATGCTGCGTGAGCCGCATCTTCCCAAGTCTGCGCTGCCGGATAATTGGCCGGGCGAGGAGGCACGGCGGCTGTTCGCCGATCTCTATCTGCTTTTGTCGAAAAAAGCCGATGCTTATGTTGGCCGCCATTTCATCAATGAGGCAGGCAAGCTTCAAGAGACCACGCCGGCGAGCCAAAATCGGCACGAACGTCTCAAGTCCCTCTGAAGGGTCAATCCTCTCAGTAACATAGCGAAGCAGTTGCCTCGCTGCACTCTTTGATAGTCTAAAATGTCACAAAAAATTTGGAAAATTCATTTGTACTGTGACATATCTCATGTTAATACAGTGACCGATCGGTCGGTTAATGCATTTGCCGCGGGATCGCTGTTTCGTGGAGGAGAACGAGAAACAGGCTTATACTGGCGGTGCCGTAACGCGGCGGCCTTGCTGATGCGCTTCGAGACAACCCCGGGCCTGCGATCATTCTCGAGCGCGTCGGACGCGCGAAGACGGAGGAAAGATCAATGTATGCACAGATGGTGAAAACCGACGACGCCCGCATCCGCTCCCTCGACGAGATGGATCCCCAGGAGCGCGCCTTTCAGGAGCGCGTCGATGCCGGCCAGAAGATCGAGCCGAAGGAATGGATGCCGGAAGGCTACCGCAAGACGCTGATCCGCCAGATCAGCCAGCATGCTCATTCCGAAATCGTCGGTCAGCTGCCTGAGGGTAACTGGATTACCCGCGCTCCGACGCTGGAACGCAAGGCAATTCTGCTTGCCAAGGTGCAGGACGAAGCTGGCCACGGCCTCTACCTCTATTGTGCCGCCGAGACGCTCGGTATCAGCCGCGACGAGATGTACGAGCAGCTGCATTCTGGCAAGGCGAAATATTCCTCGATCTTCAACTATCCGACGCTGACCTGGGCCGATATCGGCGCGATCGGCTGGCTGGTCGATGGCGCTGCCATCATGAACCAGGTTCCGCTGCAACGCTGTTCCTACGGCCCCTATTCCCGAGCCATGATCCGCATTTGCAAGGAGGAAAGCTTTCACCAGCGTCAGGGCTTCGATATCCTGATGAAAATGGTGAAGGGCACGCAGGCCCAGAAGGCCATGGTGCAGGATGCTTTGAACCGCTGGTGGTGGCCGTCGCTGATGATGTTCGGCCCTTCGGACGATGCCTCCGTGCATTCGGCCCAATCGATGGCCTGGAAGATCAAGCAGAATTCCAATGATGAGCTGCGGCAAAAATTCGTCGACCAGACCGTGCCGCAGGCGGAGTACCTCGGCCTGACCGTCCCCGATCCCGATCTGAAGTGGAACGAGGAGAAGGGTGGCTACGATTTCGGCGAACCGGACTGGGAGGAATTCTTCAACGTAATCGCCGGCAACGGCCCCTGCAATGCGGAGCGGCTGAATGCCCGCAAGCAGGCTTGGGAGGATGGCGCCTGGTTCCGCGACGGTCTGACGGCGCATGCCGAAAAGGTGGCCGAGCGCCGCGCTGCCGCAAAGATTGCCGCCGAATAAGGCGGCTCGAAAATCAGGGAGTGAGAAACATGTCCAGCGAATGGCCGCTTTGGGAGGTCTTCATCCGAGGTCAGCACGGCCTCAACCATCGTCATGTCGGCAGCCTGCATGCACCCGATGCCGAGATGGCGATCAACAATGCGCGCGATGTCTATACCCGCCGCAACGAAGGGGTCAGCATCTGGGTGGTGCGGTCTTCCGAGATCACTGCAAGCGCCCCTTCTGAAAAAGGGCCACTCTTCGATCCCTCCAACTCGAAGGTCTATCGTCACCCGACCTTCTTCGACATTCCGGATGAAGTGGGGCACATGTGATGGCGACCGCTACCCTTGAGCCGGCCGTCGATCAGGCCGCTCTCGTCGAATTCCTCCTGCGCATCGGCGACAACACGCTGATCTTAGGCCACCGCGTTTCCGAATGGTGCGGCCGAGGACCGGCGCTGGAAGAGGATATCGCGCTCGCCAACACGGCGCTCGATCTCATTGGCCAGACGCAGCTCTGGCTCGCACTGGCGGGCGAGGTGGAAGGCAAGGGCCGTTCGGCCGACGATCTCGCCTATCTGCGCGATGGCTACGAGTTCCGCAATATATTGCTCGTCGAGCGCCCTAACGGCGATTTCGGCAAGACGCTGATGCGGCAATTTCTCTTCGACGCCTGGCACTATCTGCTGCTGAAAGCGTTGAAAGGCTCGGCCGACCGGCGCATCGCTGAGATCGCCGAGAAGGCCTTCAAGGAAGTCTCCTATCATCTCGATCGCAGCCGTGACCTGATCATCCGGCTTGGCGACGGCACGGCCGAAAGCCATCGCCGGATGCAGGAGGCCTTGGACGAACTCTGGCCCTTCACCGGTGAAATGTTCGTCGGCGATGCTTCCGATACGGCACTGGCGGAGGCCGGCGTGATCCCGGAACCGCAAAGCCTCAAGGCGGGCTGGGACGAGATCGTCTCCGATACACTTACCGAAGCGACGCTGAAACGCCCGGCAGATGGCTACATGCACAAGGGCGGCCGGCGCGGCGTTCACACCGAGCATCTCGGCTATCTCCTGGCCGAGATGCAGTTCCTGCAGCGCGCCTATCCGGGCGCGACTTGGTAGGAGGCTGACATGGTGACCGCGCTGCATCCCTCGGTCGACGAGGTCTGGCACTGGCTGTCGGAAGTGCCGGACCCGGAAATCCCGGTGATCTCGCTGACCGATCTCGGCATCATCCGCGATGTCGGCTGGCACGAGGATACGCTTGTGGTGACGGTGACGCCAACCTATTCGGGCTGTCCCGCCACGACGGTCATCAATCTCGATATCGAGCGGGCGCTTGCCGAAAAAGGCCTCGACCATGTGCGCCTTGAGCGCCGGCTGTCGCCTGCCTGGACGACGGATTGGATCAGCGCGGAAGGCCGCGAGAAGTTGCGCGCCTACGGAATCGCCCCGCCGATCGATGGCACCGCTGCCGATGGCGTGCTGATGAAACGCATTGACCGGCTTGCAGGCCGATCCAACCTCGTTGTCGCTTGCCCGCACTGCGGATCGACGGACACGGAAAAGATCAGCCAGTTCGGCTCGACGCCCTGCAAGGCAAGCTATCGCTGCACCGAGTGTCTGGAACCTTTTGATTACTTCAAGTGCATTTGACCCCTAAACGACGAGGCCCGCATCCATGGCACGTTTCCATCCGCTGACCGTCACCGATGTGCGCCGCGAGACGCGCGATGCGGTCGTCGTCACGCTTGCGCCATCCGAGGAGGACCGGGCCATCTTCGATTTCACGCAGGGCCAGTATCTGACCTTCCGCCGCAAGTTCGATGATGAGGAGCTGCGCCGCTCCTATTCGATCTGCGCCGGCAAGGATGAAGGCGTATTGAAAGTCGGCATCAAGCGCGTGGACGGCGGCTGTTTCTCGACCTGGATCAACGAAAAACTGAAAGCGGGCGACACGCTGGAAGCCATGCCGCCGATGGGAGCCTTCTTCACGGCGATCGAGCCGGACGCGGCAAAACACTATCTCGGCTTTGCCGGCGGCAGCGGCATCACACCGGTTCTCTCGATCATCAAGACCGTGCTGGCGCGCGAGCCACGCTCGGTCTTCACGCTGGTCTATGCCAACAGGCAGATCAGCTCGATCATGTTCCGCGAAGAGCTCGATGATCTGAAGAACCTCTATCTCGGCCGCCTATCGGTGCTGCACATTCTTGAAAGCGAAGCGCAGGAAATCGATCTTTTTACGGGGAGGATCGATGCGGAAAAATGCAAGGCGCTCTTCAAGAGCTGGATCGATATTAAGTCGGTTGCGACAGCCTTTATCTGCGGTCCCGAGCCGATGATGCTGGCAATTGCCGCGGCGCTGCGCGAGCACGGCATGCGCGACGACCAGATTAAATTCGAACTTTTCGCCTCCGCGCAGCCCGGCCGCGCGCGGCGCAAAGTGGAACAGGCCGCCGGCGCGGACCAGGACGCGGCGTGCGAGGCGACGGTCACGCTCGACGGCGCGACGCGAACGTTCAAATTTCCCAAGCATGGCCAATGCCTGCTCGATGCCGCGCTCGAAAATGCGATGGACGTGCCTTACGCATGTAAAGCCGGCGTTTGCTCCACCTGCCGCGCCAAGATTCTCGAAGGCGAGGTGGAGATGGAGGTCAACCATGCGCTCGAAGATTACGAGGTGCGCCAGGGCTATGTGCTGACCTGCCAGTGCTACCCGCTCACCGACCGCATCGCCGTCAGCTACGACCAATAGGATCGCATCGAAGGGAGGAATGAGATGTCCGAGACGATGCCGATCGAGCAATATCTGCAAGAGGGTGGGATGCTCTCCTGGCCGGACAATGTGCCTCCTCGCTATCGCGGCGAGCTCTTGCGTCTAATGGCGAGCTTTGTCGATAGCGAACTGGCCGGTTCCGCCGGCTTTGCCGATATCATCAACGATGCCCCAGGCATTCAGGAGCGCATTTCCGCAGCACGCATCGTGCTGGAAAAGACCGATCATGCCGGTCAGGTCCTGAAGATCATGGAGACTTTCGGCGTTGATGGCGAGCGCTATGCCATCCACCATCCATGGGCGGTGCGGCTCGCCCGCGACGCCGATATAGGTGCTGTGAGGCACGGCGGCGATATGCGGCTTGCCGTATTCCACTACCCGCTCGAAGGCTGGGTGGATGCTGTCGTCATGAATGTGCTCATGGGTGCTGCCAGTGTCGTGCAGTTGAAGGAGCTGGCGCGCGTCTCCTACCAGCCGCTGGCAGAAACTTTCCGTGCCATTCTGCCGCGCGAAAAGCGGCACGCTGAACTCGGCGCCGCCGGTCTTGCCCGCATCGTCGCCGATGATGAGGGGCGGGCAAAGGCGCGACCTTCGATGGCCTACTGGTACCCTCGTGTTGCCGCGAGCTTTGGTCATGCCGGCTCGACCCGCTTCGAGACATTGTCGCGCTTCGGCCTGCGTCATCAGCCCAACGAGACCCTGCTGGCCGAATGGCGAGCCGATGTCGATGCGCAGCTCTCTGCGCTCGGATTGGCTTAGCCACGCCCGGAAAGCAAACGGCGATTTGCCTTTCAGGATTGCCGGAAAAGATGAAGGAAGGAAAAACGGATGAACATCATGGCAAAACAGCCGCGCCGGCTTGAAAGCTATGTCGGGGGCAACTGGGTTGCAGGCGCCAAGGAAGGCGTGCCGCTGCTTGATGCGTCGACCGGCGCACCCGTCGCGTTCATCGATTCCTCCGGTATCGATTTCAAGCAGACATTAGCCCATGGCCGCGACAAGGGCGGACCGGCACTGCGGCGCATGTCTTTCCATGAGCGCGCCGCAATGCTGAAGGCGCTTGGGCAGGCGCTGCTCGAGAGGAAAGAAGAGTTCTACGCGCTCTCTACGGCGACGGGTGCCACGCGTGCGGACAGCTGGGTCGATATCGAAGGCGGCATCGGAACTCTGCTGTCCTATGCCTCCAAAGGTCGGCGCGAGCTGCCGAATGCACGCGTGCTGCTCGATGGCGATGCGGAGCAGCTCTCCAAGGATCAAAGCTTTTCCGCCCAGCATATCCTAAGCCCGCTGCAGGGTGTTGCCGTTCACATCAATGCCTTCAACTTCCCCTGCTGGGGCATGCTGGAAAAAATCGCGCCGACTTTGCTTGCCGGCGTTCCCGCCATCGTGAAACCGGCGAGCCAGACAGCCTATCTCTCCGAGCTGATGGTTCGCCGTATCATTGAAACAGGCCTGCTGCCGGAAGGTGCGCTGCAGCTTGTTTGTGGCTCGGTTGGCGATCTCCTCGATCATGTCGAAGGCCAGGATGTGGTGACTTTTACCGGCTCTGCTGCAACCGGCCAGCGCCTGAAGATGCACAGGGCGATTATCGAGAACTCCGTGCGTTTCACCATGGAGGCCGATAGCCTCAATGCGGCCGTTCTCGGCCTCGATGCTGCTCCTGGCACGGAGGAGTTCGATCTCTTCGTCAAGGAAGTCACCCGTGAGATGACGGTCAAGGCCGGGCAGAAGTGCACGGCCATCCGCCGCGTCATTGTGCCCCGTTCCTATAGCGAAGCGCTGATTACCGCGTTGAACGACCGCCTCGGCAAGATGGCAATCGGCAATCCGGCCGATGAGACTGTTCGTATGGGGCCGCTTGCAAGCCTCGACCAGCGTGAGGAAGTCCGCGCTCGCATTCGGGATCTCGCCACCGAGGCCGAGATCGTCGGCGGCGATCCCGACAATCCGCGCGTCACGTCCGGCGATGCCAGCGCCGGCGCCTTCCTCAATCCGGTTCTGCTTTATTGTGACAGGCCGGGCTCGGCGCGTGCCGTTCACGATGTCGAGGCCTTTGGCCCCGTTAGCACCGTCATGCCCTATGATACGGCGGAAGAGGCGGTCGATCTGGCACGGCGCGGCAAGGGCAGCCTCGTTGCCTCCGTCTTCACCAACGATCCGCATTTTGCCGAGGAAGCGGTTCTCGGTCTGGCACCGTTCCACGGCCGCGTGATGATCGGCAACCGCTTGAGCGCCAAGAGCTCCACCGGTCATGGTTCACCGCTGCCGGGCCTCGTTCACGGCGGTCCCGGGCGTGCCGGCGGTGGCGAGGAGCTCGGCGGTATCCGTGGCGTGAAGCATTACATGCAGCGCACTGCCGTGCAGGGCACGCCGCGTCTGCTCTCGGCCGTGACGGGACGTTGGATGGATGGGGCGGATGTGCGCACCGGCAGCGAGCATCCGTTCCGCAAATCGCTTGCCGAGCTAAAGGTCGGCGATCAGCTCGTCACCGCCACGCGCACCGTCACGCTCGACGATATCGAGCATTTTGCGAGTTTCACCGGCGACACATTCTATGCCCATATGGACGAGGAGGCGGCCAAGGCCAATCCGTTCTTCGAGGGCCGGGTGGCGCATGGTTATCTCATCGTCTCGTTCGCGGCAGGCCTTTTCGTCGATCCGGCTCCAGGCCCGGTTCTCGCAAATTATGGGGTCGACAATCTCCGCTTCCTGACACCGGTCAATCCGGGTGATACGCTCCAGGTGCAGTTGACCTGCAAGGAGATCAATCCCCGCATCAATGCCGAGCACGGCGAGGTGCGCTGGGATTGCAAGGTGACCAACCAGCTGGATGCCGTCGTCGCGCAATATGACGTTCTGACGATGGTGGCGAAAACGAGAGAGTGAATGCATGACGACGATTGAGCAAGACCCGCATCGCCTGGAAATGACCGTGCTGATGACGCCCGATATGGCGAATTTCAGCGGCAAGGTGCATGGCGGCGCCCTTCTGAACCTGCTCGATCGCGTTGCCTTCTCCTGTGCGTCGCGCTATTCCAAGCAATATGCCGTAACGCTGTCGGTCGATCAGGTGCTGTTCAAGGAGCCGATCAATGTTGGCGAACTCGTCACCTTCCGGGCCTCTATCAATGATACCGGCCGTACCTCCATGGAAGTCGGCATAAGGGTGGAAGCGGAGAATATCCGTTCCGGCCAGCGCCGCCACACCAACTCCTGTTATTTCACCATGGTTGCCGTTGACGAGGCCGGTCGACCGGTCCGCGTGCCTGAGCTTGTTCCGGTCACGCCGACAGATATCCGCCGTCACAAGGCAGCCCAGCTTCGCCGCACCTTGCGTCGCGAATTCGCGCAGCGGCTGGAAGCCGTAGCCGAAACCGGTCGCGACGTGGAAGGTTTGGGAGCAGACTGAATGGCGCAAATCTATTCCTATGATGGCTTGATCCCGGTCATCGATCCCTTAGCCTTCGTGCATCCGGCCGCAACCGTCATCGGCGACGTTATCATCGGCCCGGCCTGTTATGTTGGGCCGGGCGCCGTGCTGCGCGGCGATTTCGGGCGCATCGTGCTCGAGCGCGGCTCGAACGTGCAGGAGACCTGCGTCGTCCATAGCTTCCCGAATCTGGAAGTTGTGATCGGGGAGGCGGGGCATATTGGTCATGGCGCTGTGCTGCATGGCTGCCGCATCGGCGCCAATGCCATGGTCGGCATGAATGCCGTCATCATGGATGAAGCCGTTATCGGCGAGAACGCGATCGTCGCTGCCATGGCCTTCGTCAAGGCCGGTGCCGAAATTCCGGCTAACAGCCTAGCTCTGGGATCGCCGGCCCGAGTGGTGCGTGAGCTTACGGCAGATGAGATTGCGTGGAAGCGCCAGGGTACCGCCATCTATCAGCGCCTCGCACTGGAGGCAAAGGAGAAGCTGGCGGCCGTCGAGCCGCTCACCGCGCCCGAGCCTGATCGCCGTCGCATCCGCGCGCCGGAATATGATCCTCTCATTCTCGAACGGATGAAGCTCGGCGATTGAGGCGCGATATCAACGGACGGCCTTGACCCCTTCAAGGATGAGGGTGGTGGCGATATCGGCATATTCGTCGCGGGTGATCGGGCCGTTGGGACGGAACCACATATAGACCCAGTTCATCATGCCGAAGAGCGACATGGTGACCGGCATCAGCAATGGCTTGTTCTTGTTGAGATCAGGGTTGAGGTCCTGGATCACATTGGAGAAGCGCTTGACGATGCGTCGCTCGATCGTCCTGATCTCCGACAGCTGTTCCGGCGAGAGCGCATGCGTGCCGTTAAGCTGAACCTGATGTTCGTTGTCCGCGCCTTCGTAATTTTTCAATACGGCTTTCACGAGCAGGCGCAGCCGTTCCTGCGGCGTTACATCGGTGCGATCGGCTGCTTCGATCGCGCTTTCCAGCTCTGTCAGATGCGTCTGCACGATATCGAAGATCAGCGCATCTCTGCCGGGATAGTAATGATAGAGCAGGGCCTTCGAGACGTTGCTGTGCGAGGCGATCATCGACATGGAGGCCTTCTCCATGCCGACCTCGGCAAAGACCGCCGCAGCGCTTGCCAGGATGCCGCGCTGCTTTTCCTCGAAATCAACTGCGCGCGTGCGTGCCATGTGATCCTGCTCTGCTCATTGCCGGTTGACCTTATCCATGCCTAATGGTCGATGCTTCCTATACACGATCAAATCCTTGTCGGGCTATCCGCTACGACACCAATCATTCTTTCGGGCGGTTGTCGACCACACGCTTTGCCTTGCCCTCCGAGCGGACAACGCCGCCCGGCGGATGCACGGCGATCTTCGTCGAGACACCGACCACGCTCTTGATGTGATGGGTGAGTTCCTTTGCCGAAACGCCGCGCGCGATTTCGTCCGCCGCCTCCAGCGTGCATTCGACATGAACGGTCATGTTGTCCATGCGGCCGGAGCGCGTCAGCTCGATCTGGAAGTGCGGCGAAAGCCCGCGGCATTTGAGGATCTGCTCCTCGATCTGTGTCGGGAAGACATTGACCCCACGCAGGATCATCATGTCGTCGGAGCGCCCCGTCACCTTTTCCATGCGGCGCATCGAGCGTGCCGTGCCGGGCAGCAGCCGCGTCAGGTCGCGCGTGCGGTAGCGGATGATTGGCAACCCTTCTTTGGTCAGCGTCGTAAACACCAGCTCGCCGAGTTCGCCATCTGGCAAGATCGCGCCGGTGACGGGATCGATGATCTCCGGATAAAAATGGTCTTCCCAGATGTGCAGCCCGTCCTTGCTCTCGACGCATTCGCTTGCAACGCCCGGACCTATGACCTCAGACAGGCCATAGATGTCGACGGCATGCATGTCGAAGGCGTGTTCGATTTCCTCGCGCATGGCGTTGGTCCATGGCTCTGCGCCGAAGATGCCGACGACAAGCGAACTTTCTCGGGGGTCGATGCCCTGGCGGCGGAATTCATCGAGGATGGACAGCATGTAGGAGGGGGTAACCATGATGATGCGCGGCTTGAAATCCTGGATCAGCGTCACCTGCCGTTCCGTCATGCCGCCGGAGACAGGGACGACCGTGCAGCCGAGCTTTTCCGCGCCGTAATGTGCACCAAGGCCACCGGTGAACAGGCCGTAGCCGTAGGCGACATGCACCAGATCGCCGGCCCGGCCGCCAGCGGCCCGGATCGAACGCGCAACGACGCTCGCCCAGGTATCGACGTCCTTGGCGGTATAGCCGACGACGGTCGGTTTACCTGTTGTGCCGGAGGAAGCATGGAGCCGGGCAAGCTTTTCGCGCGGCACCGCGAACATGCCGAAAGGATAGGTGTCGCGAAGATCCTTCTTGGTGGTGAAGGGGAATTTGGCGAGATCGGACAAGGCCCTCAGATCGGAGGGATGCACGCCGGCTTCATCGAAGCGTTTGTTATAGAAGGGCGAATTCTCATAGGCATGGGTGAGCGACCACTTCATGCGCTCAAGCTGCAGCGCGGAAATCTCGTCGCGCGAGGCTATCTCGATCGCTTCCAGCTCGCTGGCTCGCGGGGAAAGGTTTTCCATGAATGTCTCCTCCAGAAATGCTTGTCCTCTTGTCTCTTCCCCATTCCGGCCGGAACACCGCTGCGCATTTTTCCGGGTAATGCTGGGCGCTGCTGGCATGAACCCTATTCCGGCAGTAGCGTGCCCTTGACCGTTCGCGAGTGGCCGCGGAATTCCGCAATCTGCTCGCCCTGCTGATTGGTGATCGCAATGTCGTAAATTCCGCCGCGGCCGCGGCGCGACACCTCCCGCGCCGTCGCCGTCAGCAGGTCGCCCCTGAAGGCCGGCGCGATATAGGTCACCGAACAGTGCTGGGCGACGGTGCGCTGGTTGTAGCTGTTGCAAGCGAAGGCGAATGCAGAGTCGGCAAGCGTGAATATGTAGCCGCCATGACAGGTGCCGTGACCATTCGTCATCGCTTCGGTGATCGCCATCGAGAGCGTAGCCTCACCCGGTGCTACTGCAAGCAACTCCATTCCGAGATGGCGGCTGGCATTGTCTTCGTCGCACATGGCTTTTGCGCATGCTTCTGCAAGCGCCTCTGGGGAAAGCGTGTCGGCCATGCTCATTTGCCCTTGAACTCCGGCTTGCGCTTTTCGAGGAAAGCCGTGACGCCCTCGGCATAGTCGGCGCTGCGGCCTGCTTCGCGCTGAAGGTCGCGTTCAAGATCGAGCTGTTCGTCGAGCGAATTTGCCGCTGCCGCCTGAATGGCGCGCTTCGTCAGGCCGAGGCCTTTTGTTGGGCCGGCGGCGAGCCTGATGGCAAGCGCCTTTGCCTCATCCATCAGCGTTTCATCGTCTACCACGCGCCAGATCAGGCCCCAACTGGCCGCCGTTTCCGCATCCAGAGGCTCAGCCGTCAGCGCCAGCGCCTTGGCGCGGGCTTCGCCGATCAGCCGCGGCAGGTTCCAGGTGCCGCCGGAATCCGGCACGAGGCCGATTTTCGCGAAGGCCTGGATGAAGCGGGCGGAACGGGCTGCGATCGTGATATCGCAGGCGAATGCGATATTGGCGCCGGCGCCGGCGGCAACGCCATTGACCGCGCAGATTACTGGCTTTTCCAGACTGCGAATGAGGCGCAGCAGGGGATTGTAAAAAGTCTCGATCGTATGGCCGAGATCCGGAGTGCCTTTGCGCGGATCGCGATCGCCGAGATCCTGGCCGGCCGAAAAGCCACGACCGGCTCCCGTCAGGAGAACCGCGCGAACATCCGCATCCTGATGTGCACGCTCGAAGCCGGCGCGCAGCGCGAGATGCATTTCCTCGTTGAAGGAGTTGAGTTTGTCGGGTCGATTGAGCGTGAGGCTCAAGACGCCATCGGCAAGCGCCGACAGAATGGTGTCGGATTCGGACATGTTTCCTCCCTGCCGCCCTTTCGATGGCGACGCAAAACTCTTGCATAAACCGACCGGTCAGTCAATTATAAATGCAATGATTGACATGAGGACCATGACCGTCAACGTTCACGCATGAAGGTGCGATGGCCCTCATCGTCCTATTCTTGATCCGGATGAAATTAGCGAAGGACTTGTGCAGCCGGAGCGCTTCGTGAGGCTGCATTTCTTCGGGCCTGCCTATGTCACGAAGCTTCTGAAGATTGTGCCGGCCGGGAAAACGGTCACGGAAGTCCTGGCGATCGGCTTAACACTGGCGCGGCTGCCCGATGTATTATGGGCAAACCCGCGGCCTTGCCGAAATCGTTGCGCTTGAAAGTCGTTAGCGCGCCGAATGTCCGCAAGCCCTGCATGCCGACGGGAGAGGTCGCGGGAGCGGTGGAGCCTCTGCCTTGCTCCGCACCCCTCGATTCTAAAGGGTACTCGCGGTCACGCAATCTGGCGGAATCGATATATTGAAGCCTGGCTCCAAGGTGCTTTGTTAAGGCAAAATTTGGAGACGCTGATGCTACAGATACTGACCCGACGAGACCGCAATGCGGCGTCCTCGTATTTCACTCAGATGTTCCGCGCCCGCGCGCTCGTCTTCCGTGATCGAATGGGGTGGGATGTCAACGTTGAAGGTGGTTTGGAGATTGACCGCTTCGACGACGAGCACGACCCCATCTACCTGGCCGTGAAGGAAGAGGACGACGAGCTTACGGGTTCGCTGCGGCTGTTGCCGACAACGAGCGAGACGATGCTTTCGAGCGAGTTCCAGCATTTTTTCAACGAGGATCTCGATATCTGCAGCCCTTCGATCTGGGAGTGTACCCGGTTTTGCGTGCATCCTCCGCTCCAGGCCGGCCATCCGTCGTCGCAGACAGCCGCCGTCGAACTGCTGTCCGGTCTTTGCCGTCTGAGCTTGAAATCGGGCATCGAGCACATCATGGGCGTCTATGATGCATCGATGATCGGGGTTTACCGAAAGATCGGATGGTCGCCGACGCCGCTTGCGCGTTCGCGGCCGGAGATCGGCAACCTCTATGTCGGCCTTTGGGAGGTGAACGAGGAGTCCGATCAGCGGCTTGAGCAGCGGCTGAGGACGATGCGCGGCAAGGATGACAGGACCCCCACCTTGCAATTCGCATCTTCGTCGCCGGGCAACATTCAGTTCAGCTTTTGATGAGCTCGAGCGAAATTGCTTTCGCAATGGCCTGATTTGTGGTGCTGACATGAAGTTTGCGGCGGCCGGAGCTGAGATACAGGCGCACGGCGCTTTCGGAAATTCCAAGAATGGATGTGATCTGCTTCGGAAGCAGGCCGTGCGCCAGCAGTTCCAGGCACTCGGTTTCCCGCTTCGAAAGCTTGCGTCCAATGCTTTGCTCTCGCAGACCGGACACGATCAATGACTGCTCGTGCAGATAATAGGCGATCACCTGCAGATCGCCTATTATGCTGTTTCGCAATTGCTCCCAGTCGCCGCTCTTCAGATTTGAGGTAACTGTAAAAAGCGATCGCTCGCCGTGAGGCCCTCGAACGACCAGCGTCAAGCCGTAGCGCCCGACATCAAAGGCTTCGGCTTCGCGGAAAAAGGAGATGCTTTGCGGCGACTTCAGATCGAGGGTCGACCAGTCGAAGGGCAGAAATCCGTTGCGTCCGGCTTGAACAACGGGATCGATCGAGAAGTAATCGTGCGCTATATATGTGTCTACCCATTCCGGCGGGTAGGTCAGCAGGAGAAGCGGGTTTTGCTGCGACAGGGCGGCGATTTGCGTCACATGAAAGGCTGCGTTTGCCAGGCCGTATAAAGAACAGAACTTGAATAAGAACTGTCGCAATTCATCGATGTCATTTGCCTGAGCGATCTCAGACAAGCAATGAGATTGGCGTGATCCTGTCAACATAGTCTCACCATAGAAGCCGAAGTGAAAGCGGTGCTTGGGCCATGCGCAGCGCGACTGGGATGTCTTTCAAAGTTTGAAGGTCATCCTGGCGCTCCGGCCGCACTCTCAGCTATTCAGAAGCCAACTTTTCGCGGCATGATTGGGCTCTTAAAATTGTCGAAAACATAGTCGCTGCCAATCACATGAGGGTTGTGTTGATGCACCTTTGGATACACGCGGAGGGTACAGGTCCAAACCCCTCGCCATATGTCCATACGCGCCATATAACGTTTCGCTAAGCGCCCGCTGCTTCCCTCGCGACCGTGCCGACGCCGGCTGTCGCACGCGAAATCCGCATTCAGAAAGATGGTTGATTAGGCCGGGTAATCGAAACCTTCACGACGTCTGACGAACCCACATGGAGGGCGATCATGCCGGCTTTAAGGCCGGGCAGGGTGCAAGCTCCATAATATCAGGCTCGAAGAATGTCCTTCCCTTTACAAATGACCGACGGTCAGTCATATATGTGGGCTATCACTGTCAGGTTTTAAGGGGCATGCGAATGGTTGTCCGTATTGAGAATGTGGGAGGCGCAACACAGAGCGACGCCTGCTTCCGATTTGCCGCATCGAGGGGTATCCGGTCATGATCCGTCACGATCTCAGCCATTGGCCGCTCGTGCTTTCCGCCGCTCGCGGCGCGATGTCGCTCGATGAGCAGCTCGCCTTCTTTTCGGATTGGGACGCCTGGCTCGATCGCGGCGGATCCTTTTCGACATTGCGTGTCTTCACCGATGCCGAGGCGCTCAAGCGGCCTGAAGGCGGCGCAAAGGATGCAAAGGTCTGGCTTCAGGCCAATGGCGAGCGGATCAGGCAGTTCGTCATCGGCATGGCGACCGTCGTACCGTCGGAGGCTCTCGAAGAGATGAGCCGCATGGATGCCGAAAAGCTATTCGGAATTCCCGCGCAGATGTTCGATGACGTCAATGAGGCGGCGATGTGGCTTGCTTCCCTTTCGGCAGCGCAAGGAAGACCACTGGACGTTGGTGGGGCACTGCGAGGTCTGGCAGCTTTGCGCGGGCTGTCATGAGCGGGCAAATATCGATGTTGCCCGAGGGTGATGAGACTCATTGGCCGCTCGCGATACTGGTCGCGGAAACGCCGCTTGATGTCGACGGCATGCGCGCGGGCCTCGATATGATCGAGAGCTGGCTGAGACGCGAACAACCTTTTGCTCTCCTCCTAGTCGCGGCTTGCGGATGCGCGTTTCAAAGAGATGTGGCTGTGCTGCCCATGCTGGCGCAGCGGCTGGATCTTGTTCGCGAGGCGCTTTGCCGCTCCCTTCTCGGGGTCGCAGTTGTCGCCCCCGCATCCGCGCTCGATGACGCTCGGCGCAGTCTTGCTCGTCTTCCGCTCGATATGCCGTTAGAAGTCTTTGAAAAGGGCTCGCTTGCGGTAAGGTGGTTGTGCGCATCCGCTCTCTCGCCAGCGGGTATCATCATCGACAGCCTATGAACAGCGAGGAGAACCCGTGACCGTTACAGATCGTCCGCGTCCGCGCACCAAGCCGCCGGAAATTCGCCGTGAGGAATTGATGGATGCCGCGCAGAGACTGTTTCTGGAGAAGGGGTTTGCCGCGACCAGTGTTGCGGAGATCGTCGATGCCGCAGACGTCGCCAAGGGTACTTTCTACCTTTATTTTCAGACCAAGGACGATGTCCTTAAAGCTCTGCAAGCGCGGTTCGTCGAGCTCTTTTGCGAGAGGATCGATGCCGTCGCCAGAGTGTCCGCCTCTGACAGTTGGGTGCGGCGGCTCGACGTTTTGATGGAGGCCTGTGTTCTCGGCTATCTCGACGAGGTCGCGCTTCACGATCTGGTATTTCAACAGTTTCAGCCGACGAAGCGGGACATGAAACGTGCCAATCCTCTTGTTAGTCGCCTCACGTCCTTCCTTGTCGAAGGTCATGCTGCCGGCGCGTTCGCCTTCGTCGATGCCCGGCTCACGGCCGTCATGCTGTTCAATTCCATGCACAGTGCGGTGGATGACTGTCTGGCCGATGGATCGGATGTCGACCGGCGGAGGCTGGTGGCAGCCGTTACCGACTTCTGCCGACGCGCCGTCAGCCCCTAAGACGAAAGAAATGGCGGCGAGAGACGTTGGACGAATGGAAGCACCCCTTCGCGGAGGAAAAAGCAGTGCGCATGATGTCTGTCTCGGCAGGGCCAATTGCGCAAATGGTCGGTACGGTGGGTCTTCTCGCTGCCGCCCACATGGTGGCGTTTTGGAATGACCGCTACCGCACTTTTGCAGAGAGAAGTGTGGGCTGATGACGAAGGCGAACTGAAGCCGGGATCGCTTGATAGCCTGTGTTGCACAGCCAAGCACGACGCGCGGATGCGCCTGAATAAATGGGGAGGGCAATGATTTGGAATCTCGAAGTCATTGTGGCCATCATCGGCAGCCTCGGTGCTGCCGGTATTGTCCTGTGGCAATTGGCGGATCCCGACCGCCGCAGAAAGGAGACACGGGAGCGTAAGGATAACACCGACGCGATTGTGGAAGAGGTGCGGCAGACCCGAAACAAGGACGACTAGGATATCGCTCAGGCTTCCATCACAGTCTTTCAACCAAGCGAATGCGCGAAATTGCCTCACTGCATGTGGATATGATCCCCGCTAGAAATTGATGCGCTCCGGGCTTTTGGCGACAATGATCCTAGGGGCGGCGACATTGATCGCGCTATGGGGACTGTCGCGGCTTTCCAACAGGTCGGTGCTGCGCTGAAGCTATTTCGCATGGACATCCAGCCCAAAGCCGGTTGCCTCCTCGAGATACGCGACTTATTGAAACGGACAGCCGTGCGATTTCTCCAGGTGAGGCTTTGTAGAATGCCGTCTGTCACGCTTGCGCAAATGAAGGCCGTCGAAGCTTTGGCGCGCACGGGAAAGTTTTCCCGTGCAGCCGAGGATTTGGGCATCAGCCAGCCCTCAGTTTCGACGCAGATCCAGTCATTCGAGGAGCTGTGCCGCACGCGCGTCTTCATTCGGGATGGGCATAATGTCAGCGTCGCGCCATCGGCGGTCGATCTGATCGCCAAGATCCGGATCGCGCTGAAATGCCTGAACGAGGTCGACCGCGCAATCACCGACACCACGTCTTTGAACTCGGGCACGATCTCGATCGGCTTCAGTGCGCATCGCCTCATCATGCCGGTCCTAACGGCGTTCGTCCGCGAATATCCTTCGCTGCGCCTGACGACACGGGGCGGGCCTTCGCTCGATCTCGCCGGCGCCGTGCTGCGCGGCGAGATCGATGTCGCCGCCATCTCGCAGGTGGCGCCCGACAGCCGCTTTTCCTCCCTGCGCCTGCATGAATCGCGCGTGGCGATTTATGGCCGCAGAGGCGATCCGATGCTGGCCAAGGGCCGGCTGACGCTCGGCGATCTCGATGGCCGCGACATGGTGCTCTGGAACAAGGCGTCCGGCACTCGCACGCTGCTGGAGGATGCGGCGAACAAGCGGGGCATACGCCTGAAGCCGGTGCTTGAAGTCGCGACACTTGACGTTGCCTATGCTGCGGCGGCTGCCGGAATTGGGTTGGCGATCTCTATAGAAGGCGAGGTTCCGCCCGATGACCATATCGAGGTCGTGCCGTTGGTCGAGCCGGAGCTGGCCATCGGCCATTACCTCGTCACCCTGCCGGAATGCCGCGATCACGCGGCCATCCAGGCTTTTTTCGATGTTGCCAAGGAGCACGCGCGCGAAGTCGATGGCGGGATGCCTTCGAGTTGATTTTATACTATAGGCAAATCATATAATTTTTTATAATTTATAATTCTGTCATATCATTTTGCTAGTGTTTGCCCTATAGGCTGACGGTTAGGCTCGATGCCGGCCGAGGAAGGGTAACGATATGGTGAATGGATATGACCTTGCGGTTGTCGGTGCGGGTATTGTCGGCATCGGCGTGGCATTGGCGGCTGTGCGCCAGGGCAAGAAGGTCGTCGTCATCGAGCGCAATGCCAAGGCGGTCGGTGCCTCCATTCGCAATTTCGGCTTCGTGACCATTAGCGGGCAGAAGGCGGGTGCCCATTGGGAGCGCGCCATGCGGGCGCGTGACATCTGGGCCGAGATTGTCGACGAGGCGGGCATCGCGGTCATCCATCGCGGCCTGGTCATGCCGGCGCGTCGCTCGGAAGCCGCCGTGGTTGTCGACGCCTTTTTGAAGACACCGATGGGCGAGAAGTGCCGCCTGATGACGAAGGCCGAGGCTGGCGATCTCGTGCCGAGCCTGCGTTTGGATGGCGTCGAGACCATTCTTTATAGCCCGCATGAGCTGCGTGTCGAATCTTCGGAAGCGCTGCCGAAGCTCGCAGCCTGGCTCGAGGCTCGGCACAAGGTCGATTTTCGCTGGAACACAGCCGTCCGTGCCATCGAGGGAATGCGGATCGAGACCAGCCACGGCGCGATCGAGGCGGAAGCCGTCGTCGTCTGCCCCGGCGACGATTTCTCGACGCTTTTCCCGGATGTCATCGCCAAGCATAATCTCATGATCTGCACATTGCAGATGCTGCGGGTGGCACCCGCTCAGCCGAGCAGGTTCGGCGCGGCCGTCATGTCGGATATGAGCCTTGCCCGTTACGAAGGCTTTGCCCAGCTGCCGGAAGCGGAAGCACTTGGAAAGCGGCTCGATCGCGAAGAGACCGAAAGCCGCGCCGCCGGCATCCACCTGATCGCGGTCCAGTCGGCCGACGGTTCTCTCGTCGTCGGGGACAGCCATGTCTACGGCAATGCGCAGCAGCCATTCGCCAGCGAGCGCTTCGACCGGCTGATCCTCGATGAGTTCGATCGCGTATTCGATCTGCCGGGCCGCACCGTCGTCAACCGCTGGATCGGCACTTATGCCTCGTCGAAGGAGCGGACGGTGCTGGTCGAGCGCCCCGCCGATCATATCCGCCTCGTGATGGTGACGGGCGGAACCGGCGCCTCGACCGGCTTCGCCCTCGGTGAGCAGGTCATCGACGACCTCTACGCTTCGACATCTCGGTCTTGGGAGTGAAATCAGTGAGCCAATTGAAAGCCGTTGTATTCGACTGGGCTGGAACGGTCATCGACTTCGGATCCTTCGCCCCCATGGGCGTCTTCGTGGAAGTCTTCAGCCGCTTCGGCATCGAGGTCACCATCGCGGAAGCGCGTGAGCCGATGGGGCGGCCGAAATGGGATCATATCGACGCCATGCTGAAGCAGCCTCGCATCCGCGAGCTGTGGGCCACGCGTCATGGCAAGACACCGACGGCAGCCGATGTCGACGCGGTCTACGAGGTCTTCGTGCCGATGAACGAGGAGGTGGTGCATAAGTTCGCCAATCTCGTGCCGGGCACGACCGAAGTTGTCGGGACGCTGCGCCAGCGCGGGATGAAGATCGGTTCCACGACGGGTTACACACGCTCGATCATGGAGCGTGTCCTGCCGCTCGCGAAAGAGCAGGGCTATGAGGTCGACAATCTCGTCTGCGCCGGCGACCTGCCGCATGGCCGGCCGACGCCGATGAACATGTACAAGTGCTTCCTCGATCTCGATGTCTGGCCGGCGCATGCGGTGGTCAAGGTCGACGATACCGGTGTCGGCATCGATGAAGGCGTTGCGGCCGGCTGCTGGACGGTCGGCGTCGCACTGAGCGGCAATGAGGCGGGTCTCACTCCGCAAGAGATCGCCGCTATGGCGCCGGATGCGCTCGCCAAGGTTCGTGAGCGTGCAGCCGGCGTTCTGAAGGCACGGGGCGCGCATTATGTCATCGATACGGTTGCCGATCTGCTGCCTGTCATCGATGATATCGAACGTCGGCTGGCCGCCGGCGAACGACCGTAATTTGGTTGGTGTTCAGAGCTGGCAGGGCTCCGTTGCGGCAATCTCGTCCTTGGGCACGCTGTCGGTAACTTGTTCGTGCTTACTTTGGAGGCCCTGGCTTCGCGGTGTGGTTGATGATGGATATTCGCGTCTTCCCGCTTGCTCTGCTTTTGATCTCCCACGCAATTTGATAGGTATCGCTCCCGTCGATGCCCAGAATGGTAGGAAGGGAAGAGATGACTGATAGGCCTGAAAGCAATACTGTCGATTTATCGGTTGACGAAGGCTTTTTTGAACTTCTGACCGGCAGTTTTCAACGCATTGTCGGCTCTTCCTTGATTGGCGAGGGCGCGGGGCCGGATTGGCTCTATCGCGACGCGCCGTTTGTGGTCCTCGCCCATAATACGGATGCCGATCCGCGTTTCGTCTACGCCAACAAGGCTGCGCAGAATTGCTTCGAATACTCATGGGACGAGTTCATAACGCTGCCCTCGCGGCTTTCGGCCGAGCTTCCCAATCGGGCGGAGCGTCAGCAGTTGCTGGACGCGGTGACCCGTAACGGCTTCATCTCCGACTATCGCGGTCTGAGGATTGCGAAATCCGGACGACGTTTCTGGATCGATGCCGGTATCGTCTGGCAGCTCGTGGACCGAGATGGCAATTTGCGCGGGCAGGCTGCAACCTTTTCCAAATGGCAGGATGCATAGGCCGTAGGATAGAGACAGACGGTTCAAAAGCTAAGTTCGCTGCGTCAGGGCCGCAACAGTCGCGGAAGGTAGCGATCCGTCAGTGAAATCCAGAGCCGATCGCACTCTCGAATATGGTGATAAGGACCAGCACGTGTTCATCCCGCCAATCTTATGGTCATGAGCCGTGCAAAACCGGCATGGCTATCGTGCAGGCATGTGCATTTTATTTAGGCGGATAAATGCCTATCTCCGGCGCATCAGCAAAGGAGACCGTAAAAATGAGAGTATTTGAGAAGATCAAGCGCTTTAGCGAACAGCGCAGAGCCATACGCGAGCTTTCCGCCCTCGACGATCATGTCCTTCGTGATCTCGGCATTGCCCGCTCGCATATCCCCTACGCCGTCAGCGGCGCCCGCGGCAACTAAATCATCTTTTCGAGCGCATACCCCGAGGTATGCGCCGCCGCAAGAGACCTTTGGGCGCGCGCCGTCATCGCCTCTCTTTGACAAGCAATAGCCAGTAGAAGCCGCAGCTCGTGCCGTGATCCCTGGTGGCATCGAAGGCGATCGCCCGGCTTCCCGACCGGCACTTTCTCTTGACGCGGCATTGGCAATTCATGCCAGCCGCCAAGTCGGCAGACGATCCGGAACGCAACTGATTGCCAAGGTTTTTTCGCTATTATCGTCGCGGCTGCTATGGCGAAGTTTTCAGGCGGCTTTTTCGCAGCTGCCTTTCATGTTCTGTTTTGCGCAATATTCGAGTTCGATCTCGAGCAGCCTTATTGCCTTGGCCAGTGCATCCTCGGCCTCTGCGAATAGCTGTGGCTTATGCCCCATTCTCGCTTCGCCGTAGTTTCTGGCTCGCAGCAAAACGAGGTCAGCCAAAGCGATGCATTCCGGCGTTGGTCGGACAAGGTTCAGGCAATATCGCAAATTGATTGCGACCTCGAGAGCGAACTCGGTTGCCGAGAAATCCAATATCGCGCCTGGCGGCGCGGAGCGAGCTAGGAATATCCTCCAGTGTTGGGTCATCGCAGTACCCCTCTTTTCGGATCGATCGCGCGGGCATCGATATATTGAGTGCCAATTTTTGCAAGGGCACTATTGGGTTCCCAACCATGGCATTTTGCATTGGCAAGGCGTCGGCGTATCCGCAGTCATATCGACCAGAGGAAGTCGTTTTCAATAATGCAATCATGCAATTGGGCTTCGGTCCAGCTCCTTCCTGGACGTTAGTCTGACGATATCCCGGCGAAAGGTCTTGGTTTCGATTGCTGAAGTCCAAGCAGAGGTCTCTCCGTTTGATAAGACTTGACCCCTCGCGGTGTTGCGGCGATTTGATATGGGATCAGAGATATTTGCCAGTCGGCGATAAATGGCGGCGCTTTCAGGCCAGGGAGCGACGAACATTCGTCGCCGAAGCCAACCGGAGCCTCAGGAGGCCGTAGGTGTCATTGCGTCGAAAGCTCATTGCTGCTTTGCCATGCCTGTTGTTGACTATGGTCAGCACAGCACTCCCCTACACCATTAAAATTCACGGCGCTTCCGCGATATTTGCACAACAAATAGTGGAGGCAAAAGGGGGTAACGGCAATGGCGGTGGCAATGGTAACGGCGGCGGAAACGGCAATGGGGGAGGCAACGGGAACGGCGGTGGCAACAGCGGCAATGGAGGTGGGAACGGCAACAGCGGCAATGGGAATGGAAATGGAAACGGCAACAATGGCAACGGAAACGGTAATGCCAATGGCCGTTCATCCGCAACCAAGAGCGCTACCCAAAGCCAGGTCGATTCCGACCAATCCTCCGATGATGACGATGGATCGATTACCGTTCAACACAAGGATGGCATGAGCGAAAATATAAAGAGCGGGCGGTATGTGATGAAGGATTCAAAGGGCCGCACCATCGTCAACCGCAATGCGACGATCGCCGACGAGCAGCGGCTTAAAGCGTTCCTTCACTGACGGCGCCTTTCGAGTTCATCCCTGAACGCCATCGCAGCTTCCGTTCTGTTGCTCACTTCCAGCTTGGCGAAGATCTGGGTCATGTGATGCTTGATGGTCTTTTCATGCAGATCAAGCTTTAGCCCGATATGTTTGTTGCTCAATCCGGCGGAAGCCAGTTCAAGGACCTCCCGCTCGCGCTCCGTCAATGCGCTGAAGGGATTGATCTGGGCACCAGATCCGTTATCCGAGATCAGACGCGCCGATAGCGTCGGTGCGACATAGCTGTCACCCGCAGCAATGCTGCGAAGGATATCGGCGAGGGTCCGTGAGCCAACGCCTTTAAGAACATAGCCTTTCGCGCCGCTCTTGAGCGCCGCCATGACATCGTCGCTTGCCTCGGAGACTGTCAGCATCACGATCTTCTGATCGGGTATCTGCTCAAGGATGAGAGAGATGGCATCCAGCCCTCCACCCGGCATGGAAATGTCGAGCAGCAGGATATCCGGGCGGTGTTCCGCTGCTATGCGCAGCGCATCCTCCCTGCTGCTGCCCTCACCCACAATACTGAACCCATCCATTTCGGTCAGGCTCCGGATAACGCCCTCCCTGAAGAGAGGGTGGTCGTCTACGACCGCCAAACTGATTGTAGCTGTCATGCCTGCTCCATTTCCTCGATGTTCAGGGACATGCGAACGATGGTTCCCCGGTTCGACGACAAAAGTTGAAAAATACCGCCGAGACTTTCGACCCGGTCCCTGAGGCCGGCAAGGCCAAGCTTTTGCGGGCCGACCTCCTTCGGGTCAAATCCCGGCCCTTCATCGGCAACCTCGATCACGATCTGGCCGTCTTGGAATGTCTGCACGACCTTTTGCCCGATTCCGCCGGCGTGGCGATAACCGTTGTTCAAGGCTTCCTGCACAAAGCGATAGACACATATTTTTGCGGAGGTCGAAAGGTCTGTCGGCGTTGTCGCGACCATCAGCGCAACGGCGACGCCTGTGCGCTGTTCGTGGGCACGGATTGCCCGTTTCAAAAGATCGGTCAGATTGTCCGTCTCGATGTGCGGTAGCATCAGGCCGCTGCAGACGCTCCTGATTTCGGTCATGGCGTCGTCAAGGCTGGATTTGATGGTCTGCAGCGACGCCTCGCGCTCCTCTGGCGAGGTGGTGGAGCTGATGAGGGTCTGGCTGTCCAACCGCAAGGAGGCATAGGCGACCAATTGGGCGGGGCCGTCATGCAGGTCGGCGCCGATACGGCGCAAATAGCTCTCGTTTAGCGCGGCCGCACGCTGGGTCGCGCGTTGAACGCGGGCTCGCAACGCCTCATTCTGTTGAAGAAGCGTCGACAGTTCGCCGATGCGGCCGTTGAGCGCCTTGCGCTGATTGTCGATGGTGCGGCTGCCACGCAGGACGATGATCGACAGAAGAGCGAAGAATGTCAGAGTGAACAAGGCAACGACAAGCCAGCTCAGCAGGCGGGCCTGAGTGAGACTCCCTTCGAAATCGTTGGCAATCTCGTAAAATTCGGAAACGGCGACGACTTTGCCCGACCAGGGCTGTAGTACGGGATTGTAGATTTCCAGGAGCGGTTTGCCGCTATTGCGTTCGGCGACGCTTTCCACATCGTCGATCCGGTTGAATTTGGCGACCATCCGGCCGGAGAAAGCCGCCTTCAAGCTATCGGAAAGTGGAAATCGCTTTCCGGAAAGATCCTTGTTGTTGGAGTAGAGGATCGTCCCGTCATTACGCCATAATCGGAACGAAAACAGCCGTGTGCCAAGCGCGCCCTGGCCGAGCGTTTCGTCAAGAGCGCGGGTGACGGTATCGTCGAGAGCCTGGGTGGTTTGCATATCCGGCAGAAGCGGGGCGATAACGCTGTCGACATAGAGCGCCGTCGTCGCCGCAGAATTGCGCGTCACCGCATTCTCGATGAGGGCGGCAACGAAAGAGCCGACCACGAGCATCGCACAGAGCGCGACGAGGCCGCCGGCGAGCAGGAACTGTCTGGCCAAAGATTGGGAGTTCCAGCGTTCGATAAGACTTGCCAGAGATAGTTTGTATTTATGGTTTGCTCGCAGAACTGGCATAATCAGCACTGATCTCCCAACCCTGTATAGCTATCCCAGTGGGATGGAGTGTCAACTGTTACAACGTTGGCACCGGTCGCCTCGTCCCGTGAAGAGGGTATTGCTATCCGGCGCGCACAATCTAAGGGACCATCGGGCAGGATCAATCAGACAATGGTCCTAATGCTCAAAGCATAGGTCGGACCCATGTAGAAACCTGGGATTTCGGCAATATTCTAGTGCGCAGTGATTTGCTGGATACGGCCGCTGCTGCGAGTGGTGGACGCTTTATGAAGGAAATGCGCATGAAAATCCGTTCCATAATCGGTGCAACAAGTCTCGGCCTGGTGCTTGCAGTCGCTCCCATGGGAGGAGCTACGGTAGGTTTCATGCAGACGGCATTCGCCAAGGGCGGAAACGGCGGCGGTAATGGTAATGGCGGCGGCCATGGCGAAGGAAATTCCGGTCATGAAAAGTCCGAGAGCGACGATTCAAGCAGCACGTCGACGAACGCGGCGACTGCGCAGGCTGCCTCATCGTCATTGCAGGCTCATCACCCGGACAAACATTCCAAAGCCCATCGTGCAAGCTCGAAGACGCATGTTTCGAAGCCCGACGAAGGCAGGCTTAGTTCGCTCAGGAGAGACTATCACGCCTACTTGAACTCGAAAGACCCCAAGATGGCGGCGCTCTCGGCCTATGTAAAGGCATATGCGGAATTCGAAATGCAATATGGAACGACGGCTGTGCCGACGGATCCGGCCCTCAGCGACAACGCCCTGCGTTCGGCGCTCGCGCAGCTATCGAACAAGCCGGTGACGGACCAGACACTCGCTGAAGCAAAGAGCATTCTCGGCATCGGAACAAACAGCGGCAAAATCGCCGAAGTCCGTGATGCCCTGGAAAGGAAATCCGAAGCCGCGGCACCCTCCGAGAGCAGTGCGGCGACTGTCAATTGAAGGCGCTGTACCAGCAGCGTCTTGAGGTGAGCATGCCGGTCGCCGGGCACTTTGCGACACGAGGTTTCTGCGATCATCTCTCACAAGTTTGGGTTCACGAGTTTGGCGTCGATGCACGCCTTTCCCTAGCCGGTCCGCCCACCGGCTCTATCGCCGGGTCGGGCCTTCCGCCCCAGACGCTGCTCGATCCGGCGATAGGCAATTTGCTGCGTGATGCAGGCGGCCAAGTTTAGAATATGGTGCGCAAGGGGTGCTGCCTGTGGAAGCCACTGTGAAAAACTCGGAGCTTCGGGTAGCGCTGCAGACCGGCCGCTTTCTCGTTTCGGTCGCCCATGGGGAACAGGGGGGAAGGGTGGAGAGCGGCTTCCCGCTCCCCACAATGGTTAGTTCAGAATCTGGATAACCTTGCGTGAGGAAGGCTCGACGATCACGCGCTCGTGGTTGACGACTGCATAGGCATATCGCGGATTCTGCGGAACTGTGCGAACAACGACAGTGTCCGGTAGGGGCTTGCCGACGACCACTCTCTCGTGGACGATCGTGCCCTCTTCAGGCAAGGGCTGTTCGCGGACATAGGTGACCACCTTCTGAGGCGGCGGATCGATGGCGGTGCCGACAATGGCGCCAGCCACGCCGCCCACGGCGGCCCCGACCGGACCACCGACAACGGCTCCGGTGACCGCGCCACCTGCAGCGCCGGTGACGGTCGACGATTGGGCAAAGGCACATCCGGCGGTCAGGCCAAGCGCGAGTGCCGCAACACTAAGTACTTTCGTTTTCATCAGAATCTCCTTTCACCTTCTCTTCGTCCGTCATTGACGGAGCTGTCGGTAAAACAGAGCTTCGGCGCAGTCGGTTCCTTTCCTTGGGCTTCAGTCGAGTGGCATTGGGGCGGGGGTCGCATGATGCGTTGGACCAAAGCCTCACGCGGACGGTCCTCATCGGGAATATGCGGAAATTCATCACGCTCAAAGCTGATTCCGGTGATGGAATACAGAGATTGACTGCCTGCAGCCCTCTGTTCGCAATGCCGGAACCGGCTACTGGATGTCGACGGATACAGGAAGCCAATCCGACAAAGGCTTGCGATCGCCGCGCATTCCCGGCGGAGCGATCTCAATCCGTCAATGTGCGGCGCGGCTCGAAGAAGCCATTGATACGTTTCGCTCCGTGGTCCAGGTGCTCGGCAGGTTTGCACATATGATCCCGACCAGCAGGATTACGGAGACCAAACCAACCAATGTCTCCCATGACTGCCGGCGAAACGGCAGCGGCCAGCGCGATCGGGATATGTTTGGATCATACAGCATTCATCGGCTCCATATCCAAGGGAGAGCCGTCAGCATCGACGTGGCCGTTCCGGTTGAGATCAAGGCCATGATCGCTCTCTTTTTCTGGCACGCGTTCATCTATCAAGTTTATGTCCGTCGAATTCCGAATGTCTAGTACCTTGATCGACAATATCTGGTAACGAAGCCCCTTGCGATTGCTGGATCTGCCAATTTAAGTGAAGTATGGAGAAAATATTTCCGAGATTGGCCGTTATTGCTGCGACATGAGGGCGTGCATGCTTCAGTCGTGCGCCATGTTGAAAATCTGTTCCGGAATTCGGCCGCGGCTGGTCATAGTGTACAGAAAGTGCGGCAGGTGGCTCCTGCGAGGAGATGACTTTCTTCATGGCTTGCGGTAGCGCGTTCCCAGCCGCCTTCTTTGGCATCAGGAAAGCGACGCTATACGGCTACACGCTCGCGGCCAAAAATGTCGAGTTCCGAAAGGCGGATGGCTTCGCTCGCCGCCGACGTGCTGCCGATGAATTCGTCGATCAGAAATGCGACGTAGCCGCCAGTCGTCTTGATGATGGCGATTTCACAGCTCCTTGAGGGCTTGTTGCCCATCTTCGTCGCCAGATCGTAGACCGGCACCAATTCGCCACGATATGAGGTATGACCGAGCGCGCGGCGCGTATCGTCGCTCTCGCGAACTGGGCGCCAATTATCCGCCCGGGCGACAATCGTGCCGTCGATGAACGTACATAAGGTGTCATGCACGCGGACTGCCATCGCTGCATGGCGACGAAGAAATGCTGACAGAGGCATTGAGCACTTTGTCCCCTTCGGGACTCCCCATTCAAAAGTGCAATCGTCTGAGGCGAAACTCATTCCAGCATGCCTTGGCACTGTCATGGTGCCGCCGAACCTTGTCCGGCCAGACACGTCGATGGTAGAGCCGTGGTCTTGATGACCGCTTTTAGGTTTATCTAAAATTCTAACGAAGGCGCGTTTTTAGACCGAGCATTGGGCTGAAAGTGTGAGGAAAATCCTGGAATTGAAACAGCCGGCGTTCTAGCTATGTCTGCTGCGTCGAAACGGTCGGACGAGAAATTCGGTCAAGTTTTGCGGCTCCCGGATATTGGGCAAGCCGACATCGGGCCATTCCGTGGCCTTCGGATAATAGGCGGTCCCGAACAGAATGTCCCAGATCGTCGAGCCGCTGCCGAAATTCTTGTTGAAGTGCTGTCGCTCGACCGAATGGTGAATACGGTGAAAGCGATTGTCGGGAAAGACGTAACGAACCCAGCCCAGATTCAGTCGCGTCGAGCTATGCTCGAAATAGCCTTGCCAGCGCACGAAGAACACCCAGATCCAGGGAACATAGTCCTGTTTGAAATCGAAGAGCAGCGAGACGGGAATGATCAGAAACGGAATCCTGAAGATCTCCTCGCTGAAATGGTGGTTGCTGTTGAAGGCGCTCATTTCCTCGAGCGAATGATGCTCGGCATGGAAGCGCCAGAAGAAGCTATTGCTATGCTGTAGCCTGTGGAACCAATAGTAGAAGAACTCGCTGACCTGCAGAACGAGAAAAGAAGCAGCTATGGCGCCCAGCAGATGGAGTGGCCATGCATTCGAAAACTTCGAGAGGAATGTTAGGTCGATCGCAAACAGCGGCTTTATGCCGATGCCCGCCCAAAACCAGTAGAAGAGTGTCAGGCTTGCCTTGGTTATGAGGATGTTCGTCACGCAGAAGATGGCGCCGCGAAGTCTCGATACATAGGTATAGCGAGACTTCGGAAAGATGATCTCTGCGGCGAGCAACAGGAACGCGACCGGAAGGATGCGATCGGTGTACTCCTCCATGAAATCAAGCAATTGAAGCAAATTTTCCATTGTCAATTTGCTATCCACGGAACGACGGAGGAAGCGATATCCTCCCTTTATCCGGGAATGGCGGTTGCTTCAACTTGATGATTAAAAACTGGTTAAAGCCATGCCGGCCGGATTGGAGAGAGGTTAAACACGTTCCGGATTGTGCCCGAGCGCGATTCACTCAGCCTGTGGTGCGGCCGTGGACTTGACGGACCTGCGCGACCTGTCGCGCCATTCGAGCGGTGTGGTATCAGTGACGCGCCGGAACTCGCGATTGAAGTTCGACTTGGTCTGAAAGCCGACATCGAACATGATTTCCGTCACCGGCTTCCCGGTTTCGGCCAGCAGCGTGCAAGCTTCCGCGATCCGGTACTCGTTGACATATTGCGAGACGTTTTTGCCGGTCGCGCGGTTGATGGCTGTGGAAATCTGCCGGGCGGGAATCGCAAGCTTGCGCGCCAGCCGGTCGAGATTGAGATCGACATCGCGATAGGCGTGCCTCTCCTTCATCAGCGTCTGTATGGCATCAAGCGTCTGGGTGTCCTGCAGGATTTCAGGCGGCAGGACAGCCCCTCCCTTGTCGATGGGCGCGTGGCTGCGGCTGGCTGCAGCGGCGGCCGTGGCCAGGATGGCCAGTCCCACGAGATTTCCGAGGCTGATGACCTTCAACGCATATTCACCACCGGCCCAGGCGAAGTCCAGCCAGATGAAGATATCGACCATCGCCGACAAAAGAAGAGCGCCGGCAGCAAAGAGGACGGCCCGATAGGTCGGACCGGCATTTTCGAATGGCGCGAGGCGAAGCGCGTCCGTGCCCGAGCGCATGAGAAGCAGGATCGCCGCGGCATAGCCGATGTCGATCAGTACGATGGCGATATCGATCGCGTCGCGCCACACCGCGATCAGCACGATAATGAGCCCTGCCGGCAGCGCATGCAGGCTGATCTGCTCAAGTGGGGAGAGCGAGCTTTTGCGCACCAGTCTGGAGACGCCGAGATAGGTAAGTGGTGCCACCATCGCGGCCGCCACCGGCATGATATACATGGCGGGCTGAACGGCATAGCCCCATCGCAGACCGGAAAGCGTGGATTGAAACGCACTGAGAAGGATCAGTGCCTGGAAAGGCAAATTGGGTGGTGCTTCATCGTCTCGAGCCTTTACGGCTGCAAAGAGAACGACGAGCAAAATGGCGACGACAAATGGAAATGGAATGAAGAGCATTGATCGGTTCGTGAAGGATTGGCAGCGATTTTCCAGCCGATCATGCCGAAAGATACACTGCGCGGCGACCTCAAACATGATTGAGGTCATCAAAATCCTGGGGAGGGGCGCCGCCCGGAACGAGGACGGTCAATTTCGCTGGATCCCGCTACCTTATCCGCTTCTCCTATTCGCGCCAAAACTCTGTGACCTCCTTTCCCGGATACCGTGAGCAGAGGAGCGAAACAACATAGGTGCGTTCAAAAATGGACGCAGACAAGCAGGCCGATTCTCCTTAGCGTCGGCCTCGATCGTGCATTCGGTGCTCTGCCGGTACTGGTTGGTCCCGTTGTACGATCCGGCAGAATCCGCCTGCGCTTGCCCGGTCGCGGTGTGGATGGATTGCCTTCAGGCCGCGCGCAAGAAATCCTGAGCGGACCCTGGCGTCATAGCCAGCAGGACGATCTGAAACGCTGCGGCCGATGGCATCCAATATGGCTATGTCGGCTTTGAAGCCATAGCGGCTGCGGCTCGATGCTCTCGGACCGCGCACCCATTATGCTGTTCGATGCCATGACGTCCGCGTCCTTGCCGCAGTCTCCTGACCGATACGGCTTCCACTTCGAGCGTCGCTTCGCCGCCTGGCGGTCTCAGCCAAAGCGGCAGCGGTAAGGCACGGAACGACGGGATGCCACATATCATTCAACGAGAAAAAGCAATCACTATGAGATTTTAATCTTTTCGCGCATTGCGCCGAATGGAACGGCTATGCGTGTCGAGCCATTTTTGCGTGACAGCCAGTTGTCGAGATTGGAGCGCGAAGATGTATTTCGAATTGAAGGATACCACAGCCGATCTTCTGGCGAAGTGTCGCCGTCACGAAGAACTTTGCGATCTTCCGCTCGATCTGATCGTCTCTGAAGATGAGGCTTACGACATCCAAGCCGCGGCGCAGGATGCACTCGGCTTTGAGCGCAAGGGCTATGCGATTGTGGGAACGAGCGCTCTGTCTTGCCGGACGCTCGGCCTCAAGGGGCCGATCTACTCAGAAATTCCGTCTTCCGCCTTGCAAAAGAGGGCGCAAAGCTTTCGTCTGCCGCCGGGAACCATTGGAATACAAAGCGAGTTCGTTTTCACGATGCTGAGGTCATTTCCGGACGAAGGCGAGCAAATCTCCCTCGATAGCGTGGCCGAGGCGGTCATGAGCTGCCGCCCTGCAATCGGGGTCGTCGGCCGCCGGACGCGGCGAGCGTTTGCCGGCGCAAACGCTGCGATTGCGGATTTTGGCCTGCATGTCGCGACGCTCTGCGGCGACCATGCCGCAAATATGGACATCGGCGCGCTTTCGAGAATCGAGGTCACGGCGTTTCTGTTTCGGCAGACCATGGTGTCCGGCAGCTCGTCGGCGGTCATGGGCAATCCGCTGAACGCGGTTGCGTGGCTTGCCGCGGCGCTTGCGGCAAATGGCAGGCGGCTCGAGCCGAGCGATATCGTGGCGACCGGCTCCTGCACTGCGGTCCTCCAGGTCTGCGCCGGCCAGCATTTGGCCGTCGACTTCGGGCCGCTCGGCCAGGTCGAATGTGTCTTCAATTAAAATGAATCAAAAGTCGAAAGGACGGATAATGCGGCCGCAGCGAAAGCCATTCGTGGTCGAGATCAAGAAGAACAGGCGTCCGCGCTCGAAATCCTCTCTTGAGCAAGCGACGCGTGAGCGCACGCGCGCGCAGAAAGGTGCTGGGGCGAGTGTGGGCCTGACCCTTCAGCGTGGGGATCGGAGCTGATGGTCAGTCGGAACATTCCTCACGAATATTTCATGCTTTCCGCAACAAGGGAGGAAGGCCCTGTTGTCGGCTATGTCAACGGCAAACCTATTTCGGCTGCCGTCGTGGATAGAAACGGCAGCCGCTACCGGTTCGTCGGCATTGCCGTCCGGGATCGCGAAGGCAGGCTCGACGTCCTGACGCTCAGGAAGGGAGAATGGATCGTCGCGCCAGATCTGATCTATGAGGCGGCAGCCTGATGCCAAGCCTTCCAGGCGTTCCATAGCATCAGCTCCCCGTCGAATATCTCAGCCTCTTCGGCGGCTTCCATCGGGTGTTTGATCTCTATCAGGATGCCGTGGATATGATCTCAGGCGATCATATAGCCGCCATCGATTGGCATGGAGATGCCGTTCACCATGGCCGCCGCGTCGGAAAGCAAGAAAAGGATTACCTCCGCAACCTCTGCCGGTTCGACAAAGCGGCCGGCCGGAATGCGATCGCGCATGGGTGCTGCCTTTTCGGGATCGCTCCATGCCTTGACCGCCATCGGTGTCAGCGTCACCGTCGGGTGCACGCCGTTGACGCGAATACCCTTGGGCGCCAGTTCCCTGGCCATCACGCGCGTCAGGCCGTCCAGGCCGCCCTTCGATGCGCAATAGGACGCATGATCCGGTATGCCGATAAAGGCGGCAATGGAGGAGACATTGACGATTGCGCCGGGAAGGCTTCTGCCGATCAATGAGCGAGCGAATTCCTGGGCCACGATCATCGGCGCGCGGGTGTTGACCGCATGCAGATGGTCGAAGGCTTCGACCGTGGTCTCAAGGAACGGCTGCAGCTCGGTCGTGCCTGCGCAGTTAACAAGATAATCTGCCGGAAGCGCAGCGATTGCTGCCTCACGTGTTCTGTCGGCGTCGGCAAGATCGACCTGAATGGCTTCGCAGCCCAGTTCATCACGCAAGGAAGCGACGTCCGCTGCGCTTCTGGTCAGCGCCACGACATGTGCGCCGCGCTTTATCAGCATTTCCGTCGTCACTCGGCCGATGCCCTTGCCTGCGCCGGTGACGATCACTCTCTTGCCTTCGAAACTCATCGGAACTTCCTCTTCGATCTCCTGCCTGTTTCCCGATCGAAGATGCGAATGCGGCGGGGGTCAACATGAAAATGCAGCGTTCTATCCGAAGCGAACCGAATTTCTCGCCGGGCGGAGGCATCCGCAAACAGCGCAAGTCGCTGAATTCTACGGCGTCTGTTCCGGCGATCCATAATTGCCGCGTCGAAGGGTCGCGCTCGCAAGCCGCTGGAATCATGATTGAATTCATTGCGAATGCTGAAATCGCCATGAAAGAGAAGAATGCTTCTGGTCGGGCGTTCAACGCGGCATATATGTTTCGCCAGTATTTCTTTACTGGAAAACAATCAGTCTTGCGATGAGGATGGAGCGCAACGACACGCCGCCGCGGATTGAGAACAACAGGTATCGAAAGCAGGATTGCAATGAGTTCAGTACTGGCACCCGACCAGCTTGGCCCAACGGTCTGCGTTGGGGAAATCCTCGTGGAAATCGTCGCCACGACGGTCGGCAATGGTTTCATGGAGGCACAACCGCTCGTCGGACCGTTTGCGAGCGGCGCGCCGGCGATCTTCATTTCCCAGTGCGGTCGGCTTGGAGGCAGCGCGGCAATGATCGGCGCTGTCGGCACCGATGATTTCGGCCGCGTGAACCTCGAAAGGCTCAAGGGCGATGGCGTCGATATCTCGGCAATATCCATCGATCCGGATTATCCGACAGGCAGCGCCTTCGTTCGCTACCGCGAGGACGGTTCCCGCGACTTCGTCTATAATATCGCGACGTCAGCGGCTGCTCGCTTTGGCTGGAGCGAAGGCGTCAGCAATCTCATCGACCGTGCCGGACACCTGCATGTGATGGGTTCGGCGCTATCCGTTCCGAGCGCGTGTGTGGTGATCGACAAGGCCGTCGATATCGTCAAGACCCGCGGCGGCACGCTTTCCGTCGATCCGAACATTCGCAAGGAACTCAAGCTCGACGAGGCGACCGAACGGCGGTTTGCCCGGCTCGTGGCTATGGCCGATCTGCTGCTGCCCTCCGGGGAGGAGCTTGAGCGCGCGGCCGGCGTCGAGGGCGAAACCAATGCGATCCGCCGCCTGTTTGAAATCGGCGTCAAGGAAATCGTGCTGAAGCGCGGGGCTGATGGCGCGACTTATTACAGCAGGGAAGGCGAGCGCATCGATGCGCCGGCCTTCATCGTCGCGGAAATCGATCCGACGGGTGCTGGCGATTGCTTCGGTGGCGCCTACCTCACTTGCCGACGGCTCGGCATGCCGGCAGCAGACGCCCTGACCTATGCGGCTGCGGCGGGTGCCCGCAATGTCACAGTCGTCGGTCCGATGGAGGGGGCCGGCACCCGAGAGCAACTCGACGCGTTCATCGCAACCACGGAAAGACGTTCCTGATGCGGATCCGTTCCGTCGAAGGGGCGGGTTTGGAGGTCCAGGTGGTTCGACGACGGCCGCTCCATAGGCGCGATTGACCTGATCGCACTGTGGATGTCGCAGACTGTCTCGAGCTTTGCCAATGAATACCCGGTCTGCAGTGCCGGTAAATGATAGCTGTTTTAATCCAAGGAGGAGGAGACCATGGACGAATTGAAGGGGAAAATCGCCGCGGTGACCGGTGCGGCATCGGGGATCGGGCTCGCCTCGAGCGAGGCCATGATTGCGGCGGGAGCGAAGGTCGTCTTGATCGATCGCGATGAGAGAGCATTGGCATCGGTGTGCGAGCGCCTGGGCGAACTTGCCATTCCGCTTGTCGTCGATCTGCTCGACGCGGAGCAGTGCGCCGGGCTGCTGGAGGGCATCCTTGCCAAGGTCGATCATCTCGACATCTTTCATGCGAATGCCGGCACCTATATTGGCGGTGATCTGGTGGAAGCCAATCTCGACGCCATAGACAGGATGCTTAACCTCAACGTCAATGTCGTCATCAAGAATGTCCGTACCGTCGCGCCGCATATGATTGGGCGCGGTACGGGCGATATCATCGTCACGAGTTCGGTCGCAGGCCATTCGGCCATTCCTTGGGAGCCCGTCTATTCGCCCTCGAAATGGGCAATGACCAGCTTTGTCCAGGCCATGCGGCGCCAGCTTCTGAAGAGCGGTGTTCGAGTCGGTTCTGTCTCTCCGGGCCCGGTCATCAGTGCCTTGCTCGCCGACTGGCCCGAAGAAAACCTGCGCAAGGCCAAGGAGGCCGGCGCCTTGATCGAGCCCAAGGAAGTCGCAGATGCCATCATGTTCATGCTGACACGTCCGCGCAACGTGACGATCCGCGACGTCGTGGTTCTGCCGAGCGCCTTCGATATTTGAGGAGCAAAGCCATGGGTTATCAGGAGAAATTCCGGCTCGATGGCGAGCGGGCTGTGGTTACGGGCGGTGGCCGCGCCATCGGCCTTTGCTGCGTAGAGGCACTGGCTGAAGCTGGCGCTGCAGTCGTCGTCATCGAGCGTGACGAGGCCGACGCACGGGGAGCTCTCGCTTTACGGGAGAAGGGTTACGACATCGATGTACGGATCGGCGATGTCACGGACTCCGCGAGAATGGAGGCGATCGCCACGGAACTCGTCGATGGCGGCAGAGCCGCGACGATCCTGGTGAACAATGCTGGGATCGGTCAGAGCGGCATACCCTCGCAGGATGTCAGCGACGCCGATTGGCTGCGAATGATGGATGTCAATGTCAATGGCGTTTTCTGGTGCTCGCGCGCCTTCGGCCGCCACATGATTGCTCAGAAACGCGGCGCCATCGTCAATCTCGGTTCGATGTCCGGAATCATCTGCAATAGGCCGCAACCACAGACGCCATACAACGTCTCCAAAGCGGCGGTCCATCATCTCACACGGTCGATGGCGGCGGAATGGGCGGAGCATGGCGTCCGGGTGAATGCCGTGGCTCCTACCTATATTGAAACGCCCATGGTGATGGCGGTCGAGGCCAATCATGAACGCATTCCGGTCTGGCTTGCCGATACGCCGATGGGGCGGATGGGAACGCCAGAGGAAGTCGCCAGCGCGGTTCTCTTCCTTGCATCGGGCGCTGCCAGCCTGATGACGGGCGCGATCGTCAACGTGGACGCCGGCTTCACCTGCTGGTAGGTGTGTCCCGCGTCGGAGTGCATTCCCTCCGCGTAATGCTGCTCGGCAGAGGCGATGCTATACGGCTTGCATTCGGCTGTCGCGCACCCTTTGCCGCCGGGAGAGGTCTCACATTCCGGCAGCCGGCTGGCTATATATAGCCGAAGCAGTGATCCTGCGGAGGGGGCGAGCATCCTTGTAGGCGCGTTTGAGCTTACTCAACCTTGATGTCGCAAATGATCTGGATATTTTACCAGATTAAGTAGTACGCTTTCGATACCGGTACGGGATTCTTCGCCACCCCTCAGGCCAGGAGATCACCGTCAAGGAAACGATAAACAGGTAGTTGTCATGTTCCTAGAAGCAGCTCTTTCCCGCTTGATCAAAATCGGAACGCTCACGGTCACTTTTCCGGACGGTTCCACGCGCAGTTTCGGTACGGGATCGGAACCGCGTGCAGCGATGAAAATCAACACCGCCCGTGCAAAACGCCGTCTGCTCCTCAATCCGGCTCTGGCGCTGGGCGAGGCCTATATGGACGGTGAAGTCGAACCGGCTTCCGGCGATCTTTACGAGATGGTGGACTTGCTCGCCCTCAACATGATGGAAGGCGGGAGCCATCCCTTCGAGAAGCTGATGGAAAAGGTCCGCTGGCTGCGCCGAAATCTCGATCAATTGAATTTCGCCGGTCGCTCGAAGCGCAATGTCGCGCATCATTACGATCTCGATGCGCGGCTCTACTCCTTGATGCTGGATGAAGACCGGCAATATTCCTGCGCCTATTTCCCGGTCGGCGACGAGACCCTGGAGGAAGCGCAGCTCAAGAAGAAGCGGCATATCGCATCGAAACTCATGCTCGACCGCCCGGGCCTCGAGGTTCTGGACATCGGCTGTGGATGGGGCGGCATGGCGCTCTATCTCGCCAGGGAGTTCGGTGCTCGGGTGACGGGTCTTACGCTTTCGGAAGAGCAATTGCTGGCCGCACGAGCCCGCGCGAAGGATGCCGGGCTGGAGCATATGGTCACGTTCGAACTGCTGGATTATCGCTCCTGGACGCGTCCCGTCGACCGCGTCGTCTCGGTCGGCATGTTCGAGCATGTGGGCATCAACCATTACAAGACTTTCTTCGACAAGATCCGCTCCGTGCTCAAGGAGGACGGTGTCGCGCTGATCCATGCAATCGGTCGGGCTGATGGTCCCGGCAGCACGAATCCGTGGATCGCGAAATATATCTTCCCTGGCGGCTATTCGCCGGCGGTCTCCGAGGTCCTGTCCGTGGTCGAAAAATCCGGTCTCTGGACGACCGACATCGAAATCCTGCGCCTCCATTATGCCAAGACACTCGAGCAGTGGCGCGACCGCTTCATGAAGAACAGAAGCACCCTGGCAAAACTCTATGACGAGCGGTTCTGTCGGATGTTCGAATTCTATCTTGTCGGGTCCGAACTTGCCTTCCGGCGTATGGGTCACATGAACTGGCAACTGCAACTGACGAAGAACGTTTCCGCTCTGCCGTTGGCCCGTGACTATATGGTCGATATCGAGCGGGCGCGGGCTGTCATTGCCGAGCAAGGGAGGGCAGGGCCGATCGAAGCTGCGAGCGCGCGGGCAAGGCGAGATCTGACCTTGCATGACGAGCGCAAATCCCGCCAGCAAAATCAATCCGGAGGCGAATCCTCGCGGAACCTTTAGAAACCACTTGCAGCCCGGCATGAGGATTGGCAGGACATGGGATACAATGTCCTGTCCAGCCATTCCTTCAATATCTAGCCGATACATATCGCAATGTCGCGGCGAGCAAGTGCCTCCGTGCAATCAGCACGTTTGCGCATCGGTAAGGCGGCAATCGCCCAATACACTCGCGGAAACACAAGATCGCTGTGGCTTCTGGCCCACACTCGTCGATTGAGTTTGCAGGGTCATGGTATTGGCGAACTTGTCATCACAGGTCCCGAGTGGCTATGAGGTCATCACCACTTAATGATGAGACACGTCGCCTCTTTCGGCCTCATCCGTCGAAGAAGGCGATATCAATATACGGGGTTTGTTAGGACAGGAATGCGCTCAACCAAGAATGAAAAGACTCTTTCCCGGCGGGCATTCATGCTGGGGTCTATCTCTGCGACGGCAGCGCTTGCGGGCTGTGCCACCACCGCCCCGGTTCCAACTCCCATTGCAGCTCCGGTTCGTATGCCGCCCGTCGTTCCCATGGCGGCAGAGCCTCAGAACATTATTACTCCAGATCCCGAGCTCGAAGCGCGCTATGCGTCTGTGGTTGATGGCGGTCATGTCATTCCGGCGGTTCCCTACCGAAAGCTGGACCCGAAGTTTTATCGGCAGCGCGTTCCCGATCCGACCGGCGAGGCGCCCGGTACAGTCGTCGTGGATACGGCGTCGAGATTTCTCTATGTCGTGGAGCGCGGCGGCACGGCCATGCGCTACGGTGTCGGCATCGGTCGCGACGGCTTTGCATGGCAGGGCGAAGGGATCATCCATTGGCGCCAGCATTGGCCGCGCTGGAAGCCGCCGGGCGACATGATTGCCCGCAAGCCGGAACTCGCGAAATATTCGGTTGCCAATGGTGGCATGGATCCGGGAATCAAGAATCCGCTGGGTGCCCGCGCGCTCTATATCTTCCAGAATGGCAAGGACACGCTCTATCGTCTGCATGGTTCACCGGAATGGCGCTCGATCGGCAAGGCAGCGTCGTCCGGCTGTGTTCGCCTGATCAATCAGGACGTCATCGACCTCTACGAACGCATTCCATACCACGCGCGCATCGTCGTTCATCAGGCGCCGCTTCAAAGCAAGGCGATTTCTGCCTGAGCGAAATCGGCTCCCTCGATAGGCGGGAGCCGATGCTTCGGCACGATGGAGTGCCGTATCACGGAAGACGGCTGCGCTGCTGGCTTTGACGCTGGGCCTCCTGCGCGGCCTTGAGCTGCGCCTTCGTATACATCAGCGCATGTTCGGCAAGGTCGCGGCCATCATCCCAGAGGTTGCGCCAGATGCCGAGAATGCCTTCGAGCGGCTGGCCGACAACGCGGGAGGAGAAGGATTCGAAGGTGATCGGTCCCTGGTAGCCGGAACGGACGAGAGCCCTGAAAACGCCGGTAAGATCGATCGTGCCCGAGCCCATATAGCCGCGATGGGAATCGCCGGTATGGAAATAGCCGAGATAATCGCCGGTTTCGAGAATGGCGGCTTGAATATCGGATTCCTCGATATTCATGTGATAGACATCGAGATGCACCTTCACGTTCGGCATGCCGATGCGCTTGCACATCTCTACCGCCTGGGCAGCCGTGTTCAGCACGTTGGATTCGTAGCGGTTTACCACCTCCAGCACTAGCGTGATGTTGCTTTTCGCCGCCGTTTCGGCCACCTGGCGCAGGATATCGACCGATTGCGTGACGCCGGCAGCTGTCGTCGGCTCGCTATATTTGCCGAAAGCGGAATGCAGAATGCCGCCGATATATTCGCCGCCGCAATCGCGGCAGACGGCGATCGCCTGTTCCAACCTTTCCTTGCCGCGCCGACCCTTCTCCTTGTCGCCGCTTGAGATATCGGTTTCAAAATCGAGACCAAGCGAGAAGTTAACACCGATGCCGTTCTTCTCCAGCTGCCGGCGGGTGAATTCCGGATCGATCAGGCTTGGGTCGAGCGCTGGTGCCTCGATGAAATCGTAACCCACCTCGGCGCTGTTTGCGATTGCGCGGGCGCATTCGTCGCGGCTCCAGCCGGCCTCCCATACCAGCGCGTGAACTCCCAGTTTGTTCATGCTCGTCCTCCCGATTTCGTGGATGCAAAAAAACATTGCTGCAATGCGAAAGACATGAATCGTTTTATACTTAGAAACGCTCACGTTGACACCGCATCTATGCTGGTATAGCTTACAATAAAACGTTTCACCAGGATTTTCGTATTATCAATCTGAGATTGTTGAAGGGAGGGCAGAATGTCGAAATCGCGAACCCCTTCCATCAAGATGGTGGCCGACAAAGCAGGCGTCTCGGTAGCGACCGTTTCGAACGTCCTCAATGGCAAACCCACGGTCTCTCCGGATTTCGCCAGGCGCGTGAACGACGCGGTGCGTGAGCTTGGCTATGTCGTCGATCTCGGCGCATCGCGGCTGCGCTCGCGCAAGGCACAGCTTGCCGGTGTCGTGGTGCCGGATCTCACCAATCCGATGTTTGCCTCCTTCGTTTCCACGCTGGAGCATCTGGCGCGCCTCGACGATTACGATCTGGTGGTCGTCTCCGCGCGCAACAATGCCGAGGAAGAGGCCGACCGGCTGCGCAAGATCCGCTCATGGCGTCCGGCCGGCCTGATTGTCATCCCCTGTGATGGCGCCTTTGGGGAACGCTTGCCGAACGGCTTCTTTGCGCCGGTGGTATTGGCCGACCGTATACCCGATGCGACCGGCTTCGATTTGATCGCGGTCGACAATGGCCCGGCTGCCGGCGCGATCGCCGCCCATCTCGACAGGCAGGGTTATGGTGATTGCCTGGTTCTGGGCAGCAGTCTTTCGATCACCAATGTTCGCGAACGCTGGGAGGGCGTGCGCGCAGCGGCCGGCCGTATGCATGTCGAAATGCTGGAAATCGGCATAGATGATGCCAATGGCGCGCAGCGCCTTGAGGAGCGTCTGCGTCAGCGCCCTTTGCCTGGCGCGCTGTTTTCGCTCGACCACGGCACGACGCTTCTGACGTACCGCACCATAGCGGAGATCGGGCTTTCCGTGCCCGGCGATCTCGCCTTTGCGAGCTTCGACGAGATGGAATGGATGAGGCTGGTCGCACCCGGCATTACGGCGGTGCGCCAGCCCGTTGAGGAAATGGCCGAGCAGGCCTGGGCGCTGTTGTTGCGACGCATGACCGGCTCCGGAGGAAAGCCGGTTACGCGGCGCCTGCGCTGCGCCGTCGAGATCCGCGGTTCGACGCCGCGGAGCCCGCTTGAGGAGGCGGGTAACACGAAACTGGGAGGAGAAAAATGGAAGTTACAAGACGAACCCTACTCGCCGGAATAGGTGGAGCTGTCGTCGCCGGCACTCTGGGCGGCACGATCGGCGTCGCACAGGCGGCCGAGCCGCAAGTCGGCGTCGTGGTCAAGATTGGCGGCATTCCATGGTTCAATGCCATGGAAGTCGGCATCAAGAAGGCGGCACCGGAATACAAGGCCAACGCCTGGATGGTCGGGCCGACGCAGGCCGATGCCGCCCAGCAGGTGCGTGCGATCGAAGATCTGATCGCCCGCAAGGTCGCTGTCATCGGCATCGTGCCGAACGACTCCGCTGCCCTCGATCCCGTTCTCGGCCGTGCGCGGGCCGCAGGCATCAAGGTGCTGGCCCATGAAGGGCCGAACCAGAAGGAAGCCGATTGGGACTTCGAGCTGACGACCATCGAAGGCTATGGCCAGGCCCATATGGACCTGCTTGCCAAGCAGATGGGTGAAGAAGGCAAATATATCGTCTATGTCGGTTCGCTGACGGTTCCCCTGCATAATGCCTGGGCCGATGCCGCGATCGCCTATCAGAAGCAGAAGTACCCGAAGATGGAAATGCTCGGCGACCGCTTCGGCGTGGCCGAGAGCCTGGATGACAGCATCAAGACCACGCAGGACCAGCTTCGCGCTCATCCGGATCTCAAGGGCATCCTGACATTCGGCTCGCAAGGTCC
Organism: Rhizobium sp. ERR 942; assembly: GCF_007828395.1. Taxonomy (NCBI): domain Bacteria; kingdom Pseudomonadati; phylum Pseudomonadota; class Alphaproteobacteria; order Hyphomicrobiales; family Rhizobiaceae; genus Rhizobium; species Rhizobium sp. ERR 942. The sequence goes on from NZ_VIUA01000002.1 coordinate 917,520, forward strand.
GATCGGTGCGGCGCGCGTTCTCGACGATCGCGAAAAGGCGAAGTCGATCGCGCTCGTCGGCGGCTTCTCTCCGGGGCAGGGCGTCAAATACGTCAAGTCTGGCACCATCCGTGGTGGCTTCATCTGGAATCCGATGACGGCGGGCGAAATCTTCGTTCAGCTCGCCTCCCTGCTGGCGGCTGGCAAGGAGCCCACCGACAATATGGAGCTGACCGGCGTCGGCAAGGTGCGTGTCTATCCAGACAAGAAACTCATCCAGGCCCAGAAGCTCGAGTCGCTCGATAAGGAAAATATCGACCGGCTCGTAGCGCTTGGTCTCTAAAGCATTTCCGGGAAAAGTGCGCAGCGGTTTTCCGTCAGGAATGCGTAAGGAACCAAGAGGATAGAGCTTTTCCGCGATGAGAAGAAAAGCGGAAAAGCTCCGACTGTTCCTCCCGAGGGCCGGCGGCAGGCTTCAAGCCGCCGCCGGCCGATTCATGGCAATCGGAGTGGCTCGATGAGCGACGAAATTCCGTTTCTGCGTTTGACCGGACTGTCCAAACGGTTCGGCGGCGTGCGCGCATTGGAAGAGATCGACTGGGACGTGCGGTCTGGCGAGATTCATTGCCTGGTCGGCGAAAACGGCTGCGGCAAGTCGACCCTCATCAAGACCGTGGCCGGCGTGCATCCGCCTTCGGCGGGTATGATCGAAATCGAGGGCGAGGCTGTTCTTCCGCTTGATCCAGCACGCGCCAAGGCTCTGGGAATTCAGGTGATTTTCCAGGACCTGTCTCTGTTTCCCAACCTGTCCGTTGTTGAAAATATCGCCATCGAAAGTCATCTCGACCGGCTGGTAAAACCGGTCAACTGGAAGCGAATGCGGGAGAAGGCAAGCGCTGTCCTTGCCAGGCTCGGCTTTGCGCTCAACCTCGATCTCGTGGTTTCCGATCTTTCGGTGGCCGAGCGCCAGATCGTCGCGATCGCACGTGGCCTAGCAGCCGAGGCACGACTGATTTTCATGGACGAACCGACAGCGTCGCTGACGCGGGCCGAGGTCGACCGCCTCTTGGGGATCGTCGGACGGCTCAAGGCGGACGGTATCGCCGTCGTCTTCGTTTCCCACCGGCTCGACGAAGTCGTCGAGATCGCCGAGCGGGTCACTGTCATGCGCGACGGCCGCAAGGTCGGCACCTGGCCCGCCGATCAAATGAATGAAAAGAAGATCGCTCATCTGATGACGGGGCTCGATATCGATCACGCGATCGTTGCCCGCAATATGGGTGAGGCGGCGCCTATTCTGGAAGTCCATGGTCTGTCGCGCCGCGGTGAGTTTGCCGATATCGATTTCACTCTGCGCCGCGGTGAGGTGCTCGGCATCTCCGGATTGCTGGGATCGGGCCGCACCGAGCTTGCACTGACGCTGTTCGGCATGCATCGGGCCGAAAGCGGCAGCATTCGTCTTGAGGGCAGGGAGCTTGTGCTTCGCTCCAATCGTGATGCCGTACGCGCGGGTATCGCCTATGTCTCCGAGGATCGTCTGAGCCTCGGCGTCATCCTGCAGCAGTCGATCGGCGACAACATCATGCTCGCGATCATGCGGGGCATGGCAAACCGGCTGGGGCTCATTCCCGATAAATCCCGCAGGCAACTCGCCGAGGATTGGATCAAGCGGCTCGCCATCAAGGTTCCCTCGGCCGATCGTGCCGTGCAGACCCTTTCGGGCGGCAATCAGCAACGTGTCGTGCTGGCGAAGTGGCTTGCGACGCGGCCGAAGGTGCTGATCCTCGATTCCCCGACAGTCGGCGTCGACATCAAGAACAAGCAGGGCATCTATGATGTGGTGGCCGAACTGGCCCGCCAGGGCGTCGCCATCATCCTCATCTCCGACGAGGTCTCCGAGCTCTTTGCGACCTGCGATCGCATCCTGCACATGCGCGCCGGCCGCATCGTCGGCGAAGCGGTGCCGGGCGACGTCAGCGAGGCCAACATGAAGGAGCGCATCTATGCGTGAGCACAGTCAAACGGCCGGACCATCCTTTGTCGCGCAATTGAAGCGGCGTCCCGAAGCGTGGCTTCTGGCCGTCATTGCCGTGGTCGTGATCGTCTTTTCCCTGACGGCGCGCGATTTCCTGACGCTCGCCAATATTATCGATCTGCTCGAAACCTATTCCGTGCAGGCGATCATGGCGATGGGCCTCTTCGTCGTGCTGGTTTCGGGCGGCATCGACATATCCTTCGCGGCAACCGCCTCCGTAGCGCAATATTGTGCGGCGCTGCTGGCAACGCAGTTCGGCTTCTCCGCGCCCATCGTTATCGGTTTTGGCCTGGCGATCGGCGTTGGCCTGGGCTGCCTGAATGCACTTCTGGTTCATTATGTACGCATCACCTCGATCATCGCCACGATCGCCATGATGAGTGTCAGTTTCTCGCTGCTGATGTATTTTTCCGGTGGCAAGTCGATTTATACGTTGCCGGATTGGTGGACGAACCGCATCGTCTTCTGGCGCATGGAAACGGCATCGGGCGACATCGTTCGCGTGACGTTGCCGATCGTCGCCATGGTGGTGGTGACCCTGTTCACCTGGGCATGGATGACGCGCTCATCGGTCGGGCGGCAGCTCTACGCAATGGGCGGTAATGCGGAGGCTGCACGGCGCATCGGCATGAACATCGGCCGGCTGCAATTCGTCGCCTATGGCTATCTCGGGCTGATGGCGGCGGTTGCCGGCCTGCTGCAGGCCCATCGGGTCGGCGAAAGCGTGCCCAACGCCATGTACAATACGGAGCTTGCGGTACTGTCCGCCGCTGTCCTTGGAGGTGCCAGTCTAACCGGCGGCATCGGCACCGTGCCCGGCGTGCTGCTCGGCATCGTGCTTCTGGCCGTGCTGCAGAATGGGCTCAATCTGCTCGGCGTCTCCTCCTATTTCTTCCAGATCGTCATCGGCATCACCATTCTGGTCTCGACCTCGATCACCGTTATCAGCTCGCGGCCGGGCCGCCGCCATCGCATCATCGCGGGAGCGTCGTCCAATGGCTGAGCCTCCGCTTCTCTATAACATCAACAACAGCCTGGCAGACCTGATGACGCGTATGCGGACAGGCATTCCCGGTGCCCCCACCGGGCTTGCCGTCCTTCTGGTCTTTCTGGTTGCCGGCTTCTCCCTGTTCATTCCGAATTTTGCCTCACTCGGCACGCTGCAATCCTTCATGTACCAGCTGCCGCTGCTGGGCCTTCTGTCGCTGGCGATGATGGCGCCGTTGATCACGGGCGGCCTCAATCTTGCGATCATCGCGACGACCAACCAATGCGCGCTGCTGATGGCCTTCATCATGCAGAGCCTGATCACGCCCGATAGCGGCACGGGAGCGGCGCTCGCCGTGATCATACTGGCGCTTCTGGCCGGCCTTGTGCTTTGCCTGCTCATCGGCCTTATCACTGGCACGCTCATTGCCTATACCGGCGTTCACCCCATCCTCATCACGCTCGGCACGAAATCGCTGATCGACGGCATCAGCATCTATCTGACCCGCGGCATGGCACTGTCTGGCATACCGGACGGCTTCAGCCGCATCGGGACGACGACGATAGTAGGAGTGCCGCTGATCTTCCTGCTGCTGATCGTGGTTGCTGTCATCGTCAGCCTCATATTGCGACGTACCGCCTTCGGCATCGCCTGCGCCATGATAGGTTCCAATATTGAGGCGGCGCGCTATTCGGCGATCGATACGCGCCGGGTTCTGGTTGGCGTCTATGCCATGTCGAGCCTGATCTGCTTCTTCGCCGCCCTGGTCATGCTGGCGACGTTCAATTCGGCAAGCGCGGATTATGCGCAATCCTATCTGCTGGTGACGATCCTTGCGGCTGTGCTTGGCGGCGTCGATCCCTTCGGCGGCTTCGGCACGGCCGGCGGGTTGATGCTGGCGCTGGCGATCCTGCAGGTCATCTCCTCTGGCTTCAATCAGTTCGGCCTCAGCAATTACCTGACTGTTGCGATATGGGGCGGCATTCTCATCTTCGTCGCTGCGGTTCAGACGGCTCGGCCCTACCTGATGTGGCTGCTGCCGACACGTTTCTTCGGTCCAAAATGAGCATCGTTGCGGTTTTCGACATCGGCAAGACGAATGTGAAGCTGTCGGCGGCAACGGATGACGGCCGCGTATTAGAAGCGCTGTCGACGCCGAATATCGTGAAGGATGGTCCGCCCTACCGCCATCACGATCTCGACAGTCTGGAAGACTGGCTCATCGATAGCCTGACGGAGCTGGGACGCAGGCACGATATAGGCGCGATCATTACCTGCGCGCATGGGTCCGGCGGCGTGCTGGTCGACCGACAAGGTGCTGCAATGCCGATGATCGACTATGAGCAGCCGATCCCCGCAGATGTCGATGCGCGGTACAGGTCAATTGCCGGCTCCTATCGCGAGAGGGCAAGCGCCATCATGCTGGGCGCGGCGCATCTCGCGCGGCAGATGCTGTGGCAGGAAATGTATTGGCCGGAGACCTTTGCCGCGGCCAGCGCCTATCTCGCCACGCCGCAATATTGGGCGTTTCGCCTGTCCGGCGTGCTGGCAAGCGAGGTGACGAGCCTGGCGGCGCAATCTCATCTGTGGGCATCGGCCGATGGCCGGCCGGCATCGCTCGTTGCAAGCCGCGGATGGCAGCGTCTCATGCCGCCGATGCGGCGGGCATGGGAAACGCTCGGCCCGCTGAAGCCTGAGCTTGCTGAGCGATGCGGCCTGAAAGCGACGACGCGTATCCTATGCGGCGTGCATGATTCCTCGGCCAATCTATACCGTTATCAGGCGGCCGATGTGTCTGATTTTACCGTTGTCTCCACAGGTACCTGGATCGTTGCATTGAGCGATCGCGGCGATGTCGATTTCAGCGTCGAGCGACCCGGCCATTCCTGCAATGCCGATGTCTTCGGAAACCCGACACCGGGTATGCTGACTATGGGCGGTCGGGAGTTTTCGACCGTCGCCGCAAAGGCTTCGGGTCCCGCCTCGTTGCAGGCCCTTCGGAGGATCGTGGCGTCAGGTACCTTTGCACTTCCGACATTCGGCTCGGACGACGGGCTCTTTCCCGGCACGGCCCACCGCGGCCGTCTCGAAGGCCCTCTCGCGGAGGAGGAAGGCGTCCGGTTCACGCTCGCAGTGCTCTATTCGGCGCTGCTGACAGCCGCCTGCATTCAGGACCTTCCGCCTACGGAGACGGTCGTGCTGGACGGCAATTTCGTCGTCGATCCCCTTTATGGCGCCATCGTCGCGGCCTTCCTGCATAATCGACGCGTGCTCGTCAGCCGCAGTACGACCGGAACGGCGACTGGCGCCGCCATGCTGGCATCCCATGAAAAGCGTGCCTCACCTGCAGCGCTGGCGGCCGAAGCCCCCGATATCTCCAGCCTTCCCGAACTTTCATCCTACCGGCAACGCTGGCAAACCCTGATCAAGACAATGGAGTGAGATCGTGACGACTTATGACGACAATGCCTTGCGCGAAGACATGGTGGCGATCTGCCGCCGGATGAACGCATCCGGCATCAACCAGGGAACGGCCGGCAACGTGTCGGTGCGGAATCCCAAGGGATTTCTGGTCACGCCAACCTCTCTGCCCTATGACATGATGCAGCCAAAAGACCTGGTGCAGATGTATTTCGATGGCAGCTACGAGGGCGAGCGCCGGCCATCGTCCGAGTGGCGATTCCATCGCGATATTCTCGCATCCCGCGAGGATATTGATTGCGTGCTCCATTGCCACTCGGTTTATGCGACCACGCTCGCCGTACACCACAAGACCATTCCGAGCTTTCACTATATGACCGGTGTAGCGGGCGGCACGACGATCCGCTGCGCTCGCTACGCCACCTTCGGCACCCAGGCGCTTTCGGATGCTGCGATCGAAGCGCTGCAGGATAGGCTAGCCTGCCTGCTCGGTCAGCACGGACAGATCTCGCTCGGGAAGACGCCGGCCGCCGCCCTTGCGCTTGCCATCGAGGTCGAAACCCTCTCCCGCCTTTATGTGCAGGCGCTGACACTTGGCGAGCCGCCCATTCTTGACGACGAGGAAATGGCGCGCGTCATCCAGCAGATGAAGAACATGAGCTATGGACAGGCGCCGGATTTGGATGGGGTCAACGATGTGGCAAAGCGGCGGCAATAATCCCTCATCGCCTTCAATCGTCTCGCCGCGAAGTCTTGACATGTGTGCGACTGAGTAGCACCTTAGGCGCCTGAAGGAGATTATCCCGTGAGCGTCAAGTCGTCGATATCGTTGACCGATCAGCAGGATGCATTTGCTCGCTCGCTTGTCGAGACGGGCCGCTATTCCAGCCTGAGTTCGGTTCTCCAGCAGGGCCTGGAACTGCTGCGACAGAAAACGGAAGCGGAAGCGGCCGAGACGGAAGGGCTGCGCAGGCTCATTCAGCGCCGCGTCGACGGACCGAAGATTCCGGCTCAGGACATGGAAGAGCGGATCGAGAGCATGATCGAACGCAAACGGCGAGCTCTTCGTGTGGAGCCTTGAATATTCCAGGGATGCCGAGCTCGATTTCGAACTGACCTTCGATCATCTGTTTGCGGCCTATCTCGATCTTGGAGACTCGTCTGGGGAAGCACTAGAGCGCGCGGCCAGCCGTATTGGCGAACTCCGTCGGGAAATCGATCGGTTGGTCGAGACCCCATATATCGGAACATTGCGGCCGGATATCTATCCTGGCATCCGCTTCCTGCGGCGCGACAAGGCAGCCGTCTGGTTTCTGCCGATCGAGGAACGCAAAACGATCGTCGTTGCGGCGATTTTCTTTGGCGGTCAGGATCATATCAGGCGGATGCTGGCGCGCATGCTGCAGCGATAATGCTTCAATTGTCTGCTCGAATGGGGTTTCCGGCTTCGAGTAGGGTCATTTCTTATTGGTTGCGACCCATTGGCTCCATCCTGATGCCACTTCCGCAATCTGCGTGTAATGTAGCCGCAATCTTTGGCTGTCAGTGGGGGCGAAGGACGGCAATCGCCGTCCTTTGGGGAAAAGTCATTGCGAATTCTGCTGCTTGAGGATGAGCCCGAAATGGCCCGCGCGCTGCTTGAAGCGTTGCGGCGTCGCGATGTGCTCGCCGACCATGTCCGAACGATTGCGGATGCCGATGCCATGGCCCGCGTTGGAACCTATGACGTCCTCGTGCTGGATCGTCGCCTGCCTGACGGCGAAGGACTGGATCTCGTGGCGGCGCTGCGTCAGCGCAAGCATCCCGTCCCGATCCTCGTGCTGACGGCGCTTGGCAGCGTCGATCACCGCGTCGACGGGCTCGACAGCGGTGCCGACGACTATCTTGCAAAGCCTTTCGCGATCGAGGAATTGCTGGCGCGCTTGAGAGCTCTCCAGAGACGAGGGCCGACGGTTTCCGACAGATATCTGACTTTCGGCAATCTGAGCGTCGATCCGCGCACCAATGAGATCTTCGTCGGCAGCGCGCTCGTCGAGTTCCCGCGACGCGAATATCTGGTGCTGGAGACGCTGATGCGCCGTCCGAATCGCATCGTGACGAGACCGAACCTGATCGAAGCGGTTTACGCCCTTGAGGACGAAATCGGATCGAACGCTCTGGATGCGCACATCTCGCGCATTCGAAAGAAGCTGCTTCTGGCCGAAGCCACGGTCGAGATAAGAGCGGTGCGGAACATCGGCTATCTGATCCGGGCGAAGGCATGAACCCGGAACGCAGCCGATCGCTACGCTGGGGACTGATAAAACGCCTGATCGTCCTGCAGGCCTTTCTTCTTGTTCTTTTCTTCGTCCTTCTCGTCGCCTGGCTCTGGATCATCAATCCGGAGCTGGAAGATGCCAATGAAGAGGCCGTTCGCGTTGTCGCTCAGCAGATTACAAGGGATGATGACGGGCAGTTGCAGGTGGCCGAGACGCAGGAGGTGATAGAGCTGAAGCAGCGCTATCCGGACCTCTGGTTCATGATCCGCGACCATAAGGGAGTACTCTTCCAATATGGAGAGATGCCGGCCGCCGCTCTCAATGAGAGCTTTCCGTGGACGATCGAGCGGGTGAGGGTAGAGGCAGCCAACGGGGTGCATGCCACGGTCGAAAACCGGGAGACGTCCATCGGCCAGCTGCAGATCATGGCGGCTACCGAACGCGGCTTTGACAATGATGGCTTGAATGTGTGGATCAACATGCGCGTCGAGATGGCCAGGGGACCCCATGGCGAAATCGAATGGCTCAAAGTATTGCCGGCGCTTGCATTCGTCACCTTGATCGGCGTCGTTCCCATACTGGCGTTGACGGGCGTCGCGACGCTGCTCGTCACGCCACGTGCCGTCGGCCGGTCGTTGAGCGGGCTGGTGGAGACGGCAACGCAGGCGCAGGCGATCGATTTCGACAGCCGTTCGGCCCGCCTCGAGCGCTCGAAGGTGCCGACCGAGATCATCCCTCTGGTCGACGCGTTCAACCATGCCCTCTCGAAGCTGGATGAAGGGTATAACAGGCACAATCGCTTTCTTGCCGATGCCGCCCATGAGCTGCGGACGCCGATCGCGATTGCACGGACACGGGCGGACCTTCTGCCCGATGCCGAAATCAGTCACCAGCTTCGGGACGATATCGACCGGCTGTCCCGCGTCGCCCATCAACTCCTGGAGATGCAGGCGATCGGCGTGGTCGAATTGCGTGCAGAGAAGAAGGATCTGAATGTGCTGGTCGAAACCATCGCCGCCGATCTTGCGCCGATTGCGATGGACGCCGGCTATGATTTCGACTTCGAGCCGAGCCCCGAGGAAGCGGTCTTCGTGATCCAGACCTCGACGATAGAAATGGCCGTGGTCAATCTGATCCGGAATGCGATCGACCATGCCGGAGGGAAGGGCTCGATCGTCGTTCGCGTCGGCGCCGGCGGCACCATAGATGTCTGCGACGAAGGTCCCGGCATACCGCTGGCGGAGCGCGGTCGCGTCTTCGAGCCGTTTCGCCGCATCAACGCCAGTTCATCCGGCGCGGGGCTGGGGTTGAATCTGGTCAAGAAGGCCGCCGAACTGCATGGTGGACGGGTTTCGTTTCTAGACACCGGCCATGGTTTTTGCGTGCGGCTGCAGATCGGCTCCATACCGCCGTCGGTCGTGGTGGCGGACATGGGCTGGCGACAACAGCGCTAAATGTCGATCCTAAATCGCGGATGCCGGCTATTGCAGCGCAAAATCCTGAAACTGTTTTTATTTTCTCAGCGGTCAGGGCTCGGATATTTGATTTTCCGACGCCGGGTTCCCTGCTAGGTTTCGGGGAGAGGCACCACCGGGATAAGGCATGTTGAAACTTTTATTGTCGGCTTTGTTCTTCCTGACGGCTGTCTGCACTTCTTTTCTTGCCTTCGGCGACACGATGGATCTTCGACTGCATAAGGCTGCCGCAACCGGTGACGTCGCGGCCATCCAACAATTGCTCGATAGCGGTGCGGCCATCGAGACGCAGGATGCAAAGGGCGCGACGCCGCTGTTGGTCGCGACGCACGGCAACAGGGTGGACGCTGCGCGAGCGCTGATCGAGGCGGGTGTCAATGTCGATCACGTGAACCGGCTGGGGTGGACTGCCCTGATCGAGGCCATCATTCTCGGCGATGGCGGTTCGCGTCATGTTGAGATCGTCAGGCTGTTGATAGATTCAGGCGCAAACGTCAATCTGGCCGACAATGATGGCGTGACGCCGCTGCGTCATGCCCGCAGTCGCGGTTATGATGGGATCGTGAAATTATTGGAGGTGGCGGGAGCGACGTAACGAGACGTTCCGACTTCCGGCACTATGCAATACCACGGGGAGGCACATGCCTTGGTCTCCCGAAACGATGAGAATGAAGGGCTTGGACAATGGAAAGAAAATACTATTCCTCTCTTGGCGGCCATCCGCCGCAGAGCGATCTGCTGACGGGGCGGGCCGTATTCACGGAGGCCTATGCGGTCATCCCCAAGGGAGTGATGCAGGATATCGTCACCAGCTATTTGCCCTTCTGGAACGATACGCGCTGCTGGGTGATCGCAAGGCCGCTTTCGGGTTTTGCCGAGACCTTTTCGCAGTATGTCATGGAAGTGGCGCCGGGCGGCGGCAGCGACCGGCCGGAGCAGGATGCCGAGGCCGAAGGCGTGTTGTTCGTTGTCGACGGCGAGATCGAACTCACCTTGCCCTCCGGCAAGCATGTTCTCCAGCCGGGCGGCTATGCCTTCCTGCCACCGGGCCTGAAATGGTCGCTGCACAACCGCTCCGGCGCTCATGCCCGTTTCCACTGGGTGCGCAAGGCATATGAGACAGTCGAGGGGCTGGCTCATCCTGAACCGCTCATCTTGAACGAGAAGGATATTACGCCGTCCGCCATGCCGGGCACGGAGGGGCGCTGGGCAACGACCCGCTTCGTCGATCCGTCCGACCTGCGGCATGACATGCACGTGACGATCGTCACTCTCCAACCCGGTGCTGTCATTCCCTTCGCGGAGACCCATGTCATGGAGCACGGCCTCTATGTACTGGAAGGCAAGGCCGTCTATCGCTTGAACCAGGATTGGGTCGAAGTCGAGGCCGGCGACTTCATGTGGTTGCGCGCCTTTTGCCCGCAGGCGTGCTATGCCGGCGGTCCAGGTCCGTTCCGCTATTTGCTCTACAAGGACGTCAATCGCCACATGACGCTTCGTCCCTTCGGCGCGCGCCGTTAAGCCATACGGTTTTACGACAAGCTCGGCGCCCATGGCGCCGGCTTAGGGTCATCGATACGGCCGGTCGTCAGCTTGCCGTCGCATCAGTTCGTGAGGCGCACGGCATCGCCGTCGGCCGAGGAACATTGCGACGAGATCGTATAGAAAAAGTCCTGTCGATCCCAACCGCCGCCATCTTCCCAGGCGTGCTTTTGTGCGGCCTGGCAGCCGAAATAATTCTCGATCGGCAAGGTGACGCCTTTGGGAAGTTGGCTACCGTCGACGAAGAGATAATTCGACGTATTCGGATCATCTGTCCGCAGGGTCAGATCGTATTTTGTGCCGGCCGAGTTCTTGCTGTTGCAGTTCACGGCGTTGTTGTTCGAGATGGTCGCGGCCTGGCCAGGCGGACAGCCATCATCCTTGACGTCCATCTGCAGTACGAGCTTGGTATATTGGCCCAGCGTAATCGGGCCGGACGGGACGGCCGTCATGGTGCCCTGGCCATCGTTGTTATGGGTTGTCGGCTGATAGGTTACGGTGCCGACCACGGTTTCGGCCGTTGCATTGGGTCTGACGACACGGATCGTGATGACTTTGTAGTACCATCCCTGCGCCTGTGTCGGGGTGATAGTCACGATGTCAGGCTTTGCCGGCGCCGTGGCTTGGGAGTTCACGCCGATGTCGACGCTGTTGATATTGACGATGCGCATCAGATTTGTCGGCACCGCTCCGGTCAAATTGACCGAAAGGATGCGTCCGTTTGCCGTGATAGTATAGCTAAGGTTGGCAGGTGTCGTGTCAGCATAGGCGGTGATGAAGCGTGTGGCTTCTGCCTGCGCCGCGGCAAGGTTGGTACCATCGAAGATCTTGCCGCCGGCCAGAGCGGCACCATCGGCGATTTCCTGCAAATTCGTTCGCTGATGTACCGCAGATGCGTAATCCATTGCCAAGCCTGCAGCTGCAGCCAGCGGGACTGCGATCAACGCCGTCAATGTCGCGAAATTGCCAGCACGATCCTTTGTCAGGCGGTCAAATTGCTGCAAAAAGCGAGTGCTCATTATTCCTACCAGAAAAAGCCTGAACTTTGGTCGGAGAATGGGCAAAATATATAAAGACGTGGTTTAGAAGGAGACTCAAGTTGTAGCCATAGGCAGCATTTTTATGCTGATGTTCAGGTGAAAAAGACTTTCTGATACTTTGATGATGCCGTGTCTACGGGGATTTATCTAGGGTAGATACTGAACATCTCGGCAATCTGCGGCACGCATTCGCCATACATTCTTGTCAATTCGGGTCGTCTGGTTTTTGCGCTTCGTCGTCAGCCGGCAGGCCGAGATCGATCAGCGTTTGGCTGATGTCCCGGCGCGCTGCGAGGTAGATCGGGCTGGTATTGCGAGCGGGCAGGGCGATATTCGCGGCTGTCGAGCCTGGCCTCAGTTCCAACCCCTTCGCCAGAGCTAGTCTGGCTTCGTCAATTCGGCCCAATCGTTGATAGGCGGTCGCCAAAAGCATATGCGCCCGGCCCGTCCCGGAGGTGATCGCGATGGAGCGTTGCAGCCATCCAATGGCATCTTCATTGCGATTGAGAAGAATATCCGCCCATCCCGCGCCCAGCAGCCACCATGGGTGCTGCGGTCGTCCGAATTTACTTACGGAAATTCTTCTTGACCGGTACTGACGTGCAATTCTCCAATACAACCTTAGAATAACGGGAAAGTAAGCTTTCCCGAATAAATGTAGTTCCCAGGCCTCAGAAGCTTCGCCGATGCTGCGGCGGATGGGAGCGTCATGCCGTCGATTAATATCATCGTGCCGAAATCCGCGCCTCGCCGCTGGCAGGAGATCGTGATCCGGCGCCTGCAGGCAGATGGACACGACATTGCCGTCTCGCACGCAGCCGGGCCGGAAGTGTGGCCGGCAGCGGTCAATGCCGCTTTGGCTCTCGAGCGAACGATCTTCCGCCGGCGCGATCCGGCGCTTGCCGCTCCTCTATCGGAAATTCCCACGAGCATTCGCATTCGCCCTGCTGCATTTCGGCTGGATCTTGCCGGCAATGCTGCGCCATCGGATATACCGACCATCACGTTGCAGTTCGACGGATCGCGGTCGGACCTCTCGGTCCCAATATCCGTCGCCGCCGGCGCCTTGCCCGCCATCGAAGCCGTCCTGGATGGAAAGAGGGTGATAGGCCGAGCGCGGCCGATGATCGACAAGCGGGAATCCGTCTCGCTCGGTGTCGAAGATGTCTTGGCGCGTGCTATCACGCTTGCCGTTTCCACCGTTCGTGCCCTTGCCGAAAACCGGCTCGCTATGAACGAACCCGTATCCACAGCGCCTGAAAACCCTGCTGCTGGAATGCTGGAGTTTGCATCTTCATATGCGGCCAGCGCCCTGCCACGCCTGAGTCGGGAGGTGATACGGCGCGCACGTTTTCGTCATGCGCATTGGCGCGTCGGCTATCGCTTTACCGACGGGCCGGGTGTGGCAAGCACCTGTGGCCTCGGCGAAGGCTGGTCGGTGTTGCCGGATGCGGGAGACCGTTTCTATGCCGATCCCTTTCCATTTCAATGGCAGGATCGTTCCTTCCTGTTCGTAGAGGATTATCCGCATGCGACAGGCAAGGCAGTCATCTCCGTCATACCGTTCGATGCCGCCGGGAAGCCTGGAGAGCCGCAATGCGTGCTGGAAGAGTCTTACCATCTCTCTTATCCGCAAGTCTTCGAACGCGACGGCGCAATCTGGATGCTGCCTGAAGCAAGTTCGGGCGGAAAGCTCGTCCTCTATCGCTCCATCCAATTTCCGGATCGCTGGGCCCCCGAAGCCGTACTCATCGAAGGCGAGATTTCCGATGCGACACTCCTCGAGCATGGTGGCCGACTCTGGCTGTTTGCGACTGACCGCGATGGTTATGGCAGCACCTCCGATACGCTCGCGGTCTTCCACGCGCCCCGGCTTGCCGGTCCTTGGACGCCGCATGTGCTGAACCCGATTCTTATCGATCGTCGCATGGCGCGCCCGGGCGGTGCTTTCGTCCGCGAGGGGGATGGCATCTATCTGCCGGTCCAAGACGGAACGCTCGGCTACGGCGGCGGGCTCGGTATCTCGCAATTGCTGGAGCTGGATGAAAAGACGGTTCGACTGTCCTCGCCCCGACCCATCGCGGCGCATGGTGATTGGCCCTATCCGAAAATCCATACGCTCAATCGCTCAAGCCGACTGGAGGTTATCGACGGGATTGCAGCCGTGCGGAAGTGAGCGGGAAAGAAGCAGCGCTTCGTAGCCGGCGCACATGCGCGCCGGCGAATATTGTTCCTTCAGCTGCCGTCCGGCAGCGGCAAGCCGAGCTGCAAGGTCGGGCCTGGCGATAAGTTTAGCAAGTCCATCAGCCATGCCCTTGGCATCGGCTTCGACGAAGAGCGCGGCGGCTTCGCCATCATCCGTGGTCAGCACTTCCCGCAGCACATCGAGCTTGCTGGTGACCACCGGCAGTCCGGAAATGGCTGCCTCGACGGCGGCAAGGCCAAAGGTTTCCGTCAAGGACGAAAAAGCATAGGCGTCTCCCGTTGCGAGGAATTCGAAGATACGCGAGGGAGGTACCTCGCCGACGAGATGCAGCCTGTCGGCGACGCCATTGTCCTTAGCAAAAGCGACGATCGCATCCTGCTCGGGGCCGGTGCCGGCGATAGCGATATGAATGTCGGGCAGATGGGCGAGGGCACCGACGAGCGCGATCTGGTTTTTCGATGGCGCCATGCGGCCGGAAGAGACGGCGAGCCAGACTTCTTGAGGAAGACCGAAGGCCGCACGCGCCGCCGCCTTGTCGAGGGCGATCGAGGGCGCAGAAACGCCGTGGTCAATGCGTGACGTCCGGCGCCGATAGGCTTTCGGGAAGGTGTCGAACTGTGCCTCCGTCCAGCGCGAATTGACGACGTTGGCATGATAGGCGCCGAGCGTGCCCATCAACTTGTCAACCTGCGTCAGGATCCCCCTGACGCCTCGGGTCTGCGGGGCGCCGCTCTGGTTTGCAATGATGAGGTGTGCACCGGCGAACCGCGCGCCGATGGTGCCGAAAATATTGCCGTAGTGCTGGAAGGTGATGACCGCCTCCGGCCGAGCTTTGCGCAAATAGACGGCAAGTCCAATCGCCGCCCGCATCTGGCCTGGAAGACCATGTGGCGGCTTGGTGAGGATGAAATCGGCGTATGGATCGCCGTCGTAGACTTCGGTTTTCCTATACATGAAGACTGTCCGCACATCATGGCCACGCGCGCGCAGTCCCTCGCCGACCATATCGGAAATCCGCTGTGCGCCACCGGCTTCCGCTTGTGTCTGGACCTGGATGATTTTCATGAGCGGCCTTTCAGGAAGGAGCGAGCGGCAAGCGCGTCTTCGCCGGCAAGAAAGCCGAGGATTGACGGGTTGATGCCGATGGTGCGGCGCGCGATGAACACGGCGGTCACGCACCAAACGATGATCGTACCGGCGATGGCGAGCGCTGCGCCGATCGGGCCGAGCCAATAGGTCAGCACCGCCGTTGCACAGAGCCCGAACGTGTTGACGATAACAAGCAGCTTGAAAAGCGCGTGCTGGAGGCCTGTCAGCTGCATGAGGATTTCGGTTGGCCCGCAGGCGGTGCCGATGGTAGCGCCGATGCCGAAGATGATCAGCGTCACCTGCATCGTCGGCGTGGCATAGGCGTGATTGAAGATCGACAGGATCAGGTTGCCGAAGACCAGGAAGGATACCAGTACGCATAAGGCGATGATGAAGCCGCCCAGAGCTGCGAGGCTGGTGATACGCTGCACATGTGCCCTGTCCCCAGTGTAGAAGGCGGCTGAGATCTGCGGCGCCAGCGCCTGGTTGATGCCGTTGAGTGCGAGGACGACCAGCCGCATCGTTCGATCCGCGACGAAAATCGCGCCAGCGGCCTCTGGGCCTAGAATGGCCGCGACAAGCAAGGTGCTCGCCTGGCTGAGCGCAGGCGGCAGCGCCGTGACGCCCCAGAGCCCGAACGTCACCGTCTTGAATTCATCCTTCTGTTCTTTCGTAAGCGGGCCGCGCTGCGCGCGCATCGTATCGCGAAAAAGCACGAATGTTTGCGGCGCGATCATGAGGAGCAGCAACCCGGCGGTCAGGTAGGTTGCGGTAACCGCGCTCATCCTCATCTGCATGAAATGGGCAAGCACGAAGACAGGGATTGCCACGGCCCGCCAAATGACATCGCGTGGCAGCAGCGCGAAGATAAGCGCATTCTTGGCGCGAAGGGCGCAGGCGACGAATTCCGACCAGCCGAGCGCGAAGGCCAGCACCATGGTCGCCACGCAGATCGCCAGCCATTCGGGCGTTTGTGTGCCGACGAATGGCAAGAAACCGATGACGAGAATGAACAGGCTGAAGCTCGCAAGTCCTATGAGCGCGACAAGGATGGAACGGGCCATCATGCCGTTTGCCGAATTCAGATCGTTATTGCCTGCATATTGCGGCCAGAACCTGAGCACTGCGCTTTGCTGACCGACGATGGCGAAGAAGGAGACTAGGCTCGCTCCGGCATAGGCGGCGCTATAAAGACCGAACTGCCGCTCATCGGTCGTCATGGCGACGGCGACGAACATCAGGAACGAAAGGCCGGCACTGGCGAGCTTGATGGCACCGGCAACGGCGCCGCTCCTGGCAAGCGCGCCGATCGACAAGCGCAGGTTGCTCGCAGGCGGCGGCGTTTCGGCCGATATCGTATCGCTGCTGCCAGCTTTCTCACCCAACGCAATGACCCTGTGTTGATTGCTGTCGACCAAATGGTCTGCAATGCCTGAAATAGAATGTATCTCTAATATCGTAAGTACTGATGCTTGCGCCAGAATGAAGTCGCAACATGGTTACTTGCGATGTCTCAAGTCGATCACACGCTCTGGTGTAAATTCAACGGATGATTAACATTATTCACTAATACTGAATTTAGTGATGTGCGATGAGCCGGAGACCCGCGGCCCGCGGAGAGGAACAGGATGAAGCCGTTTAACATTGACGAGCGCTCGCTTCCGCCGCTGTTCGATGTCGGTGCCGTGTGGACCATCCTTTGGCAGCGCTGGCTGACCGTGTTGACGTGCACCGTTGCCATGTTTCTACTAACGCTGGCTTACCTCGCCGTGGCAAAGCCGAGCTATACCGCGACAGCTTCCGTTATGATCGATCCGCGTGATCCGCGCGCGACGAATCTCAACAATGTCCTGCCCGGCATCGGCAGCGATAGCGCGGCCATCGCAAGCCAGGTGTTCGTCATTGAATCGCGTGACCTTCTGATGAGGGTCTTTGAGAGCGAGAACATCGAGAACGACCCTGAATTTTCGGCAGGCGGCCTCCTGTCGCGTATTGGTCTCGCTTCACATCCCACGAAGGATTCAATCTTCAAGAATTTCCAACGTGCCGTTACCGTAGAGCGTGCCGGGCTTACCTATGTCATCGATGTCAGTTTTGCATCCCGCTATTCCGACAAGGCGGCGCGGATCGCCAACGCCATCGTCAATCGTTATAGGGCCGGTCTGTCGGGCGAGCGGGAGACTGCAAACAGCGACGTGAACTCCCTGCTTGCGAGCCGGATCGGCAATCTTCAGAAGAACGTCAGCGATGCCGAGCAGGAAGTCGGAGATTTCAAGGTCTCGCATCAGATTCTGGATGCTTCCGCCGGAGGCACGCTGCAATCTCAGATCGACAAGCTTACGGATCAGCTGATCGGAGCACGAAGTGAGGCCGATCAGGCCAAGGATAAATATGCTCAGGCAGTCGCCGCAGGCACCTCGCCGGCTGGACTTGCCAAGCTTTCGGAAATCCTTTCCTCCGAAGCCACGGTCAAACTCCGTGAGAACTACAATCAGCGGGCCGCCGATCTCGCCAATTACGAGGCCATGTATCAGCCGCGTCATCCGATCGTTAAAAGATTGCGATCCGAGCTGGACAGAATGCAGGGTCTTATGGCCGTCGAGGCGCAGCGGATTACTCGGGAATTGAAGGCAAAGTCCGATCTCGCCACGCAGAACGTCGTAGCACTCCAGGCAAAGCTCGATGATCTCCGCCAGAAGCTGGACAGTTCGAATGCTGCGCAGGTGCAGTTGCGGCAGCTGGAGGCGAAGACGAAAGCGGCACGCACGGTCCTCGACGATTTCCTGAAACGCGCCGAGGAAACATCGCAGATGCAGGGCCTGCAGCTGCAGGAGGCCCGGGTGATCAGTGCCGCCGCTCCGCCGGTACAGCCGACCTGGCCGAAGCCGCTGCTCCTGTTGCCGGTCAGCGCCGCGCTCGGTCTGATCATCGGCTGCGGTCTTGCCCTGGTGCGCGGACCCAAACATCAGCCGGAACAGGATCCGACAGGCCCCATAAGACGTAGCCTTCTTGACGTCGAGCCCCATAAAGACCCTTCGCCGGAAATCGCAAAGACGGAGCCGGCGCCGGTCCATCTTGGTGAATATCGGCTTCCGGGCGTTGCCGGCATCGGTGCCTATCTCAGCATCCGCGCGATGCGAAGACGCTTTTTCCAGGCCGGAAACGAAGCTTTTTCGCGGGATGTGCTGCAGCTCATGCGGCGCATCATTCTGCATCTGAGAGAGCATCCGAAGCCCTATGTGCTGCTGGTCTCCTCGCTGCACACGCCGCTGGCGGCGAGACTTGCGGGCGCTATGGTCGGCCTTGGCCTCCAACAGGCCGAACAGAATGTGCTCGTGGTCGAGTTCGGAGACCTGCCTGGCTTGGGAGCGCCGGCGCGCAGCGGTAACGGCGTCTTCATCAGCGGGGCGAGCGGCCTGCGGACCGTCGTGTACAACAGGCCCGTGGCCGAGAATTCGGAACCGTCGGTGCGCCTTGGACTCGACGATATATTGACCACTGCCGGCTCGTTCGACTTCGTGCTTCTGATGGGGCCCTCCATCGTCGATGACAATTGGGATCCAGCGCTTTTCGCTGAAGCGGATCTCATGCTTTTTGCGCTCAACCCTGCCGAGGAAGCGGCGGAAATCGCCAATATGCTTCGTCAACGGCTCGACGCCGATCAGATTGGGCGCAGCGCCACGCTGACAATTGCGCCGGAGAACATCGATACGCGCCGTAGCCAGATGGTGCGACCCATCCGCTCGACTGACGATGGAGGGCAGGGTGATCGAGTCTCTGCAAGGGGATGAACGAGGGACGCGGCTCGCGATCGACGATGATATCACGCCGAAGCGCTCTCAAGCTGGCAGGCGGCTCTATTCTGGCTGCTCTCCCGGCTGCCGGCGCGGCGCGTGCGGCGGCCAGGCCCATCGTACCCTCGCGGGGCATCAATCTGCCCGGCTGGTTCGATAACAGCGATGGATTGGCGCCAAGCGAGCCGGTCCTCGAAAAGCTTCGCCAAGCGGGATTCGAGACGATCCGCTTGCCGATCAATGGCGATCTCTTGCCGGCAACTGATGCGGCCGCGCTCCGTCGCATCGAGGCCGGCGTGACCGACCTTAATCGGCTGGGTTTTTCGGTCCTTGTGGACATGCATCCCTCTGAAAGTCTGCACAAGGCTCTTCGTCAAGATTTCGAGGCCGGCTCGCAAAGGGCGGCCGCCGCCTGGATGGCGTTAAGCAGCGTTGTCGCGAACCTCCCGGATGATAAGGTCTATCCGGAGCTCTTGAATGAGCCGCCCATGCGGAGTGACGCGTGGCTGCAACTGCGGGATAGGCTTGCCGAGGTCGTACGATCCAAATGCCCGAACCATACGCTGATCTGGGGGCCATCGCCCTCTCAGGGCATCTGGGAAATAGGTGAGACACCACCCCTTGCCGACGATAATCAGATCGCTGCCATTCATTTCTATTCACCTACGGCCTTCACCCATCAATGCGAGACTTGGGATGCGTCGCCACTGGCGCGGATTTCAAATCTGCCTTTTCCGGCTACCATCGAAACGCCTCTCGTGCAGGAGAGCATCGGCAAGCTGCGCGCCAACGGGGATGAGCAGGCCGCAAACCTCATCGAGGAGCAATTGGCGACGCCCTGGACAGAAGCGGCGATCGCTTCCGAATTCGTGAGGCTGAGGCGCTGGTCCGAGACGCATGACTGCCCCGTCATGATGAATGAGTTCGGCGTGCTCAACTTCTGTGTCGATGCCGAAAGCCGCAGGTTCTGGGTTCGGGCCGTGCGGCAAGCGGCAGAGGCCAATCAGGTCGGCTGGGCCTATTGGGAGCTCGATCAGGGTTTTGGCATCATCGAGAGCCGGCGCAGCGCCGAAGGTTTTGACGTCGGCATGATCGCGGCACTTCTGGATGGCCGTCGCGGAGGCTGAAATGCTGAGGAATATGGCAGTGAGGAACGACAACTGATGCGGACGAATGGAGTTTGGCGATGAGCATTACGGGACATCGCGCCGGCTTCGCGGCGGGAGGCGTTAGTTCGCTGCGCTCGGATGCGGTCTTCCACCTCTGCATCGCCATTCTCGCGGTCATTGCTACCGTTTCAGCCTTCGCCGTCTGGACGCCTTTTGGGGTTGCCGCGACATTTGCCTTGACGCTCGTCCTGTCCGTCGCTCAGCCCGGCTGCATCCCGATCGTCATCGCCTGCTCCTTTCTCTACCAGAACCTCGTGGTCGCCTGGTTCACCCCCTTTGTGCCGGATCACAACACGTTCGATGCGCTGCGCGGCGCCAATTTCGTCATTCTCATGACTGCGTTTGGCGCCTTCGTTATGGCCTCTTTCCAATACCGCGTGCGGGCTCTGACAGAATTGCGGCCCTGGCTGATGTTCAGCTTTATGCTGTGCGGCATTGTTTGTTTCTATCTAGCGCTTGGGGCTGTTCACGGCGGACCGAAGGATGCCGTCATCTATTTCCGCAATACGATCACGCCGCTTGCATGCTTCCACATCGCAATTCTGGCAGCCAGTCTCTATCCCATTGATCTGCGCAAGGGCATCTTTTGGCTCTGCGCCATTGCCATCATATACGGCTATCTGGAACAGATCTTTCGGATGGATTTCCTGAGCCTGTTTCACGGCGATCTCTATATTCATCGTGGCCTAAAAGCTCAGATCGAGGCCGGTGTATGGGAAAAGAAGCTGCGAGAGACTGGCTTCGTGCTTCGCGGCATCGAAGACACGATGATGACGACCTTCTTCAACATCAAGCTGTTCAGTGACCTGTTTCCGCCGATCTTCCGCAATGGCGGCCCGAACTTTCACCCCATCAGCTACGCCTACGGCTTGAGCATCATGTCTGCCTGGCTCCTCTTCAGAGGCCGTTGGCTGCTGCCGATTGCTGCCCTGCCACTATTGCTTGTCATAGGCTCGAAAGGAGCGACGTTCATGTTGCTGGTGGCGATCGGTGCTCGATTGATCTATCGCCCCTCGCGCGCGGAACTGACGCTACTTGCCGTCATCGCGCTTGCCGTCGTCTGGACGGCCGCCGCTATCCTCTTCGGCGCCACCCATGGCGATTACCATGTTCTCGGCCTGATCGCGGGCGTTCGCGAATTCCTGCACAATCCGTTCGGACAGGGCCTCGGCATCGGCGGTAATCTTTCGAGTACGAGCCTCAATCTGGATTGGGACCGGGCACAGGACGAGGGTGTTGCATCCGTGCCCGTCGAAAGCGCGGTCGGCGTCATGCTCTATCAGATGGGTGTGGGCAGCTTTGTCTTCTTCGGTTTTCTTGCCGCGCTGGTCCTATCGGCACGCAAGCAGCTGATTGCCACCAGCGATCCGGATTTTCTCTTCGCTTTCGTCGCGGTCGTCACGATCGCATCCAATGCCGTATTGCAGGAGGAGGCATTCTTCTCTCCGCTTGCGCTCGGCTTCTGCCTCCTGCTTGTCGGTGTTTCTTTTGGAAAGCGCTGGCGCTCGCTCGGCATTTCGCGAAGAATGGTCAGCCAGTCGGGCGAACACATGCCATCGCCCTCGCCGTAATGCGGTTAATCTTCAATCGGCCTGAGCCAGCGTAAACTCCAAAATGCCGCCGATGGCTCATTATCAGAGATCAGGAGCCGAAGATGACGAGTTCCGTGAATGTCAGGTCACCAAGCGATGGCGGTTTCGGACCTTTGAAATATTTCGTCCCGCTTCCGGCGAAATAACGCCCGATGAGACCGGGCACCGGCCCGTTCGCATCGACGACGCAGAGAAATATGCCTTTTCGCAGGAGATGGCGCCCGAGCGCGCCGGCGCACCGGCTAAGCTCCTCAGGGGTGCGGCTGTAAATCACCTGGGCACTTGGAACGATGCCGTGGAAGATACGGCGTGTCTTGAACACGAAGGGAAAGGCTTCGTCACCGTCGACACAAATCAACGACAGGCATCCGAGCGCCGCATGCTGGAGAAGGATCTCCCTATCGCCTTCCGAGAGCATCGACATTTCCGGAAGATCGGAGCGGGCTTCAAGCACACGATAAGTCCGCCTCGCAGCACTCAGCATCGGCAGAAAGGCGAGCTGCCCGTCCGCATAGCGGCGAAAGCCGAGCGCTTCGTTGACCTTTATCGTCCCTGGCGCCGGAGAAACGTTGATGAAGGTGACGTTCTTTCGTCTGAGCGCCGCAATCACCATCTTGCCGGCGAAAGCGCGATATTCGGGATCGACGGACCAGCTCGACAAATTGCAGCGGAGCTCTTCTCCTTCCAATCCCTCGTGCCGAAAATAAAGCGCCAGCAGGACACCGACGATGCGTCCGGACATATCCAGAACGAAGCCGTATTTCGGCAGATCGGGCACGAAAGGCCGCTTTTCCATGCGCGCGACGGCGCGCTCCCAATAGCTTCGATCGCGTGTTGGAAAATTTCTGCGAAGACAATCGATGATGCCATCCCAATCGCTCTCTTCGATTGGTCGGCAAGTAAGTCCAGGAGGAAATGCGCCTAAAACTGCCATGATCAACTCCGTAATATTATCGGTATAGGATTGCGTTTTCGCATGTTGGAAACATGCACTATATTTCCCGAGACGGCATTTCGCGCTTGCGAGCCCGGCTATGCCATCGGTTCCGAGTTCAGTGCGGCGGATCGCAGTGCAGGCTTGGCGCGTATCGCCTTCGCCGTCAGCTGATGAAGCTTTGTCGCAAGAGCGGGGCTTATGTTTTCGATGCCGTATAGGATGCGTCGCCGCGTGAAATGGAACTGGCGGCGCAGATGCCACCCGACATCGGTCTTCGCCGTTAGATTGAAGTGGTGATCGGCCATTTGCACCGAACTGATGTCCATATCAAGCTTTTCTGGGTCGTCATAATAAGCGGCGATCTTGGTGTGATCGATGGCGGTTTCTGTCATCCATTGCGGGATATATGTGCAGCATAGACGCTCTACATCGGTCAGAAGCCGGCTGACGCCGAGTCCGCTTGCCGGACAGGAGGTCAGATAAGCATCTCCGATCAGCACGACGCCATCCTGCCGGCAATTGTCGGCAGCTGTTATATCGGTCAGCCAGCTATCGACCCGGCTGCTGATTTCAAAATCGCCAAAGGCGTCGACAAGTGACGGGAAGGCGGCCGTGAGCATCCCTTTCGGATCGTCATGCAGCGACTTGACCCATGGATCTCGCGGGTCTCGGAACAGAAAGAGATTGGCTCGTGTCGTTCCAGGGACTGGAAATAGATTGAGATGGTCGATTTCGTCGCCGTCGCCATGATAGGTCAGGGCCGTATGGCGAAATCTATTGGATCGCAGCGGACGAATGTTGAAGCCGAATGCCAGCGGGCGCCTATCGCTAATCTGTCGGTGCAGAATCCCGAGATCCCGGCGCAGGGTATCGCCCATGCCCGTCGCGACCACCAGCAATCGCGTGGTGATTTCGTCCTGACCAAGGATCGATATCCGTTGGTGCGCTGCTCCGATCCGCAAAGCGCGGACCTGGCCGACGACGAAATTCACCGTTTCAGGCAGCGCGCTCCGCATCGCCATGACGAGCCTGTTGTAGAAAAATCCATAGTGCTGGCCGTATGTCCGGTCCACCACGTGCCCCTTATGCATGTTGACGATTTCATCGAAGGGTACGGCGGCAGTCGACAGAGGTGCAAATAGCTGAAGTCGCTGAAGTTTTTCGATCGCCTCGCCGGCTATTCTTTCAACGCGGAATTCCTGGGGAAAGACGCGATGACGATCGATGAGTGTCACCCGATATCCCGCTCGGCCGAGCAGGCAGGCTGCTAGCGTGCCGGAAAGCCCGCCGCCGACAATGGCTATGTCTGTGTCCGTTTCGCTCGTCGGCAGTTCGGAATATCGCCTATTCATCATTTCGAATACCTCAGGATCGCATAGATGGCGTAGGGGTTGGTCGTCAGGTAGCGCCAGAACAGGCGGCGAGGTTCCATCAGCATCCGCCAGAACCATTCGAAACCGGCTCTCTGGATCCAGATGGGCGCCCTCTTCGTTCTCTCCGCCAGATGATCGAAGAGGCCGCCTGATGTCTTGATGATGCCGACATTGGCAAGTCGCGCAGCAAAATCGTGCACGAAAATCTGCTCGCGCGGCACGCCAAGGCCGATCCACAATATGTCGGGGGCGAGTGTGTTGATCTCGTCAAGCTTCCGTTCCAGGGCTTCTCCGGCAAGGTAGCCGTGGCAATGGCCCACGATGCGCAAGCCGGGATAGCGGGTTTGCACGGCGGCGACGGCTTCACGGTTTGCCGTCTCGGTCGCTCCCAGGAGATAGAAGCTTATGCCTTCCCTTTCGGCCAGTTTGGCGACATCGTGAAAGAGATCCGTTGTTGCCACGCGCTCGGGAAGCTGCACCCTGCAGAGTAAGCGTGAAGCCATCACGAGGGGTTGGCCGTCGGCCAGGATCTGATCCGCCTGCTGGAAGAGTTTGGCGATATTGGCATCGGCATGAACGCGTGCGACGACCTCGCCATTGGCTGACGTAAAATAATAGGGCCGGCTGTCGCGGCGGCGTCTGCGCGCGACATCGATCATGAAGGAAGCAGCATTGCGTCGATTGACGACAGTGATGGGCAACCCGCCGATCAACACGCTTGGAAGCGCGGGGGGATGGTCTTGCGCAGGAATGGCGGCTCCATGTTCGGGCGCGTCTGCCGGCTGCATTTGGCTCTCCTGATTTAAGATCTGCTCTTCGGAAACAAGATGCGCACCAGTAGCGTCCGACCCGTTGTGGTTGGGTTTTTGAACGCCATTCGTGATTGAGTAAGCTCTTCCTGAATATCTTTGAGAGTCTGTACCAATATCTTGCACAACCATTACCTCCGCTTGCGTAATGGTTAGCTAATATGAGTCGGAAAGTTAAGGCGTTTATTAGTATTCAGTTAATATGTAAATTTCTAAATAAATAATATGCGCATAAACTGAACTTAACGTGAAGTTAAATCTCTCGTCACACAGCGAGTATTTCAGAATTATTTCAACATGTTAATTGGTTGCTGAATAATTCCGTTCGCGTGGGAACATCGGAAGCATCGCAGCGGCTAGCTCATGGACGGAGGAGCGCGTCAGCTATTCCCCTCCCTTGAAGGGTTATGTCGCGCGTTCCAGATTCAAACAGTATACGACCTTAGCGTTAGTCTGCCTTCGGATGGCAGCGATGTGTAAAGGCCGGGACTGCTCGATGAGTACAATCATTGAGATCGTATATCCGTATCCTCTAAGTGACCGCCAGCGGGCTTGATTGCAATTGAATAACGCGTTATATAACAATTTATGTAAATGGAGGAATGGGGGTCGATTTGACTGAAGATATTGTGAGGGCGATGGGGTTCCTCTGTCTTGGCAGCCGGTTTCGCCGGATCGGCGAGCGTCTGCAGGCCGATACGCAGCAGATCATGGAGGAGCTGGGCGTCTCTTTACAGTCCGCCCAGTATCCATTTCTCGCCGCCATCGATCGCGCCGGGCCGCTGACGATCGGCGAACTTGCCCAGGCCGTCGGCATCACTCAGCCGGGCGCGACACGCACCGTCTCGCAGCTTCTGGAAGCGGGCTATGTCGACATGCAGGCCTCGATCGAAGACCAGCGCCGCCGTCTGATCTCGCTGACTTCCAGGGGGCAGGAGCTCGTCGACTATTCGAAAAAATTCGTCTGGCCGCGCATAGAACAGGCGGTCCGAGAGCTCTGCGGTGACCTTTCAGGGCCGCTATTGCAACAACTCGCCGCGATCGAGGACGGACTTGCGGAAGCTCCGCTCAGGCGACGCGGCACCCTCGGCAAGGAGCAGCAATGATGAGCCATGTTCTCGATCGTCCGATTTGGAGTGCTCTTGAAACTGTCCATGCATCACTGGCGGAGGGCAATGCGCTTGCCCGCCGCTATCCACCTTCCATCGTGCCCTTTGCGGCGTCCGCGGACAATTCGCCCGAAAGTCTCGAAGCCCTGGCAAAGCTGCCTTTGGGAGAAGAGGTCATGGCGATCGTCGAGGCGGAGCCCATCATCGTTCCTGAAGGGTTAGTGACCCATTCCAGTGCCAGGCTCGTGCAGATGATGGCGGAGCGCCCTTCCGAGCGAGTCTCGGACAGTCGGGTCGTGCCGCTGACGGAGGCCGATGCTACGGATATGCTAGCGCTTGCTACGCTGACGAAGCCAGGCCCCTTCACCTTGCAGGCCCAAAGCCTCGGCTCCTTCTGGGGCGTGAAGATCGATGGGCGCCTTGTCGCCATGGCAGGTCAGCGCATGCGCCAGACAGGATTTGCCGAGCTGAGCGGCCTCTGCACTCATCCCGATTTTCAAGGGCGCGGCCTCGGCACCTTGCTCTTCCGTTTCGTGGCTGGTGAAATCGCGGCCCGCGGCGAGACTGCCTATCTGCATGCTTATACCACAAACACGCCGGCCATCGGTCTCTACGAAGCGATGGGCTTCCGCATCCGCTCGGAGATGAACTTGTCAGTCGTCAAGCGGCAGCAGCTTTGATCTTCCGGTTGTCGCCGTAAGGGCGGTCACTGCTGTTGCAGCGCGAGCCTCAGGCCCAATGCCATATAGATTGTGCCGATGACCTTTCCCTGCCATCGGCCGATGGTGCGGTTGCGCCGCAGCCAGCCACCAATCGAGCCGGCACCGACCGCCAGAAGCGAGGTCACGCCGATGCTGAGGGTCACGAAAATGGCTCCCAGAAGCGCGAATTGCGCAATGACGGATCCGCTTTCCGGATGGATGAACTGCGGCAGGAAGGCCAGGAAGAAAAGCGCAGTCTTCGGGTTGAGTATCTCCGTGAAGAAACCCTGCCGGAATGCGCGCATGGGGGTAATAGCCTGCGCAGTCGGCAGATCGATGCTGCCGCTTTTCTCGATAAAAGCCTTGAAACCCAGATAGATCAGATAGATGACGCCGGCATATTTGACGATCTCGAAGGCCAGCGCGGATGTGGCCAGCAATGCCGACAATCCGAAGGTCGCCATCATCGTATGGAAGAGATCGCCGGCGGCTATTCCAACGCCCGTTGCCAATCCCACGCGCTTGCCGCCACTGACTGCCCTGGCGAGCGTGAGTAACGTGGCAGGTCCTGGAATGACCATCAGACCAAGCACCACCAATATATAAGTCGTCAAAACACCGAGGCTGATCATCGATCTCTCTAAAGTTGAGTGCCGTTTCAAAGTCCCCGCGACATGGAACTTTGTATCCGCCGTTGTTAGCTGGCTTGAAGACTAGTCGTTTTAGAGATCGTTGCAACGAACATGTTGGCGATGTCCGCTGGCGGGAATCCGGCCTCTTCGGTGATCTGGGCTTTCTATCGGCTGTTCTATTCCTCCAGCATTGCCATCTGGTCTATAGTACGGGGTCGATTTGCTTCCTGTGGTTAAAGACAGGTCGTCGAAATTGTTCATGGAAAAAGATCCCGACGGGATTTCAAGGTTTAGCGCTTCGCAATGGAGTTTGAAATTGAGCACTGCGTTCATGAAGGAAGAAAGCGCTGAAACGGCCGCCGAAACCGTGTTGCCCGACCGGCCGATTTCTCCGCATCCGAACCACGTCACCGAGGCGGGACTGAAGGCTCTGGAATTGCAGCTTCAGGACGCGCGCAAAGCCTATGAAGCAGCAAGCGCGATCGAGGATATCAACGAACGCCGGCGGCAGACAGCTATTCCATTGCGCGATGCGCGCTATTTCGCGGAAAGGGTCCGAACCGCCGAAGTCATGCCGGCGCCGGCCTCGTCCGAGGTCGTCGTTTTCGGAAGCACGGTCACCTACAGCCGTGAGGATGGCCGCGTGCAAAAATATCGCATCGTCGGGGAGGACGAGGCCGATCCCAAGGCGGGATCGATTTCCTACGTCTCGCCCGTCGCAAGATTGCTGATGGGAAAGACGGTTGGCGATATCCTGACCCTTGGCAAGGAGGAGCTGGAGATCACGGCGATCGAATAGCGGTCTTTCCGCGCGCCCTCTTTCTGCGCACGCCTGCGGTTTTCGATCAATGCGCCGGTTCGAACGGCGTTGCGATCGCGACCCTCGATGGTGCCACCTGAAAATCTGCCGGCAGCATCCGGTGATAGGCGAGCATGAGCTGACAGGCGCTACGGGCGTCATGGCGCAGATCGTGGTGAATGACGAAAGTGATCTCGCCGGTGGCGAGCAGCCCGATATTATCTTGATCGAGATCGTGGGCTGCAAAGACCGTGCATTCGCGCCGGGCCTCGGTGAAGGCTTTCAGGATGGCACGATTGCCGCCGCCAGCGGAGTAGACCGCGCGGATGTCCGGCTCGCGTTCCAACGCATCGCGGACGAGCAGTTCCGTCGTGCGGTCGACGCCGAACCCTTCGGAAATTCGGACGACTGAAAGATGGGGGAAACGCTCCGCAAGAGTATCGCGAAATCCGCGCTCACGCTCGTCCTCGCCGGCAAAAAGGCTGCTCGAGAGCGTCACCAACACTTTGCCCGCTCGTTCGCCGGCCATGCGGCCGAGCAGATAGGCGGCGGTCGCCCCTGCCATACGATTGTCCATGCCGACGTAGCCGATACGGGAATTTTCAGGCAGGTCGGTCACCAGCGTAACAACCGGGATCCTTGCTGCCATGAGTTGGGCAGCGAAATCGGCAATGGCCGGCGTCGACGCGGCCTTGAGCACCACACCGTGGCTGCCGCGCCGGCGTATGGCGCGCAGGATGGATAAAAGCTCGGCCTCGCTCATCGTCTCGGCCACATGAAAGCGCGCGAAAAATGATGCGGGCCGCATGCCGGGCAATTCCGCCTCGAAGGCCTCGCGGACGGCCGACGAGAAGCGCTGCGGCGTATCCATGACAACATCGATGACGAGCCGCCGCCCTGCCAAGCCCGATTGCACATATTGCCGCTCCAGCTCGGCAATCGCGGCTGCAACCCGCGTGCGGGTCACAGCACGGACGCCCTCGCGTTCATGCATGACACGATCGACGGTCGCGAGGCTGAGCCCAGCCTGTAGCGCAATATCTTTCAAGGGAAAGCGCGATTTCACGGTCACTCTTTCTGAGGTGTTTTTGAGGTGTTTTCCGTCTTTCTCATAGGCCGGTGCGGGACTACGATCAACCTCATAGTCCAACGTCATTTTGGGAGGAGAACACCATGGACGCTCAGACGCTCGCCAGCAGGCGCAGCCGGAAGGTCTGGCTTTCGGCCGATTGCGGCAATTACGATACTTTCAAAGGCCTGGTGGAAAAGACCGCCGATCCGGCCGACTGGCCATTGGCGGCGGGGATCGAGAAAAACATCCTCATCTATGATGGCGACAAGGTTCGCAGCGCCGTCGAGGATGAAGACGAACGTCGCGCCCTGATGGCCGAGTGGGTGGAAGCCTTTACCTCAGGCCCAGGCGTCGTCGTCATCAAGAACGCCATGCCGGATACGGCGGTTGTCGATCGCGCAACCACCGTATTCGAAGCCATCGTCCGCGAGGAGAAAGAGAAGGGCAAGGGCGCCGGCGATCATTTTGCCAAACCCGGCGCCAACGACCGCATCTGGAACGCACTGGAAAAGCATTGCCTGGCGGACCCGGAGAATTTTGCTCGCTATTACGCCTCGACGGCGGTCGCCATGGTGTCGGAGGCCTGGCTCGGCGTCGGCTATCAGATGACCGCACAGATGAACCGGGTCAATCCGGGCGGCACTGCGCAGAAGCCGCACCGCGACTATCACCTCGGCTTCATGTTGCCGCAGCAGATGCAGGCCTATCCGGGCCACATCCATGCCGTTTCGCCGCTGTTGACGCTGCAGGGCGCGGTCGCGCATTGCGATATGCCGCTCGAAAGCGGGCCGACGCTGTTCCTACCCTATTCGCAGACCTTCTTCGAAGGCTATATCGCCTTCGGCCGGCCGGAATTTCAGGCCTATTTCGCCGAACATCATGTGCAATTACCGCTGAAGAAGGGCGATGCCGTCTTCTTTAATCCGGCAGTCATGCATGGGGCCGGCGACAATGTCTCAAAAGACATCTACCGCATGGCCAACCTCCTGCAGGTGTCCTCGGCCTTCGGGCGGGCGATGGAGAGCGTCAACCGCAGCCGCATGTCTGTCGCAGTCTATCCGGCGCTGGTCGCCGCTCTCGATGCCGGTGCGCTGAGCCGCGCAGAAGCTGCGAACGTGATCGCATCGACGGCAGAGGGCTATGCCTTCCCGACCAATCTCGACAGCGATCCGCCCGTTGGCGGTTTGGCGCCGAAAACGCAAGCGGCAATCATGGCGGAGGCGATCAATGCCGGGACGGATGCGAAGCGATTTGCCGAACTCATCGCCGCCCATGCCGCACGCAGGGAGGCTTGAGATCGTATGAGCCGACTGGATGGAAAATTCGCCGTCGTGACCGGCGGCACGCAAGGCTTAGGCGCGGAAGTTGCCCGGCTGTTTGCCGAACGCGGCGCCGCCGGCCTGACGATCTGTGGGCGCAGCACCGCCAAGGGCGAGGCCAAGGCGCGTGAGATAAATGACCACTATAAAATACCGGTCGCTTTCGTTTCAGCCGATCTCGGTAAGGTGGACGATTGCCGCAAGGTCATCGCGACCGCCGTGGAAAAATTCGGCCGCATCGATGCGCTCGTCAATGTCGCCGCCATCACCGATCGCGGCACCATTCTCGACACTGATCCGGATCTGTTCGATCGGATGTTCGCCGTCAACGTGCGTGCCCCGTTCTTCCTGATGCAGGACGCGATCAAGAACATGATCGCCAACGGCATCGAAGGCACGATCGTCAATATCTCCTCGATGTCGGCGATGGCCGGGCAGCCTTTCATCAGCGCCTATTGCTCTTCCAAAGGCGCGCTCGATACGCTGACCCGAAATACGGCCTTCGGGTTGCTCAGGAACCGCATCAGGGTCAACGCGCTCAATATCGGCTGGATGTCGAGCGATGGCGAGGATCGCATCCAGCGCGAATATCACGGTGCCGCCGAAGACTGGCTGGCAAAGGCGGCCGCCGAACAGCCGTTCGGCCGTCTGGTCGATCCGGCCGAGGTCGCACGCGCCGTCGCCTTCCTGTCATCGGAGGAATCCGGCCTGATGACCGGCGCCACGATCAATTTCGATCAATCGATCTGGGGCGCCTATGAAGGCTCGCCGCATCCGGAGAAAGCGATGTAAGCCACGCAGATTGGCGGGAGGGAATACCCTTCCGCCAATGGGTAGGCACCACTCGTTCCTTCTCTCCATCGGGGAGAAGGGGTTATGTGGCAGCGACTTCACGTCACTGCAATGCCCTTAGGCGATGACCGGATGCTATATACCAGGGCGGATTGCCCACTGGTCTTGCCTTATGGCTTAAAAGCTCTTGATGGTTCCGTCCGACCAGATCATCTTGCCGCCGCGGATCGTGCCGTGCACCCGCGGTATCCGGCCGCGTTCTGCGATGACCAGATCGGCGCGCAATCCTTCGGCGATGCGGCCGCGATCATTCAGGCCCAGCGCCCTTGCCGGATTGGCGCTTGCCAGCGCAGCGGAGGCAGGAAGGCCGCCCTTGCCGACTTCCGCGAGCGCGATCACGGCCGGCAGAATGGCCGAGGGGTGATAGTCGCTCGCAAGGATATCGAGCACGCCGGCTTCATAGGCTTCCCGCGCGGAAAGATTGCCGGAATAGGAAAGGCCGCGCAGCGCGTTCGGCGCGCCCATGGCCGTTGCCAATCCCAGCCGTCTTGCTTCGGTGGCCGTCGCAATATTGATCGGAAACTCGCTGATTGCCGCGCCGAGGCTGTGCAGAAGTGCTGCCTTCTCGATGGTGTCGTCATCGTGAGAGGCAAGGACGACGCCATGTTCGCGCGCCAGTTCCGCCAAGCCGTTGATGATGTCCATGCTGTCGCCATGCTCGGAGCGGGCCGCCATGCGCTGTTTCACGAGTTCTGCTGCCTGTGCCTCGCTGATCTTCTTGGCCTTTGCCGTGTTGGTGATATGCAGCTCGATATCGCGATATTGTCCCTGGCCCGGCGTGTGATCCATCAGCGAAATCAGGTGCAATGCGCCGGCGTCGATCAGGGTCTTTGCCTCTCTCAGCGCAGGCAGGAAGGTCACCTCGAAGCGGCCATGGACGCGGTGGTCGATCAAAAGCTCTTCGCGCATCGACGCAAGCTTCTCGATCATGGCGTGGGTATGCTCGATGGAGCGGACATGGCCGTAAGTTGCCGGTGTGAAGGCGACGGCCGCATAGGCTGTCGTCACGCCGTTGGCAGCGAGCATCTTGTCGAGGTCGTAAACGCCGAGTTCGAGCGGCATGCGGACATTGACGCGCGGCTCCACACATTTTTCGATCATATCGCCATGCATGTCAACAAAACCGGGCAATAGAAACCGGCCGTGGCCGTCTATTTCAGCCCCGTCGACAGGCCGCTCGCTGATTTCAGCGATCAACCCATCTTCGATCCTGATGGCACCGCGCTCGATCACGCGATCCTGCAATATAATTTCGAAATTACTCAGCCACATCGTCTTGCTCGTCCTCGATCTTGATGGCTTCCAGATGAAGTTCCCGGTCGATCAATGCCCTTACATCCTCGGGATGATGAAAGACACCGATCATTGCAACGCCGGACGTTTTGAGCTGCGCCAATCTTTCGACCAGCGCCTTGCGGGCGGCATGATCGAGCGATGCGGTTGGCTCGTCGAGCAGCAGCAGACGCTGCGGCAGGATGAGCGCGCGAGCCAGATTGACCTTCTGCTGCTCGCCACCGGAGAAGGTCGAAGGATAAGCCGACCAGAGCTGCTTCTTGACGCCGAAAGCATCGAGCCAACGCCGCGCCTCGGCCAAGGCTTCGGAATGCGACGTGCCGGCAAGCCTCAGCGGCTCGGCCACGATCTCTTCGGCGGCAACGCGCGGGCGAGCATTGAGGAACTGCGTGACGAAGCCGATTTCCCGGCGGCGCAGCACGGCAATGTCGACATCGGCGGCTGTCGCGAGATCTATGATCCCTTCCTGCGTGTGATAATAGACGTGGCCGGCCCGCGGCAGGTAGGAGCGATAGAGCGTGCGCAGCAACGTCGATTTGCCAGCGCCGTTCTCGCCCTTCAGCAGAATGAATTCGCCTGTGTGAAGGTCGAAATCGATATTCTCGAAGGCAAACAGCGTGCGCTTGAGATGGTGCATTTCGAATTGCTTCGAAAGGCCCTGGACGCGCAGCACCGGGGGGGTGGTTTGCCGGGCGGAAACCTGAATGTTCATCTCTCGCGTTTCCTCAAAGCTTGGCGTGAACGAGCTGCTGCGTATAGGCGTGCTGCGGATCCTGAAAGATCTGGTCGGCCAGACCCTGTTCCACAACCTTGCCGCGTCGCATGACCATAACCCGGTCTGCCATCGTGCGTATGACGCCGAGATCGTGCGAGACCAGAACCATGGTGATCGAACGCTCGCGCTGCAACCGCTTTAGCGTATCGAGGACCAGCGCCTGAACGCTGACGTCGAGGCCGGTCGTCGGCTCGTCGAGCAGCAGGACGGCCGGCTCGAGCGCGATAGCCTTGGCGAGCTGTACGCGCTGCTGCATGCCGCCGGAAAGCTCGTTCGGTCGGGCATCCATGCGCTCGATCGGAAATTCCGACGCGTCGAGCGATTGGCGCGCCCGTTCGCGCAGCTCGGCAAAATTGCGATTGCCTGAAATCAGCAGGCGTTCGGCGACGTTGCCGCTGCTCGTGTGGTTCATCAGCAAGCCGAGATGCGGGTTCTGATAGACGATGCCGATGTGATGCGCCCGCAGCATTCGCCGCTCGAAGCGGTCGAGCGTAAAGAGGTCGCGGCTCTCGTGCCCGGGAAGAGCAAGATTATAGGTGCCTGTGTCGGGCGTATCCTCAAGGTTCATCATCCTCAGAAGCGTCGACTTGCCGGAGCCGGATTCGCCGACAATGCCGAGCACTTCGCCCGGATAAACAGTCACATCGACGCCGCCGAGCGCGGTGACGTCACCATAGTTGCGCGCAATGCCGCGCATGGTCAGGATAGGCTCGGCCAGCATCAGCCGCGGTGGCTGGCGGGTCAGCTCTGCCGTTTGAGTGGGGTCAAGCGCGGCCATCAGTCCATCCTTCCATTCTTGTACCAGGTCTCGCCGATCTCGACCGCTTCCGCTTCGGATTTGCGGATGTGCTTCACGCCGAAATGGCTGTCGGACAGTTCGTATTGCGAGGAACCGTCTTCCTGCGGAAGCTCGTTCATGAAGAAGCCGGTGACATTGCTGCGGTAGCAAGTCTTGTCCTGGTGATCTTCGACGCGGTACGGCACGTCATCGAAAACGAGCGGCTCGACGCGCGTATAGGGCGGCACGGCGAAAATGCGCTTCTCCCGGCCGGCGGACAGGATTGTCAGGTGGTCGGCCTGATTGAGCTTGGGCACGTCCCAGCGCGGGATCGGCGATGGCGTCATCACATGCCGGCCGTTGACCATGCTCGGATAGCTGGACCCTTGCATGATCCGTCCCGATTTGACGAGCTGTTCGTAGAGCACCAGCCACAGCTGCCCATAATCGGCATCGCCATGCATTTCGCGGGCGACGGACATATCCGGCTGAACGGGGCGCAGTGGTTCCGGGTTCGGAACCTGCAGCACCAGGACCTGATCCTCGCGCAGCTTTTCCTCCGGAATGCGGTGGCGGGACTGGATGATGGTTGCGGCCATCGTGTCTTCCGTCTCGACGGCGCCACCGACCCGCGCCACGAACTTGCGGATGCTGCTCGCATTCACTGAATCGTCTGATCCCTGGTCGATGACTTTGACGACGGATGTCGGCTTGAGCAGCGTCAGCGTCATCTGCAGCCCGCCCGTTCCCCAGCCGCGGGCGATCGGCACTTCGCGGCTCGCATAGGGCACCTGGTAGCCGGGAACGGCAATCGCCTTCAGGATGCGGCGGCGCATTTCGCGCTTGGCGGATTCATCGAGGAAACCGTAGTTGAAGGCCATCCAGGGCTTAGTCAATTCCTGAAGTTTCATAGCGCAGGCTCCTCCTGTTGCGGGGCGAGCTTTTCTGTCACGGCTGGCTTTGTGCCGGCAGCGTCCTTGTCCGTCTTGACGCGGCGCAGCGCGTCGAGGGTCGATTGGAACGTGACGTAATGCGGAAGCTTGAAGTGAATGCAGAAGCCGGAGCTTTCGACCGGCTCGGTGTGATAGAGCACGAATTCCTCGTTAGCAGCCGGGTGCGGGTCGGGCTGGTTGGAGGCAAGGTCGAGCGTTGCCGCCGCGATCACCTTTACCTCGTTCCAGCCAAAGGTCGCCGAAAAGCCCAGCTGCAATTCCTTCGCCTTGGAAATGACTTCGGTCTGGCTCACACGAACGCGGCCGGCGCTGAAGATTGTACCCGAGGGATGGCGCAGGCGAACTGGCGCATAGGCCAGACGCAGCTCGTTGACGGTCGGATGCACAGCGCTGTAGCCGCGCATGGTGGCATAGCCGAGCGCCAGCGTGCCGCCGGTGTCGGCGCGGGCCAAGCTCTGGAGCTTGTGGGCGCGCGCTGCCGGGAACAGCAGTGGCTCGCGCGTCAGATCGGGGATTTCCTCAGGCGCGACGGTTTCGACCGGATGGTCCAGAATAAGCCCTTGCGCCTTCTGCCAGCTGGTGAGCGACGGTTGCGTCGCCGGCGCCGGCTTGGCAGCCGGGATCACCGGCTCCGGGACATAATCGTTGCCCTGCAACACGTCGACCTGAAGCAGGCGGTGGGAGTAGTCCAGCGTCGGCCCCAATATCTGGCCGCCTGGAATATCCTTGAAGGCGGCTGAGATGCGGCGGACCGTCAGAAGATCCGGCTGATTGACGGGTTCGGCGACGGCGATGCGTGGCTGCGTCGTGCGGTAGGCGCGTAGCAGCAGGATCGCTTCGTAGAGATCGCCGCCGGCCTGGGCGAGTGCCAGCGCCGCAAGGTCTGGCTCATAAAGCGAGGCTTCGCCCATCAGCCGGTCGATGAGATAGGGAAGGCCGTTTCGAACCGCCTCGACGCGCTCGCGCGTGATCGGGCCGAGATCGGCGCGGAAAAGCCGTTCCGCCTGTTCGATGGCGTATTCGCCGCCGCGGGTTGCTACATAGGCCATCAGAGCACCTCGATTGTCGTGGAACGCGGAATACCAAGCATGCGTTTGCCGTCGACGAGATAGAGATCCCAGCCGAGCGGGTAACGGATTGCTTTGGCACGCATGTGCCAGAAGGCGGGATCGATACCGTCGATCTCGATCGTCACGCTGTCCTTGATGCCGGGGCCGGTGAGACGCAGTCGCTGTCCGGAGCCAAATTGCGCGGGGGCAAACAGCGTTGCGGCGTCATCGGGATACAGTAGGCTGCCGATGCGCAATGTCGACAAGGCTTCGACAGCTTCGGAGGAGCCGATAGCAGTAAAGACATAATCCGCATCGGCAAGCGGCATTCGTCTCGCACCGGTTGAGGTCATCTTTAGGTCCAGCGCCGGATCGCTTGTCACATGGAAGCTGCATTCGTGATCGAGCAGGCTTTCGGCGAGCGGCCAGAAGCCTTCAGCGGGTAGTTCACGCGGCTGCCCGGGCCGGCTCAGCGCCCACATGAGTTCTTCGAAGGTGGCGTTGGTGCGGGTATCGTCGAGGGTGGGCAGGAGATTGTTGGCCATGGTCAGAATGTCTCCATCTGCACGCGGGTCGCCTCGACTTTTTGCAGGAGCTGCCGGTCTTCCTCTTCCTGATGGCGCCGTTCGGCATTTAGGAGCTCAAGGATGAGAGCGGCCTGATGATTGGCAGCGATCGCTGCGTCGATCACAGCCATTCCCATGGCGTGTTCGAGATCCCGGCCGACCAGTGCGCCATAGCCTTCCACGGCGCGATCCGGCACGCGGATATGCGCTTCGGACACCAGAACTTCGCCGAGATGGAAGGCGGTGCTGCGAACGGTATCGATCAGCGGCAGCATGGCAAGACCGGTACGGTTCACGACGACATCGACCTCGCCGAGGGTGTCGAGCACCTTTTCGGCCGCAGCCTTGATGTGCGCCGGGCGGCTTGCGGCGAGAATGTCCAGTGCCTGCGCATGCGTATAGGATGCGTTGACCGGGTTACCAGTCTTCTCCTCAGTCATCATCTTTTCCTCGGGCATCAGGATTTGTTCGGGGAATGGGGCTCTAAAATATTCGAATGATTACTATAGTCATTCGAATGAATTGTCTATGGCATTTTGTCTTGCTCGAAGAGATTTTCGGGGTGCCGCGAATTCCCTAGGCGCTGCGCCGGCGCAGCCATTCCGCCGTGATGCGGCTTGCTTCCCGTGCAGCGGCCGCCGGTGCCTGCCCCTGCAGCAAGGCGAACAGGAAAGAACCGGCGAAACGGTCGCCGGCACCAATGGTATCGGTCGTGTCGACCTTTGTAGCCGGTTCGACTTCTACCGCCTGCAAGCCGTCAAACAGCGTAATCGGGCGCGTGCCGTCGGTGAGCACGAGCATCTTCAGGCGCGAACCGGCGATTTGGCCGGCCCTCTGCCAGGCGAGATTGAGATCATCCGGAATATCGTCGCGCGAGGAGATGACATAGTCTGCCGGTCGCGGCGTTGCCGGCCGCAACGGAAATTGCGAGAGGACGAGCGGCTGCGCGCCGATCTGTTCGACGAGGCTTTCGTCGAGCGCGAGCGCGTTGATATAGACGCCTGCACCCGACAGTTTGCCGGCTGCCGTCAGCTGCTGAGATCGCCCGGTCGGTGCGAGGATCGTCCGCTCTCCACTCGGCTCAAGGAAAATTTCCAGCGGTGCCGTCTCTCCGGGTGCCATCATGATGTATTCGGTATGGAAGCCGCTCGAGGAAAGGGATCGCAATGCGGTTTGCCCTTGTTCGTCCTGCATCAGCCTCGAAACGATCGCGACGTCCGCTCCCAATTCCAGCAATTGCAGGCCGGTATAAAAGGCGCCGCCGCCGAGGCGGGTCGTCCGGGACGAAAATTGTATGCGTCCGCCCGGAACCAGCGGTGCATCCAGCTGCCATATGCGATCGTGGTTTACCGATCCGATTACGATTACTCGGGGCATGCATCCGCCTATCTGTCATCAATGCCTGGTGCCAGCGCATCGACGATGAAACGCTGCGCCAGCAGGAAGATCAAGAGAACGGGGACGATCGACAACAGGCTTGTTGCCATCAGTGGTCCCCAGGCCCGCTCGGCGCCCTCCAAATCGGCGAAGGCGGCAATACCCGTCGTCAGCGTCTTCTTGGAGGCATCATCGAGTACGAGCTGACCCCAGAGATAGATGTTCCAGGCCCCCATGAAGGAAATCACCGAAAGGGCGGAT
Organism: Rhizobium sp. ERR 942; assembly: GCF_007828395.1. Classification (NCBI taxonomy): domain Bacteria; kingdom Pseudomonadati; phylum Pseudomonadota; class Alphaproteobacteria; order Hyphomicrobiales; family Rhizobiaceae; genus Rhizobium; species Rhizobium sp. ERR 942. The sequence continues at coordinate 955,763 of NZ_VIUA01000002.1, forward strand.
ATTGCCGGAATGACATTGGGGATGCCGATCTCGATGAATTGCCGCCACAATCCGCTTCCATCCATGCGTGCCGCCTCGAATATCGAAGCGGGAAGCGACCGGAAAGCCTGCCGCATGTAGAAGACATAGAAGCCGATATAGGGGATCGATGGGATGATCATCGCGCCATAGGTGTTGAAGGCCTGGAGCTTCACCACGGCGATATAGGTCGGAATGATCGCCAGCACGTTTGGAAAGGACATGGTGGCGATAACGAACCAGAACAGCGGCTGCCTCCCCTTGAATTCGAGTCGCCCGAAGGCAAAGCCGGCAGGCACGGAGAGAGCGAGCTTTCCGGCGGTGATCAGGGTGGCGGTCAGCATGGAATTCCAAAGCCACATCCAGATCGGATGACGGCTTGCGGCGATAGCGAAATTCGAAAGCGTCGGATTTTCCGGCCAGAAACGCACCGCTCTCGCCATGATCATGTCGTTTGGCGTGAAGGCCGCCGTCACCATCCAGACGAGCGGAAACACGGTGACGATGCAGATTGCCATGAGCACGACATGGAGCAGCAATCTGTGAAGCTTGTGACCGATATCGCTCATCTGTAGTGCACCCGCTTCTCGCTGACGCGGAACTGCAGCCAGGTGATGGCGAGCACGAGAACGATGATGATGACGGCAACGGCGCTTGCCGGCCCGAACTGGAAGAACAACAGACCCTGCTGCCACAGGAAATAGAGAAGGCTCGAGCTTCTGCCCGCCGGTCCGCCATGGGTCAGCACATCGATGACGCCGACAATGTCGTCAAGCACATGGAAGAAGGTCGTGACACTGATGAAAAAGGCCGTCGGCGTCATCAGCGGCAGGCTTATGTCGAAGAAATGCCGCGTCGAACCTGCACCGTCGAGCTCAGACGCCTCACGCAGCTGATGCGGCAGGTTCGCGAGCGCTGCCAGCCACAAAAGCATGTTGAGGCCGAAGGTCTTCCAGAAGGTGACGAGGCTGACACAGAGGAGCGCAAGGTTCGGATCCGTATGCCAGCGCGACGGTGGAAAGCCGAAATGGCCGAGCACCTCGTTGAAGAGACCGTTGACCGGATTGAAAAGCCAAGACCAGGCAACGCCTGCTACTGAATAGGCGACGATCGTCGGCAGGAACAGGCTGCCGCGATAAAGCCCTTGCAGCGGATTCTTGCGCACCGAATGCAGCATGACCGCAAAGATTAGTGGGATGACGATCTCGGCCGGGATGAGAACGACGCAGTAAAGCAGCGTATTCCAGGCCGCCATGCGGAAATCTGAATTGTCGAAGATGGACGCGTAGTTATCGACGCCGACAAAGCGGATGTCTGCCGACAGCAGATTCCAGTCGACCACCGATAACAACATCGACGCTATCAGCGGGCCATAGAGGAATATCGCCACGGAAAAAACGGCTGGCCCCACGAAGAGGTAGGGGGCCAGCGATCGAAGACGAAATGGCATGATGCGAACCTATGCCGAAATCAGCCCAGCAAGCTCGTCATGAGCGCCCTTGATACCGTCGGCAACCGTCGTTTCCTTGAGCAGCATACGCGAGACCCACTTGCGCCACACGGCCTGTCCTTCGAGGCCGCGCTTGCCGGGCCAGATCGTCTCTGCGGTCAGGCCATCGCCGAGCTGAGCCGCCGCCGGCTTCATGAACTCGTTGATGAGCGGAATGTCGTGCGTCGACGTGTTGAGGTAGCCGGTCTGAGACCAAAGCGTCTGGCCTTCCTTCGATGCGCAGAATTCGAGGAAGGCTAGAGCGGCCTCCGCCTGTTCCTTGTTGCGCGTGTAAATGGCAAGGAAATTGCCGCCGCTGTTCATCTTGCGCTGATGTCCCGGAAGCCCCGGGAATTTGGTCGTGACAGCCTTTGCCGCACCGAAGGGGAAGGTGACGGCGGCGGTCGAGCTGGTCGTGCAAATCGCAAGTGCGCCGGACTGGAACGCGGCCGTCTGCTCCTTGTCGCTGACGGGCAGCCAAAGCCCTTCATGGGCCGGGGCGCAATATTCGGTCATGCCGGCGATGGCTTCCGCGCTGTTTAGGGCTAACTTGCCATCGGGATCGATGATGAAGCCGCCGGCATTCTGGATGAAGGACTGGCTCGTCCATTCGTTGTTGGAGAGGGAGATCGGCGAGCGATAGGTCGGATGCTTGCCTTTCAGGGCCGCATCGAGCTTGCGGGCGCTTTCGTAGAGCCACTTGGTATCAGGCGTTTCCGGCAGATTGGGATCGAGGCCGGCAGCCCTCCACATGTCGCTGTTGATATAGGTGATCGGCGTCGACATCGCCCAGGGAAGACCGATGACGGCGCCGTCGATGGTGACCAGCGGTAGGACCGACGGGCGGAAATTGGCGAGGATTGCCTCTGCCTTTGCGGAATTGATCTCGCGAAGGTCGCGGGCGCCGAGCGTGCGCTTGGCGAAATAGCCGAACTTCCAGCCGGTGATCATCATGGCCGGCGGACGGCCGGCGGCGACGCTCGCGACCGCCTTGGCGGTCACGGCCTCATAGTCGCCGTCGAAACGGTTGGTAACGGTTATGCCGAGCTGCTTAGCATTAAAAGCGTCGACAACCTTCTGGAACGGCTTGTCGGAGCCCCAGGTGCTCGAAATCTCGATAGCCGCGTCGGCGGACCGGGCCTTGCCGGTCAAAGCGATCGATGTGCTGATGACTGCGGTCGTGCCCGCGATAAATAGACGACGATTAAGTCCTATCATCTTATCCTCAATATCCGAATGATTGATAAAACATTCGGATATTTACCTAGCGACGGCGGATGACACCCATATGAAGAGAAGCGTGGCGAAGCGCTAAAGCTCGAGGGTAAAAATTGACTTTGGCCGCTGTTTGTTGGATTTCCGATATCGGGCACAGATTGAAAATCGATGCTGTAGCCGATATATGACATTCGAATGACATGGTTGAATTCGGAAGGCAGGCATGGAGAAGAAATTGCTGCACGGGCAATGGCAACAGGTCGAGAGCGATATTGCGGAGGATATCCTGACCGGTCGCCTGTCACCAAAGGCGCAGCTTCCGACGGAATCCGACCTGATGGAACGTTTCGGCGTCGGACGGCACACCATACGGCGCGCCATTTCCCGTCTCGAAAGCCGGGGGCTCGTGCTGGTCGAGCAGGGGCGCGGAACCTTCGTCAGGGATAGTCGCCTCGATTATCGCCTGTCCGAACGCACGCGCTTTTCCCAGAACCTGCTCGATCAAGGCAGAGAACCGCTCGGTCAGGCCATTCATGAGGAGGTTGTCCCGGCTTCGGAATTGATCGCAGAGGCTTTGCGGCTTCCACTTGGTGAGCCGGTTTATCATATTGTCCGCCGCGGCTTTGCCGACGAGGAGCCGATCAACTATTCGCATGCTTACTATCCGGTGCGCCGTTTTCCAGGTTTCAACGAGGCGCGGCGCAGCGGGCGAAGCGTCACCGTCATTCTGGCCGAATACGGTATCCCCGACTATATCCGCCTGCGCACGGATATCGTCGTCCGTCTGCCGACAAGCGAAGAGGCGAAACAGCTCTGCCAGTCCATGTCTCAGCCGGTGGCTGTGTCGAGAAAGGTGGACGTCGATCTCAAGGGCACGCCGATTTCCTATTCGGAATCCGTCTGGCCGGGCGAGCGCGTGCAATTCTCCATCGACAACACCAGCCAGCTTCTGGACGTGCTTGCGCGCGGTGACGCGGGCTGAATAGACCGGTTCCGCGCGATTGGGTCTCTTCAGAGCCTGAATGACGCGTCTGCTGCGATATGCTAGTATCGGGCTTTCTCAGGCGCGCAGCGGGTGATGCGATGTTGGAGGCAGACAAGCTATTCGCTGGCTCGATTCCGGAAAATTACGACCGCCATATGGTGCCGTTGATTTTCGAGCCTTACGCGGCAGATATAGCCCAGCGAGCAGCGTCCTTGCGGCCCGACGCAGTGTTGGAAATCGCTGCAGGCACCGGCGTTGTCACCCGCGCATTGGCGCCGAAATTATCCCCCGGCGCAAATTACGTCGTCACCGACCTCAACCAGCCGATGCTCGATTACGCCGCTTCGCGGCAGGCTCCCGACAGCCGCATCACATGGCAGCAGGCGGATGCCCAGTCGTTGCCCTTCAAAAATGCATCTTTCGATCTCGTCTTTTGCCAGTTCGGCGCCATGTTTTTTCCGGACCGTATCTCGGCCTACCGCCAGGCAAAGCGCGTTCTGAAGCCCGGTGGACATTTCCTCTTCAACGTCTGGGACCGCATCGAAGAGAACATATTCGCGGATGATGTCACGAACGCGCTTGCCCGGATTTTTCCCAACGATCCGCCACGCTTTCTGGCGCGCACTCCGCATGGCTATCACGATGTGGATCGGATTCGCGGCGATCTCGAGAACGCTGGTTTCTCCGAAATTGCGATTGAAACGAGGGCCGAGCAAAGCCGGGCATCTTCGCCGCGCGTTCCGGCCGTAGCTTATTGTCAGGGAACTCTGCTCCGTAACGAAATCGAAGCCAGAGAAGCGGAGAAGCTGCAGGCTGCGACCGACTATGTCGCCGCCGCAATCGAAGCCAGACACGGTAGCGGCGAAGTTGCTGCTAAAATTCAGGCACATATCATCCTGGCGACGGCTTATCCTGCCTAACGTCTGAAATATTAACTGAAGAATAACTATAATCTAAAGCAGGGCTGCCGATTTATGCATGCGGCGACGAGTTATTATATTGTCGTGGATACCAAATGGAGATCTAGGGCAATATTCGCTGAGCTTTCCGGTGAGGTTTTATAAGGAAATACCTGAGGGACGAGATGCGGGCGGCAACGCCGGCAAATCCGCTCATATGCTCTTGAACCTTCAGGTGCTGCGCGCGCTCGCAGCCTCTTCCGTGGTCATCGCCCATGCTCTGCACGAAACAGAGATCCTTGCAGCAGCGACAGGACGTGCAGCGGTCGATGGCTCTGCCTGGAATCTCGGTTTCGGCGTCGACATCTTCTTCGTTCTTTCCGGCTTCATCATGACCCACACTGCAGCATCGGAGTTCGGCAAGAGCGGCGCTCCGCTGCATTTTTTTTTACGGCGTTGCGCTCGTGTCGTCCCCCTCTATTGGCTTTTGACGAGTATCATGTTGCTTGGCGCGCTCGCGGCACCCTCGCTGCTCGTCGTTCCCGTCGGCTCCATATCCCATGTTCTCGCCTCCTATTTCTTCATTCCGTCCGGGCGTGGCGTGGGGGAGATCAGGCCGGTGCTCGCGCTTGGCTGGACTCTGAATTACGAGATGCTGTTCTATGTGTTCTTCGCACTGGCGCTCCTTTTGCCGATAAGGGTGGGGGTCATCTGGCTGTCGGTGCTCATGGTCGGCATGGCGCTCGTCGGAAATCTCGTTGACCCCAGCCATGTCCAGATAGCATTCTGGACGAGCCCGATCATTCTGGAGTTCCTGTTTGGCGTCTATGTCGCTCTGATTTTCCGCAGCGGCGTGAGGATCGGCAAGGGTATTGCGTTCGGGCTCGTGGCCATAGGGCTTCTTGGCTTCGTTCATGTCTCCACGCTTTGGAACGATGCGGCCTTGCCGCAATTCCTGCGAAGCGGTTTGCCTGCGGCTCTGTTCGTTCTTGCGGCCGCAATCGGTCCTGTTTTGCCTCATAAGAGACCTGTACTCTGGAGTGTCGCTTTGGGAGATGCCTCCTATAGCCTCTACCTCGCCCATCCCTTTATCCTGCGACCCATGCGAGCCATTTGGGCGAAAGTGATCGGAGGGGCTCTGCCGCTTGGTTTGTTCGCTGGCTTCTCGACGCTCGCTGCTGCCCTGCTTGCCCTGGCGCTCTTCAGAGGTATCGAGAAGCCGCTTACGCGCCGCGTGCAGAGCGTCGTGCTCGGCTCGGCACGGCGCAAGCGGATATCGGCTGGGGCGCTCCCGGCAGCGGATACCGAGAGTGCCTGACGCTTTCAGGCGGTTCGCTTTTGGCGAAGGTAATCGACGTGGTTCAATGCCGCCGAGGCGATCGTGTCGAGCTGGGTCGCAGCACGGATCAGCGTGTGGCGGGTCGAGATGTCGGGCTTGCTGATCCAGTAGGAAAGATGTTGGGCGGCCGCGCGCGAGACTTTTGCAAGACGAGCCGGATCGCCGCGGCCGAGCTGACGCAGCACGACGTTCAGTGGTTTGGCAAGATGAGGGTGCTCTCTTGCCAGTTCGGCGAGCGTGATCGCAGCCTCGCCGATCGCAAGCGCGGCAAGCATTCCCCTTAGGTCGTCTTCCGCCTGTTTCTCGGGAACGCCGGCATTCGCTGCGGCCTGGCCCGCCAGGCGGTCGGCCGTCCTGCTCAGCCAATGCTCTCTCGTCCAATGGCCCGGAGACCGGCCGATATCCGCCAGATCGCGCAGCGTGGCGCGTTGCAGGCGCTGCCGCTTTGCCGGCAGGTTGGATGGAAAGAGCAGCGTGAAGACGAGTACGCCCGATCCCACACCAAGGATCAGCGCTAGGGCACCGTTCATGAAAGAAGCCGCATCGGCACGGCTGGTATTATCTGGGCCGACCAGATCCAGAAACAGAAAGGCAAAGCTCGTTGCCAGGGCGGCAGTGCGGACGTTGCGCATGGCAAGCCCGGTTGCAAACATGATGATGCCGATGACCATGGCCAGTTCGGTAAAGTCCGACAGCATCGGCAGGATGGCGAAATTGCAGATCGCTGCCGCAATCACCGCGACGAGCCCGCCCTTGAGGAAACCCATTCCGCCGACCACCGGATTGGGCCGGGTGGCAAACAGGGCGCAGATGACACCGAGAATGACAATGAAGCTCGGGCCGGATGGCCAGGCGGTTGCGATCCAGAACCAGGATCCGATGACGATGGCGACGAAGGTGCGAATACCGTTTTGAACTGCGTCGCGATGATCGACGTGGAAGGAGAGCCTTAGCCTTGAGGAGGGGGCTTTCTCGTCCGAAAACAGGGCCTGGCGCGTGAGTGCGCCATGGGCGGCTTCAAGCAGCCTGTCGAGGTGATCCAGGATCAGAAGCCGAGGCGGGATCGCATGATCGGAGTCAACAGCAGTTTCGGAGAGTGCAGTCCGAACATCTGCCCGCAATGCGGCAATGGTATTGGGAGCGACCGGTGATGCCGAGCCGATAGCGTCGAGTGCCATAGCTGCTTTCTCGACGAGAGGTTCATCGAGATCCGGTCGCTCCGCGAGATGCTCGCGCAGAGACTGGGCGATCGCCATCTGGGTCAGCATTGCGACTGCGGCGCCGCGTAGATGGCCCAAACGGCTGCGTACGGAACGGGAGCTTGCGGCGGCATATTCTGCAGCGGCATCCAGTTCCAACGCGCCCGTCAGTAGCCCTCGGAAACCCGAAGTGTTGCTCTGGCCGCGCAATGCGCGCGCGCAGAGATCGGAGACCTGGCGGAGATATGTTGTCAGGCGGTTCTGGGTCTCCTGCAGCGGCGTGCCAGGCGCGAAGACGGTGCTGAAAACCGCTTCTGTCATGATCCCCAGGGCGATGTAGATCACCCGTGCCACCGCAATGTCGAAGACCTCCAGCGGCGAACCGATGGAATCGAATGCGACGATAGCCGCGGTGTATCCTGCCAACACGGCACCGTAGGCGCGAAAATTGCGCAAGCCGGTGGCGAGCGCCGTGCACAGTCCCAGCCATAGGGCGAGCGACAGAATGAACAGCTCCGGCGCCTGCATGAAAAGCGCGACCATGGCCACCGCGGCAACGGCCCCGATGATCGTGCCCAAAATTCTGTATTGGCCTTTTGAAAGGCTCATGCCGCGGTTGGATTGAGCAACGATCCAGACCGTCATCGGCACCCATTTCGGATCGTCGAGATTGAGCAGGAAGGCGATGTAGAGCGCTACGAGCGAGGCTGCGGTCGTTCGTAGCGCGAAACCCACTGCCGGTCGCGTCAACCACGGTGGCAACGCAAGCCCATGTGCCAAGGAGCTGAATAGTCGTGCTGAGTTGAGAGGTGCCACGGTCATGCGCGTAGCCATAACGGTATGGACGAATAAGGATAATGGCGTAAATTCAAGATATATTGTTGCTGAAAACGGTAGAATATGGCCAGAGACCTCGAGAGCATTCGGATTTTTCTACGCGTTGCGGAACGCGGCAGTTTCACCGCCGCCGCGACACAACTGCGGCTGCCTTTGACGAGCGTCAGCCGCCGCGTAAAACAGCTCGAGGACGATCTCGGCGTTCAATTGTTGTATCGCACGACCCGGCGTGTATCGGTCACGGATGCCGGGCGCGACTATTACGAGCGCTGCATCAGGGCAGAGGAGATCCTGGAGGAGGCGGACCAGACAGCACGCGCGGTGCGCATCGAGCCGCAGGGTATGCTGCGCGTCCTCATGCCCTATACGCTCGGCCTGAGTGTCGTGGAGCCAAGGCTGGGCGAGTTTCGGCAGAACTATCAAAAGGTGCAGCTGGCCCTGACTTACGACAATTATCCCCTCGACCTCATCGAGCACGGCTTCGACGTGGCATTGCGAACGGGACCGCTCTCCGATTCCGGCTATTCTGTGCGCACGCTCGGTCGGTCTCGCGCCCACCTAGCCGCAAGCCCCGCCTATCTCGACAGGTTCGGCCGACCGGAACGTCCACAGGATCTCAGAGAGCATGCCGTGATGATGATGGGCGCCGGCACATCTTTGGCGACGGTGCGCTTGCTCGACGAAGCCAGCAATGTGGCCGAGGTCATCGTCAAGCCGATCCTGATGTCGAACGAGGTAACCACCATCATCCGCCAGGCCGTTGCCGGTGCAGGCATAGCGCTGGTATCGCCTCAACTGGCCGCGCAGCACTTTGCGCGCGGCGAACTCGAAGCGGTTCTCCCGCAATGGCAGCGAGCCGATGATATCGAGCTCAACGCACTCTTTCCAAGACGCGCTACGTCGGATCGAAAGGTGCGCAGTTTCGTCGATTTTCTCGCCGAAGTGTTCAAGGATTGGCGGGGGTAGCGGCTGCTCAATCCGCCCATTCCGGATCCGTCGTAAAAGCGATCGTCAGCCAGCGGTCCGGCCCTTCGTCGCCGATCGCTTCACCGATTTCGTCGCGGATATGGTCCCATTCCTCCAGCTTCTTCGTCGGTCCATCCGGTGGAACGATGAAGTAGAGTTCGATCTGCTTGCCGCGGCCGACCCGCGCGACATAGGAGCGGTAGGATAAGAAATTGTAGCGTCGAACTATGTCGGTCGCGACGCGATCGACATGTTCCCGAAGATCCGCAGGTGTCACGAGCAGGATGTCGGCGAATGCCTGCTTGATCGTTCCGATCGGCATGGGAATGACGATGAGGCAGACGAGAGCCAGAGCGACCGGATCGACATAAGGCGACATCCACTGCAGCTTCGTTCCCTGAATGAAAAAGCCGAAGATGAAGGCGAGGAGCAATGCGCCGCTGAGGCTGCCGGTCATGATCCAGGCCTTGGCGTCCAGTGCGATGAAATTGGATCTGAGCGTCTTGTTCGCGCGGTTGCCATAAGCCGCCATCAGGAAGGCGATGAACATGGTCAGCACCGCGTAGATGATGGCTTGATCGAAAGAGAGATGACGGCCGCCGGCCATGATGCTGCCGATGGCGTTGATCAGGGCATAGACCGCGGCTCCCATCAGGAGGACGCCATTGAGGCCAAGCACCATCGGCTCGAGGTGCCAGAAGCCCATGGTGAAATGCTTGGCGAATTTGCCGGCGGGTGTCGTGTTCGTCGCGGAGGATATGATCAGATTGGAAACGATCAGCGCCACGATCGTCATACTCGCATCGGTTAGCGCGTAGACGCCGTCAAAGACGATCGCATAGGAGCCGGAGAGAATGCCGAAGACGATACCGGCGATGGCCAGAACGAATGTCACGATGATGGAAATGCGCAGGACGCTTTGTTCGGTCGTCACTTCTTAATCCCCAGCTAAAGCGCGGCATGCATTTCGAATAATCTGGCATGCACGACAGACTTCTATCGCGTCATATGTCCCAAGCCAATCGAGATGGTTCAGTCATGAAATACCTCTTCAAGCGTAAGCTGAGAGGCACTCAATCGCCTCAGGATCGGCGTGGTCTGTCGTTTTCGCCCTGCCGTCTAAACTCGCTCGGCGTGACGCCCACCAGCTTCTTGAAGTCACGGGCAAAGTGGAATGGATCGGGGTAGCCGCATCTGGCGGCGATCTTGCCGATCTGCTCATCCGTTATCACCAGCAACCGCTTGGCGGCGTTTACGCGCTCGTGCCGCAGCCAGTCGATAGGCGTCGTTCCCGTTCTCTGACGGAAGCGTCGGAACAGTTGGGCTTGGCTCAGATTGGCGGCGGGCGCGAGCTCTGCAACCGTCCAGGCGCGTGACAGATCGGCTCGAACCGTCTCCATGACCCGCTGCAGGCGCTGAACGGCGCCGCCAACGTCACTATTGTAGGCTCGCTCCGATACCAATGAAGAGATCAACTGGGCGAGCAAGGCGAAGCACTGGCTCTCTGCAAAGAAGCCTCTTCCTTCCACTTCACCGAGGATTCCCTCAAAGATGCCTTGTAGATTGTGCACAGCCTTCATGTCGAAAACCGGATTGGCGACCACGCCAAGGCTGTCAAACAGGGTATCGAGCCCGTATCCGACGAAGCCCACCCATAGATAGGACCAGTGCGCATGGCGTGGCTCGCAGCGATGCGAATACAACATTGAGGAGTCCAGCCAGGCGATCGTCCCCTCATGCAGCAGGCTGGAGACTCCGTTGACCTGCAACAGGCCTTTTCCGCTGAGAGTAAGGATCAAAGTGTGATGGTTGAAGCGGTGGGCTATCGGCATTTCCGCTGGCGTGCAGATCCGGCGTCCGGCGGCGAGAAGCGTGTAGGGAAAGGCGCGGGACAACTTGCCCGGAGTCTGAAAGAAGACGTCGTCAAGGGGGAGGGTTGCTGGTGAAGTCGCTTTATCGGTCATGGCGACCTAACCCTATTGGGGAATGAGAGTTTTATCCATATGGCTGCGGTTGGCATCCATGTCTTTTCATGCCGTGCCGCTGTATTCTACGGTGATAAACCAGAATGGACAAAGGTCCTGATTATGCCGATGGCAACCCCAGCATTCGATCCGCTCAGCCAAGCGTTCACTGACGATCCCTATGCCGCCTACCGTGAGCTGCGCGCCACTCCCGGTCCCGTCTATTACGAGCATTTCGACATATGGCTGCTGTCGCGCTATCAGGATGTGGCCGTTGCCGCCGCTGACAAGACGCTCGTGCGCTCGCTCGAATTCTTTCTTTCCCCGGAGGAGATACAGGAGCAGAAGGTTCGGCAGAATTGGCACGACATGCCGAACCATTCGCGCTTCGTGCAATTCAGCCTTCTGGATTCCGATGGTGAAACCCATGACCGGCTGCGCCGCAAGGTGTTCCGTGAATTTACCCCGGCACTCGTTGCGCGCCAGCGCGGCATGATACAGGATTTCGTCGACCGCCTGCTCGACCGTCTCCTGCAGGCAGGTACGATCGATTTCGTCGAAGATCTTGCCTCGCAGGTTCCGGGCCACATCATCGGCTCCGTGCTGGGTGTGCCGGAGGAATATGCCGGGCAGCTGCGCAAGTGGTCGGAAGAGGTCGTGCAGTATTTCGATGTCGATCGCAGCGCCGAGCGCAAGGCGATCGCCGAACGCGCGACGACGGAATTCTACGAACTCCTCAAGGAACTCATCGCCGAGCGTGTACGCAATCCGCGCGATGATCTTCTCTGTCGGCTGACCGAGGCGCATGTTGCCGGCGAGCTGACCGAAGACGAACTCGTGTCCACCTGCATGCTGATCCTCATGGCCGGACATGGCTCGACCATCGATGTGCTGGGTAGTGGCATGCATGCTTTGATGCAATATCCCGATGCTCTGAGCAAGCTGCGGGAAACCCAGGCCGTGATGCCGACTGCCATCCAGGAAATGTTCCGCTTCGAGTCACCGCTGCCATTCTTTCATCGCTACCTGACGGAAGAAAAGACGATTGCCGGCACGCCGCTGCCTAAGGGCACAAAGATCGGCCTGCTCTATGGCGCGGCCAATCGTGATCCGGAGCAATTTGACTCACCCGATGTGTTTAATGTCGAGCGCACCCCTAACCGCCATCTGGCCTTCGGCGGCGGCGCGCATTTCTGTCTCGGCAATCATCTCGCGCGGCTGGACATGGAGATCATTTTCTCGACGCTCCTGCGACGCACCCGCGCGATAGAACTGCTGGATGACAGTCCCGCCTACAAGCGCGGGCTCTCGGTGCGCGGTCCGCAACGTCTGGATGTTCGTCTTATTGCCGCGTGAACGGGCTTACCGAAAAATATGGAGAATGCAATGTGTGAAATCGTGTTCATCGATTCCGCTGGTCGTGAGACGCGTGTTAAGGCACAGGAGGGTGAAACTCTGATGGCTGTGGCCGTCAGGAGCGGCATCGATGGCATCGTGGCACAATGCGGCGGCGCCTTGGCCTGCGGTACCTGTCATTGCTACATCGAGCAACCTCATCTCGATCTTCTGCCGCCGCCTTCCGAAGAAGAGGCGACGATGATCGAATTCATGACGGAGCCGGCGCCGAACAGCCGCTTGAGCTGTCAGATTCTCGCAAGCAGCGTCGTCGGCGGCATGCGTGTCGTCGTGCCGGATAGTCAGCATTAGGGACGGTTCAGTTTTTCACGGAATCTCTGAACCGCTCTATCTCTTTGGTTTCGCGCAATTCCGGACGGAAAACCGCTGCGCACTTTTCCTGGAATTGCTCTCGCAGCTGGCCTTCAGACGAGATGTCTGAGCTAGCGACCTCGTTCGAATTTTCAGAGTATCCGGCCTAAACCGGCTGTTCCGATGCCAGGAGATCGGCATAGTGGGCGCGAGCGACATCCGGGTGGGAACGCAAGCGGCTCTTCAGCTGGTTCTGACCAACTTCGCGGAAGATCGGGTTCAAGGGGTCGACCGAGATGCCGCGCTCCGATCGTTTCAGCTCTTCCGGCAACTCGATGACGGGGATCGTCGCATCCGGTCGGGAACCGAGGAAGAAGGCGACGGAGAAACGTTCGACGCCGGCAGGCGGTGCGATGACGTCATGCACGTCGGCGCGCACGAAGCCGTTCGTCGCAAGCTCAAGCAACTCGCCGGTATTGATGACGAAGGTGCCCGGCACCGGCGGTGCGTCGATCCAGACGCCGTCTTCCGTGCGCACGCGCAGGCCGGGCGTGGTGTCCTGGAGCAGCACGGTGACGAAGCCGCCATCCTTGTGAGCGCCGACGCCCTGATCCGTTTCGGCGACGTCGCGGCCGGGATAGCGGATGATCTTCAGAAGCTGCGAGGCCTGCGGCTCATAAATATCGGCGAAGACGTTTTCCTGCTGGCCGAGAGCTGCGGCAATCGCCTTCAGCACGTCGATGCCGATGCGCGTCACCTCGGCCTGATAGGCAAGCAGCAAAGGCTTGAGTTCCGGCAACGCCTCCGGCCACTGGTTCGGTCCCTGGAGGCGCCGCCAAGCCGGCGTGTCCGGACCGATCTCGAAGGGTGTACTTTCGGTGTTGATGTCGAGCTGCTCGCGCCAATCCTGTTCGCCGCGGGTACGCTCCTGGCCGGCGCGATTGTAGCCGCGGAAGTGCGGTGACTTGACCATCTCGATCTTGAGCTTTTCTTCCATGGGCAGCGCGAAGAAACGCTTGGCCGTTGCCACCACGTCGGCAATCAGCTTGGGATCGACGCCGTGCCCCGTCAGATAGAAGAAGCCGTGATCGTAAAGCACCGTGCGAAGCTCTGCGATAAAGGCCTGATGTTCTGCCGGCGAAGCATAGAGGCGCTGGAGATCAAGCGTTGGAAGTGATGCGTCGGAGCCAGTCGGCGTGGTATCGCGGGGCAATGAGATTTCCTCTTCGAAGCTCGTCTTTGTTTTCGGACCGCAACGCCGTCGCCTGCCGTGTCCGAGCCTGCAAATGGCTCTTATGGGTTTAACCAAGGCTAAAAGCCCATCGTTATCAAAGCAAAGAAGATAATCTCAAAGATCGCTGATCTTTTGGAATGGTTTTACGGTCGTCGTTCTCGCGACTGCCGCTTATCTGAATAGTCATCAAGGCCGCAGTTCACCCCAATTCCTTCGTAAGCGCATCCAGCTCATCGACACTGCCTATCCGTGTCAGCGCCTTGCCGGCATTTTGCGCTTCCGTGCACAGGCGGCGAATGTCGGGCATCCAGTCTTGCTCGATTTCCCATATGGTCCGGAACAGATCTCGCGTCGGTGGCATGGCCGAAAGTCCGCCGGGCGCGTTTTCGATCGTACCCGACTGCCAGGCGATCTGCCGCTCGGCCGCGAGCCAGAAATGCATCCAGAGCGGCATATCGATGAGGATGATCTCGGTCGCGCGATTTATCCGTGCCGGGATCGAATTCTTGTGCCCCAGGCCATCGATGACCCAATTCTCACCCGATAGGATCCTTTCATGCTGCTCGGTATAAGTCTCGATCGGTGTGGGAATCCAGCCTTCCTGCCAAAGCAGCCTGTCGATCTCGAAATGGGGAATCGCGTGGCGCTCGCTCAATTTGCGGGCGAGGGTGGATTTCCCACCGCCTGCATTTCCCAAAATGGCGATGCGCGACATTGGATGACGACCTGACGATTCGAGCCTATCGGAAACTCGGCAAACATGCCGGAGCTTTTATGAAGCTATTTCCTTGCTGTTGCAATTGATGCAGACGGCAGGAGACTCAGGCTGCGTCGCGCCGCACGAAATGCTGAATGCCAGCGGGATTGGTGACGATGAGGTTGCGTATGGGAGCTGGCACCAGGTCGAACCGGTCGAGCCCGACCAGCGTGGAAGGTGCCCAGCGAAATTCGAGGTCGGCATTGCCATCCTTCACCCGATGGACGATTTCCGTTTCGTGAAACGGAAATGGCTGCAGCAGCTCCGCCTCGTAATAGACGCTAACTTCGTGAACACGTCGTCCGGCAAATTCGAAGAAATTTTCGATGATGAAGCGTAAAGGTCCGATGGTCGCCTTGCAGCCGATTTCCTCTTCGATTTCACGGGCAAGTGTCTCGGCGCCTGCCTCATGAAACTCCACCCGGCCGCCGGGCAAAGACCAGAAGTTGTCCGTGAGCGCGCGGTGAATAAGGATATGATCACCGTGGCGGATCATTGCTCCGGCGCGCAATTGAAAGCGGGATTCTCCCGAATCCATGACGATCATGGTTCGTGCGGTTTCTGCCATGGGCGGCCTCCGATTGCGAGACGAGATGGAAATCATTTGCCAGATACCAGCATCCGGTTCGCAGATATAGTGAAGCAGTTTGAAGGTTGTTTTTCGTTTGCTTCGTTTCCCCTAATCTAGCAGGTCCTGGCGATGCGTTTCGTAAATCCAATCCCCTTCGTCAGCGATATCGAGCGTTCGAAGGCGTTCTACGGTGAGCTATTGGGTCTCAAGATCTTGAATGACTTCGGCAGCTTCGTGCTGTTTGAAACCGGCTTTGCGATTCATGATGGAAAATCGCTGGAGCAAACGGTCTGGAGGGAAAGCAGCGAAGCATCCGAACCCTATGGGCGGCGAAACATCCTTCTCTATTTCGAACATGAGGACGTGGATGCTGCCTTCGAGGCGATAGCGCCGCATGTCAATCTCATTCATCGCATCGAAAGGCAGGAATGGGGGCAGCGCGTATTCCGCTTCTATGATCCTGACGGTCATGCGGTGGAGATCGGCGAACCGCAACCGGACCTGATGGCCGGTTGATCCTTGCTGCCGTTAACCTGAAGCGACGGAGAATGGAAATGCGATCGCAGCATGTTCTCCAATGCGAGCCGGTTTGGCTGCACGCGAACTCAAGGCAATGTATGGTCTGCATCGCACCGATCATTGTTTGACATATCACATCATCATGAAACGGATCTCATGCTTATCGCCCAGATTAGCGACATTCACGCCAGCCCGACGAATGATAGCATGGCGCGGCTTGACCGTGCCGTATCCTGGTTAGCGGTCCTTCAGCCGGATTTGCTGGTGGTCTCCGGCGACCTGGTTGATGGGAATTGGCTCGAAGGCTACGGCCTTATATCGACGTCGCTCCATCGCCTTGCCTGTCGCTCATTGATCCTTCCGGGCAATTCGGACGATCGGGCCGTCATGCGGATGATCATGCCGCAACCGGATTATTGGCACGACCGGCCGGCAATGCATTTTATCGAACCCTGCGGCGGGTCTGTCATAATCGGGGTCGATACCTGCGTGGATGGCGAAGCCTATGGCGACGTCACGCAACATCTTTCCTGGTTGCGGCGGGCATTGGCGGGTAGCCCGAATGGCACGGCGTTGCTTTTCACCCACCATCATGTGTTCCCTTGCGGTATTCCCCCGTTGGATGCGGTCATGTGCAAGGGTACGCAAGCCTTGGCGGGTCTGCTGAAGAGCGGCATCAGACCGCCGGCCGCCATTTGTAGCGGCCATGTTCATCGGAGCATGTCGAGCCTGTTTGCGGGCATTCCGGCCTATACTTGCGGTTCCATATGCCCGGCCAATCCGCTGATGCTCGACGCATCTCGCGTGCCGCAAGCAGCGGACCCTCCCGCCTTGATGATTCATGATCTGAGACATGGTCATCTCGTCAGCAGTCATGTTTCGGTCTGAGGCAATTTCATCCTTGAGGCCGATATAGACCAGTTCCCAGGCGCCTGTGGCGCCGTGGTGGCATCTGCAATGGCACGGCGGTCGGCCGGCCAAGCGATGCGATGGCCCGTTTGGCCGGCCGCAATATTTCTCAACAAAAAAATGCACCGCCGAAACTGGAACTGGCCATACTGGCGAGGTCGTTCGCAGGAGGCTTGCATGGCGTTGTGCTTGCGACGGCGAAGCAAGAGGATCAAGCAATGAAGATCTACTACGCGGCACTGACAATGATGGCGGCATCGGCTGCTGCCATTGGAACTGTCAGCTCCTGTTATGCCCAGGTCGTATTCCATGAGGACCAATCGCCAACCTATTCTCCGGGAGAAGGTCAGCCGGAAGCCGATTTTCTGCAGCGATGGAACCGCCGCCACGAAGAACGTCGCGAATGGGGGCAGAACTCCGACGATTTCGGCCCGTTTGATGTCATTCGTCTCCTGGTGCGTCGGGGATATCGTGTAAAGGATGTGCAAGACGTCGGACCACGCTATCTGGTTCGAGCATGGAGAGACGGAGACGACTTGTTGGTGAGCGTTTCGCGTTCCGGCGAGATCGTCGGCGTGGTTCACGACCGCGGCTGAGGACGTCTATGACGGGCGAAAGGCAGTGCAGATGCATTGCCTTTCGCTCCTATCTCATTGGATCATACACATCCTGCGACCCTGCATCCGTCTACCTCGTTCGGGTCAGAAGATCTGCAGCGCCCTTGTCTATTGCAACATAGGAGGCCTTCAGATTTCCGAACGACGCTCCAAGATTGAGCGCGCCCGGATATTGCTTGGAGACATAGGCAAGCAACAGGCGGTTGGATGTCGAATCAAAGATCTCGACCGCATAGGTCGCCGAGCCGGTCATCGATCCCTGTTTTCCGCGCGCCGCCTGGACGGTATTGTAGACGCCGCCGGCGATATCGAGATGCGAGGCTGGGCCAAGCACGGTATTGGTCGCCTCCGCACCGGCAAGCGTCAAGCGCAGACGCAGCGTGCTAGGGCCAGGAATGGCGGTCATCGAATAGCGTTGGGCAAGTACACTGCTGAACTTGTCATGCATATAGCGCGCGAGGTTCTGCTTGTCCTCTTCGGGCATGTTTGCGAACTGGCTGTCCTTGCCTCTATAGATGGAGACAGGCTCGACGATGATCTTGTCATAATGGTTCCAGTTCACGACCACCTTGTAGCTGAACGGTGCCCGGCCGGAACTGTCGCTCGGATCAGGTCTCAATTGCGCCGCTGATGCGAGGCCTTGATAGACCATGGGTTCGGAAGTGGCGCAGCCTGCTGCAGCAAGGGAAATGGCCGCCAATGCAAGGCATGCGGGAAGGGACTTCATGGAGAGCTCCTGGAGTGTTTTTGCGATCTCCTTGTAAGGTTTGCCCTTGTTGGGTTGTGTTCGGATTTTTATGAAAATGTTGCGGCATTGCCGATGCCGGAATTGGCAGGCAGGCGTATCACGACGGCCAAGCCGCTCGGCTTGCTGTCGCGCAATTCAAAACTGCCTCGATGGCCGATGGTGATGATTCCATGTGCAATGGAAAGCCCGAGGCCGAAACCACCGCCATTCCCGCTCGGCGAACGCGCCTTGTCGGCCTTGAAGAAGGGCTCCAGGACCTTCGGCTTCAAGTCGTCGGCGATGCCGGGGCCATCATCGGCAACCGTGATGACGACCGAACCGTCCTCGTCCTCGGCAAGCGTGAGATTGATGCGGCCAGCATGGCGGGAAGCGTTGTCGATCAGGTTCGATATGGCTCTCGATAGCGCCCGCGGCCGGCAGATATAGGGCAAGCGCCGCGGTCCGGCGAAAGTGACCTCGATGCCGGTATCGGCAAAGTCATCGGTCACGGTTTGCAGAAGGCTGGACAGCTCGACTTTCTTCAAGGCCTCGACCTCGCCGCCGAGATAAGCGAGGCTTTCGTTGATCATGCCGGAAAGCATATCGATGTCTCTCAACATTTGTTGCCGCAAATCCGCTTGCTCGCAACGCTCAGTGCGCATTCTCAGTCGCGTCAACGGTGTGCGCAGGTCGTGGCTAATGGATGTCAGCATGCGGGTGCGCCCAGCGACCAGCTCGCGGATGCGTTTGCGCATGAGGTTGAGCGACGTTGCGAGGCTCCGCAGCTCGGCCGAGCCACGAACGTCGAAAGGTTCGTCAAGCTCGTCATCGGAGCGCACACCTTCGGCTGCCTTTGCCAGATTGACGATTGGTCTTCCGATCAGCCATGCGGTCAGGATTGCCAGAATGGCTGCGGGGGCAACGATCAGCACAAGATTGCCGACCACGGCGGGGAGGACCCATCGTGTCGTGGAAAATTCTGGCAAGGCAAATACCAGGCTGCCATCTCCGGCTTTGACCGTCAAAGTCTTCGGATTGTTCCAGCCCATGAAGCCATAAGGATCGAGAAAGAGATTGTAATCGAGCAGCCGGCGCACGGCGGCGGCGATATCCTGTGTCGTGATTGGCAAACCTTCGGTCTGTTCACCGGTCGCCCTCCAGACATTGACGCCTTGCGCCCTGAACCTTGAAAGGATGGCGTCTCCTTGCGCTTCATCTGCCGAAAGCGCGAACTCCTTTGCGATGGTTTCGATGCGGCCTGCAAAAAGTCCGACTTCGACACCTTTGTCGAACCGGCCGCGAACGAATGGTTCGGTGCCGGCCGTTATGGTCGTGACGATGGTAGCAAGCAAAATGGTGAGAATGGCGATCTGGGTGCGGACTGATGATCGGGATAGCCACTTCACGGCAGATACTCGACATTCGCGGCGAAAAGATAGCCCCCAAGCCGCACGGTCTTGATGAAGATCGGCTCCTTCAGATTTGGTTCTATCTTTTGCCGAAGACGGCTGATTTGCGCGTCAACGCTGCGCTCGACCGGCCCTGCCGTTCCCGCATGTGTCATCGACAGCAGCTGTTCACGGGTCAGGATCTGGTTCGGATTGTGACAGAAGGCAAGCAGCAGATCGAATTCGGATGTTGTCATCAGCACCTCTGCGCCCTCGGGGTCCACGATCCGCCTGCTTCTTGGGTCGATCATCCAGCCTGAAAAGGTCATCTTCGTAAGCGGCTTCCGCTCCGATGTCTCCGCACCATACGAAGCTCTGCGAAGAAGCGCTTTGATCCTGGCGACGAGTTCCCGCGGGTTGAACGGCTTGGTGACATAGTCGTCTGCTCCAAGCTCAAGGCCGATGATGCGGTCGATATCCTCCGTGAGCGCGGTCAGCATCAGGATCGGGATCGTTCCGGCCGACCTCAGGCGCCGGCAGATGCTGAACCCATCTTCTCCGGGCAGCATGGCGTCGAGAATGATGAGATCGAACGGGTGCCTTTGCAATATCCTGTCCATCTCCGCGCCGCTTCGTACGGGGGAAGCGCGCAAGCCATGATCCTTGATCAGCTCGACTAACATGGTTGCAATCTCGTTATCGTCTTCGACGACGAGAATATGATGTGAAGGCTCAACCGTCCTCATGCGCGCAACCATGTTTGTAGATCCTGATCCTTCGCCCGTTATCCGCGTGCCGGAGCAAACCTTACGCTGCCTGAAGGGGCTGGAAGATGGGTCGAGAGCAACCAGCGATCGATAGCTTTCGAAGGAAAATCTCGCAGATCATATCCTCGGCCGTCCATAGCAGAAGGAATTATAGCGGCGTGTTAGAAAATATTACAATATGTTGCAGGCGGTACCCCGTCGCTGCTGCGCAGAGCTGCCTCTTAAGGCGATCGGCGAGTCATGCGAGCAGGCAGTCGGAATGCCATCACTGACAAACCGAAGGCTGCGGAAACTGCATAAAAACCGCATATGGTGGGGATGGCGAAGATCTGAGCCATCCACTGCAAAGCCGGCGCGTTGCTTGCGTTACAAAGATCGATTCAGAACGACATTCTCTTCAGGACCTCATCCTTGCGGACGAAATGGTGCCAGAGCGCTGCAAGGATATGCAGGCTGACGATAGCATACAGGCAATAAGCACCATATTCGTGGATCTCGGCGGCGGCTCGCTCCAGGCCCTTGTCGTGTGACAGCAGGTTGGGCCATTGGAAGAGGCCGAACCATGGCAGATCATGGCCGCCGGCAGCAGATGTGGCGTAGCCTGCAAGCGGCATCAGGATCATCAAGATGTAGAGCAGGATATGCGCGCCGCGGGCGGCATAGTGATTGAAGACGCCAAGCGGCCGTTGATAGGCAGGTTCACCCAGCGAAAGCCTGAGCGGCAGGCGGATGGCGATGAGGAAAAGCGCCGTCATGCCGAGGGATTTGTGTATGTCGAGGAGGGCGCGACGCAGGGGTATGCCCGGGGTGAGGTAGGAACAATAAAGGCCGATGACGAGCGCTGAAATGATGACGATGGCCATGAGCCAATGCAGGAGCCGTTGCGACGATCGGTAGCGGGCGGTGGATGTTTCTGCTGTGGTCGCTGTCGTATTGGGCATGGGTTTCTCCGGTCGTCTTGGGGGTACGGCGCGGATGCGGTAATCGGCTGGAATATGGCTGAATTGAGGGCCTTCCCGTTCACCTTCCCGCGAGCGGACCTCCATCGGCTACGCGCGAGGTAACGCCGGCGAAAGGCTTCGGCTTGCATAAGCGACTTTATGGTCGGAAATTGTGCCGGCCGCGTCCAGCACTATCCGGCACTATTGTTCCGGCTTAGGCGGCGTCCGGTTTCTTTCGCCGGTGCTGGAAAGGATCTCGCAGCTTTCCGTATGCGTCGGCGCTGGCGCTTCGGCGACCAGGGCCTTCGTACAAATGCCGATCTCATGTCCTTCGATCCGGAAGAAGGCGATTCCTCCGGTCTCGAGCGCCAGGCGTAACTGCGCCTCCGTCGCCCGATGCAAGCTGTGGCGATTGCCTTCATAGTCACGGATCGTGCTGCGCGATACGCCGGAGCGGTCGGCAAGATCCGTCTGCGTCCAATCGAGGAAGCCGCGGGCTGCCCGGCAGAGCGCTGGTGTCAAAATCATCGCCATCTTACCTTGACGCAGGGTTCGAAGCTGCCCATATTGGGCGATATCTATCATATAGGACATAATACACCGGATTTCTAGGGGTTTTGCCGTCGTGGCAGTCTGGCGTGATCCGGCCAAGCGAAGGAATGGCGTTTTGGGATAACTGGCGAGCCTGTTTTTATTCTAGCACTTTTAGCTCTGCCGTTTATCGGAAGTCTTCTTTCCGTATGCCTCTTGCGCACACAGTCGCGGCGTGGCCCGGCCTGGATCGCCGGGACTGTCACATTTCTGGCGCTGTTGATTTCCGCAAGCTTCTATCCTGCCGTCAAGGACGGCGGCATCGTCCACTACAGCATAGAATGGCTGCCGCAGCTCGGGCTTGATTTCAGCCTCAGGCTGGATGGTTTTGCCTGGCTGTTTTCGCTTGTCATCACCGCCATCGGCTTTCTCGTCATCGTCTATGCCCGCTACTACATGTCGGAAGAAGACCCGGTTCCTCGCTTCTTCTCTTTCCTGCTCGCCTTCATGGGGGCGATGCTTGGCATCGTGCTTTCGGGCAATGTCATTCTGCTCTCGATCTTCTGGGAGCTGACCAGCATCTTCTCCTTCCTGCTGATCAGCTATTGGCACAATACCGCCGCCGCCCGCGACGGCGCCCGCATGGCGCTGACGATCACGGGGATCGGTGGGTTCTGCCTGCTGATCGGGCTGATCCTGCTCGGCCATATCGTCGGCAGCTACGATCTGGACAAGATCCTGGCATCGGGCGATATCATCCGTAACCATCCGCTCTATCTGCCTGCGCTGATACTGATCCTGCTCGGCGCGCTGACGAAGAGCGCGCAGTTTCCCTTCCATTTCTGGCTTCCGAACGCAATGGCGGCGCCGACGCCCGTCTCCGCCTATCTCCATTCGGCGACGCTGGTGAAGGCCGGCGTTTTCCTGCTTGCACGCTTCTGGCCGGTTCTCGCCGGTACCAATGAGTGGTTCTACATCGTCGGAGCCGCCGGTATCATCACGCTGCTGCTCGGCGCCTACTTCGCAATGTTCCAGCAGGATCTCAAAGGGCTGCTCGCTTATTCGACGATCAGTCATCTCGGTCTCATCACCACCTTGCTCAGCCTCGGCAGCCCCCTTGCGACGGTTGCCGCCATCTTCCACATGCTGAACCATGCGACCTTCAAGGCGTCGCTGTTCATGGCGGCCGGCATCATCGATCACGAGACTGGCACGCGCGACATGCGCCGTCTTAGCGGTCTGTTCCGCTATATGCCGTTCACCGGCGCGCTTGCGATCGTCGCGAGTGCCGCCATGGCTGGTGTTCCGCTGCTCAATGGTTTCCTGTCGAAGGAAATGTTCTTCGCCGAAGCGATCGAAACCCATGCCGATTCCATTCTCGATCGCATGCTTCCCTATGTGGCGACGCTGGCGAGCGCCTTCAGCGTTGCTTATTCGCTGCGCTTCATTCAGACGGTGTTCTTTGGCCCCGCGCCGACCGATCTTCCGATCGCCAAGCCGCACGAGCCGCCGCGCTGGATGCGCTTCCCGATCGAGCTTCTGGTCGTGGTATGCTTGGTCGTCGGCATCGTTCCGGCGCTTTCGGTGGCACCCTTCCTGCATGCGGCCGTTGTCAGCGTTCTTAACGCCGATACGCCGCAATACAGCCTCTCGCTCTGGCACGGCTTCAATCTGCCCGTTATCATGAGCATTGTCGCATTGGTTGGCGGTACGGTGTTCTATTTCGCCTTCAAGGATTATCTGTCGCGATGTGATGACGGCCCACCCATCTTCCGCCGCCTGAAAGGGCAGCGAATTTTCGAGCGGGTGCTGGTGGAAGTCTCCTGGCATTGGGCGAGAACGGCCGAAAAGCGGATCGGCACGCGCAAGCTCCAGCCGCAGCTTCGCTGGGTCGTCGTGACAGGGTTTGCTGCCGGCCTGCTGCCGCTTTACCTGTCCGGTTTCGAAGCGAAGCATTTTTCTTTTCTGGGTGCTGATCCGGTCTTCGCCGCGGTCTGGGCGATCGGTATTTGTCTGGCGATCGGCACCGCCTTCTTTGCCAAATATCATCGGCTTGCTGCTTTGGTGATGCTGGGCGGTGTCGGGTTGATTGTCTGCATGACATTCATCTGGCTGTCGGCGCCGGATCTCGCCATTACCCAGCTTCTCGTTGAGATCGTCACGACGGTTCTCATCCTATTGGGCTTGCGCTGGCTGCCGAAGCGGACGGAAGGGATTGACGATACGGTCGATTTGCGCGCCCGTTTCCGCCGCTTCCGCGATCTGGCGCTCGCCGTCATCTGCGGCGTCGGCATGATGTTCATTTCCTACGCCGTCATGACCATGCCCGTGCCCGATGCCATCGCGAATTATTTCCTCGAAAACGCCTATTCGAAGGGCGGCGGGCGCAACGTCGTCAACGTCATCCTCGTGGATTTCCGAGGCTTTGATACGCTGGGCGAAATCGCCGTTCTCGGCGTCGTCGCCTTGACGGTCTATGCGCTGCTGCGTCGTTTCCGACCGGCGCCCGACAGCATGGAAATGCCGGAGCAGCAGCGGATCCAGAACCGTTTCGACGAGGAACGGCCGGAGCGTTCAGCCGGCGATACCGTGCGCGACTATCTGCTGGTGCCCTCCGTCATCATGCAGTGGATGTTCCCTTTCGTGATCGCCCTGTCGGTCTATATCTTCATGCGGGGGCATGATGCGCCAGGGGGCGGCTTCTCGGCCGGCTTGACGCTCTCGATCGCCTTCCTGCTGCAATATCTGGCCGGCGGTACGCGCTGGGCGGAGGATCGCATTCGCATCCTGCCGCTGCGGTGGATGGGCGCCGGGCTTCTGATCGCAACGGCGACGGGTATCGGCGCCTGGTTCTTCGGCTATCCGTTCCTTACCTCGCATTTCCAGTATCTCGATGTGCCGTTGATCGGCAAAGTGCCGGCGGCAAGCGCACTGCTCTTCGATCTCGGCGTTTTCCTGCTCGTCGTGGGATCCACGGTTCTGATCCTCGTCGCGCTTGCGCACCAGTCGATCCGTATCAATCGCCTGCGGGCGCTTGATGCCGACAAGGCAAAGGGGGATTGATGGAACTCATCTTGTCCATTGCGATCGGTGTGATGACAGCCTGCGGCGTCTGGCTGATCCTGCGTCCACGCACCTATCAGGTCATCATCGGGCTGTCGCTGCTCTCCTATGCCGTCAATCTCTTCATCTTTGGCGTCGGCGGCGTGAAGACGAACGTGCCGCCGCTGCTTGGTGATGGCACGGCAACGCGCACCTTGGCCGATCCGGTTCCCCAGGCCCTGGTGCTGACGGCGATTGTTATCGGTTTTGCGACGACGGCCCTGTTCCTCGTCGTGCTGCTTGCCTCGCGCGGTCTCACCGGCACGGATCATGTCGACGGGCGGAGTGACCGGAAATGACAGGCTGGTCGCATCATCTCATCATCGCGCCGATCCTTGTTCCGCTGATTGCGGCCGCACTGCTTGTGTTCATAGACGAGCGTTCGCGCACGCTGAAGGCACTCATCAGCCTGGCGGCAACGCTCCTGCTGGTAGGCATTGCACTTGGACTCTTCCGTGCGGAGGGCGGATCGCCAGGGCTGGAGCGCGCCTATCTGCTGGGAAACTGGAGCGCGCCCTTCGGCATCGTGCTCGTGCTCGACGGCTTGTCGGCGCTCATGCTGCTGCTGACATCCATCGTTGCCGTCGCCGCGCTGATATTCTCCCTGGCGCGCTGGCACGCGGTCGGTGCGCATTTCCACACCATGTTCCAGTTGCTGCTGATGGGCGTCAACGGCGCGTTCCTGACCGGCGATCTCTTCAACCTCTTCGTCTTCTTCGAGGTCATGCTGGCCGCGTCCTACGGCCTTCTGCTGCATGGCTCCGGGCCGCTGCGTGTCAAGGCCGGCATGCATTACATTGCCGTCAACCTCGCAGCCGCATTGCTCTTCCTCATCGGCGTCAGCCTGATCTATGGCACGGCGGGAACGCTGAACATGGCGGATCTCGCCGTGCGCATTCCGGAAATGTCGGCCGACCGCCGCATGCTGATGCAGGCCGGCGCCGGCGTGCTCGGCATCGCATTCCTCATCAAGGCCGGCATGTGGCCGCTCTGCTTCTGGCTGCCGACGGCCTATAGCGCTGCTTCCGCGCCGGTTGCGGGCATATTCGCGATCCTCAGCAAGCTTGGCATCTACGTCATCCTGCGACTGACCATGCTGCTGTTCAGCGCCGGCCCCTCCGTGGGCTTCGGCGCGACCGTGCTTCTCTATGGCGGGATGGCAACGCTGATCTTCGGAACGGTCGGTGTCCTAGCGTCGCAGGCGCTTGGCCGGCTTGCCGGCTTCTCGGTGCTGGTCTCATCCGGCACGCTGCTGATGGTAATCGGCATCAATGACGGCTCCATCTCGTCCGGCGCTCTGATGTATCTCGTCAGTTCGACGCTGACGATCAGCGCCTTCTTCATGCTGATCGAACTTGTGGAGCGCGGGCAGGATGCCGGCGCCAGCGTTCTTGCCGTCACGATGGAGGCCTATGGCGATGCCGAGGAGAAGGAACCGGCCGAAGGCGATGGCGTGACCATGCCCGGCACCATGGCGATGCTCGGCATCTGCTTTGCCGCCTGCGGCATTCTGCTCGCCGGCCTGCCGCCTCTTTCCGGCTTCGTCTCCAAGTTCGCCATGCTCTCGGCCATGATGGGAACCGGCGCGATCGGCATTCCGCCAAGTGCAGCCGTCTGGACGTTGATCCTGCTCGTCATTCTCTCCGGCATAGCCGCGCTGATTGCCATGACACGGGCCGGCATACGCACATTCTGGAGCTCGCTGGAGGGCACGGTTCCCCGTGTGCTCGTCATCGAGATAGTCCCGGTCATGGGCCTGCTCGCCATGACGCTGGCGCTGACCGTCTGGGCGGGGCCGGTCATGCAGTATATGGATGCGACCATCCGCACGCTCAGCGATCCCAATCTCTATGTCGATGCAGTCCGTAATGCCGTGGTCGCGCCAGCAAAAACGGGAGGCCTGTGATGTTGCCTTATCCGCTTTTGGCACTCAGCCTGATCCTGATGTGGCTGCTGCTGAACGGCTTCACGCTTGGCCAGCTTATCCTCGGCATCATTGTTGCGGTCTTCGCTTCCTGGGGCATGGCGTCATTGCGGCCCGAAAAGCCGCGGCTGCGGAAATGGTATTTGCTGCCCAAGCTCTTCTTCCGGGTCGTTTTCGATGTCTTGAAATCAAATGCTCAGGTGGCCTCGATCATCCTGAGGGGACGCTCGCGCAAGACGACCCCGGGTTTCGTTGTCCTTGAGCTCAGGGTGCGGGATCAGATCCCGCTGGCGCTGCTTGCGGTTATCCTGACCAGCACGCCGGGATCCGCGTGGCTGGAATATGATTCCAACGACAACACCGTGCTGCTGCATGTCCTCGATCTCGAAAACGAGGCGCAATGGCGCGATACGGTCGCCAATCGCTACGAGAGCCTGCTGATGGAGATATTCGCATGAGCGCCATGATCATCCAGATATCCGTGGCGGCCGCGCAGCTGATGATCGTAGCGGCCATGGCGATCGCTTCCATCCGCATGTTTCGCGGCCCGCGTGCGCAGGATCGCATCATCGCGCTCGACACGCTCTATGTGAATGCGATGCTGTTGTTGTTGACCTTCGGCATAGGCACAGGTCGCGTCGTCTATTTCGAGGCGGCGCTCGTCATCGGCATGCTTGGCTTCGTTGCGACCGTTGCATTGGCGAAATTCCTGATGCGCGGAGAGGTGATCGAATGAGCACGCCGTTTGAAAACATACCTCTATGGGCCGCTATCCCCGTCGGTGCGCTTCTCATGATCGGCGCTTTTCTGACGCTCATCGGCGCCATCGGCTTTCTGAGGCTTGGAACATTCTACGAGCGCATCCATGCGCCGACATTGGGAACGAGCGGCGGCATCGGGGCAATCATGATCGCGTCGATGATCTTCTTTTCGACCGCAACGCGGACGCTCGTCATTCATGAATTGCTGATCGGTATTTTCATCACGGTGACGACGCCGATCACCTTCATGCTCCTCGCCCGCGCCGCGCTGCATCGCGATCGCGCCGAGCAGAACGGCAACGTTCCGCCCAAGCAGCCGCCCGAGGAGACATCGGTCGAAAGGCGCCCGTCGTAACGTTCAACCCATCCGCTCGATGCTCACAGCCAGCCGAGTGCGGTTGCCGCCCGGATTGCTTCGGCGCGGCGATGACAGCCCAGCTTGCGGAACAGATTTCCGAGGTGAAACTTCACCGTCACCTCGGAGACATTAAGGGTATGAGCAATGCGCTTGTTCGACATGCCGCTCGCGATCAGCTGAATCATCTGGACCTCGCGCTGCGAGAGACCGCCCTGGAGGGCTTTCGCCTGTGGCGAGTTCACGGAGCTTGCAAAGAGCGAAAGTGCGGTGCGGACCTCGGATGAGGTTTCGATGAAGCTGCGAATGCGCTGGTTCTTGAGAAGCGGCGAGAGAAAGATCCGCTCCTCGGAGAGCACGCCGTTGCAGCCAAGGCGCGTTGCGCCTTCAAGCGCCGATAGAAGATGCGCGCGCGTCGCAGCATTGTCGCGACGCTGGTAAGCGGTATAGCTTTGCCATAGCTGCAGGGCGACTTTCTCGCGGTTGGTGACTTTTGGGTTTGCGATCAGCGCGTCGATCTGGCGTGACAGATAGGGCCGCGGCGTCGAGAGACGCACGCTGTCGCGTAGCCATGCCATGGCATAGGAAATTTCGTCCCGGCGGGTCAGGCGCGTCAGCTCCTCGTTGGCGCTTTCCACCCAGTTACGGCCGATACGCATTCGGACGGCGGACAGCGTTGCCGCCGCGTCGCTCCAGCGATTGGCATTCTGGTAGGCGACGGCGGTGCGGATCTCCATCATGGCGTGAAACTGCAGGCCCTCCGACAGATGAATCCAGAGCCCGTCGAGAAAGCCGGGCCTGATCACCATCGGAAAATGGTCAGCCAGCACCTGCGATGCATAGTGAAGAGCGAACTGCATCAGGCTCGGCCAGATTTCTGCGGCGGCAAAATCATCGAATTCGTTTTGAACGAATTGGAGAAGATCGCGCGGCTGGCCGGCTTCGTAGGAGATACAGGCTTCGGCGAGCCGCAGCATACGGAATTCAGCCTCTGCTGCGTGCGGCACCTGTTCCAGTTTCTGCCGTGCTTCCTGGGCGGCACGACGCGCGAAAAGGGCATCGCCGCTCATCAGTCGAAGCACTGTCTGATGCAGATGGATGAAGAATTCCAGCAGCGGCTGGCCGCCCATATGGCCGAGATAGATCAAGGCGCGAGCTGCGGCAGCTTCCGCTTCTCGGAAATTCCTGCGGCGAATCTCGAATTCCAGCAGCGCGTTGTAGTAGGCGGCCCACTTGCCGTAATCGCCCATCGGATAATCCGCCATGAACTCGCCGAGGCGGGTAATCATTGCGTCCGTCGGCATCAGGTCCTCGGAAATCATGAGGTTGAGCCGGAACGTTCGCGCCGCGAAGGAAAAGCGCGATCCGCGCAGCAGGACCTTCAGCGGATCGAGATAATCCGAACCCAGATGTTTGCCGACGAGGTGGCGCACGCGTTGCAATTCTCCGAGCTTCAGGAGCGTGCGAGCCATGGCAAAAAGCACGACTTCATTGGTCGCGATCATCTCGTGGGAAAAGCGCATGATGATATCGCGAAAGGTCCCGAGGCTGTTTCGATAGATCAGCTCCAGACCCCGGGCACGCTCCAGAATCTGCGCCGCATGGGCCTCGTGCCCATGGTCGAGGAGCAGCGACATGGCGGCAAGCGCTCGTCCCGCCTGCTCGAAAGCGGAGGCTACCTCGATCACGGCGACGGTGGTTTCGAAGGTTTCCAGGCGTTCGCTGACGGCGTCTGTCAGGAGTGTCAGCAGTTCCTGATGTTCGTCCGGTGCCTCGATCAGGCGTGGTGGCAAAAGGCTCGTCCACTCCTCGACAGTGGCAGGAGATCGCGTTTCGAGCCAGATGGAAAGCAGCGCGGTCTGTCCCGGCGAAAGGTGGCCGAGGAAATTCTCGCGCAGATAGTCGATGGATAGGCGAGGATCCTTTTGGCGTGTCAGCGGCAGGAAAACCGGCCAGCCGGCATAATCCCTGATCAACCTGTTGGCTTCTTCGGCTGGCAGTTCCCCCAATTCCTCAACGGAAAATGTTAGATCGCCGGCGTCGAGCGTCACCGCACCTCGATGCAGGATGAGCCGCGCCAGCCCGCTTATGCGCTGATCGGGACGGCAGGCGATGACCAGAACCTCGACGGTCTCCAGGAGCTGAGCGGAAAGGCGAGCCGATCGAGCGGAAACCGGTATATCCCATAAGAGCCATCCATCCCTCACGTCGCTCATGCGCGGTTGCTGCAGGTTGCAAACCTCCTTGCCCATCGCCTTTGCAGCCATGGACAGGACTGTGCTCTTTCCGGCGCCCGCGGGGGCACGCAGGAAGATGACGCCGGCGTGTTCTGTCGCGATGCGATGGCAAAGATGGGGTCGGGCAATCAGTCTGTGCATGCGGGGGTTTGTAAGCGAGTATTGAAAAATAACCTATACCATAAGGCCAAAAAACTATACCCACAGCCAGTTGTTCATCGTCCGCAGATGAGGATTGTTGTTTGTCAGTTAGCTGACGAACAAGGAAACTCCCGTCGATGCAGCAACATCCGTTAGTCGCGATCCTGACGCGGCTTGGCACCTTCGTTCTGGTCATGATCGCGCTTTCCATCATGATTTTCGCGCTGGCGCGCGTCGTGCCGGGAGACCCCGCGCGCATGGCTCTCGGCCCGGCGGCAACGCAGGAGCAGGTCGATGCATTGCGTGTGCAGATGGGGTTGGACAAGCCGCTTCTGGTTCAATACGTCGACTATGTCGGCAAGGCGTTGCAAGGCGATCTGGGCATGTCGCTGGTCTCGCAACGTCCCGTCACGACCGATCTGGAGCAGACGGTGCCCGCCACCGTGGAACTGGTTCTCGTCTCCGTAGTCTTCATGTTCGTGGTGGCCATTCCGCTCGGTGTCATCACCGCACATTTTAGGGATCGTGCGCTGGATCATATCGGCCGCATCCTGTCCTTGACCGGTGTGACCATTCCGAGTTTCCTGTTTGCGATAAGCCTGCAACTGCTTGCTGCGCGCTGTCTGCCGAATTGGCCGATCATCGGCCGGCTCGATCATTCTCTGAGCTTTCAGCCCGGACCGACCGGATTTCTATTGATCGACGGCCTGCTGGCGGGACGTCTGGATGTGTTCGTCGATGCGCTTCAGCATCTCGTGCTCCCGGCCTTCGCGCTGGCCATGGCCGGCATCGGCCAGATTACCCGCATCACTCGTTCCTCCATGCTGGAGAACCAGCGCAAGGATCACGTTCTGACCCTGCAGAGTTTCGGTGTGCCGGAGCGGGTCATCATTTTCCGCTACCTTCTCAAGCTGTCGTCGATCGCGCCGTTGACGATCATGGGCCTCGAATTCGCGTCGCTGATCGGCAATGCCTTCGTCATCGAGATGGTGTTCGCATGGGGCGGCTTCGCCTCCTACGGGCTGAACGCCATCCTGCAAAAGGACCTCAATGCCGTGACCGCCGTGGTGCTGGTCGCCGGCCTGTTTTTCATCGTTGCGAACCTGGTGGTGGATGTCCTGATCTCGATGATCGACCCACGCCAACGCCGCAAGGAGGCACGCTGATGGCCGATATGAAGATGCTCGATGCATCCGACCGCGCGCTGAGCACCGGTTACATGATGTGGTATCGCTTCAGCCGCAATCCGGCCGCGGTAATCGGCACGCTGATCCTGATTTCGGTCTTCGTGCTGGCTGTGTTCGCACCGTGGCTTACTCCCTATCCGAAACATGTCGGCGCCGTGGTCGATTTCCGCGCTCGGCACGTGTCGCCGGATGCCGCTCATTGGTTCGGAACCGACAAAGTCGGTCGGGATATCTTTTCCCGCACGGTCTTCGGCATGCGCGTTTCACTGCTTCTGGTCATCGGCGTGCTTGGCATTTCGATGCCGATCGGTACCGTGCTCGGCCTTATCGCCGGCTACTTCGGCGGTTGGGTCGAAAAAATCATAACCGGCCTGACAAATGTGATGCTGGCAATGCCGCCGCTGGTCATGGCGCTTGCCGTGTCGAACCTGCTCGAGCCGAACCTGATGAACGCGATGATAGCCATCACGCTGCTTTGGTGGAC
The DNA here is from genome assembly GCF_007828395.1 of Rhizobium sp. ERR 942. Taxonomy (NCBI): domain Bacteria; kingdom Pseudomonadati; phylum Pseudomonadota; class Alphaproteobacteria; order Hyphomicrobiales; family Rhizobiaceae; genus Rhizobium; species Rhizobium sp. ERR 942. Next base: position 987,536 of record NZ_VIUA01000002.1, read on the forward strand.
CTGGCATGCGCGGCTGATCTACTCCGTTTCCAAGTCTATCGCGTCGGAAGACTATATCGAGGCAGCCCGCCTTGCCGGCGCCGGGCCGATGCATATCCTGTTCCGCGAAATCCTGCCGAATTGCGTGGCGGTCATCTCCGTCAAGACAACGCTGGATGCGGCCTTCGTCATCCTGTTCGGCGCCACGCTCAGCTTCCTCGGCTTCGGTGTGAAGCCACCCATTCCGGATCTTGGCTCCATGGTCGCCGACGGTCGCCAGTTCATGCCCGATTACTGGTGGGAGGTCGTATGCCCTGGTGCTGCGGTCTTCTACGTGACGCTCGGCTTCAATCTCCTGGGCGACGGCTTGCGTGACATGTTTGATGTGGAGAGCTAAGCGATGAGCGAGCCGCTTCTCAAGATCGAGGCTCTGAACGTCTCGTTCACGACCTACGGCCGCACCCGGCAGGTGCTCCGTGACATTTCCCTCACCGTCGCTGCCGGGGAGCGCGTCGCACTGATTGGCGAGACGGGGTCGGGCAAGTCCGTGACAGCAAAGGCAATCATCGGCACCTTGCCGAAGAATGCCGCCATCAACTCCGGCGTCATTTCCGTCGCAGGACGTGACGTTCTGAAAATGCAGCGAAGGGAACGCGAGGCGCTGAAAGGCACCGCCTTTTCCCTGATCATGCAGGACCCGCTCTCGTCCTTCAACCCGGTCTTCAAGATCGGCACGCACCTCGATGATATCATGCGTTTTGCGGACAAGCGTGATGGCATCCGCTCGTCGAAGGCCGAGCGGCGGACGCGAATTGCCGCGGTTTTGCGGAGGGTGCAGCTTGCTGACGCTGAGAGAGTGATGAACGCCTATCCGTCTGAGCTCTCGGGCGGCATGCGTCAGCGCGTTCTGATCGGGCTTGCGCTGTTGCACCAACCGAAGCTTCTGATCGCCGATGAGCCGGGCACTGCGCTCGACGTGACGACCCAGGATGAGATTCTCAATCTGATCAATCAGTTGGTGATCGAGGAGAACATGGCTCTTCTGATGATCACCCACAATCTCGGTGTCGTGCGCAAAGTTGCCGACCGGGTGGTGGTCATGCATCACGGCGATATCGTCGAGGCGGGACCTTGCCGCGAGATACTCACTGCCCCGCATCAACCCTATACGAAGGCGCTCCTCGACGCCGTGCCGCCGCTTTACGGCGAACGCGTGATCGATCTGTCGCAGAGCGACCGCGCGCCTATCGTCAGGGTCGAGGGCCTGAACAAGATCTATGGCCGGAAGCCAGGCTTTCATGCCGTTCGCGACGTGAACCTCACGTTGCGTCAGGGCGAAATCTTCGGATTGGCCGGCGAGTCCGGCTCAGGCAAGACCTCGGTTGCACGCATCATCATGGACCTGTCACGTCCGACCTCAGGCAGCGTCACCATCGACGCGCCGGCACCAAGGCGTGGCAGAAGGCTGACGCAGATCGTCTACCAGAACCCCGGCACATCGCTCAATCCGAAGCGCAATGTCCAGCAGACTCTTGCCTTGCCCCTGAGATCCATAGGTATGGATGGGCCAGCCCGCGAGGCACGGATGAAGCAACTGATGGATCTCGTGCGGCTGCCGCAATCCTATCTGGCAAAGTATCCGCACGAGCTTTCCGGCGGTCAGAAGCAGCGTGTGGCGATTGCGCGCGCGCTCGCGGCCGAGCCGAAGATCCTGATCCTCGACGAACCGACTGCGGCGCTCGACGTGTCGGTGCAGAAAACCGTGATCGAGCTCTTGCTGCAGCTGCGCGAGGAACTGGGTCTCACCTATCTGATGATCTCGCATGACCTTTCGCTGATGCGCAATTTCTGCTCGCGCATCGCCATCATGCTGCGCGGCGAGATCGTCGAGGAAGGGCCGACGCCAGAGGTCTTCGCCGCCCCCAATCATCCATACACGCGCGCGCTGATCGCGGCGATCCCCGTCGTTACCGACGAGGAGGAACGCCTGAAGCCCGTCGTGACCGAGGAGGAGCGCATGCGCTTCCTCGTCAAAACCACAGACTGATCGAAGAGGAGCCTGACGTGTATCGCGTTGGAATTGACGTCGGCGGCACCAATACGGATGCCGTCGTCCTGGAGGGAAAGACCGTTCTTGCTGGGGTCAAGGCCTCGACGACCGAAGATGTGACTTCGGGCGTGATCGAGGCGCTGGAGAAGGTTATCGATGCCTCGGGCATCGATCGGGCCCGTATTGCCGCTGTCATGATCGGCACGACGCATTTCACCAATGCGGTCATCGAGCGCCGCCACATGGATGAGGTCGCGGCCATCCGCTTGAGCCTGCCCTCTGGCGCCGGTCTGCCGCCGATGGTCGATTGGCCCGACGATCTGCGCGAGATCGTCGGCAATCACGGCTATCAGGTCAAGGGCGGCTACGAGTTCGATGGGCGCGAGCTTTCGCCGCTCGATGAAGACGCCATCGTGCGTATCGCAGGCGAAATCCGTGCAAAGGGTTTAAAGGCCGCCGCCGTGACCTGCGTCTTCAGCGGCATCAACGATGCCATGGAGGTGCGGGCCAAGGAAATCCTGCAGCAGCATTGCCCCGGCCTGCCTGTGGTGATGTCGAAGGACATCGGCCGTCACGGCCTGCTGGCGCGGGAAAGTGCGGCGATCATGAATGCGAGCCTGCTGTCGCTGGCGGATCGCACCGTCGCAGCCTTCGGCAAGGCGCTAACGGCGGCTGGTATACCATGCCCGTTCTACATCACCCAGAACGACGGCACGCTGATGGCCGCCGATGTCGTGCGTGCCTTTCCGGTGCTGACCTTTGCCTCTGGCCCGACCAATTCCATGCGCGGCGCCGCGTTTCTGACCGGGCTCAAGGACGCCGTCGTCGTCGATGTCGGCGGCACGACTTCGGATGTCGGGGCTCTCTCGCACGGCTTTCCACGCCAGGCTTCCACGACCGTCGATATCGGCGGGGTTCGCACCAATTTCCGCATGCCCGATGTCTTTTCGATCGGTCTCGGCGGCGGTTCGCTCGTCGTCAGGGGTGAAGCGGGCATTACAATCGGACCGAAGTCTGTCGGTTATCGGGTGCGCAAGGAGGCGCTCTGCTTCGGCGGATCGACACTGACCGCAACCGATATCGCGGTTGCCTCCGGCAAGGCCGACGTCGGTGACTGCGCCTTGGTTGCCAATCTCGACAAGGGTCTGGTCGATGGGGCCGTGGCAAAGATCAACGCCATGCTCGAAGCCTGCGTCGAACGCAGTCGAATTTCCTCGACGCCGGTGCCGGTCATCGCTGTTGGTGGCGGTTCAATTCTCATGCCCGACCGTATCGGCGATCTCGAAGTGATCATGCCTGAGAACTTTGCCGTCGCAAACGCGGTCGGCGCCGCCATCGCCCAGATCAGCGGCGAAACGGATCGCGTCTTCTCGCTCGTCAATGGCCGCACGCGCGAGAGCGCGCTTGCGGAAGCCGAAGCGGAGGCGCGCGAAAAGGCGATCGCAGCCGGCGCTCTCGCGGAAACCCTGGAAGTTATCGAGCGCGAGGATACGCCTCTTGCCTATCTGCCAGGCAACGCCACGCGCATCCACGTCAAAGTCGTCGGTGAAATGGGAGGCCATCATGCCTGAGACGCGCAAGCAGAAATATGATGATGCCGCTCTGCGCCGGCTGACATCAGAGGATCTCGATGCTTTGGAAATCGGGGCGGGCATCCTTGGCACCGGCGGCGGCGGTAATCCCTACCAGGGCAAGCTTCTGGCTCTGGAGGCGATGAAGGCGGGTTACGAGATGAAGGTTCTGGCGACCGACGCCATCGAAACGGACGCGCTCTGCATGTCGATCGGCGGTATCGGCGCACCGGTCGTCGGCGTCGAACGCATCCGTGAGGGACGCGAAGGGCTGCGCTGCCTGCGTGCCATGGAAGAACTCATCCGCACGCCGATCGATGCGATCGTCTGCGAGGAGATTGGCGGCGCAAATGCGATGAACCCGCTTGTGACGGCGGCGCTCGGCGGTCTTCCCATCCTCGATTGCGACGGCATGGGCCGGGCATTCCCCGAAATGCAGATGACGACCTTTTCGATCTATGGTCACAGCTCGACGCCTTCCGTCATGTGCGACCTGCATGGCAATGCGGTGATTTTCAGCCATGCCGTATCGGAAGTCTGGCATGAGCGCATGGCGCGCGCTTGCGTGGTCGCGCAGGGCGGCGCCGCCATGCTGGCGACGGCGCCGATGCAGGCTCACTATGTCCATCAGTATGGTATTCCAAAAAGCTTCACCAAGGCGATCGCGCTGGGCGAAGCAGTGATCCGTGCCCGCAAGGCGCAGGAAGATCCCATTGCCGCCGTCTGCGCGCTGGAAGGCGGACGGCGGGTGTTCAACGGCAAGATCACTGATCTCAAACGCCATCTGCGCGGCGGCTTCGTCGTCGGCGACATGGAGCTCGCCGGCTTCGATGATTGCAACGGCCAGACAGCGAACGTGGCGATCCAGAACGAATTTCTGGTCTTCCGCCGCGATGAGGTGATCGAGGTCTGCGTGCCGGATCTGATCGTGCTGCTCGATGTCGATACCGGCTATCCGATCACAACCGAAATGCTGCGCTACGGCCAGCGCGTCGCCGTCGTCGCCATTCCCTGCCACGAGCTGCTGCGCAGCGTTCGCGCGCTTGAGGTCGTCGGTCCTGCCGCCTTCGGCTATCCGGACATCACCTATTCGCCGCTGCCGGCTCCGGGCCAGAAGGCAGCCTAACCATAAGCGGGGCAGTTCCCGCATCAAAGAGGAGAACTAGAATGAAGATGGGTTCCAGAAATCTGCGTCTTTCCACGCTTCTGCTTGCGAGCGCCTTGGCGTTGCCGCTAACTTCGGTTGCTGCATCGGCGGCTGACAAGGTGTCGATTGCCGTCAACACGATGCAGATTTTCAGCTCGCTCGATCCGGCCAAGGTCACAGACTACACAGGCTATATGGCGATCGTGAACATGTATGACGCGCTGACGACCGTCGGCCCTTCGGGCGAGATCGTGCCCCATCTGGCAAAATCCTGGGATATCTCCCAGGATGGGCTGACCTACACCTTCCATATTCGCGATGACGCCAAGTTCCAGGATGGCACGCCGGTCAAGGCCTCCGACTTCGTCTGGTCGATCCGGCGCCTGATCGGCATCAACAAGGGTCCCTCGAACCTCGTCGTCGGCCTCGTGCAGCCCGACAATGTCACCGCGCCTGATGACAAGACCGTCGTCGTCAGGCTCGATCGCCAGTTCTCGCCGTTCATGGCCGTGACGCCGCTGATGATGGCGCTGAACGAGAAGCTGATCGAAGCCAATTCCAAGCCGGACGACAAATGGGGCGAAGCCTATGTGGGCGAGCATTCGGCCGGCTCGGGTCCCTACAAGCTTGTTAGCTACAATCGCTCCGCCGATATGGTGATCGCGCGCAATCCCGATTACTTCCTAGGCTGGACCAAGGGAACGCCGATCGACGAGGTGCGCTTCGTCCAGACGAGCGACGACGCCACCGTCAAGGCGCTTGCCGAAAAGGGTGAGCTCGGACTTTCTTCGCATGGTCTCGGCAACGACACCTATGAAACCATCGGCAAGATGCCGGGCTACAAGCTGCTCCAGTCGACGACGGCCGGCGGCTTCGTCATCAAGCTGAACAGCAAGGTCTATCCGACCGACGACGTGCATGTGCGCCGGGCAATCGCCTATGCCACCGACTACAAGACCATTCAGGAAGCGATCTATCCGGGCTTCGACATGACCGGCCCGCTCTCGACCGTGTTCAAGGATGCGCACAACGACGATATCCAGCCCGGCGTCTTCGACCTCGAAAAGGCGAAGGAAGAGCTCGCCAAATCCAAATATGCCGGTCAGAAGATCACGCTGGTCAACAGCTATGTCGCCTCGCTCGCTTTCGAATCCGAAGTGGCGCTGCTGATGCAGGCCAATCTCGAACAGATCGGCATCACGCTCGATATCAAGCCCGAGCCCTGGAACCGCATCGTCGAACTCTCCTCCAAACCCGAGACCACGCCGGCCTCGACACAGGTCAACATCTCGCCCAACTACCCGTCGCCGGATGCGATTTTTTATAATCAGTATCACTCCAAGGCTTCCGGCACGTGGATGTCGATGGAATGGCTGCAGAATCCCGAGGTCGATGCGCTGATCGACAAGGCGAGGTCGACCACCGATATCAAGGAGCAGAACGCGACCTACAAGGAGCTGCAGGTCAAGCTCGCCGAGCTGCAACCCGACGTATGGGCGGTGTCGCCAAACCGGCGCTATGCGGCGAACAAGTGCCTTCAGGGCTATGAGTTCATTCCCATGCAGAGCTGGGATCTGAACTTCTCGAACTTTCATTGGGACTGCAAGGCGAACTGACCTTCGCCTGCACATGACATAGACCCGGCCCCGTTCGGGGTCGGGGGAGCTACTGCCGAAGGTGAAACATGCTTCAGGAATTTTCCGAAGACAATATCGAGCCGCTCGCAACGGGAGCCTGGATTCTGGGAACCGGCGGCGGTGGCAATCCCTATATCTCGACCCTTAACCTTCGAAGACTCTATGCCGAGGGGCGTCGCGTGCAGGTGATGGATCCGATGGCGCTCGATGACAACGATATGGTTGCAGTCGTCTCGAAGATGGGCGCGCCGCTGGTCGGGCAGGAGCGTCTGAGCGATCCCGTGCATCTGGCGCGCGCCGTCGAGGTCATGGAGGATTATCTCGGCAAGCCCTTTCGCGCGATCATGAGCGTCGAGATCGGTGGCTCGAATGCATTGTCCTCCTTCCTTGCGGCCGCGATGCTCGGCCGGCCTGTTGTCAATGCCGATGCCATGGGACGCGCCTATCCCGAGGCGCAGATGACCTCCTTCGCCATTGGCAATCTGCCAATGTATCCGCTTTCCCTCGTCGACGTACGCGACAATGAGGTCATCGTCACGAAGGCCGCATCCTGGAAATGGATGGAGCGAATTTCGCGCAAGGTCTGCACGGAGGTTGGCTCGACTGCCGCCACCTGCAAGGCGCCGCGCACCGGCCGCGAGGTGAAGGAATGGGGCATTCATTACACCATAACGAAGGCTACGGAGCTTGGCCGCGCCGTGATCGAGGCGCGTGCCCGTCATGACGATCCGGTAAAGGCAGTTCTCGATCACGAGGGCGGCAAGCAATTGTTTCGCGGCAAGGTGATCGATGTGGCACGCGAAACCACAGGCGGCTTCCTTCGTGGGCGAACCGTGATCGAAGGTATCGATGCCGACAAGGGTTCGCGGATGGAACTGGCCTTCCAGAACGAGTGGGCCGTCGCCTTCCGCGATGGCGAGCCGGTGGCGATGACGCCGGACCTCCTTTGCCTGCTCGATACGATTTCCGGCAGCGCCATCGGCACGGAATCCGTGCGTTACGGCCAGCGCGTGACCGTGGTGGCTCTTCCGGCACCCGAACTCCTGACCTCGCCTGCCGGGATCGCTGCGGTCGGCCCTCGTGCCTTCGGTTACGACATTGATTTCAGATCGGTATTCGCATGAAACGCATCGGTATTGACGTTGGCGGCACCAATACGGATGCCGTTCTGATCGACGGTGAGACGATCATCGCTTCCATCAAGGTTCCCACCACGCAGGACGTCATGTCCGGGGTGAAGTCGGCCCTGAGCCATGTCGCCGGCCATGCCGGCGCGTCCAGTCGGCCGATCGACGCCGTCATGATCGGCACAACGCATTTTACCAACGCCGTTGTCGAACGGGCGCGACTGGAAAGGGTGGCTGCGATCCGCATTGCACTGCCGACCGGCGCTTCCCTGCCGCCGATGTGCGATTGGCCAGACGACCTGCGCGCGGCAGTCGATCCGCTCATCTTCATGGTTCATGGCGGTCATGAATATGACGGCAGCCCGCTCGTGCCGATGATCCCCGACGAGATCCGCGAAGCCGCGATGCAGATCCGCGATGCCGGCATCACGTCGATCGCGATATCCGCGACCTTCTCGCCGCTGACCGCCGAAAGCGAGGTCAAGGCGGCTGAGATCGTTCGGTCGGTGATCCCGGATGCGAGGATCACGCTGTCTCATACCCTCGGTCGGATCGGTCTGCTCGAGCGCGAGAATGTCGCACTTCTCAATGCGGCGCTGCAGTCGCTCGGCAGGACCACGGTGCAGGCGTTTTCGGACGCACTGCGCGAAGCAGGTGTTGCCGCACCCTTTTACCTGACGCAGAACGACGGTACGGTGGCGTTGGCGGATGTTGCGGCCGCCAATCCGGTTCACAGCTTTGCCTCCGGTCCGACGAATTCGATGCGAGGTGCTGCTTTCCTGACCGGCTTGAGCGACGCCATGGTGGTCGATGTCGGCGGCACTACTTCGGATATTGGCTGCCTCGTCGGCGGCTTTCCGCGCGAGGCCAACAATATCGTCCACATCGGCGGCGTGCGCACCTTATTCCGTATGCCCGATCTCCTGCCGATCGCCCTTGGCGGCGGAACGATCATCGATCCGGAAACTGGCAAGATCGGCCCGCGTTCGGTCGGCTACCGCATCCTGACGGAGGCTCGCGTCTTTGGTGGCAACACGCTGACGACTTCGGACGTCGCCGTCGCCGCCGGTCTGATCGAGATGGGAGACAGGGATCGTGTTCGCGATCTCGATCCGGCCTTCGTTAAGGCAAGCCTTGAACGAATCCGCGATATGGTGACGGACAGCTTCGACCAGATGAAGACGTCGGCAGAGGACGTACCGTTGATCGCCGTCGGCGGCGGCGCCTTCCTGATCCCGGAAAAGATCGCGGGAGCTTCCGAAGTTCTTCGTGTCGAAAATGCCGGCGTTGCCAATGCGCTCGGCGCCGCGATGGCGCAGGTGTCGGGCGAAGTCGACCAGGTGTTTTCGGGGTTGAGCCGCGACGAAGCCATCGCCAAGGCAGAAGCGGAGGCGCAGGATGCAGCCGTTGCTTCCGGTGCGAGCCAGGAAAGCGTGAAGACGCTCGAAGTCGAGGATATTCCGATTGCCTATCTTCCCGGCGGAGCGCGCCGCGTAAGAGTAAGGGTCATCGGCGATATCGCCTTCAACTGAAATGACGTCCCGATCAGGCTGATCGGGCGTTGGTGAGGAGAGCGGTGTTGGGCATAAAGGTTGCACCGGCGCCGGATCGGAGTGGAAAATGACGAAGATTGCGCTGGCTATTCACGGTGGCTGCGGTGTCATGCCCGAAGACAGCATGACGCCAGAGGAATGGGAGGGCGCGCGCCGCGACCTGGCTGCCGCTTTGCGTGCAGGCTATACACGGTTGCAGGCCGGTGACAGTGCGGTCGATGCCGTCGAGGCAGCTGTCGTGATCATGGAGGACAGCCCGCATTTCAACGCTGGCCATGGCGCAGCGCTCAACGAAAACGGCGTGCACGAGCTCGATGCCTCGATCATGGATGGGACGACGCTGGAGGCGGGCGCCATCAGCGCCTCTCGCGCGATCCGCAACCCGATCAAGGCTGCTCGCGCATTGATGCAGGATGGCCGTGCCGTCTATCTGACCGGCCCGGCTGCCGATCGTTTTGCCGAAGCCAAGGGGCTGCAGATCGAGCCGCAATCCTATTTTACCACACCGAAGCGGGTCGAGGCGCTTGACGCCATGAAGCGCCATGCCGCTGACGGCACCGAAGGAACCGAGAACGAAAAGCATGGCACGGTCGGGGCGGTGGCGCTCGATGCTGCCGGCCATCTTGCCGCCGCCACCTCGACGGGCGGCTACAACAACAAGCCTGACGGGCGCGTGGGCGACAGCCCGGTCATCGGTGCGGGCACCTATGCACGCGACGGCGTCTGTGCGGTGTCTGGAACGGGTAAGGGCGAGTTCTTCATCCGCTATGTGGTTGGACACGAGATTGCCTCCCGCATGGCCTATCTGAAGCAGGATATCGCGACCGCGACCGAGGGGTTGATCAACCACGATCTGGCGCCGCATCAGATCGGCGCCGGGCTGGTGGCTATAGATAATCAGGGTATTGCCGTCGCCCCCTACAATACGCCGGGAATGTTTCGTGGCTGGGTGACGCCGGAAGGCAAGGGTTTCGTCGCGACGCATGAGCGGGTCTACGAAATCGAGCTCTAAGGACGCTGCGGCTTAGCACCGCGCTGTGGGTTCACGGCATTTGTCGCTCGAGCACATAGCAACATTGAACGATGGTTTCGCTGCGCGCCCGCGAGAAAAGCTCCCTGCTGCCGACTTGGCGGAAGCCAAGTTTGGTCAGCACCTGTCCAGAGGCCGGGTTGTCGGATGCGTGACCGGATTCGAGGCTGAAGAGACCGACTTCGTGGAAGATGAAGCCGATCAGTGCCTGCGCCGCCTCGAAGGCATAGCCCTTTCCCCAGGCTTGCCTTTCCAGCCAATAGCCAAGGCTGCCCTTGCTGTCAGCAATGCCATCGACATCGACGACACCGATCATTCTTTCGGCTTGTTCGATGGCGAAGCGATAGGCGGAGCCTTCGGCCCATTCGCGCTCATGGCTGGAAAACCAATCTCTGATATCGTTTTCGTTCGGCGGGTATGAGGCGTTGCTCAGCATGCGCGTCACAGCCCAATCGCTCTGAATTTCGGATGCGCGTTTCGTATCGGCGGCCGATGTCGGACGCAGACGGAGGCGTGCTGTCTCTATGCAGGAGCGATGGATCAATCTTGCGGTTATCATATGAGGTGTCTTGCCGAATGAGAGATAACGACAGGCGGCGCCCGAGGCCACTATCTACGCACGAGGCGATAATGGGAACCGATATCGCCCGATTTTGTCTGGTCTCCATTTTTTAGCGTTAGACAATATATTGCCGCAATGGGCGCGCAAAAGCGCCGCCTCTTGCGGGCCTGGCCTGCAGGAAATATGGGACCGGCCGTGAGAGCGTTCCGTTTACGAGGGGCGAACCCCCTTTCGCGGTCCGGTCCTTCCCCGTCAATCCATGTCCTCACAGTCCTCGCTTTGGCGAGCAAATCTTGATGGCTATGATGCCGCCCGCTCCCGCGCGTGCCCAAGGAAGCCTGACGTCTGGTCGAGAACAGCCTCCATCGCGTGTCTGGCGGCGATACTGTCGCCTGCGGCGATTGCCTCGGCAACTGCGGCGTGGTTTTCGAGATTGGCCGCAAATGCACCGACCGTATGCGGGAAAACGGCATCGAGAATGGATTCGATCGCCTGGCGCAGGCTTTGCAGCACCGGATTATGCGTTGCTGCAAGGATCGACATGTGAAAGGCCTTGTCGGCGGCGACGGCTGCGATCGGGTCCTTCTGGTCCCGTTCCATGCGGCGATAGATGTCGAGGATCGCCTGACGTTCCAGATCGGTTGCCCGCAATGCCGCCAGCGCGGCGGCCCCAGGCTCGATGATCTTGCGGGCTTCGGCAAAAGCCATAAGCTCATCGTGCGAGATCCTTCCGCGCGACAGCCATGCGATCAATTCCCCATCGAGCCATTGCCATCGCTCTCGCGGTTCTACTCGTGTGCCCGTGCGCTGCCTGACGGTCACGAGACCCTTGGCCGACAATATCTTCGCCGCTTCACGTACGATTGGCTGGATCAAGGATTCGACCGGAAGCTATGATGTGGCGCTGACGCTGGTGGCTGCCGCGTTGATCGCGGGTGGCCTCCTCGGTATCGCAATCGTCCGCAAAGGTGCGCCGGCCCTTCGGCTTTCTAAACAATAAGGCGAAACGAGATGGCATTCGAACCTGAGAAACTGCACGGTATTCATGCGATCCTCTACGCGCTCTTCGATAAGGAGGAAAAGCTCGACAGGTCGGCGATGAAGCGGCAGACCGAGATTTGCGTGGCGGCAGGCGTGCATGGGCTTGTCGCGCTCGGCCTTGCTACGGAGGTCTTCAAATTGACGGCCGCCGAGCGCCGGACCGTGATGGAATGGCTTGCCGAGGACAATGCCGGCCGCCTGCCGCTCGCCTTCACTATCTTCGGCACTTCGGTTGCCGAGCAGGTCGAGCAGGTGCGGCACGCCGAAGCCGTTGGCGCTGACTGGGTGATCCTCCAGCCGCCACCGGTCGGCACTTTCGGCGCGGGCGAATATATTGGCTTCTTCGGCCGCGTCGCGGATGCGACGAACCTGCCGGTGGCGATCCAGAATGCCCCTGCCTTTCTCGGACGCGGCCTGACGGGATCGGATCTCGCGGCATTGCGCGCAGCCCATCCCAATGTAAAGGTGTTGAAGGCGGAGGGCTCAGCCATCGAGGTCAAGGTGTTGATGAAGGCGATCGGCGAGGGCGTGCCTGTTTTCAACGGTCGAGGTGGGCTGGAATTGCTTGACGGGCTGCGGGCAGGCTGTGCCGGCTACATTCTCGCTCCCGATCTCATCGACTATGCGGTCGACGCATACACCGCCTTTCGCGCTGGGAATGAGGTCCGTGCCGAGGAAATCTATCGTGCCATGCTCCCATCCGCCGTTGCCGTCATGCAGGGGATCGAGCACCTGATGTGCTACGGCAAGCGGCTGTTTGCCGAGCGGGCGGAGCTCACGGTTCGCGATCGCGCGCCTGCCATGCGTCCGACACCGTTCGGCGAGGAACTTGTCGCCTTGCATGCGAAGAGGCTCGGATCTTTCTGAAGCCGATCTGCTTCTAATTTTCGGATTGCGGCAATTCCAGCTTCTGGACCTCCAGCGCCTCGCGCAGGAGGTTCTTCATCTGCTCGGCAGCGCCCCGACCATCGGCGCCGGCAATGGCTTCATAAACATTCTGATGACGGCGTATCCAGCGTTCGTCTTCCTTTGCAGTCCGTTGCAGTCCCACCTTGAACACATGTTTCAGCCCCACTGAGATCAGCGACCCCAATGCCAGATAGAAGGCGTTGCCGGTCGCTGCCAAAATGGCGGTGTGAAATGCGAGATCGTGTTCGATCTTTTCTTCCGCGGTCGAGGCGAGGGTCATGCCAAGCAGGGCATGTTTCATTTTCTGCAGCATCTGCGGCGTCGCGCGTGCGGCGGCAAGCTCCGCCGCGGCCGGCTCGAAGGATTGCCTGAGTTCATAGAGATCGATACGTGCCCTCTCGCTGCCGTTTTCCGCGCCGAGCCTCCATGCGAGGACCTGCGGGTCGAGCAGAAGCCATTCCGAGTGATCGGTCACTCTGGTGCCGCTTCTCGGGCGGCTTTCGAGAAGGCCCTTGGCCGACAGGATCTTGATGGCCTCCCGGATGACGGTACGCGATGTCCCGAAATGATCGCAGAGCTCCTGCTCCGTTCCGATGGAGGCTCCCGCCGCAAGCGCGCCACCGACGATCCGCTCGCCCAGCGCGTGCACGATCGCGTCGTGGTATCTCTTGTTGGTGCCGAGGCTTGCATCATCGGCGTCCGAAGTCATCCCGGCCATCTGCCTTTCCCAAAAATCGAGACATGTCTAGCGTCTTCAGCCCGTGGTCACAAGCGCTACCGCGCTTGACCGCCATGGCTTATTTGTATAACAAAAAAATAAATTATAATACAAAGGAGGCCATCATGACCAAGGATCCAAAGCGGCGGTCGCAGGCGTGGTTCAGCGGAGTGGACAAGGATGGCTTCATCCATCGCTCGTGGATGAAGAATGGTGGCCTGCCCGATGATGTGTTCGACGGCCGCCCCGTCATCGGTATCTGCAATACGTTTTCGGAATTTACGCCCTGCAATGCGCATTTCCGCGAACTGGTCACGCATATCAAGGCCGGCGTCCTGGAAGCCGGCGGATTGCCGCTTGAATTTCCGGTCTTCTCCTGCGGCGAGTCCAATCTGCGGCCGACTGCGATGCTCTTCAGGAATCTTGCTTCCATGGATGTCGAAGAGGCGATCCGCGGCAATCCTATGGACGGCGTCATCCTGATGGCCGGCTGCGACAAGACCACGCCATCGCTGCTGATGGGCGCGGCAAGCTGCGATCTGCCGACGATCGTCATTTCAGGCGGGCCGATGTTGAATGGTAATTTTCGCGGCAAGCCGATCGGCTCCGGCACGGACGTCTGGAAATTCTCCGAGGAAGTAAGGGCAGGCACCATGAGCCGGCAGGAGTTCATGGATGCGGAAAGTGCCATGTCACGCTCGCCCGGCCACTGCATGACAATGGGAACGGCCTCGACCATGGCGTCGATGGTCGAAGCCCTCGGCGTTGCCCTGCCGACCAATGCGGCATGGCCTGCCGTCGATGCCCGACGGGCGCGGCTTGCCCGGATGACCGGGCGCCGCGCCGTCGCGATGGTCAAGGAAGATATGCGGCTTTCGAAGGTTCTCACGAGGCAGGCGTTCGAGAACGCCATCAAGATCAATGGTGCGATCGGCGGATCGACCAATGCCGTCGTTCATCTCCTCGCCATTGCCGGGCGTATCGGCGTCGACCTGTCACTGGAGGATTGGGACAGGCTCGGGCGCGACGTGCCGACGATCGTCGACCTCATGCCGTCGGGCAAATACCTCATGGAGGATTTCTGTTATGCCGGCGGCATTCCCGCCGTGATGAAGGAAATTTCCGACCTCCTCCATCTCGATGCACTCACCGTATCGGGGGGGAGCGTCGGAGATAATATTGCCGATGTCGTCAACCACAATCCGGACGTCATCCGCAGCGGGTCAAATCCGCTCGTCGACAGCGGGGGAATTGCCGTCCTCAAGGGCAATCTTGCGCCTGATGGGGCGGTGCTCAAACCATCGGCCGCATCGCCGCATCTGATGCGCCATCGCGGCCGCGCCGTCGTCTTCGAGACTATCGAGGATTTCCATGCCAGGATCGACGATCCGAACCTCGATGTCGATGAGAATTCCGTTCTCGTGCTAAAGGGGGCCGGTCCGCGCGGCTATCCCGGCATGGCCGAGGTCGGCAACATGGCTTTGCCAAGCAAACTGCTGGAGAAAGGCGTACGCGACATGGTGCGCGTTTCCGATGGCCGCATGAGCGGCACGGCCTACGGAACCGTGGTGCTGCATGTATCGCCGGAAGCCGCCGCCGGCGGTCCGCTGGCACTCGTCGAGCAAGGGGATTTCATCGCACTCGACGTCGAGGCCCGCACATTGGTTCTCGACGTTCCGGACCATGAGCTTGCACGGCGGCGCGCGGCCTGGAAGGAACCGGTGCCGGAAATGACCTCGGGATACCAAGGCCTTTACATTCGAACGGTCATGCAGGCCAATACCGGCGCCGATCTCGATTTCCTGGTCGGCGGACGCGGCGCCAAGGTTCCGCGCGAGAGCCACTAACTCATTTCATTCAGAGCGAATATGCCTACGTTCCTGGGCATCGCTATTCTTCATCGGTTACTTCATTTTCGAGGTGCGGAGCAATCTTCTGCTGACAAGGTTTGGTGCGAATAAACGGGTCGCGCATATCCCGGCGTCTGTGCGCTCGATCTCCCGATGTTCTCTTGTATGCCGGGAAACAGGGCGGCGAGCTGGTGCGCTTGTGCGGCTCTTTGGTTGCATAAAGTTGACGATATAATCTATAATTTTAATAGACAAAAGAATCGGGCAACGATGTTTCAATCATCGACCGCACAATGAAAGATCGTGCCCTGCGAAGCGCACCATCGATCATGCATGCTCTGCCTGCGAAGCGCTGAGCGGAGTTTTCAGAGCGGTCGGCAAGATCGGTGATCCTCACGATCGTTCCCGGGCAGCCTTCAGAACATTGTTTGGAGGCATATGCATGAACGATATCATAGTCCGGTCGTCATTGCTGGACCCGGCGGCGGAACCGCTGATCGATGGTCTTGCCAGCGAGTATGATAGCAGATATGGCGCCGTCAGCCGCCCGGGCGGCGCGCGCGCGGAAATCATGCGTTATCCGAGTGCGCTGTTCGCCCCGCCGCTTGGCGATTTTCTCCTGCTGCAGCGCGACGGTCAGACCATTGCCGGCGGCGCCTTCATGAGCCACGACGACGAAACCGCTGAGTTCAAGCGGATATGGGCGCATCCGGATCTCCGGCGTCAGGGACTGGCACGCCGCATCATGATCGCGCTCGAGGAGAGTGCCGGGCAACTCGGCTATAACAGGGCCTACCTTAGCACCGGCTTTCGCCAACCGGAGGCCGTGGCCTTCTATCTGTCGCTCGGCTATCGCCCTCTTTTCGACCCGACCGTCGACCCGAGCCTCTATCGCTCCCTGCCGTTCGAAAAGCATATCGGTAAAAAGGCGGGAGCACCCGGTCTGACACCGATCTATCCGCCTGCCGCCTCCTTTGAGGAGGCTACGGCGCGCGTGACTGCGCTCAAGGCCGGGCAGGAGCAGCAGATTATCGCCCGCCTGGCGGCTCACGAAACCTCCGCTGCGTGACGGGCATGGCGTCTCCGATGGCTATCGGCAGATCCTGACAAGAAATCGGATCTGCCTTCGAGTTCCACAATATCGCGAAACAGGACTTCACATGACGCATCCAAATGGTCTCAGGGTCGGCATCGGATTAGATATTGCCGCGCAAACCGCAATTCGCGCGACGCTCAGAAGAAATTCTGGCGGGCGCTTGTTGCGCGTTTCGACACGGTGGTCGATTTTGTGACGCTGGAAGACGGCTTTGCCCGTCTTGACGGCGACGGGCTGGATGCCGTGCTGCTTGCAAACTGGCTTGCCGCGAGCAGCAGCAATATCAGAATCATCCCCGGCGCAGCGGTCAATTTCCTCGAGCCGTTTCATGTCTCGACCGCCATCGCGACGCTGGATTTCGTAAGCGAGGGCAGGGCGGGTTTTCTGGTTCAGCATTATGATGGATCGAGGGCCGTGCATGCCCGGCAAGCTATTGGCGCCCTCAATGGCTTTCCTGCAGCGGGAAGCGCCGCCTTGCGTCAGGACGTGCTTGATGTCGTCGATGTCGTGCGGGGGTTATGGGACAGCTGGGAAGATGGAGCGGTCATTCGAGATAAGGAAAGTCAGCGCTTTCTGGATGGCTCGAAGCTGCATTACATCAATTTCAAGGGCAGTGGCTTTCAAGTTCTCGGTCCTTCGATCACGCCGCGCCCGCCGCAGGGACAGCCCGTGGTCGCGACAGCGTATCGTCATGGCGAGAACCCATCCGTGGCCTCGGCTGCCGATGTTGTCTTCCTCCATCCGGATCGCCTGGACATCGCCAATCTCATCAGGACGATCGGTACTGCGGACAAGAACAGGGTGCGGGCGTTCGTAGCCGACGTCGTGATCGATGCCGATCGTAAGCGCAGGCCATCCGGCCTACCCGTCCACTAGAAGCTTGGCGGCGTGCAGGCGCTGATGACTTCACAGGGATATGGCCCGACACAGCGGAAGCGATGCGGGCGGCGACTTTCGAAATAGTAGGCATCGCCCGGGCCGAGAATGCGGCGTTCGTCATCCACTGTCACCTCCAGGCGGCCAGTGAGCACGATGCCGCCTTCCTCTCCCTCGTGCACCAGTGGTACCTTGCCGGTATCGGCGCCCGGCTGATAGCACTCTTTCAAGATCTGAAGGCTGCGGCCGAAGAGGTTTTCGCCGATCTGCCGATAGGAAATCGGGCCCTTGCCGATTTCGACCAACTCCTCGGCCGCATAGAAAGCCTTTTTCGGTGCTTCCGGTTCGAAGGCGAAGAATTCGGCAAGGCCGATCGGGATGCCGTCGAGGATGCGTTTCAGCGCACCGACGGATGGATTGGCCGAATTGGATTCGATCAGCGAGACCGTCGAATTGGTAACGCCCGCGCGCTTGGCGAGTTCGCGTTGAGAAAGATTGTGCGCAAGGCGCAGATGACGCAGGCGATTGCCGATATCGACGGACATTGCGGTCTCGGGTTTCAGATGTTCGAAATATCGAAAACATCTCATGCGGTATAAGCAAAATCAATAAGTTAAATTCAGCAAGAAAAGGTCTTGTTCGAAACAGGAAAATCGCTGATGTCAGGGATAACGCAATGGAGGCGACCATGGACAAGATCACGCATTCCAACACCCCTGTTCTCGAAAATTTCTGGATGCCGTTCACGGCAAACCGGCAGTTCAAGGCGGCTCCGCGCCTGCTCGCAGCCGCCGACGGCATGTATTACACCGATGTCGACGGCAAGAAGGTGCTTGATGGGACGGCAGGCCTCTGGTGCGTCAATGCCGGCCATGGCCGCAGGAAGATCGCACAGGCGGTCGAGCGCCAGCTCTCCACCATGGACTACGCGCCGACCTTCCAGATGGGCCACCCGATCGCCTTCGACTTTGCGGCAAAGCTCGCTGCGCATGCGCCGGGCGGTCCGGAGGCCGGGCTCGACCGCGTCTTCTTCACAGGCTCCGGATCCGAGTCGGTCGACACCGCGCTGAAGATCGCCATCGCTTATCAGCGCGCCATCGGCCAGGGCACGCGCACCCGCATCATCGGCCGCGAAAAGGGCTATCACGGCGTCGGCTTCGGTGGAATTTCCGTCGGTGGCCTCGTCAACAACCGCCGCGTCTTCCCGCAGATCCCTGCCGATCACATGCGTCACACTCTCGATATCGAGCGCAATGCCTTCAGCAAGGGCCTGCCGGCCCATGGCATCGAGCTTGCGGAAGACCTCGAACGGCTGGTCGCGTTGCACGGGGCTGAAACGATCGCCGCCGTCATCGTCGAGCCGATGTCCGGTTCTGCCGGCGTCGTCCTGCCGCCGAAGGGCTATCTGGAGCGGCTGCGCGCCATCGCCGACAAATATGGCATCCTGCTGATTTTCGATGAAGTGATCACCGGCTTCGGCCGCTTAGGCACCCCGTTTGCAACCGAATATTTCGGCGTTGTTCCCGATCTTGTCACGGCGGCGAAAGGCATCACCAACGGCACGATACCGATGGGCGCCGTCTTTGCCAGCCGCAAGATCTATGATGGCCTGATGACCGGCCCGGAAAACCAGATCGAGCTCTTCCACGGCTATACCTATTCCGGCCATCCGGTCGCCTGCGCCGCCGGGCTTGCGACCATGGAAATCTACGAGGAGGAAGGCCTGCTGACGCGTGCAGCCGAACTGGCCGAGGACTGGCAGAATGCGCTGCATTCACTGAGGGGCCTGCCGCATGTAGTCGATATCCGCAATCTCGGCCTAGTCGGCGCCGTAGAACTCGCGCCGCGTGATGGCGCCCCGGGCACGCGCGCCTACGACGTCTTCGTCGATTGCTTCCAGAAGGGCCTGTTGATCCGCGTAACCGGTGATATTATCGCTCTTTCTCCGCCGCTCATCATCGAGCGCGCAGAGATCGAAACGATCGTCTCCATGCTTGGCGATGCGTTGAAGCGGGCGGCCTGATAATTTCTGGACCTGACCGGCGCGGACAGCGTCGGTCAGGCTCGACAAGGATCGCCCTGCACATGCAAGGTTGGCTTCGAACCATCGATCTTTCCAGGAGCGATCGTCTGGGCGATATGATCGCTGAAGTCATCGGCACCCATAAGGTGGATAGTGCGATCGATGCAGTCGGCTTCGAGGCGCCTGGTCATTCAGCCGCGAGCGGCCGGTGATCATGCTCAATCAAATGATGGAGACGATACGAGCCGCCGGTTCGATCGGTATTCCCCGGCTGTATGTAACGGAAGGTCCCGGTGCCGTAGACAGTGCCGCGAAACAGGGCGGTCTGTCTCTGCGCTTCGGTCTCGGCAGGGCAAAGGTACTATCCTTTCATACGGGACAGACGCCGGTGTTGAAATACAATCGCCAGCTCAAGCGGGCGATCCTGCAGGACAGGCTGCCGATTGCAGATATTGTCAACTCCAGGATCATTTCGCTCGAGGATGCTGCACAAGGATATGAGAGTTTCGATCGAAGTGCTGCAACGAAGTTCGTGCTGGATCCGTATGGCGAGCTGACGAAGGCGGTGTAGAGTGGAAGAACTCACAGGATCATGGAGTGATCCCGAGATGGATACGGACCGAGCGCAGAGGTTGCTATCTCGGGCCTCGGTCTCGTAGAGTCGAACGTATAGGAGTTTGCCGGACAACAAAGTGGCGGCAAGAGCCAGAGACGGCATCAACTATCCGTCGACACGCCCGCAAGGTTTGTGCACCGCCATAGAGCATTTCCAAGCAAGGATGCGCCGCAGCACGCCTTGCAGAAGTTTTCAGATCATGTCCGGAAATGGCCAATCGGGTCGGAAAATTTGCGAAAATTGAGTGTCTTTGCTCTCTAAAGGCGGCTGCAAAAGCCCGATTATCGACGATAATGACGTATTATGTTGCCATTATACATCTATCCTTTACATATATGCGGGCATCCATGCGGAGGAGCTTCGTCATCGCTTCTTAAGCAACGGCGGCTTGACAAAGAACGCTAACCTGAAGAGATCGGATCAATGGCAAACTTTCTTGAGAAATGGACTTCAAAAAAGGCTGATAAGCCGAAGGCTGGCGCACGCAATGTTGTCGATACATTTCGTGCTCGAGTAGCGGAACAGAAGGCATATCTGGAGGAGTACGAGCGAGACGCTGCAGGCTTCAAGAAGTGGCGCTCCACTTGGTTCCAGCGTGTTCCCGGTGGCTTTGGCGTGACGGTCGGCCGCGACTCCATCAATGCCGGTCGTGGATTGAGCTACGTCGTTGTCGACACGGTCAAGGACGTGGCTGAGTTTCTCGATGATCTGGCCTTTCATGCGGAGAATGATGTCGGCTTCCAGCAGGCTCTCGAGCAGAACCGCCAACGTCGCGTCGCACTCCTGAACGCGGCAAAGACTGGAGGCAAGGCAACGGCTTCGAAGACGAAGGCGAAGGCTGCCAAGCCCGCGGCAGCGGTAAAGTCGGCCGCCGCCAAGCCTGCTGCTACCAAGGCAGCACCAAAAGCTGCGGCGCCCAAAGCTACCCGGACAAAGGCTGCTTCGGTTGCTGCTCCCGCACCGACTGCTGCCGAGGCAGCAAAGCCGAAGCGCACGCGCAAGACGAAAGCTGCAGGCGCAGCAGAATAAGACTAAGAAGCCCGCTTCATGCGGGCTTTTTCTTGCCTGGGACATGCTGATGTCATCGAGGGTGTGTAGTTGCGCCATCGAACAAGCATCATGGCGGATGTATCTTCGACATTGCCGGCCCCAGGAGTTAAACTGAACCGGAAGAGAGAAGCGCGCTCAATAAGGTGACTATGCGGCTATTGGTGCTGACATATTGATTGGAACTCCTAGCGCATCGGATCGAACCTGCCGATGGTCGGTGATGCTGCCAACAGACCATGCAGCAATCGTTGTAGTGAGTGCTTCGGGGCAGCGGCATAAGATCGCTACAGGCAAATGTGTTGAGCAGGACTTCTCCTTGAGCTGAGCGATCGTGGCGAGTGGGCAATGACGCTCCGCTCGGAGAAGGTTCATTCCATTCCATGCAGCAATCCGAAAGGAGCGGGTACAAGCCGCCTCTTTCGGTCGACCTCACCTCTTCTCGCTATGGGCCTTGATGGCGGTCGCGACTTCGTCCTTCGCCGGCTACATCTACCCGAAAGCGCGTACGTTGCGGCGGATCGTCTGCGGCGGCTGGCCCAGCACGCGCAGGAATGCGCGACGCATGCGCTCGCGATCGGCAAATCCGACTTCGGTGGCGATTTCGTCCATCGAATGGCGACCGTCTTCGATCATCAGTCTCGCAGCCTCCACCCGCATGTTCTCGATCGCCTTGGCGGGAGATTGGCCGGTTTCGCTGCGGAAGACGCGGTTGAACTGGCGCGGGCTGAGGCTTGCCGCCTCCGCCAGCTCCTCGACCGATACGATCTTGCGCAGGTTTCGTCCGGCAAAGTCGAGCGCGCGTTGAACACGGTCGGACTTCGGCTCCAGCTCGAGAAGCGTGGAAAATTGCGATTGCCCGCCGGCGCGGCGGTGATAGACGACGAGCTTTCGGGCCACTGCTCGTGCCAGCTCCTCGCCGTGATCCTTCTCGATCATCGCAAGGGCGAGGTCGATGGTGGCGGTCATGCCCGCCGATGTCCAGATGGACCCATCGATGATGAAGATTTTGTCTTCATCGACCTTCAGCGCGGGGAAGCGATCCCGCAGCTCTCGCGCAAAGACCCAATGTGTCGTTGCGCGGCGACCATCGAGCAGGCCGGCTTCAGCCAGAGCAAAGGCGCCGGTGCATGGAGCCGCGACGCGCCGGGCGGATTTTGCTGCCCGACGGATATAGTCGAGGATCGCCGGAGATGTCGATGAAACTTCCGTCGCCGCGCCTATGAAAAGAGAATCAAAGGCAGCGTCGCCAAATGCCTCCGTTTCGACACAGAACCCCGCCGATGAGCGTACAGGCCCTCCTGTTTCCGATAGCAGCGTTACACGATAGAGCTCCCTCTCACTCGCCAGATTTGCAACCTCGAAGGCGGTCACTGCGGTAAATCCCATGACCTGAAAGCCGGGGAAGACGAGAAATCCGATGGAATGCATGGCAAAGCTCACGGCTGGAAAAGGTGCTTATAGCATTTATCGGTCGCAAACGGCATCAATTTTCCACGATTCGAGCCATTATTTACCGTTCTGAATGTCTGAAAACGTGGTGAATATGACATTTAGGTCATCGGCATTCGCGCGTATTGTTATCGCAGCGGGATAGTGACGCCGCAGGACAAGGAATGGAAACAATGACAAATTCATCGGGCAAAGCATTGGTAACGGGCGCTTCTTCGGGCATTGGCGCCGTCTATGCGCACCGGCTCGCCCACCGGGGCTACGACCTCATTCTGGTGGCACGCAATGAAGACCGGCTTTCGGCAATTGCGGATCGGCTGCGTACAGAGACTGGACGCAAGGTCGAAGTGATCGCCGCAGATCTCGGCTCGCCGAATGGGCTGCGGCGTATCGAGCATGTGCTGAAGACGGATGAAGCGATTACGCTTCTCGTCAACAATGCCGGCTTTGGCGGGGCGGCACCCCTGCTGGAGGCCGATGTCAATAAGATGCAGCAGATGATCGATCTGAATGTCACGGCGCTCATGCGGCTGACCTATGCAGCGGTGCCAGGCTTTGTTCAGCGTGGTGGCGGCTCCCTTATCAATATCGCGTCGATCGTCGCAATCGCACCGGAATTGCTGAATGGCGTTTATGGCGGCACGAAAGCCTTCGTCCTTGCCTTCAGCCAGTCCCTCAAGCATGAGCTGGCGGACAAGAATATTCGCGTACAGGCAGTTCTGCCCGGCGCGACTGCAACGGAATTCTGGGCGGTCGCCGGCGTCCCCGTTGAACATCTGCCATCGGAGATCGTCATGTCGACCGAGGATATGGTCGATGCAGCGCTGGTTGGCTTTGATCGGGGCGAGCTTGCGACGATCCCCGCTCTCGAAGACGTCGATCTGCAGAAGGCATATGAAGATGCACGGCAGGCCTTGAAGCCCAATCTTTCGCGCTCTACCGCAGCTCGACGTTATCAAATGAAGTAAGAATCTATCGAATGAATAGCGTGGCCGGCATTCACATCATGCCGGCCGGTCATTCAAAAGCCATAAAACTGGTGAGGCTCGGAAAGGCAAGACGGATCAACAGGATCCAAGCATCGGCTGCATAGGATATCACGTAATACCACTTATGCGTCAGGATCTATCCCAGCCAGTATCGACGTCATTCATCAGGACCTGAATGAGAAGGTTCGCCGCGACCAAAGCAGATCTGCGAGGTTCAATGCGATGTATTCCATCCAAGACCGCACTCCCGTCTCCATCGTCATTGCGAACTACAACTACGCGCATTTTCTGAGGCGAAGTATCGACAGCGCGTTGGATCAGGATTACGACGATGCCGAGGTCATTGTAGTCGATGATGCATCGACGGATGCGACGGTTGACGTCATCGCCTCCTATGGCTCTCGAATAAAGACATGTCTGCGTGAGGTGAACGGTGGACATGCTGCAGCATTCAACACCGGCTTCGCATCCAGCCACGGCGAGATCGTGCTGTTTCTCGATGCGGATGATTATCTCTATCCGAATGCTGTATCAGAGGTTGTTGAAGCCTTTGAAGAGAAGACAGCCCAGGTGCAGTTCAGGCTGCATATCGTTGATGAACAGATGCATGTAAAGGATGTATTTCCGCCGGTAGAACTGCCCTTCGATTCCGGCGATGTCACTCCGGAGTTACTGCGGAAAGGCCGCTATCAGACGACGGTCACCAGCGGTCTTGCGTTCAAGCGTTCGGTGCTGGACAAGGTCATGCCGGTCCCGGAACCGGAGTTTCGCCAGGGCGCCGATGGATATCTTGCCACGGTTGCGCCGCTCCATGGTGAAGTGACCTCCATCGAAGATTGCCTCGGCGCCTATCGCATACATGGCGCCAATCATTCCGTCTTTGCCGAAAAGCTCGGTCAGCGCGCACGCTGGCGCATAGCGCATGACTTCCGCCGGTTGGAGGCCCTGTCGGATCAGGCAACGGAGATCGGATTGGACATGCCCGATGATGCCGGCCTGCGCGATCCCGTCCATCTGGAGGAGCGTCTGGCATCGCTTTGCATCGACAGGGACCAACATCCTGTTGCGAATGATTCCAGGCTCTCTCTTGCTATGGCCGGCGCGGTTGCCAGTCTCAAGATGAATGCGTCGCGAAAGCGTCGCCTGATGCTGGCCGGATGGTTTCTTTCGATCGGTGTCCTGCCTCGGGATATGGCAAAGACCATCCTCTCGTGGAAGCTTGTGGCCTCATCCCGGCCTCCGTTTCTGCTGCGTCTCTCGAAGACCATCAGGCATGCAATGGGATAACTGGATTCCGGGAGATATGGAGCATCTCGCGCCAATGGATCGACCGTGATCCTACTTGGCAATGCCTGATTTGCGCGAAGGTCCCATCAATGCGTCGACCACGGCTTGATGATGGATATTCCTGTCATAGCGGCTGTCGGTTGCAAGCTGCATCAAGCCGGCAAAGGCGCTTTTGGCGGGAGGTTTCTTGCCCTCGCCGCGGAGATAGGCAATCA
Source organism: Rhizobium sp. ERR 942 (assembly GCF_007828395.1). Taxonomy (NCBI): domain Bacteria; kingdom Pseudomonadati; phylum Pseudomonadota; class Alphaproteobacteria; order Hyphomicrobiales; family Rhizobiaceae; genus Rhizobium; species Rhizobium sp. ERR 942. Next base: position 1,012,311 of record NZ_VIUA01000002.1, read on the forward strand.
GCCGGCGATAATTTGCATTCGTCTTGATCTCCAGCGGATTGCCGGCGCCCATCTTCTTCAATGGCCACCACGACCAGCCAATGCCGTTTCTTTCCTGCAATGCGACGGCGCGGGCATACCAATCATTATTGTTTTCGCCGGATTCACCGTTCCATAGCGGCATATCATATTGCTCGCGCAGTTTCAGGAAGGGTTCGATCGATTCCTGCGTCGTTGGGGTCCAGTATTTGTGGAAGCTGAGCGCCGTATTGCGATCGTCGATCGGCAATATGCCGGCATAATTGTTGCCCCAGCAATTGCCCTCGATAATAAGCATATGGTTGGTGTCGATCGCGCGGATGGCGCGAATGGTACGCTGATAGATGTCACGCAGCGGCCGGTTTTCGGTCTCGCGGCAGCCGCCCTTATCTTTCTTGTCCTGAAAACCCCAGTTCGGCTCGTTTAACAGATCATAGCCCGCGATCGTCGGCTCGTCCCTGTAGCGGCGCGCGATCTCGCTCCACAGCGCAATCATCATTGCCTGGTTCTTATCGCTGTGCCAGAGAGACGGCTTGTTCGGATTGCGATCGGAAATGGCGATGTCGTGACCCTGGCCGCCAGGTGCCGCATGCAGGTCGAGGATCAGGTACATGTCATTGGCTTTCAGCCAGCGGATCAAAAGGTCGATCCGCCGAAAGCCCTCCTCGTTCCAGACAATGTTCTTGGACGTGTTCTTGCCGTGCTTGTCCTCGATGAACAGGTTCCAGTGCATCGGCAGGCGTACGCTGTTGAAGCCCCATTTGCCCATCGCGTCGATATCGGCTTTCGTTACCGCATTCTCGCGCCAGGATCGATAGAATTGCTCGGTCCTTTTCTCGCCGATGACTTCGGAAATGCGGCGGCGAATGATGTGCTGCGCCTTCAGATTGGAAAGCCCCATCATATAGCCCTCTTGCACCATCCAGCCGCCGAGGCCGAGACCGCGCAGGATGAGGGGATTGCCCTTGCCGTCGACGATCCGCTGATGATCGGCGCGAACGAAACCCTCGGCCTGTGCCGGCGGTGCAAAAGACCCCAGGCAGAGAATGGACAGGCTGGCGAACAGCAGCAGAAAATGCCTCATGAATCCCAACTCGCGTGAAACTTTGGCGCCATGTGGGCAAGGTAGCGCGCAGAGGGCCAAAATCTCGTGACAGCATCTAGGCCGGTCGCTCCAATGGCGCGCCGAAGATGATTTCCTGATAGGCAGCAAGCAAGGCAGGTTCCTCAATGGAGCCATGATGGTGGAGCTGATGCCAGACGCCGTCGATCCGGGTGAACCAGCGTGTCGTGCGGATGCGAAGCTCGATATTCCTGTCGGCGGTGACGCAACTTCCCCGCTCCCGGCCAACGAATAGATGCCAGTCGTCGCCGCCCTGGCTGGTAAAATCATGGAATGCGACTTGGACTCTCGCCTTTCCACCAAACAGCTTCGCATAGCCTTCACGGATCGACGGCCATCCACGCCGGATGCCTCCGATCGGATTGTCCATGCTTGGCTTGTCGCCATCGGCCCAGTTGGCGGCGAGTGCGTCCAGGTCGCCGGCATTGAAGGCGCGATAGAAGCCGATGAGCGCATCGAGCGCACCACCATTCCCCATCATGTTTTCGCTGCCGGTAATTTCAGTCAAAAGCTTTATCATGTCATGTTCTCCTATTGTTAGGCGTCGGGACCTTGGGCATTCTCCTGAGGAGCGCGGACCAACACCGCAATGGTGAGGTCGATCGCCAAAGCGAGAACCATTGCGCCGGCTCCGATCAAGAAGAGGACCCTGTAGTTTCCGCCGGTTCGGGCGAAGATGAAGGAAAGTCCATAAGCCGCGGCCGCCTGAAACAGGGCAAAGAATACGGTTGCCAGGCTCCATGCGACCTTCTGCTGCGCCGGATGGTGCGGCAGCAATTCCGCGATCCTCCCGAGTATCAGGGGAACCGTACCGGTTACGAAGGCGCCGACGATCAGGCTTGAGGCGATGAGCCAAGCCTGCCCGAGACCAAAGGTGGGAATGGCGACTGCGATGGCCTCGAGAAGGAAGGCGAACCGCAGCGCTGCGGCAAAACCCGTGCGATCGGCCAAATGGCCGGCGAGGATGGGGCCGATGGTCGCGCCGAGGCCAAACAGCACCCAGTATTCCGCGCCGATCTGCAAGCCCTCTCCCAAGCCGCGGGCAACGAAATCCACGAGGAAGATCATATGCGGAACCCAGCCGGCGGCATTCAAAGCATATTCGATGTAGAGCGCGCGCAGCGTCCACTGTTTCGGGATATGCGTGGCATGATGGCTTGTGGCGGTGTGGGCAGCGATTTCGCGCGGCCATCCGACCCACGCGATAATCGTAAGCAGCAGCGATAAGGCGCCGAGGCTGAGCCATGTCTCACGCAAGCCCTGTCGCAGCAGCAGGGGCACCAATGTGCCCGATAGTGCGACGCCAGCGCCGATGCCCATGAAGATTATACCGCTGGCAAGCCCTCGGCGAGACGGTGCGATCAGCGGCAGGACGGTCGGCGCTGCCAGAACCATCAGGGCGCCGCCGGCAAGGCCGGCTGCAAAACGCCACGCAAAGAACCATGGAAAGCTGATAGGAAAGGCGCAGGCGAAGAAGGCTGCCGTTGCGGCAAGCATCATGATCCTGAGCGTCAGGACCGTGGAAGTACGCGCTGCGATCGTCCGCCCGAGCAACGCGCCGAGCAGATAACCGGAAAGATTTGCGGCACCGAGATAGGCAGCCGCCGGGGCTTCGAACCAATTGTTATCGACGATGGCGGGCAGGAGTGGCGTATAGGCGAAACGGGCAAGGCCGATACCGATCAGGCAAGCGCAGAATGCCGACAGGATGGCACGCCATGCCATATGAGCATCATGATGGTTCCTGTCGGTTTCGTGCGTGGCGGTTTCGGTCATGGGAACTCTCTCAACTATCTGTACTTGAGAGAATACGCCGTGCATTATATCATAAAAAATGAATTATTATGAGAGCAGTTATCTCTATTGGAGATAAGAGGAAGATGGACCTATCCGATCTTAGGGTATTCGAAGCAGTATCGCGGCACGGCAGCATGAACCGGGCAGCACAGGAGCTGCATACCGTTCAATCGAATGTGACAGCGCGGATCCGGGCATTGGAAGAAGAGCTGGGCGTCAGCCTGTTCCAGCGGCATGCCAGGGGCGTGTCGACCACGCCGGCCGGACAGCGAATTCTGCCATTTGTCGGCCGCATCACCAAGCTTCTGGCCGATGCCCGCACCGCCGCCAGGGATGATGGCGAGCCGGCCGGGACGCTTTCCCTCGGCAGCCTGGAGACGACCACGGCGCTGCGATTGTCGCCGCTCCTCGGCCAATTCGCCAAGACCTATCCACAGGTGCGCCTCGTCGTCGCGACCGGTACGACCCGCCGGCTGATCGACGATGTCGTTTCATGTCGGGTCGAGGGTGCCTTCGTGGCAGGTCCCGTCAGCCATCCCGATCTCGAGCAGGAGGTGATCTTTAAGGAAGAGCTCGTCCTTGTGACATCGCCCGCAATTCGCGGAATGGAAGATTTGGCCGGCATTGTCGATCTCAAGACCATCGTCTTCCAGATCGGATGTTCCTATCGGCAGCGGCTGGAGTCGCTTCTTGCCGATATGGGTATCGTCACCTCGAAGCCGCTGGAGTTCGGCTCTCTCGATACGATCGTCAGCTGTGTTTCGGCCGGCGTCGGCATCACTCTCCTTCCGAAAGGCGTCGTCGCTGCCACTGTCCGGGAGGGCAGGGTTGCAATCCACGAGCTCCCGCCGGAGCGGTCGCTGGTGGATACGCTCTTCGTGCGCCGGAAGGACGCCTATACGTCCAGTGCGATGACCGCGCTTCTCGATATGATCCGATCAACCCGTCCGACTAACTTGAAGCCATGATCTCCTGCCAGGCGCGATAGGCCGAAAGCACGGTTTCCATCTGCGCGGTATGGCCGGCGATGAATGCGTCGCCGTAAATGGTCTCGTCCGGATATTCGGTGATCAAGGTCATGGGCACCGTGTGGCGGTCGTCGATACTGGCGAGGCACGGGAAGCCGTTGATGATGCGGAAGCCGGTTTCGCCGGCATGGATTTCATAGAGTGCGATCTGGCGGTCGTTATAATCCAGCAGCCCCGGGATGGCGCCGAGGTGCCTGGTGACCTTGTCCAGAAGGTGCTCTGCCTGAGCCGCCCAGCCGGAATGATAACGGGCAATCAGGAAAAAGCCCTTCGGCAGCGTCCACATGGCGAAATTGCGTGGGACATAACCGGAGAGCGGCCGCGTCCATTCATGCGCCGGATAGCCATGCAGGTTGACGTGCAGCCGCGCGCCGCTCAGCCTTTCCGCCTGGAAGCGGATTTTCTTTTCGAAGAGATAGGGGCCGGCAGTCTCTTCGGTCCGATATTCGAGATCGTCGCCAAGCGCGGTGTAGCGGGCGGCATGATACATGTGGCGCGGGCTGTCTTGGCGCAGACGCTGATGAAGGGCGTAGCCATCCGGATTTTCCAGCGGCGAGATGGTGAAATGCGCACCTTCGACCCCTGCCAGCCGCCGCGCTGCCCGCAGCGCGCCCGCGCCGCCAGTCGTCTCGTTGGCGTGCTGCCCGCCGCTGATCATCACGGCCGCGTCGCTGCCCTTGATGTAGCGCGCTCGAACTGTGCGGCCAGAGCGTGTGACGGCCTCGAATGCTTCGCCGCCGATCTTGTTAAGCTCGGCCTCGATCTGCTGCACAGCAAGTGGTTCCGTTGCCATCTCGATCTGCTGTTCCGGGCCATCCCAATAGCGAGCCGTCAGTGGTTGCGTTTCCACTTGGACGGAAATCTGGCCAGAGGACTGCAGGATTTGCGGAACGATCTGCCCCGGCTTCAAGCCACGGTCGCCGAGGGGGCGGCCGGATTTCTTCTGGAAGAATTCGAGCAGCGAGAAATAGAAGTCTTCATGCAGCGCCTCGCGAAGGCTCATGACTTCGTCGCCGACGGGCAAGGCCTCGTCCAGCGCCGGCAGGGCAACGCGAATGTTCAGTTCCTCGAAATAGGGTTCGCTTGCGCCCCAGTCGAAGCGTGTGACCGCGGCAACGGTCTCCTCGAAGAGTTGTTCATAATCGGTGGCGAGCCGGTTGCCCGTCGCATTGCCGTCCGGCACGAGCCAGCCGGTCGGAGAAACGCTCGTTTCGCCGGCGGCATCGATATGGACGCGATTCGGCGCCAGCACCTTCAATTGGCGCTCTTCACCGGCTTTGCTTTTCAGCAGAACGTCATAATGAAAGTTGATGTCGGCTCGCGCGGTAAAGGTGATTTTGCGATTTCCCACCATTGCCGCGAGCGGATAGGCTTCTAGGCGGAAGCGATTGTCAGGTGCGTTGGGATGAACCGGGTAGCGGATCTCGATCGCATTCACATCATGCAGGTCGATTTCCTCGATGAAGGCATTGATCAGCGGCTTGTAGGCGCTGCGAATGCGAGCCTTTATACCTTTTTCCGCGAGCGTACGCTCAGCCTGCTGGCGGCTCTGACGATCATCGAAAGTCCATGCCTCGAAGTTCTGGCCAGGCTTCGCATCGGCAACAAGGCGCGATAGCGTGCGCTCAAAACGTCTCTCGAAAATCACGGTCATGATATCTACCTTGTCGTTCTGCCTGTTGGGTCGAGGCTGTCGCGCAGCCAATCGCCGAGGAGATTGAGACCGAGCACGGTCAAAAGGATTGCGACGCCCGGGAAAAGGCTCACCCACCACGCCGTCTGCAGATAGGTGCGGCCATCGGCCAGCATGCCGCCCCAGCTCGGAATTGTCGGGTCGACGCCCAGTCCGAGGAAGGTCAGGCTGCTTTCCAGGAGAATGTTGGTGGCGATGTTCAGCGTCATCAATACGATCACCGGTCCGATGAGGTTCGGCAGCAGGTGCTGGAAGATGATGCGCCAGTCTTTGACGCCGATCGCGCGTGCCGAGAGGATGAATTCCCGCTCGCGTAGGCTGAGCACGGAACCGCGCACGAGGCGCGCATATTGCACCCATTGCGATACGATCAGCAGGATGATCGTGTTGGTGAGACTGCCGCCGACAATGGCGATGAAGGTGATCGCCAGCAGGATGAAGGGCATGGCAAGCTGGACGTCGGCAAAGCGCATCAGCAGCATATCCCAGATGCCACGATAGTAGCCTGCGGCAAGCCCCACAAGCACGCCAAGCACAACGCCGCCAAGGACCGAGGTCAGGCCGACGGTCAGCGAAATCTTGCCGCCTGCTACGACGCGAGCCAGCACATCGCGGCCAAGGGGATCGGTGCCGAAAGGATGGGCGAGGCTGGCGAAGGGCCTTGCAAGCCTTGCCATCAGATCGATCTTTTCCGCGCCGCCTGGAAAAAGCACGTCAGAGAGCAGCACGGCAAGGCAAATGACAGCGGTGAGCAATACACCGAATATGAATTCGAAGCTGTAGAAGCGCGAACGGTGAGAAACTGTGGCGGCCATCAGCGTTACTCCGTGCGGATACGGGGATCGACGAGGCCATAGGCGATGTCGACGAGGAGATTGACGCCGACGATGAAGAGCGCCAGCACGGTGATTACGCCCTGCAAGACCGGGTAGTCGCGGGCGCCGACGGCGTCGAATGCCAGCGTGCCGAGGCCGGGCCAGTTGAAGACGCGCTCGATGACGACGATGCCGCCGAGCAGCCCGCCGAACTGGATGCCGAAATAGGTGATGAGCGGTATCGCGCAATTGCGCAGCGCGTGCTTGTAGAGCACCTTGCTTTCGCTAAGGCCCTTGGCGCGCGCGACCATGATATATTGCGATTGCAGCGTTTCCAGCATGGCGGTGCGCACCAGGCGCACATTGGTCGCCGTCAGGATGACGCCCATCGTTACGGCCGGCATGACGTAGCTCGAAATGCCGACCATGCCACTCGGCGGCAGCCAGCCGAGCGTGATGGAAAACAATAGCACCATCATCAGCGCCAGCCAGAAGTTCGGGAAGGAGAGGCCGAGGAGCGAGAGAACGCGGATCACCTGGTCCGCCGTCTTGCCGCGTGCCGTCGCCGCCTTGATGCCGAGTGGGATGGAGAGCGCGATCGATACCACCATCGAGATGAAGGCGAGCAGCAGCGTGGCGGGCAGGGCATTGGCGATCAGTTGCGAGACCGGTGTACCGCCGGTGAAGCTGCGGCCGAAATCGAGCGTCAGCAGCCCCTTCAGGAAGGTGAAATACTGCACGAGGAAAGGTTGATCCGTGCCAAGGGCTGTGCGGATGCGGGCAAGGTCGTCTTCGGTCATGCTGCCGCCGCCCTGAAACATCATCACGGCAGGGTCGCCGGTGAGGCGGATGGCGAATGAGACGAGAAGGGTGATGGCGATCACGACGAAAATCGCCTGAAGCAATCGCTTGATGAGAAAACCGGCCACGTTCTTACCCTGAGAGCTTTCGCATGACGCCGCCGGCCGTGCCGGCGGCGTCATGCTTGATGATTAGTCGACGGTGACTTCGTTCAGCTTGATGCGGGTATCCGGAGCGGGCACGAAGCCCTTGACGCGCTTGCTGACGCCGTAGATCGCATTGCTGTTGTAGAGCGGCAGTTCGAGCGCCTTATCAGCGACGTATTTGCCGATGTCCTTCAGCACCTTTTCGCGCTCGGCGCGATCGGTGAGGGGGCGCTGCGATTCCAAGAGCTTGTCCAGAGCGGCATCCTTTTCATACGGATTCCACTTTTCGCCGGAGTGATACATCGAATAAGCAGTGTTGTCGTAATCGAAGGTCCAGCCGCCCCATTTCTGCTGGAACATCGCGCCGGTCTTACCCTGCGGGATGATGTCGTTCAGCAGAACGTTGGTTTCATACGGCTTGATGGTGGCGGTGAGGCCGACCATCTGCAGATAGCTTGCCACGACCTGCGCCACCTCGTTCATGGTCGCGTCGTTGCCCCGAATGTCGATCTGCAATGTCGCGCCCGGCTTCACGCCGGCTTCGGCGAGCAGCTTCTTGGCGCCAGCGGGATCATAGGGAAGCGGCTTCAGATCGGCATCGTAGCCGAAGGAAAGCGAATTCTGGAAGCTGACGATCTCGGTTCCTTGGCCAGCAAGGATCGACTTGACGATCGTGTCGCGGTCGACGGCCATGATGATGGCCTTGCGCACACGCGGATCGGCGGTAATGCCGTCGCGGGTGTTGAAGCGCAGTGCATCGACCGTCGGGCCGGGAACGCTGGCGATTTCCAGCTTGGAGTCACCCTGAATGACCGGCAGCATGCCGATCGGGATGGTCGGCGGGATGACGATATCGACGCGGCCGGCCTGAAGCTCGGCAACGGCGGTCGCCGGCTCGCTGATGAAGCGATATTCCAGTTCGGACAGCTTCGGTGCGCCGCCCCAGTAATCCGGGTTGGCTTCGAGCTTGATGTTCACCTTCGGCGTATAGGAGACGAATTTGAAGGCGCCGGTGCCGACCGGATTGAGGTTGAAGTAATCCTCGCCCTTTTCCTTGATATATTTCGGCGGCACGATCATCGCGCCATAGCCGGCAAGCTTCGTCAAAAGCACCGGATCGGGCGTTTTCAGCTTCATATCGACCGTGTAGTCGTCGATGATATCAACGCTTTCGATAGCCGTGTAGTTCGAGCGCTGCGGTCCCTTGGCGCCCTGTTCGCCGAGCAGGCGGTCGAAGGTGAACTTCACCGCTTCGGCATTGAAGGGCTCGCCGTCATGGAATTTCACGTTATGGCGGAGCTTGAAGCGGATACGCTTGCCCTGATCCAGCTCTTCCCAGGATTCGGCAAGACCCGGTACCAGCTTGAGATCGGGGCCACGATAGGTAAGGCCGTCGAAGATGTTGGTCGAAACGGCAGCCCATGCCACGAGGAACGTGTCGATCGGGTCCCAGCTGCCGGGATCCTGCGACGACGAAACCGTCAGCTTGCCGGCCGCGAAGGCCGGAGCGGCGCTGATCGCGACGCCTGACATGACAAGTGCCGTCAGAGCGGTCTTCAATCCCCATTTTATTGTTTTCATTGAACCTGTTTCCTCTTCAGATCGATGCAGTGGTTGGTGGTCGTTCAGGCACTCTTGGCGATGAAGTGGCCTGAGGTGATTTCCTCGTGAGCCAGGACCGGCGGCTCGTCGCCGACGCGGCGGACGGGATTGGGGATCTCGCCTTCCAGCAGGGTGGTTCTGCGCTCCTGCGTCGGATCGGCGATCGGCACGGCCGAGAGAAGGCGTTGCGTATAGGCATGCATCGGTGTTTCGAAGACTTGGCGGCGACTGCCGATTTCCATGATCTGGCCGAGATAGAGGACGGCGACGCGATGGCTGATCTTCTCCACGACGGCCATGTCATGGCTGATAAACAGATAGGCGAGCCCGCGTTCCGCCTGGAGATCCATCAAGAGATTGATGATCTGGGCCTGGATCGACACGTCGAGCGCGGAAAGCGCCTCGTCGGCGATGATGAGCTTGGGATCGGAGGCCAGGGCACGGGCGATGCAGACACGCTGGCGCTGCCCGCCGGAAAACTCGTGCGGATAGCGATCGGCATGAGCCGGCGTCAAGCCGACGCGCTCAAGAAGTTCGTCCACTCGGCGGCGAACCTCCTTCGATCCGGATATGATGCCATGGGTGTTGATCGGCTCTGCAATCGAGAAACCCACCGTCTTGCGCGGATCGAGCGAGGCGAAGGGGTCCTGGAAAATATACTGCACGTCGCGCCGCAGGCGGAATCGCTCCAGTGCCGACATGGCGGCAAAACTCTTGCCGTTGAAGGTGATTTCGCCGGAGCGCGCTTTCTGCAGTTGCTGGATGGTGCGGCCGATCGTCGACTTGCCGGAGCCGGACTCGCCGACGAGGGCCAGGGTTTCACCGGGATGAATATCGAAAGCGACCTTCTGGACGGCACTGCAGCGATGCGTGACCTGGCCGAATATATTCTTCTTGATATCGAAGCGCACGAAGAGATCGCGCACGGACAGGAGCGGCTGCTGGTCGTAGCGGGCAGTATTCTGGACCCGTTCCTCACCGACAATCTTCGGCTCGCCGCCGTCGAGGACGGTCAGTGGCATGCGCTTTGGAAAATCCTGACCGGTCATGCTGCCAAGCTTCGGCACTGCGGCGAGAAGCGCCTTCGTATAAGGGTGCCTGGGATTGGCGAATATCTCGCGAACCGGGCCTTCCTCGACCTTCTTGCCCTTCCACATGACTACGACATCGTCGGCCATTTCGGCCACCACGCCCATGTCGTGGGTGATGAAGATCATGCCCATGCCGAGATCCTTCTGCAGGTCCCGCATGATGTTGAGGATCTGCGCCTGGATCGTCACGTCGAGGGCAGTCGTCGGCTCGTCGGCGATCAGCAGATTCGGGCGGCAGGCAAGCGCCATGGCGATCATCACGCGCTGGCGCATGCCGCCGGAAAGCTGGTGCGGATAGCGGTTCAACAGTGCCTGCGCATCCGGCAGACGCACCATCTCCAGCAGGCGCTGTGCTTCCGCCATTGCGGCGGACTTGCCGATCTTCTCGTGAAGGAGAAGGACCTCGCAGATCTGGTCGCCGATGGTGAAGACCGGATTGAGCGAGGTCATCGGCTCCTGAAAAATCATGGCGATCTCCTTGCCGCGAACCGTGCGCATCTCCTTCTGCGAAAGCTTCAGCAGATCCTTGCCGTTGAAGAAGATGCTGCCGGTCTCGAAGCGTGCGCCCATCATATCTGCAAGGCGCATGATGGAAAGCGAGGTCACGGATTTGCCGGAGCCGGATTCGCCGACAACTGCGAGCGTTCGCCCCGGCTGGACCGAAAAGGAAAGTCCTTCGACGACGCGGTTTTCGCCAAACCGCACAGTCAGATCCGCGACAGACAGAAGCGGATTGTTGTCGCCTGCAGCAGCCGTCATGCGCTTACCTCGATATTGTGCAGGTCGTTCATGGCATCGGAGACGATTGCCGTGTCACACTTTGCGTCGATGATGCAGGTGCGCTCACCGGGATCGCCGCCACAGCCGGATAGTAGCATGTTCATGCGGACACCCGTTGCGGCCTGGCAAAGGCTGGCGATGTTTTTCTACAAAACAGGCGTCTTATGAACATCTGTATCCGCGTTCCCATTATATTTGTTAGGCATGAGATAGCATCAAACAACAATCCGGTCTATATTGTTCAACAATTTTCGTGTTGCCAATCAAAAATGGGGACAAACCTGCTAAAATCGTCCAGCGGACTTGCCGTTGGGGTGGTGCGACTGCTGCAGACAAGCATGAGAACGCTGTACGCTTCTCAGCAAACGCCTGATATGGCCGGACATCGAAGACGATTGAGTGCAGGCGCCGGGAGAGCAAATGAAGCAGACAAATCTTGCGAGCATCGAGCCGCCATCGGTCGCTGAGGCGGGGCAGACGCTGGCGGAACTGACGGCCGCCCGCATCCGCGAGCGCGTGATCAGCGGTGTGCTATCGCCGGGTAGCCACCTGTCCGAAGCAGCTCTTTGCGAGGAGCTACAGGTCTCGCGCAACACGCTGCGCGAAGTCTTCCGGCTGCTGACGAAAGAGGGCGTGCTGCGTCACGAAGCCAATCGCGGCGTCTTCGTGTCCACGCCGAGCATCTCCACGATCATGGATATCTTCCATATTCGCCGGCTGATCGAGTGTTCGGCGCTTGCCAACGCGCATCATCGCCATCCGAGCGTCGACAAGATGCGTGCTGCCATCGAGGCTGCCGTGCAGCATCGCGATCGTGGCGAATGGCTGGAGGTCGGCAGCGCTGATATCGCCTTTCATGCCGCGATCGTCGAGCTTGCTGATAGTCCTCGGCTTTCAGCCTTCTATGCGCAGATCTCGCTTGAACTGCGCCTCGTCTTCGGGCTGATCCGCGATCCCGAATATCTGCATGCTCCCTATGTCGGCCAAAACGCGACCATTCTTGCGCATCTGGAGGAGGGGGCGCCGGCGAGTGCTGCCGACGCGCTGGAGAAATATCTGTTCCAGGCCGAACGCTTCATTCTGGCAGCCTATTCGAGAGCAATGCCGGGCTGAGTCCGGTTACTATAATTGATATGATGAATGGTGTGGACAATCTCTGCGAGATGGGTCCAAGCTCCATGTAACCATTTGCCTCCTGATCCGCTTTGATCGAAGGATATGCAACACCCCGGACGTAGGCGTGAGGTCCATCGGACAGCAGAATTCGCTTTTGCTGCAATCGATCAGGGCGTCCCGCCGATCAACCGGCAAACTCGTTTCGACAACCGTTAAGACGGATGGGGCTATGGACGCGCAATCCCCGACGACCTCCAGCAGGGCCACGGCGATCCGGCAGTATGGGTTTCGCCGCTGTATCGCGGTGCGACGCTTGCGCTGTTTCTCTCCGGGCTTGCAACATCAGCCTCGCTGCCGCAGATCGTTCTTTTCCTCGTCAAGGAACTTGGGGCGTCCTTGCCAATGGCGGGGCTCTATTATCTCACCGGTCTCACCGCACCGATTGCCGGCTATCTTGTTGGTAGCTATTCCGACAGAACTGGAAGGCGTCTTGGTCTTTTTCGGCTTTGTGCCGTTGCCGGCGCTGTTGGTTGGGCGGGGATCGCCCTTTCGACGCAACCATGGATGCCGTTCGTGATCGGCACCGTCATTCTGGGTTTTTCCGGATCTGCCACCTCGCAGCTCTTCACCGCCATCCATGACGATCTCAAAGTCAAGGGTGCCGGTGCGAATGACAGCGTCGTGGCCATAATCCGCATGGCTTTGACCGCGGGCTGGGTCATCGGGCCGTTTCTTGGCGCCTGGTTTGCTGTCGAAATCGGGCTTCGCGCCATGTTGTGGGGAACGGCGATCTGTTTCTTCGCGCAGATCCTGCCGCTCGGAACACTACATGCGCTTGTTGATCCGGGGCAGCGAGCCGACAAGAAGACCGATGCCGTTGGTCACGTCGACTGGTCCGAAATGCTGCCGCTGCTGGCCTTTACAGCTCTCTACGTCCTCGTCTATGCCGGCGAGCCGATCAAATACGGATTCCTGCTGCTCTATATGCAGGACCAGCTCAAGCTTGATCCCTCCATTCAGGGCTCGGTGATAGGAACGCAGCCATTCATCGAACTCGTCCTTATGCCCTTCAGTGTCGTGCTGGCGCGACGGATCGGCATCTTATGGATGATGTGTGTCGCCGCGATTTGCGGCGTCATGGCCAACCTCTGTTTTGCTGCCTGGCCGACGGCCATGGGCATGTTTGCCGGCCAGATTCTGATGGGCGGAGTCTGGGGCCTCTACATGGTCCTCGGACTGATCGTTGCTCAAAGATTGCTCCCGAATGCAGTCGCGACGGCTTCGGCGATCTTCATGAGCTCCTCGGCGCTCGCCAGCGCCCTTGGCGGCGGTGTAGGAGGTGTCGGCGTTGCCTATCTCGGGCTTCCGAACGTTTTCTACCTCCCGGCGGCATTCTCCCTGGTAGCGGCGATCGGCCTGGCGGCCATGGCTCGTTCGGGCGCCATCAAATAGGGATTTCATGCCATAGGACAGGCATTATTTCATTCCGAGAAGCTCCAGCCAGCGTCAAATCTGCTGCAAGCCCTTCGCCATGATTTGGGGTGCTCTGCCAGATCCCGGATCCGCCTATGACTTGCATCCCCGCCTTCGGTTTCGCCATCGCCGCCACATCGCGTAGCCAACCGATTGTTCGCCTTGCTGAAAATATGATTGACTGAAGACGATCGATTGGCTAAGTGATAAAGTCATCTGATGACTTGATGAAATCCAATCATGCGCGCTCTGACCAAAACGACGCTTGCAGATACGGCCGTGGAGGCAATTCGCAGCGAGATTACCGGCCGTCGCTGGCTCGTTGGCGAAAAGCTGCCCAACGAGGCCTCCCTCTCGTCCATGCTGTCTGTGAGCCGCGGCACGGTTCGTGAGGCGGTGAGGGTCCTGGTGTCCCAGGGCTATCTCGAGACGCGGCAAGGATCCGGGACCTATGTCCGGTCGAATACAGATGTTGGTCGGCCACTGGACATGGCACGCCGCGCCGGATTGAGAGACCAGTTCGAGGCCCGGCTTGCGCTGGAGGTCGAGGCAGCAAGGCTTGCCGCCTTACGTCATTCCCCTGAAGCCGTTTCGCAATTGCGCGCCTTGCTGGTTGCTCGCGGCAACTATGCCGGCGGCGACAAGGCGGCGTTCATCGAGCGTGACCTTGCCTTCCACAAGGCTGTCGTCGCGGCCTCGCAGAACAGGGCGATGATCGAAATCTACGAGTTCTTCTCTCTATCGATTGCCGAGACCATCGAGGCGACGCTCGGCGAGGATATCCCCGAGCCGGATATGCAGGCGCATATCGCTATCGTCGACGCCATCGAAACCGGCAGCCCCGAAGCGGCCGATAGAGCTGTGCGCCGCTTCATGGCCCCCATCGTCGCTACACTTGATCGGTTGCTTATGTCATGACCATGTCCTCGCAAAATCTCGCCTCCGTCGAATTGATCGATGCCGAGGCTGATGAAGTTCCCGCGCCGCTGCCGCATGGAGGCAAGTCGCCGATCGGCAGGTTTTTGCTGGGTGCGAGCCTTGTGCTCATCGCTTTCAATCTGCGGCCGGTTTTTTCCAGCGCATCGGCGCTCTTGCCGGAGATACGGACCGGTCTTGGCCTCTCTGCCTTCGGCACCAGTATTCTTACGACCTTGCCCGTCATTTGCATGGGGCTGTTTTCACCGCTTGCGCCAAGGCTGGCGCAGCGCGTGGGGACCGAGCGCGTCCTGCTCGGTGTCATTCTCCTGCTCGCGCTGGGCACGGCGCTGCGAGGCTTTTCTTCGATTTCGCTGCTGTTCTTGGGCACCGCATTGGCCGGCGCCTGCATTGCTATCGGCAATGTCCTGTTGCCGGGCGTGGTCAAGCGCGATTTTCCCGATAAGGCGGCGCTTATGACGGGTTGCTATACGATGGCGCTATGCGCGGGAGCTGCAAGTGCGGCCGGCTTCACGCTTCCCGTCGAGCATGCTCTCGGCGGTTCGCTTGGCGGCGCGCTGGCCGTCTGGGCCTTGCCTGCCTTTGCCGTCGGACTTCTCTGGCTGCCGCAGGTAATCGGTGCGCGCAGCCAGGCGCGGCGCGCCGGCTTTCGTGTTACCGGTTTGTGGAGCGACCGCATCGCCTGGCAGGTAACGCTTTTCATGGGACTGCAATCGGCGCTCGCCTATTGCGTCTTTGGTTGGCTGGTGCCCATTCTGCGTGAACGTGGTCTCGACGGCGTGACGGCTGGCGTCATCGTATCTGCCTCGGTCATGGTGCAGGCGGCCGCCTGCTTGGTGGCGCCTCATATCGCCGTCAAGGGTAGAGATCAGCGCGCGATCAATGTCATCCTCTGCACAATTGCCGTCGTCGCCTTGCTGGGGCTGCTCTTTGCTCCGCTCTGGACGGTCTGGTTCTGGGCCGTGCTTCAGGGCATCGGGCAGGGCGGATTGATCGCGGTGGCGCTGACTGTCATCGTATTGCGTTCGCCCGATGCGCATGTTGCCGCGCATCTCTCCGGCATGGCGCAATTCGTGGGTTACCTGCTTGCTGCGATCGGTCCGCTTGTGGTCGGCATGATTCATGGTTGGACTGGAGGCTTCGCATGGAGTTCCATCCTATTCCTGCTGCTTGGCCTCGGTGCCGCGATCAACGGTTGGTTCGCCGGCCGCGCCATCACGGTCAATGCCAGGACGATCGAAACGTCCTAACGGCCGCGAGCGGATCGCATCCAGGCCGGCGAGCGAAATCATGAGGTGCCAGCCCACTGCCAAGGGGCGGTCCTGAATTTATACCCCAGCCCATGATCAATTTTGTTCATGCAAAAAGCAAACCGCCCGTTCGAAAAGCGGGCGGCATGGTTATGGTGCGTGACGAAACGATCCGGATTAGCCGGCCTTCCGTTGGCGCCGTGGTGGTTCGACCGCCGGAGGAATGTCGCTCAGGTTTTTCGTATGGCCCAGGAGAGCCTGCTTTGCCAACGTCGATCTTGTGGCTGCATAGGACGCCGAGACCATCGGATAATCCGCGGGCAAGCCCCATTTCCTTCGATATTCTTCGGGCGTCAGACCGTATTTGCTGTTCAGGTGCCGTTTGAGCGACTTGTATTTTCCGCCGTCTTCGAGGCAGATCAGATAGTCGTCTGTTATGGATTTTTTGATCGGCACGGCGGGCTTCAACAGCTTTTCCACCGCCGTCGTTGATGAGGCGGCCTGCTGAGAGCCTGTCAGTGCAGAATAAGTCTCCGTGATGAGCCTGGGTAAGTCTTCCGGCGTTGTCGCATTGCGAAGTACGTAGGCAGAGACAATCTTGCTCGTGAGCTCAATATACCTTTCATGGCTGGCAGTATTTTCCCTTTTCATTTTCGGCCTCACGCAATGTTTTTTATTTATGTATCCAATGTTGTTTTTGCTTTCAATAAAAATTGACGTGACTTTGGATATTCTTTGTCCTTGGTTTATTTTCATAGTAAACATCAGGCGATAGAAGTTTAGAACTGTTATATTCTCACTTTACCACAATATTCAAATTGCACGCCTTCAGGAGATGCGAGGCGCCGGCGTTCAAATATCTGTTTGCCAAGAACGGTGCGGGACCTGCCGGCTTTCGCCTTGCCTGGGTTGGATGTCAGTCACATCGTGGATGTGACCGTTGCCGGTGGAATGGCAGGACATGATGTTCGGTCAGCGGCGCCATGGTAATATCTCCCGGATCTTGGGGTGATACCCAGCGGATCTCTTCGATCTCTGCCGCTGCCGTGATTGCCGTATCGCCCACATGCAGCTGGAATATATCTGCAACGACGGTATGGTCTGGCTCGTTGGCAGCTGGCGCCTGGAAACCGCCAAGAAAAATCAGATCCTTAGCCTCTGCGGTAAGCCCCAGCTCTTCGAAGAGTTCCCTGATCAGCGCCGTCTCCGGCGTCTCCTGCGGCTCCATCTTGCCGCCGGGTTGCATGAAGGCAGCGGTACCGCGCTTGCGCACGAGCAATGTCTTCCCGTCCGGGCGCAACACCAGAGCCGCCGCAATGCGTATCGTTTTCGTCATGTCTTGATCTGATCGGATTCGCGGACGAGTTTCAACACTGATAATGTCTGCGCATAATTCGACGGCGTTCGACACGCGGACACCTTCGCTGTTACGGTTTCATCAGGTGCTGGCGGAAAAATGCGACGACCGCGGCGTTGAACTGCCTATGAAACGCGATGCGATCGAACCCCGGCGCGTCGATGCAGGCATCGGACGATGGGTGTATTTCCGGGCAGGGCGTCAGAAACGACAAATGCACGGCATTGGGGACGATCCGAAAATCAGGCTTTTCCGGCAATAGGCGCGCAAGCGTCGCGACATTTTCGGGAGATGCTCCACCACCTCCTCCAAGTTCCGAGCCCCAAAGCTGAAGCGGAACTCTGACATCTTTCACGCTGTCCACAGTCTGGAAGGCGATGCTCAGCGGGTCGGCTACAACGACTGCCTTGATACGGGGGTCGTGGGTCAATGATTGTGGTAGCGGTTGTCGCCGCGGAGACTGAGCATGGTCCGCTGGCGGGCAGCCGGCTGCTTTCGGATCTGAACAGCGTGGAGGCAGCTTGGTAAAATCCGGATTGGCTCCCGCAACGACGAGACCGGTATATCCGCCCAGGGAAAATCCGTAGAAGCCGATCCGCTGCGGATTGATCTTTCCGGCATCGGGAGACGCATCAAGCATGAAATCGACGGTCCGCTTGATGTCGGCAGGTCGCTCGATCAATACGCCAAGACCGTTTGCCCGGCTCATGTCGGCATGATTGGCGTGCGGATGATTGATGGCAACGACAATGAAGCCAGCGTCGGCAAGCGCTTCGGCGGTATCGTGATGGCCGAGATACCAGCCGCCATAGCCGTGCGAGATGATGATGAGCGGCAGCTCCTCGCCTGCAATTGGACAATCCGGCGTTGCCGGTATTGCGAGAGCACCGATCTTCACTTCTGTCGGAGGGGTAGCGCAAGGAGACCATATGGCGGCGTCGATCGCCGGATTATCCCCATCACCTGAGATGCGAATGAATTTCAAACCTGCCGCATATCCCGATGACGCGACAAGAAAGAGCGCGGCCGCGAGGGCAAGGCTAAAGCGGATCATGACAACTGCTCCATTTAACCAGAAATATACGCTGCGCGATGGGCTGTGATGGCAAGGCGCGCCGGTCGGTAGGTCAGTTGACGCGAAGGCGGCATATGTCGGCTATGAAAGCCATCGAGCTATCTTGCATAAACAGATAGCTTGTTATATTCGTTCTGTAAAGCTGAGGCGTTCATGACTGACTCGATCCAAGTTCAATTGCGGAAGGGCGTGCTCGATCTTTGCGTCCTGGCCGTGCTCTCGCGGGGCGAAAGCTACGGCTATGAAATTGCGAGTACGCTGGTTGCTGCGGTCGGCATGGGCGAAGGAACGATCTACCCGCTGATGCGCAGGATGCAGAATGACGGACTGGTTGCGACCCGCATCGTCGAGTCGAGCAACGGGCCGCCGCGTAAATATTATCGGCTCACGCCGCTGGGGCGCTCGATTTTTGAAGCGCATCGCCGCGACTGGCGCTCGCTAGCAGGCTCCGTCGACAAGCTACTCGAGGATTTGCCGTGACCAGGGAAGCATTTTTGCGCGCGCTGAGATTGGGACTTGCAGGCCTGCCTCCTCACGAGGTCGATGATATCGTGGCCGACTATGCCGCCCATTTTTCCGAATCCGAGGCCTCTGGCCGAAGCGAGGAGGAGGTTTCCGCCGCTCTCGGCGATCCGGCCAGGATTGCGCGAGAGCTGCGTGCGGATGTCGGACTGCGCCGCTTCGAGGCGCATTGGAGCGTGCCGAACCTGTTGGCTGCCATGATGGCGCTGGCCGGCCTTGCCATCGTCGATATCTTCTTCCTGCTGCCTTTGCTGTTTGCGGCGATATTCGTCACGCTCGGCCTTGCGATCGCATTGGTGGCCGTCGGCGCCGTTGGCCTGAAGATCATCGTCACGACCGTGTTGTTCCATATCGGCCTGCCTTCCGTCGGCATGCTGGCCCGCCTGCTTGTCGGTGCCGGGCTGGTGAGCTGCTTCGTGGGTGGCGGCGCTTTGCTGCTGATGGGTTTGAGTTTGGGTATCCGCATGCTCGGGCAATATGCCCGCCTGCATTTCCGCTTGGCGCAAGTGGACGAAGGTCGAGCTTGAGCGCCGGACTGCACATCGTTGGAGGAAACGGACAATGAACGGGAAATTGGCGACTGTCGCGACGACCGGACTGATTTGTGCATTCGTCTTTCTTGCGCTCGGCATCGGACTTTCCGGGCCGGATTGGGCAAACGCAGCGCATTGGTGGGGTGGCATGCAATCCAGCTGCGGATCTGCGGCTTCCGGCCGGCAGCAGGTTATCCTGCCTTTCAGCTCCAGTGGCAGCCTGACGATCGATATCCCGGCCTCTGTTCACTATCAGCCGGGCGGAAAGGCGGAGGCCGTCATCACCGGCGATCCCGCGCTTCTCGATCATGTGCGGCTCGAGGGTGGAAGGCTGAGCATGGATTGCAATCCGGGTTGGTCCAACTCCAAATTCGATGTCAGCCTGTCGGGGCCGCTCGTCACTGATTGGAGGGTGCGGGGCAGCGGCGATCTCGCTCTGTCGCAGCTCGATCAGGCAGATCTGCGCCTGAGGATCTCCGGAAGCGGCAGCGTCATGGCCACGGGAAGCGCACGCTCGGTGGATCTGGATGTATCGGGTTCGGGCACCGCACGTCTCAAGGACCTGGCCGCTCAATCCGTGAAGATCAGAATTCACGGCAGCGGCGATGCGGAAGTCGCCGCTGCGGCGGATGCAGACATCTCGATCAGCGGAAGCGGCAATATCGAATTGTACGGACGTCCCGTGCTGCGGCGTTCCGAGATCAGAGGCAGCGGTCGCCTGGTGCAGGTGCCGTAATCCATTGCGAGAAAGCGCACCGCGTGACGACGATCCTTGCCGTCGGCTTTGATCGATATCATGCGATCGCCTTGCTTTGAATGATTCTCATGTTAATCAGTGAGGGCCGTAATCGAAGCGAACATGCAAAAGATGCAAAACAGAACAGACAGTGGCGTGAGGCCGCGCCCCGAACCTGAAACCGCAGCAAAACAAGCTAAGCGGCCGCTGCGCGATCGCCGCCGCTCGCTGGCGATCGGACTTCTGCGTGCCCGTGAAGCGATCATGAGCCATTTCCGGCCGATCCTGGCGGCGCATGAAGTAACCGAGCAGCAGTGGCGTGTCATTCGCATTCTCTATGAAGGCGGCGAGCTTGACGCGACCGAATTGGCCGACAAGGCATCCATTCTAGCGCCGAGCCTCACGCGCATGATCCGCTCGCTTGAGGAGCGCGGCTTCATCACCAAGCACAAGGATGATGCCGACGGACGCAGAGTATTGCTGCAGATCACCCCGGCAGGGCAGGCGATCGTCGAGGACGTCATGCCGGAAAGCCAGAAAGTCTATGCCGATATCGATGCCCGTTTCGGCGAAGAGCGGGTGGAGAAGCTGCTCGATATGCTGGAGGAGCTTGCCTCGCTGAAATTGGAGAACGGCCCGGCCGGTGAGGAATGAGGTCTCTTCGATTTTATTAATGTGTTAAATATTTGATTGACGCGTCAGGAGATCTGTAGCAGTCTTCCGCGGTGCTGACACTGTTGGGAGGCGGAGTTGGACCTGCTACAAAATCGCAGCCTGGTCGACCGGACCTGGTCGCCGACGCCCTACGACCAGTGGGTTGACGATCTTCAGAGCATTTGCGGCAACTTCAATCCGCACACGGTGCAGCGCGGTGATAGCGTCATAGGCACGGCCAGCCGCATCGACGTCTGCGGCATGGAATTCGCCCATGTTTCCAATGATCTCGACTATGTTCATCGCGATTGGGATGACATTCGCCGCGATGCCAATGAGCACCTGTTCCTGATCCTGCAGCTGGAAGGCGTCTGCGGCGTCGAGCATTCCGGCCAGCAGAACATCCTCGATGTCGGCGAATGCATTCTTGTCGACTCGACGCGACCGACAACCTTCTATTTTCGCGGGCACTTCTCCAATCACCTGTCGCTGCATCTGCCCCGGCAGCTGATGTATTCCGAGAGCAAGATCGATTTTGATATTGCGCGCAAGCTCGAGGCGAGCGATCCGATGGCAATGATGCTGCGTGCATTGATCGCCAAGATGATGACCACGCCGGATAATGAAGCAGCTTCGCCCTATCTTCGCCAGCTGATGTTCGACACGACCCGTCAGGCATTCCTCTCCACAGGCGCCCAGACGGCAAGCCTGAATTCCCTGCATGAAAGTGCCAGCAAGCGCATGCAGATGGTCGATATCCTCATCGACAAGCATCTGACCGATAGCGACCTCAGCGCCAAATGGCTGGCGACACGGCTCGGCATTTCGATCCGTACCCTGCAGCAGGATTTTCAGGGCATGGGCATGACCTGCACGACGGTCATTCGGGACAAGCGGCTGCGCTTTGCGCGCGAAAAGATCGAGCAGCTCAAGGAGCAGCGCAGTCCGACGACGATAGCCGAAGTCGCCTATTCGGCCGGGTTCAATGACATTTCCTATTTCAATCGCAGCTTCAAGGAGCTGTTCGATTGTGCGCCAAGCGAGCTGCTGCGCGCCGCAGAGCCGGCCCATAGATCGGACTGAACCGCGGGGCTGCGCTTCAGTCCAAGACGAGGCGCGTTTCTCCCCAAGACGGGTTTTGGGGCAAAAGCCATAGTCCTCCCGAAAGTCACGGGAGGAAAATGTCGTGAAGCAGTACACCCTGCTTATCGGTGGCGAGCCTGTTGCCACGTCCCATCATGCGCCGGTAAAAAACCCATCGAATGGCGACGTGGTCGGCTTTATGCCGCTTGCCGGCGAAGCGGATCTCGATCGCGCCGTTGCCGCGGCCGCGCAAGCCTTCAAGGGCTGGTCGCAGGTATCGAGCGGGGAACGTGCGGCGGCCTGCCATGCCGTTGCGGAAAAGATCAGCGAGCACGCCGAGGAGCTGGCCCAGCTGCTCACACGCGAACAGGGCAAGCCGCTCAATGGTCTCGGCTCTCGCTTCGAGATCGGTGGCGCGCTGGCATGGACGCGCCATACTGCCGAGCTGGATCTGCCAATCGAGATCCTGCAGGACGATAATGAAGGCCGCGTCGAGCTGCATCGCAAGCCGATCGGAGTCGTCGGTTCGATCACGCCCTGGAACTGGCCCGTGATGATCGCGTGCTGGCATATCGTGCCAGCCGTCCGTGCAGGCAACACCGTCGTCATCAAGCCTTCGCCCCTGACGCCGCTGTCGACCATCCGTCTCGTCGAAATCATGAATGAGGTTCTCCCACCCGGCGTCGTCAACGTCGTCACCGGCGAAAACAGCATTGGTGCCGCCCTTTCCGCGCATCCCGGCATCGCCAAGATGACCTTCACCGGCTCGACGGAAACGGGCAAGAAGGTCATGGCGTCTGCGGTTGCGACCCTCAAACGCCTCACGCTGGAACTCGGCGGCAACGATGCCGGCGTCGTTTTACCTGATGCCGATCCGAAGGCCATTATCGAAGGCCTTTTCTGGGGCGCCTTCATCAACAACGGCCAGACTTGCGCGGCGCTGAAGCGTCTCTACGTGCATGACAGCATCTATGAGGAAGTGTGCCGTGGTCTTGCGGACTATGCTTCCAAGATCGCCGTCGGCGACGGGCTGGACGAGGCAAGCATTCTCGGCCCCGTGCAGAACGAGATGCAGTTCAACAAGGTGCGCGAACTGGTCGAGGATGCGCGCGCCAATGGCGGGCGCATCCTGACCGGCGGCGCACCGATGGATCGCCCGGGCTATTTTTATCCAATCACGCTCGTCGCCGATGTAGATCATGGCGTGCGCCTGGTCGATGAGGAGCAGTTCGGTCCGGCCCTGCCGATCATCCGCTACAGCGACATCGACGAAGTGGTTGCTCGCGCCAACCAGAATCCTGCCGGGCTTGGCGGCTCCGTCTGGTCCTCCGATGTCGAGAAGGCGAAGCGCTACGCGATGCAGCTCGAATGCGGCTCGGTCTGGATCAACAAGCATGGCACGATCCAGCCGAACGCACCCTTCGGCGGCGTCAAGCAGTCCGGCATCGGCGTCGAATTCGGCGCGGAAGGGCTGAAGGAATTCACCACGATCCAGACCGTATTGAGCTGAGCCATGACGACTTACGACTATATCATCGTCGGTGGCGGTTCTTCGGGTTGCGTGCTGGCAAATCGGCTTTCAGAAAATCCGGCGCATAAGGTGCTGCTGATCGAGTCCGGCCGCCGGGATTCCGACCCATGGATCCACATTCCTGCGACCTTCTTCAAGGTGCTGGGCAAGGGCATTGACATCCATCCCTATGCTTCGAACCCCGACAAGGGCCTGAATGGGCGTCCGAGCGTCGTGCCGCAGGGCAATGTGCTCGGCGGCGGCAGCTCCGTGAATGCGATGATCTATATTCGCGGTCATCGCAACGACTACGACACCTGGTCGCAGATGGGCT
The DNA here is from genome assembly GCF_007828395.1 of Rhizobium sp. ERR 942. Lineage (NCBI taxonomy): Bacteria > Pseudomonadati > Pseudomonadota > Alphaproteobacteria > Hyphomicrobiales > Rhizobiaceae > Rhizobium > Rhizobium sp. ERR 942. The sequence goes on from NZ_VIUA01000002.1 coordinate 1,035,784, forward strand.
GCCAGGGCTGGTCCTACGAGGATGTGCTGCCGGCCTTCCGTTCTCTGGAAAACAATGAGCGGCTGAACGGCCAGTACCATGGGAAAAAGGGCGTTCTGCGTGTCTCGGACCCGCGCCATCGCCATCCATTGAGCGAGGCTTTCATCAAGGCGGCGACCGAAATCGGCATTCCGCATAATGATGATTTCAACGGCGCAGATCAGGCCGGTGTCGGCTTCTATCAGAGCACCACCTATGGCGGTCGTCGCTGGAGCTCGGCCCAAGCCTTTTTGCGCGAGGCGGAGAAGCGGCCGAACCTGACCGTGCTGACGGAGCGCAAGGTCGGCCGTATCCTGTTCGAAGGGCAGAAGGCCGTCGGTGTCGAGCTGCTCGATGGCACAGTCTTCAGGGCATCCCGCGAGATCGCGCTGACCGCTGGTGCTATCGCAACACCGAAGATCCTCCAGCTGTCCGGCGTCGGCGACGGCGCGCATCTTTCCTCGCTGGGCATCAAGATCGTTGCCGATCTGCCGGGTGTCGGTGCCAATTATCAGGATCATCTCGAGGTGCCGGTGCAGGGCGAGACGCGTGAGCCGATCTCGATCCTCGGCCATGACAAGGGGCTGCGGGCCGCCGGCCATATGCTGCGCTATCTGACTTCGCATCGCGGCCTGCTGTCGTCCAATGTCGTCGAATGCGGCGGTTTCATCGATACGTCAGGCACCGGCCAGCCGGATGTGCAGTTCCACGTCCTGCCTGTTTTGATCGGTTTCGTCGATCGTGATCCGGAACCAGGCCACGGCTTGAGTATCGGCCCATGCTATCTGCGGCCGCGCTCGCGCGGCTGGATACGATTGAAGAGCGCCGATCCGACCGAGCAGACGGATTTCAATGCCAATCTGCTTTCCGATCCGGCCGACCTTGAAACCCTGGTGCGCGGTGTGGAAACGGCGATCCGCATCCTCGACGCGCCGGCGCTTGCCAGGCTGGTCAAGCGCCGCGTGCTGCCGAAGCCGGGCGTCGAGAAAGATCCCGAAGCGCTCCGCGATTACATTCGCCAGTCCTGCAAGACCGTGTTCCATCCGGCGGGAACGGCCCGTATGGGCCGGGCGGACGATCGCATGGCCGTCGTCGGGCCGGATCTGAAGGTCCGTGGGATCGAGGGTCTGCGCGTTTGCGACGCCTCCATCATGCCGACACTGGTATCCGGCAACACCAATGCACCGACGATGATGATCGCGGCCAAGGCTGCGGCTTTCATGACTGGAAAGGCGATTTCCGGCTGAACCGGACGTCGGGGAAGAAAAGAGCCCGTGGGGAGCGGGACAACAAACTGGAGGAGACAATGCCTATCAATCTAAGAGGGCTGGCAATCGGCCTTTTGCTGACGCTCGCATCGGCGTTCAGCGCGCATGCGGCCGCATCCTGCGGCGACAACACCGGCAAGCCGGCAACCGGCAAACCGATCATCATCGGCGCCATTACCGGCAAGACCGGGCCGGATGATTTTTCCAACTCCACCAAGGCGGCAAAGGCCTATTTCGACTGCCTGAATGCCAATGGCGGCATCAAGGGCCGGCCGGTCAAATATCTGGTCGAGGACGATCAGTGGAATCCGGAAATCGCCGCGCAGCTCGCCGCCAAGCTCGTCAACGACGAGAAGGCCGTGCTGATGGTCGGCAATTCCAGTTATGTCGAGTGCGGAGCCAATGCCGATTTCTACAAGAAGTCGGGCATCCTTGTCGTCGCCGGCGTCGGCGTGCCGCGTGAATGCTATTTTGCTGAGAATTATGCGCCGACCAATGCCGGGCCGCGCGTCTCGATGCTCGGCGCCATGGGCTATGCGCTCGACAAGCTGAATGCGAAGTCCGTCGTCTGTATCGGTCCGAACATTCCGAATGTCGGCACCTGGTCCTGTGATGGCGTGATGCTGCTTGCCAAGGAGAAAGGTTTTGCCGCGCAGACGATCCTGATGGATCCGGGCTCTGCCGATGCCACATCGATCATCCTGCAGGCGGCTGCAAGCAAGCCGGATGTCATCGTGCTCGGCCTGTCGAAGGGCGTGGCCGTGCCGCTGCTGACGGCTGCCGAAGAGCAGGGGCTCAACCAGACGATCACCTTCCTCAGCGCGGCCTCGGCCTATGATCTCTCGGTTCCGGCTACCATTGGTTCGGGTTGGGACGACAAGTTCTATGTCAACATGGAATTCAACGATCTGAACGCGCAGACGCCGGACAATCAGAACTGGCTCGCCGTCATGGACCAGTACGGCCAGAAGTCCGACCCGCGCGATACCTTCGCTCAGGCCGGCTATCTCGCAGCTCGCATCGCCGAAAAGGCACTGATGACGCTTGACCCTGCCAAGATCGACCGTGAGACGGCTTCTGCCGCCGTGCGAGAGGTCAAGGACTTCAAGAGCGATATCTTCTGCGCTCCCTGGTACTTCGGCGATGGCCAGCCGCGCCACAATGCCAATTCGACGACACGCATGGCGGTTGCCGAGGGTGGAAAGTGGAAAGTCGTTTCCGATTGTGCCCTATCGCCCGATCCGGAGCTGAAGGACGTGCGTGCTTTTGAAAAGTCCGCCGGCATCAACTGAGCCCAGACGCTTGTCTCGGTTCCGCGGCAAATCCGCGGAACCGAACGACCCGAAAGGATCGATTTATGAACATCCTGCCTTTCATCATATCCGGGCTTGGGATCGGCGCTGTTTACGCGCTGTCCGGCGTCGGCCTGGTCGTCCTGTTTCGGGCGACTGGCGTTCTCAACTTCGCATTCGGTGCCTTCGGCGCGATCGGTGCGCATTGCGCCTGGCAACTGTTGGAGTGGAAGATGCCGCTCGCCGTCGCCATCCTCGCCGCCGTTGCCGTCTCGACGACGATCAGTTTTCTTTATGGTCGGGTCCTCGCGCCCATGCTGTCGCATCGCGATATCGTCGTGCGCGCCGTCGGGACCCTGGCACCGGCGTTGATCCTGATCGCGATCATGGGTGTCATCTGGGGCGAGCTGCCGCGCCGCCTGCAATTCCCGACCGACCAGATGTTCATCTCTCTTTTCGCCGTGCGCCTGACCTTTACGCGTATCATCGCCATCATTCTTGCCGTCGTCATGGTCATTGCCATCACTCTGCTTCTGACCCGCACACGCCTTGGTCTCGATATGAGGGCGCTTGCCAATGATCGCGATCTCAGCGCCATGCTTGGCGTGCGCATCCTTTACACGGAAACCGCCGCCTGGATCATGACCGGCATCTTCGCCGGTCTTGCCGGCCTGCTGCTTGCCGATCTCGTCCGGCTACAGGGCACCTTCCTGACCTTGCTGGTGATCCCGGCGATCGCCGCAGCGATCCTCGGTCAGTTGCAGTCGCTGTGGCAAACGGCCGTCGCCGGCATTCTGATCGGTATTGCCGAGGCCGTGCTGACGCCTGTCGCCTGGATATCGCCCTATCGCGCAGCAGCACCCTTCATCATCGCGCTTGTCGCGGTCACCATTCTCGGAGGCACGGCCAGGGCCGCGTTGAAGGACCGATGACCGTTCAGGAGCAAACAATCACCCCAACAGCCGGAAGCATATCGATGATGCGCCTGCCGAAGCAGCTTCTTCACGTGCCTGTGACGATGCTGATCTTCTCGCTCGTCGTCGCTTTGCTCGCCAATTCTTTCTGGCTCTCTGCCGCCACATCCGCGGTTGCTCTGTCGCTGTCCGTTGCCGGGCTTGCCATCCTCTATGGTCAGCTCGGTCTCGTCTCCCTTTGCCAGTTCGCGCTTGTCGGCGTTGGCGGCTGGGTGACGCTTCGTGTCGGCCATGCCTTTCATCCGCCTTTTGAATTGAGCCTGCTTGCGGGCGGTATGGTTGCTTCGATCGTGGGGCTGGTATTCGGCTTGCCCGCCTTGCGCCTGCGCGGTCTTTATCTTGCGCTGGTAACGCTGATGCTGGCGGGCGCTTTTCAGATCGTCATCAGCGCCTGGGGCTTTCCGGATGGCGGTCCCGGCTTCCTGGGGCGCGCCGATGGCTCCGGCCGTGCAATGCTCGCAAGACCAATAGTCGCCGATGGTGAGGTCTCCTATTTCCTCTATGTCTGTGTCGTGGCAGCGATCGGCCTGCTGATCGCGCAATGGCACAAACTTGCCCGACCCGGCCGCGCATGGGCGCTGATCCGCAAAGGCGAGACGGTTGCGGTTGCAAGCGGCGTCAATGTGCTCATTTACAAGGCCTGGGCCTTCGCGTTGAGCGGCTTTCTTGCCGGTCTTGCGGGTGGGTTGCTCGCAGGCAATGTCGGTCAGCTCGACGGGCGTGCCTTCGGCGCCTTCGAGAGCCTCAATCTCTTCGCACTTGCCATCGTCGGTGGCGTCTTCAACTGGTACGGCGCCGTCATCGCCGGTTTGTTGCTGCGTGCCGTGCCGGCCCTGCTCACGGATCTCGGCATTGATGGCTATGTTACGATCGGGATCTTCGGCGTCGCCCTGTTCCATGCGCTGGCGACCGCACCGACGGGCATTGCCGGCCAGATATCGGCTCTTATTGTCCGGTTGAATGCCGTTCTTTCCACGGGGAGGGCACGATGATCAAGATCGACAATCTCATCGTCCAGTTCGGTGGTGTCCGACCGATTAATGAGCTGAGCGCGGCGCTGACAGCGCCCGTCGCCGGTCTCATCGGCCCGAACGGCGCAGGCAAAACCACGTTGCTCAATGTGCTCTCCGGTTTCGTGAGGCCGATCCAGGGATCGGTCTCGCTCGACGAGCGGCCGCTGCTGGCGATGACGCCCCTGCAGCGCGTGCGCGCCGGCCTGCGACGCTCGTTCCAGACAGAGCAGGTGGTGGAGGATCTGACCGTTGCCGGCAATATTGCCGCGATCGCCGATCATGTCGTTGGCACTGGCCACCATGCCCGTGCGGTCGAGCAGGCCCTTGCCTTTGTCGGGCTGACCGATGTCGCCGAGAGGCCCGGCCAATCCCTCAATCTCTTCCAGCGCCGTCTCGTCGAGCTGGCAAAATGCGTTGTCGGCGAGCCGAAGCTTATCCTGCTTGATGAACCGGCAGCGGGTCTGACGGAAGAAGAGGGCAAGGCTTTTCGCGAGCTGGTGCTGCGCATCCCGGCGGAATTCAGAGCACAAGTGCTGATTATCGACCATGATGTCGATCTCATCCGCTCCATGTGCAGCGAAACGATGGTGCTCGACTACGGCAAGCTTCTGGCGCTTGGCCCGACACAGACCGTGCTTGCCGATCCCAATGTGCGACGCGCCTATCTAGGGGAGTTCTGATATGGACGCCACGTCGGAAATCAGCGTCGAAAATCTCGTCGTCGAGCGCGGCGGCAAGCGCGTAATCCATGACATTTCGTTTTTCGTCCCGGCTGGGAAGATCACGACACTGCTTGGGGCCAACGGCGCCGGAAAGTCGAGCACGGTTATGGCCATGGCGGGCGTCCTGCCGCGTGGCGGTTCCGTATGCCTCGCCGGCGCGGCGCTCGAAGGGTTCTCGCCTGACCGCATTCGCCGCGCTGGTCTTGCACTCGTGCCGGAGGGACATCGCGTGCTCGGGCAGCTTTCCGTCGAGGATAATATTCTCGTGGCAGCGCTGGAGACATCGGCGGCTGCCCGACGAGAGGGACTGGCTCATGCCTATGAGATCTTTCCCGAACTATCGGAACGGTGGCGTCAATCGGCATCGGATCTTTCCGGCGGCCAGAAGCAGATGGTGGCGATGGCGCAGGCCTTCGTCGCCAAGCCGCGCTTCATGATCGTCGACGAGCTGTCGCTCGGCCTTGCACCGGCCGTCGTCAAGCGGTTGGCCGAGGCGCTGAAAATCGCCGCCGCGCGCGGCATAGGCGTTTTGCTGATCGAGCAGTTTGCCAATCTCGCCCTCGATCTTGCCGATCAGGCTCTTGTGCTGGAGCGCGGACGCCTGGTCTTTTCCGGCGCCGCGGCGACGCTCAAGGCCCAGCCGCACATTCTGCACGGCGCCTATCTGGCAAGCTGAGGCGAAGGAGCCTTCATGACATTCTCTGCCGATCTTTTTGCGAGGCGAACGGTCGTCATAGCCGGTGGTACATCTGGCATAGGGGCAGCGACCGCGCAGAGCTTTGCTGATCTCGGCGCCCGTGTGGTGAGTTTCGGGCTCGGTGCCTCGATCGCGCCAACAAGTCGGCAGATCGAGTATCGCGAACTCGATGTACTGAAGCCTGGCGCGCTGGAAGCCTTCTTCTCCTCGGTCGAGACAATCGATATTCTCGTCAATTGCACCGGTGTTAGCAGGGATCGGGGCGAATGGCAGAAGACCGCATTCGACGAGGTGATGGCGATCAATCTCACGTCGATCATGGATTGCTGCCGGCTAGCCCGTCCGCGCATGCGGGCGGGGTCGGCGATCGTCAATATAGCCTCGATGTATTCGACCTTCGGCGCTGCTGATCGGCCGGCCTATGCGGCAAGCAAGGGCGCGATCGTGCAGCTGACGAAATCGCTCGCCCAGGAATACGCCCAGGCGGATATCCGCGTGAATGCGGTGGCACCCGGCTGGATCGTCACGCCATTGAGCCGCGCGCTGTTTGCCGATGAACGATCATCGACGCCGATCCTGCGGCGTATTCCCGCCGGCCGCTGGGGCGCTTCCGAAGAAGTCGCCGATGCGATCGTCTTTCTATCATCTGATGCCGCGCGCTATATCACCGGCGCCTGCCTGCCGGTCGATGGCGGTTATCTCACCTCCTGAGGACAGCAATCATGACCGCAGCACTTCACCGGCATGTCGATAGCGCCAGCGGTCGATCGTTCGCAGGGCTGGCGCGTAATCTCTTCGGTAATGTCCGGCTTGATTTCAGCACGGCGGATGAGGAAAAGAGCTGCATGACCTCTGCCATGCTGGGTACTTGCCGGCTGACGCGGCTGGAGGCGGATCGGCATGTCGTCTTCGGCGATCATGTGACGGCAACGCCGAATGATCCCGACGCGATCAAGCTGATCGTGCAGACTGAGGGCTGCGCTTCGCTGACGCAGGGCGGATTGCATGCGCCCGTCTCGCGGAATGCGCTTGTCGTCTACGATCCCAGCCGCCCCTATATGCTGACGAACAGTACGCCGGTCCGCCAATTGTTGCTGCAATTGCCGCGCCATAGCCTGCCCGCGACGGCCCTAGAACGGTTGTCGCAACCTTTCACGGCGCATGCTGATAAGGATGGCATGTGCCGGATCCTTTTGTCGCTGATGGATTCGACCATTCATGAGATCGATCATCTTGACGAGGCCAGGCGCGCAAGTGTCGGCCAGACCATGCTCGAGCTCGTGCGCACCATGATTGGTGCCGACCTGCAGCAGGCAACACCGGTCGCAAACCCCCTTCACACACTGCTGCAGCGGATCAGGGATTTCATCGATCTCAATCTCGAACGGCCGGATTTGACGATAACCATGATCGCGCGCCGCATGGGCTGTTCGGTGCGTTACGTCTATCGCGCATTCGAAGTGGAGTGCCTGACGCCTTCCGATTATATCTGGGATTTGCGCGTCCAAAAGGCTGCGGAAAAGCTGCGCGATGCCGGCGGCTACGCGGGAGAAATATCCGAGATCGCATTCGCACTCGGCTTTTCCTCCAGCGCGCATTTCTCGCGCGCTTTCCGCCTTCGATATGGTGTGTCGCCGTCGCAATGGCGCAAGGCCAATATGTCTTAGTTGATGAAGCGGCCCTGCCGGAGCCGGGCCGCCTCGTTTCTCATTTCATGGATTCAGCCACTCTCAGCGTGTCCGTGAACTGTTCGAAACGCCGGATCTTGCCGCCCGCCACGCCCCAGACATGCACGACCCGGGCCTTGAAGGTCTTTCCCGTCTGCTTGTTGGTGCCGCTATAGTCTCCTACGCCAACGACCTCGTCGCCGGCGTCGAGCAGGCGTTCGAGATTGAAGGTGTAGCCTTCGAAGGCCTCTCCGAGTGCCTGGAAGACGTTTCTGAAGATCTCCTGCGGGCCGACATAGGTGCCGGCGCAGGGGAAGCCATCCATCTCGGTCCAGCGGCAATCGGGGGCGATGTCGGCAAGCATGCCATCCATGTCGCGGCGGTCATTGGCGTCGTAGTGCGCCTTTACGATATCGAATGCTGTGCGCATGGCGTCCTCACACGGGTTCCTGGCCGGGCAGGTAATAGGTCATCGAGGCCTTGCGGATGAAGGCGCCGGCCGGGCTGTTCTGGATGCGCCCGTCGCCAGTGATGCCGAGGAACTTGCCTGTCGAGCGCATATCCTTGAAATTGTAGAAGAATGTGGATGCGACCGCGATTTTGAATTCACGGAAGGTGAAGATGTAGAGATTTTCATCAAACTTATAGGTCGTCGTGAGATCAACATCGCCGTGGCCGCGCTGCACGCCGACAAGGCATTGCCAGGCATAGCGCTGCGACGAGAGATAGGTGTGCTCGTAGACATGATTGGGGCTGTAGGTGAAATGAGCCCTGAGCCCGATCAGGTCGCGGCTCTCGTGCGGCACCGGCCCGCTTGCGGCGCCACCTTCAATAACACCTGGCCGGAAGATCTGCGCGACCTGCGGCTCGCCGACGGAATCCTTGAGCTCGCGAACGACCGAGTAAATGGAAAGCACGCGGCGCGTCTCGGTGCTGAGGATCAGCGTCTCGGCTTCCCTGGGGCGGCCGGCAAAGATGATCTCTACGAAATAAGTCTTCGGCGCGACTTCGATCACCTCGGACAAGTCGTTCCCGCTGTCCTTGCCATCCGACCATTTCACCTCACCCTTGGCGAAGGAGAGTTCCAACCTACGGCCATCGTCGAACGCGATCTTGTGCGTCGAGCCGGTCAGGGCCTCCGTGGCGGGCAGACGGTTCGTGTCGATGCCATAGGCGAATTCGTCGTAGGTTTTCCAGTCCTTGGGATTCTGATTCATCTCTATTTCCTCCCCGTTATTCTACAAAAGCCAGCGTCGGCAGGTCGACGGTACCGGCGCCGCCGTCGACGGTGAGCACAGCGCCGTTGATCATCGATGCCTCGCCTGAAGCCAGGAAGCAGACGGCATTGGCGACATCCTCTGCGGTTGCCGGCCGGCCGAGCGGCACGTCTTTGGTGACGAGCGCGTAGGCCTCCTCGATGCTGTTCAGCTTGTATTTCTCGACGATGAATTCCATCTGCTCATCGGCCATGGCGGTCGTGACCCAGCCCGGGCAGACGGTATTGGTGCGCACGCCCCTGCGGCCATAGTCACGCGCCAGCGATTTCGCGAGGCCGATGCAGCCATGTTTCATGGTGACGTAGCCCGCCGCATCCGGCCCGGCAAAGAGTCCGGCAATCGAGGCGAGGACGACGATGTTGCCTTGGTTCCTGATGAGATGCGGCAGGGATTCGCGGGCGCTGACGAAGGCGGTGTTGAGGTTGAGACGAACGGCGAGATCCCAGGTCTCGTCCGACATGCTGACCGTCGGCCCGACGCCGTGGCCGCCGGCATTGGCAATCAGGATATCGAGGCCGCCATGGGTCTCGACGACCTTCTCGACGGCAGCCTTCATTGCGGCGCCGTCGGCGGCATCGGCCGCGACGATGGTCGCGCCGATTTCATCGGCAACACTTCTCAGCGGCTCGGGACGGCGCCCGACGAGTGCGACATTGCCGCCTTCCTGCCTAATACGGCGGGCGACGGCCGCGCCGATGCCCGTGCCGCCGCCGGTGATCAGGGCAGTCTTGTTCTTGAAACGCATGTTGCCTCCTCTTGGCTTTCGGGTTCATCATGACCGATGCTCGCGGAGGCGTCGCGTCCAGCTGTGCAGTCCGTTTTGACTGAGCGTGCAAAAGGCTTTCTCCATGCCGAAATTTGCGTGATGAGGCGCAAAGTCACGCGACGCAGGGAGGGTGGCGTCGGCGCTTAATAGACCTTGACGTCTTGAGACGGCTTGGCGGCATCCGCCTTCTTGAAATCGTCAAGGAGCTTGATTGTGGCATTGGCAAGCAGGGTGACGTCGTTGCCGATCGCGACGAAAGTGGCACCAAGTTCGAGATAGCGTTTGGCCAGCGAAAGATCGCCGATCAGGATGCCGGCGGCCTTGCCATGCGACTGGATTTTTGTGAGCGCTTTTTCGACTTCTGCCTGAACTTCAGGGGCGCCCGACTTGCCGAGATAGCCCATGTCGGCTGCGAGATCGGACGGTCCGATGAAGACGCCATCGACGCCTTCCGTCGAGGCGATGTCGTCGAGCGCCGCAAGCCCGGCGCGACTTTCCACTTGCAGCAGCAGGCAGATCTCGTCATTGGCCGTCGCAAGGTAATCGGGAATGCGGTTGAAGGCGGAGGCGCGGGCAAGGGCTGCGCCGACGCCGCGCACGCCATGCGGCGGGTATCTAACAGCCTTGACCATGGCCTCGGCCATTTCCTTGCTGTCGACCATCGGGATCAGCAGGGTCTGTGCGCCGATATCGAGCATCTGCTTGATGATCCAGGTCTCGCCGACCGGCGGACGGATCACAGCATGGCTCGCCGTGCCCTTCATCGCCTGGAGTTGCGAGACGAGAAGCGGCACATCGTTCGGGGCATGCTCCGCATCCAGCAGCAGCCAGTCGTAGCCGGCGCCGGCGCAGATTTCGACCGTGTAGGCATTGGCGAGCGCCTGCCAGAGGCCAATCTGCGCCCGCCCTTCCTTCAGGGCCTGTTTGAAGAGGTTTTTCGGCGCAGGCATAGCTCCCTCCTTCATGCAAAAAACAGGCTAACCGATCCGTAGGGACCGAAATCGGCATTGATCGTATCGCCATGCCGCGCCTCGATCGGGCGGATGAATGAGCCGGCAAGCACGATCTGGCCGGCTTCGATGCCATCGCCATATTGCGACAGTCGATTGGCAAGCCAGGCGATGCCACGTGCGGGCTGGTTGAGCACGCCGGCGCCAAGCCCTGTTTCTTCCACTTCGGCATTGCGGCTGACGATCGCACCCATCCAGCGCATGTCGATCTCATCAGGCCGCACGGCGCGGCCGCCTGTGACGATGCCGGCATTGGCGGCATTGTCGGAGATGGTGTCGACGATTGTGCGCGCCCTTTTCGTATCGGGATCGACGCGAAGGATGCGCGTGTCGAGGATCTCAAGAGCCGGCGTCACATAGTCGGTGGCATTCAGCACATCGAAGATCGAAACGTTCGGGCCTTTGAGCGGCGCTTTCATGACAAAGGCGATCTCGGCCTCGATGCGCGGCTGGATGAAGCGGTCGGCCGGCACGGTGGCGCCATCTTCGAACACCATGTCGTCGAAGAGTACGCCGGAATCCGGGATGTTGATGTTCAGGGCATATTGCATTGCCTTCGACGTCAGCCCGATCTTCCAGCCGATCGGCTTGCGGCCGCTCGCAATCTTCTTTTTGACCCAGGCGCCCTGAACGTCATAGGAATCGTCCATCGTCATCTGGGGATGCTTGAGCGAGAGGAGCCCGGTCTGGACACGCGTCCGCTCCGCCTGATCGAGGCTTTCGGCCGCAGCCTGGATTTCGTCATGAGACAGCATCAGCGCACCTCGTCGGCAATGGTATTTTTCAGGATGCCGAGGCCATCGGCTTCGACTTCGACGACATCGCCCGGCTTTAGCCAGATCGGCGGATCGAAGCGGGCGCCGGCGCCCGTCGGCGTGCCCGTGACGATGACGTCGCCGGGAACGAGCGTAGTGAAAGTGGAGATGTAGTTGATGATCTTGCGGAAGGAGAAGATCATTCGGCTGGTGCGGTCGCTCTGGCGCACCTCGCCATTGACGCGGGTCGTGAGCGCTATGTCTTCAATCTGGGCCGCATCCGTGAAGGGGATCAGCCACGGGCCGATCGAGCCGGTATTGTCGAAGTTCTTGCCCTGGGTGACATTGAACTTCGCATGCCGCACCCAGTCGCGGATCGTGCCCTCATTGCAAAGCGAAAGAGCGGCAATATGCGAGAAGGCATCGGCCTCGGCAATGCGGCGACCGCCTTTGCCGATGACGATGACGACCTCGCCTTCATAATCGAGCTGCGGGCTTTCCGGTGGACGGATCAGGGGTTGATCGTGCCCGGTGAAAGACCGCGGAAAGCGGATGAAAAGCGAGGGATTGGGGGGAGCTGCCTGCCCATCCTTGTACTCCTCATTGCGATCGGGGAAATTGACCCCGACGCAAATGATCTTTTCCGGTGACGGAATGGGAATTTCGAAGCGGATGTCGTCGAGCGCGAAATCCGGCTTTAACGTCTTGGCTTCCTCGGCGAGTTGAACGAGGCGACCGGCCTCGATCACTTCGCGCAGCGTCGGCCACGTCGCGCCATGGCGAGCCGAGAGGTCGACGACACCGCCGTCGACCGCGAGCCCGTAGCCATTACGGCCGTTTCTCGAAAAAGACAGGAATCTGGGATGAGTCATGCTTTCATGGCCTTCTCTTGACCTCAGATGACGCCGCCGAGGCAGACATATTTGATTTCGGTGAATTCCTCGATTCCGTAGCGTGAACCCTCACGGCCGAGGCCGGAAAGCTTGACGCCGCCGAACGGCGCTTCGGCTGTCGAGATCAAGCCGGTATTGACGCCAACCATGCCATACTCCAGGGCTTCGGCGACGCGGAAGACGCGAGCGAGATCCTTGGCATAGAAATAGGAGGCAAGACCGAACTCGGTGTCGTTGGCCTGTGCAATGACATCGGCCTCATCCTTGAAGCGGAAGAGGGGAGCCACGGGACCGAAGGTTTCCTCCCTGGCTACGGCCATGGCAGGCGTGACGTCGGCAAGTACCGTCGCCTCATAAAAGCGTCCACCGAGCTGGTGGCGATGGCCGCCTGCAACGACGCGGCCGCCCTTGGAAAGGGCATCGGCGACATGCTCTTCGACTTTGGCAAGGGCCGCCTCGTCGATCAGCGGGCCGAGATTGATGCCTTCATCGAAGCCATTACCAGTCTTCAGCGAGCCGACCGCCTTCGAGAGTTTTTCGGCAAAGGCATCATAAACGCCGTCCTGCACGTAGAGACGATTGGCGCAGACGCAAGTCTGCCCATTGTTGCGGAATTTGGCGATCAGCGCGCCTTCGACGGCGGCATCGAGATCGGCATCGTCAAAGACGATGAAAGGCGCGTTGCCGCCGAGCTCCAGCCCGAGTTTTTTGATGGTCGGCGCGCTCTGCTTGTAGAGTTCTGCGCCGACTTCCGTCGAGCCCGTGAAGGTGAGCTTACGCACGACCGGGCTTGCGGTCATCTCGCCGCCGATGGCGCGGGCCGAGCCGGTCAGGACGCTGAAGAGGCCCTTGGGCAGGCCGGCGCGCTCGGCAAGAATGGCGATTGCAATGGCCGAGAACGGCGTCTGCGAGGCAGGCTTCAGCACCATGGCGCAGCCGGCGGCAAAGGCCGGGCCGGCCTTGCGGGTGATCATCGCATTCGGGAAGTTCCAGGGCGTGATCGCCGCGACCACGCCGATCGGCTGCTTCATGACCAGAATGCGCTTGTCCTTCTGGTGGCCGGGAATGATGTCGCCATAGACGCGGCGGGCTTCCTCGGCAAACCATTCGATGAAGCTGGCGCCATAGGCAATTTCGCCTTTGGCTTCAGGCAGGGGCTTGCCCTGTTCGGCCGTCAGGATACGTCCGAGATCGTCCTGGTTTTCCATCATTAGCTCGAACCAGCGCCTGAGGATACCCGAGCGTTCCTTGGCGGTGCGGGCGGCCCATTCCTTCTGCGCGGCTTCGGCTGCGGCAATCGCCTTTTTGGTCTCGGTGGCGCCCAGATTGGGAACGAGGCCGATGATCTCGCCCGTTGCTGGGTTGTCGACCTTGATCGCGTTGGATGGATCGGCCTCGATCCACTCGCCGCCGACCAATGCGGCCTGCCGGAACAATGTTGCGTCTTTCAAATTCATGACGGACTCCTCGCACTTTCGAACGTTGATGAGGAACGGGCGTTTTTCACCCGCTCTCAATGGTAACGCTTAAGGCGCGATAATCGGCTGCGCCTTCAGATCGGGCTCGGCGACTTCCGCACCGGCAAACAGGCTACCATGTTCGAACCAGGATTTGGGAGCGGGTGCGCCCCACAATGTCTGGCGCTGCGGATCCTTCAGATCCCACTTGATCGGCTCCAGATCGGGATCGACCGTCTGATAATCCGAGCAATAGATCTCGATGCGGTGGCCGTCAGGATCGAGAATATAGAGGAAGAAGGCGTTGGAGATGCCATGGCGGCCCGGGCCGCGCTCGATATTGGCAACCCAGCCCGTCGTCGCCATCAGGTCGAGCAGGTCGATGATGTTGAGCGGCGTCGGCACCCAGAAGGCGGTGTGGTGCAGGCGCGGACCGCGACCATTGGTGAAGGCAATGTCATGGACGCCGCCCTTGCGATGCGTCCAGGCGGCCCAGAGGCGGCCTGTTTCCGCATCCTCGGTATATTCGGTCACGCGGAAGCCGAGCTCGTTATAGAAGGCGACGCTTTCATCGACATTGGTAGAGAAGCAGTTGAAATGGTCGATGCGCAGCGGCTTCACGCCCTTGTAGAGGGCGTATTTCTGGTGGATCGGCGGCAGACGGTCCATCTTAGAATAGAATTCGAGGGGTATGCCATGCGGGTCGCGGGTACGGAAGGTGCGTGCCTGATATGGGCGCTCGATCCATTCGACCGGCAGGTCCTTGCCCTTGAAGAAATGCGCCGCCTTGTCGAGATCCTCGTCGCTGAAGACCTTGAAGCCGAGATCGCGGGCTTCGGCCTTGTCGGATTTCTTCAGCACGATGCAGTGATGGCCGCGTTCCTCCATTGCCCTGAGATAGATCGTATCGGCCGTTTCATCCGTCACCTGCAGGCCGAGCGTGTCGACATAGAAGGCGCGGGATTTGGCAAGATCGGTAACGCCGAATTCGACATGGCTGAGACGCACGATGTTGAAAGGCGGATAGAGATTGGGTTTCGGCAGGGGCATTTGTTCCTCCTCTTGGAGCAATTTCCAGGAAAAGTGCGAAGCGGTTTTCCGTCCGGAATTGCGTTAAACGAAAAGTTCGAGCGGTTCTGCGCTTCCTCGAAAAGCTGAACCGCTCCGGCGCGTATTGCGGCTCAGCCGCCGAGTTTCTGGATGGCGTGCTGCTTGGTGGCGAAGGCGATGTTCTTGGTTTCCATGTAGAAATCGAAGGACCAGTCGCCGCCGTCGCGGCCGATGCCGGAGCTTTTGACCCCGCCGAAGGGCGTCGGCAGGTGACGCACATTTTCCGAGTTCACCCAGATCATGCCGGCTTCGAGGTGATCGGTGAAACGGAAGGCGCGGGTGACGTCCGAGGTCCAGAGATAACCGGTCAGGCCGTACTGGACGTCATTGGCCAGCGCCAGCGCATCGGCTTCGTCCTTGAAGGGGATGGCGGTCAGAACCGGCCCGAAGATTTCTTCCTGAGCGATGCGCATCTGGTTGTTGGCGCCAGTGAAGAGCGTGGGCGAGACATAGCAACCGCCGCCAGGGCCGTTGACTTTCTCGCCGCCGGCGGCGAGCGTCGCACCTTCCGAACGGCCGATCTGAATATATTCCAACACCTTCTTTTCATGCACGGGATGGACGAGCGGGCCGACAACCGTTTCCGGATCAAGGGGATGTCCGACCTTGATGCGCTTGGCCTTCTCGGCGACGATCGCGGTGAATTTGTCGTAGACGCTTTCCTCGACCAGCAGGCGCGAGGACGAGGTGCAGCGCTCGCCATTCAAAGAATAGATCATGAAGACGGCAGCGTCGGCTGCACGCTCCAGATCGGCATCGGCAAAGACGATGACAGGGTTCTTGCCGCCGAGCTCGAAATGCACACGCTTCAGCGTGTCGGCGCCCTGCTTCATGATCATAGAGCCGGTGCGGCTTTCGCCGACGAAGCCGATCGCCTTGATCAGCGGGTGTTCGGTCAATGCGCGACCGGCATCCTCGCCGAGACCGTTGACGAGATTCCATACCCCCTTCGGCAGGCCAGCCTCCTCTGCGATCTCCACTAGAAGGCGCGCAGTGAGTGGCGAGAATTCGGCCGGCTTGTGGACGATGGTGCAGCCCGCAGCGAGAGCCGGCGCGATCTTCCAGGTCGACAGCATGAAGGGCGTGTTCCAGGGCGTGATGATGCCGACCGGGCCGATCGGCACGCGCGTTGTCAGGTTCACCTGACCTTCCGCACGCAACGTCTTGCCGTCGCGGGCTTCCGGGGCGCGATCGGCGAAGAAGCGGAAGTTTTCCGCACCGCGTAGAGCGGCCTTCGCCATGAATTTCAGGGATTGTCCGGTATCCATGCACTCGACGAAGGCGATTTCTTCGGCGCGCGCGACGATCGCATCGGCGATCTTATGCAGGAGCTTCTTGCGGGCTTCACCAGGCATCGCGGCCCACTCTGCGAAGGCAGCCTTTGCGGCCTTTGCAGCGCGATCGATATCGGCTGCCTTGCCGCGGGCCACGGTAGCGAGCGGCTTCAGATCGACAGGCGAAATCGTTTCGAAAGTGGAACCGTCATCGGCCGAGACATCCTCGCCATTGATGCGGTTGAGAATGCCGCGATCCTTGAAACGGGCGAGAAAGCCTTCCGCCTTTGCGATGTTTTCCTGCAGTTTGGACATCGTCTATTCCTTTGGTGTTATGTCGTCCCACGAAGGGAATGTCACTTGCCGCGAAGCCGCGGATGAATGGCGTTCTTCTTCCACCTGAGCTCCGCATCGATCTCGCGGATCTCAAGCGAAAGGGCGAAATGCGGCGTCTCGAAAAGCGGGCCGAGAACGTCGATCGCTGCGGCGAAGATTGCCTCGCCGGTGCGTTTCTTTTCTTCCTGCGTGCGGCCCTTGCCAATGCGGAAGTTCAAGTCGATGAAGGCGTTTTCGGGCAGCTTGTCGGCGATGGCGTAGTGCTCGGCGCGAAAGGCGCGCACGCGCACAGCCCCGACCTCGAAAAGTCCGGTCTCCAGCACCGTCTTCAGCAGTCGCTCGCAGAGCGCACCGATATCGGTGCGACCCTCCAGATTGGCCGAATATTCGATGGCGAGATGTGGCATTGAGTCCTCCCGATCTCTTATTTACTTAACACGTTAATAATTATGCGGAAGATGTCAAGCGGCGATATTGAGCTTTCTCGCCATCTCCATGCTTTCATTGACGTAACGCGACAGACGCTCGACACTGCCCGGAATTTCCGGACGTCCCGCGAGCCATCCAATATATGTAAGGCTCCTCAGCACCATGAATAGGGGCAGGGCCGCCAGCGCCGCGTCGGAGAGGGATCGCCGGCTGCGATAACCTGCTATCAGCGCTTGCTCGATTGCAGGATAGGCGGGCTCTCTGCGGTTCTTGAGTAGGGTCGTGGCAAGATCGAACAGGCGGAAACCATGTCCCGCATCGTCGAAATCGATGAAGGCGACATCGCCGTCGGCTCCCGTCAGAAAGATGTTTTCCCGCACCAGATCGGCATGGATCAGCCCGTAGTCGAGGCTTTGGCTTTCAGCTTTCGCAAAGGCACGGCGTAGTTCATTGCGTAATGCCGAGAGCGCAGTGGTGCTCTCGGACGAAATGCCCCGGCAATCCCAGAAGCGACCCCATAACGGCTTTTCGCCGACCAGACCCTCGACGTTCCATGCCGGGCGGCGAAAACGCTCCGGAGGCTCCCAAGCATCGGCAAGCTCGTGCATGGTCGCCATGCTCTGTCCGACGCGAAAGAAGATGTCGGCCTGCATCTCTGCCGAATGCGACAGCGGCACGCCACTTTGGCCAAGCGGCACGCCGTCGATCCAGCTCACCACGTCGGCATGCTGTTCGGCAAAATGCCTGTTGGCTGGCAGTCGGACGAGGCTCTGCTTTCTGCTTGTCGGAACGGGACTC
The DNA here is from genome assembly GCF_007828395.1 of Rhizobium sp. ERR 942. Lineage (NCBI taxonomy): Bacteria > Pseudomonadati > Pseudomonadota > Alphaproteobacteria > Hyphomicrobiales > Rhizobiaceae > Rhizobium > Rhizobium sp. ERR 942. Next base: position 1,053,540 of record NZ_VIUA01000002.1, read on the forward strand.
GGCACATCAAGGCCGCCGAGCTTGAGCGCCGCCATGAAGTGCAGTTCCGAGCGCAAGCTCGTCTCGTCATGGTAGCCCGGCCGATGGAGCCGCAGTGCGGCGAACTGACCATCCTCCAGCGTGATGCGGAAGACGGCATTCTCTCGATATTTCATCAGGAGAGGTTCATGGGCCTGCACAGGCCAATGGTCGAGGGCCTCCAGCGCACGTCTCTGCAGGGCATCGCGGATGGCCTGAGGCAATTGATCAGCCATATTGCCTCACAGGCCGGATAGGACATCGTCGAAGATCGACAACATGTAGTCGGCATTGCTCCGGGTAAACGGCATGGGCGGTCGGATCTTCGTGGCACATTGGTGAATGCCGATCTTTCCCATCAGCACGCCGCGTTCGCGCATGGCGTTGATGATCCGGGTTGCCTCAGCGGCAGCCGGCTCCTTCGTTTGCCTGTCCAGCACAAACTCAGTGCCCATGAAGAGGCCACTGCCGCGCACGTCGCCGATGATCGAGTGCTTCTCGGCCAGCCGCTTGAACCCGTCGCGCGTATATTCGCCGACATTGCGGGCGTTCTCGATAAGGTTCTCGTCCTCGATGACATCGAGAACCGCCATGGCCGCAGCACAGGAGACTGGATTGCCGCCGAAGGTGTTGAAATAGCGGAACGCTTTGCGAAAAGTGTTGATCGTATCGACATTGGCAATGACGCCGCCGACCGGATGGCCGTTGGCCATCGGCTTGCCGAGCGTGACGATATCGGGAACGATGCCAGCGTGCTGGTGACCCCACATATGCGTGCCGGTCCGGCCGAAACCGGGCTGTACCTCGTCGGTAATCACGAGGCCGCCGGCCTTGCGCACAGCGGCAACCGTTTTGTCGAGAAAACCCGGCGGCAGATCGGGAAAGCCTTCATTGGCGAAGAACGGATCGATGATGATGGCCGAAAAGCCGTGCGGGCTCTCCTGAAGCGAGGCAATCGCTTTCTCCACTTCGGCCGCAAAGGCCGTAGCAAAGGCCTCTCCGCCTTCGCCGCCGAGCGGACGATAGCTGTCCGGCGCTGACACGTGGCGCACATGGCCGCCGAAGCCGCCGACCGGCGGCATGCGGGTCGACAGCTGCGACACGGCTGCCGTGTTGCCGTGATAGGTGTGGTTGGTGGCGATGACGCCGGTTTTGCCGGTCATGGCTCGCGCTATACGCAGCGCCACATCGTTGGCTTCGCTGCCCGTGCAGGTCAGGATCGCCGCGTTGAGGCTCTTGTCGAAGGTTGCCGTCAGCCGCTCGACATAATCAAGTATGCCTTCGTGCAGGTAGCGCGTATGCGTGTTCAGCGTCGAGGCCTGCCGCGCGATTGCTTCCACCACGCGCGGGTGGCAATGGCCGACATGCGGCACATTGTTGTAGCAATCGAGGTACTTTTTCCCATCGGCATCCCAGAGCCAGACGCCTTCGCCGCGCACCAGATGCACGGGGTCGTCATAAAAGAGCGACATGTTCCGGCCGAGAAGCCGTTCGCGACGCGCGATGAGGGCTGCATTGTCGGACATGATCAGCCCCTTGCCGCGGTGAGACCTGCGTCGAGCGCGGTCAGGATGGTCTGGACATTCTCCGCCGTCACGATGAGCGGCGGCGACATGATGACATTGGCGCCGGAGGTGCGGACCAGAACGCCGGCATCATAGGTCGCGTCCTGCACCTTCTGAATGACGTCCTTAGCTGCGCCACTTTTCTTTGCACGATCGCTGACGAGTTCGAGGGCGCACATCAGGCCCTTGCCGCGCACATCGCCCACCAGTTCGTGCTTGTCCTGCAGCTTTCTCAGGCCGGCGAGTAGCTCCTCCCCACGGGCCGCGGCATTGTCGGCGACGTTGAGCCGCCTGGTTTCCTTCAAGGTCGCAAGGGCTGCAGCCGCGCCGACCGGATGGCCGGAATAGGTGTAACCATGGCCGATGCTTCCGACCGCGCCCTTGTTACTTTCGAAGACCTGCGCCACCTTGTCGGAGATCATCACTGCGCCGAAGGGGAAATAGCCGTTGGTGATCGCCTTCGCCGTCGACATCATGTCCGGCTGCACGCCCCAGAGGCGCGATCCGGTCCAGGCGCCGGTGCGGCCGAAGGCAGTGATGACCTCATCGGCGATCAGCAGGATGCCGTGCCGGTCGCAGATCTCGCGCATCAGCGGCAGGAAGGTCTCGTGCGGAACGATGACGCCGCCGGCGCCGAGTACCGGTTCGACGATCAGGGCGGCGATGGTGTCGGCACCCTGGAAAGCAATTTCATCCTCGAAGAGCCTGCCGATTGCAGCCGCAATCTCCGCACCATCGGTGGTGTTGAAGGGATTGCGGTAGGTGAAGGGTGCCGGCAGGTGGAAGACGCCTGGAAGCAGCGGCTCGTAGTTGCGGCGGAAGTTCTGGTTGCCGTTGACCGAGGCGCCGCCGAAATGCGTGCCGTGATAGCCCTTCTTCAGCGCGACGAACTTGGTGCGCTCGGGCTGACCATTGACCTTGTGGTACTGGCGCGCCAGCCGCAGGCAGGTCTCGACCGAATCCGAGCCGCCTGAGGTAAAGAAGGAACGGCTGAGGCCGTCCGGCTTGAACCATTCCGCAAGCTCGTAGGACAGCTCGATCAGGGGTGAGTTCGTCGTGCCGCGGAAGGTCGAATAATAAGGCAGTTCGTCGAGCTGGTCGCGGATCGCCTTCTTCACCGGCTCGCAGGAATAGCCGAGATTGACGTTCCAGAGGCCCCCGACCGCGTCGAGCACTTTCTTGCCCTGGATATCGACGATTTCGACGCCTTCGCCTGAGTTGATGATGCGCGGCGGATTGGCCTGCATCTCAGCGGGATGAGCCATCGGATGCCACAGGTGACGGGCGTTGTTTTCGATGATGAAATTGGTCTCACGCATGTCAAATTCCTCTTGGTTCAGAGCCCCAGCATCGCAAGTGCGCGGGCATAGCTTTCGGCAGGGCGGGTCACGTCGAAATGCACGTGAGGCAAGCTCACGGCTTCGGCGCCCTCGATGTTCTTCTTCTGATCGTCGACGAAAACGCAGGCCTCGCGCGGGAGGTTGATCTCGGCAAGGACGAGCTCGTAAGCGCGGGGATCGGGTTTCAGGATCTTCGTGTAGGTGGCATCGACGATGACGTCGAAAAGCTCGATCAGCGGAAAGCGCTGACGGAATTCGACGCCGTAGAAAAGGTCGAGTTCGTTCGACAGGATCGCCAGCTTGAGGCCGGCCTCCTTGGCACGCAGGATGGCGTCGCGGGCTTCTGGCCGCAGGACCAGCTCCGGCTCGGCGCCGCGCGCCCGGCGCACGAAGGTCTGCATGTCCGTCCAGTTTTCGCCGACCAGCTTGCCGACTTCCTTCGTGCGCTTCAGCCAATAGTCGCGTTCGGTGATCTCGCGCTTCTGCATTTCGACCCAAAGCGGGTCCGTCGTCGTGTCGAACGGGCCGAGCCAGGTTAGCGATCCCTTGGGAAGGCCGAGTGTGCGCTCGGTGATATCATGGGTTTCGAACAGGGTGCGGGTAACGACACCACCGAAGTCGAGGATAAGCGCGCGGTCTTGGCTCATGGCCGCCCCTCCGGAATGACGCCTTCGGCAACCCATCGATCGAAGATGGCAAGCGCAGCGGCCGAGAAGGCCGGCGCGTTGATATGCGCATCGACCTCCTGCAGTGTGACACCAGGCGGAACGGCTCGGCGCATTTCATCGAGGAAGGCGTCAAGGCCTTCCGGGTCATGCAAGGGTTCATCCGGCTTGTCCCATTCCTGCAAGCCTTCAGTCGGCAGGAGGAAGGCGACATTCGCTTCGGCGCGCCGCAGTTTTTCTCCGATCACACGGGCCACTGCACGCCGCCCTTCCGGCGATGTCGTTACCGACCCGATCAGCCGGTTATGGGCGTGATACGGGCGATCCACAAAGATCTCTGGCAGGGCTTGCCATGCCTGAAGATCGACCATGTCGATCGCGCCGGGTGCGACGATCTGCGGAATGCCGGCGCGACCGGCGTTTTCGAGACGGTCGGGCCCAGAGGTGACGACGCTGCTATAATGATGATTGCTGACTTCCTGGATGCAGAAGTCGAAGACGGCGGCAAAGCCACCCTTCGAGGCGATCGCTTCGTAGGCCCGTCCGCCCATGCCGGTCGAATGAAACACGGCGACGTCGTAGCCGCGCTTTTCCAGCTCGGGCCGCAGATATTTCATATATTTCAGGCAGGAGGAGCCAAGGGAGGTCATGCCGACGAGGGGACGTTCGCGATCGGGCTTGGTGCCGTGCTTTGCAGCGCCGACCACTGCGCCGCAGGCCTGGGAAAGAACCGACTGGCAGATGCTGTTGAGACCATAGAGACCGCCAGCCCACAGGATCATCATAAGATCGGGCGCGATGCGTTCGGGCGGTATGAGGTGGGAGTAGGCGATGGTCGAAACCACGAATTTCGGCACGCCGAGCGGCAGGACGGCGGCGACATCGAGCGCCAGATCCGTGCCCATGGAGCCGCCGAGCACGATAATGCCGTCGACTAGTCCATCGTCATAGAGGCGGAGGGTCAGGGCCGATGCGCCCTTCGCCATAGCCGCCATGGCGCTGTTTTCGTCGCCGCTTTCGGTAATGGCTTCGATTGTCGTTGCGGCAGCCTTCGCAATGTCATGTTTGGAATAATCGGGGCTGTAAGGTGGGTCGCCGAGAATGCTCACATCCATCATGACCGGCTGGCCGCCGGCTTGCTTGATGACGGACGCCATGAATTGCAGTTCGTCGCATTTGGTGTCACCGGTTCCGATGACGAGTATCCGTGGTGAGGGAGCCTCCGGGCTCATCAATCCGTCCTCCTGAGTTTCGCAATGGTTCCCGTGGGTCTTTCCGACCCGTAATATTTTTCTGAGATCGCATTGGCCGTGGCGACGGCCTGCGCGCCGAATTCCTGGATGGCAGCCTTCGTGGTGCGAGAGAGCGGGGCGGCGATTGCCACGCAACCGATCGGGCGGCCGCTCGGCGTGCGCACCGGTGCCGCCGTGCTGATGACGCCGGCCTCGAGACCTTGATTAATGACGGAAAAGCCCCGTGCAGCGGTTTCATCGAGCATTTTATGCAGCAATTGGGGGTCGGTGACGGTGTGGTCGGTAAATTTTTCCAGCGGCTTTTTAAGCGCTTCGTCGATTTCTATCCGCGGGCAGTAGGCCAGAAAGGCGAGGCCTGATGCCGTCGCATGAAAGGGAAGGAGGCTTCCGACATCGACGATGATGCGGTGGGCGCGCGGTGAGTCTTCAACATGAATGGTCGAAAGCTGCCCGCCCGAAAATTCGGACAGATGCACGGTCTCGGTCGAGGATTCGGCAAGTGTCCTGATGAAGGGGATTGCGACCCGCAGGAAGGGAAAGCGCGCTTCCCGGATACGGGCGAGGCGAACCGGCGCCGAGCCGATGCGGTAGCGGCGTGTCTCTGGATCCTGCTCGACGAAGCCGTGTTTTTCCAGCTCTACGAGAAAGCGTCGTGCCGTCGCCTTGTCCAGCGCGCACCGGCGGGCGATGTCGGTCAGACCCGCCTCCTTGTCCAGCCGTGACAGGGTATCCAGCAATGCCAGCGCCTTTCCGATCGTGCTCATTATTCCTCCTCTTGGGTTGGTCAGGGTCTGATTCTACGCGTCCAGCCGGGGCTTCCCGTCAAATCAGCCTGTTGACCCTGCGCCGCGGCACGATAGCAGCGACCCAAGATACTTAACATGCGAAATAACTTGACAGAGGCCGGCAATGTTTGCAAGTCTATATTTGAAGCTGTGGTTCAAATAATGAACCATAAGCGCTGACGGCGGTAAGATCAACAAAACATAGGCCCCGATCGTCAGTCCGGTTTTTGGTGGAGGTCGCACGCGTGCAATCGCGGCGATGATCGGATGTTCTTAAACAAGGGGAACGAACGCAGATGAACACGCAAAATTCGCAAGGTGCGGCTGACAACCAGCTGCGCAAGAACAGTCTCGGCGTCGGTGCCGTGACCTTCCTCGTGGTGTCGGCTGCCGCACCGCTGACGGCGGTGGCCGGCGGCGTGCCGCTTTCGATGATGCTCGGCAACGGGCCAGGCATTCCGCTGACCTTTCTGCTGGTGACGGGTATTCTGCTGCTGTTTGCGGTCGGCTATGTCGCCATGGCGCGTCACATTCGCAATGCCGGCGCCTTCTATGCCTATACGGCCCAGGGCCTTGGCGGCTTGATGGGCGGTGCCGCGGCGCTGATCGCGATCCTCGCCTATAATGCCATGCAGGTCGGGGTTCTCGGGCTTTTCGGTGCGGCGACCAAAGGTTTCTTTGCCGAGCAGCTCGGTTTCGATCTTCCCTGGTGGGTCTGGAGCTTCATCGGCATCGCCTTCGTTGCCGTTTTTGGCTATCGACGTGTGGATCTGTCGGCGAAAGTACTGACGGTGCTCGTTATTCTTGAATATCTCGTCGTGCTCGTCATCGATGCTGCGATCTTCATCAAGGGTGGCGATGCCGGTTTGACGGCCGCGCCGTTCACGCCGACGGCCTTCTGGAGCGGAACGCCGGCAATCGGTTTGCTGTTCTGCTTTGCCGCCTTCATCGGTTTCGAAGCGACCACTATTTACAGCGAAGAAGCTCGCGAACCGGAAAAGACAGTGCCGCGCGCGACGTATATTTCCGTTCTCATCATCGGCCTCTTCTATATGCTGACGTCCTGGCTGATGGTGACTGGCGCCGGTGTCGACAAGCTCGTTCCGACCCTGCAGGGTCTTGCCGATCCCACGACCTTTCTCTTCGGCCTTGCCGAACGCTATGTCGGGCACTGGATCACCGTTGTCATGAGCGTGCTCTTCATCACCAGCCTGTTTGCCGGTATTCTCGCCTTTCACAACGGCGTTGCACGCTACATGTATGTTGCTGGTCGCGAAGGCTTGCTGCCGAAATCGATCGGCGTCACGCATCCAGTCTTCCAGAGCCCGCATGTCGGCTCGATCATCCAGACCGTCATTGCCGTGCTCGTCGTCGCGCTCTTTGCGGTGACGGGTCAGGATCCCGTGCTGGCGCTCTTCTCCTGGCTCACCAATGTCGCGACGCTGGCGATCATCCTGCTGATGGCGTTTACAGCCTTCTCGATCGTGGTGTTCTTCAGCCGCAATCCGGGACTTGAGCGCAATGTGCTCGCGATCAAGGTGCTGCCCATCTTGACGGGTCTGATCCTTTTGGCGCTCGTCTATTATATCTCGGCGAATTTCGGGGCGATTGCCGGCGCCAATGGTGTGCTGGCCGTGTTGTTGCCGGCGCTCGTGCTGATCGCAGGGATCATTGGCTTCATCGCGGCTGCTCGCCTGAAGTCGTCGGATGCAGCAGGCTATGCCCGTCTCGGCGCCGGCCAGGAAGTCTGAGTTCCAATCGCGGTGGCGGGAAGACCCGCCACCCTCTTTGTGAGAGAATGAGATGCAGGACAAGATCGACCAGCTCCGGACATTATCCGTTTCGCCACAGGCATTGTTCATAGCAGGTGCCTGGCGGCAGCCGATCAGCGGCGCTGCGATGGACGTCATTTCGCCGATCGATGGAACAAAGCTGACCACGATTGCCGATGCCGGAACGGAGGATGTCGATCTCGCGATCAAGGCCGCGCGGCAGGCGTTTGAAAAGGGCAGCTGGTCGAAGGCGGCACCGGCCGAACGCAAGAAAGTGCTGCTGAAGATTGCCGAACTGATTGAGAAGAACGCGCTCGAGCTCGCCGTCCTCGGCGTGCGCGACAACGGCACTGAAATCTCGATGGCGCTGAAGGCCGAGCCCGGCAGCGCCGCAGGCACGTTCCGTTACTATGCCGAGGCGATCGACAAGGTTTATGGGGAGATCGCGCCGACGGCGGAGAATATTCTCGGTCTGGTCCACCGCGAAGCCATCGGTGTCGTTGCCGCTATCGTACCGTGGAATTTTCCGATGATGATCGGCGCCTGGAAGATCGCGCCTGCACTTGCCGCAGGCAATTCCGTCGTGCTGAAGCCGGCCGAGGGCGCGTCGCTGACGCTGCTCAGGCTCGCCGAAATTTGCGCCGAAGCGGGATTGCCCGAAGGCGTGCTCAATGTCGTGACTGGCCGCGGTGCGGTCTGCGGCGAGGCGCTGGGGCTGCACATGGAGGTCGATGTACTCGCCTTCACCGGTTCCGGCCCTATTGGACGGCGGCTCCTGGAATATTCGGCGCGTTCTAACCTGAAGCGCGTCTATCTGGAGCTTGGCGGCAAGTCGCCGAACATCGTCTTTGCCGATGCGCCTGATCTCGATCATGCGGCCAAGGTTTCCGCCTATGGCATCTTCCGCAATTCCGGCCAGGTCTGTGTCGCCGGCTCCCGGTTGCTTGTGGAGAAGTCGATTCATGAAGCCTTCTCCGAGAAGGTGGCTCGCATCGCCGAAAGCATGAAAGCCGGCGATCCCCTGCAGCTGACGACGGAGGCAGGGGCGATTTCCAGCGAGATCCAGCTGAAGAAGGATCTTGGCTACGTCTCGCAGGCGCTGTCGGAGGGCGCGTCTTTACGCACCGGCGGCTCGCGTATTCTTGAGGAGACGGGCGGTTATTACATGCGGCCGACCGTATTCGACGTGACACCGTCGATGACCTTGGCGCGAGAGGAGGTCTTCGGCCCCATTCTGTCGATCATTCCCTTTGAAGGTGAAGCAGAGGCTCTGCAGATCGCCAATGCCACGGAATATGGCCTTGCCTCGGCCGTCTGGACATCGAACCTGTCGCGGGCTCATCGAATGGTCCGGGGCATCCGCGCTGGCGTGGTGCATGTCAATACCTATGGCGGTGCCGATAACAGCGTACCACTTGGTGGCGTCAAACAATCCGGCAATGGTCATGACAAGTCGCTGCATGCGCTCGACAAGTATGTCGATCTGAAGACGACCTGGATTCAGCTCTGACGGATTGTTTCATTACGCAAGAAGGGGTGCCGCGTTATCGCCGGCACCCCTTTTTTGCTCCCAAGATCGATAGCTGTTCCTGCGGCACCTAGCCGCCGAAGCTCCCCGTCTGGGTCGGCACATGCACATAGTTGCGGTCGAAATAGAGCAGCGCGTGCCCATCCTTGCGGCTGCGGATATCCATCACTTCGCCGATAAAGATATGGTGCGTGCCGACCAAGCGCGCTTCCGTCAGCCGGCAATCGAAGGAGACGATGGCATCGGAAAGCGCCTGGCTGCCAGAGCGGAAGTTGATCCATTCCGCGGCGGCGTAGCGCTCTTCCATGTCGGCGCGTTGGCCGGCGAAATAGCCGGCCAGTTCCTTGTGCTCCTGCGTCAGAACATTGACGCAGAAGCGGCGATTATTGAGGAAGAGGCTAGTTTGCGCCGAGCGGCTGTTCATGCAGACCAGCAGCGTCGGCGGTTCGTCGGTGACGCTGCACATGGCGGTGGCGGTAAAGCCGCCGCGGCCGGCGGGGCCGTTGGTGGTGATGACATTCACCGGTGCGCAAACCCTGGCCATGGCGTTGCGAAATTCTGTTTTCGAGAGTTGCTCCTCCATGGCAACGTCCTCACTCGGCGGCGTTGCGGACGGGGGAGGTGTCACCCAGCGGCGGCAGCCAGGTGTCCCCAGTCCAGCCGTTTTCGTCGTAATCGCTCATGCACTGATCCACGAGCGCTTCCATCTCCTTTAGCCTGCCGCCGCGCTCGGCGCCCTTCAGCACCTGCAGGCGAACTTCCTCCGGCGCGCCGGCATAGTTGAGCTCGTAAAGGGCGTGGCGTCCGCCGAATTCGGTGCCGGTCGCGTCCCAGAGCAGCTTCATGATCTTGATGCGCTCGATATGGCCCATGTCGTTGGAACCGCGCACATATTGCGCGAGATAGCGGTCGATCTCCGGATTACCGAAATCCTTGGCCGAGGAAGGCAGATAGATCAGCCCGGAAGCGATGACTTTGCGCACGGTTTCGATGACGCGGGGATAGGCCTCCGACATGAAGGTGCGGTAGGAGAGGGCCGCTTCCATGTTTGGCAGCACCGCGCCATTCGCCCAGGGCTGCGGATTGTAGGCCATGGCATTGGAGAAGGACCAGAACATGTGGCGAAGCGCAATGACTTCGCCGAGTGCCGCCTGATTGCCGCGGAAGGCATCGCCGCCGGTCGCGCGCAGCGCCTTGGCCAGCAATCCGGCGATGAAATCGAGCTTCACGGCGAAACGCGTGCAGCCCTGGAAGCAATAGCCATGCATGAAGCCCGAAGCCGGGTGGAAGGAGAGGATCTTTGCCGCGTCGCGCAGCACGAGCACATCCTCCCAGGGCACGAAGACATTGTCGAGCACCAGGATCGCGTCGTTCTCATCGAAGCGTGACGACAGCGGATAGTCGAAGGGATGTCCCACAGTATTGGCGGTCTGCTCATAGGAGACGCGGCAGAACATCTTAATGCCAGGCGCATTCATCGGAACGATGAACATGACAGAGAGCGACGGGTCTTCCGTGACCGTCGCCGAACTCTGGGCGAGGAAATTATAGTGGGTCAGTGCGGAGGATGTCGCCACCACCTTGGCACCGGAGACATAGATGCCAGCATCGGTCTCCTTGGTGATGTGGACGAAAACGTCCTTGACGGCATCGGCGGGCTTGTGGCGGTCGATTGGCGGATTGACGATCGCGTGGTTCATGAAGAGCACGGATTCTTGTGCGCGCTTGTGCCAGGAAAGTGCATTGTCCTTGAACGGGCCGTACCAGTCGGCATTGGCGCCGAGTGTATTCATAAGGGCCGCCTTGTAATCCGCGGTGCGGCCCATCCAGCCATAGGACATGCGCGCCCAATCGGCGATGGCGCCCTGCTGTGCCACAAGCTCGGCGGAAGATTTCGCCACTCGGAAGTATTTGTGGGTATAGCCGCCCGATCCCGTATCGGTCGGCGAGGTCAGACGTTCCTTGGTCTTTTCGTCATGCAGCGCGTCGTACATGCGGGCGAGCGAGCGGACGGAGTTGCGCATGGCGGGATGCGCAGTCACATCGGCGATGCGCTCGCCATTGATATAGACTTTGCGGCCATCGCGCAGGCTTTCCAGATATTCGGCGCCGGTAAATGGACGGGTCTTGTCGCTGCGGTGATCTTCAGCTCGCATCTCGTATTCCTCCCTTGAGATCATGATCAATGCTACGTCCGAACCCTCGGCGCGACCATGGACAAAGGGGGCAATTCGCTGGTACTTTTTCCGGCATGTCGCAGAAGAACGAAATCCCGAATTTCTTTGTCTATGGCGTGCCGAGCCGGGCGCTTGACGTCGGATTTCTGCACGTGGAAACGGTCATGGACCGTAAAACGCTGCATTTTGGGCATGTCGCGTCTCATAAACACCCGTTGATGGGGCAGATCACCTATTGGTACAAGGGCGGCGGTCGCTACCGGATCGAGGATCGGACTTGGAATTTTTCCGCTCCGACGATCAGTTTCGTCCCGAGCAACATCATTCACGGATTCGACGTCGACGATCAGTCCGATGCCATCGTCGTCTCGATATCGGACGATACTTTAAAGGCTTTGGTACCCCAGGTGGATCTAAGCCTTGACGTGCCGACCTTTCTGACGGCGCGGCCGGACGATCCTTCCTGGCAAAAGATCGACACGCTGCTGCAAATGGTCAGCGCCGAATATCGCGAGCGCGGCGGCCAAAGCGAAAAAGTCATGCTGGGGCTGATCGGCGTCGTGCTGTCGCTGATGAACCGGCTTGGCGGCAGCGCGGCGCTGCCTTCAGCTTCACCGACCGTGACGCTTGCCTTGGCGCTACGCAGCGCCATAGACCACCATTACAAGAGCGATTGGCCGGTCGGCAACTATGTCGACCTGCTCGCCACGACGCCGCATCTGCTCGACAAGGCGGCGCGCGAGGTGTTCGGACACAGCGTCAAGGAAATGCTTTTGGACCGGCGGCTGCTGGAAGCCAAGCGTCTGCTGATGTTCACCATCCGCTCCGTCGAGGACATTGGCCGCGAGGTGGGCTTTGAAGATCCCGCCTATTTCTCACGCTTTTTCCGCAAGCGGGTGGGGGAGGCGCCGGCGGCCTGGCGGCGCCGGAATTTGGAGCGAGCGCCATCGGGGAATGATGCGGCGTGACAAGGGCGGTTGCGACGTATTCGGCCTGTCTTGATCGATCAGCTTCTCCGGTAGCGGGCGCGAAAATCGCGCGGCGTGCAGTTTTCGCGCTCATGGAATAGCCGGGAGAAGTAGAACGGATCATCGAATCCGACTTTTGAGGCGATGATCTCGATCTTGTCGTCTGTCATCGTCAGCAACTCTTTTGCACGGTCCATGCGCAGGCGAAGCTGAAACCCCTTCGGCGGCAGCCCGACTTCCGCCGAAATTTTTCGGCGCAGCGTGGCGGGCGACATGCCGTATTCAGCGGCAAAAGCTGCCATGTCGAGGGTCTCCGTTGCTCGTTGGCGAAGCGCCCCGACGATTTCGCCGATATCCGAGCCCTGCCGAGGGGAGGGAACGGCCTGGCTTGCCTGCCGCGCAGCCAGAATGACGATCTGATGAAGAGCGGAGGCGGCAGCGGCTCTCGGTAGGTTGGTATCGGCGATGAGATCACCTTGGATCGCGCCGAAGAGACGCTGCACGCTGTCGAGATTGCGCAGGGTAATGAGCGGATTCTGCTCGCTGACGAGGCGAAGGCGCAGAAAGTCGCGCACGAGAGAGCCTTCGAAAAGCGCCCATCGTTCGCTCCAGCCTTCAGCATCGGGGCCATACGAATGCTGGCGGTTCGGGAAAAGCCAGAAGAGCGCCGGGCCTTTCACGCTTCTGCGGCCGCCGGCATCCGTTTCGAGAAAGCCCTGGCCGCTTTCGACGAGCACCACCGCATAGCTCGGCAGCTTGCGCGCAGTGACGGCATGCATGGCATGCTGCCTGCCTGTGCCGGTGACCGACAGTCCTCCGGCGGCGGCAAGTGGCGAGCGGTAGATGGCATGTGTTGTCGATGTCATGGTGAGCGAAAAGTCCAGTATTACTTTCGTCCATGTAATGAACCATCGCTGACTGCTAGATTCAATGGGCCATCAAATCAAAACAAAGGCGAGTGAAATGTCGATTCCCATGCAGAGCGTCCTTTCCGGCAAAAGTGCATTTAACCTTGTTGCCAATGGAATGGTTCTCTCCGCCGCGCCCCATCGGCTCGGTTATCTCACCCCGACCGATCCGAGCATCGGTGTCGAGGCAATCCGTACGCTCTACGAGGAGAACGGCTATGTGTGGCTCAAGGGATTTCTGCCGCGCAAGGACGTGATCGATTTTCGCGGTTGGGTCTTCGGTCACATGGCGAAGACAGGGCTCATCGAAGAAGGAACGGACCCTAGAGATGGAATATCCTCCGCTTCGCCGGCGGAAGGCCGGGATGTCGATCGTTGCCTGATGTCTCTCGTGCGCTCGGTCGCCTATGAGGGCTTCTGCGCGCAGCCGCGTCTTTCGCGCTTCATGGATGAATTCCTGTCGGGCATCTCCTATCTGCATAAGCGCAAGATCATGCGCCATGTGCGGCCGGGAACGGCGACGGCGACGCCGGCGCATTATGATCTGGTCTATCTTCGAGGCGGCACCAGCCGGATCGTCACGGCATGGATACCGATCGGCGATATCCCGATCGAAATGGGCGGGCTGACCTATCTGGAGGGATCGCACGCGATCGGCCTAGAGATGGAGCGGGAGTTTGGCGAAAAGAACAGGGATCTCAGCCCCGAAGAGCGTGTCAGCGCGTTCAACCGCAATATGACGGAGGGTGGCTGGGTTTCGAAAGATCTGCCCGACATGGCGAACCGCTTCGATACGCGCTGGCTGGTCGCCGATTATGAGGCGGGCGACGTCATGCTCCATTCACCGTTCATGATCCACGCCTCCACCACCAATCAGGACAGCCAGCGCAGACTGCGCCTTTCCACTGATATTCGCTATCAGAACGTCGAGGATGAGATCGATGCGCGATGGAACAATCATTGGACGCTGGGCGACATGCTGTGATTCAGATTTGATCGGGTGGCAGGCTCGTTCGAAGCGTGCCCTAATTGTCACCGTTTAGGACGCGCTCGATTTCCTCGACACGATCGCGACGGCGCTTCAGCCGTTTGCCGATGCGGCCAAACCAGCGTTTGCGCTTGGTCGCCTCGCGGCTTGCCTGGAGCTGTTCGATGAAGACCTCGCTGACGGCACCATTCTCGACCCGATCGAATATCCAGCAGAATGACGCAGGCAGTCTGGCTACACGGAATTGGGGCTTCGCGCTCGCTGCGTCCTCGGCGATGATTTCCTCCAGAACCACCTGATCCCACACGTCAGGCTTGGCAAGACATCCTTCCCGCCAGCGCTCGATGAGCTCCGCCGCGCCGGGCGTGTCGTTGATGAGAATCGTCGCGCTGATAAGACGGGCATCGAACTCATAGTAGACTGCAATATCGCATTCGAGTTTACGAAGCTCCGGCCAGGGATTGCGGTGGAAGACTGCATCGACGTCGACATAAAGAATAGGCCCGCGCAGCCTCGCCCTTTCCTGCAGAAGGAAGCCGGGTTTCAGCCCGGCATTCAGTACCCAGCTGCCGGCGCTGGGCACTGCCGTTGCATGTACCTTCAGCCCGATCCGCTCCGCCGAATGGGCCATACGCTCCTTTTCCTGTTCGTAAAAACTGCCTTCGGTAAAAAACGCCACAATCGGGCCGTCGGCGCTGGTTGCCGCGGATTTACGTTCGGCCAGATCCTGTTTTGCCGGGAAGGGGACGATCAATGCACGCTGCTGCGGGCTCCAGGGGCGAATTTTATTGAGGATATTCAAGAAGGCACCTTCGGGATGTGTGAGCTTCAATCGACTATCCGCCACCCCGAAGCGTAGCGGACAAGATTGAGAGTTTGGATGAATGGAGCATTTAGTCTGGCCGATGGCGGAAACGTCACATCGTTGGCGTTCGTACAGGATTGGCAAACCATTTGATCTTCGCTAATCGATTGTCATGTCCGATAATGTCATCAAGTTTGAACGCCGTCCGAAGCCGAAACCGCCGAGACAAACGCCTCCCTGGCTCAAGCGTTTGCTGGCGATTTTGGCCATCATTGCATTTTTCGTAGCAGCCTTTGCTTATTTCACGCTGAAGAACGGCGGAGCCGGCCCAACATTCTGACAGCTCGAGACCTATGCGATCTCGGGTCGATTGTCCGCTCAGGTATGGGGACGGCGGCGCTTTGATTTGCGCGCTTTGCGGCTGCATTATGGCCTTCGACGGCCGTTCCACCTTTAGGCCCCAAGCTTCCTTGTCACGTCATCGTCCCCATCGGGCGAGGTTCGCAACGCAGCTTTTTCGCAAAACAGCTGAAACTTGGGATAGGTTTGTTCGATAATCTATAGAATCTATAGAATTTAATCGCAATGGGTTGGAATCTTCATCCTTGTACTCGGCAGAGGACAATTCAAACCGGGAGATATCAATGAGCGATGCGAACAGAGACGCTTTGAAATTCGCCTACTGGGTGCCGAATGTGTCGGGCGGGTTGGTCATCTCGAACATCGAGCAGCGCACGAGCTGGACGATCGACTACAACAGAAAGCTTGCGCAGATCGCCGAGGCGAGTGGTTTCGACTATGCGCTGAGCCAGATACGCTTCACGGCGGGCTACGGCGCGGAGTTTCAGCATGAATCCGTTTCCTTCAGCCATGCCCTGCTGGAATCGACGACGAAATTGAAAGTCATTGCGGCAATCCTGCCCGGGCCATGGACGCCGGCGCTGGCAGCGAAGCAGATCGCCACCATCAACCACCTGACCAACGGCCGTGTCGCCGTCAATATCGTCAGCGGCTGGTTTCGCGGCGAGTTCGCGGCCATCGGCGAGCACTGGCTCGATCATGACGAGCGCTACCGCCGCTCGGAGGAATTCATCCGGGCGCTGCGCGGCATCTGGACCGAAGACAGCTTCACTTTCCGTGGCGATTTCTATCGGTTCACCGATTATTCGCTGAAGCCGAAGCCGATCGATCCGCAGCCGGAAATTTTTCAGGGTGGCTCGTCGCGTGCGGCCCGCGACATGGCCTCGCGCGTATCTGACTGGTATTTCACCAATGGCAATACGCCCGAGGAGATTGCCAAGCAGGTGGACGATATCCAATCCAAGGCAAAAGCGAACGGCCATCATGTGCGCATCGGCGTCAACGCCTTCGCGATCGTGCGCGAGACTGAAGAGGAAGCCAAGGCGGTTCTTGCCGAGATTGTCGAGAAAGCCAATCCCGATGCCGTCAAGGCCTTCGGGCACGAGGTGAAGAATGCCGGCAAGGCTTCACCGGAAGGCGAGGGCAATTGGGCGAAATCCAGCTTCGAAGATCTGGTGCAGTATAATGACGGTTTCCGCTCTAACCTGATCGGCACGCCGCAGCAGGTTGCCGAGCGCATTATCGCTCTGAAGCAGGCGGGTGCCGATCTGATCCTTCTCGGCTTCCTGCATTTCCAGGAAGAGGTCGAATATTTCGGCAAGCACGTCATTCCGCTAGTGCGTGCGCTCGAGGAAATTCGGGATGCTGTTGCTGTGGCTGCTGAGTAAGCGCTTCCCCCACACAACATCGCTTTGATCTCCCGCGCTTTTCAAAGCTGGCGCCCATATTTCGGCGAACAGCGGCAGCGAGATGCAAACAACCTCACTCACCGGCAAGATTTTCCTTTGCCGGTGAGTGAGAACTTTTCCCAGATATTTCAATCGATTGATGGAGATATTTCATACCGGCGCGGCCTGGTCACGGGTGGAAGTTCATCCCTAAGTTTCTATATTCCAGGGATGCTCATGGTCTGACAAACAGGAAGAGGAGCAGGACATGATATTGACTTCACAAGACGTCACCTCCGTACTCGGCCCTGTAGACGAGACCCTTATCGCTGATATCGTTGCGACAGGTGCAACGCCGACGGAACTGTCCGAGGCGTGGGCTTGGGTCAACAGCGATGAGGCTTTGATCGGCGAAGGCCGCCATCTGCCCGACGGCAAGGTGGCAGCGCTGGTGGATCTGCTTTCCGCCGATGACGAGGAATGGGAAGAATAGCAATTCGCGCCCTTCTCAGGGCTTGAGGCAAGCCATGCCGCCACCTATGCGCGGCATGGCTCCAGCTAAAGGCTAAAGCTCGACCTTTACATTGTCGCCCATGTCGGGTCTTCTATTCGAGACTGCGGCGGCCGCCATCTTGATGTAGCTGATGATGCTGCCGGGGCTATCCCAATATTCGGCGAAGACAGGCGTTACCTTCAAAACACGGATCGAAGGATCATCGGCACTATCCCACCAGGCCCTGGCGCCCGTGGACCAGAGATCTCTGACGCGTTCGCGGTCGTTACTGACTTCAGCCGTCCCGGATATCGAAACATATTTTTGACTCCGGGTGTCGGCAAAGGCAAGGCAGACATTCGGCCAGCGGGCGATCTCCTCATCCTTGTGGCCCGCAACATCCGTCAGGAAATAGATTGCATTTTCAATTGGCTCCGGATGCGCCGCCATCGGCCGGGCGCGCAGGCTGCCGGATATTTGCGTGGTCAACATGCAAAAGCCGATCTTGTCGACCAGCTCCCAAACGCGGGCGTTTTCGTCGGTCTCGGTCATGGCTGTCTCCTGTTCTTGATTGCAAAAGGATGGAGCGGGTGAAATCATCCCGATGAAGCCTACGGCTGCTCGCGGGTTCCTGGTGCAGCCTCACGCTCATCCGCATCTTCGAGATCGCTCTTTACGACGAAGGCATCGTCGTGCTGGCGCACGGCCTCCTTCTCCGCTTCGATATTGGGCAGGTCGTCGGGAGTGCGCTCCTTGACGTGCTCCGACGTCGCGTCGATCTCGCCTTTGGTCTGGTCGGCCGGAACGGATCCAATCCCATGATGCGCAGCGTCATGCTCGGTCCTTGCATTGCCTTTGTCTTGTTGCGTGTCCGTCATGTCGATTTTCCTGTTTGTCTGATCCGCAAGATCTCGCGTCACGTCGAATGCAGCAGGGCCGGGAGCTTTTCCGCGTGAAAAGGAGGCCGGGCCATATCAATCAAACCGTACGGCAGCCGCATTGTTCCGTATCGGCTGGGGCGTAATGACAAGGTTTCGCGGCCGGCGGGATGGGTAGAAGGGAACCTTGAACCCGAATTTGCGTCTTCCTACGTGAGTAGCAGTCGAGGCTTTATGAGCTCGACTGCAATCACGTCTGTTAGGAGTGACCAAAATGGAAGATAGAACCAGAACCATCGAAGACCTCACCGTCGAAGAGCGCGAGGAAATCCTCATCGACGCCGCCCGGACGCTGGAGGGCAACGCACGCGAGGCTCTCGTCGAAGGCAATCAGCAATTTGCGGCGCTTTCCACCAATATGGCGCAAGCGATCCGCATCCACGCCGACGAACTGGCGCGCGACGATCCCGAACAAGCGGAAGAATTGCTGCAGCAGGCTGTCGCAATGATCTCGCAGTTCAATGCTACTCATCCTTACCGGTTGATCAGCACGGCTGTTCACTAGTCGGCCCGATGCCCTACTTCTTGTCTCGACAACACCACCCGGAGGATTTCGATGTCAGAACTCATAGTGCTTGGTTTCGATGATGCCGATAAGGCGGATGCTATCCTTAATCGTCTCGTTCAGCTCGAGAAGGAATATCTGATCGATCTGGAAGATGCCGTTATCGCCATTCGCGACGAATCCGGTAAGGTCCGTCTCAAGCAGAGCGTCAATCTGACCGCTGCCGGTGCCGCAAGCGGCGGTCTTTCGGGTGCGTTGTGGGGTTCGCTCGTTGGCCTGATCTTCCTCAATCCTCTTGCGGGCCTGGTGGTCGGCGGTGCGATCGGTGCCGGCTCCGGTGCTCTCGCCGGGTCGATGGCCGATTACGGCATCGATGACGGCCTCATCGAAAAGCTCGCCGAAACCATTCCGGTGCATAGTTCCGCGCTCTTCCTGCTGATCCGCAAGGTTCAGCCCGAGAAGGTCCTCGCCGAATTCAAGGGCGAGCATGCGCGGCTGTTGCGCACCTCGCTTTCACCGGAACAGGAAGCACGGCTGCGACAAGTTCTCGTTGAGGAGACCTCGCCGACGTCTGCGGCGTCCGCCACCGTTTGAGCGTAAAATCCGATCCGTAACGGTCAGTCAAGGACGTGCTTCCGCAGAGGGCACGGCGAGCCATCGGATGATTTGCCATTATTCGCTCTCCTTCCATATCAGGCCGAACACTGCCATTGTAATTCGCGGGTTCATCCCGCGATCGGCGTTGCAGCAGGGGGAGGGGCAAGACCCTAACGGCCATTGTCAGCATACGTTTTCAGACCAAAAGTAGCGCGATGACCGAACCCGTATCGCCTCAAAGCCAGCCCCCGCCAAAGCCCAGGATATCGCTGATCCAGACCAAACGCGCGGCGGTGCAGGCGTTGCGTGTTATGATCGCCTGCACGATCACCTATGCCGTCTCCCAGCTTCTGCAACTTCAGCAAGGCTATTGGGCCGTCTTCACGGTGCTGATCGTCATGCAGGCATCGGTCGGCGCCACCGCCGGCATGGCTGTCGACCGTCTGGTGGCGACCGTCGCCGGAGCTATGCTCGGAGGAGCAGCGGTGTTCGTCACACCGCACGAGCCGCTCGCTATCGGGATCGCACTTATCTGTGTCGTCGGCTTTTCTAGCTTTGTGTCGGCGCGCGTGCCTCGCCTGCGCAATGCCGGGTTGACGGCGGCGATCGTCATGCTGACGCATTCCGCCGCCGTTCCCGTCGAGATTTTCGTCATCGACCGCATCGCCGAGATCACGTTGGGCGGTGTCGTGGGCGTGCTCGCCAGTCTCTTCATCCTGCCGACGCGTTCGCGGACCATGGTGCTCGATCGTTTCGGATCGGCCCTCGATGTCATGGCGCAGATATTGCGCACTCTGGCAACCGCAGTCGAAAAAGGCGAGCCGGTCTCGGCTTCCGAAGCCAATATCGCGCTGCGTCAATCGCTGATGGCAACGGAAACGCTTTTGACCGACGCCCAGCGCGAGCGCGCCTTTTGGTTGACGAAGCATGGGATTTCTGAGGCCATTCCTCGCTCCCTCTGGCGCATTCGCAACGACATGACCTATGTCAGCCATATCGTGGAAACGCCCTTCCCACCGGCGATCGTCGAAGCGATCGGGCCGCAAGCAGGACAAGTGCTCGAGGCACAGGCCTGCTTCGCGGAAGCATGTGGCCGGGCGCTTCGTTCAGGCGGCGAGATCGATCCCAAGGTGCTCTCCGCCGGTGATGAGGCCTTCGAAGCCGCTTTCAGCGCTCTGCAGAATTCGACAGAGGCCCAATCGATGGGCTTCAGCGAAACCGGCCGTCTATTCGGCCTTGATTTCACCTTGCGCCGGATGCGGCAGAATTTTTTGGATCTTGCCGACCGCATCCGCGAAAGCGATGTCAATGAAAAGGCCGGCGGGCTCGGGTAAGCCGGCCGGCCCTGAAACAATCACCAACTCCACATGGTCCCATCGGAAAGCCGCGCGACGTCGAGATAGGCCTGCCGATACGGATATTTCTCGGCCGCTTTCTCGTCGAAGTCGACGCCGTGGCCCGGCTTTTCGCCGCTGTAGAGGTGGCCGTCCTTCAGATGCCATTCATGCGGGAAGACGTTTTTGGCTTCGTCCGGATGGAAGGCATATTCCTGGATGCCGAAATTCGGCACCCAGCGATCGAAATGCAGAGCCGCGCCCATCGTGATCGGCGACATGTCGGCCGCGCCATGGCAGGCCGTGCGGATGTGATAGAGGCCGGCGAGATCGGCGATGCGCCGCACATGGGTAATGCCGCCGGCATGCAGCGGCGTCGTGCGGATATAGTCGATCAGCTGCTCCTGGATCAGCTGGCGGCAATCATGGATCGAGTTGAAGACCTCGCCGAGTGCGAGCGGCGTGGTCGAGTGCTGGCGGATGAGGCGGAAGGATTCCTGGTTTTCGGCTGGAACTGCGTCTTCGAGCCAGAAGAGCCTGTGGCGCTCCACATCCTTCGCAAGCCCTGCCGCTTCCTGCGGCGTCAGGCGATGGTGGACGTCGTGCAGCAGGTGGAGATCATAACCGAAGCGATCGCGCAGATGGTCGAGGAGCTTCGGCAGGAACCGCAGATAGGTCGGCGTATCCCATAGCGTTTCCCGTGGCTTGTCTTCCGCCTGGGCCAGCGAACCGACCTTTTCGACGCCATAGGTGATGGGCAGGCCGGGAACGGCGCTCTGCACGCGGATTGCCTTCCACCCCTGTTCCTTGAAGGCGGCGACCTTGTCACCCGTCTCTTCGATCGTCTCGCCGTTGGCATGGGTATAGGCCAGCATATGCGTGCGGCTGGCGCCACCGAGCAGTTGATAGAGCGGCATGTTGGCCGCCTTGGCCTTGATGTCCCACAGCGCCACGTCGACGGCGGCGATTGCCGCCATAGTGATCGGGCCGCGGCGCCAATAGGCGCCCTTGTAGAAATACTGCCAGATATCCTCGATCTGCGATGCATCGCGGCCGATGAGGCAGGGAACGAGGTGATCCTGCAAATAGGAAGCGACGGCCAGTTCGCGGCCGTTCACCGTGGCGTCGCCGATGCCGTAAATCCCTTCGTCCGTCTCGATCTTGAGCGTGACAAAGTTGCGTCCGGGCGAGCAGACGATGACCTTCGCATTGGTGATTTTCATGGGAACCCTTTCATGGTCTAAGGATCTAAATCATGCCTTCGGATCGGCGATCGGTTCGATGCGGCCGAGGACGAAGACATAGGAGACGATGCCGATCGCCAGCATCGCGCCGGCCAGAAGGAAGGCGCGGCTGAAGGACTGCGTGGCGCCGACGATGAAGCCTGT
Organism: Rhizobium sp. ERR 942; assembly: GCF_007828395.1. Classification (NCBI taxonomy): domain Bacteria; kingdom Pseudomonadati; phylum Pseudomonadota; class Alphaproteobacteria; order Hyphomicrobiales; family Rhizobiaceae; genus Rhizobium; species Rhizobium sp. ERR 942. The sequence goes on from NZ_VIUA01000002.1 coordinate 1,075,315, forward strand.
GATGATCGGCGCGGCGATACCGGTGACGCTGTTGAGGAAGTTCATGATGCCGCCAACCGTGGCCGCGCCACCTTTGGGAGCGATCAGCGCGGGGATCGACCATCCGGCCGGTGCGGCAGCGGCAAGGCCGCTCAGCGAAATCGTGATCCAGAGGATAGCCCAATAGGGATCGGCCGTGAGGCCGGCGCCGACGACGGCAAGACCCATCAGCATGCCGAAAACGATGATCGACTTGCGAACCTTGGATTCGTCGTGGCCCTTGCGGATGAGATGGTCGATCAGCCAGCCGCCGATGAGGAGATCCGAAATCGTCGCGAAGATCCATGGGATCGTCGTGAAGCTTGCCGATTTCAGGATGTCCATGTGCATCTCCTTGACCAGATAATCCGGCAGCCAGAAGATGAAGAGGGCGAAAGCATAGCCATAGGCGGCAAAGCCAATGGAAAGGCCCCAGACCTTGCGATTGCGCAGGAGGTAGCTGAGCATGCCGACGGCATTGGCCGAGGCTTCGCCTTCCTGGGCAGCGCCGCCGGCCTTCAGATAGGCCCGCTCCTCATCGGAAAGGTTCCTGTCGGCACTGGGGTCGCGGTAGAACAACCAGAACATGGCAAAGAAGACGAAGCTGATGATAGCCGTCGCCAGGAAGCCGCCGCGCCAGCCGAAATGCAGCATCAGGAAGGCGACCAGCGGGATGGCGATGACATTGGAGAATTTCGCGGCAGCATCGAAGAGCGCGGTTGCGAGACCGCGTTCATGGCGCGGGAACCAATAGCCGGTCGCCTTCGAATTGGCCGGGAAGCCCGGAGTTTCCGCTACGCCCAGAAGCATGCGGGAAAGAAAGAGCGTCTGCATGCCCGTCGAAAAGGCTGTGATGACGGAGGCGACACCCCAGGAGAATGTGCTCCAACGCATGACCCGCATTACGCCGAAACGGTCAAGCAGCATTCCGACGGGAATTTGCAGGAAACCGTAGGTCCAGCCGAAAGCGCTGAACAGGATGCCCATTTCCGCAGGGCCGATGTGAAAATCGTCCTGAATGAGCGGCGAAGCGACCGTCAGGTTCACGCGGTCGAAATAATTGACGAGAACGCCGAGCGCGAGAAGCGCGCCGATCCACCAGCGTCGATTGGTGGATGGCCGGCGTATGGCGCCAACGGCTGATGCGTGTTCGATTGCCATAGATTCCTCCCTCTAAGAAATATCACGCTACTAATCTGAAATTTCACATGAGGCAATGATTTTGATATAAGCAGCCAAAAGTCAATGCCGACCCTCGTGAATCGGGCGGGAGGGACGTTGGTGAGTTGGAGCGGGAAAAGATCGACAGCGCGATGGTTAAGAAGGAAAAACAGTCTCGAAGCCTATCGGAGGAGGCCTATGATCGCCTTGAAAGCATGATCGTTTCCACAGAACTGATGCCCGGCGCACGCTACACGATCCAGCAGTTGCAGCAGCAGGCGGGGCTCGGCCGCACACCCGTTCATGATGCGGTTAAGCGCCTTTCCGCAAATCAGCTCATCCATGTCAGTCCGCGCTCGGGCCTACGGATCGCGCCTGTCAATCTGGCGCAGGAGCGGACCTTGCTTCCCTTGCGTACGGAAATGGAGGCGATTGCCTGCGGGCTTGCGACCGAGCGGGCGACGCCTCAGGATCACAAGATCCTCAGAACCTTCATTACCGATCTGGAGGCTTCCAAGGCGGAACTCAGCCTTGAGCGATTCAATGTCACCGACCGGCTATTGAATAGAGCGATCCTGACGGCATCCGGAGAGCCGCTCCTGGCGAACACGCTCATTCCACTCCAGACGCTCTATCGCCGTACCGGATGGATCTATCACACCTATCTCGGCCCTGGCGCCCCGATGGAGACAACTGTCGAAAGCCATATATCGCTGCTGCGCTTCATCGTTTCGGGAGATCGCGGCCGCACGGAGAAGTTTGTGCGTGAGATGATGGAGGATCTCGGCAATATGTTGCTGAAGGTGCGCCAGTCGATCGATCCGGCAACACTCGATGTCAGCCTTGCCGATATAGCTGTCAGGACCGGTGTCGCCGGGCCGATCAACTGATCGAGCAGGTATCCCGCAAATTCGACATGGCGCGGGTTGAAGTGCCGCCTTACGACGGCGCTTTGGCGTCACGAATGTTGCAGGTTCCGCTCGACGGCCTTATCGGTCAGCCGGCGCCCGCCAGCATCGAACAGGCAGATCCGTTCCGTCCGCGGCTGCAGCCAGATCGTCTCTTCCGGTTCGATATCGAGCCGGTCATGGAAGACGGTGACGATTGTCTGCCCGCCCACCGTCGCCGTTATATGCGTCTCGGAACCAAGCGGCTCGACGACCACCACGCGCGCGGGAATGCCGATATTTGCGGGCGAGAGGGTGAAATATTCCGGCCGGATGCCGTAGACGCCTTCCACGCCGTAAACCCTGGGTGCATTGTCGGGCAGGGGCAGCAGGACGCCCTCATTGGTCTTGAAGACAGGCTTTCCGCCATCAGTGTCGAAGCGTCCATTCAGGAGGTTCATGGCTGGCGAGCCGATGAATGCGGCAACGAAGGTGCTTTGCGGGTTGTCGTAAAGCTCGAGCGGCTTACCGATCTGCTCGATATGGCCGCCGTTCATGACGACGATGCGGTCGGCCATGGTCATGGCTTCAACTTGGTCGTGGGTGACGTAAACGGTCGTCGTTGCCAGGCGCCGGTGCAGGCTCTTGATCTCGGCACGCATGGCGACGCGAAGCTTCGCGTCCAGATTGGACAGAGGTTCGTCGAACAGAAAGACTTGCGGATTGCGGACGATCGAACGGCCCATGGCGACGCGCTGGCGCTGGCCGCCGGAGAGCTGGCGGGGATAGCGCCCGAGGAGATCGGTGAGGCCGAGAATCTGCGCGGCATGTGCCACGCGCTTTTGCTTTTCTTCCTTGGCGGCTCCGGCAAGTGTCAGCGAGAAGGCCATGTTTTCAGCGACCGTCATATGCGGGTAGAGCGCATAATTCTGGAAGACCATGGATATGTCGCGTTCCTTGGGCGGCAGGTTGTTGACGACGCGCCCGCCGATGCCGATCGTGCCGCCGGTAATATCTTCAAGGCCGGCGATCATCCTGAGCAGGGTTGACTTGCCGCAGCCCGAGGGGCCAACAAGGACGACGAATTCGCCGTCGGCAATGTCGGCCGAGACGCCGTGGAGAACCTCCACGGCGCCATAAGCCTTGCGTGCCTTATCGATGATGACCGTTGCCATCATACTTCTCCGATCCGGATCTCATTCGACGACAAGGCGCCTTCATGGATGAGAAGGCCGACACCGCCGTCACGGAAGGCATCGGCGGCGGTATCGTTAGCCGTCACCGAAACACCGTCGGCCTCGAAGGTGATGCGTGCACCCTGCGCCGAGACCTTCATGGCGATATGCTTGTCGAACTCGGTCTTGAAGGCGGTTTCGGCAAGAACCTTGGTTTCCTCGTCGCGCACCTTGACGATCTGCATCTTGCCGTCGCGCGTCACGCGTGCGCCGTAGTATCGGCGCAGGCCCTGAGCGCGGATGGCAAGGCCGCCGTAATTGCCGAGATGGATCATAACCTGGCCTGAAGCCTGGTAATCGGTCCATTGGCGCGTGCCATGAATGATGATGCCTTCGCCTCGGTTCTGCGCGATGCGGAAGGCGGCCGGGAAGCGCTTGGAGAAGAAGCTTGCGCCGTTCACCCAGGCCATGCGCCAGAAATCGCCGTCGCCAGCCGGGCGCTTCAATGTCAGTTGGGGCGCGCCGTCCCAGCGGAGATAATCCAGGAACACGCGGCCATCGGCGCGCCTCCCGCTGCCGGCTACTGTGATGCCGATCTCCGCGATGGGCTGGCCGTCGGTCTCAGGAAGGGTCCATTCGAGAATGGCTTCCGAGCCGGGCTCTATGACAACCGGCGCCGAGTCGATGTCGCTCAATTGGTCGCGTTCATCATAGATCCGGATGCGCAAACGCGCTTCGATTGTGCCGCGGTTCTGCGCGTCGGCCTTGGCGCGGGCCTTTACCGTCTGGCCGGGATAGACGAGCGGCGTCGCCATCAGGTCGTAGGTGCGCATGTCGAGCATTTCTCGCGGCGAGAAGGTCGGCGTAGTCACCACGGCGCTTTGCGCCGGCCCGAGGGCTTCGTAATCGATTGTCAGCGCGCGCCCGCTTTCGAATTCGGTATTGCCGACACGCACGCCGCTTGCCGCGCCGAGACCTGTCAGTGGGCGGAAGCCTTGCTGGCTGCCAGGAAGCGAGAAATGAAACTGCGCGCCGTTCTTCGGAGCCTCGAGCGATTGATGGCCGGCAAGCTGTAGACCGAGATTTGTCAGGAAATAGGCCTGGCGCACGGCATCGTTGATGGAGTTGCCGCCGTCAGCTGAGGAGATCAGCATGCGGTCGGCGATGGGGCCGCGGAAGTCAGGGCCTTCGGCAAGTCCATCAAGGCCATTCATTATGCCGAGCAGGCAGCCGACATTGCCGGCGTTACAATCGGTATCCCAGCCCGATGTATTGACGATCATCTGCGCCTTCTGGAAATCGTGCGGCGCATAGAGCACCGTCATGATCATCAACGCGTGATTGGGCATGATATGGCAGTTGCCGGGATATTTGTCGTAGCCGTAATTGTCCTGGATCTTCTGGCGTGTGTCGCGCCAATCGGGATGCACCTTGTGCCAGGCCCTGATGTCGGCAATCAGCCGGGCGATCTGGCTATCGCTTGGGATCTGCTTGAGCCCGGTATCGATCAGATGGTCGATGTCGGAGGTGACGAAAGCCTCGGCTTCCATCGCTGCCCAGAGCATGGCGGCATAAACGGATTCGCCATCATGGCTGACCTTGCCGGCCTGTTCTGCAAGCTTGGCCGCGAGTTCCGGCTGACCGGGGGCAACCATCGCCCATCCATCGATGAAGATCTGGGCGCCGATCTGCTCGGCAACGCCCTGGCCATTGGTGGTGATCGAACCGGACTGCGGGGCCGGCACGCCCTTCTTGAGATTAAGCCAGGCGGTGTGTTCGGTGGAGTTGCCGTTGCCGCCCCACCAGAGGATCGCGCGTTCCTCGACGATGTAATTGAGCCAGGCCTTGCCGATTTCTTCGGCGGAGAGGTTCGGCTTGATGCCGTAATCTTCCAGCGCGCGGATGAAGGTGAAGGTGCCTGCGACATCGTCGTCGGTGACGACGAGCGGCTGGTTCAGGCGTTCATGCACGTAATATTCGATAGGGCCGAGTTCCTCCATGATCTTCTGGTAGGTCCATCCCTCGAAGGGACGGCCGAGATAGACGCCGATGAGCTTGCCCAGGACACCAGCATAGACGCGTTCGAGATAGTCGTTCGGAAGCTGCATTGCTTACTCCATTTATCGATAAATTCGTTCAGCCTTTGACGGAGCCGCCAGCCATGCCTTCGATGAAGCGCTTCTGCATGAAGACGAAAAGCGCGACGACAGGCACGACGATGATGAGCGCTGCGGCCATGATCTCCCCCCAATCGGAGCTGTACTGGCCGGACAGCAGGAAGAAGGCGATGACGGCTGTCATGTTCTCCTGTTTTTGCAGGAAGGTCGTGGCGATCAGGAACTCGTTCCAGGAGTTCAGACCGATGATCAGCGCCACGGTAAGGATGCCCGGCGAGACGATCGGCAGCATCACCCGCCAGAAGACCTGCCAATGCGTAGCGCCGTCGACGATCGCTGCTTCCTCAAGCTCCTTTGGAACCGCCAGGAAATAGGTTCTGAGCAGCATCACGGCAAAGGGGCTGTAGAGCGCTGTGTAGATCAGCGCCACGCCGAAGATGTTGTTGATGAGCCCGAGCTTGGCGAAGCCGAAATAGAGCGGGAAGATATAGAGCTGGATCGGTGCGGTCGTGGTCGCCAGCAGATAGAAGGTGAAGATCTTCCAGCTTTTGATCTTGCGGCGCGCGATGACATAGGCCGTCAGCGATGATGTGGTGCAGACGAGCGCGATCGTCGTGCCGGAGACGATCAGCGAATTGACGAAAGTCTTCGAGAATTTCGCGTGGTTCCAGGCATTGGCAAAATTCTGCCAACGGATCGGCTGCGGCAAGCCGAGCGGATTCTGCACGATCTGAGCCGCCGGCTTCAGTGAGTTCAGCACCAGAAGCGCGATCGGGAAGAGGGCGATGAAGGCGAATATGCCGAGAAGGATATAGCAGACCCAGAGGGTCAGGCGGCTTTCCACGAGCCTCATTGCTCGCCCTCCCTGGTCTGGATGCGCACGTAAAAGAAGGTGCCGATCAGCCCGAACAGGCTGATTACGAGGGCTGCGGCGGCCGCTTGTCCGACGTTCAGATCATAAAAGGCCTTGCGATAGGCGAGTGTCGAAAGCAGTTCGCTGGAGAAGGCTGGGCCGCCCTGGGTGAGGATGTAGACGAAATCGAAGGCGAGGAACGACCAGATGACGGTCATGATCATCATCAGCGTGATCGTCGGCCGGATGCCGGGAAGCAGCACATAGCGCATCATCTGGACATAGGTCGCGCCCTCGATGCGGGCCGCCTCGATCTGTTCCTGTGGCACCTGGCGGAGTGCGGCGAAGAAAATGACGCAGAGAAAGCCCCACCAGTGCCAGAGGTCGACGGTCGCGACGCCGAACAGCGCGATCGGCGGTTGGGTCAGCGGATTAGGGATCGGCAGCCCGTATTTCTTGAGGAGGCCGAAGACACCGGTCACGGGGCTATAGATCATACCCTGCCAGATGCGGGCCGTGATCGCGGTCGCGATGACGACGGGCAGGAAATAGACGACCTGAAAGAAATTGCTGCCGCGGCGCACGATCAGCAGCATCGAGGCGGCAAGCAGCCCCATGAGGATTGGCACCGTCAGGAAGACGATGGTCCAGATGATGTTGTTGCCGAGCGCCAGCCAGAAGACGCGGTCACCGGCAAGCGCGCGGAAATTGTCGAGGCCCGCAAAGGTGGGCGGGGAAATGCCGTCCCAATTGCAGAAGGCGAGTGCCACCGTCAGCAAAGCAGGGACGAGGACGATGATGATATTAATGATCATCGTCGGAACGAGATAAAGTCGGTGCATAATATCCTCCGGACGAGGACGGTGCTTTCAACGCCGTCCTGCGGCGGCTTGTCAGGTGCGGGGTGGGACCGCCGGCGCCTTGCCGGCGTCGCGTTCCTGCTTGAAGGTCTCGTCAAGCTTCTTCAGGAAGTCGGCCGACTTCGTTTTCTTGAGCCAGACCTCTTCCATGCCGCTGACCAGGTATGTGTCTGTGGCCGGCGGCAGGAAGGTCCAGGTCGTGTAGCCGTATTTGCCGGCGGCGACTGCGCCTGCCAGCTGCTTCATGGCGTCCTCGTAAAGAGGCAGGACTTTATCGGAGAGCTTGACCTTGGAGAGATCGGCCAGCGGCAGGTTCCATTCGCCCTGCCAGACCGAGTTCATCTTGCTGTAGTAGTCGTCGGTGAACATGTAATCGAGAACGGCAGCGGCGCCATCGGCATTGCCTGACTTGGCGTTGATCGACAGCGTCGAGCCGATGCCAAGTGCGAAGATCGGATCGCCCTTCTCGCTCGGGAAGCCGACGAAGCCGGGCTCCGCGTTGTTCTGCGGAAAATAGGTCTGGACGTTGGTGAAATTCCACGTGCCTGTCGGTGCCATTCCGGCCTGGCCGCTGGCGATCTGCGCGAAGGCCTGTTCCAGTGTCAGCGAGAAGTAGTTGTCGCCGAAATATCCCTTGTCCCACCACTCCGCGAGCTTGTCGATCGAGTGGACAAAGGCGGGATCTGTCCACGAAATGGCGCCTGTCAGCGCCTTGTAGACATTCTCGGGTCCGGCAATAGAATTGATGGCGATCGAGACATAATGCTCGTTGGCCGGGCGCCAGTCGGCATTGCCGGCACCGAATGGGGTCAGGCCCTTGGCCTTCATCTCGTCGGCAAGCGCCTCGAAATCAGATATGGTCGTTGGCACCTTCCATTTGTTCTGGTCGAACAAGGTCTTGTTGTAAAAGAGGCCGAGCGTTTCGTATGTCTTCGCGAGCGCATAGAGCTTGCCGTTGTAGCGGCCGAGATCGAGGAAGAGCGGCAGCAGACGCTCGTCCCATCCGTATTTCTTGGCGTAGTCGTCAAGCGGCATAAGCTGACCGGCCTGTGCCATTGCCGCGACATAGCTCGGGCCGGCCGTGAAGACGACATCGGGGCCTGTGCCGGCCAGCATCGCGACGCGCAGCTGCTTGTCGAGATCCGAGCCGCGGAAATCGATACTCAGGAGGTCTTCGGGATGTGCCGCATTGAACGGGTCGATCAGAATGTTCTTGAGGTTATCCTGGTTCTCCGGCGAAGCGGATTCGTACCAGAAGGATACCGGCTTCTGATCCGCCGCGAAGGTGAAGCGGGACATGAGCGGCAGGGCAGCCAGGCCGAAGCCGGCTTTCAAAACTGTACGTCTGTGCATCGGTTTTCTCCTCCCGATTTGGTTTTATTCGTTGCTCGTCGAACCCCTGACGATGAGATCGAAGGGCATTTCAACGGCGGTTCCAGCACCGGTCTTCTCTCCGCGCAGGCGGTCCATCAGTGTCTGCGCGGCACGTTCTCCCATTTTCCATTGAAACTGCGCGACCGTCGTCAGCGTTGGGGTGACAAGCTTGGCGGCGGAAATATCGTCGAAACCGACGACGGCGATATCTTCGGGGATGCGGATGCCGCGCTCGCGCAGCGACTGCATCACCCCGATCGCCATCAGGTCGTTTGCGGCGAAGACGGCGGTCGGTCTGAAATCGCCGCTGAGGATGCTCTCGGCCGCGCGGACGCCGCCCATCTCGGAAAATTCGTCATCGATGACAACATGGTCGGGATGGCCGAACTCTGCGAGCGCCTTACGATAACCCTCGATACGGTGTGCCTGCGGACCGCCGCGCCCGGCGACGAGCGCGATGCGCTTATGACCGAGGCCCAGCAGATATTCCGTCACCGTCTGCGCCGCCGCCCTGCTGTCGACATAGATGTCGTCGATCGGGATTTCGCCGCCGCGTTTCTTGGATGATTCAATTCTTACTATGGGAACGCCGGCTTCGACCAATGGATTGAAATCCTTGGCCTTCAGCGTGAAGAAGACGCCGACCACGCCATCGACACGGCCCTGTCGGGCCCAATCGAGAAAATGACGTTCCCGCTCGGGCGTCCCGTCGGTGTTGACCGTGATCACATCGTAGTTCTGGCCGTCAGCGACCGACTGAATGCCGCGGATCAAAGACGGATAGAACGGATTGGTGATGTCAGGCACGATGCAGGCGATGGTCATCGTGCGGCTCGTCTTGAGCGCTTGTGCAAAACGGTTTGGCACGTAGCCAAGGTCCTTTGCCGCCTTGGTGATACGCTCCCATGTCTCCGCCGGGATGGATGCTCCGCCGCCGCTCAGCACCATGGAAACGGTAGCCTGCGAAACCCCCGCAGCCCTTGCGACATCCTTTTGCGTTGCTCGTCCGTTTTTCATCACTCACTTTGCTTATACGTATTAGTTATACGTATCAATAAAAGTTCGCAGGCTGAGTGTCAAGCGTCGTCATCGCCTCTGCCCATGCTTTTGGCGGAGAGGCTGCCGTGCTTTGGAGAGGTGCCGTTTATCGATATGGGCGTTCGCCTCAGGGCGCTCTGGCCTGCTCGGCCGAGCTTCATGGAAGCTTGCCCTTCCAACGCGAAATTTTGAGTAGCTCACTACATAATCAATTAATGGTTGAAATCTAAAATGCGAAAATATGGAGAGACCATCACGTCGGCATGATTTGGATTTCATCAGGGTGGCAGCATTTTTGCTGCTGATCGTCTACCACGTTAGCCTGATTTATAATTCGAGAAATTTCATGCTGAAGGCGCCGGACAGTTCTCCCGCCTTCGATATAATCCATTTGTTGACGCATCCGTGGCGAATGACGTTGCTGTTTTTCATCTCAGGCGCCGTGACGGGCATGCTGCTTGTGAAGCGTCCTCCAGGCGCATTGAGGAGTGCGCGGACAAGACAACTATTGCTGCCTTTTCTGGCGGGCATGGTATTTCTGATTCCACCACAGATATATGTGTTTTTGAACGCTGAGATGGGTGTGCATATCAGCCTTTTGGAGGTCTTCTGGAATTATCTGACCTTGACTCCGGTTTCCTTGCCGAGCGGTGAGCAGACGCTCCTCGCCGGCATGCAGCATCTTTGGTATCTCCTGTATCTGTGGAGTTATACCGTGATCATTACGCTCGCGGTAGCGGTGTGGCCATCGTTGTTGCCCTATATGGGAGATCGGCTTGCGCCCTGGCTTACGGGCAAATGGGTACTGATAGCGCCCGCCTTGCTATTTATCTTACTGCGGCTCGTCTTGAGACCAATTTTCCCCCCATCACTGGAGTTTTTGACGGATTGGTACAGTCATGCCGTTTATATGGCCGCGTTCCTGATGGGAGCTGTGATGGCAACGCGTGACGATTGCTGGGATGCTATTGTCAACATGCGGAGGCCGGCATTGATTCTGACGGTCGCTTGCGCGGTGGCTTTGGTATGCCTGTTTCCCAGCCTGCCTTCCAGTGATCCAGAAATGTGGCGGCTGTCTGTAGGGAGGGTGCTTGGTGGTACGTTCCAGTGGTGCGCGATCGTCGCCGTTCTCGGCTATGCGAGGATTTGGTGCCGATCGGAAAACGCCGTGATCCGCTATCTCAACAGGGCAGTTCTCACCTACTACGTTCTCCACCAGACCGTTATGCTGCTGATCGCCTATGGGTTGGATCGTATTGGGCTCTTGTCCGCCGTGTCGTTTATCCCGATTTCCGTTGCGACTTTGGCAATCTGCGCTGTGGCTTACGAACTGAAGCTTCGTCTGGAGAGTGCCGCGAACGCAATGTTTCGTCCGCACGCTGCCTGATATCACGAGCGAGCTTGGCAAATCGGATTCTTATCGATCGTCAATTGTCGGGAGCTGGCCGCGCAACCGGCTCCCGTTGCGATGATCTACAGGTCGCGATCGATGGCATCGCGCTTAAAACATGGCGCTCCAAATAGGCGGCGGCAGTCAGAGACTGGCTGCCAACAATCAATGATCTGAGACGGATCGCAATCTCTACATCTCAGGCTCTCAATGCACCGCTCCCGATCCGCCAGCCGCAACGATTGCAAAGGGTTGCCCCTCGACGGGAATGCTGCGGACTTCCTTCAGCGATTGATTATCGACCATGCGCACGAGGCTGTGGTGCGGATCGGTAATGGCGACGAGGTTGCCGGCCATCGCCAGGCGAGGCCGCGGGTCGCGCCAGTGGCCGTCCTTGCTGTAAGGCTCGGTAACGGTTTCGGATTTCACGATCGCGCCTTTCACGACGTCAAGAAGGTGCAGATTGCCGTCCTCCGTGAGAATGTAGGCGATCTGCGGCTTTGCCGGATCGAGCACGAAATCGACCCGTCGTGTCGGCAGTTCGATCAGCTTGTATGGTTGGTCAGAATTGTCCGGATCGATCAATACGACGTTCTGCTCACCATAATTGCCGAGGAAGTATTGCATGGACGTGCCGCCGAGCAATGTCGAGACCTTGCCCTTTGGCAGGGAGGGGGCATAGGCAAGCATCTCAACCTTTGGGCCGTCGATGCCGCCAGGGCGCGCGATCAGGACACCTTCCTCGCAGCCGAAGGCAACCAGCCGGGCGGAGGTCGCTTCCCCATGAAGCCCTGTGCAGCGCTTGATATCGCCGACCTGTTCTCCCTTTCGGTCTAACACGCGCAAGCCGAGGCGCGGCGGCAATTCGCCTTCCTTGAGAGGTGCCTCCATGTTCGGCGCCGACACGAGAAGATGGTTGCCCATCGGAACGGCAACGCCATGGTGGGCGGCGATCGTCCGGAACGAACGAATATCTGCTTTGCCTTCGGCAAGGTCACTTTCGGACAGGAGATCGAACTTGTCGTCGCGATCATAGAAGATCGCGACATCGTTGCTGTGTGTCACCACATGCCCGGGCTTTTCGCCCTTGATCGATGCTGGAAGCAATTTCGGATCGGAAAGCTCGATATCGCGATGTTCGCCGTGGTCGGAGAGGGATATGCCGGTTGCTATCGCGTGGACCACATTCTTTTCGCCTTGCACGGCAAATATGGTGCGGCCGGATTGACTGAGAGACAGGGAGGCATGGCCGTCAAGATCGAACCGGCCGATTTCCTTCCCACTCGAGGCATCGATCGCGCGGACGATCGGCAGGCTGTGATCGGCGACGAATAGGCGCCAGCTTTCCATCTCCTTTTCGTCGTCGGCAAACGATGGAAAGGCAAGCAGGAGGGCGCAAGCCAGGGATGAGGCCGCCAGGAGGATACCAGAGCTCGTGTTAGGCATGAAAGGTCCTTTATGTAATAACATTACATGTGCAGCGTAATGAAATAACGCTGTATCTGTCCAGCCCCCCTGTGCACGCATCAGGCGAGATTGTCGGAATTCATCAACATCGAAATGGGCTTGAGGCCATCGAAGCAGTTGACGCAATTTTAACTGAAGATACTATATATAGTGTTCGAGGTTCTTCTGATTCGCAAGGATTGGAGGCTAAGACGGGAATCCGGTCGGCGAACATGATGATCGCTAAGCCGGAGCTGCCCCCGCAACTGTGAGCGGTGAGCATTCGTTCGATGACGTCACTGAGACCCCCGTGTCTTGGGAAGGCGAGACGAATGTTATGACCCGCGAGCCAGGAGACCTGCCTTGAGCATTGACGTCCACGGGCGGGGTGTCCGGCTGGCGAGCGATGATCCATGCGGCATGATGGCCGCCGTCGCTTCCTCGAATACCTCGCTGAAGAACTTCGGGGTGAAGTGCATGTTCCTGAGTATCCATAGTCGCCGGCGCGAGTGACGGACGCTTAAAAGCGTCCGGCCGCCCGCTAGGTTTGCCTCCACTTTTCACCCGACGAGCGGGCATCACCCGATGCCCGAGCGATTTTCCATGCCCATCCATACGAGGATATCTCATGAGCATCACCGTCTACAGCAAGCCCGCCTGCGTCCAGTGCACAGCAACGACCCGCGCGCTTGATCGCCAAGGCATCGACTACACCATCGTCGACGTGTCGACCGATGCCGCCGCCTATGAACTGGTGCAGGGTCTCGGCTATCGCCAGGTTCCCGTCGTTGTTGCCGGTGAACAGCATTGGGCCGGCTTCCGTCCCGACATGATCAGCGCTCTCGCTTAAGGATCCGGGCGGTGGGCGGGATCGTCTATTTCTCCAGCCGGTCGGAAAATACCCATCGCTTCGTTGTCAAGCTCGCATTGCCGGCTGCTCGTATCCCGCTTGCCGTGGGAGACGAGTTTCGTGCGGCCTCGCCCTACGTCCTGATCGTCCCGACCTATTGCGGCGAAGGCGGCAAGGGGGCCGTGCCCAAGCAGGTGATCCGCTTCCTCAACGATACGGGCAACCGTTCGAACATTCGCGGGGTCATCGCCGCGGGCAACAGCAACTTCGGTGCGACCTACGGGATCGCCGGCGACATCATCTCTGCCAAATGCCAGGTGCCGTATCTCTATCGGTTCGAACTTCTGGGCACGGATGAGGATGTCACCAATGTCAGACATGGATTGGAACGATTTTGGATACGCTAAGCTCTTCTTTGTCGCGGGATGCGGGCGAAAAGCCGCATAACACTTTTTCTCATCCCGGGAATGACCGGCAAGCCAAGGCCGCGGAAACCGCTTTAGACTATCACGCCCTGAACGCCATGCTGAACCTCTATGACGAGCACGGAAAAATTCAGCTCGACAAGGACCGCATGGCGGCCAAGCAGTACTTTCTCCAGCACGTCAACCAGAACACGGTCTTCTTCCATAACCTGAGGGAAAAGCTCGATTATCTGGTGACAGAGGGCTATTACGAGCAGGAGGTGCTGGATCAGTATTCCTTCAATTTCGTGCGCGATCTCTTCGACCACGCCTATGCGAAGAAGTTCCGTTTTCCGACCTTCCTCGGCGCCTTCAAATATTACACCAGCTACACGCTGAAGACTTTTGACGGAAAGCGCTATCTGGAGCGCTATGAAGACCGCATCTGCATGGTCGCGCTGACGCTGGCGCAGGGCAGCGAGCAGATTGCGCGCGATCTGGTCGACGAGATCATCTCAGGCCGGTTTCAGCCGGCGACGCCGACCTTCCTCAATGCCGGCAAGAAGCAGCGCGGCGAACTGGTTTCGTGTTTCCTGCTGCGTGTCGAAGACAACATGGAATCGATTGGCCGCGCTATCAATTCCGCGCTGCAGCTGTCGAAACGCGGCGGTGGCGTCGCTCTGTCGCTCACCAATATCCGCGAGGCCGGCGCGCCGATTAAGCATATCGAGAACCAGTCGTCCGGCATCATTCCCGTCATGAAGCTGCTGGAAGACTCCTTCTCCTACGCCAACCAGCTTGGCGCGCGGCAGGGGGCCGGTGCCGTCTACCTGAATGCTCACCATCCCGACATTATGCGCTTTCTCGACACCAAGCGTGAAAATGCCGACGAGAAGATCCGCATCAAGACGCTGTCGCTCGGCGTGGTCATTCCCGACATCACCTTCGAGCTCGCAAAGAACAACGAGGATATGTACCTCTTCTCGCCCTATGACGTGGAGCGCGTCTATGGCGTGCCGTTTACCGAGATTTCGGTGACGGAGAAGTATCGCGAGATGGTCGCCGACAGCCGTATCCGCAAGAAGAAGATCAAGGCGCGCGAATTCTTCCAGGTGATCGCCGAGATCCAGTTCGAGAGCGGCTATCCGTACATCATGTTCGAAGACACGGTGAACCGCGCCAATCCGGTTGCCGGCCGCATCACTATGAGCAATCTCTGCTCGGAAATTCTGCAGGTCAGCGAAGCCAGCGAGTACAACGACGACCTCTCCTATAAGCATATGGGCAAGGACATCTCCTGCAATCTCGGTTCTCTGAATATTGCTGCCGCAATGGACAGCCCGGATTTCGGCAAGACGATCGAGATGTCAATCCGGGCGCTGACCGCCGTCTCCGACATGAGCCATATCTCCTCCGTACCCTCCATCGAAAAGGGTAATGACGAAAGCCATGCGATCGGCCTCGGCCAGATGAACCTGCACGGTTATCTCGCCCGCGAGCGCATTTTCTACGGTTCGGAAGAAGGCGTCGATTTCACCAATATCTATTTCTACACGGTCACCTACCACGCCATTCGCGCCTCGAACGTGCTCGCTGTCGAGCGCGGCCAGAGCTTTAAGGGCTTCGAGAATTCGAAATATGCTTCCGGCGAATATTTCGATAAATATACGAACCGGGAATGGAAGCCGGCGACCAAGCGCGTCGCGGAAATCTTCGAAACCGCCGGCATCGCCATCCCGACGCAGGAAGATTGGCTCGCGTTGAAGAATGCCGTCATGGAAGGCGGGCTCTATAACCAGAACCTGCAGGCCGTGCCGCCGACCGGCTCGATCTCCTACATCAACCACTCGACCTCCTCGATCCACCCGATCGTCTCCAAGATCGAGATTCGCAAGGAAGGCAAGATCGGCCGCGTCTATTATCCAGCCGCCTTCATGACGAACGACAATCTCGACTATTACCAGGACGCCTACGAGATCGGGCCGGAAAAGATCATCGATACCTATGCCGCGGCCACTCAGCATGTCGACCAGGGCCTGTCGCTGACGCTGTTCTTCCGCGATACCGCAACCACGCGCGATATCAACAAGGCGCAGATCTATGCCTGGAAGAAGGGCATCAAGACTATCTACTACATCCGGCTTCGCCAGATGGCGCTCGAAGGCACGCAGGTTCAGGGCTGCGTTTCCTGCACGCTCTGAACCTTTGAGGGACGATGAAAATGAACATGCAATTCAAGCCGTCAAGCCGGGTTCGCGCCATCAACTGGAACCGCATCGAGGACGACAAGGATCTTGAGGTCTGGAACCGCCTGACCGGCAATTTCTGGCTGCCGGAAAAGGTGCCCTTGTCGAACGATATTCAATCCTGGGCGACGCTGAAACCTGAGGAGCAGCAGCTCACCATCCGCGTCTTCACCGGCCTGACGCTGCTCGACACGATCCAGAATGGTGTCGGCGCCGTCAAGCTGATGGCTGATGCCGCCACGCCGCATGAAGAAGCGGTGCTGTCGAACATCTCCTTCATGGAAGCCGTGCACGCACGCTCCTATTCGTCGATCTTTTCGACGCTTTGCCTGACGCCTGACGTCGATGACGCCTATCGCTGGTCGGAGGAGAACGAGTTCCTGCAGAAGAAATCGACGCTGATCATGGAGCAGTATGCCTCCGGCGATCCCTTGAAGAAGAAGGTTGCAAGCGTCTTCCTTGAAAGCTTCCTGTTTTATTCCGGCTTCTATCTGCCGATGTTCTGGTCGAGCCGCGCCAAGCTTACCAATACGGCCGACATGATCCGTCTCATCATCCGTGATGAAGCCGTGCATGGCTATTACATCGGTTACAAGTTCCAGCGCGGGCTCGAGCGGCTTTCGGAAGAGCGCAGGCAAGAGATCAAGGATTTCGCCTTCGATCTTCTGCTGGAGCTTTATGACAACGAAGCCAAGTACACCGAGGCGCTCTATGATGGCGTCGGCCTGACTGAGGACGTCAAGAAGTTCCTGCATTACAACGCTAACAAGGCGCTGATGAATCTTGGTTATGAGGCGCTCTTTCCGGTCGAAGCCTGCAAGGTCAATCCGGCCATCCTCTCGGCACTATCTCCGAATGCGGATGAGAACCACGACTTTTTCTCAGGCTCCGGCTCGTCCTATGTCATCGGCAAGGCCGTCGCCACCGAAGACGAGGACTGGAATTTCTAAGATTGCATCTTCCGCCGCCTGGATAATTTATCCATCGTTTCCGATCGCAGCTATTAGGCTGCGATTGCTGTTCTAAGATGTCGGTGGCAGCGATCGGCATCGCGCTTTGCAGATCTGTCAAAATCCCATGATACGCCCGCTGAAGACGTGTGGTTCCGGGCGATTCGCGCGTATTCTCGCGAGATGAGGACCTATCATGGACTATGCCGACTATATCGCCGATCCCTCGCGCGATTGTGCGATCGTCGTTCATCGCGGGATCTGGCGCGCCGCGCCGGAAAACAGCCTGCTTGCGATCGAGCGGGCGATTTCAGCCGGCTACGATGTGGTCGAGATCGATGTGCGATGCAGCAGCGATGGCGAGTTCTTTCTTCTGCATGACGATACGCTCGAGCGAACGGCTGGCCTCGCCCGAGAGGCGGAGGGGTTGACGCTGCAGCAATTGTCGAACCTGAACCTGCGCGATCGTGATGGCGGCGAGGCGAACCGGATGACCGATGAAAAGCTGCCGAGCCTGAAGGACGTCTTCGATCTCACGCGCGGTCGCATTTTCCTGCATCTCGATGTCAAGCGCAGTGACATGATCCCCGGCGTGATCGCCTGCGCCAGGGCGATGGGCGTCGATCGGCAGGTCGACTTCTGGAGCGATCTGAAAACCTCGGACGATCTCGCCTGGATCCAGAGCAACGTGTCGCCGGAGATGGTACTTCTCATGGCGAAAACACGCCTCGGTTCTGTGGATGCCGAGAGCCAGCTTGATCTTCTCCGTCAACTCAAGCCGCTGCTCTGCGAAATCTACTTCGACAGTCTTGACCAGCTCGCGGCCCGCAAGGCGCTTTTTGTGGATGCGGGTATGCGCCTGTGGGTCAATACCCTCGATTCCGTTTCCTGCGCGGGCTTCACGGATACTGCCGCCCTGCAGGATCCTGCTGCGATTTGGGGCAGGCTTGTCGATGCCGGCGTCTCTGCCATCCAGACGGATGAGGCTGAGGCGCTGAGGACCTATCTCGATACGCGTTGACCAGCCCTTCGATGCGATCAGCAAGCGCGGTCGCCTTGGTTTGAAAACGCAAACGGCCGGCTCTAACAAATAGAGCCGGCCGTTGAACTGTGGGATCCTAACGATCCGGATTACTTGTTGAGCGCATCCTTCAGCGCCTTGGCCGGCGTGAAGGCGAGCTTCTTCGATGCTGCAACCTTGATGGTTGCGCCCGTTCCCGGATTGCGTGCTTCGCGCGCCGGCGTATCCTTGACTTTGAACTTGCCAAAGCCCGGGATCGAGGTTTCGGCGCCGGATGTTGCGGCTCCGGTAATGGCTGCAAAGACGGCTTCGACAATCGCCTTGCTCTGGACTTTGGTAAGCTTGTGGTCTGCAGCAATCTTGTCTGCAATTTCATTGGTGGTGGTCATGAGGCTTCCCCCGCATTGATGACGGTGGAATCATTTCCATTGCCGATGTCCATTGTCACCTGGAGTCCGGGTCGGAAAGGCCTAGAATGCCCGTATTTCCACAGGTTCCGACGCATCGAGGCCATTTCGAACGCTTTCCGCAAGCGATTTTCCAATCAAGGCCTCTGTTAGGCCGGCCGATAGGAGAGCGGTCAGCGCTATCCGCAGACGCCTGCGAATCTGCGGAAAGAACCGGAATCAGAGCTCCGGCCCCCTTCACCATACGGATGCGAGCGGTAATGGAGTCATTGAAACTGGCCTTTTGCCCGGCAGGTCTATAGAGGCTTGGCTGTGACCAATAGGTGGAACGGACAATGGAACACGAGATCAAGATAGACAACCGCGGTGATTTCGGGCTTTGGGCCATCGAGGTCGCAAAGCAGATCATCAGCGATGAGGGCTTTGAATTGGCAAGAGCCGCACGGGACGGCACGGAGGATGATGTCCGCGCGGCCGGTAACGCACTTGGCCAGGCCATCACCAATGCGATGATGGAAGTCTATGACGGTTTGATCGAAGGAGCGGATGAAGATTAGGATCGTCTTCGAAGGGTGTGGCCAGTCATCCGCATGCTCGCGCGGCTGGCTTGCTCTGGATTGAAATCTGAAAGTTGCACCAACTTAAAATCGCAGCCTTACAATCACGAACAGGCATCCCCATATAGGGGCGGGTTAGTCTTTCTGCCCTATGACAGGAGAGCCAATGTTCAGTGCAGTACCGCGTTTCGCCAAGATCGCAGCCATCGTCGTCCTTGCCGCCGCGTCGTCTTTAGCGACCTTTGACGCTGCCGATGCACGCCGAGCTGGATCCAGCGGCTTCGGAAGCCGCGGAACGCGCACCTTTGATACCCCGGCCATAACACGGACGGCGCCTACGCAGGCTGCCCCGATCGACCGGTCGATGACGCAGCGGCCGCAGCAGCAAACGACGACGCAGCCGCCGCTCGGCGCGCCGCAGCGTCCAGGTCTTTTCGGCGGCTTCGGTGGGTCGATGATCGGTGGCCTGATCGCCGGCGGTCTTCTGGGCATGATGCTCGGTCACGGTTTCGGCGGCGGCATCGGCTTCCTCGGCATGCTGCTGCAGATCGGTCTGATCGTGTTGCTGATCAGTTTTGCCATGCGTTTCTTCGCAAACCGCCAGCGGACACAATATGCAGCACCGGGATCGGGCACGTCCTACAATATGAATCCGATGAACAACGCAGGTGTTTCCCCGCGCCCTTCCTTCTCCATCCCGTCTATCGGCGGTGGAGCGGCGGCCGCGCCGAAGGCGCGCCAAGCCAATGACGAGATCGGGTTGCAGCAGGCCGATCTCGATCGCTTCGAGCACCTTCTGACAGAAATCCAGTCGGCCTATGGTAAGGAAGACTATGCCACGCTGCGCCGGCTGACCACGCCGGAGGCGATGTCCTACCTCGCCGAAGAACTTGGGGAAAACGCGACCAGCGGCGTGCGCAACAGCGTTTCCGACGTCCGGCTGCTGCAAGGCGATATCGCCGAAGCGTGGCGCGAGGGCAATGCCGAATATGCGACGCTTGCCATGCGCTATTCGAGCATCGACGCGATGGTCGATCGCGCGACCGGGAAACTCGTCGACGGCGACGATCGCAACCCTTCGGAAACGACGGAACTCTGGACCTTCGTGCGCAAGCCGGGTTCGGACTGGACGCTTTCAGCGATCCAGGGAACGGAGCTGCACTGATCTGCGCAGTTTCCGCAGAGCCCCGCCTCGCGAGGGATCGCGGGCGGCTGGCCATGTCCATAAACTGATTGTTCTCATCCTTTAAACTTAAAGACGTCAAGCGGCTGTCGAAGACGACGCTGCATCCGCCTTGACTCGCCAAATCTGTCCTCTAATGTGCCGATGTGGAAACGTTACCACATCGGGAGGAAATGGATGAAATCCGCGCGGTTCAACCGCCTGTTCGGCGTGTCCGGAAATTGTTTCGACGTCGCCATAGACCATGGCATGTTCAATGAACGGACCTTTCTCGCTGGCATCGAGGATATGCGAACGGCGATCAAGGTCATTGCCGATGCCGCGCCCGATGCCATCCAGCTTCCGCCGGGCACCGCACCCATTCTGCAGGCGATCCCCGGCAAAAGTCGTCCGGCTTTGGTGCTGCGGACCGATATCGCCAATATCTACGGCAATCCGCTGCCATCGGCGCTGTTTTCCGAAATGATCGACCGAGGCGTGGAGCAGGCCGTCGCACTCGACGCCGCCTGTGTGGTCGTCAATCTTTTGATGCTGCCGGACCAGCCGGAAGTTTATCGCGCCTGCGTGCGCAACGTGAACAGCCTGAAGCGCGAATGTGAGATTTACGGCATGCCTTTGATGGTCGAGCCGCTGGTCATGCAGGATAATTCCAAGGGCGCCTACATGGTCGATGGGGCGATCGACAAGATCCTGCCGCTGGTACGTCAGGCTGCCGAACTTGGCGCCGACATCATCAAGGCCGATCCCTGTGACGACGTGCGGGAATATCACCGCGTCATCGAGATTGCTCAGGGCTTGCCCGTACTGGTGCGTGGCGGCGGCCGCGTCTCGGATCAGGAAATCCTTTCACGTACGAAACAGCTGATGGAGCAGGGCGCCCGCGGCATCGTCTATGGCCGCAACGTCATCCAGCACAGTAATCCCGCCGGCATGACGCGCGCCCTAATGGCGATCGTCCATGAGGAGGCTTCCGTCGAAGATGCCTCGCGGCATCTCGCCTGATGCATCCTGGGAGAAGGAAACATGAAGAAGGTATTCCGCTTCGGCGTCATCGGCTGCGGCCTGATGGGGCGTGAATTCGCAAGCGCCGCCGCACGCTGGCTGCATCTTGCCGACACGAGGGCACGGCCGGAAATCGTTGCCGTCTGCGACACCAATGAGGCGCTGCTCGACTGGTTCAAGGACAATGTGCCGTCGGTTCGGCAATTCACTAGCGACTATAAGGAGCTGCTCGCCAATCCGGATGTTGACGCGGTCTATTGCGCCGTGCCGCATGTGCTGCATAAACAGTTTTACGTCGATATCCTGAAGGCCGGAAAGCATCTGCTGGGCGAAAAACCGTTCGGCATGGATGCGGCACAGAACCGCGAGATCATGGCGGTGCTTGCCGAGAACCCGAAGCTTCTGGTTCGCTGCTCGTCGGAAATGCCCTTCTTCCCTGGAGCGCAGAAGGTCATCGCGCTCGCCGAAAGCGGCGAGATGGGTGATATCCTCGAAGTCGAGGCCGGTTTCCTGCATTCTTCCGACATCGACAGGCAAAAGCCAATCAACTGGAAGCGCATGGCCGATATCAATGGCGAATACGGCTGCATGGGCGATCTCGGCATGCATGTGCTGCATGTACCGCTGCGGCTCGGCTGGCGTCCGCAGACCCTGCATGCGCAGCTGGTCAAGAAGATCACCGAGCGCCCCGATGGCAAGGGCGGGATGGTGCCGTGTACGACCTGGGACAATGCGACGATCAGCACTCGCGTCAGTACGGGCGGTCAGGATTTTCCGATGATTTTGAAGACCTGGCGTATCGCACCGGGTGAGGCCAATAGCTGGTATATTCGCATCCTTGGCATGAAAAAGAGCGCCTTCTTTACTACCAAGGCGCCGCGGCAATGGCAGTGGATGGATTATACCGGCGGCGTGCAGGCCTGGAGTACCGAAGATTTGGGATACGGCTCGCTCTTCCCGGCGATAACAGGCAAGATCTTCGAATTCGGCTTCGCCGATGCCATTCAGCAAATGTGGGCTGCCTTCGTCGATGAATTGGCCGGCGGAAACGCCAACGGCTTCACCTGTGCCACGCCGGAAGAGGCGCAGGCGCATCACGCAGTGCTGACGGCGGCACTGAAATCCGGCCGTGAAAATATCGTCGTGCCGGTCGATTACGAAGGAGCGACCGTCCGATGAAGCGCTCCGAAATCAACGAAGCGCTGCGGCGCGCAAGTAAAACCGTAGGCCATTGGCGCTGGTCGCTGCCAGAGTGGGGTTATTGGACCGCGGCGGACTTCGCTGCAAATCCGGAGGCGGCGCGCTATCTGCGTAGTCATCAGCTGGGGTGGGATGTCACTGATTTCGGCTCGGGCCGTTTTGCCGAATGCGGCCTCGTGCTCTTCTGCTTGCGCAACGGCATCGTCGGTGTCGAAGGCGAACGCACCTATGCCGAAAAGCTGCTTTTCGTTGAGGAAGGGCAGGTCACGCCGACCCATCGTCACCAGGCGAAGATGGAAGACATCATCAACAGGGCCGGCGGCGATCTCGTCATTGAATTCGCTGCGACCGATGCCGAGGGCAATGTGCTGCAGGATGACGTGACCGTCCCGGTCGACGGCTTGCCGAAAAAACTTGCGGCATGGGAGCCGTTGGTTCTTTCTCCTGGCCGGAGCGTGACGATCCCCACCGGGCTCTATCATCGCTTCTACGGCCGCAAAGGCGGCGGTCCGGTCTTCGTCGGCGAAGTCAGCCAGGTCAATGACGACAATAGCGACAATTACTTTCTGGAACCGATCGGGCGCTTCGCCGCGATCGAGGAGGACGAGCCGCCGCTCAGGCCTCTATGGAATGAGGCAGGTGGCTGATGCGGACCGGGGAGGAGGTTCACGACGGCGAAAAGAAGGACCAGGGAGGTATCGTCTGCGCGGGAAACTTCATCGTCGACCGTGTCCATACGCTGTCCTACTGGCCCGAGCAGGGTAATCTTGCTTATATTCAGCATCAGGATGTGGGCGTTGGCGGCGGGGCCGCCAATGTCGTCACCGATCTCGCCTCCCTCGGCTTTCCCGGGAAGCTTGCCGCCGCCGGTTGTATCGGCGCGGATATCGATGGCGGGATCGTCAAGGCGCGGCTTCAGAGCGCCGGTATCGATGCAAGCGGTCTGCGGGAGCTTCCCGACCGTGCAACAGCTCATACGCATGTCATGAACGTGCCGGGGCAGAACCGCACTTTCTTCTATCACGGCGGTGCCAATGATGCGGTGACGGACGCGCTCCTCTCGCCCGCGACCTTTGCCAACGCCGGTTACCGGCTGTTCTATCTCGGCTATCTCATGCTCCTGCCTGGTCTCGATATGCTCGATGCGGATGGCCGATCCGGAGCATCGCGCCTGCTGGAGGCCGCGCGCAATGCCGGCCTGATCACTTGCGTCGATTTCGTCTCCAGTGAGGATCCGGAATTCGCGGCAAAGGTTGGCGCGGCGCTGCCCTATTGCGATTATCTTGTCATCAACGAAATCGAAGTAGGGCGGGCAACCGGCGTGACCGTGCGGGACACGAAAGGGGAGCTGAACGAGGCCGCACTGTTGGCGGCGGGTGAGCAGCTGTTGGCGCGGGGTGTCGCCAAGGGCGCAATCATTCACGCTCCGGAAATCTGTTTCTGGTTTGCACCGGGCGTGAAGCCAATTGTCTCACGCTCCCGGCCAGTTGATCCGGCGGAAATCGTCAGTACCGTCGGCGCCGGCGATGCTTTCTGCGCCGCTGTACTTTACGGTCTGCATGAGGACTGGCCCGTCGAGCGCATCTGCGCTGCTGCACATGCTGCCGCTGCGCGTTGCCTGAGGGGGGCAACCGCGACGGATGGCATTCCCCACATGGCGGCACTTCTGGAGGATATAAAGGAGATGCAGCTCGCCGGTGTCTAGCGCACCGCTGTGGAGCGGCAACGCCATCCTTGAGTGCTATAGTGCCGATGGGAGCGGCGCGATAGTGAGCGAATCAAATTTTACGCTTGGAGGAGGCGAATGAGGGCAGTCCGTTTGGAAGCAATCGGCGATATGACCATGCATATGGTCGAGAAGCCGAGCGCCGGTCCGGGAGAGATTGTCGTGCGGGTGCTGGCCGCCGGCATCTGCGGGTCAGACCGGCACATGTACAAGGGCGAATATCCGACGGCGATCCCCATGACCTTGGGCCACGAGTTCTGCGGCCTCGTCGAGGAGGTGGGCGAGGGCGTTACCTCATTCGTGGGCGGTGAACTCGTAACCATAGACCCGAATATCGCTTGTGGCACATGCCCCGCCTGTCGGCGCGGGCGGCCAAATCTCTGCGCCAACCTCACGGCTATCGGCGTGACGCGCGATGGCGGCTTTGCCGAATATGTCGTAGTTCCCTGCGAACAGGCGTTCATACTGCCTGCGGATCTCGATCCCGTTCACGGCGCCTTCTGCGAGCCGCTGGCCTGCTGCATCCATGCCATCGACAAGGCACAAATCCGTCCGGGCGACAGCGTCGCCATATTGGGCGGTGGTGTCATTGGCTTGCTCATGGTCCAACTGGCGCGCCTCGCAGGCGCTGACCAGATCATCCTGATCACGAGGCAGCTGTCACGGCGGGAAGCAGCTTTGCGCCTGGGTGCAACACAGGCCCTCGATCCGACGGCGATCGACGCTGTTGCTGCTGTGCGGGATGCGACCGGCGGGGGCGTCGATGTCGTCATAGAATGCGCCGGCGTTCCCGAAACGCTGCAGACCGGCGTCCGGATGGTGCGGCGCGGCGGTGCCTTCGTGCTGTTCGGCGTGACGCCTGCTGGCCTCCTAGTGCCCGTTCTGCCGTTCGATCTGCTCGTCAATGAAGTCGAGATCAGGCCAGCCTATCTCAATCCATTCACCCACGCTCGCGCCGCTGCCATGGTGGCAAGCGGGATTCTTGAGCTGGATTCGCTGGTTACGAAGACGATTGGCCTTGAGGATGTTGCAAGCGTGGTCGGCAGCGCTCCGTTGGCTGGCGAAATCAAGGTCATCGTCCGGCCCTGAGCGCTGCTTGCATTCATGTGCGAACGAGGCCGGTGGAGTCGCGCCGGATCAAGGTGACAGGCACTTTGATGAGGCTATCCATTCGCGGCTCGCCATCGACCTGGTCTTCATCGATCAGGGCCTCCAATCGCCGGACCGCCTGCTCGCCGACGCCGCGGATCGGTTGGGCGATGGTCGTCAACCGCGGAAAGACATAGGCCGCCTCCGGCAGATCGTCGAAACCGATCACCGAATAGTCGCGAGGCACGGAAAAGCCGTGATCTTGAACGGCGTGGATTGCGGCAATCGCCGAAATATCCGTCGTGCCGATGATAGCAGTCAGTTCGGGCCGAGATGCCAGCAACTCCCTTGCGAGCGGATAGGTCGCCGCGAAGCTGTGCTCCTCGGCCATGGCTATTGCGGCGGGAGCCATGCCGTTTCCAGCCATTTCAGCCGTGATGCCGAGAAGGCGAAGCTGGACAGGCTGGCTATGGGCGGGAGCGCCGACGATACCGATTGCGCGATGACCGAGTTCGATCAGGTGACGGGCCATCAATCGTCCGCCTTCCTCGTGATCGGCCATGACGGCCTCGCCGGCTATTCCGGGAAGCTCGCGGTCGATGGCGACGATCGGGATATGGGCCTCACGCAACGCCTCGAAATGCTCGGTGCTGCCGAAGGCGCTGGCGACGATGACGCCGTCGACGCGCTGAGACAGCAGCATGGAAATATAGCGCGCCTCGTGATCCATGTTTTCGGCGGTGCTGCAGATCAACGTCTGATAGCCGCGCCGGAACAATTCCTGCTCGATGGCGTGGGCGAGGATGCCAAAGAAGGGTACGTCGATGGAAGGCAGCATAAGGCCGATCATGCGGCTCGGCGCGCCGCGAAGCATCCGCGCACCCTTGCTTGGCGTGTAATTGAGCGTGCGAATGGCCGCTTCCACGCGCTCTCGGAGTTCCGGAGAGGCATAGCCACTGTTGTTCAGCACGCGCGAGACCGACGAGACGGACGTTCCCGCAAGTTTGGCGATATGTCTGATGCTGGTCGTCACTTGCGCGCGTTTCTTTGGCTTGCGGTCGAATGGTCGGGAGCAAGACTGTCGGAGTGCAGGCCAACTCGCCCTCGGACTTAATCACTGCCAGAATGCTGCATCAAGCGCCATCCATGCGGTCTTAATATCTGGCTATGCCAAATCCTTCTATATTAGGCTTTTCGCATATGATGTGATGCAATTATGGAGGGTGGCTGAGATCGATGAAGCATCTTAAATGTCCTGTGCGGATCATTCAGGAAATTCAATAAAATAGCGGCCCCATGCCCATGGAATATGCCTCGTTCTTCGAGCGAGTTTGGCAATGCGGGCGGGCATCCGCTTCGCGTATGAACATAGTTTTAGACCGTCATCATCCGCCCCGGCATTTATAAGATTTTTATATCTTCCGCTTTTCCGCCGTCTCGAACCTTAATGCGGTTCGGTCGCATATTACATCTGGAAGATACACCCAAAGTGATCTTCCTGGTCGGCAGGAAAAAGAGGCGCTCTGAGCAAGAGCGCTCTCCATCATTTCTGCATTCAACAATAACAATCAAGGAATCGCGATCAATGATGGACATTATTCTTGTCGGGATCGGCGTTTTATTCTTCCTCCTCTGTGTCGCTTATACCAAGGCCTGCGACAGCCTCTAGTCGGAGAGACGGCAATGCTTCTCGATTACATTCTCGGTGGCGGCGTGACGATCTTTCTCACCGTCTACCTGGTCTATGCTCTCATTCGCCCCGAGCGCTTCTGACAGCGCTGGATAGGGAAAGTTACCTCCATGACCTTCAACGGATGGCTTCAGATCCTCATTTATATCGGGATCCTTCTCCTGCTCGTCAAACCGCTCGGCGGTTACATGACGCGTGTCTTTACCGGCGAGCGCACCTTCTTCTCTTTCGTCCTCCGTCCTGTGGAACGGGGGCTTTATCGTTTGGCCGGCACGGATGAACGCGAAGAGCAGCACTGGACGACCTATTCTGTCTCCATGCTGCTGTTCAGCCTCGCGGGTTTCCTCGTTCTTTACGCCCTGCAGCGACTGCAAGGCAGCCTGCCGTATAATCCGGCCGGCATGACCGCAGTCGGCCCGGAACTGTCCTTCAACACGGCAACGAGCTTCGTCACCAATACCAATTGGCAGAATTACGGCGGCGAGAGCACGATGTCTTACCTCGTGCAGATGGCCGGCCTGACGGTGCAGAACTTCGTGTCTGCGGCAACCGGCATTGCCATTGCCATTGCGCTGATCCGTGCTTTCGCACGTGCCTCGGGCAAGGCGATCGGCAACTTCTGGGTCGATATGGTCCGTGCGACGCTCTACGTCCTCTTGCCGATCTGCATCGTGCTGACGATTGCTTTCGTCTATCTCGGTGTGCCGCAGACGCTCGGCCCCTATGTCAATGCCACGACGCTCGAAGGCGCGCAGCAGACGATCGCCGTCGGTCCCGTTGCCTCGCAGCTTGCCATCAAGATGCTCGGCACGAATGGCGGCGGCTTCTTCAATGCCAACTCGGCGCATCCGTTCGAAAACCCCGACGCCATCTCCAACCTCCTGCAGATGCTGGCGATCTTCGCCATCGGCGCGGCGCTGACCAATGTCTTCGGTCGTATGGTCGGCAGCCAGCGTCAGGGCTGGGCGATCCTGGCCGCGATGGGCACACTGTTCATCGCCGGCGTGATCGTCACCTATTGGGCTGAAGCGGCAGGCAATCCGCTTGTTCATGCGCTCGGTATCCAGGGCGGCAATATGGAAGGCAAGGAAGCCCGCTTCGGTATTGCCGCCTCCTCGCTCTTCGCCGTCATCACCACCGCCGCATCCTGCGGCGCGGTCAACGGCATGCTCGACAGCTTCACCGCGATCGGCGGCCTGATCCCGCTCATCAACCTGCAGCTTGGCGAAGTCATCGTCGGCGGCGTCGGCGCCGGCTTCTACGGCATCCTGATGTTCGTCGTCATCGCCATCTTCGTTGCGGGTCTGATGGTCGGGCGCACGCCGGAATATCTCGGCAAGAAGATCGAGGCCAAGGAAGTGAAGATGGCAATGCTTGCCGTGCTTTGCCTGCCCGCCGGCATGCTGATCTTCACGGCGATCTCCGTGGTATTGCCTTCCGCCGTAGCCTCGATCGCCAATGCCGGTCCGCACGGCTTCTCGGAAATCCTCTATGCCTATAGCTCGGCGGCGGCAAACAACGGCTCGGCCTTCGGCGGCCTGACGGGCAATACCTCCTGGTACAATATCACGCTCGGTATCGTCATGCTGATCGGCCGTTTCCTGGTCATCGTTCCGGCCCTTGCGATTGCCGGTTCCCTGATCAGCAAGAAGACGGTTCCTGCCTCGGCCGGCACCTTCCCAACGGATGGTCCGCTCTTCGTTGGTCTGCTTGTTGGTACGATCCTGATCGTCGGCGGTTTGACCTTCTTCCCGGCGCTGGCGCTCGGACCGATCGTCGAACATCTGTCGATGATTGCAGGCCAGACCTTTTAAGGAATGACGGCCATGAGCCAACCGCTTCTAGGCAAGCTTAAAAAAGTCATCGATCCACGCCCCTTCGACAGGGGGCGTGGCCCGGCCGGAACAACCTGCGCGTCCGACGCCATTTTGCTGGCGATGGTTGCCCTGTTCCTCGGCCTTGTCGTCTTCGGATTTCTAATCGGCTGATCGGCGGCGTTCCGATCTGACGTTTTCCTCTTCACGCTGGAGCCTCTTATGAGCCAGTTAAAATCAGCGAGTATTCTGGATTCTCGCATTCTCGTTCCGGCGATCGGCGCTTCGTTCAAGAAGCTGAACCCGCGCACCCTCGCCAAGAACCCCGTCATGTTCGTGGTCGCCGTCGTTTCGATGCTGACGACCGTCCTCTTCCTGCGCGACCTCATCACGGGTGGCGGCAATCTCGCCTTCTCGCTGCAGATCAATATCTGGCTGTGGTTCACGGTGCTGTTCGCCAATTTCGCCGAAGCGGTAGCGGAAGGCCGCGGTAAGGCGCAGGCGGATTCGCTGCGCAAGTCGCGCACCGAAACCCAGGCGAAGCTGCTCGTCGGCAACAGCCGCACCGATTACAAGATGGTGCCTGGCACCAGCCTGAAGGTTGGCGATGTCGTCCTGGTCGAAGCCGGCGATATCATCCCTTCGGATGGTGAGGTCATCGAAGGCGTCGCTTCCGTCAACGAAGCCGCCATCACCGGCGAATCCGCGCCTGTCATCCGTGAATCGGGCGGCGACCGCTCGGCTGTGACCGGCGGTACGCAGGTTCTGTCGGACGAGATACGTGTGCGGATCACCGCTGCTGCGGGCTCGACCTTCATCGACCGGATGATCGCGCTGGTCGAAGGTGCCGAACGACAGAAGACGCCCAACGAAATTGCGCTCAATATCCTGCTGGCCGGCATGACGCTGATCTTCGTGCTCGCGACCGTCACCATCCCGAGCTTCGCCGCCTATGCCGGCGGCTCGATCCAGACGGTCGTGCTCGTTGCGCTCTTCGTGACGCTGATCCCGACCACCATCGGCGCATTGCTTTCGGCGATCGGCATTGCTGGCATGGACCGTCTGGTGCGCTTCAACGTGCTTGCCATGTCCGGCCGCGCCGTCGAGGCCGCCGGCGACGTCGACACGCTGCTTCTCGACAAGACCGGTACGATCACGCTTGGCAACCGTCAGGCGACCGCCTTCCGCCCCGTCCGTGGTGTCAGCGAGCAGGATCTCGCCGACGCCGCGCAGCTTGCCTCCCTTGCCGACGAGACGCCGGAGGGACGCTCGATCGTGGTGCTTGCCAAGGAGAAATATGCGATTCGCGGCCGCGACATGACGAGCCTGAAGGCGACCTTCGTTCCCTTTACCGCCCAGACCCGTATGAGCGGCGTTGATCTCGATGGCTCCTCGATCCGCAAGGGCGCTGTCGATGCCGTGGTCGCCTATGTCGAAGGCGCGGCCAATGGTTCGACGGAAGGCACCGCCATCATGTCGCGCACGTCAAGCGAAATGCTGCGCGAGTTGCAGGCGATCGCAGATGAGATTGCCAAGGCCGGCGGTACGCCGCTTGCCGTTGCTCGTGACGGCCGTCTGCTCGGCGTCATCCATCTCAAGGATATCGTCAAGGGCGGTATCCGTGAGCGTTTTGCGGAGCTGCGCCGTATGGGCATCCGCACCGTCATGATCACGGGCGACAATCCGCTGACGGCTGCCGCCATTGCCGCCGAAGCCGGCGTCGACGACTTCCTCGCACAGGCGACGCCTGAGATGAAGCTGGCGCTGATGCGTCAGGAGCAGGCACAGGGCAAGCTGGTCGCCATGTGCGGCGACGGCACGAACGATGCGCCGGCACTCGCCCAGGCCGATGTCGGCGTTGCCATGAACACCGGTACGGTGGCCGCTCGCGAAGCCGGCAACATGGTCGACCTCGACAGCGACCCGACGAAGCTGATCGAGATCGTCGAGATCGGCAAGCAGCTGCTGATGACGCGCGGTGCGCTGACGACCTTCTCCATCGCCAACGATATCGCCAAGTATTTCGCCATCATCCCGGCCATGTTCATCGCCTTCTACCCGCAGCTGAAAATGCTGAACGTCATGGGACTGGCAACGCCGCAAAGCGCCATTCTCTCGGCCATCATCTTTAACGCGCTCATCATCGTCGCGCTGATCCCGCTGTCGCTGAAGGGTGTCCGCTACCGCCCGATCGGCGCCGGCGCGCTGCTCAGCCGCAACCTGCTGATCTACGGCCTCGGCGGCATCATCGTTCCCTTCATCGGCATCAAGGCCATCGACATGGCGATTACCGCCATTGGCCTCGCCTAAGGAGTTTCTCTCATGTTGAAACAAATCAGACCCGCGATCGTCATGATCGTCGCCACGACCGTTCTGACCGGCCTTGCCTATCCGCTTGCCATGACCGGTGTCGCCCAGGCGCTCTTCCCTCACCAGGCCAATGGCAGCCTGGTGGAGAAGGATGGCAAGGTGATCGGCTCCAGTCTTATCGGCCAGAATTTCACGGCGGATAAGTATTTCCACGGGCGTCCGTCAGCCACGACCGGCGCCGACCCAAACGATCCGACCAAATCGGTTTCCGCACCCTATAATGCCGCCAATTCCGGTGGCTCCAATCTTGGCCCGACCAATTCGAGCCTGATCACCCGTATCAAGGGCGATGCCGCGACATTGCAGGCGCAGAATCCGAATACGCCGGTTCCGATCGATCTGCTCACCACTTCGGGCAGCGGTCTCGACCCGGACATCTCGCCCGAAGCCGCCTATTTCCAGGTGCCGCGTGTCGCCAAGGCTCGCGGCATGGATGAGGCCAAGGTCAAGTCGCTCGTCGAGGCAGCCATAGAGCCGCGGGAGCTCGGCGTTCTCGGGGAACCTGTGGTCAATGTGCTGGCATTGAACCGGGCGCTCGATGCTTCTATGACTCAATAAGTTGAAGAGGTTGAGACGGTTCGTGCCGTCTCAACCTTATCAGGAAAGACAACCAGCGAATGGCAGACGACAGCCGCGATATGTTGAGCAGGCCTTCTCCTGATGCGCTTCTCGAGAAGGCGCGGGCCGAGACGCGCGGTCGGTTAAAGATATTCCTCGGAGCGGCACCGGGCGTCGGCAAGACCTATGAGATGCTGATGTCGGGCAGGGCGAAGATTGCCGACGGCGTCGATGTCGTGGTCGGTGTCGTCGAGACCCATGGCCGCCGAGAGACACAGGCCCTGCTCGAAGGATTCGAGATCGTACCGCGCATCAATGTCGACTATAAGGGCAGGGCGCTGGAGGAGATGGATCTCGATGCCATCCTGAAACGCCGCCCCGACCTGGTGCTGGTCGACGAACTTGCTCATACCAATGCGCATGGCAGCCGGCATCCCAAACGCTACCTCGATGTCAAGGAGTTGCTTGAACGCGGCATCGACGTCTACACGACGTTGAATATCCAGCATGTCGAAAGCCTGAATGACGTCGTTTCGCAGATTACCCGCATCCGTGTGCGCGAGACGGTGCCGGATTCGATCATCGACATGGCCGATGATGTCGAGATCATCGATTTGACCCCTGATGATCTCATCAAGCGGCTGCATGACGGCAAGGTCTATGTCTCGAAGACGGCCGAGCGCGCGCTGACCAACTATTTCACGCCGGGCAACCTGACGGCCTTGCGGGAGCTCGCGCTGCGTCGCACCGCCCAGCGCGTCGACGACCAGCTGCTGACCCATATGCAGGCGCACGCGATCCAGGGACCTTGGGCTGCCGGCGAGCGCGTGCTCGTCTCCATCGATCATCATCCACGCTCAGCGGCGCTTGTCCGCTATGCCGCGCGCATGGCCGCGCGCCTGCGGGCCCCCTGGGCAGCCGTCTATGTCGAGACCAACCGCTCGATCAGTTTGAGCGAGGCGCAGCGCGACACGATCGCCGCAACGCTGCGGCTCGCCGAGCAGCTTGGCGGTGAAGCAATCACACTTCCGGGTCGGGAAGTGGCGGAGGAGCTGCTTCGTCATTCGGCGAGCAACAACGTGACCCACATCGTCATCGGTTCGCCGAAAATCGGTTCCTGGCGTGATTGGTCTCGCCGCTCAGTTTCTTATGATCTCATTCGCAAGGCCGGGGACATCAGCGTCCATGTCATTTCCGGCAGCGAAGCGGATGGCGAGGCTGCAGGGCGTGGCGTCAAAGTGGCACCCTCATCGCCACCTTTCCAACTCCGCGGCTATGTTCTGGCAACGCTCTATGTCGCCATCGCGCTGGGCTTTTGCGTCATCCTCGATCAGGTGCTTGACGTGCGCAATCTGGCGCTCGTCTTCCTGATGGCGGTGCTGGTAAGCGCCGTGACCCAGGGCCTGCGTCCAGCACTTTATTCCTGCTTTCTCGGTGCTCTTGCCTTCAACTTCTTCTTCCTGCCGCCGCGCTATACGCTGACGATCAGCGATCCCGAAAGCGTGCTTGCCTTTTTCTTCTTCCTTGGTGTCGCGGTCATTGCGAGTAACCTGACGGCGACGGTGCAGCGCCAGGCGGCGGCGGCGCGGCAACGGGCGCGAACGACGGAAGATCTCTATCTCTTCTCCAAGAAGCTTGCCGGCACAGGCACGCTGGACGACGTTCTATGGGCAACCGCTTTCCAGCTGGCGTCGATGCTCAAGCTGCGCGTCGTCCTGCTCTTGCCCGAACATGGCACGATCGCCGTCAAGGCCGGCTATCCGCCCGACGACACGCTCGACGACGCCGATATCGCGGCGGCGCGCTGGGCCTGGGAGCATAATCATGCCGCCGGCCGTGGCGCAGATACACTACCAGGCGCCAAGCGCCTTTACGTTCCGCTCCGCACCGGCCGAACCGCCGTCGGCGTTATCGGCCTCGATAGCGACCGCCGCGACGGCCCGCTTCTGACGCCGGAGCAACAGCGGCTGCTCGATGCTCTCGCCGATCAGGCGGCTCTTGCCATCGAGCGCGTGCAGCTGGTAGCCGATGTCGACCGCGCGAAGCTGGCGGTGGAGGCCGACCGGCTGCGGTCGGCTCTGTTGACCTCGATTTCGCATGATTTGAAGACGCCGCTTGCTGCCATCCTTGGGGCGGCAGGCACCTTGCGCGACTATCTGGAAACCCTGCCACACGAAGATCGCGTCGATCTCCTGTCGACCGTCATCGACGAATCCGAACGCCTCAACCGCTTCATCGCCAATCTGCTTGACATGACCAAGATCGAGTCCGGTGCAATGGAGCCGAATTATGCTCTGCATTATGGCGGCGATATCGTCGGCAGTGCGCTGCGGCGGGCGGAAAAAATCCTGGCACATCATCGCGTCGACGTGCGGATGCCCGTTGATCTGCCGATGGTGAAGGTCGATCCGGTCTTGTTCGAACAGGTACTGTTCAACCTGCTCGACAACGCCGCGAAATATGCGCCGGAAGCATCGGCCATTCGCCTGGAGGCCTGGGCCGATATAGACAATATCGTCTTCCGCGTGATGGACGAGGGACCAGGCATCCCGCCCGCCGACCTCGAACGCGTCTTCGATACCTTCTATCGGGTACGCAAAGGTGATCAGGTGCGTGCCGGAACCGGGCTTGGCTTGTCCATCTGCCGCGGTTTCATCGAGGCGATGGGCGGCACGATCGCCGCCGGCAACAGAACTGATCGGCAAGGGGCAGTTTTCACCATCCGCCTGCCGAAACCAACAGATGTCCCGAAGCTGGATGAACTGAAATGAACACCACTGCCGTCAAGATTCTCGTTGTCGATGACGAGCCGCCAATCCGCAAATTGCTGCGCGTGGGCCTCGGTGCCCAGGGCTACGTCGTCAATGAGGCACAGAGCGCCGCGTCAGCCCAGGCGTCGATCGACGAAGACCAGCCCGATCTGATCGTGCTTGATCTCGGCCTGCCGGATAAATCAGGCCAGGATCTGTTGCTCGGTTGGCGCGAGGATGGGGTGCAGATCCCGGTGGTCATCCTGTCAAGCCGCACCGACGAAGCTGGCATCGTCAAGGCGCTCGAAAGTGGCGCCGACGATTATGTGACCAAGCCTTTCGGCGTCAACGAGCTTGCTGCCCGCATCCGTGTGGCGCTGCGCCATCGCCTGCAGCAGCAGGGCGAGAAGGCGATTTTCCAGACCGGCGGTCTTTCCATTGATCTCGTCAAGCGTATCGTCAAGGTCGATGGCAAGGAGATCAAGCTGTCGCCGAAGGAATACGACATCCTGCGCGTGCTCGCCCAGCATGCCGGCAAGGTGCTGACGCACCAATTCCTGCTGAAGCAGATCTGGGGGCCGGCGGCCGATGTGCAGTATCTGCGCGTTTATGTGCGCCAGCTTCGGCAGAAGATCGAAGAGATTCCCGATCAGCCGCACTATATCACCACCGAGACAGGTGTCGGCTACCGGCTGCGCGAGCCTGATTGAGGCGGCGGAAGTTTCGAGCCCATGATCGAGGCGATTTGGCCTCGGACTTGTGGCGATGAATGCCATTTCAGAATTTATTGCCGGACCTTGAGTGCGACCATGGACCTTTCCACGATCATTCTTCCCGAACACGTCTTTGTCGGCGTCTCCGCTCCGACGAAATGGTGGGCATTGCAGATGCTGTCGTCGAAGGCAGCCCATTGCTTTGGCCTGGACGAGGCAGTGGTCCTGCGAGCGCTGGAGACGCGCGAAAAATTGGGCACGACGGGGATCGGCAATGGCGTTGCGGTTCCGCATGCCGCCATCGCTGGCATGACGAGGCCTCGGGGACTCATGGTGCATTTTGCACATCCAGTCGATTTCGAAGCCATCGACGACATACCGACGGAATGGGCCTTCGTGCTGTTGTTCGGAGAGGGCGGCCGGGGCGACTATCTGAACGTGCTTGCCGCGATCGCGAGGCGTTTGCGCACGGAAGGCGTTCTGACGGCGATGCGGCAGACAAAGAGCGCCGACGAACTCTATTCTGTCTTTATGTCCGACTCCATTCGGTGACGACACACGCGTTGAGCATCTGATACCATTTCGGAATGTGATTTCACTTTTTTCGATTCTATGGGATGCTGTTCTCCGCAGTTGCCGAAAACGGAAACTGCCTTCGTTACTTTATACGACCAAGTTGGTAGGGTTTAAGGACAAACGAAGGGGGTGCATCCATGCAGACGATTAAGCTTTCTCGGCTTCTCGCCACCGCAATTCTGATCGGCAGTTTCTCGATCGCGGCCGTCGCGCCGACCTGGGCGGCGGACAAGACGCTTCTCAATGTTTCCTACGATCCGACCCGTGAACTCTATAAGGACTTCAACACGGCTTTTGCTGCCAAGTGGAAGAAGGATACGGGCGAAACCATCAATATCAAGGCTTCGCATGGCGGTTCCGGCGCGCAGGCTCGCTCGGTGATTGACGGTCTCGATGCCGACGTCGTGACGCTCGCCCTCGAAGGCGATATCGACGCGATCGCCAAGGCGACGCACAAGATTCCGCCAGACTGGAAGACCAAGTTCCCGAACAATTCGGTTCCCTACACTTCGACCATCGTTTTCCTGGTGCGCAAGGGCAATCCCAAGGGCATCAAGGACTGGCCGGATCTGGTCAAGGACGGCGTAGAAGTCATTACGCCGAACCCGAAGACATCAGGCGGCGCACGCTGGAACATCCTGGCGGCATGGGCCTGGGCGAAGCAGGCCAATGGCGGCGATGATGCCAAGGCGCAGGACTATGTCGCGCAGCTCCTGAAGCATGTCCCGGTCCTCGACACCGGCGCGCGCGGCGCGACGACGACTTTCGTACAGCGCGGTCTTGGTGACGTTCTGCTTGCCTGGGAAAACGAGGCCTATCTCTCACTCGATGAACTCGGCCCAGATAAATTCGAAATCGTCACACCGTCGGTTTCGATCCGCGCCGATCCGCCGGTTGCCGTTGTGGACGGCAATGTCGATACCAAAGGCACGCGCAAGGTCGCGGAGGCCTATCTGAACTACCTGTACTCGGATGAAGGTCAGAAGATCGCTGCGAAGCACTATTACCGGCCGATCAAGCCGGAAGCGGCCGATCCGAAGGATGTCGCTCGTTTCCCGTCCCTGAAGCTCGCCACTATTGACGACTTTGGCGGATGGTCTCAAGCTCAGCCGAAATTCTTCGCTGACGGGGGCGTCTTCGATCAGATCTACAAGCCGGGACAATAAGACTGAATGCATTCTATAACCCGCAAACGGTGGCGGTTACGGCAGCCGAGCGTCATTCCGGGATTCGGATTGGCGCTCGGCGTTACCTTGGCTTGGCTCATCTTCATAGTACTCATTCCGCTGTCGGGGCTTCTCTGGAAAAGCAGTGCCCTCGGCTGGCAGAATTTCTGGGCCCTCGCGCTTGACGTGCGCACGCTCTATGCGCTGCGCATGAGCTTCGGCGGCGCCTTCATCGCCGCGCTCGTCAACGCCGTGCTGGGGCTTATCCTTGCCTGGGTGCTGGTGCGCTATCGCTTTCCAGGCAAGCGCATTCTCGATGCGATGGTCGATCTGCCGTTCGCCTTGCCGACGGCGGTTGCCGGCATTGCCTTGACGACGCTATATGCGCCGAATGGCTGGATCGGTCAGTTCCTGACGCCGCTCGGCATCAAGATCGCGTTCACGCCGGTCGGCATCGTCATCGCATTGATTTTCGTCGGCCTGCCGTTCGTGGTGCGCACGGCACAGCCGGTCATGGAGGAGATCGACCGCGAAGTCGAGGAGGCGGCGGCGACCCTTGGTGCCTCGCGTTTTCAGACGATAACCCGCGTGCTGCTGCCGGGCCTCGCCCCTGCCGCTCTGACTGGCTTTGCGCTGGCATTCGCACGTGCGGCCGGCGAATACGGATCGGTCATCTTCATCGCCGGCAACAAGCCCTATGTTTCGGAAATCGCGCCGCTGCTCATCGTCATTCGCCTGGAGGAATATAATTATTCCGCAGCGACGGCGATCGCGACGGTGATGCTGTTCATTTCCTTCACCATGCTTTTGATCATCAATCTCATCCAGTCGTGGAGCAGAAGGAGATATGGCTATGGCGCATGATCTTTCTGCATCAGTCGAAACCGGTCATTCGGTCATCACCGAAAGCCGGCTTGCGCGCATCGTCTTCATACTGATCTCGCTCGCGTTCCTGACGCTGATGGTGCTTCTGCCTCTCGCCGCCGTTTTCGTCGAAGCATTCCGCAAGGGGATCGAGACCTTCTTCGAAGCCTTGGTTGACGAGGAAACCTTCGCGGCGATCCGGCTGACATTGATCGTTGCCGGCATCAGTGTGCCGCTGAACCTCGTCTGCGGCATTGCAGCCGCCTGGGCGATCGCCAAATTCGAATTCAAGGGCAAGGCCTTGCTGACGACGCTGATCGATCTGCCCTTCTCGGTGTCGCCGGTCATATCGGGCTTGGTCTTCGTGCTGTTGTTCAATTCGAACAGCACACTCGGCCCTTGGCTGCAGAGCCATGGCATTCAGATCCTGTTTGCGGTTCCTGGGCTGGTGCTGGCGACGATGTTCGTCACCTTTCCCTTCGTCGCGCGCGAATTGATCCCACTGATGCAGGAACAGGGCAGCGCAGACGAAGAGGCGGCGCTCTCGCTCGGGGCCAATGGCTGGCAGACCTTCTGGCATGTCACGCTACCGAACATCAAATGGGGCCTGCTTTACGGCGTGCTGCTCTGCAACGCCCGCGCCATGGGTGAGTTCGGAGCCGTTTCGGTCGTTTCGGGTCATATCCGCGGCGAAACCAACACCATGCCCTTGCAGGTCGAAATTCTTTATAACGAATATAATTTTTCGGGGGCATTCGCGGTTGCCACGCTGCTGGCCCTGCTCGCCCTTGTCACATTGATACTGAAGACGCTGCTGGAAATGCGCTATAGCGAAGAGATCGCAGCCAGCCGGCGTCACTGAAGGAATTCTTGATGGAAGTTCGCGTTCAAAACCTGCGTAAGGAATTCGGTCGCTTTCCCGCATTGCATGACGTGTCGCTGGATATCCGCTCGAGCGAATTGATTGCGCTTCTTGGTCCATCGGGCTCCGGCAAGACGACGCTGCTGCGCCTGATTGCCGGTCTCGAAACCCCGACGGAGGGACAGATCTTCTTCGGCCAAGAGGATGCGTCGCGAAAGACGGTGCAGCAGCGCAATATCGGCTTCGTGTTTCAGCACTACGCGCTGTTTCGGCACATGACGGTGCTCGACAATATCTCTTTCGGCCTGAAAGTCCGCTCGGCATCGCGTCGTCCGCCACGCGATGAAATTCGCCGGCGTGCCCTGGAGCTGTTGGAACTGGTGCAGTTGAACGGCCTGGAGAAGCGCTATCCGGCCCAGCTTTCCGGCGGCCAGCGCCAGCGCGTGGCACTGGCGCGCGCCATGGCGGTCGAGCCGAACGTGCTGCTTCTGGACGAGCCCTTCGGCGCTCTCGATGCTCAGGTCCGCAAGGACCTGCGCAAGTGGCTGCGGGAAATCCACGACCGGACCGGCCACACCACCGTCTTCGTGACCCATGACCAGGAAGAGGCGCTGGAGCTCGCCGACCGCGTGGTCGTACTCAACAAGGGCGCGATCGAACAGGTCGGAACGCCGGACGAGATCTACGACTCGCCGAATTCTCCCTTTGTCTATGGCTTCATCGGCCAATCCAATCGTCTCAAGGTGCGCATCACCAGCGGCGAGATCTGGTTCGATGACAAGCCGCTGGGACTCAGCACGCCGCATGAGCCCGATGGCGAAGCCTATCTCTATTTCCGACCCCACGATATCGAAATCCGTGACGGCGATGGCGGCGCGATCGCGGGTCTGCTCGTTGCCAGCAGGCGCGTGGCAGGCACTCGCCACCTTGAAATCAACATCGGTGCCGAGCACGATCCCATCGAGATCGAACTGCCGCCGAACAAGGCGGATGCCTTGGATCGCAACCGCATCGCCTTCAGGCCGACACGCTGGAAGCTCTTTCGCAACGGTGTCTGACGATCAGTCCTCGGGGTGAGCGGCAGAAGCAAAGCCGCCGCCCTGATAGACGATTGCGGGATCATTCGGATCCTCGGCGGGTGTTTTCGACAGAATTTCGGCGCGCCAAGGAGCCGCACTATCGCGCGGCTTCCAGCCAAGAAAGGCAGCGTTGCTGTTGTCCCACCATTGTTCGTCATTGTCCGAGACGCCGTAGACGATCGTATGGCCGAGGCGCGGGGCGTTGAAGGCGCAATCGCAAAGCGAGACGAAATCCCCGATGCTGAACCACGTGGCGAGCATGCGCGTGTTGCGGGGCTCGGGAAAGCACGAGCCGATGCGTACCGAAAGCGTTTCCTGGCCGAACTTGTCGAAGTAGAGGCTCGCGACGGCCTCACCGAACACCTTTGAGACGCCATAGAGTGAATCCGGCCGGGTCGGCACCTTGTTGTCGATCCGCTCATCTCGACGATAGAAGCCGATCGTGTGATTGGAGCTCGCAAAGACGATACGCGGCTTGCCGGCGCCGCGCGCGGCCTCATAGAGATTGTAGAGGCCGAGAATATTGCCCTGCAGGATCAGATCGAAGGGCTTTTCCACCGATATCCCCCCGAGATGGATGATACCATCAACACCTTTCACCATCGCATCGACGCCGCTGCGGTCAGCGAGATCACAGGCGACGAAACGCTCGTTCGGGCGCAGGTCGCTTATCGGCGCGAGGTCTGACAAAAGGACGTTCTCGGCGATCTGCGACAGAAGCGGCCGGATTGCCTGGCCAACACCGCCGGCGGCGCCGGTCAGCAACAGAGTTTTCAGCATGATTGTCTCCCGGATCGGTCATTTCGGCGGGGAGCCTATAAGATGGTCCTCCGCCCGTCATCACATATATCGGTGGGATCAACATGAAGTATGTCGATAACGTCTAGGCAGTCTGTGAATGCGTCCGAGCGTCGATGTCGAGCACTTCCAGGCTGACCACGGCCTTGATGGGCAGGTGATCGGAAGCCACGCGTGCCAGCGGCGAGTCATGCACTTCGACTGCGGAGATCATGCCGCGGCGGTTTGCCATGATGCGGTCGAGCGCCAGAAGCGGCAGTGTCGAGGGAAAGCTCGGTACGGCAGGCGGTAGCGGTCCGAACGCGTTCTGGATGGTATTGAGAGATGAGCGGTCGCCAAGGCGCCATTCGTTGAGATCGCCCAGCAGGATGGTCGGCGTCTCGCTGCCGTCGTTCATGAGGTCGACGATCAAACGCGTCTGCTGCGCGCGCGAGCGATGCAGCAGGCCGAGATGCGCCGCGATGATCCTGAGGCTTCCGCCACGAGCCAATTCCAGTTCAGCGATCAAGGCGCCGCGCGGTTCAAGCCCTGGCAGATTGATCTGGTGAACGTCGCGAACCGTGCCCTGTTTGAAAAGAACCACATTGCCGTGCCAGCCATGCGCCTTGGTGACGCCGGCGATCGGCACCGGAATGAGGCCTGTCTCGCGTTCGAGCCGGCGCAGATCGAGAATGCCCGTGCGTTCTCCAAAACGCGTATCGGCTTCCTGCAGACCGATGATATCGGCATCGATTTCATGAATGACGCGGCTCGTTCTTTCCGGATCGAAGCGGCGGTCGGCGCCCACGCATTTGTGGACATTGTAGGAAGCGATCAACGTGCCGTCCGGGCGGTCCGGCTTGCTGCCGGCCGGTGTGGGGCGCGATTTCTTTCGGTTCTTCAGGCTTTCCAGAATGCTCGCACGGAGACTTTCTTTCTTTTTTCGCATCTATCCGTCGACCGTTCCTTGATCAGATCATGTCGGGCACGTGGGACAGAGTATAAGAAGCGATTGTTGGCGTTGTCATGTAAAAAGGCTGCGACAAAGGCAGATAGTCTTTCGTTGCAGTCGTCAGAGATAGGGTGAGCCAAGCCAGAGCACCTTTTCGATAAGCCGTACGACAAACGGCCGCGCCCTGAGCTTTTCGAGGTCTACCGGATGTGCAGTTTCCAGGATCGCGCCGATATGATCGTCGATCGTGCTCGCAAAGCCGCGATCGAGTACCTCGAGATCCACTTCGAAATTGAGCCGCAGGGAGCGCGGATCGAGATTGGATGAGCCGACATAGGCCCAGATACCGTCGATGGACAAAAGCTTGGAATGGTTGAAGGCGCCTTCGGCGCGCCAGATGCGGCAATAGTTCTTCAGCATCTGGTCGAATTGCGCCGTCATGGCCCGGTCGACGAGTACCAGATTGTTGGCTGTCGGCACGACGATATCGACTTCGACGCCACGCCGGGCCGCCGTCACCAGCGCACTGATTAACTCGCGATCCGGCAGGAAATAGGGCGACATGATTCGGATGGATTTGTGCGCCACCGACAGCGCGCCGATGAGCATCTTGTGATTGGTCTCGACGCTGCGATCCGGGCCGGAGGCAACCACCCGCATGAAAACGGGCGCTCCAGGCTCGTTGGAGGGCGCGGCAATCCGCCATTCCTCGCCATTCAGGACTTCGCCTGTGGTGAAGCGCCAATCCTCGGCTGCCGTATTGAAGAGATCGGCGACTGCAGGTCCCGTCACGCAGAAATGCATGTCGCGAGCGCTGTGCTCGTGCGCGAATTCACGCGTGAAGCCCTGACGGATATTCATGCCGCCGGTAAAGGCAATTCGCCCATCGATGCTGAGGATCTTTCGGTGGGTACGCAGGTTGGCATAAGGCAACCGGAGACCGATGATGACGTTGCCATTGAAGACGTCGACCTGCACGCCTCCTTCGCGCAGATAGCCCATGATGCTCGGCACGGAGTAGCGGGCGCCAACAGCATCGATGAGTACACGCACGCTGACACCGCGTTTGGTCGCAGCAATCAGGGAATCGGCGATGCGGAGGCCGATCGGGTCGCG
The DNA here is from genome assembly GCF_007828395.1 of Rhizobium sp. ERR 942. Taxonomy (NCBI): domain Bacteria; kingdom Pseudomonadati; phylum Pseudomonadota; class Alphaproteobacteria; order Hyphomicrobiales; family Rhizobiaceae; genus Rhizobium; species Rhizobium sp. ERR 942. The sequence goes on from NZ_VIUA01000002.1 coordinate 1,117,556, forward strand.
ATCGAAGATGTAGGTTTCCATCAGAATGCTGCGCTCGGCGCCGTCGATTGCAGCCTTCATCGCGGCATAGGCAACGTCGCCGTTCGTCAGCATCTCGATGGTGTTGCCGGTGCTCATCATATAGCGAACGACGCGGTCGCCGAGCGTCTTCATAGAACCGAAACGATCGCCGAACCGCCGGCGCACCTCGCCGCCATCGGCGTCGAAGCTGGAGAGCTCGCCATTCGCATCCTTGCGAAAGAGCGCGTCGCGCTGCGAGCTGAGGGAGGCCCGGCGGATGCGATTGATGCCGGCGACAGCATAGAGGACGGCACCGATGATGGGCGACAGGATGATGACGCCGACCCAGCCGATCGCGGCGCGGACATCTTCTTTGGTCATGGCTGCATGGATTGCAGCGGCCGCCCCCATCACAATGGACAGGACGGCGAGAATTTGGCCCCAATGGGCAGCCACGAGGTCGATCATGATGCAAGTATATCCTTGCCCGCAAAAGCTGCAATGAGTGGGCCGGCGATCGTCAAGATGTCATCAATAGCGGTGCGAAACTTCATCTTATTAGATAATTTTAATTGAACCCTGTTCTGACCAGCATCATACTTAGGTTGCTTCGGCTGCTTCGCTACCGTCCCCCACGGTAATTTCTGTTTCTCGTTCGAAGCGCCACTGCGGTTCGACAGTCGAGATCGAAGAACGCTAGCCATAGCGTCTTGGCTGCTCGGGGGAGGCGTCAAAGCCCGCGTTTCAAGAACGGGCATCGTTCATCAAAACCTTGTTCAATGATGCGAACGGAGAACAGCAGATGTTGGAATCTCGGGACGAATGGATCAAGAAGCGCGCATACGCCATATGGGAAGAGGAAGGCCATCCTTCCGGTCGCGACGTCGAGCACTGGGCGCAGGCGAGCAGTGAGCGCATCGCGCTTGAGAAAACGGCAGCAGACGGCGGCGCGATCGACATCAAGCCCAAGGCGAAGCGCAAGACGGCGGTCGCCGCGGCGGCTGTTGCTGAGGAAAAATTGGCTAAGCCAGCAAAGAAGATATCGAAGAAGGGTGTAGCCGCGAAGGTATAGGACGCGTCAGCTTTAGGAGTGTGGCGGAGATGAGGGCGGCTCGATGGCAACATCGGGCCGTCTCTCTTTTCGAGATGGTAGCTGGCGGAATATTCGCAATAATTTCGGTGATTTGGCTCTCATCCGCGAAATAGTTGTCACACATCGATGCTACAGATTGTGAAGGGAGTTCAGCAATGTGTGGCAGCTATATCGATGATGTGGAAATGACGGTTGCGGCGATTGTCGCAGCGCAGTGGCCTTTGTGGCTTGCCGCTAGATTGGAGCTGATGGGATGACATCACTCCTCGTGCTCGTTGCGCTGTATCTTCTGACGGCCTTGGTCCTCATTCTGATCATCGATCGCTCGGTCGGCGTCTTTTTCCCTGCCTCTGCCAAGCAGCGTGTCGCTGTGCGGCATGGTCGGCGCTTCTGGATGCTCCCGAGCAATCTGCTATCCGGCAATCGCAATTCTTCAGGCCAAATCTCGGAACCTTTTCCCTGACGACGGGTTGCTCTTCCTTCCCAGCAAGGAGAAAGATCATGCCCCGAGGAGATAAGTCCGCCTATACCGACAAGCAGAAGCGCAAGGCCGAGCATATCGAGGAAGGCTACGAAGACCGCGGCGTTTCGCACGCAGAGGCGGAGCGGCGTGCCTGGGCGACTGTAAACAAGGAAAGCGGCGGCGGTAAGAAGTCAGCCTCCGGTCGCGGCCATTCCGAAAACCACGAATCGTCCGAAAAGGGCGGCAGGATCGGCGGACGCGCCGCTGCAAGCCGACCCGCTGCGGAGCGCTCCGCCTCTGCAAAAAAGGCGGCTGCGACGCGTAAACGCCACGAGCACAACACACATTCCTAGGCCATCGGTGAGAACTGGATGCGATCGTCGAGATCCATTCGGCCGTCGCTATGAAGTTCATAAGGTTTCCGGTGCATATGCCTGCGCCTGTAATCGTCGATTGCCTCTTACCTTTCGCGATGTCGACGCTAAATTGCAGTCTTGCGGCGATCATTGCAGCGGATTGCTCTCAATATCGGGGAGATGAAACCGAATGGCCTATGAACTCTATTATTGGGATGGCATTCAGGGGCGCGGCGAATTCGTTCGGCTGGCGCTGGAGGAAGCCGGTGCAGACTATGTCGATGTTTGTCGTGCTCCTGCAGGCAGGGGGCATGGTATGCCCGCCATGTTCGCCATCATGGAGGGTAAAGCTGAACTCGGTCTCCCATTTGCCCCACCGTTTCTGAAGGACGGTGATCTCATTATTCCGCATGTGGCGAATATCCTGATGTATCTCGGGCCGAAGCTGGGTCTGGCGCCGAGGGACGAAGGAAGGCGCCACGTGTTGAACGGCCTGCAGCTGACGATCACCGATCTCGTCGCCGAGGTACACGACACGCACCACCCGATCGCGACGTCGAAATATTACGAGGATCAGAAGCAAGAGGCCAAGGCGCGGGCTGCAGAATTCATCGAAAACCGCATTCCCAAGTTCCTCGGTTATTTCGAGAAAGTGCTTCAGCAAAACCCCGAAGGATCGAGCCATATCTTCGGCGGAGAATTGACCTATGTCGATCTTTCGCTGTTTCAGGTCTATGAGGGGCTGCGCTATGCCTTCCCCCGCGCGACGGCGCATCTGGATCGCCGATATCCGCATCTGACCGCGCTGCACGGAGCTGTCATGAAACGGCCCAACATTGCTCGCTATCTTCAGTCAGATCGCCGCATTCCCTTCAATGAGAACGGCATTTTCCGGCACTATCCGGAACTGGACAAAGATGTGGCCTGAGCGATGCTCATCTATCAATTCATTCCTGCATGCTGGATCGTCTGGCTATTGATCTGGCTTTTCGCTTCATTCAGCGTCAAGAGGAACGTGCGACAGGAGGACCCTCTGTCGCGGCTCGGCAATACCGTGCCGATCTGGATCGGCGCTTTCCTTCTTGTCGTCAATCCATCCTGGCTGGGTCCTTTGCGGTTCCGCCTCATCCCACAGGATCTCACATCCTATGCGATTGGCGCGGTTCTGACCTTCATCGGTCTCGTTTTCGCTGTCTGGGCTCGCTATCATATCGGGCGCAACTGGAGCGGGGTGATCACTCTCAAGGAAGATCACGCGCTCATTCGCTCCGGTCCTTATGCGCTTGTGCGGCACCCGATCTATTCCGGTCTGATGCTGGCCATTATCGGCTCGGCAATTGCGCGCGGTGACATCGCGGCCGTCCTTGCGATCATCGCGGTGCTCTATGCTGTATTGCGCCGCGTGCAAATCGAGGAGAGCTGGATGAACGAGACGTTCGGCTCGGCCTATGCCGATTATAAGGCCAGCACGCCCGCGCTGGTCCCGTTTCTGGTGTAACGTCAGACCTTGAGAGGCGATGCCGCCTTGAAGAAATCGGCCCAGGGATCCGTGCTCGATTGGCCGAGGCGCGATGCCGCATTCTTGACGGTAAAGGAAGCAGGCCCGATCTTGCCGTCCAATTCTTCCCAGCTGACCGGCATCGAAACGGCAGCGCCCTTTCTGGCGCGTGTCGAATAGGGTGCCACGGCTGTGTTGCCGCGGCCGTTGCGCAGATAATCGATGAAGATATGGCCCGCCCGTTTCGCCTTGCTGGCAACCGACAAATACGTCTCCGGGCTATCGGCACTCATGGCGTGGGCGATTGCCTCGGCGGCATCCTTGACCTGCGGCCAGGTCGCCTGCGGCTTGACGGATGCAACCACATGCAATCCCTTGCCGCCTGACGTTTTGACGAAGGATGTTAGTCCCAGGGTGGCGAACCGCTCCCTGATCTCCTTCGCTGCAGTCACGACCTCACTCCATGCGACATCCTCCCCGGGGTCGAGATCCATGATGATCATGTCGGGCTTTTCCCAATGATCAGTCGTCGTGCCCCAGGGGTGAATTTCCAGCGCAGCGGATTGGACAAGGGCTGCCAGGCCATCGAAATCCCCAATCTTCAGAAGCTTCGCAGCGTCCTTATCTTCTGGATCGGCAATTTCCTGGATATGCGGATTGATGCCCTTCCAGGCATGTTTCTGGAAGAAGCGTGGTCCATCGATGCCATCCGGACACCGCAGGAGGGCGAGGGGACGGTTGACGACGAAAGACGCCATTCTACGCCAGGCCAAAGCGTAGTAATCAAGAAGGTCTTGCTTGCTGACCTCATCGCCGGGCCAATAAACTCGATCCGGATGGGTCAATTCCACCGACGTTTCAGTGCCGTCATGAATGGGCGTCTTTGCCATCTGCATGCGCTCCATCTTCCTCGACGCGAAGGCGCCGTGCCGGGCAAGACTAGCATTGCCCGCCACACAAAGCGACCGCTGGCCACTTCTCACGGCATGAGCTGGCCGCCATTGACTTCGATGATCTGGCCGGTGATGTAGCCAGAAAGAGTGGGAGAGGCGAGAAAGAGGTAGGCGCCAACGCAATCTTCCGGCGTGCCCACGAATCCCATGGGGATCGTCTTGCGCTGCAACTCCATCTGCTCGTCGTTGGTATAGCGCTCGTGGAAAGGCGTTGCGATGACGCCGGGTGCGACGGCGTTGACGCGGATCTTGTCGTTGACGAATTCCTTGGCGTGGCCATGGGTAATGGTCGAGACGAACCCTTTGGAGGCCGCATAGAGGATCGCGCCGTTGCCGCCGCCATTGCGTGCGGCAATGGAGGTCGTGTTGATGACGAAACCGCCCTGTTTTTTCAGGTGAGGATGAGCAGCGCGGGTCGCCGCAAGCACGGAGCGTGCATTGAGGTTCATCACCCGCTCATAATGCTCATCCGTCATTTCGGCGGTCGGAAGACGCCCGAGCATGCCGCCGGCATTATTGATCAGGCCATCGAGGCCTCCCAAAGCTTCGGCTGCGTCCTTGACCACACGTTCGGTCTCGCCATCTCGGGAGACATCGCCCTGGATGAGATGCACAGTTCCGCCGCCAGCCTTGATTTCATCGGCCAGTTTTTCCGCCGGTTCGCGGCTTGCATTGAAGTGGAGGCCGATCTTCATGCCCTGGGCGGCAAGGGCGCGCGCGACGGCAGCGCCAATACCGGTTGAGGCGCCCGTTATCAGCACTCTTTTGCCGGCAAGATCGGGAATGCGGATGGACGCAAGCGATTGCGCGAGTTCTGTCATGACGACTCCTCCTGAACGTCAACCAATCATACGACGAAATAGGTCTTTGTCTTATCAGGCTCCGGGGCAGAAAGGCAATCATCCCAGGCGCGACAAAAGGACGAGATGAGATTTCGTGGAGGAAGCGTCCGTAATTTGCGGAAAATAAAAGAGTTTTTCTTGCATTTGAAGTTAAGGTTTCGATCGAAGTCGCAGAAGCATTGCTCCACACCCATCTCGCAAACGGACAAAACGATCTGGCGTGGCGCCGCTGCGACAGATAAGGAAGCTACCAGGAGAGTCGAACGCGTGCGCCTGTTCCGATGAAACGATGGCGACCGCGGCTTTCAGCAACAGGGAAAGACTGAGGATATCATGAGCAAGAACAAGCTGATCCGTTTCGACGTCGCCGACAATCAGGCTGGCGGCCAGCGCCGCCCCTTCGCCAAGGCCGTCAGGGCAGGTGATTTCGTCTACGTCTCGGGCCAGGTTCCGACCATCAACGGTGAAATCGTTGCCGGCAATATCGTCGCTCAGACCGAGCAGGTCATCGCCAATATCAAGGATGTCCTTGCCCTTGCCGATTGCACGCTCGAGCATGTGGTGAAAGTGAATGTGTGGCTGGATGACGCTCGCGATTTCTCGAGCTTCAACGCTGTCTTCGAAAAGCATTTTATCGATCATCCGCCAGCCCGCTCGACCGTTCAGTCGCCCATGATGGTGGATGTCAAAGTCGAAATGGATGTCGTCGCCTACAAGCCGCTCGACTGAGCAAACGCCGATTTCGCTTCGATTGCGGTGCGGCCAGGACTGCATCGCAATCAATCCCGCGTCCATGTGCGATGGCGCGTCCAGATGATCAATCTCCCGAATATTTGCTCTTAAATGCACAAGCCGGCAGGGTGCCTGTTCGGTATTGTGGATAAGCGCACGCTTTTTCGCGCTTGCGGCTCCGTATGATCGCAACTGCAAACGTGCCACTGCGCCGTAGCTCCCGATATCTCCATGCAATTTCCGGTAGCGGCGGTGTGGGTGCCGACATCTGCGGCAATCCTCCAGGTTACAAAATCAATGCCTGTTGATTTCCAATCAGCGATTGACGAGTTTCAAAACTCACGATTAAATCAATTTGATTGACTACTCCAAAACAGCAAGAGGGGCTGGAAATGAGAATGAGGAAAAAGTCATTACGCAATCTATTTCAGCGGACATCACTGGCAGCGGCGGCGCTCGGCGCTTCGCTGGCACTTAGTGCGGGTATCGCCTCCGCGGCTGAATCCGTACTGACGATGCATATCGAGGAGCAGACCAGCTGGGTCAGTAACTTCAATCCTTTCGATCTCGCCGGCCGCCGTCAGAGCACGATGGATTTCATCTACGAGCCGTTGGTCATCTTCAACGCCAATGATGGCGGCAAGCCGGTCTGGCGGCTTGCGACCAGCTACAAGTTTTCCGACGATCTCAAGTCGATCACCTACGATCTGCGCGCCGGCGTGAAGTGGTCGGATGGTCAGCCGCTGACCTCTGCAGACGTGAAATACACGATCGACCTGATGCTGAAGAACCCGGCCGTCGATACCGTCGGTGTCGGTCAGACGGTCGCCTCCGTCGAAGCGCCGTCGCCAACGCAGGTGACGATCAAGCTCAAGGCTGTGAATTCCGAATTCCCTGAATCGCTCGCCGATCTCGCCGTCGTACCCGAGCATATCTGGAAAGACGTTGCCGATCCGGTCGCCTTTAAGAACGAGAAGCCCGTCGGTTCCGGCCCGATGACCGAGGTCCGCCGCTTTACGCCGCAAGTCTACGAGCAGTGCCGCAATCCGAACTACTGGGATGCCGCGTCGCTGCATGTCGACTGCCTGCGTCTGCCGCAGATTTCGGGTAATGACCAGATGCTGGCGCTGCTGCCGGAAGGCACCGTGGACTGGATCGGCTCGTTCCTGCCGCAGATCGACAAGACCTTCGTCGCGCTCGACCCGCAGCATAATGGTTACTGGCAGCCGCCGGCGGAAACCGTTGCCTTCGAGATGAACTTCAAATCCACGAATGCCGGCAATCTCGAAGCTTTCAAGGACCTCAACTTCCGTCATGCCTTCAGCCTGGCGATGGACCGCAAGTCGATGGTCGATATTGCCGGCTTCGGCTATCCGGTCGTCAACCTGCATGCCAGCGGCCTGCCGCCGCGCTTCGAGAGCTGGCGCAATAAGTCAGCTGAAGGCGATAAGGACGCCTTCATGGGCTTCGACACCGAAAAGGCAAACAAGATCCTCGACGACGCCGGCTACAAGAAGGGTGCCGATGGTTTCCGCACCACGCCGAGCGGCAAGCCGATCACCTTCGCGGTCATCGTACCGAACGGCTGGACGGACTGGATCGACGCAGTGCAGATCGCCGTCGAAGGGCTGCGCGCCGCCGGCATCAACGCCTCGGTCGCAACGCCGGAATACGAGCAGTGGCGCAAGCAGCTTCTCGATGGCAGCTTCGATGTCGTCATGAACTCGCGCGCCGATAGTGCCACCCCGTTCCAGGGCTATTATCAAAGCCTGTCGACGGCCTATGCCGGCAAGCTTACCGTCGCCGCGGCGCGCTATTCCAACCCGAAGCTTGATGCGCTCTTCGATCAATATCTGAAGTCTTCTTCCGATGAGGATCACAAGAAGATCTTCAACGACATTCAGGTTCTGATCGCCGATGACTTCCCGGTCGTTCCCGTCTTCAACGGCCCGACCTGGTACCAATATTCCAGCAAGCGTTTCACCGGTTGGGTCACGGACAAGGATCCCGTGATGAACCCGGAAAACCACGACAATAACCGCATGCGTCTCATGCATCTGCTGCGTCTGAAGCCGGTCCAATAAGACCACAGCGAAGGAAGCAGAGATGCGTGTTTCAAGCCGGCGCCTTGGCGTCTATGCGGTGGCCTTGGCCTTCGCGATCGTCGTGAATTTCATTCTTCCCCGGCTTATGCCGGGGAGCCCCGTCGATGCCATGGTCGCGCAACTCGGGCCGCGGGCCACACCCGCGGCGGTGGAGGCGATCAAGGCGCGTTTCGGCGAGATCGATCAGCCGATCATGATGCAGTTCCTCGACTATCTCAAGGGCCTTGCCACCTTCGATCTTGGCGTTTCGGTCAAATATTACCCGCAGACGGTGGTCCAGGTGCTGAGCCGGGCAACGCTGTGGACCATCTTCCTGGTGGTCACGGCGATCATATTTTCGCTGTGTGTCGGCGTCGTGCTCGGCGCCATCGCGGCCTGGAGACGCGGCGGGCGGTTCGATACAATCGTATCGCCTTTCGCAGTCATCCTGTTCTCGATACCGCCCGTCATTGTCGCGCTCACGACCCTGTTCATCTTCGCGGTGTCACTGCGCTGGTTCCCGGTGGGATATGCCTACGATCCCAATCTCGATCCGGGCTTTAATTTCACCTTCGTGGGCAGCGTGTTCATGCACGCGATCCTGCCGGTTCTGACGCTATCGCCTTTCCTGATCGGCGAGTTTCAGACGACGATGCGCTCATCCATGATCGTCGTGCTCGGCGAGGATTACGTGACGATGGGGCGGGCCAAGGGGCTGAGCAATCTCGCCGTCATGTTTGGCTATGGCGCGCGCAATGCGCTTCTGCCTGTGCTCACCAATCTCGCGTTGATGCTAGGGGCCGTCTTCGGCGGCTCGATCGTCACCGAGATCGTCTTCAACTATCCAGGTCTCGGCCTGACGCTGTTTACCGCCAGCGTGGCGCGCGACTATCCTGTGATCCAGGGGCAATTGCTGCTGATGACACTCGCAACTCTCGGCGCCAATTTCCTCGTCGACATCATCTACGGTCTCGTCGATCCGCGATTGAGGGAGGCAGGCCGATGAGCTTCTCGTTCCGATCCATCTTCAGCCAGAAGAAGGCGCTTGTCGGCTTCATCATCGTCGCCGCGCTATGCCTGATGGCGATCTTCGCGCCGGTCATCGCTCCAGGCGAACCCGGCGCTCGCGTCGGCCGCTCGCATCAGCCGCCATCTGTCGAACATGTCTTCGGCACGACAAAGATGGGCCGCGACGTCTACAAGCAATTTGTCTGGGGCGCCAGAAGCTCGCTTTCCGTCGGCTTCGCCACCGGCATCGCGATTACCGTGCTCGGCACAGCCATTGGCCTCATCGCCGGCTATACCGGCGGCAAGACGGACGCGGCGCTCGACCTTGCCACCAATGCCGTGCTTGTTATCCCGAACATGCCGCTCCTGATCCTGCTTGCCTCCTTCGCGGGCACGGTCGGGCCGATGACAATCATGACCATCATTGCGCTGACGTCCTGGCCATGGGGCGCACGCATGACACGCTCGCAGACGATGGCCTTACGCAACCGCGATTTCGTTACCGCCGCCAAGATGATTGGTGAACCGGCCTGGCGCATCATCTTTGTCGAAATCCTGCCGAATCTGACGCCGCTCATCGGCATCAACCTCGTCGGCAGTATCATCTATGCGATCGTTGCCCAGACCACGCTCGAATATCTGGGCTTCGGAGATCCGCTGAAGGTCACGTGGGGCACCATGCTCTATAACGCGCAGAATGCTTCCGCCATCATGGTCGGCGCCTGGTGGGATATCGGCGTGCCGGCCATCGGTATCGCCCTGACGGGGCTGGGTCTCGCGCTGATCAATTTCACCTTCGACGAAATCGCCAATCCGCAATTGCGTTCCGGCCCCGCCTTGACCCGCTGGTTCCGCCTGACGCGCGCCCGCAACCGCATGATGAGGACCGAGCAATGAGCGACAATCTGCTTGAAATCGAACACCTCAATATCGACTATCTGCTCGACAAGGGCGATTTCCGGGCGGTGAAGGATGTCTCCTTCAATATCGGCCACGGTGAGATCTTCGGTCTTGCCGGCGAATCCGGCTGCGGCAAGAGCACGATCGCCTACGCGATCACGCGGCTATCGAAGGCGCCGGCCTGGATCAGTGGCGGAAGCATTCGGCTCGATGGTCAGGACTTGCTCAGCATGCCGGAAGGCGAGTTGCAGAAGATCCGCTGGAAGCGCATCGGCATGGTGTTCCAGAGCGCCATGAATTCGCTCAATCCGCTAATGCGGGTAGAGGCGCAGTTCCACGACGTCCTGCATCGCCATACCGGCTGCTCACGCCAGGAATCGCGTGCGCGGGCCGAGGAGATGTTCAAGCTGGTCGGCATTCCCGCGCATCGCGTCGGCGATTATCCGCACCAGTTTTCCGGCGGCATGCGTCAGCGCATCGTCATCGCCATCTGCCTGGCGCTGCGTCCTGAACTCATCATCATGGATGAACCGACGACGGCGCTCGATGTCGTCGTGCAGCGTGAGATTCTGGAGCAGGTTCTCGACCTGCAGCAGACCTATGGTTTCTCGGTGCTCTTCATCACCCATGACCTGCATCTGATGGCCCAGCTTTGCCATCGCATCGGCGTGATGCTGAAGGGCGAACTGGTTGAGGTCGGCGATGTAGCCCAGGTCAGCCAGTCGCCTGTCCATGAGTACACGCGCAAGCTCTGGAATGCCATCCCGCAGCTTCCGGCCAGCGCCCATTCTCCCGGAGTTTTCGCATGAACCCGCAGATACAGGCCGTAACTGCAGAACCCGTCATCCGGCTCGATGATATCCAGCGCCATTTCGGCCCGGTACACGCATTGAAGAGCGTCTCTTTCTCGCTGTTTGCGGGACGGGCGCTGGCATTGGTCGGCGAATCCGGCTGCGGCAAGACCACCTGCGCCCGCATCATCGCCCGGCTCGACAAGCCGACGGCCGGCAGGCTGCAGTTTCGTGGGCAGGATCGCACGGCGCGAGGGTCGGGCAGGGAAGAGCGGATGTACCGTAAGGACGTCCAGATGGTCTTCCAGGATCCGTTCTCATCGCTCAACCCGGCCTTTACCATCAATCATCACATCGCAAGGCCGCTGCAATTGCACGGTCAGGACAAGCCGAAGGCCGAGCGGGACGAGGATATAGCGAAGCTGCTCGAAAGCGTCGGGCTCGATCCTTCGGTGACGCGTCAGAAATTCCCGCACGAACTCTCCGGGGGCCAGCGTCAGCGCGTCAATATCGCCCGTGCGCTAGCGGTCTCTCCGAGCGTGCTGGTGGCGGATGAGCCGACCTCGATGCTTGATGTCTCGATCCGCAAGGACATTCTCGATCTGCTGGCGCGGGTAAAGCGGGAAAACGATCTCGCCATGCTCTACATCACCCATGATATCGCGACGGCGGCTCATGTTGCGGAAGAGATCGTCGTGATGTTTGCCGGCCACATGGTCGAGTGGGGCGAGACCAATGCCGTGCTTACCGATCCGAAGCATCCCTATACGCAGCTTCTGCTTTCGGCTGTGCCGGACGGCGGCCGCAGGTTCGTGACCGGTGGCAGTGCCCGCTTCTTGGAGCAGGCGGAGAAGATCCGCGCGCTCAGCCGTCCGATCTCGACGGTGGTCGAGGAGGTCGGCCCCAATCATTTCATGCGTGCGCTGGTCGCATCGAATTAGGAGGAATTCCCCTTGGACTACCTGGTCAATCTATCGACCCTGCCGGTCGACACGCAATCGCCCGAGCGCATGGCGAAGGCTGATGTCACCATCCGCCGCGCGCTGCCGCCGGAACTGCGACTGATCACCGGCTGGGTGGCTCAACATTTCAGCGAGGGCTGGGCAAGCGAGACGACGGTCGCGATGACCCGCCAGCCGCCGACCTGCTTCATCGCTACCCGTAATCGCGAGCTTGTCGGCTTTGCCTGCCACGAAGCGACGGCGCGCGGCTTCTTCGGCCCGACCGGCGTCGACGAGAGCGTGCGCGGTCTTGGCATCGGTCGCGCGCTTCTCTTTGCCTGCCTCAATGATGCAAAAGCCATGGGCTATGCCTATACCGTCATCGGCGATGTCGGGCCTTCGGAATTCTACGAGAAGACGGTCGGCGCGATCCAAATCCCCAATTCCGCACCCGGTATCTATGCCGGCATGCTCAAGCTTTGAACGATCCTTCAGGAAGAAAGAATGCTCATGTCCATACCGCGATCCCCGGCTCTGCGGCTTGAAACCACCTGGAACCCGCCAACCGACGAAAAGGAATTTTCTTATGTGCTGCGGCTGAAGAACCTGTCATCGGAGCCGCTTTCCGGCTTTACGCTCTGTGTCAGCGGCCCCGGTCGTGTCGATCCAGCCGGCATTGTCGAAGGTGCGACGGTTACCAGGCGGCTGTCCAATTTTACCGAATTCCAGCCGCCCGAGGGCTTCGTGCTGGCCGGTGGCGGGACGTGGACGATCACCGTTTGCGCGCTGAGCTGGCAGTTCCGACATTGGAACGATGGTGCCAACAGCGCCTATCTCGCATTTGCCGATGGCACTACGGTTTCACTTGGCACGGAGCCGACGCGTACGTCGTCAAGCAATGCGCCGTTGAAGCGCGGCGCGGAGGTCTACCCGGTGCCGGCCAATCCGCCGGTGCCGCTGGCGATCATTCCCTGGCCGAATCGCGTCGCTGTCTCCTCCCGTCGCCCGCTTCCCGCAGGCTTTGCCTTGAAGGCCATGGCGCCGGAGGCGCAGGCTGCCGCCGAAAGCTTTACGGCTCTCGTCGAGCACCTCTTTTCCGCCGAAGGACTGATCCGCTCCGAAGCGGAGGGTGCCGTACCCGTGGAATTGCGAGAGGTTGAGGGTTTAGGCGCCGAGGCCTATAAAATCGTCTTTTCGCCCGAAACCATAACCGTCGAAGCGAGCGCGCAGACCGGCTTCGTCTATGGTCTCGTCACCATCGGCCAGATCTGGCGCGGCGCGCGCCTGCACCCGCAGGCATTCCATTTCCCTGCGGCCGGCGAGATCGTCGACGAACCCGCGATGAGCTGGCGCGGCCTGCACCTCGATGTCGCACGGCAATTCTACGGTTCGGCTGAAATCAAGAAGCTGATGGCAGTGCTTGCCTGGAATAAGCTGAACCGCTTCCATTGGCATTTGTCGGATGATGAAGCCTGGCGTGTCGAGATCGATGCCTATCCGGCTCTGACCGAGATCGGCGCGTGGCGCGGCCATGGCCTGCCGATGCCGCCGCTTCTCGGCTCCAGCCCGGCCCGCACCGGTGGTTACTACACCAAGGCCGTTGTGCGCGACATCGTCTCCTACGCTAAGGGTCTTGGCATCGAGGTTCTGCCGGAGGTCGATATACCCGGCCATTGCTATGCCATGCTTCAGGCGATTCCGGAGCTGCGCGATCCAAACGAAGTCGGCAGCTATTATTCTGTTCAGGGTTTCCCGGATAATTGCATCAACCCGGCGCGTGAAAAGACCTATGAAGTGATCGAGACGATCCTCTCGGAGCTGATCGAGCTTTTCCCGTTCAAGACGATCCATATCGGTGCCGACGAGGTTCCCCTCGGCGCCTGGTCCGGCTCGCCGGAGGCGCTGGCACGCTTGCGTGAGATCGCCGGTGATGACGTTGCGCAAGCGCATGCCAAGCGATTGAACGTCATCACCAATACGCATGGAGCCGACGATATTCATGGCTCGGGCGCGGCCTTCCTGCAGGCGGAATTCCTGGAACGCATCCAGGCATTTCTCGCCTCAAAGGGTTGCGTGACCGGTGGATGGGAAGAGGCGGCCCATGGCGACAGGATCGACAAGGACAAGAGCTATCTCTGCAGCTGGCGTAGCGTCGAGGTGGCGGCGGAGCTTGCCGGTCGCGGATACGAGATCGTCGTTTGCCCGGGGCAGGTCTATTATCTCGACATGGCGATGCGCCCGGATTGGGACGAGCCGGGCGCAAGCTGGGCAGGCCATTCGGATCCGGAGAAACTCTACACCTTCGATCCCATCGGTGGTTGGACGGACGCCCAGAAGGAAAAGCTTCGTGGCATTCAGGCCTGCATCTGGTCGGAATCGATGACCGATCGGGCAATCTTCGACCGGTTGGTCTTTCCGCGCCTCTCGGCACTTGCCGAGACGGGTTGGACGAAGCCATCGGCCAAATCCTGGGAACGTTTCAAGGCATTGGCCGGCACCATGCCGCTGCTATACGGCCTGCATCAATTGTGACAGCCTGATGCGTAGCCTTCAGGCGCGCCCCGCATTGGTCGCGCCTGAGTTAAATCAATAATGCAGGGCTGGCGCTAGGCCCTTCAAGGCTGAGTAACGGCACGATGCGTCAACGGCTTCTGCAGGACATCGAACTGCGGGTTCGTTTCGGAAAAGATAGGCAGAGCGGCCGCACCTAAAATGGCGGTATCCTTACCGCTGGCGCCGATCATCAACCGCGGAATGCTGCGCTCTTCGGTTGGGTTGACTGGGGTGTGGAGAGGCTCAACGCTTTCGGCTAGCCCCGTCATCAAGGATGTTGGCGCACTGCCGCCAAGCACGATCGTCTGCGGATCGAAGGCCAACTCGAGAAAGTCGATCGTCTGGCGCAGCGGCTGTACCGCCTGTTCCAGCCATGCCTTCAGGCCATGGCCGTTTGCCGCGATCAGCGCATCCAGATCGTCGGGGTCCAGCTCCTGTGCATTCTCGATGCCTAGGCATTCGTAAGCGACGGATGGCGAGACATAGCGGTCGAGGCAGCCGCGCTTGCCGCAAGTGCAGAGCCTGCCATGCGGCTCAACGATGATGTGGCCGATTTCGCCGGCATTGGCGCGGCTACCCTTGTAGAGATGGCCGTCGAGGAACATTCCGGCGCCAATGCCGCCATCACCGGCAAGAAAGAGATAGACGAAGCTGCCAAGGCCGCGGGCAACGCCATAGAGCCGCTCGCCGATCGCCGCTGCCGTAGCGTCGTTTTCGACAAGTACGGGCAGGCCGATCAGGCGTTCCAGCTCACTGGCAACGGGAAAATCCTGCCAACCCGGCAGGTTGAGCGGACTTAGCGAGGTTACGCCGCCATCAGCGTAGCGCCCGGGTAAGGCGATACCGACGCCGAGCAGCCGGTCGCGGTCAAAGGAGAAGGCTTCCTGCAGATCCCTGACGATCTCTGCAAGGACCGGCATTGCCTCAGTCGGTCCCGGTCTGTCGACATGGCACTCGACGCGGGCGCAGACCGCGCCGGACAGATCGGTGAGCACGCCGGCCGCACGCTGGCGCCCGAGTTCCAAACCGATGGAGTAGGCGCCAGCCGGATTGATCATATAGGGCGTAATCGGTTGACCGCGGGCGATCTTCTGCGCCTCCATCGCGATCAGGAGATGCGAACGCGCGAGTTCCTCCACGATATTCGAAACGGTCTGTGTGGTCAGCGCCGTCATGCGGGCAATGGCGGCCCGCGACATCGGGCCATTGGTGCGAATGGCCTCGATCACGACGCGCCGGTTGTGAGATTTGGCCTGTTCGAGATTCGTGCCTGAAATAGTCTTCATGAGAGGATAGTGGAGCACTCAGTTCGTGTTGCTGCTTGTCGCGCTTCGCCAGTGCGTGAGGTGAGGGTGGCCGCATGACATTGCTTGCCCCTATGTGGGCAGTTTCTATTCTTTTGTCGATCGATTCAAGACGGGGTCGGCCAGGTCCGTGCCGTTTGAGGGATAATACAGAAGGCTTTTTCTTTTGCGTGGATGATTGGCGCATATCTTTACTCCGGCGGGCATTCCGTTAGACTCCGCTAACCCGGTCTTTTGCCGGGATAGCCCGGAGGAATTCGATGATCAGACTGCTTGCAATAGCCATTGTCTCGACCTGCATCGCCGGCGGTGCGATGGCAGCGGATGCGACATGCAAGGCCCAGGCCGCCGACAAGAAGCTGGCGGGCGCCGCTTTGACGAGCTTTACAAAGAAATGCGAGAAGGATGCCGCAAGCGCCTGCGATACTCAGGCCGCATCGAAGAAGCTTGCCGGTGCCGCCAAGACGAGTTTCGTCAAGAAGTGCACCGCCGACGCAGTTGGCAGTTGAGCGCCGGATTTCAGTCTTTCTCAAATCACCCGGCCGCCGGTGGCGGCTGGATCACAAAAATTCCTGGTTATCGATGACGGTCTGGTGCACGGTGACGTTGCCGTATTGCGAGATATTCCTCACCTCGCAGTCAACCGGGCTTAGGCCATATCACTGTTTGCGATAGGTACCCTGCAAGGTCACCCCGGCGGCGAAATCGCACACGCCCGCCTGCGACACACGCCAGGTCTTTGCGTTAAGGCGATCGAGATCGATCTTGCAGGCGTCTCTGGAGAGTTCAGCGTGTCCCTTCGTCAGCGGTACGACGCTATCGAGACCGTCGGCGTTGACGTCGCCGGCATCTGCTCCGCCCGGGCCGACGAAGGCCGAGGAGAGCGAAACTGCGAGGAGACCACCGACCGGTCCGAAGATGGCAAGGTGGCCCTCATTGCCGTCGGCGCTGCTCGACTGGAAATCCATCGAAGCGCTTTGTCCGCCCTTGGTCCTCAAGAGAGACGCAATCTGATCGTCATAGGCCTGCCGGGCGCATGCTGCATCGCCGCAGGATTGCACTTTGGTGATCCAGCGGCGCTGCCGTTCCCGGATCTTGTCCGTATCATCGCGTTTCAGGGCGGCGGCATAGAGATCCCTCACCATTGCATCGCGGGCAAGCAGCGATTTGTCCTGACAGATCACATGATCGCTTGGCGAGCCCGGCTTTGAGCAATCGATCCCCGCAGCTTCGGCTGGAATGGCAGAAAGGCCGATGATGATCATCGCCGAAAGGGATCTTCGTATCTTCATGAGTTCCTCCATCACCCGATACGTCAGCTAATTATGGTCGCTCGTTGCTTCGTAAAGATCGTGCCGGCGTGCAGCTGAACTGGGCCGAATATCGCGCCGGCATTTGAAGATCGTCGGCATCCTCCTAATTTGCATTGAGCAGATAGACGTCGATGGGGAGGTCACGTGGAAGGCGAAACGCAATTGTCCGGCAGGGTCACATTCCTGATCGTCGGTTCCTTGTTTCTTGCCATCACCATAGCAATGGGAGCCTTGGCACTTCATCTTTATCGGACCTATGCAAACGCGACCGCCATGGCAGCATGCACGGTTTTCTCTTGGGGCTTCGGCAGCATGCTCATATCGATGGCGCTTGTGCTTCTGACCTCAAGAAAGAAGGTTCGGGGCAGGCTCGCCACCAGACGCGGCAAGGTGACAGTCAGGCTCGGTAACCGATCACCAGGCTCCAATGGTCACGTGACCGGCGATGGCGTCGAAGCCGAAGGCGAGGCGGGGGTGCCCATCACAAGCATAATCCCCTCGCTCTTCCTGATCGCCTCCTCGATCGGCTTGGCGCTTCTCGGCCTCTTCCTTTTCGGCCGCCATCGGCTGGACCTTATTGGATCGGGAATGTTCATCGCATTTGTAATCTATATTGCAAATTGGAGCAGGCTGGCTTGGCCGCGCGAATAGCTCCTCCGTGCCGGCAGGTATAGGGAATTGCGCCTGCTATTCCGATTTCCTAGATTGGCCTCAGCAGACCGACCGAATGTCAGGCGGCATCCTTGTGAGCGCTTTCGGTTGAGGGATTTGCCTTGAGCGGATCGAGATCGACTCGATATGCAAACAATCTGCGGCCGGCTCTGACACTTAACGGAATAAGCAAGGGCAGAAGCAGATCGCGCAGAAACAGGCTGAGCCGACTGTTTTTCCGCTTCCTGGAAGCATTTTGCCGAGTGAGCTTCACCACGCGAGCAATGCGTGGGCGCCGCAGGGCCTCATAGCGGGCAAAGGCGGTACCGTAGTCGAGCGTATCCGCCAGGCAAGATGACAAGACCACCGCATCTTCTATCGCCATCGAGGCGCCTTGGCCGGCATGCGGGCCAATGGCATGAGCGGCGTCGCCGAGCAAGACGACACGCCCGCTCGACCAGACCGGAAGCTGCGGCATGTCGAAGATGGGATAACTGCGTTCGATCTGACCGACCGCCTGGAGGATCGATCTGTTGGGTTCAGGATCGTCGGCATGCATCTGGCGAACATGAGCGGCCAGTGCCGTCGGTTCCAGTGTGCGTACAGCGTCGGGTGTGTCGGCGGGGAAGGACTCGAACCAGTAGACGGGGTGGGATGCCGTCTTGATGTAGCCGAAGAAGGCCTTCTCTCCGAAGGTCATGCGCATCACGCCATCCATATCCGGTATGTCGGCATCGACGAGGCCGCCTGTGCCGATCAGGCCGGTAAATTGCGGCAGGGGATAATCCGGAAATATTTGCGTACGGACGAAGGATCGCAGTCCGTCGGCGGCGACGAGCAGGTCGACGGCAAGGCCTGCACCTTCGGAGAAGTTGAGCGTTACGGCATGCGGGAGGTTGTCGACCTTGGTCGCGCGCCAGCCAAATTGCACGCTGATGCCTTCGGCTTGGCACTTTTCGATCAGGATGCCTGTGAGAACGCCGCGCTTAATAGTGACGGCGGGCGTGCCGAATGTCGCCAAATGGTCGCTCTGGTCGATGAGTGCGAGCCTTTTACCGCGCGCGTTGCAGAGTTCGATGGCGCGGGTCTCCA
The DNA here is from genome assembly GCF_007828395.1 of Rhizobium sp. ERR 942. Lineage (NCBI taxonomy): Bacteria > Pseudomonadati > Pseudomonadota > Alphaproteobacteria > Hyphomicrobiales > Rhizobiaceae > Rhizobium > Rhizobium sp. ERR 942. Next base: position 1,136,130 of record NZ_VIUA01000002.1, read on the forward strand.
ATCCCTGGCGCAACACTTCTTCGTAGCAGTCCACCGTGCGCAGCCCGTTCATGCCGTTGGAAGCGAGCGTCAGAAACTCCCCTTCGGATAAGGCGGCTTCCTTTGAGCGGGCTTCGAACAACACCGGACGAAAGCCGAGCTTTGCCAGCCGGAGCGCGAGCACAAGCCCGCCGATACCGGCGCCGCATATGCCGACCGTCACCTCGCGGTTTGTCGCTCGATTCATGGTTGCAGCAGGATCGTCAATGGGGCACATTGGTTCTTCCTTCTAAAAGTTTGATAAATGAATTATTCGATGATCGAACAAAAGTCAAATGAAGATGAGCATCGCCTCGTGGAAGACATCAGCCTTGCCTGCATGCGCTGGCAAGAGGCGACGGAGAGCTTCGACGAAACCTTCGGCAAGCTGCATGGGCTCAATAGCGCCGAGCGGCGCTGTCTCAGCGTGATCATGCGCGCGCCGCAGCCGGCAAACGCCGTCGCCAAGGCTATCGGCCTTGCGCCTCCGTCGGTTACTGCTTTGATCGACCGCCTTTCGGCACGCGGTCTTCTTCACCGCGTTCCCGATCCCAACGACCGGCGTCGCGTGCTGGTAGCACCATCCGAGAAGGCGATCAGGCTAGGACGCGAAGCCTATGGCCCGATCGCGCAGGCCGGCTCGCAGATGCTCAAACAGTTTTCAAAGGCGGAAAAGCAGGTGATCTTGCGCTTCGTCACGCAAGCTATCGAGATGCAGGAGCGGGAACTGGAGCGGCTGTTGCAGCAGGACAAGAGCTGATTTCGGCCGCCGTGCGGTCGGTTGGAAGAGTGCGTTCGGTCGGCTCTTGAACTCGATAGGGTGACATCTCATTTGAATAGTCACCACTTCAATCTGTCGAACTGACAGCCTCCTGCCTCCCAACAGTTGCTGCCGGTCCTCGTAGCGACGCGTCCGCGTCGGAGGAGTTTTCATGGGCTTCATTGATCGTGACATCCAGCCGTCATCCGATGCCGGGCTGCTGGATGCCTATTCGCAATCGGTATCGAGTGCCGTCGATCTCGTCGGGCCCGCCGTCAGCCGGATCGAGCGTTTGGGCGGCCGCGCCGGACATGGCTCCGGCTTCGCCATTTCGCCGGACGGCTTGGTTGTCACCAACAATCATGTCGTCGACGACGCCAAAGCCGTGCGCATCAAGACTCCGGAAGGCGCGACTGTCGAGGGCAGGGTGCTGGGGCGCGATCCGGATACCGACCTCGCTCTCATCCGCGCCAATGACTGGCCGGGCTATTGGGCGCGACTTGGCGATTCCAAATCGCTCAAGCGCGGTCATATCGCGATCGCTATCGGCAATCCCCTTGGTTTCGAATGGACTGTCACGGCCGGCATCGTCTCGGCGCTTGGCCGCTCCATGCGCGCGGCGAGCGGTCGGCTGATGGAAGATATCATCCAGACGGATGCCGCGCTCAATCCCGGCAATTCCGGCGGTCCGCTGGTTTCGTCGGCGGGTGAGGTTATCGGCGTCAATACCGCCGTCATTCAGGGTGCGCAGAGCATCGCATTCTCGGTCGCCTCCAACACGGCCAAGCATGTTGTGTCCGAGATCCTGCGTTTCGGCCACGTCCGGCGCGCCTATATTGGCATTGCCGCCGACACGGTCGAGCTGCATCGGCGCATCGCGCTGGAGGCTGGCGTCACGCATTCGACCGCTGTGCGGCTGCGTCGTGTCGAGAAGGATAGCCCGGCCGAAAAGGGCGGATTGCAGGAGGGTGACTACCTACTCGCCATCGATGGCCAGGCTGTATCCGGCATAGACGATGTCGTCCGGTTGCTCGATGGCGACAAGATCGGCATGGAGATCGAGGTCCTGATCTTCAGCGTTGCCGGCCTGATTGAGCGAAGGCAGGTCAAGCCTTCCGCACGACCCGCAATCTAACGAATAGCGCAAACCACAAAAACGGCAGCATTGCACTCGGTGCTGCCGTTCTCTTTTATCCTCTGCCGACAAGCGGCATCTTCGTTGCCATGACGGTCATGGAAAGAACATTGGCGTCGAGCGGCAGCGTGGCCATGTAGACGACGGCGCGGGCGACATGCTCTGCCGAAATCGTCGGTTCTGCTGCGGTCTCGCCATTTGCCTGCAGTACGCCGGCGCTCATCCTCGCCGTCATGTCGGTGGCGGCATTGCCGATATCGATCTGCCCGCAGGCGATATCGAAGGGACGGCCATCGAGTGCCGTCGATTTCGTGAGACCGGTGATTGCGTGTTTCGTGGCCGTATAGGGTGCGGAATGCGGCCGCGGCGTCGTTGCCGAGATCGAACCGTTGTTGATGATGCGGCCGCCTTGCGGCACCTGGGCTTTCATCAGGCGGAAGGCCTGCTGCGTGCACAGGAACGCGCCGGTCAGATTGGCTCCGACAATCGCATTCCATTGCTCGAAGCTCAGTTCCTCCATCGGCACGGCCGGCAGGCCCATGCCGGCATTGTTGACCAGAAGGTCGAGGCGGCCATAGCGGTCGGCGATCACATCAAAGAGGCTGCGGACCGATGTGGGGTCGCTGACATCGGCTGCAACCGCAAGAAACTCCGCCCTGGTCTCCTCCGAAAGCTCACGAGCAGCTTTTTCGAGAACATCAGCCCGGCGCCCTGAGATGACGACCCTGAAGCCTGCCGAGCCAAGCGCCTTGGCGATAGCTCGGCCGATGCCGGTGCCGCCGCCGGTCACCAGCGCGATTGCACTTTGTGCGTTCGATGACGCCTCCGTCATGCGACCCTCCCGTCCAGTTCGTCTTCGATATGCGCCCGCAGGATCTCGTCGAAGCTCTGTTCTGCTTCGAAGCCGAGATCACTCGCCCGCTTGGCATCGAACTGCGTCGCCCAGCCGGAAACGATGCGCTCGATCACCGGATCGGATTCGCGGCGGATCAGCGCAACCGCCTTGTCGCCGCCGACACGGCGCAGCGCATCGATCTCATCGGAAACGAGCGCCGAAAGCCCCGGCATGGTGAGATTGCGCCGCGGCCCGATCTTTGCCGTATCGAGCGTTGCCGCATGAACGAAGAAACCGACCGCCGCTCGCGGGCTTGCAAACCAGTGGCGCACCGTATCGCTGACGGGCAGGACAGCCTCTTTGCCGACCAGCGGCTCGCGCAGGATGTTGGAAAAGAAGCCGGAGGCCGCTTTGTTCGGAGCGCCGGGCCGAACGCAGATGGTTGGCAGTCGGACACCGATGCCATCGAAAATGCCCCGGCGTGAATAATCGGCAAGCAGGAGCTCCGCGATCGCCTTCTGCGTGCCATAGCTCGTCAACGGCGCGGTCAGGAATTCATCGCCGATAACTTCGGGGAAGGGGGTGCCAAACACGGCAATGGAGGAGGCGAAGATGACGCGCGGTACATAGGCGGATTTCAGTCCCTGCTGGCGGATGGCTTCGAAGAGTGCTCGCGTGCCATCGAGATTGACGGAGTACCCCTTGTCGAAATCGGCCTCGGCTTCGCCGGAGACGATGGCGGCGAGATGGAAGATCATATCCGGACGGTCTTCGATGAGCTTTTCCGCAACACCTGCTGGCGCAAGATCGATCGTCAGGGCTTTTGATACGGATTGAAGCGCTTCCGGCACTAGCGGCTGGAAGGCATCGACCAGTGTCAGGCGATCGATGGCTTGCCCGAGAATTTTCGGCTCGGCGGCGATGCGGTTGACGAGCTTGCGGCCGACCATGCCTGCGGCACCCAGGATCAAAACATGCATATCGGATTTTCCTCCCAATAGAGCAATTCCAGGAAAAGTGCGTAGCGGTTTTCCGTCCGGAATTGCGAGAAACAAACAGACGGAGCGGCTCACGGATTTAAGGAAAAGCTGAACTGCTCCAAGCTGACATCAGTATTCGGGACACTTCCCGAGTGAATCTCTTTGAAGGCCGTTAGTCGTTCTCGAAGCCGGTCTCTCATTTGAATGCCTGCAGCCAGGCAAGTCCTGCATCCGTCGTGGTTGCCGGCCGATATTCCGCGCCGATCGGCCTGTCATAGCCAAGCTTTTCCAGGACCTGCAGAATGTGACGATAATCGATCTCCCCATGGTCCGGTTCGCGCCGATCCGGCACGGCAGCGATCTGAATATGGCCGATTGCCGTCATATGATCCTGCAGCCTACGGGTCAGATCGCCCTGCATGATCTGGATGTGATAGCAGTCGAACATCAGTTTGAGGTTCTCGGCACCGGCCGCGGCTATGATGTCGCGTGCCTGATCCGCCGTTTGAAGGAAGTAGCCTGGCGCATCGCGATAGTTAAGTGGCTCGATCAGGATGGTCGCCCCCATCTTGCTGACGCGTTCGCAGGCATAGCGCAGATTGGCAATGAAGGTGGCTTTTGCCTCGTCGCCGGCTGCCTTGCCGGCCATCACATGCACGTTTCGCGCACCGATGGCGGCCGCATAGTCGATCGCCTGATCGATGAGCAGGCGGGCTTCGTCCTCGCGGCCCGGAATGGCGGCAAGTCCATTATCGCCGGCCGCGACATTGCCGCGGGCGGTGTTGAGGCCGAGCATGGGAAGGCCGGTTTCCTCCAATGCCTGACGCACGGCCTCAGCGGGAGTGTCGTAAGGGTAATGGCATTCCACGGCATCGAAGCCGGCGGCCTTGGCGGCGCGGATGGCGTCGGGAAGGAAAAGCTCCTGCCACAGGAATCCCAGATTGGCCGAAAAGCGCGTCATGTTCAGTCCCATTCCACGTCATAGGTGCGGACGAGATCGGCGATCTGCGCATCCGTCAACAGCGAAGGATTGGCCCCGCGGGTCAGAATGGCAAGCTTTGCCGTCTCTTCCAGTTCTTCGATTGCATAAACAGCCGCTTCCAGATCTTTCGCCGAGACCACGGGACCATGTGCCGCCAGCATCACGGCGCTGCGCTTGCCGGCCAGGCCGCGGATGGCATCGCCCATGGCCGGATCGCCAGGCATGAAATAGGGCAGGAGTTTCACTTTGCCGAGCTTCATGATCGAATAGGCTGTCAGCGGCGGCAGCATGTTGTCGGCGTCGACGCCGGGCAGGATCGAGAGTGCCACCGAATGGCTGGAGTGGAGATGGACGACGGCGCCTGTCTTTTTCGGCCGGGTCTCATAGAAGGCGGCATGTAGCGGCATTTCCTTCGTCGGCTTGTCGCCGCCGATCAGGCGCCCGCCGCCATCAAAGAGCGAGAGGCGGGCGGGGTCGAGACGACCGAAGGAGCCGCCCGTCGGCGTCACCAGCAGCCGTCCATCGCTGAGCCGCGCCGAAATATTGCCGGAGGAGCCGGCGGTCAAGCCGCGGTCGTAAAGCGATTTGGCCATCGTGCAGATCTGTTCGCGCAGTGCGGCTTCTTCGCTCATGCCGCTTCCAATCTATCGAAAGCGTCCGTAAAGAAGGTTTCCTCGCCGAAATTGCCAGATTTTAGAGCCAGGGCGACGGTTTCATTCCCAAGGGTCGTGAAAGTCCAAGGCACGCCGGGTGCGATTTCTGGTCCGATAGTCAGATGCGCCGCGCCGAGCGCCTGCGTGATCGCGCCGGATGTCTCGCCGCCTGCAACGACGAAGCGGCGCGTTCCGCAATCGAAAGCGATGCGGGCTATCTTCGAAAGAGCATCTTCGACGACCCGCCCCGCTTTGTCCCTGCCCAGCTGTTCCTGAGCTTGCCGCACCTCGTCGGGTTCGGCGGTGGCATAGATGAGCTTCGGCGCATCGGGAGATTGTTGATGCAACCACTCCAGCGCAGCACTTGCGCCATTTTGCGCAAGCGCGATCGGATCGAGCCGCAGGCTGGCAACTTTGTCGGCATAGTCGGCAACCTGCCGGCGCGTCATGGCAGAGCAGCTGCCGGATAGGACGATCGAGCCGCCGGTGACCTTTGGCAATGTCTGTCGATGTTCGGAGAAGCTGACGAGGCCCTGTTCCATGTAAAATCGTGGAAGCTGGCCGGCAATCGCGCTGCCGCCCGTCAGCAGCGGCATGTCGAAGGATGCCGCCGCGATCGTTCGAAGATCATTGTCGGATATGGCATCGACAATCACATGTCGAATGCCATCATTTCCCAACTCCTCCAGCCGTGCTTTCAACGCTGCGGCGCCCTTTGAAACTATGTTGCGATTGGCAAGGCCGACCCGGCCGGACACTTGCGGTGTCAGAAGCCGCACGAGGTTGGAATCGCGCATCGGCGTCAGCGGATGATCTTTCATCGGACTCTCCGACAGAAGCTGTTCGCCGACGAAGAGATGACCCATGAAGACGCTGCGTCCGTTCTCCGGAAAGGCGGGGCAATAGATCGTCTGGGTCGCGCCGGTCTCGGCGATCAGCATATCCGCGACTGGACCTATATTGCCTTCGGCCGTGCTGTCGAATGTCGAGCAATATTTCCAGAAGAAGCGGCTAGCACCGGCGTCCTTCAGCCATGCCAGCGCCTGACGTGCCTGATCGACGGCGGTATCGACAGGCGATGTCCGGCATTTGAGGGCTATGACCTCGAAGGCCGCCGTCTCGTTCGGGTCACGTTTGTCTTGTGGAACGCCGATCCGCAGCGAAACGGATAATCCGCTGCGCGCCAGCAGCGCGGCCAGATCGGTCGCCCCGGTAAAGTCATCCGCGATGCAGCCAAGCAGGAGCGTCATGGCCTAGTCCCTTACGCCCGGCAGGCTGGCACCGCTCCTAGCGGCCAGGATCTTCGCAACGGCTGCGTCATCCTCCAGGCCCAGGCCCGCCTCCGATGCTTCTACAAAGAGGTTGAGCGCCGTTGCTGCAAGTGGAGTAACAGCACCGGCTTTGTCAGCTTCCGAGGTGACGATCCCGAGATCCTTGACAAAAATGTTGACCGCCGAACGCGGCGTGTAATCGCCGGATACGATGTGCTCGCCGCGATTCTCGAACATCCAGGACGAGCCGGCAGATACGCAGATCACGTCATAGAGCGTTTTCAGATCGATGCCGGCCTTGGCGGCAAGCGTCATGGCCTCGGCTGTCGCGGCGATGTGCACGCCGGCCAGCAGCTGGTTGATCATCTTGACCTGCGAGCCGGCGCCAGGACGATCTCCCAGCCGAAACACTTTGGCCGAGATGGCGTCGAGCACCGCGGAGGTTCGTTCGAAAGCTTCGGGAGTGCCAGATGCCATGACGGTAATCTCACCCGAAAGCGCACGGACATGGCCGCCGGAGACGGGAGCGTCGATAACGAGCATGCCTGCTTCCTCCAGTCGTTCCGCAATGGCGATCGTAGCGCTCGGGGCCATGGTCGTACAGAGCAGGAACACGGTTGAGGGCCGTGCGGTCTTCAGCGCACCGTCTCGGCCGAAAAGCACGTCTTCGACCTGCTTGCTGTTGACGACGTAGACAAGGATCACGTCTACATCGTCGGCCGCTGATGCCGGCGTCGTGCAGGGCGAGCCGCCGTTCTCGGCAAAGCGGGCAAGAACCTCGCTGCGAACATCGCAGCCACTGACGGCAAAACCTGCCTTGAGAAGGGACAGGGCGGCGCCCCAACCCATGGACCCCAGGCCGATGACGGCGGCCTTCTTCGTGTTCTGCACCGTGCTACCTCTGCAATTTTCGGCTATGTTACCGGTACCGGTATCGATAACAAGCCTCAATTTCCCGGTATTTGTCAATAGGAGGATGTTTGCCTTTTTCGGGAAACATTCTATGAAGAGGGGCGGCATCGTGCCAGCCGCCATGGTTCATCGAGGGTTGCTTGGGGATGCGCAAACCCACTCTGGAAGAAGTCGCGATCGAAGCGGGCGTCAGCAAGATGACGGCATCGCGTGCGCTTCGCGGCGTCGCCGACGTTTCCAGCGAGACGCGTGACAGGGTGATCGAAGCAGCGACGCGGATGAACTATGTCGGCAACAGGCTGGCGCTCTCGCTATCCTCGCAGCGCACCAATCTGGTCGCCGTCGTCGTTCCCAGCATGTCGAACATCGTTTTTCCTGAGGTCCTTGCCGGTATTTCCGCCGGCCTCGACGGTTCCGGCATGCAGGCCGTGTTCGGCATATCGGATTATGATGTCGCCAAGGAGCGCGAGATCATCCGCGACATGCTGTCCTGGCAGCCCTGCGCCATCATCGTCACTGGCCTCGATCAGCCGGAGGAGACGGCGGAATTGCTCCGCCACGCCAATATTCCGGTCATCCAGCTCATGGATCTCGACGGCACGCCGATCGATTTCAATGTCGGATTGTCCCATGGCGCCGCGGGAGAGGATATGGCCGAGGCGCTGATTGCGGCGGGGCGAAGACGGTTCGGCTATGTCGGCAGTGCTCTGGCAAGGGATCTGCGCGCGGCCAAGCGCAAGGCCGGCTTCGAACGCATCCTGCATGCCCATGGTCTGGGGTTTGCCGAGCAGCGGATCGAAGATGCCTTTTCCTCGATCGCGCTTGGAAAGCAGCTCACGACATCGCTGCTTGCGGCGGTTCCGGACCTCGATTGCATCTATTACTCCAATGATGACATGGCGAGCGGCGGCTTGTTTGCCTGCATGGAGCTGGGTGTCGCGGTTCCTGAGAAGATCCTGATTGCCGGCTTCAACGGGCTGGATCTGGTCGCTTCGCTACCCGCGCCGATCGCAACCTCCCGCTCGCCTCGGCGCGCTATTGGTGAGGTTGCGGCGCAATTGGTGCGCCATGCGGTCGTGACCGGCGGGGATGCAATGCGGAAAACCGTAGCGTTCAAGCCGACAATCGTGGGAATCGATGGTTATGAAGCGGCTGACGGCGCTTCCTGATATCTCTTCATAATTCCTCCTTCCGACGCATGCCTAGATTGATGTCGGCGACAGGTCCGTTTGAACCAGATGAGCCGTGATGCCTGCATGTGGGTTCCAGCCCTTTTAAGCCTAAGCTTTGCAACAAGATTTCCCTGAAAATCCACAGTTCGGAAATATTTGGAAACCGGCAGGCCAAGACGATCGGATAGACGCATGGCGAGTTATCTTATTGCGGAGTCCGACTGCCGATGTTCCTGACCAATCCGTGGCAACGGGAAGAGCTGAGCCATATCGTTGTCACCACCTTTCATGAAAAGGGTTATCGTGACTACGGCAAGAAATGTATCGAGACCTTCCTTGCCTGCTGGCCGAAGGAAGTCTCTTTGGTCGTCTATGCCGAGAATGTCGAAATCGAGGAGAAGGACCGCCGTCTTCTGGTTTTCGATCATTGCGAGACATTGCCCCGGCTGCGCGGCTTTCGCGATGCCTATGGCAGCGAACCGCAGGCAAACGGATATATCTCGTCACGCAATGGGCTGGTGCGGGATTTCCGGTGGGACGCCGTGCGCTTTTCCAACAAGGTCTTTGCGGTCGCCGATGCCGTCAGGCGCTATCACAACACGGTCGATCAGCTGATATGGCTCGATGCCGATACCGTGACCCATAGGCCCATTCCGAAGAGTTTTCTCGATGGAATCGCCCCGCGCGGAAATCAGCTTGCCGCCTATCTGAACAGGAGAATCTATCCCGAATGCGGATGGGTGGGATACAACCTGCGTCATCCGGCGATATTGACCTTCATCGACCGTTTCGAAGGGGCTTATTCCTCCGGCTATTTCCTGACGCTGAAGGAAAGCCATGACAGCTTCGTCTTCTGGAAGGTGCTCCAGCAGATGGAACAGGACAAGGAAGCCAGATTCAGGCGGCTCGGCTCAAGTCTGACGAAAACCCATGTTTTCATCAATAGTGTCCTGGGCGGTTATCTGGATCATTTGAAGGGTGACAGGAAGGTTGAGGGAAGGAGCCGCCGGCGTGATCTTAAATGGCATCGCCGCGAACCATGGTGGCAATGATTTCCGATCATTTGTAGCGGTGAAAGCCTCATTTCTGCTGGGTGTGGGCGCAGACGATCAAGTTGTTTTTTAGGGTGCATGGCACTAATCTGGGTAGCATTGAGGGATTGGGAATTCATGCACGACGATTCGATCCTGCCGACAGAGATCGCTGTTTTACTTGGCTTGATATGCAATATAGGCGCTCCGCTTCTGGCCTTTTGGGTGGCGGGAAAATTGCCTCGATTTCGCCTCTGGATTCATGGTGTCGCTTTCGTTGCTATCCTTGCCTCGCCGTTGACGGCGATGATCCTCGGGTTGCCTGATCTGCTCCCTGAAGAGGAGGAAAGCCCCGGCGCTCGCTTTGCATTTCTGCCTCTGATCGTCGAGGCAGCCATCATCGTCCTGCTCTATTGCCTGGCCGGGGCGATGCTTCTATCCCAATCGGTCCATTCGGCAATCACAGACTGGCACCGCGGAGATCGGCTCTCGCGGGCGACGCCGCGTCCTCGCCGTACAGCCGGGGGTAGATCCTACATCTCCAAAGGCTCCAAATCGCGATAGATATTGTTCAGTTAGACGCACGGGATTGTTGTTCGCCGTCGGCGCTGCGGAATCGCGATCGATAGGCTGTCGGTGACAATCCGACGCTTGTGCGAAAATGATGACGGAAGTTTGCAGCGCTTCCCAGACCGACATGCATTGCGATGACCGAAACAGGAAGGCTTGTTTCTTCCAGAAGCTCGCGTGATCGCGCGAGACGCTCGTTTTGAAGCCATTCCCCGGGTGCGACCCCCGTCGCCTCGCGACTGTGGCGATGCAGGCTCCGCACGCTTACGCATGCTTCTTCCGCCATGCGCTGGACGCTCCATTGTTGTGCGAGGTCTCTCCGGATCGCATCCAGCAGAGCGGATAGCCGCGTGGCACCGCGCCCTGCGACCGGGCGCTCGATGAACTGCATTTGGCCGCCTTCGCGATGGGCGGCGACGACAAGGCGCCGGGCCACGCTATTGGCTGCTTTGGCACCGAAATCCTTGCGCACGACATGAATGCAAAGATCGAGCCCGGCCGCGCTGCCGGCCGATGTCAATATGTCGCCTTCGTCGACATAGAGGGAATGCGGCTCGACATCGATTTCCGGATAGGCGGAAGCAAGCCTTGCGGCATGATGCCAATGGGTCGTCGCGCGTCTGCCGGACAACAGGCCGGTTTGAGCCAGCACGAAGGCACCTCCGCAGATCGACACCAGCCGGACACCTTTGGCGTGGGCTTTCCGTAGCGCTTCGAGAAGCGGCTCGGGAGCCGCGGCGCCCGGCCCTCGCCAACCCGGTATGACGATCGTATCCGCCTGATCGAACAGCTCGAGGCCACCGTCCGAATTGACGGTCAGGCCGCCGGCACCTCGAATGGGTCCGGGCTCTACTGCAGCGGTCATGCAGCGATACCAGCCCGGCCCCATTTCCGGTCGCGATAATCCGAACACTTCGAAGGCGCATCCGAATTCGAAGGTGCAGAGCTGGTCATAGGCGGCGATGACGACAAGCGGGTTGGCGTTCTTTGGCATGATCCTTGCGCTAATGGCTTTTTCGGCCACTGGCAATAGCCGTCCGCCCACGACTACTATTCCTCATCGGATCGCGGCGCGGTCCTTGCGCTTGTCCAAGCAAAGAGATGGTGATGGTGGATATGAGACTGATCGGAATGCTGGATTCGCCTTTTGTCAGGCGTGTGGCGATCTCGCTGCGCGCATTCGATATAGCATTCGTGCATGAGCCGCTTTCTGTTTTCAGCGCTTTCGAGGCTTTTGCCGATATCAATCCCGTCGTGAAGGCACCGTCGCTCGTCACGGATGAGGGAACCGTCTTGATGGATTCGAGCCTGATTCTCGCGCATGCCGAACGCATCGCGCCACCCGGGCGCAGCCTCATGCCCGTCGATCCGCACGCTCATGCCCGGTCTCTGCGCATCATCGGTCTTGCGCTGGCAGCATGTGAAAAGACCGTTCAGATCGTCTACGAGCATAAGCTGCGTCCTATGGAAAAGCAGCATCAGCCCTGGCTCGATCGAATTCATGGTCAGCTTGCGGCGGCGTACCGTCTGCTGGAGGCGGAGATGCCGCGGGCCGATCCCTGGCTTTTCGGTAGACGGCCGCTCCAGGCTGATATCACCAGTGCTGTCGCGTTTCGCTTTACGCGCGAGATGCTGCCCGATGCCCTCGATGTAAAGGCTTGCCCGCGCCTTCATGCGCTGTCGGTGCGTGCCGAGGAGAGCGCGGAATTTCGCGCCTTTCCCTTCAGCTGAGACATGTCGCGCAAAAGCGCTGCGATTGGGCGGCAGCGCGGCACCCAATCCAGTTCCGACTGCGTTCAGGCAGAGTTCACGCGAATCGGCATATCTTTATTCTTGTCTACAAGACAGGAAATGGGGGTAAGGGAAATGCTTGAAGGTTTGGTACGGATTTCGCGTGTTGCCGTGGTCGGATTGGCCGCGTTGCAACTGATGACGTCTGTCGCTTCGGCGCAGTATTATGGCGGCGATGATGATTATGCGCCGCCGCCTTGGCAGCGCGACCAGGGTCGGGACTGGAGAGGTCCGCCGCGCGGCTGGGATCGTGACCGCGACAGGGGCTGGGATCGTGACCGCGGTTGCGACAGACGCGATCTCATGCGCGCCGCGCGCGCGGAAGGCTTCCGTCGCATTGATTCGGTCGACAGTAACGGACGCCGCATCGTCGTTCGCGGCTGGAACGATGGCGGTCCGGACCGCATGGTCTTCGCCAATCGGCGCGGCTGCCCGGTCCTCGACTGACGCTCGAAATAGAGCATAAGCGGAAGCCGAGTGTGGGTCGGCCTCCGCTTACATCACGGCAGCGCATGCTCTCGACTGGCTGAAAGCCATGCGTTTGCTGCGACCTTCGAGTTTTACGATAGCTTTGCCGCGCCTTTCAGGCGGCGGCGAATTTCTTTTTTGTGACCGTGACGCTGTCGATTTTCTCGGATTTGGCGGATATTTTGGCGTCAGCGCTTTGCTGCCTGACCAGAAACTGCCAATATATGCCCCATGGATCTCTCACAAGGCCGCGATCGTCGGGACGGCTTTCCCCCAGCGCATAACGCAAACGGTCCGCCTCGTCCTGTGTCGCACATTCGACTGTGATGGAAGAACTATGCTCCGAGCGGTCGAATGGCCCTGCCTCGAAGCCCATATAGGCGCGATTTCCAAGTGTGAAACCTGCAAACTTTACGCTGCCGGCCGGTCCATTCAGATTGTCGGTGAGAATACTTGAGACCCATCCGGCTGCCGAACCCGGGATAAGCGACGTATAAAGTTCGATCGCCGTTTCCATGTCATGTTGAAACCAGAGATGTTGCCTGATCTTCATCGTGACCTGCTTTCTACAAATCTTGCCTGAATGGGGCAGGGCATGAAGGAAGCATGCTGACTGCTTGCCGAATAAAATTCATGCCGCCGGTGAGCCGCCTTCTTGTTCTTTTGAGCGGTGTCACCGACGGCATGCTGGAGAGTTGCTTCTAACCGTTCGTGCTCACCCCTGCGGAGCGCGGACGGACGCGGTACACTATTTCTCAGCAACTCTACCAGCGAGAGCCATCACATAGTCATCGGCAATATCGGCCAAGGTCAAAGCGACCTCGGGCTCGTTCCAGCCGGCAGCGAGCGCCATTTGAACAAAGTCACGAAAGGCCACTTCAAGGACCTCTTCGCGCTCCACTGCGCGGTATGAGTCATTGACGGGATGCTGAGGCTTGCTGATCTCTATTGTCTGGCGAGTAGATACCATTGCTGTTTTCCCTATGACTTGCCCCGTTGGACGCACAGTACATTCACCAAACACTAGGGCTTCGGTCTCCGAACGACTATTCTTCTTCTTTTTTAATGGGTTACGCACCATATGTCGTTAGACGTGCATCCGGAAACTTGCAGCAGCGTCCATTTTCGCAATTGCTGAAGTGCGGTTTCGGGCCGACACGGGGATGGGTGGGAAGACGTGCTCCTCGCTTGCGCGTGCCCTCCGGGCGCGCCCGCTTTGAGGCATAGAAATCCGCGGTCTAGTGATAGTAGCCGAGGGTTTTCAGCCATTCGTCGAAGGAGTGGCTGCTGCCGGAGGATGCCGGCGAGATGACCTGCCCGAGATAGCGCGGGATGGTAAGGTTTCTGGCTTCACGGGGACTATAGCCGAACTCCTTGCCGAAGGCTCGGCTGAAGTGCGCTGCCGAGGAAAAGCCGACTGCAAAGGCAATGTCGACGATCTGTTCCCGATTGGCGGGATCGCTGAGGGCGGCATGAGCCGACAGGAGGCGACGGCGCTGAATATAGTGATGCACGCCGCCATATTGTTCGAATATTTGATAGAGCCTGGTACGGGATATGCCGAGCTCACGGCATATGTGCTCCACCGTCAGATCGCCCGAAATGAGATTGCTTTCCACGAACCGCCGCACGCGTTCCGTCAGGGCGAGAATGCTATGCTGTTCCGTGCCGGTCGATTGTGCCGCCGAGGTCGAAACGGAGGCCACAATCATATTGCGCACCGTCTGGACGACGTGCGGCAGATCGGTGGCTGCAAACCGCGCGAGATTGTTTTCGACGCTATCGAGGAATTCGATCAACATGCTGGTAAACACGCCGGAGAGCGCAATATTGTTCTCGATCTCGACTGGTGTGGGAACGTCGAACAGCAATGCCCTCGGCAGGAAGAGCGAGAGGCCCTTCGCCTCCGTCGAGCGCCCTCGAAAAGGGTGTCCCAGCGATCGCAGTTCCACCTTACCCGGCTCGCCTTCCAGAACGTGGCCATCGACTTCCGTCCAGGTCCGGCCACTGGTCGGCACTGAGACCTGCCAGTGATCGATGTGATTGGTTTTCACCTTCGCCTGCGATCGCATGTAGCTATGGGGCGGCGTATCCTGTTGAACGATGAGCATGCCGCCAAGATTCCACGCGATATGATCGGCCGGAAAGCCGGCTTCCGGCGGGATATTATCCGGCAGTCGCACGTCGGCCACGGGAGCGACATAAGCTTGCCAGGCGGCAAATTGCGCGGCCGGCTCGATGTCGCGCGTCGAAAACTTCAGCGGCTGCAAGGCTGGAGGCGGTAGGGCTTCCTCCGTCGCCGCCTTCTCCGGTCGCGGGAAGCGCCGCCGTTCTGACTGTAATGACTTCCTGTCCTTGCGCCATGACGATTCTTTCGCCTCGTCTGACGCAGATCCGGATCGTTCCTCGCGCCGAAAATCAGACAATCCGTTCTCCTCGAATACGGCTAGAACAGGACATGAGCGCCGCCATCTACGCTCCATCCATTATTCAAGCAGACGGCTGTCTCCGCTTCGAGCCGCCTTCTTCAGCAAGCTGGTATGCTGCTGTAATTCCTGCCGTATTCCCAGCTCTTTCACCATACTAAAGCTTTCATTTGCTGCGCATTTTAGAAAAAGCAAGTGTTGCGGGTCGCCAAACCTATATTCCCGCTGCAATTGCCGCAAAATATTGCGCTGGCTGAGCCGATTTGTCTCGTGCAGGCACATCTGCCACGTCAAAAGCGAAAACTCGCTCCATGGAGACGCTCTGCAAAACCGCTGCGAAACTATCCGCCTTTGCCTCGCCGCCTTGGCACCGCCCGGCCGCCATCGCAATTTCCGAACGTTTTGACAGCGGGGTCTTGCAACCGACCAATTCCATTTT
Source organism: Rhizobium sp. ERR 942 (assembly GCF_007828395.1). Taxonomy (NCBI): domain Bacteria; kingdom Pseudomonadati; phylum Pseudomonadota; class Alphaproteobacteria; order Hyphomicrobiales; family Rhizobiaceae; genus Rhizobium; species Rhizobium sp. ERR 942. Next base: position 1,151,573 of record NZ_VIUA01000002.1, read on the forward strand.
CGCAGACCCTATACGTAGTTTGCAGTTGCCCATTCCGCCAAGCTTGCCTAGGCAGATATCAACTGCAATTTTTGGAATGAGACATGACCGAATCCTCGATAATCCCCGTCTTCGATGGCCATAATGACGTGCTGCTCCGGCTGTGCCGCGGTGGCTTGAATTCCGTCGATGCTTTCCTGAATGGCGAAGCTGCCGGACATATCGATCTGCCTCGCGCTCGCCGTGGCGGTCTCGCGGGCGGCCTCTGCGCCATATTTATCCCGTCGCCGGATCAGCCGAAGGCGGAAAATGCCGATTTCGCAACACCTGCTCAGCCCGACGCGCTGAATGAAACTCTGGCCATGGCGCGGCTTCTGCTTGCGATTGAAGCGCGCTCCCAGGGAGCCGTGAAGGTCTGCCGCACGGCCGGTGATATCAAGCGGTCGATTGCCGAAGGCCAGTTTGCTGCCGTATTCCACATCGAAGGTGCGGAAGCGGTCGCGGCCGATCTCGATGCTCTCTACGTTCTGCATGAGGCCGGCCTGCGCACGCTCGGACCGGTCTGGAGCCGCCCCAATGTCTTTGCCTATGGTGTGCCTTTCCGGTTTCCTTCGTCGCCCGATATCGGCCCAGGGCTCACCGACGCCGGCAAGGATCTGATCCGCGCCAGCAACGAGCTCAGGATCATGATCGATCTCTCGCATATGAACGAGCAGGGATTCTGGGATATCGCCAAGCTGTCGAATGCGCCGCTGGTCGCCTCGCATTCCAATGCGCATGCCATCAGCCCTCACAGCCGCAATCTGACCGACAAGCAGCTCGACGCGATCCGCGATACCGGCGGCCTGGTCGGCATCAATTTCGGCGTGCTCTTCCTGCGGGATGATGGTGTTAGAAACACCGATACGCCGCTCGAAGTCCTCGTTCGCCACGTCGCCTACATTGCTGAGCGTATCGGCATCGAGCATGTCGCGCTCGGCTCCGATTTCGACGGCACGACCATTCCAGCGGCGCTCGGCGATGCGAGCGGCTTGCCGAAGCTGATCGAAGCCCTGCGCGCGCACGGCTTCGACGATCAGTCGCTTGTCAAGATCGCCCATCAGAACTGGGTCCGTGTCCTCGAACAGACTTGGGGCGGCTGAGACGCCCCCTCGTTTCTGTTCGGGGCAGACGACCCGCTCGACTATCGCTCCACGAGATTGATCGACAGCGGATGCATGGGCCGCAACGTAACCTTCATGACCGGTTTGGGCGAAGGCTCAGTCGAGCCGGTTACGCGGAATTTCTGCAGGAGTACGGCGAGGATCGCGACGGCCTCCATCATCGCAAAGCCATTGCCGATGCAGACGCGCGGACCGGCACCGAAGGGCATGAAGGCGTAGCGATGGCGGTTTCGCGCCACCGCCGGCTCAAAGCGGTCGGGATCAAAAAGCTGCGGGTCTTCCCAAAGATCCGCATGATGATGCACGGCGTAGATCGGTACATAGATAATGGTGCCCGCCGGTATCATGTGCGTGCCGATGGCAAATTCGCTAGTTACCGCGCGGGAAACGATTGGTGCCGGCGGATAGAGCCGCATGGCTTCCGAAAAGACCTGCCTGGTGTAGGTGAGCTTGCCGAGATGTTCTGCCGTCAACGGGCCGCCCTCGGTCACGGTGGCAATTTCTTCAAAGAGCTTGGCCTGGCAATCGGGATGGCGCGCAAGAAGATGGAAGGTCCAGGCAAGACCGAGCGCCGTCGTCTCGTGCCCGGCGGTGATGAAGGTCATCAGATTGTCGATGATCTCTTCATCGGTCATCATGCGACCGGTTTCGGGGTCGGCTGCGTCAAGCAGCATGGAAACCAGATCGCTCCGTTCCCCGCCGCTGCGGCGTCGTTCGGCAATCACCGTACCAAGGGTCGTTCGCAGGAAGGCAACGGCCGATCGCGCCTTCTCCTTGCCGGGATGGGGCATCCAGTCGGGCAGGCCAAGAAGGCCGAGCGCGAATTTCCAGCCGGTCGGCTTGAGGTAGTTGGTGATATTGCGCTCGACCTTGTCGACATCAATGCCTTCGCCGCCCGACATCATCGTATCGACGATAATATCGAAGGTGGTGCGCATCATTTCCTGACACAGGTCGATGGGGCTGTTCTTACGGGTGAGCCAGAGATCACGCCTGCGCCCGGCCGCCGCAATCATGGCTGGCTGCAGTTCCAACAGTTTTTCATGGCGAAAGGCGCCGGCCACCGACTGTCGCTGCCATTTCCAATGGGCGCCATCGGAGGTCAGAATGCCGTTGCCGAGAGCCGGGCCAAGCACGCGGCGCACATCTTCGCCTTTGCCGAGCGCGTCGGAATTGCGCACCAGCGCCTGATAGATGAGCTCGGGATCGGCCAGATAGATCCGCAGTTTTCCACCCACCTTGGTGAAGACCATGGGCTCGGTGAAGATTTCCGGCGGCAGTGCGTCGAGCGGATTGCGGATCAGCGACAGGAGGACATGCGGCATCGAGCGCGGAGTGAGGGGAAATGTCGTCTGCGAGAGATGGGCAGCGTTCACACGTGCATTCATCCTTCAGTCTCCTTGTTCAGCCCGGCGGATGCCTGTAGATCAGGATTAAGGTATTTACCTTACAAAGAATAAGGTGGATACCTTAGAGCTTCAAGGGGGGCGAGATGACGGCCAGCAAAGGTGGTGGGAAGAAGGACGTGGCTGCGCGGCCCGATACGCGCGAACGGATTCTCGTCTCGACATTGTCGCTCTTCAATCAGAAAGGACCGGAAGCCGTCACCACGGCGGAAATCGCCAAGGCCGTGCACATCAACCAGGGCAATCTCTATTATCATTTCCGCACCAAAGAGTCGCTTGTCCTGGCCTTGTTTTCTCGCTTCGAAGCCGATGCATTGGCGCTCGTCAGGCAAGCCGATTGTGTAGAAGGGGCGGATTCAAAAGCTTATGCCGGCTTTTTGCGCAAATGGTTCTCGCTGGTCTGGACCCATCGCTTCCTCTTTCGCGATATTCCCGGCCTGTTGGCAATCGCGCCCGGCTTGGGAGGGCCGATCCTGATGGTCAGCGCCGGCATGCGTGTTTCCGTCGATGCCATTTTTCAGCGCATGGAAGAGGCTGGCTTGATCAGCACCGCCGCGGAGGAGCGCAATGCATTGATGACCAATATGCGGATCGTTGCCACCTATTGGGCCGTCTATCTCGGTCTTCAGGAAGGTGTGGGGGAATTGACGCCTCAGCATGTGCATTGGGGGCTCGGCCAGGTCGCGAGCCTGTTGCGACCCTATCTCTCGCCGCAGGCACGGGCCGATCTCGAGGAAATGCTCGCGGAACCCTTCGCCTGAGGCTTTTCCGCCGGGTAAGTCCTTGCCGCCATTCCCTCGGCAAACGAACAAAGAATCTCCGAAGCCAGCCAAAATCGGATGATTTAATCTACTAAAAACATAGGGTTTATATCTAATAATTGCATGCGTCGCAGGGTCATCTATCCGTCAGACGACGCTTCCGATGGATCGTGAGGATCGCAACGATGAGATTATTCACACGGCTTGCCCTGTCGGCCGTTGCCCCGCTTCTTCTGGCACAGACGGCGCTGGCTGCCGGTGTGAACGGTGCGCCTGCGCCTTTCGACAAGGGTGGCGTAAAAGTTGCTCTGGTCAGCTACATTTCCGCCGGCGATTTCTTCCAGGCCTATCAGGCGGGTGCCGAAGCGCAGGCCAAGGCGCTCGATATCGATCTTCGCGTTTTCCCCGGGCGCCAGGACGCAGCCGCCCAGCGTGAACAGATCCTTCAGGCGATCAATCTCGGCGTTTCCGCCATCGTCATCGATCACGGCCTGCCGGAATCGCTTGGCGACGTCGTTCAGCAGGCGCTCGACAAGGGTATCAAGGTCGTTGCCTTTGACGTCAATCTCAACAATCCGAAGATCCCACAGGTCGAGCAGAGCGATCACGAACTTGCCGACCTCGCCCTGAAGCAGGTGGTCAAGGAAAATGGCGACAGTTTCAAGGCGGGCTATGTCTATGTCGCCGGCTTTGCTCCGCTCGACCGCCGCAATGAGGTCTGGGATGCTTTCAAGAAGCAGAATGCCGGTGTCGTCGAAAAGGCTCGCTTCGGTAACGTCAGCGATACGACCGCGACCTCGACTGCCGATCAGGCAAAGGCGGCGCTGGCGGCCAATCCCGATATATCAGTCGTCTTCGCACCCTATGACGAGTTTGCCCGCGGCGTGAAGCTTGCTGCCACGGATCTCGGCATTGCCGACAAACTGAAGATCTACTCGGCCGACGTATCGACGGCCGACATTCAGGAAATCACCGAACCGGGCAGCCCATGGGTGGCAACGGTCGCGACCAATCCGGCCGTCGTCGGCGCCGTTTCCATCCGTGCCGCCGCCTTGCAGGTCGCTGGGCAGGAGGTTCCGCATCAGATCACCGTCAAGCCGACGCTGCTGACGCAGGAAGGACTTCGCGCCGCCAACGTCCAGACGATTGAAGAACTGGCCAAGAAAGTTCCCGCCTTCAGCGCCAGCGATGCAGTGACCGCCAGCTGGATCCCGGACAAGCTTTTTTAAGCAGCCATTCTCGATATGTCGGCGGGATTTCCGATCCCGCCGGATTACGCTACTGAACCGGAGTTCACATCATGAGCCAGTCCAACGTCATCTTTGCGGGCAATCGTAATGTCACGCGGGAAGATCTCTTTGCCAGAGCGGAAGAGATTGCAGCCGATCTTTCCAAGCGCGCCGCAGAGCTTGACCGCGAAGGCCGGCCGCCGCTTGGTGAGATCGTCAAGCTGAAAAATGCCGGCTTGCTGAACGCGCTGCATGGGTCGCAGATCGGTGGCGGTGGCCTCGATTGGGTAGATGGCTTGCGGCTGGTGCGCATTCTTGCGCGCGGTGAGAGCTCCATCGGCCAGCTTCTCGGCTATCACTACGTCAACAGCCAGTACATCTATTGGGCCTTCGACGAGGCCCGCGCCCAGGAGCTCGGCGGCAAGACGGTCGCCAATAGCCTTTACTGGGGTGCAGCAGTCAATCCGCGCGATCCCGGCCTCGTGCTGACGCGCCGCGGCAACGGTTATGTCCTGAACGGCCGCAAGTCGTTTTCCACGGCCGCGCATGTCTCCGATTACGTCAACGCCAATGCCGCGCTCGATGACCGGATCGTTGGCTTTGCCGTCCCGACCAATCGGGCCGGTTACAAAGCCAATGACGACTGGGACAATTTCGGCCAGCGTCTCTCCGACAGCGGCAGTGTCGAGTTCCACGATTTTCCTGTTTACGAAGAGGACCTGGACAAGGCGGCATCGACCGGTGGCGAAGCGCCGGTGCTTGCGACCTTCAACACGCCGCTCATCCAGCTTGTTTTCGTCAATTTCTATCTGGGCACGGCGGAGGGTGCGCTACGCGAGGCTGTCGATTATGTCCGCACGACGACGCGGCCCTGGATCACTTCCGGTGTCGAACGGGCATCGGACGACCCATATATTCTGGAGCGTGTCGGTGAATTTACCGCAGCCCTCAAGGCATCCGCCGCTCTGGCCGACAGCGCTGCTGCGACGGTTCAGGAAGCTCTTGCTAGAGGACACAAGGCAACGGCGCGCGAGCGCGGTGAAGCAGCGGCCGAAGCCTATGCGGCGAAGGTGCACGCGACCCACGTTGCCCTCGATATCACCTCGCGCGTATTCGAACTCACCGGCGCCCGCTCGACCGCGGAGAAATACCGCTTCGATCGCTTCTGGCGCAATGTGCGGACGCACACCCTGCACGATCCGGTATTCTACAAGGCCAAGGAGGTCGGAGAGTTCGTGCTCAATGACCGGATTCCAGAGGTCAGCCTCTACAGCTAAACGCCGGGACGGGGACGTGACGGAGTTTAAGATGTGGATCGGCTCGTAATCCGAGCTGATGGTGACTTCATCCGCATTCAAGATCGGCCAGCGTCATTGGTATCTGGTGTGGCGTGGACCAGTGTTGGAACACGCCGCAGCTTCAAACAGGCTCGCCCGATTGTGGTCTCCCGCGATGCTGGACGATTGATGTTCTGATATCCGGCTCACAAATCCTGTGCTCAACTCACTATTCTGTGGAGGGCTGCCGCCGCACGCCGCAATGCGCACACGTTCCTCACTAGGATCTCTTCCATCACGAATCGCTCCAATGTCCGTTTCCAATAGGGACGGGCGATCGCGATTGAGAATGAAATTGATCCAATGGAGTCCTTCATGGCAGACATGCGCGCACCACTTTCCGGGGTGATACCGAAGATTTCCGTCGTCGGTGTCGGCGGTGGCGGCGGCAACGCGATCAACAACATGATCGCGCAACAACTTCAGGGCGTTGAATTTATAGCGGCAAATACGGATGCACAGGCGCTTGCGACGTCCAAAGCGACCAGGCGCATTCAACTTGGCGCACAAGTGACGGAAGGTCTCGGTGCAGGCTCCCTGCCGGACATCGGACGAGCCGCCGCCGAGGAATCCATCGATGAGATCATGGATCATCTCCACGGTACGCATATGTGCTTCGTGACGGCCGGAATGGGTGGTGGCACCGGCACGGGCGCCGCCCCGATCATTGCTCAGGCCGCGCGTCAGGCGGGCATCCTCACGGTCGGAGTCGTCACCAAGCCTTTTACCTTCGAGGGTAACCGGCGCATGCGCACGGCCGACCAGGGCATCGAGCGGCTGCGCGAAAGTGCGGATACCGTCATTGTCATCCCCAATCAGAACCTGTTTCGCATTGCGGATGCCACGACCACGTTCGAAAATGCCTTTGTGACTGCGGACCGGGTCCTGTATGCGGGCGTCAGCTGCATCACGGATCTGATCATTAAGGAAGGTCTCATCAATCTCGACTTCGCCGACGTCAAATCCGTGATGCGGGGAATGGGGCGCGCGATGATGGGAACGGGCGAGGCGTCAGGGCCGGGCCGCGCGCTGAAAGCGGCAGATGCCGCCGTCTCCAATCCGCTTCTCGACGATATGAGCATGAAGGGTGCGCGGGGCGTGCTGATCTCCATTTCCGGCGGGACGGACATGACGCTATTCGAGGTCGATGAGGCGGCCAGCCGCATCCGCGACGAAGTCTTTGCCGATGCCGATATCGTCGTCGGTGCGATCTTCGACAAGACTCTCGACGGGGTGTTCAGGGTATCGGTCGTTGCAACCGGTCTGGAAAGCCTCGCGGCGCACGCCGATCAGTCCATGGAACTCCATATGGATCGGCACTAGCTGTCCTCAGCGTGGCGCTCCTGACTTACGCCTTTGTTTGTATGAAGCCCCGGCGTCTGCGACGGGGCCTTCGTCTATCCGTCAAAGCGCGCCATTCTTCGGCGGAATGACATCGTTCAGGTGATAATTGCCGACGACGTGATATTTCCATCGAACGGGGTCGTGAAGCGTATGCGTGCGGGCATTGCGCCAGTGACGGTCGAGATTGAGGTCGAGCTTCACGGAGGCTGTTCCGGCAAGCTCGAAAAGCGTGTTCGTCGCTTCGATCGCGATTTCCGTCGTCAGTACCTTCGCTGCAGCAACAGCCAGCGTCGCCTCGACCACCCGCTTCTCCGTCGTCTCGACCTGAGCGGCATCGACCTTGCGGCCGGCGCGTTCGATGGTCGCAGCCGCCGCTTCAAGCCGGATGGCGATCTGGCCGATCTTGGCGATCGTTAGCGGATCGTCGCTGGCGCGGTCGACGCCGCTATCCATCCAGGGGCGTGACCTGGTTTTCACGAAATCGAGCGTTTCCGCGAAAGCGGCCCGGGCAATGCCGAGATCGACGCCGGCATGGATGATCTGGCCGACGGAACCGATCGTCGTCGGCCGCTCGAAGCCCTTATGATGCAGGACGACATGGTCGGCGTTCACATAGACATTGTTGAGCGCCGTCGTGCCGCTGCCTGTCGTACGTTGTCCGAAGCCATCCCAATCGTCGATGATTTCGACGCCCTCCGTACCCTTCGGCACGAAAGCCATGACCAGCTTGTCAGCTTCATCCAGCGCGAAGACGGTGATCCAATCGGCAAAGAGAACGCCCGTCGAATAGAACTTGCGGCCATTGATGCGATAGCCGGGTCCATCGCGGGTAATGCGGGTATTATAGTGCCCGACCGTTTTCGTGCCCCGCTCGGACAAGGCATTGCCGAATCGGTCGCCGGCCAATGCGCGGCTGAAGAAGAAGCGTTTCTGATCCTCGGAGCCATCGACGCGCAGAGCCTCAAGGATATAGAAATGGTTCTGCGGGATCTGTCCAATCGAGCCGTCCGCCTCAGCCAGGATCGCCGTGATCTCGGCCAGCGCCGCATTCGAAACATCGAGACCGCCATATTCCTCGGGGACGGTGATCGCCAGCAGTCCGGATTGTGCCAGGGCATCCATCTCGGCAAAGGGGAGCAGCCTCTCGCTGTCGCGCTCCGAGGCGCTAGCGGCAAAGCGTGCTGCAAGCTCCTGCGCGACGGCCAGCGCTTGTTGCTCGGTCTCCAGTACCGTGGCCTCCGGATGCGTGGCGTTGATATGGTGCAATTGCGCGTTCATGGACAGGCTCCGATTTCATTCGGCGCCACGATGCCGCATTCAAAGCCGGGCTTCGAGAAAAGGCATTTCATTTTTGGGGATGCGGTCGCGTCTTCATTCCTTTCTCTATAGAATTAATGGTCAATTACTGCCTGGAGCTGTACCGGTGCTCATGAATATTGATCTTACGCCGATTAGCGGCGTCCGCTTCGCCAATCTTCAAAGCGTGCATGTGCCAGCGCAAGCGAAGCAATGATAGGCGTGAAGCCATGAAATGGTAGTGCGCGGCCGGATTGCAGCGGAATCGGCAGAGATTCCGCCGTTTCGCCGAGCGCCAGCCTCGCCAATGTCCGACCGAGTTGCGCCGTCATGGCGATGCCGCGGCCGTTGCAGCCGATCCCTCCGAAGAAGCCGTCGTCGAAATGATAGAGGCGCGGCAGGAAATCCGGCGTCATGATCGCCGTTCCGGTCCAGACGATCTCCACACCCGGATGACGCGGCAGACGGAGTTCGGATGTGAGCCGGTCGACGACGGCGCGACCGACGCGCTCGAAGGCGCCGACCGGATTGATCGCCATACCGCCGCTGATCAGCCTGTTGTCGCGATCGAGCCGGTAGGTGAAGAGGTTGGAGCGCGTATCGCCGACAGGCCGGCGATTTGGGGCGATCCGCGCAACGGTTTCGGCATCGATCGGCTTCGTCGCCACTTGATACACCTTTAACGGCACGCCCGTTCGGCCCATGCGGGAAGCTATGCCGCTCGTGAAGGCGTTGGTGGCGAGGATGACGACCTCCGTTTCGATTTCATGGTCCACGAGGTTAACGCGCCAGGTACTGCCATGTCGCTCAACGTGCTCGACCACGCTGTTTTCGCGGATCGTAGCGCCGCGCTGCATGACCGCCCTTGCGAGCCCGTAGAGATAATTCAGCGGGTGGATCGTGCCGCCGGAGTGATCAATCAATCCTCCGGAATAGATCGCCATACCGGTCTCGTTGCGGATGGCGCCGGCATCGAGAAATTCGACTGGACGGCCAAGTTCTGTCCAGTCCTTCGCCCTTTGGCGCAGGATCGCAGCCATGTCGTCGCCATAAGCGGGCTGCAGCCAACCGGTCTGCACGGCATCGCATGCAATCTGCTCCTCCGCGATGGTCGCAAACACCTCGTCGGCACCCGCACCGACGAGCGACAACAGCGCATCCGCCTTATCGCGCGGCAGCTTCTGACGGACGGTCGCCGGATCGGCTTTGGCAAAATTCGGAACGACGAAGCCGGCATTCATGCCGCTGGCTCCCGCACCCAGCCGCCCGCCCTCAAGAACGGTCACGGAGCGACCGGCGCGGGCAAGATGAAGTGCTGCGGTCAGGCCGGTGAAGCCACCGCCGATTACAACGACATCTGAGTGGGAAGGCAGGTCGTGGGAAAATTCAGGGGCAGGGCCGGCTGTCAGCGTCCACAGGGTCGGATTGGTAGGGCGAGTGGCACTGCTGGGCATCAGCGGAGGGTCTCTCAATAACTACGCCAGATAGCTGTCACCATAGATCAGCCGCTGAAAGGATTGCGCCAGGATGATTTCAAGCGAGGCACGCCGATGGGAGCGCCTCGCCTTTTTGCAAAATAGAGTGTTGCCTACTTGATCTTACCCTTCAGGGCTGAAACGTCCTCCATCTTCAGCTCGCCGTCGGTGACGACCTTACCGTCGGCGATCTTCCAGAGTCGGAAGGGGCCGGTGATGTCGCCATATTGATCGAAGGAGACCGGGCCGATGACGCCCTCGTAACGGATCGGCTTGCCTTCCTTGATGAGACCGAGCGCCTTGGCGAACTCTTCCTTACCGGCATAGATCGGCGTGCCCTTGGGATCGACGACTTTATAGATGTCATCCTTGAGCTTGGATGTGTCGTCGCCGGCGATAGCCAGCGCGAGACCGACAATCGCGCCGGCGTCATAGGCGCGGTCAGCAGCCGGATTGGTCGGTTCGATCCCCGAGAAATCCTTGTAGTTCTTGTTGAAATAGTCGGTCGAGGGCGTCGGCGTCGTGCCCGAGGAGGTGCCATAGGCGTCCTTCAGATAGTCGGCGCCGACGGAATCGATAAAGTCCGGGCTGTTCATGCCGTCATTGAGCAGGAACTTCTGTGGGCCGCCTTGCGAGATCCATGTGCGGGCAATCGTCGCACCGTCGACCGGCGTGCTGACGAGGTAGAGGCCATCCGGATTGCCGCCCATGCCGGCTGTCACTTCGGAAGCATAGCTCGACTGCTTTTCATTGTAGGGCGTCGTCGAAACGATCGTGCCGCCGAGCGCCTTATAGGCTTTCGAGAATTCGGCGACCATGTTGACGCCGAAATCATTGTTGACGTGGATGATCGCGAGCTTCTTGAAGCCCTTGTCGATCGCGTATTTGGCGGCTGCAATGCCCTGCAGCGAATCCGAGGTGATGGTGCGGAAGAAGATGCCGTTGGTCTTGCCGTCGCGGCCGAGCGCTGTCAGCGTCGGCGAAGAGGCAGCGGGCGATACCTGCACGACCTTCGCGGGTGCGGTGACCGACGTCAGGATCGGGATCGTCACCGAAGAAATAATGCCGCCGATAATGGCCGGTACCTTCTTGACCTGCACCAGCTGGGTCGCAGCATCCACTGCGACATTGCCCTGGCTCTGGCTGTCGCGTGTATCCGTCACCAGATCGCAGCCATGGGCGCCACCGGCGGCGTTGATATCGCGAAAGGCCATCTCGACGGACTTCGCGCCCGCCTGGCCATATTCGCCGGCCGGGCCGGTCAGTTCCATCACGAGGCCGACCGTGACTTTGCAGTCCGCGGCATTGGCGACGCCGGCTGCAGTCAGAAGGGCGAGAGCCGTCGTGATTTGAAATATCGTCTTCTTCATCTTTGTTCCCCTTGTTCGGTCAACGATTTTCATTTCTGTTTTTTAGAACCTGTCAGGTCTCCGGCATCTGCAGCCAGGTTTCATGCAGATGCTGCCATTCGACGCCGTTGGGTGCCGATGAACTTGCAGTGAAAAGGGCGCTCGCCTGACGCCGGCTATATTTGCCGGCCCGCATCTGCGCTTCGACATAAGTCAGGACGATCGTATCCGTAGTTTCGTAGCTCGCGCGGATATCCGAAATCTCGATGTTGAAATTGCCTTGAAACGTCGCCCGGTTTGCCCGTATCAGTTCGATGGTTTCAGCGCGGTCGAAGATACGGCCGGTCGGCGGGATCATATGGAACGCCTGGCCGAAGGTGCGCTCGCAGCGGCCGAAATCCGTATGATCGGCAGTGGCGGCATCGTACCAGGCTTCGAAGAAGCGATGGAAATCGATGACTTCGGCGCTGGCTTTGTGGAAGAGAAGCGATCGCTGGCTCATACCTTCCCCGCATTGAGGTTGTAATGCATGATCGAGCCGTGCCTGCCGCTGCGGTCGCGCTCCAGCGTATAGACATCCCCATCGAGACCAGGGCTTTGGGCGATGATGCCGGCGATCTGGCGGCGGTCGTCGTCAGAAAGTGCAATGTCCATGATCGTGGCATTGGCGAGCGCATGCGCCTGATTGCGGGCGCCGACGATGACAGCGGCCACCTGCGGCTGCTCCAACACCCAGGCGCTGGCGATCGTGGCGATATCGACGCCATGACGATCACCGATGGCTTTCAGCGTGCCGAGCAGTGATTGAAACAGCTCCCAGCCGCCAAAGTCATCGATGATCAGCTTGTATTTGACCAGAGAGCGGTTCTCGAGCGGCATTTCCGGTTCCGGCTCCCCTAGCCACTTGTCGCTCAGGAAGCCGCCGGCCACTGAGCCGTAGCAGAGGAACTTCACGTCGTTCTCCCCCGCCAGCTTGGCGAGGCTACGCGATGGCCGCTGATCGAGAACGGAATATTGCAATTGCTGGCTGACGAGTGGAATGCCGGCTTTCAGAATCTCGGTAATATGAGGCGTATCGAAATTGGTCGTGCCGACATTACGCACCTTGCCTTCGCGGCGCATCTCGTTCAGCCAGCTCAGGGCTTCGAGATAGCCTGATAGCGAGTAGTCCCACCAGTGAAACTGTACCAGGTCAAGCTGTTCGGTCCTCAGTTTGCGCAGCGATTTGTCAACGATGCCGCGAATATAGTCGCGGCTGATGGTTGCGAGCTTTTCCAGATCGGGAACTAGCTTCGTGTGGACCTTCATCGCGCTTGCGGCTTCCGTGCCACGTTCGTTGCGAAGCCGTTCGCGCGCCTCGCCTATCAGCTCCTCGACGCCCGTATAGATATCAGCGCAATCATAGGTGCGGATGCCGACGTCGAAAGCAGCGATCAGGTCGGTCACGGCCTGGGCGCGATCGATTTCGCCGTGCCCGCCGGCAAGCTGCCAGCCGCCGCGGATGACGCGGGAAATCTCGTATCCGGGGCTGAGCTCAAAAGTCTTGGCGGTCATGCAATTCATTCTCCTTCTGGCAACGGCACGGCCGTTGTTTCGGCATGGCTGAACCGCCGTTTGCCCGTTCTGACGATCCGCAGCCGGCTCGCGCAGTTGGGGTCGGGGCAGGCGATTTCCGCGTCCGAGGTCATCCAGTCGTTCTTGTGGGTTGGTCGCTGCTTGGCCGCCAGCAGCGGCAGGACGGCCGATATGGAGTAGATCGAAAAGCCCTGGCCCGCAGGGAGGGACAGCATCTCGCCGTTGAGTTCGAAATAGTCGCCCGGCTTGGCGCCGCAATAGATCGGCTTGCCCTCGGGAATGACCGCTTCCACTCTAAGGTCGAAGAGCTCGAAACTGTCGTCGCTTTCAGCGGCCATCTCAGATCTCCGCGCGTTCGAAGGCGACGTCGCAGGCGCCTTTGCGGCGGATGACGCCGCAGGCCGCCGCGAAGTGTTCGCGCTCCTCTGGGCGCACTTGCGCGACGACGCTGCCGGCAAGCCAGCCGATCGGGAAGAGCAGGCGAGCGCCCTGCCCATAGAACAGGCCGATATCGAAGATCGCATCTGGGTTGCCGCCCCACATACGCGGCGGCACATAGCTGAGCACAATATCGCCTGGCTGCGGCGTCAGTGTCGCGTTCTCGGCGGGCAGGGCGTTTGCATAGGAAGCACCCTTCAGATGCGCCGGCGGGATTGGGCACGAGATTTCCGGTCCGGTCCACATGGCATGAATGCCGCCAACCACGCGAGCTTCGCCGAGATAGGTCCAGAGAAAGGCGGCATTATCGGGCGCCTTGGTTTCCAGCAGAGGTGCCAAGATACTGAGGCCGGAACTGGGTTCGGAGATCTTGATGGCGCGTTGGCTCATTCGGATTGGCCCCTTTTGGCTTCGGCTTCCAGTTTGCTGCGCAGGAAGGTGAACGGCCGGCTGATGTCTGCCACCAGCGCATCACGCGCTTCTCTGGCGTTCTGCGCGGCGATCGCCTTGACGATCGTACGGTGATAATGGGCGGTATCGACCTCGCCGGCATCCGAGAAGGCATAAATCGCGACGCGGATACAGGGGCCTGATTGCAGCCAAAGGCTTTCGATCATCGGGATCAGCACGGCGGAACCGCAGGCGCGATAGATCTCAAAGTGAAAGGCCTGATTGAGCGTCACCTCGCGGTCGACATCCTTCTTGTGCTTCAGCGCGCGCATCTCGTCCCATTCGCCGAGCATGCTCTCGATGGTCGTAATCTGCCGCGGCGTCATGCGGGTCGCGGCAAGCGCGATCGCCTCGCCCTCGATCAGGATGCGAGCGCGCAGAAGATCGTCCATCCGCTCCAGCGTGATCGGCGGCACGCGAACGGATCGATTGGGAAGGGCTTCCAATGCCTTTTCGGTAATGAGCCGACCGAGTGCCTCGCGCACCGGCATGGTGCTGGTCATCAGCGCGTCGGCAAGACCGCGGATCGTCAGCACCTGGCTCGGCTCGAAAAGCCCGCCGATCAGCGCCCGGCGCAGCTCCAGATAGACCCGGTCCTGAACGGTTTCTCGCCCCACTGGCGCAAGCTGTGCGGCAATCGGATCGCTCTTGTCGGCGGTGGCCTTTTGCATTCGAAATCCCTTTTTCGGCTTGCGAAGAGGATTAAAGCTGATTAGCGTGATCAATGCAAGTGTGATCACAAATCAAATAATCAGGGAGACGGCAATGATCGTTTTCCGGCCAGAGGGATCTCATGAGTACGACAACTGAACGGCATGGGGAGGAAGCCCGGCCTGTTCTGACGGCCAGAAACGTGGTGCGGCGTTTCGGCGGCCTCGTCGCCGTCAACGACGTTTCCTTCCATGTGCGCCAGGGCGAAATCCTCGGCTTGATCGGTCCGAACGGCGCCGGCAAGACGACGATGTTCGACCTTCTGGCCGGTAGCGTCGCGCCGAGCACCGGCGAAATCGTCTTGAATGGCACCGCAGTCGCAGGCGAGGCTGCCCATCGACGGATCGCACGCGGACTTGGACGCACCTTCCAGATCCCGCGGCCGTTTCCCAATCTGACGCTTCTCGACAACGTGATGCTGGCCGCCCAACGTCAGACAGGAGAGCGCTTGTTGTCGAATTTCCTGCGGCCATGGAAGGTCGCCGCTGAGGAGAAGGCGGCCTATGCAAAAGCGATGGAGTTGCTTGACCTCGTTCACCTGACGCGTCTGGCGCATGAACCGGCGCGCGTTCTATCGGGCGGTCAACGCAAGCTTCTGGAGCTTGCCCGCGTCATGATGGCCGATCCTGCCCTCATCCTGCTCGATGAGCCCGCCGCCGGCGTCAACGCTACTCTTCTGGAGACGATCATCGACCGTATCCGTGATATCAACCAGCGCGGCGTCACCTTTCTTCTGATTGAACATAATATCGATATGGTCACCCGCCTGTGTCACCGCGTGCTTGTGATGGCGAGCGGCCAGCTTCTTTGCGAGGGCACGCCGGAAGAGGTCGCCCGCGATCCGCGCGTCATCGAGGCCTATCTGGGAGGCGCGGCATGAGCGAACCGGTCTTGAGCGTTCGCAATCTTGTTGCCGGTTACGAGCCGGGTGTTCCGATCGTGCGCGGCGCCTCGATTACGGTGGCGGAGAAGGAAATCGTCGTTGTGCTCGGCCCCAATGGCGCCGGCAAGTCGAGCTTCATCAAGGCGATCGCCGGTCTCGTTCCGGTCGAAAGCGGCACGGTGGAACTGGGCGGCAGGGATATAACGAGTACGCCCGCGCACATCATGGTGCGGCTCGGCCTTGCGTTCGTGCCACAGACGGAGAATGTCTTTCCGCTGATGTCCGTCGAAGACAATCTGAAGGTCGCCGGCGGAATTTTGAAGCCGAAGGACGTGCCGGCTCGCATCGACGAAATGTATGCGACCTTTCCGGATCTCGCGCGTCATCGCCGCATCGCGGCTGGTAATCTTTCCGGAGGGCAGCGGCAGATGCTGGCCGTTGCACGCGCTCTGATCGTGCATCCGAAACTTCTTGTCCTCGATGAACCCTCGGCGGGCCTCTCGCCGAAGTTCGTCTCGATGGTCTTCGACATGCTGAGCGAAATCCGCAAATCCGGCGTCACCATTCTCCTGGTCGAGCAGAATGCCAAGGCGGCGCTTGCGATTGGCGATCGTGCCTATGTCCTCGTCGAGGGCAAAGACAGGCATGAAGGCGTTGCATCGGAGCTTTGGAGCGATCCTGTCGTAGCCGAACTCTATCTCGGGCAGCGACCCGCGACTTCGGCAAGGGGAGGTGCGGCATGAACCTGCAATTCATCATCGATGGCTTGCTCACAGGCTCGATGATCGGCCTTGGCGCGATAGGTGTGACGCTCACCTATTCGATCCTGCGTTTCTCGAACTTCGCCCACGGCGATTTCATGGCCTGGGGCACCTATGCAACGCTTGCTGTCGTCAGTGCCATAGGCGCAATCTTCGGCAAGGTCGCTCCCATTGGCCCGCTTTCCTTCGGCTGGCCGTTGATCGTGGCGGTAATCCTGGCGATGGGCTTTACCGGCATCCTTGCCCTCGCGCTCGACAAGGTGCTGTTTGCCAGGCTAAGGGCTAAAGGCCAGTCGATCATCGTCGTGATGGCGAGCTTCGGTGCCTCCATGGCGCTGCGCAGCCTGCTCGAATTTCTCTTCACGTCGCGCCCGGCCTATTTCAGCCGCGCCATTCAGATCGCCATGCCCATCGGTTTCGGCATCCGCATCACGCCCGATCAGATCGCCCTTTTGATTGTGACGGCGCTTTTGGTCTTCGGCGTTCATATGCTGATGACGAGGACGCAGACAGGGCGTTCCATGCAGGCGCTGAGCCAAAATCCGGCGCTTGCCCGCGTCGTCGGCATCGATGTCGCCAAGGTCGTGCGCGTCACCTGGCTGATCGGCGGCGGACTGGCCTGTGTCGCCGGCGTCATGATCGGCATTCTCGTGCAGATCCGCCCGCTGATGGGTTTCGACATGCTGTTGCCGATGTTTGCTGCCGCTATTCTCGGCGGTATCGGGAGCGTTCCGGGCGCAGTTTTGGGTGGCTTGATCATCGGCCTTGCCGAGGCAGCGGCTGTTCAGCTGATCGGAGCGGAATGGCGTGCCGCCATTTCCTTCATCATTCTGATGGCGGTGCTGTTCATCCGGCCGATCGGCCTTTTCGGAGTGAGGGAGCGATGATGGACATTATTGGCTATGGCGCTTTCTTCTTGACCACCGCGCTGATCTTCTCCTTCATCACCCTCGGCCTGAACCTGCAATGGGGCCTGACCGGCCTCTTCAATGTCGGGCTCGCCGGCTTCGTAGCGATCGGCGCCTATACCTCGGCCCTGCTGACGACGCCGGATACGGCCGGGCGGTTCGGTGGGTTCGATCTGCCGATCCTCGTCGGCTGGCTCGGCGCGATGATTGTCGCCGGTCTTGCCGCCGCCATTATCGGCGTGGCGACGCTCCGGCTGAAATCCGATTATCTGGCGATCACCACCTTCGGCGTGGCCGTCGTCGTCCAGCTCGTGGCGCTCAATGCGCAGAAACTGACCGGTGGCCCCTTTGGCATCGGCTTTATTCCCCGCCCATTTTCCAGCCTTGCCGAAACGCCACTTCTTTTCAATTTGGCCAACCTCGGCATCGTGGTCGTCGTATTGCTGATCGTTTATTTTGCGCTGGAGCATCTTGCAAAAAGCCCCTGGGGGCGTGTTCTCAAGGCGCTGCGTGAGGACGAGCGCGCCGCCATTTCTCTCGGCAAGAGCGCTCGCTTCTATCGTGTACAGGCCTTTGCCGTCGGCGGTGCGATCATGGGGCTGGCCGGCGCCATACAGGCGCATTTCATCGGCTTTATCGCACCGGACAACTACCTTCCGATCCTAACCTTTCAGGTCTGGGTCATGCTGATCGTCGGTGGCTCTGGCAGCAACAAGGGTGCTATCGTCGGCAGCGTTCTGGTCTGGGCTATCTGGGCTGGTTCCGGTGCGTTGACGAGCATCCTCTTTTCGCCGGAACAGCAGGCTCGTGCGGCATCGCTGCAGATCGTAGCGATAGGCGTCATGCTCTGCATCATCCTGCTGGTGCGTCCCGGCGGCCTCTTTGGCGACATGCCGCGGCGGCGATCTGTGATCGCGCCGCAGCAGAAACCGATTGCGGATGAAAGTAACGCCGCATCCTAGCGAAAACCGAAAGCAAGCTTCCGCCGATTGGATCGATAGTCCGTGTTGTGTGGGGTTTTGTGATCTGGCAAGGCAGATCAGTGGCGTACCGGCCATAGGCGGCCGGTACGCAGTTCGGTTCAGGACGCCAGAGCGCGGCGCTCCGGCTGAGCGGAAGCAGGTTTGGCAGGAATCCGCAACGGCGGTTTCCGGACGGCAGGGGCGGCAACGCGAGAAATCTGCGCCCTATTGGTTTTCGGAGCTCCCAGCCAGCGAAGAATAGCGTCGAAGCCGGGCTGGGCAGCCCGCTTGAATTCCGGGCTCATCTCCTCGTCCATGCCGCAGAGCGAGGCAATTTCCTGGAAGTCGACACGTCCTGCCCGAAGGGGAGGACGCGACTGGAAAACGATCAGGCCGATCATGAAGCCTTTGATATTCTCGAAGCTACGCGGCTGAAGCAGCGGCTTAAGCCGCATATCGCAAAAATCCGAAATCTTGCGCTGGAAAACGTCAGAGGCAGAGCTTTTCTTTATGGGCATTATTCATTCCTTGCAGGCGACATCATCCAAAGGTCGGGGTGTGGCCCGCTAAAGCACGCAGGTTAACGAAGCGCAAACAACCGACCAATTGGCCGCTTTCAATTCTACGATACATCGCCATTTGGCAAGTGAAAGATCGATCACGCTTCGGTCGGCACCGTTTCCGGCACGAGGCGGCGGAAAGAGATCAGAAGTCTTGTCGTCGAGCCATCAAGACCATGAAAAAACTGTAACTTGCCTCCCGCGTCATTGAGAGCGACATTTTCCTTGCGCCGGAATTATGAGGTGAAAGACATGTCAGTCTTGGAAATGCTGGTCAGACGCCGGATGCAGGAAGAATATGCCAAGGGTACATCGCCGGAGCGCATTACCCGGCTCCTGCAGGAATTCTTCAACGGGGCAGAGGCCTCCCAAGCCGATGTACTGCGTTCGGAAGAATATGCTAATGAATTCAAGATTACAGGTAGTTAGACTGTGGCCTTTTGAATGAGGCAAGGTGCTGTTTTTTACAACGCCTTGCTCATTGTTCTCGGCTTTCCGATCTGGCCGGCTCGCATCGGCGGGCTTCGTTCAGCAGGCGAATGGCTCCGCGTATGGCGGAGTCCGGGCTTGCATAGCGCCGATGATTTCGTCCGCGCCCTTCCTCTCTCCGCTATTCATTCCGCTCGGATGCGAATTGAGAGAGCGGTGGCCTAAAATCCGATTTCCGCGATGCGCCGAGGCGCGACAAAATGCAGGTCACGGCCATGGTGCCTGTGATGACTGCCTTCCCGTCCAATGGTGTGCGTTTCCGGTCCTGCCAGAGCGGTTGAGCTTTTCATCGAATATATGAACCGCTCCAGCTTTTGTCTTCACGCAATTCCCTACGGAAACGGCTGCGCACTTTATCCTGGAATTGCTCCAGGCTGACCCATGCATGGTCGGAGTGCAGTCAGAGAACGACGACCTTTGTTCCCACGCCGACCCGGCCATAGAGATCCATAACATCCGGATTTGCCATGCGAATGCAGCCGGACGACACCGCCTTGCCGATCGAGTTCGGCTCATTGGTGCCGTGGATGCGGTAGAGGGTGGAACCGAGATAGAGCGCTCTCGCTCCGAGGGGATTATTGAGCCCACCTTCCATGTGGTCAGGCAATTCCGGACGGCGGGCGATCATTTCCTTGGGCGGCGTCCAATCGGGCCACTCCGCCTTGCGGCTGATCGTCTCGGTGCCCTTCCAGGCGAAGCCTTGCTTGCCGACACCGATGCCGTATTTGAGGGCAGTTCCGTCGTTGAGCACGAGATAGAGGCGCTTTTCCTTGGTGGAGATAACGATTGTGCCGGGATCGTAGCCGGAAAAACGCACAACGCTGCGCGGGATCGGCGATTGCGCCAGACTGGCCTGCTTGTCGTCCTTGAGGCCCGGACTGAATTGGGGAGACACCACATTCCGATCGATCGAAGCCTGGCGCCGTGGACGAGGGGCTGGCGGGAAATCGCCGTCCTCATCGTCATAGTCGTTGTAACGGTCGCCCCGATAGTAATAGCCGTCGTCGAGACGCGGATCGTCGCGATAACGCGGCGGTGCCTCCCGCCAATAGCGCGGAGCAACATAGCCGCCATCCAGATCGTCGCCATAATCCGGCAAATATCTCCATTCCTGCGCATGCGCGGCGGAGCCTGCCATCAGTAAAGCCAGAGCGGGCAAAAGAACAAATTTTTTAGTCTTCACGTGATAACCATACTTCCCGAATAATGCATCGGATTGCACCCCGTGCAAGCGGGGCATGCGTGCTGCAGACAATTCCGGAAACGGCGGGCGTAATTGTGGCAGCGGCGATTGAAAGTCGAGATTTTCCGACCTGTTTTGAAGTTCAGATGGAGATGCGCAAACGGGCGGCCACACGGAGCGTTTCTGTCATCGATCCGAAAAGATCGGATGATTACTCAGCGGATACTGCCAGTTTCGACCAAGCGGGATCGCTGGAAGGGTCCGTCGACCAGAACTGGATATCCGCGAAGTCAACTGATTGCACCACGCCGGGAAGAGTGTCCCTATAGATCCCAAAGCGCGGCTGAACGTCGATGAACGGGCGGCCGTCTTGATGCCGCATACCGTGATGGAGAAAGCCGAGGCGCCCCGTATAGGAGAGTCGCAGGCGCGTCCGTTGAGATAGACCTGTATGGAGCTCGCACCCTCCTGCAGGCTCGGCTTCAGCATCACATTCACATCATTCCAGTCACCCACATTGAGATGCCAGGGACCACAGATTATCTTGGATTGACCGGCGTTGCAGTCGGCGCTACCCCGCACTTTGGCAACGAAATTCGCCCCTGTTTCCGATGGTATAGCCTCGATTTTGAACAATGGATTTGCCGCCTGGCAAGCTCCAAGGGGCTTCGTCTCCTCCGTTGGAATATTTTGCTTTACCTGATGAATGACGGTGCGGTTGCCGATCCCTCGCCAGGGGGCTTCGAGCCGGAAGGCAAAATGATACCACGTCGGCTCATCGAATTTGATAACCTCTTTCTTGATTTGAATTTCCACCCGTTCGGTCGGTGCATCGCCGATACTCTGGTCGGGGGCATCACCTGGATGCACCGAGATGCGTAATATCGGCCTGGAAGGGGATGAGAGATCGCAAACGATACGCGATCTCCATAAGGCAGGGTCCAGCCTGCTGCTGATCCGCCAGAGCTTCGACGGATGCTCGCCGTCGACGGCGCATAGGTCGGCAAAGCTGCCCGACAGCGGAGCCGCTGCTTCCTGTGCCATGGCGTGCGATCCGTTCAAAGCACCCAGGCATAATAGGACGAAGGCAAGCTGTGGCGTTCTCGAGGTCATCATCGTCGGTCTTTTCCGCAAGACGGGACAGCGTCTGAGAAATAGCGGTTCCAGCCAGCTTTCTTGGCCAATGACACTGGTTGCGAAGCCTCAGTTCATTTCTATCGGCCGAAAATTGCGGGTCAAGAGTGTTTCGATTGGCAATGTCATTGCCTCGATTTGGTCGTGGGTGACGTAAATCATCGTTGCAGCCACTTCGTCATGCAGGCGTATCAGCTCCAGCCGCATGTTGACGCGCAGCGCCGCATGGGGATTGGAAAGTGGCTCGTCGAACGGAAAGATCTTCGGATTTCGAACGATCGCGCGACCAACTGCCACGCGCTGGCACGCCTTGGAACTCATCGACTCCGGGGCGGCTTTCCGTAGCCGTCGAAGATGAGGCTGGCGGCGCCGATCAGACCGGCATGGCGCCCAAGCTGTGCGGCAACGATCGGCACGTCGCGATAGGCGGGCATGGCGCGCTCGCGAACCGTCGCCGCCACTTGGTCGTGCAGAAGATCGAAGCCATGCGAAATTCCTCCGCCCATGACAAGCACGTCGGGCGAATAGAGGTGAAGCAGGTTTGTGAAGCCGATCCCCAGCCACCGCGCTTCGTCGATCAGCAGCGTCAATGCATCGGCGTCGCCCTTTCGCGCGGCTTCTACGACATGTCGTCCGGTCACGTCGGCATCGGCGGCGAACTTGCGCAGTATCGATCCGTCTGATGGCCTGGTGCGGGCCGTCGCCCGCCTGCCGAGTGCCGTGCCGGAGGCGACGGCCTCGAAGCAACCGACTGCGCCGCAAAAGCAACGTTCGCCCTCGTTTGTGATCGTCATGTGGCCGATCTCGGCAGCCAGGCCCCGTCTGCCATGCAGGATTCGGCCATCGGCAATCACGCCGCCGCCGATACCGGTCGATACCGTGACGAACACCATCGATCCCGCCCCGCGGCCGGCGCCATATCGCCATTCCCCGAGAGCTGCCGCATTCGCATCGTTTTCGAGCCGCACGGGCAGCTGAAAATGGTTTTGGAGAATCTCCGCCAGCGGGACCTCATGCCATCCGACCAGCGTCGGGGCCGCAATGACGATCCCGGCGTCCGGATCGAGCGGACCGGGCGCGCCGATCCCGATCCCGATCGGCGAAAGATCGGGCGTTTCCGCCAACACCGTTTCCGCCAGCAGTTCGATCTGACGGATGACGGCTGCGGGACCGCCGGCCGCATCCGTCGATAGCGACGAGAACGACAATAGGCATCCCGCATCATCGATAAGTGCGGCGCGAAGCTCCGTTCCACCGAGATCGAATGCAAGAGCGACCTTTTTCACGAAACCCGGCTCTCCAGTCCATGCAGCCAGGCGATCCGGTCGCCAAGATTCTTGTCGCCGAATGCCAGCGATCCGAGAACGACCGTCTGTGCCCCGGCTTGGCGCAGAAGCGGGACGGTTTGGTCGCGAATGCCGCCATCCGCTGCAAGTATGATCTGATCTTCGCGGCCTGCCTTTCTCAGCAGGGAACGCGCTTCGATCAGCCGGTCGCAAGCCTTTTCGGAAAGGCTTTGTCCCTTGACGCCGATCGAGGTTCCGAGCAGCGTCACGAAGGCGACGTGATCGATAAAGGGCTCGATCGCCGAAACAGGTGTTTCCAGCCGCAGCACCACGCCGGCTTCGGCGCCAAGCTTTTTGGCAAGTGCAATGGCGCGTAAGCCGGCATCGCCGTTTTCGGCATGGACGCTGATCAAATCCGCTCCCGCCTCTATGAATTGCCGGGTCTGCTCCTCGACGATTTCAGCCTCGACCATGAGGTGGACATGGATCGGCTTCGCAGTCGACTTGGCGATGCGCGCGACAAAATCAGGAAAGAACAGGAAGCCCGGCGTAAAGCGCGCATCGGCGACATCGATGTGATGTAGATCGACATAGGTTTCGATGCGCTTGAGGTCGGTCTCCATATTGGCAAGATCGGCCGACCAGAGCGAAAATTCGCCGAGAAGCCTGTTGCGGGGAAGCGCTGCGATGGCCGCCGGGCCGGAATGAGGTCTGGACGTCATGACGAAACGAAGCTCCGGAGTGTTTTGGATGCTAGAAAATGCGCGATGGCGTCTTGGACCTCGGCAAAATGCTTATCTTTATCGACAGCCTTGGCGGTGACTTCGACAAAGCTCGCGCCTGGAATGACATCGGCGAGCGTCTGCGCGCAGGAGAGCGGATGGATCGCATCGTGCTGGTTGCCGATAATCAGGGCAGGCACGGCAAGAGCGGCTGCTGCTGCCCGCGGCACCTCCGGCCCGTCTGCAGCGATATCAGCCAGAACAGAGGCGAAGGCGAGAGCATCTGGTCGGTCGAAGTAGCCAAGCAGGGAGGAGAAATTGTCCGGTGCCTCGGAGGCGATCCGCTGTCCTGTTTCAGAGGCGATAAAGAGCCTTTTGGCCTCCTCGATCAGATGCGAACGGATGAGGGCAGCCACTGTGCGGATCGGCGCGAGATTGCCCGGCGATGCCTCGAAGGTCCAGGCGGGGCGCACAAGAACGAGCCCGGCAATCCGGTGGGCATGATGATGAGCAAGGTGCAGCGCAATGGCCGCTCCCATCGAAATGCCGCCGATGATGAAGCGATCGAACCCGTACGCGGTGGCCGCGGCCAGAACATCCTCGGCAAACATGCGGATGGAAAAGGGTCGCGCATTGCCCAGTGAGGATGCGCCATGCGCACGACATTCCAGTGTCAGCCGGTGCATGTCTACCGAAGCGGGAACATTTTGTGCGACCTGTGCCTCGTCGCCGCCAAGGCCATGCTGGAAGATGACGGGGAGTCCTTGCCCATTCTCGTAGACGACAAGTTCCGCATCGTCGCGCTTGAACCATTTCTTGCCCATCAGATCAGCGCCTTGAGAAAGCCGGCAACGGCCGGTGCGTCCGAAGCAGAAAGGCCATGCGTTACGAGCGGGCCTTCGAAATTCACCGAGCGCAGCCGCGCGATGAAATCGGCAAAATCCACCACGCCCCGTCCGGCGGTTGCGAAGCGACCATCGCTGTAACGATCCTTGGCATGGGCCAGGGCGATATGACCGGCTGACGTTTCGACCGCCTCTTCAATTATCGCCCGCGCCTTGGCAGGTGTTGCCTGTTCGAAGAGATTGGCCGGATCAAGCACGATGCGCAGCCGCCGCGATCCCATCTCGTCGATCAGCCGCCGGGCGTCGCGTGCCGAGGTGACGATATTGGCCTGCTCCGGCTCGATGCCGAGATCGACGCCATGCTGTTCCGCCAACTCCAGAGCCTTCGATATTTCAGCCGCCATGTCGGTCCAGGCGGAGAGATCACCATTGTCGGTATGATAGGCCCATTGGTCGTTCGGGTCGCGCGTTCCGGTGCAAAGCGTTACCAGCGGAATCGAGAGTGCCGCCGCCGTCTCGATGACAACGGCGAGCTGGGCGAGGCCCGCTCGGCGTACAGCAATATCGGGGTGAGCCATGTTGTAAGTGCCGGACAGGGCGGCAAGAGAGACGCCCGTCGCCTCGGCGGACGAACGAACCGCTGCGATCGCTTCTTCCGAAACGGCATCGGGCATGGACGGGAGACCGCAGCAGGCGAGATTGAACTGCGCGCATGCGTAACCGCTGTCGCGCACGGCCGAGAGAACGCCGAGCGGCTCCGTTCCGGGAAAGGTCTTGGCGAAGATGCCGATCTGCATCAGACCGCTCCCGTGACCGATGCGAGTTCGACGCGCTCGCCTCGTTCCACCGATCGGGCGATCGCCACCATCGCGCGGATGGAGGCCAGGCCGTCCTCGACATTGGCACCGCGCATCGGCGCGCCATTTAATGCTGTATCTGCAAGTCCTTCCAGCTGGCGGCGGAAGAAATGGCCGTCGGCACCGAGCGGCTTCCGACTCGTCGCATCCTTCTCGTGAAAGATCTCCACTTCGCTTGATCGGAAGTACCAGGGATTGAAGGTCTTTGCGAGAACCGAGCCGTTTTCGCCATAAAGCTGGAAACCTTCATGCCAATCCATGCGCACGGCAACTGTCAGGTCCAGATGGCCGAGAGCACCGTTGGCAAACTCGGTCTCCACGAACCAGCAATAGGCACCGGCACGCTCCAGGAGCCGGGCGCGAACGGCGACGATCTCCCCGCAGAAGAAGCGCGCGGTGTCGACGAGATGCGAGCCATGGGCGAGCATGAAATATTGCCGGAGATCGGCCTTGGGATTGCCTGATGGCTTGCGCGCAAGCTTGCTGGTGACGGGCAGGGGCTGCACCGCATCCGTATTGGTGTAGCGATGGGTGGAATCGCAATACCACGCCTTCATCGCAAAAATCTGGCCTATGTCATCGCGTACGAAATCACGCGCGGCCTCAAGCGCCGGATCGAAGCGTTTCATATGGCCGACCTGCAGGATCCTCCCGGACCGGCGCACGGCCTCGGCAAGTTGCTGCCCTTCCTCGACGGACACTCCGATCGGCTTTTCGCACAGCACATGCTTTCCGGCTTCCAGCGCCTTGATCGACATCGGCACATGATAGGCGTCGGATGTCGCGACGATCACGGCCTCCAGCTCGGGATCGGCCAGCATGGCATCATAATCATCGTACATCTTCTGCGGCTCATAGGTCGCGCCCATGCGGGCCAGAAGATCGGGGGCTGCGTCGCAGATCGCATAAAGATCGGCATTTCTCGCCTTGGCGCAGGATTCGAGATGTGCGAATTGCGCGATCGGGCCGCAGCCGAGTACTCCCATGCGAAGACGGCGACTTTCCTTTTCGATCATGGTTCTACTCCTTATGCCCCGTAGCCGCGCATGGTTTGGCGATTGGCTTTGACCGCAGCGGCAGGATCGGCGCCGGCCGTCTCGGATTCCTCCTCCAGCACCAGCCAGCCATTGAAGCGCGGAGCGGCCGAGACGAGGTCGATCACGGCGGGCGTATCGAGAACGCCCTTGCCGAGCATTGCCCATCGGCCCTGCGCATCGACATCCTTCAGATGCAGGTAGCGGATACGGTCTTGATAGGTGCGTATCGTGTCAAGCATATCGGCATGCCCCCGCAGGATATGACCGGTATCCGGCACCCAGCCGACCAGGTTCGGATCCAGCAATGAGAAGATGCGGTCGTAATCGGCGCGGTCGAACAGCAGCGTATTGTGATGCGAACTCGGGTGCACGGCGACCTCGACGCCGGCGGCCTTGCCCAGTTCGCCGGCGCGATTGTAAAACTCGCCGGCAATGGCAAACTTCTCGTCTCGCGGGCCATCGGAAACGACGGTTGCCGAGCCGATGGAAACGAGTGCGCCGGGGAAATGCGCGGCATAATCGATCCAGCGCTTGGTCGTGGCAAGATCGTCCTTCACGGCGTCGGCGACGGTAAAGCCGCTCTTGGAACCGAAGGCGAAGGAGATAAGCGTCAAGCCGCAATCCCTCAATGCATTCGCGAAGGCATGCGGCTCCGCGCCATAGCGACCGATCATCGTATCGGTGATTTCGAGGCCGGAGTAGCCGCCGACGGAAATGGCCGACAGCAGATCATCTGCCGTTCCAGTCCAGGTATTGCCGAGCATTTCCCATGTGAATGTCTGGCAGCCGACTTTTATGTCCTTGCGCATTCCCGCTATTCCTTGATTCCGCCTTGGGTCAGGCCTTCGATGATGTGTCGTTGGAAGAAGAGCACCAAAATGATGAGCGGTATGGTGACGACAGCCGATGCGGCGGCGATGTCTCCCCAGGGCACATAATATTGGTTGGTGAAATTGGCGATGCCGACCGGAATCGTCTGGCTGCCGCTGTCCGAAGTGAAAGCCAGCGCAAACAGGAATTCGTTCCAGGCGGTGATGAAGGCGAGCAGGCCTGTCGTGACCAGGCTCGGCAGCGACATTGGCAGGATGATATGCCATAGCAAGCCAACCGGGCCGACACCGTCCATACGGGCTGCCTCGTCGATCTCGCGCGGCAGCGTTTCGAAATAGCCGAACAGCACCCAGGTTACGAGCGGTAGTCCGAGCGCGAGATAGGTGATGATCAACGCCGTATAGGTATCGAGCAGTCCGAGATCGGAGGCGATGAGATAGAGAGGTCCGACCAGGGCGATCTGGGGAAACATCGATACCGAAAGGATGACGGTCAGGATGCTGAAGCGTCCTTTCACGTCGAGGCGCGACAGTGAAAAGGCAGCAAGCGAACCGACGATCAGGCAAAGGGCGGTGGTCGCCAGCGAAACGACGAGCGAATTCAGCACATAGTGATGCAAGCCTTTTTCGACGAAGGCATTGTAGTAGTGCTCCAGCGTGAACGGGTTCGGTATGAGCGAGGGCGTGCCTTCAGTCAGGGCCTTGTCGAGCTGGAGCGATGTCGAAAACTGCCAGATGAACGGGCCGGCGGACCAGATGAGGATGAACAGCGCGCCGAGATAGATGGCGATGTTTTGAAGGACTGAGCGCTCTGCGTTCACGTCGTCCTCCTGATCTCGCGCACGAGGAAGACGCAGAAGCCTATGGCGATCAGACCTTCCGTGATGAACATGGCGGTCGAGACTGCAGAGCCGTAGCCGAACTGAAGCGTCGAAAAGAGTACCTTGTAGGACAGCGTCGAAAGCGTCTCGGTGGAATCGGCCGGGCCGCCGCCTGTGAGAACATAGACGAGGTCGAAAACGCGAAAGGCATCGAGCGCACGGAAAAGCCCGGCGATCAGCAGCGTCGGCATCAGGAGCGGCAGGCGAATGTGCCAGAAGATCGTCCAGGCTCCCGCCCCATCCATGCGTGCCGCCTCGATCAGCGATTTCGGAACGGTCTGCAGTCCCGTCAGCAATAGAAGCGCCATGAATGGCGTGGTCTTCCACACATCGGCAAGGATGATCGTCGTCAGGGCCGTATCGGGCGAGCCGTACCAGTTGACGTTCTCGTCGATCAATCCTGCATGCAGAAGGATGAAATTGATGATGCCGTGCTGGCCATCGAAGAGCCAGCCGAACATTTTCGACGTCACGACGGTCGGCATGGCCCAGGGCACGAGCATGGCGGCGCGGACCATGCCCCGACCGGCGAAGGTCTCGCAAAGGATCAGCGCCATCGCGAGGCCGATAAAGGTCTCCAGCAAGGTCGAGATCAGGGTAAACCAGATCGTGTGCCACCAGGCATTCCAGAACGGCGGATCGGCCAGCAGCTGTACATAGTTGGCGATGCCGACGAAATCATTGTCCTGTGTGATCAGCGAGCGGTTGGTGAAGGACAGATAGACGCCGTTGACGATCGGATAGAAGGATACCGATGCGAGCGAAAGGAATGCCGGCAGCAGCAACAGCCAGGGCCAGAGGGCGCTTGATAGCGCCCTCGACTTACCTGGGGTTTGTTCGGAAACGGCAGCCGTCATCGTCATCGCCATTTCAGCCAACGATCTTGTTGATCTGGGCGGCGGCTGCCTGAAGCTCGGCCTTGACGTTGCCGCTGACGAGTGCCTTCGAGATGCTGGACTGCAATGCCAGCGTTACCTTGGCATATTGCGGCGTGATCGGCCGCGGCGTGGCTCCGGTGAAGACGTTCTGAAGACTTGCCATGAACGGCTGCTCGGCCTTGAGCTTCGCATCCTGGAAGATGGCAGGCCGCGAAGGCGCAAGACCGAAATTAAGGGCAAGCCGGGTCTGGGTTTCGGGTGAAGACATCCAGGTCAGGAATTCGATCGCCGCTTCCCGCTTCTTGGAGTTGGCATTGACGCCCAGCTGGTAGCCGCCAAGGCAGGCCGAGCTCCTGCCGCCGGCAAAATGCGGCAGCGGCGCGACAGCCACCTTGTCGACAACATGCGAGGCCTTCGGATCCTGCGCGATCGGATAGACATAGGACCAGTTGCGCATGAACATCGCCTCACCAGACGTAAACGGCTGGCGAGAGGGCTCTTCGTCCCAGGAGAGCACGTTCTGAGGACTGATCTTCGTCTTGTTGATGGTGTCATACAGGAACTGGATCGCGGCAACGGCGGCATCGTCGCCGATGACGGAAGATTTTCCATCTGCGGACAGGATGGAGCCGCCGTTGGATGCGATGATTTCCACGGCGTCACAGACCAGAACCTCGGCCTGCTTACCCTGCCAGAGATAACCGAATTTGGCGTCGCCGGCTTTTTGCGCCTCTGCCGCCATCGTCGCCATGTCGGCCCAGGTTTCTGGCACCTTGCCACCATGCTTTTCCACCAGATCCTTGCGATAGTAGAACATGCCGGAATCGACGAACCATGGCAGCGCTGTCAACTTGCCGCCATAGGTGCAGGCAGCCACTGTGCCGGGGAAATAATCGGCACGCTTGTCTTTCGGGAAATACTCGTCAAGCGGCAGCGCCCAGCCGGCGGATGCAAAACCCGCGATCCAGATAACGTCCTGGCTGAAAACATCGGGCGTTCCGTTGCGGCGGGCGAGCTGCTGGACGAGGCCCTGATAGACTTCCGTCGACGAGCTCGGCGGCGGCAGTTCGATGAATTTGACGGTAATGCGGTTTTGCGACTCGTTGAACGTCTTGACGAGGTCGCCGAGGCCTTCCTTGCCAAAGAAGCTGGCGCTGGCAAAGCTGATTTCCGTCCGATCGGCGGCACGCGCCGGGCGGATGCCAAGGCTTGTAGCAACTCCAAGCGTTGCCGTACCGATGGCGGCGCCGGCGGCACTCAACAGCAGCTGACGACGATCAAGCATTATCGATTGTCCGGCACTCGTGGAGTAAGCCGGCGTCTTCTTGATATCTGTCATGTTTCCCTCCCAGGAAGACTGGCGACCTCCAAACCTCCACGCCAGTATTCGCATATGTTTTATAAAAATTTATCGCGCGTCAAGAAATAAGATGCTTTAAATCAACCTGGGAGTCATCGTTCGGATGCGCCGAAGTGCGGCGAACAGATGCGGTAGATCAGGGAGGATTGGGTAATATGGCTGGTAATTCAAAAGCTAAGCTCGGCATTGGCGTCATCGGCTGCGGTAACATCTCGATGACGTATCTGCGCAATGCCGCGCTGTTTGCCGGTGTCGAATTGCGCGTCTGCGCCGATATATCCGCCGATGTCGCCGCGCTGCGTGCCCGGGAATATGGTATTCGCGCGCTCAGCGTCGACCAATTGCTGGCCGATCCCGAAGTCGATCTCGTGCTGAACCTCACTGTTCCCGCCGTCCATTTCGACGTCACGATGTCGGCCCTGTCTGCCGGCAAGCACGTCTTCACGGAGAAGCCGCTGGCAACGTCGGCGGCCGATGGACGGGTTCTCGTGGCGGCGGCCAAGCGGCGCGGATTGCAGCTGGGGTCGGCGCCCGATACGTTCCTCGGCGCTGCAGGCCGCCGAGCGCGGCGCCTGATGGATGAGGGCGCGATCGGCCGGCCGGTCAGCGGCACTGCCTTCATGATGGGGCGCGGCATGGAGCACTGGCACCCCAATCCGCAATTTTACTATCAGCCGGGCGGCGGCCCGGTCTTCGATATGGGCCCCTATTATCTGACGATGTTGGTGAACCTGCTTGGTCCGGTCGTGCGGGTCATGGCAATGGCGACGAAGGGCCAGGAAGAACGCCTGATCACTGCCGACGGCCCGTTCAAGAATACGCGCTTCAAGGTCGGCACTCCCACAAACATCCTGTCGCTTCTGGAATTCCAATCCGGCGCGACCGTGAATTTCGGCGCCTCCTGGGATGTCTTTCGTCACTCCAATCATCCAATCGAGCTTCATGGCACCGAAGGTTCGCTCCGTTTGCCCGATCCGGACACGTTCGGCGGAACGGTGTCGCTATCCGAGCGGGGCGCCGATTGGTATGATTTCGAAAGCGACGGCGAGCTTTACGGCGCGAGGAACTGGCCATTCAATGCACCGGATCGGGCGAATTACCGCATGCTCGGTGTCGCCGACCTTGCGCGAGCGCTTGAAGAGGGTAGGCCTCCCCGCGCGTCGGGAGAGCTCGCCCTTCATGTCCTCGAGATCATGGAGGCCATTCTCCAGTCGGGGGAAAGCCGGCAGTCGGTCAGCATCGGCGCGCAATTCACTCCGCCACCGCGCCTTGACGAAGACGAAGCACGCAGCCTTCTCGCCTGATCGCTGCAGAGAGGGGATAATCCAATGGAAAAGCTGGATGAAAGCGCGCTGCGCGTTCTTGCTCTCACCAGTCGGTCGAGCGGTCGGCCATTCGAAACCGGCACACCTCAGCAGGCGCGTATCGACTATGATGCGAATTGTCCGATGCTCCAGGGCGCAAGAGAGGTGGTCGCTTCGCTGGAGGATCGCGGGATTGCCGGCCCGAGCGGTCCGATCGCCTTGCGCATCTATCGCGGCATCGGTGCGCCTCTGAAGCATGGCCCGGGCCTCATCTATTTGCATGGCGGCGGCTGGGTGATCGGCAATCTCGAATCGCACGACGAAATCTGCCGATGGTTCGCCAATACTGCCAAATGCACTGTCATCTGCCCCGACTACCGGCTGGCGCCAGAACACAAATTTCCCGCCGGAGTGACCGATTGCGCTGCGACTTTGGCATTCGTGGTGAAATCGGCGGCGGACCTCGGCATCGATCCCGGGAGGATCGCCGTTGCTGGCGACAGTGCCGGCGGCAATCTTGCTGCCGTGCTGGCATTGATGTCACGCAATGGCGATGCTCTGCCGCTTGCGGCGCAACTGCTCATCTATCCCAATACGGACGCCGCCCAGACGGCCGATAGCTATCGCCGTTATGCCGAAGGTTTCGGCTTGACTGCCTCGACAATGAGATGGTTTCGCGATCACTACGTTCGCACTGCAGCCGATATAGCAGACTGGAGGGTTTCTCCGCTACAAGCCGAGACCTTGGCCGGAGTGGCACCGGCCTTCATCGCCACCGCCGGACACGATATTCTGGTCGACGAAGGCATCGCCTATGCCGGGCGATTGCGGGAAGAAGGGGTGCGCACGGTACATCGCCATTGGCCGGGGCAGATCCACGGCTTCGTGTCGATGGGGAGATATGTGGCGGAGGCTCGGCGGGCAGTGGAGGAGGCCGTCGCGGCGTGGCGCGGCTTCGAAGCGGTCTTGATTTAGATGAAAAGCAAGTGCCGCCTTAGGCCGACTGCCGCATGACCAGCGTTCCATCCAGGCTGACCTTGCGCGCGATCGACTGGGTGGGCACGTCCGTATCTCCAAGCAACATCAGAAGCGTGCTGACGCTGCTTGCCGTCATCGCGGCGAAGTCCTGAGCCATCGTCGTCAGCGGCGGGCAGGTATAGCGGCTCAAGGGATGGTCGTCATGGGCCGCGATGCGCAGATTGTCGCCCTTTTTGCGCCCGATTTTCAGCCCGTGCGCGAAGGCGGCTGCCATCACGCCGAAGGCGAGGCGATCATTCGCGCAAAGGATGGTTTTGCGTGGAAGAGACTTTGCGCGAAGCAGGCCATCCATCTGCTCGTATCCGATGCGCTCGAACTCCCAGGTGTAGGCAACACTGGTGCTGATGACCAGCGGCTCGCAGCCTGCGGCTGCCATGGTGGCGATATAGCTTGCCAGCCTTTCGGGTGAGTTGTGATTGACATGCGGAATGTCGAGATAGGCCGGCGCCTCTCCGGATCGGCAAAGATATTCCACGATCGTTGCGACGCTCTGGTAATTGTCGTTGCCGATGAAGGGCGTATTGCCTTCGATATAAGTGTCGAAATAGACGATCGGCAGGTTCTGCGCGAGTTTTTCAAAGGTGCGCGGATCGGATTTCTCGCCCAATGGTGCGACAAGCGCACCGGCCACCTTCAAGGACAGCATTGTGTTGACCGCTTCGCCTTCCAGTTCGGGCAAGCCATGCGACGAGAACACGATCGGCCAATAACCCTCGCTGCGCAGGCGCAGTTCCAGGCGATTGACCATTTCTGCATAGAAGGGATCGGTGAGGGCCGGAACCAGGATGCCGATATTGCGGGTTCTCTTGCGATTGAGGTTCCGCGCATAAAGATTAGGCTGATAATCCGACGAACGAAGCGCCGCCTCGATCAGCGCGCGGGTCGCCGGTTTTACACTGGTCGGATCGTCAAAATATTTGGAAAGGGTGGGGCGGGAGACGCCGCAGGACTTCGCGAAATCCTCCATCGTCTTATGCGTCAATTTTTCCATCAAAAGTCGACCATTTTTCCAGCTGCCGTCGCTACTAGTGCCTTATGCGCATACATGGAAAGCAGCGCAACCAGAGACGTAAATTCCAGGCAAGTTCTTTTGTGCGCTGCGTAGCGATAAAAGGTAACGCACGAAAATTTATTATTTAACGCGTTAAAATTCAAGCTGCTGCATGAATGGCCTGTCGTCAACGCTCATGCGAATGGCGACAGGGTGCGCCGATGAGTGGTTACGACGACATTCGAACCAAAGCCGCATAGTCAGCATTTAGATATAGTGGAGTGTGAAGCGGGAATGGGCAAAGCCGGGGGTGCAAGAACAGACCTGCAGCCGTCGACTGCACAGCATCGTGCAAATGGTAATTTCGGACTACTCTTCGCGCTTGCCGCGAACCGAGCCCGAGGCTCGCAGTCTTTCTATCGGTGTCGCCTTGATGGATGCCGCGCGTTTCTGCTGATGCAAATTTGTTATCGAATCCGCGCGACAAGCCGGCGCAAGTTTTCAAATCCCCGACCCGTCGAGTTGCTGGGCGTTGTCGCCTTCCCAAGGTGAAGGCATTGAGGTGCGATTGAGATTGGCCGAGGGCATCGGCATCCAGCATTTTAGTTCCGGCTCGGCATATTCGATGATGTGCCCGGGTGAAGAATCGGAGGCGCGCCAGCCTTCCGTACCAAATTGATCGCCATTCGACCAATATGCGAGGTCAACTTCTGCAGGCCCCTGTTCTGACGGGCGGATCGTGACAAGGATCCGACTGCCGTCTTTCGGAGCGCTTGCCATGTGCCGCCAGCGGTCTGGCTCATCCATCACTCTTCCTCCTGCCTTGCTTTGGGTTGCAAGTGTCGCCTCGCCATCGAAAACGGTCAACTCAAACTTTGGGCGATCCTCCATCGTTTCAAATGTTTGCGGCTGCATATATTTCGGAAGGAAGCATGTACTGCGATACGTCGGGGTTCTTTTGGGGCATCCAGCGCTCCGGAACTTGCGAGATCCGCCAACGCATTCCGGAGCACTTGTATAATCAGGGAGAAGCAGGCGATCGTCTCGCAGAACGAGATGATTGCCTGCGGTACTGGTGGTAGCGGCTCCGAGATCTTAGGACAGCGGAGCTTCAGCCTTGCATCTCTTTTTCCCACCAGCCGCGGGTGTTCACGTCCGCGGCGTCAGCGAGCGCTTCCAGCTCTGCAATGTCGTCGCCGGTGAGGCTGATGCTGCCGGCTCGGACGAGACTATCGACATGATCGGATTTGGTGACGCCGATGATCGGCGTTGTGCCCTTGGCGATCGCCCACGCTATCGCGACATCGGGAGCGGCCGCATCCTGCTTCTGGGCGATCGAGACGAGCATGTCCGTCAGCGCCTTTAGCTGAGGCAGCATGCCATTGTAAGCAGCCGCCCGGCTGCTTCCTTTTGGCAGTGGGTTCTCCGGACTGTAATTGCCAGTCAGGGCGCCCTGTTCAAGCACCATATAGGCGAAGAACGGGATACCCTGATTGCGGCAGTAGTCCAGGATGCCAGCTTGCTCGGAGCTGCGGTAGAGGAGACTATAGTGGTTCTGGATGGCTTCAACCCGGAACCCGGCTTCTCCGAGGATCCGGTTGGCGAGCTCGATTTCGCTCAGGTTGTGATTCGAGACACCGACATGTTTGACCTTTCCGCTCTTCAGCAGCGGTATCAGGTGCGGAGTCCACCGCGCCACATCGGCTGGATTGTGAATCCAGTAGAGGTCGATGTAGTCGGTGCCGAGGCGCGCCAGACTCTGCTCCAGCATGTCCGCCACCGGATCATCACCGGTCCCTGCCGCTTGCGGGGTGAACTTCGTGGAGAGCTGATAGCCGCTGCGGGCGTAGCGTTTGAGTATCTCCCCAAGTAGGGTTTCTGAACGGCCCATGCCGTATACCATGGCGGTATCCCACAGGGTGAATCCGCTCGCATGCGCCTTTTCCGCGACCTCTTCGAGGCCAGCCTGAGTAAGGCGGCTGCCAAAGTAACCGTCGCCGGTCTCGCCGCTGTCGCCCCACGCCCAGGTCCCCAATGCGACCGTGGGGGCTTTCAGATAATCCATCGTCATGTTTGCTCCGTCCTTGTTCTGCAGCCTGGTTCGCTGCGACCCAGGTGCTGCGGACACTATGATGTGTAGCGACGCCGAGCCGTTAGCCTTATGCGCCGGAATTACTGCCCAATCCTCCAGAAGCCGCACGGTTTCGCCTTGCTGCCCTCCTGCTCGCATGCAATGGTCAGGCTTATGGAAACACTGACCAAAATCTCTGCAGTAATTGCCCGGCACGCCTCGAAGGATGGCTTCCACGCCACCCCCATCGAACGGATGACGCTTGCTCGATCCTCCACGGTGACGATGCCGATGCCGAACGTATATCGGCCGCAACTGTGCCTTGTCGCACAGGGGCAAAAAGAGGTTACTCTGGGTGACCGCGTGTTCAGATATGCGCCGGGCCGCTATGGGATTGTGACTTACGATCTGCCGGCAACGGGCCAGGTGGTCGAGGCGACGCCTGACAGGCCCTATCTCTGCCTGTTCCTTGATTTCGATCCAGTCATGCTGGGGCAGCTGGCGTTGCATGTGCCGCCACCGCCGGGAGCGCCCGCTCGGCCCACAGGCAAGACGGTGTCCGACGCCGGCGCCAATCTGCTCGATGCGGTGCTGCGCCTGCTGCTTCTGCTCGACGAACCGGCAGCATTGCCCGTACTCGGGCCGTTGACCGAGCAGGAAATTCTCTATCGCCTGCTCGCTGGCCCGGACGGTGCCAGGATGCGCCAGATCACCTCGAGCCAGGGGCGGGTGGCGCAAGTTGGCCGCGCCATCGCGTGGATCGGGCAGAACTTCCGGGAACGATTCAGCATCGAGCGGCTTGCTGCGGAAGTCGGCATGAGTCCGTCGAGCCTGCACGAGCATTTTCGCGCCGTGACGGCGATGACGCCGCTGCAATTCCAGAAGCAGCTAAGGCTCCAGGACGCGCGCAGCCTGATGCTGGTCCAGGACATTGATGTCACGACCGCCGCCTTCCGCGTGGGTTACGAAAGCCCGTCGCAGTTCACTCGCGAATATCGGCGCCACTTTGGAGAACCGCCGGCGCGTGACATAGCTCGCCTGCGCGCTTCGCCGCGCTTGGTAGGGGTAGCTTGAATTCAGCTTTCCGGGGCATTGACGGTCAGTCCAAATATAGCGCCCGTCGAAGATGCGGACCGAATGCGAATGTGCCTATGGAGCAAGGCCGCGACCGATCCAGCTCCTGATCCCCTCGGGCTGGACCTGAGACTTCATGCGAACTTCATAGCCGCTTTTCGATGGAGAGTATTCGGGGCTTTTATCGGGATTGAGCCATATTCGGGGTTAGATCCCAGATTTGATGTCGGCCACCATCGCCTGCCAGCCACGCGCGACAGCTCCGGCGCATGCATCTTCGATGCGATCAAGCATAGCATGTAGCGCCTCGCGCTCACGAACCGACAAGCTTTCGAGAATACGTGCTTCCATCGCCTGACCGATGGACACGATCTCCTCGAGTACCTTGTAGCCCTCGGGTGTGAGTTCGATCGCAGAGAATCGGCGATCACCGGCACCGGCATTGCGCCGGGCAAAGCCTAGCGAGACCAATTGCGCAATGCCGCGGCTTACTGCGAATTGATCGAGCGCTCCGGCATGGCAGATTTC
Source organism: Rhizobium sp. ERR 942 (assembly GCF_007828395.1). Lineage (NCBI taxonomy): Bacteria > Pseudomonadati > Pseudomonadota > Alphaproteobacteria > Hyphomicrobiales > Rhizobiaceae > Rhizobium > Rhizobium sp. ERR 942. The sequence goes on from NZ_VIUA01000002.1 coordinate 1,188,668, forward strand.
CTTGCTCGAAAGCCCCGGGCGGCTGCCGGCGATGGCGAGAATTCGCCATGACGCCTGGGACAGGCCATATCGTGGCCCGTAATAGGATGCGAGTAACTCAGCGGTGCTGCTTGCCACCAGAAACATGCGGTAGGGCACCCAGCGATCGAGCCGAAAGGCTGGCTTCACCGCCGTTCCATCCTCGCGTTCCTCCGTCACCCTATTATCGGTTTTATCGTTTTTTAATTGCATATTGCAGATATATTCCAGCGAAGTTCCGAAAACAAGCCGCGGATGATCGCGGTGGATGTCAAGCGAGCAGCAGCCTGTCTTCGGCAATTTCGCCGCCGCTTACCGCTCCAAACAGCGCAATCAGGTCCGGCACATCATAGCCAGCCCGTTCATCCCCTGCGACGTCAAGCACGATGCGTCCACCGCTCATCATGATGGTGCGCTGGCCATAATCGAGAGCATGGCGCATACTGTGCGTGACCATTAGTGTGGTGAGACGCTGACGCTCGCTGATCTCCGCCGAAAGTGTCAGGATGCGCGCCGCCGCCTTGGGATCGAGCGCTGCCGTATGTTCGTCAAGAAGAAGTAGTTTCATGGGCAGCAATGTCGCCATCAACAGGCTTACCGCCTGCCGCTGGCCGCCGGAAAGCGTGCCGATCCCCGCCTTAAGCTTCGTTTCAAGTCCGAGGCCAAGGCTGGCAAGCTGTTCTTCAAATCGCGCGCGCCCAACCCGTCCACCAAGCGCAAGGGACAGTCCGCGCCGTCCGGCGCGCGCGGAAGCAAGCGCAAGATTTTCCTCAACGGTCAGGGCCTCACAGGTTCCGATGCGCGGATCCTGGAATACGCGGCCGATAAATCGCGCCCGTGCCCGGGTCGGCAACCGCGTAACGTCGACGCCGTCGATGACGATCCGGCCCCGATCGGGCAAAGTAGCGCCGGCAATGGCCGAAAGGAGTGTCGACTTTCCGGCACCATTGCTGCCGATCACCGTTACGAACTGCCCCTTGGGGATGGCCAGCGATACGCCACGCAGCGCAGCCACTTCGAGAGCTGTCCCCGGGTTGAACGTGACCGATATCGCGTCGAGAATCAGCATCATGAGGTCGCTCTTTCTGCTTTCGATGGCTCAGGCAGCTGGCTACGCCTGATGGAGGGCAGCTTCTTCAGCCGCGTTTTCGAAATCATCACGGCGACGGCGACGACCAATGCTGTTACCAGATTGAGATCCTGTGCCTGTATCCCGATCATGCCGCCGTCGAGCGCCAGCGCAATGACCAGCCGGTAGATCAATGCACCGAGGATACAGCCGAACGTGGCTCGCGCGACCGATCCTGCGCCGACGACCGTTTCGCCGATAATGACGGCGGCAAGACCGGTGACGATCGTGCCGATGCCCATTGAGACATCGGCAACGCCCTGGCTTTCGGCATAAAGCGCCCCGGCAAGCCCGACGAGGCCGTTAGCGAGGGCCATGCCGAGCATGACCATGCGGCCATTATCGACAGCCTGTGCCTCGGCCATCCTCGGGCTGGCGCCGGTTGCACGTAAGGCCAGTCCCATTTGCGTGGCAAGGAACCAGTCTACGAACATCTTTGCGGCCAATACGATGCAGAGGAGCAATACCGTATTGGCCCAGACCCCGAGCGCTGCGATACCGCCGATCCAGGAAAAGATGGTATCGGTCCCATAAAGCGAAACATTCGGCTTACCCATGACGCGCAGATTGATCGAGAACAATGCGACCATGGTCAGGATCCCTGCAAGCAGGTTCATGATCTTCAGCCGGACCGACAGGAATGCCGTGACGAAGCCTGCAGAAGCGCCTGCGGCAAATCCTAGGAATGTTGCGACAATGGGCGGCACGCCGGCGATGATCGTCGACGCTGCAACCGACGCACCGAGCGGGAAACTGCCGTCGACAGTTAGATCCGGAAAATCGAGCACTCGGAACGAGAGATAGACGCCAAGGGCAACGAGGGCAAACAGCAGGCCTGCTTCGCAGGCACCGGAAAGGGCAATCAGGCTCATTGGTCGATCACCTTCGCTGCGCTCTGTGTCATCGCCTCGGAGAGAGTGACGCCCATCTTCTTGGCCGAGGCGAGATTGAGGTAGAGATCCTCGCTGTCCAGTGTTCCGACTGGGATGTCGCCCGGCTTTGCGCCGTTCAGGACCTTGGCGGCAATCTCGCCCGTGAGCCGTCCCAGCTTGTAATAATTGAATCCGAGTGCAGCCATCGCACCCCGTTCGACTGAATTGGTGTCGCTGGCGTAGACCGGAATCTTCGCGTCGACGCCGACCTTGACCACGCTTTCCACGGCCGAGACCACCGTGCTGTCGGTCGGCAGGAGGATTACATCGGCCTTGCCAACGAGACTGCGGGCAGCGTCCGGCACCGCGGCCGACTGTGCCGCCGTCGCCTCGACGATACTCATACCGATCTTCGCCGCCTCGGTCTTCATCTCAGCCACTTGCGCGACGGAATTGGCCTCGCCGGCATTATAGAGGACGCCGATCTTCGTTGCCGTCGGCGTCAGTTTATGGATCAATTCGAAGGTCAGGTTCAGAGGCTGTTTGTCACTGGTTCCAGTCAGCGTGCCGTCCGGTTGAGCGAAGCTTTTGACCAACTTTGCGGCAACAGGATCCGTCACGGCCGAGAACACGATCGGGATCGCTCCTTTGGCTGCGGCCTGGCAGGCCTGGGCCGACGGTGTGGAGATGGCGACGATCACGTCGGGCGATTTGCCGGCAAATGTCTTAGCGATCTGCGTTTGCGTCGGCATGCTCCCTTGAGCGCTTGCGATGTCGAGTGTGACGGTCTTGCCGTCGATGAAGCCGGCATCGGCCAGTGCATCGACAATCCCTTTGCGGGCCGCGTCGATGGCCGGATGCTCGACAATATAGGTTAGCGCCACTGTCTTGTTTGCCGCGGTGGTGACCGTGGCGGAGAAAGACAGAAGCAGGGCCGAGAGGGCTAGTGCGTGTACGAAAGCGGTTTTGCGTTTCACCGGAGCAATCTCCTCGTAAGGGTTTTGGCAATGACGGGTCAGGCGGCAAATGGTGACTGTGGGCGCGGAGACATGGGTTCGCGAGCGGAAACCTGCTCGGGCCGCAATAGCATCGGGGGAAGGCGAAGCGTGGAAGGTCGAAGATCAGCAATGGTGGGCGCACCCATCATTGCCTGAGCGACGTCGAGTTCGGCGGCGATGATGGCAAGGGCTCTGAACGCGGCATCCTCGCCGCCACTCGCCAGAGCATAGAGCGTCGCACGTCCGATCTGCACGGCCGTTGCTCCAAGTGCCAGCGCCTTGGCAACATCGGTGCCGCTGCGAAAGCCGCTGTCGATCAGGATTGCGAGCTTGCCCCCGACAGCGCTGACGAATTCCGGCAGGATGTCGATACTCGCGACGGCTCCATCGAGTTGCCGTCCGCCGTGATTGCTGACGACGATACCGTCAAGCCCGAGCTCGGCTGCCCGGCTGCCCTGCCTCGGATTGAGTAATCCCTTGAGGATCAGCGGTCCCTTCCAGCGATCCCGTATGAAGGCGATGTCGTCCCAGGACACGGTTGGGTCGAGCTGCTGTTCCATCACCTCGGCAATCGTTCCCGCGGATTTGAGGTCGAACTCGGCTTCCATGACTTCCAGACGCGGAGCGCCGGCCTTGGCCATCCGCAAGGCCCATCCAGGATGAGCCGCAAGGCTCAGGAGCTTCCTGGGTGTCCAGCGGAACGGCAGCGAAAAGCCATTGCGGGCATCGCGCAACCGTCTGCCGGGAATGGCGTTGTCGACTGTTATCTCGATTGCTTCGAAGCCCAGTGCTTCGGCCTGTTTCAGCAGCCTGAGGCTCACCTCGCGGTCTCGGAACAGGTAGAGCTGAAACCACTTCCTGCCTTCGCCGGCGGCTGCCACCGCTTCCATGGTCGCGCTGGCCGCTGAGCTCATGACAAAGGGGATTCCCGCTCGCGCGGCAGCCCGGGCCAACGCCTGGTCGCCCGCAGGCCATGCCGCGCCTGCAAGCCCGGTCGGTCCGATGATGACTGGCATTGAGAGAGGCTCGCCGAAGAGCGAGATGGCCGCCGAGCGGTGGCCAACATCGACGGGTGCAGAGCCGACGAGACGAATCCGATCCAACGCTGCCCGGTTTTCGCCCAGCGTGAGTTCCGAGCCGGCGCCTCCGTCGAAGAAGTCAAAGACCATTTTCGGCAATGCGCGCCTTGCGGCGTTTCTGAAATCGGCGATCGATGCCGGGCCATCCGTATTGGACATAAATTCTCACTACCTCCCTGGTTTATGTATCTCGCTCAATTGAAAGGCGGTGCCTCGGCGAGATTGAAGATCTTGCCTGGATTCATGATGTTGTGAGGATCGATGGCGCGTTTGATTGCGGCCATGACCCGGATGGCTGGACCATGCTCCGCGACAAGCGCTGCTATTTTGCCGTGGCCTATCCCGTGTTCGCCCGTCGATGTTCCCTGAAGGGTGATGGCGCGGTCCGCGAGACGTTTGGTCAGTGCCTCGACGCGCTGACACTCATCGGGATCGGCGGGATCGAAAAGGACGCAAAGATGGAAATTGCCGTCTCCCACATGGCCGCAGATCGGTGCGACAAGGCCAAGATCCCGCACGTCATCCTTGGCGGCAAGTATGGCCTCGACAAGCCGCGATACCGGCACGCAGCTATCCGTGGGAAGGGCGCTTGCGCCCGGGCGGAGCGCAAGATTGGCCCACCAGATATCATGGCGCGCTTGCCACAGCCTGCCTCTGGCTTCCGCCGATACGGCGGTATCAAACCGACTGGCACCGGCGGCATGTGCCTCCTCCTCGATGAACGGCAAGGCCGCCTCGACCGCTCCGCGGCTACCATGCAGTTCGATAAAAAGCGTTGGCTCGACCGGCAAGGAGAGTTTTGAATAACGATTGACGGCCTCGACCTGCAGTTCATCCAGCAGTTCGATGCGTGCCAAGGTGTCTGTGAGCCTGGTCGCGACAAGCACGAAGCCGACGGCCTGTTCCAGTGTGGAGAAACTCGCCGAAATTGCAACGACATGGTCTGGAATTGGATGCAGCTTGACGGTGACGTCGGTCACGATGCCGAGCGTGCCTTCCGATCCCACCCAGAGACGTGTCAGATCGTAGCCCGCAGCCGATTTGCGAGCATGGCTCGCGGTGCGGATCCGATCACCATTGGGCAGAACGACACCAAGCGAAATGACGTTGTCTTTCATCGTGCCATACCGCATGGCATTCGTACCGGAGGCGCGCGTCGAGGCCATCCCCCCAAGTGAGGCGTCAGCGCCGGGATCGACGGGAAAGAACAGTCCGGTGTCGCGCAATTCGGCGTTGAGGCGTTTGCGGGTTACGCCTGCCTCGACCGTCGCTGTCATGTCGTCCGGTCGAATCGTCAAAATCCGGTCCAGCCGGGAGAGATCGATACATATTCCGCCCATGAGGGCGGCAACATGTCCCTCGCAGGAGGTGCCGGTTCCAAACGGGATCACCGGCACGTCGAAGGCGTGGCAGGTCGCCACGATACGCGCTACCTCATCCGCCGTATCAGGGAAAACGACCGCGTCCGGCGGGTAGGAGGGATGCCAGCTCACGTCATGGCCATGCTGATCACGCACAGCCGTAGCCGTTGTCAGCCGATCGCCAAAATGCAGCTTCAGTTTCGCGATTGCCGCCTCGACCAGATCGCTATGGCGCCCGTAGTGCTTCACCGCGGTCGTCATCCCCCGGCCTCCTGCTGGCTATCGGACCATCGAAAGGCGGCCGGAGGCTTGGTCCCCCATGACGGGAGATTTTCTTCGCTGCGGTTGCGCAGATGGCGGCTCGCCATCGGAAACGTCCCGAGCACGACAAGCTCGCGAGCATGGCGGGCGAGAGTATCGAGCGCATCGGCCACCTCCGGTGCAGCCGGATCACCTTCGAACTCGCAGAGGAAGCGGGACGGCACGAATTGCCCGCCGACAAGGTAGCTTTCGATCTTGGTCATGTTGATGGCGTTTTCGGCAAATCCGGCAATGGCGTGGTAGAGGCAGCCCGGCCGGTTCTGTGTGCGGAACACAATCGTCGTCAGAAGCTGTGTTTTTTGTTCGATCGCCTGAGGTTCGGCAGACAACACGTAGAACCGCGTCGTATTATGCGGATCGTCTTCGACATTGCGTTTGAGGATATCCAATCCGTAGAGGTCGGCTGCAAGATCCGAGGCAATTGCTGCTTCGCTCGGATCCTCGCAAGATGCCACCAGCTCGGCGGCGTGGGATGTCGTCGGAGCGGCGATAGCCTCAAGATCGAGCGCTGCGATAAGCCGGCTGACCTGGCCAAGCGCCACTGGATGCGAACGCACGCGTCTGATGCTTGCAAGTGATGCGCCTGGCGGTGCCATGAGGCAATGTTCGACGCGTTGAAAATGCTCACCGACGATATGCAAACCACTGTCGGGCACGATTCTGTGCACATCCGGCACGCGCCCAACCAGGCTGTTTTCACATGGCAGGAGGATCCGGTCGACTTCACCGCGGACGGTGCTGGCGATCGTGGTCTCCAAGCTCGGCATGGCGATGCGATCCGCGGACGGGAACGCCATCCTGCAGGCGACATCTGCAAATGCGCCGGGCCGACCATTGTAGCCGACTTTATGGACTGTGGTCTCCGAGCCGAGTTTCCTGGCGCCCGGAACCAATGAACTGGCATCGAAAGGGACTCCGGCGGGAGGGGCCGAGGCTCCACGGTTTGCGGCGGTCGATGTCATGACGATCTCCGAAGGAATTGTGCACGCCAGGTCACGTTGCAGGCGGATTTGTCCGGTCCCGCGTCAAGCGCCTGTCATCGTTCATCCATGATTAATTCGCAGTCGGCAGCTTTGTCGTTTCCATCACTGTCATCGGCCAAAGCAGGGCGATGCCGTTGCCGTCGGAAACGATGTCAAGATGGCGTTCCGCTGCAACAAGGCAGTCGTCGTCGGTGAAGATCTCGGTTGCCGAGAACAGCAATCGCAGGAAATGTCCGAGACTTGCCTTGGTGTCGAAGCGCCAGCGGGTGGTGACATCGGTAAATTGAGGCTTGTCCCATCCGGTCAGAGCGCACAGGCTCGTTGCAAATTCCCGTGAAAGGAAAGAGACTTCGTGGCCGGTACAGCAGCTCTGCGCGATGAAATCGTCGAAATAGGCGGCAAGCCGCGTTCCGGCGAAGATGTCAGCAATCACCAGCTTGCCGCCGGGCCGCATGTGGGCTGCGATCGCCTTCCAGGCAGCGGTCTTGTCGGAAATATGGTGCACGGCGCCGCGCGACCAGGCCATGTCAAAATCGCGGATCGGCAGGTCGAGCATGTGCGCAGCCTGACCGAAGACCCTGATCCGGCCGCCGCTTTCGACTTCTAGATCCTCAAGTTGTTCGGTGGACGGATCGGTCGCGACCAATAAGCCGGCAGGGCCGACATCTTCGGCAATCGCCCGGCTGAAATGACCGTTGCCGGCGCCGATCTCCAAGACGTGCCGGTCGTAGATCGGCTGCAGGAAGCGGCGCATGGCAGCGACATCGTCAAGCCAGGCATCGGGAAAGAGATGAAGTGCATCGCGGTAGGTCGCCGAGCGGCGGCCGGAAAAGACGATGTCAGATTCAATCGGTGTCGAGGACATATACATGAACATATGCCTTCCAAAATTGTTGCGGTTCGGACATCTCCCTAGATTCTCGTTTTGCGGGCAATCGCGATGCGATTTACCTCTTATGATTAAAACTACAACATAGATTTGATAGGAAATCAATTGCTATTTGCAAGTAATTTAGACATGCATAAGCTTTGTGCAATCGATCTTATTCGAGGCAATTTTAGCGGAGCCAATAGCCGATCTGAAGGATGTTCTTGATGGGTATCCGCATCTTCCGATTGTCGGATCGGTCGTTAAACAGCTCTCAAGCTGTGACCGCAACACACCGGCCCTTCCCAAATTGCCAGGAGTATTAAGTCTCGCCGGAAGTACTTCAATCGCCGGGACTGCGGGCGAACACGGATAGGATGCCGACTGCAGAACCGGTGCTTGATTGTTGCGCCTCAAGCATTGAGCACCAGTATATTGCCAAGAAGGATCGTCGCGCCGCCGAAGGCAAGACGGGTATCGATGTGCAGGCCTTCGAAGATGACCGAGATGGTTATGGCGACAATCGGAACAACGGTCAGCGCATAGGCCGCCCGTGCGGGGCCGACCTTCTCGATGAGCGTAAAATACATAAGAAACGTGACGCAGGAGGCAATAATTGCCAGATAGGCGAGCTGCGCCAGATAGCCGACAGTGACAGGTATCGTGAGAGACGTGCCGACAACGACTGCCCAGGCGACCCCGAAACCGCATCCGCACAATGCTCCCCAGCCCATGAGCACCGGGATCGGCAAGCCGCGCCGCTGGTTGCGCGCAGCAATTGCAGTCCCCGCACCTGTCGCCATCGCCGCAACGCCTGCCCAGATGAAACCAGTCACGGTCTGCGGGTCGAGATGCAATGCGAAGATCTGTGGGGCGGCGACGATGCCAAGACCCAGGAGACCAAAAACTATGCCAATCGTCGCGCGGCGGCTGATCCGGAGATTCAGCAGTAAACGGCTGGCGATGGCGGCAAACAGCGAGGAACTCGATAGCACCAGGGCAGCAATCCCGCTCGGGATACCCTTGGTCGCCTTATAAAAAGCGATAAATGCAAGCCCGAAAAACAATATGCCTTGCATCATCACCCAAAGACGATCGCTGCGGGCTATCGTGATCGGTTTGCCGGTGGCGATCGAAAATCCGAGCATGCTCAATCCAACAAGGAACATGCGGATCGCTACCGACAGCTCGGGAGCAGAAGCGCCTGCCTGGAGAGATGTCACAATCGCGCCCGAACCCCAGAAAAGCACGGTCGCGAGAAAGAGGGCTGCGGTCATCCTCACATCCTTTGTGGCTAAATGGTAATCCAGGCAGTCGACTCGCCTCGTGGAATACGCAGGCATAGGCATAATGTCGGTTATTTAGTTGCAAAATGCAATTATTATTTAATTCGCGTTCGCGTCGCCGCTGCGGCTCCTGCGTCCACGATGGCAAACGGCGATTATCGGAAATCTCGGGCTTCGAAAGTGAGATTCAGTAATTTTCACTTTCGGCCCGAGGCTGCGATATAGCTTGTGACAGGCGGGGGACAACAGGGCGGCGAGCGCGACGCGGGTTCGGGCACCAGTCATTGTTGATCACACGGAAATCCGAATAGCGTTTTGTTTTCACGTGGTGCGAAATCGAATAACATCTCCGTTATCGAAAATGGTCAAAGAGAGCATTAGGGATGTCTATGCAGCCGATCGATAAAGCGTTCACAAGGACGGTTGCCTTAGGCATTCTGTTTATTGTTCCCGCCGTTTTCTTTGCTTCCTGCTCAACGGTCGGCGGAACCGGCGGCCAATCCAGGTCGGTAACCGCGAGCAGATCGACAGATCGCGACAAAGACAAAGCGGCCGAACGTCGGCGATGGGCGGAGAGGGTTGAACGAGATAATCAGCTAGCTCCAAGCGGGTCGGCACCGGGTTCCTATGGCTCTTCCCGTCCTCTCTTCACTTGGTGAGCGATAGATTGGTAAACCGCCCAGGTCTCAGGTTTTAGGGAACGGGTCCGCCGCCAGCCGGAGCCACAATCGATCTGCTTGCCGGCAAGATCTTCGACTTGGAAGAGATGATAGTCGTTTCCAGTCTCTGTCCTGGTTTGCGGGCGGCGGACCTTTGCATTGCCCGGATATGACATACGTCGTTATCCAGCATGCTCCGGAGGCGCTCGCAACGCCGCTTTCGGGAGACCTATGGTCCAATCGGGCAGATCATCAGACAAGCGCATCCCTGGGAAAGCCTGCCGCCAGGCAGTCGATGAACCTGCGAACGGCCGGAGGAAGACCACGGCGCGTGGTGAATACGAGGTGGACAAGGCCCTTCATGCCATGCCAGGCGGGAAGGACCCGTACGAGCTCCCCTTCTTCCAGCGCCTGTCTGCATGTGTGATCGGGGAGAAGAGCGACGCCCAGACCCGCAAGTGCGGCTGCCCTCACGGCCGTAAAGTCCGCACAGCCCATTCTCGGCTCGTGCCTGAGCGTATGGCTTCGGCCATCGTCCGTCTCGAGAAACCAGTTCACTTCGCCCTGATCATCCGTGGTCGAGAGGGTAGGTTCGCGCGCTAAAGCTTCTATGTCTGCGATGCGGCCGGCAATTTGCGGGCTTGCGACCAGGATACGGATCGAGTTGCCTAGCGAGCGCATCGTTAAGGAAGCATCGCCGTCCAACGACGTTCGGACGCGCAATGCGACGTCGATCCGCTCGTCTATGAGATTGACCGGACGGTCGATCGCGATGAGTTGCAGCTGCACTTTTGGATGCTGCGCCAGGAATTGCATTAGGAGGGGGGAGATCGGTTCGACCAACCCTGTCGGGCAACTCATTCGGATCAGACCATGCGGCTCTGATTTTGCCTCTGCAACGAGCGCCTCTGCACGCTCGGCTTCCGCCAGCATTGCCTTGCAGCGCTCATAGAAGGATTGACCTACATCGGTTACCCGGAAGCGGCGGCTCGACCGTTCGATCAGTCGCACGCCGAGCCTTTCCTCGAGCCCCGCTATCCGTCGGCTAAGCTTCGACTTCGGCTCGCGCAAAGCGCGCCCCGCGGCTGCGAACCCGCCGTGGGCGACGACCTCGGCAAAATAGACCAGATCATTCAAATCAGATCTCATCATCGTTCTCCATTTGGAACGATGAGTATCAAATTTGCTGTCTATTTGCAGCATCGTTCTGCTGGCATGTTCAATTCAACGACAATACCGCAACAAAGGAGCATGATAGTGAGTAAGAAATTCGAAAACAAAGTCGTGATCGTAACGGGTGGCACGAGCGGTATTGGTCTTGCGACGGCAAAGGCTTTCTCGATGGAAGGTGCCTCCGTGTTCATCACCGGCCGCCGCAGGGAAGCACTCGATGCCGCCCTCCAGAAGATCGGTGGCCGTGTCACGGGCGTACAGGCCGACATGAGCAAGCTCGTCGATATCGACCGTCTGTATGACGCAGTTCAACAGAAGCACTCGCATATCGATGTGGTTTTCGCGAATGCCGGCGGCGGCGAGATGTTACCTCTCGGGGCGATTACCGAAGAACACTACCAGAAGACATTCGATACCAACGTGAAGGGCACCTTGTTCACCGTTCAAAAGGCGCTCCCGCTCCTGCGTGATGGTGGCTCGATCGTTCTCACTTCGTCGACGACGAGCATTTCCGGCACGCCTGCCTTCAGCGTCTACTCGGCAACCAAGGCTGCCGTGCGCAACTTCGCCCGTAACTGGATCCTCGATCTCAAGGATCGCCGTATTCGCGTCAATGCGGTTAGTCCTGGCGTGACCGATACGGCCGGTCTCAACGAACTTTTCGGCAACGGTGAAAGCGCGGAGAACACGAAGAATTATCTTGCGAGCCTCATTCCTGCCGGCCGCGTCGGGCAACCGGAAGAGATCGCCAAGGCCGTCCTCTTTCTGGCCTCCGACGATGCCAGCTTCATCAATGGCATCGAACTCTTCGTCGATGGCGGCCACGTCCAGATCTAAGCCGCCATATCAGGGAGAATAACCATGGCAGACATCGCAACGCTGCTCGATCGGAATCTGCAGGGCATCTTTGGGGAGGGCGACGATGCCCTCCGCCGGAAAGTGGCGGAGGAAATCCTTCACGAAGACGCGATATTCATCGAACCGCACGGGATATACCGCGGCCGCGACGAGATCGTCCGCATTGCCGGAGCCATCCGCGCCATGCATCCGACATTTGCATACACGACAATCACAGCCGCGGACGTTCTTCATGATCAGGCCGGGCGGGTGCAATGGGTGGCCGGTGCGCCCGGCGAAGAACCTGCATATGCAGGTACGGACTTCATCATTGCCAAGGACGGCAAGATCGCAGCGATCTATCTTTTCTTCGATGGAAATCCAGATCCGACCAGCCCACCTATTGGGGCCTGAGGGGTCTCAATGCACAAGGAACGATCGCCGCACTCGATTCAATGGGCGCCGGTTCGGATCCCATCATGTGCGGAGATTTGCCACTTGCGTGAAAAAACTTGTTAGGTTCAGGATCCGAAGAACCGGCCTTTCGGCGACCGGAAGCCGAGCTTTTCGGAGATCTCGTGAGCGGCTTTCAAGAGGCTGTCGAGATAGGCGGTGCGGTTGCGCAAGCCATCCTCGCGCGGCGTTACCAGGCAGAGTGTCGCGATGCAGGCGCCGTCGGCTTGATGGATGGGCACGGCGAAGCAATGGGTGAAATTCTCTACTTCGCTATTGAAGGTGAAGTATCCATCTTCGGCGGCTTGACGCACTTGAGCAATGAAATCGGCGGGTTCCAGCCGCCTTCCATTCGGAAGGACGAAATCTTCAGGTGGAATGAAATCCAGGATTTCTCGGTCCGAAAGATGGGCTACAAGCAGGCGCCCCGAGGCGGTCCACGGAATAGCGACGAGCTCGCCCACATTCGAGGATATGCGAAAGGGGCGGATGCCTTCCCGCATCATGGCGACCGTATATTTATTGCCTTCCAGCAGGCACATTTGCGCTGTCTCGCGCGTCTCCTCCGCCAGCACGCCTAGCATGCGGCCGCATTCGCGCATCAAGTCGAATTGTTCGGCATAGGCGGTGCCGAGAAAATAGAGACGGCGGCCGAGAAAGACCCGGCCGTCGCCGCCCTGATAGTCGAGCATGCCATGGCCGAGCAGGAGATTGACGAGTTCGTAAATGGAAGAGCGCGGCGCGCCGATCTCCGTGGCGATCTCGTTCGGACGCATGGGCTGGCGTTTTACCCGCAGAAACTCAAGAATCTCGAAGGCGCGATCCAGGCCCCGCATGCGTCGGGATACAATGTCGTTTGCAGTCTCGGCCATGCTTCTCTCCGAATATTCCCATACCAGCCACAACCGGCATGCTGCGACGCATCAGCACATGGTGCCGGCTATACGGCGTTGGTGCCGTCAGATCTCAGCAAGACGCTGCGATAGCATCCGGGCGGGCGATGACGCAACGCTTGCGCCGAGCTGTTGTTTCCTCTCAATTGAAACTCGAGGTCTTGAGGAATTCGGCAAGCCGCTCCGTCTTCGGACGCACGAACATGTCTTTCGGATCACCTTCTTCGCAGATGACGCCCTGGTTCATGAAGATGACGCGCGAGGAGACCTCATAGGCAAAGCGCATTTCATGGGTGACGAGCAGCATCGTCATGCCGTCGGCGGCGAGCCCTTTGATGACTTGAAGAACTTCGCCAACCAGTTCCGGGTCGAGGGCCGACGTCACCTCGTCGAACAGCATCAGCCGAGGCGCCATGGCAATCGCTCGGGCAATCGCAACGCGCTGCTGCTGGCCACCCGAGAGCTGGCCCGGATAATGATTGGCGCGAGCGGCAAGGCCTACACGATCGAGCCATTTTTCCGCGACGACGCGTGCGTCCGACTTCGACATTTTCTTCACCTTGACGAGGCCGAGCATCACGTTCTCGGCGGCGGTCATGTGCGGAAAAAGGTTGAACTGCTGGAAGGCCATGCCGGTGAGTGCGCGCTGGCGGGCAATCTCCTTCTCGCTCTTGCGACGACGGGTACTGCCGTCGGCGTGATAGCCGATCTCCTCGCCATCGAGGCTGATCTTGCCGCCCTGGAACTCCTCCAGCATGTTGATGCAGCGTAACATCGTCGTCTTGCCGGAACCCGACGAACCGATGATGGAAATGACCTCGCCTTCCTCCACCGTGCAGTCGACGCCCTTGAGAACCTCGTGCTGGCCATAGGTCTTGCGCAGGCCCTGAATGTCTAGAATTGTCTTGCCCATCGGTCCGATCTCCTCAAGACGGCAGTGCGGTCTTGCGCTCGACATATTTGCCGAAGCGCTCGATACCGAAGTTGACGATGAAATAGAGGCCGCCAGCCAGGAAATAGAACTGGAGGCTCATGAAATTGCGGGAGATGATCTCCTGCGTGCGCAGGAGCAGTTCGGCGACGCCGATGACGGAAAGCAATGTCGAGGCTTTTACCATCTCGGCTGCCGTGTTCACCCAGGCTGGCAGACACTGGCGCATCGCTTGCGGCCACAGGACCGAAGTGAAGGTCTGGGTGAAGGTGAGGCCGATCGCCTTGGCCGCCTCCGTCTGACCTTTCGGAATGGCCTGCAGCGCGCCGCGCACGATCTCGCCGACATGTGATGAACAGAAGATCGCCAGGGCAAGAACGCCTGCGGAAAACGGCCCCAAATCAAGACCTACCGCAGAAGAGACGTAGTAGCTCGCCAGCACGAGGACCAGCACGGGCGTACCACGGATGATGTCGGTATAGGCCCGGATCAAAAGGCGCAGAATGGCTCCGCCGTAGACGAGCGCGAGGCCAACGAAGACACCGACGATGGAACCGGCAAGAATGGCAAGAAGGGAAATCGATACCGTCACGCCGAGCCCATTGATGATGACGTAGCGGGCGATCCAGAGTTGTTCGAGAAAACTATGAGACATCCGATGTTACCTCGGCAAAGCCAGCCTGCGCTCGACGAAACGCATCAGCGCGGCGATGAGGAAGCAGGTTGCTACGTAAATAGCTGATGTGACCATCCAGGTTTCGATGACGCGAAAGCTCTCGACGTTGATTTTGCGGGCAGCGAATGTCAGCTCCGGCACAGCAATGGCGGCTGCAAGCGAGGTATCCTTGAACAGCGAAATGATGGTCGAAGACAGCGACGGAAGCACGTTGCGCAGCATCAGCGGAGCGATGACCGATCCGCGAATCTGCATTGGCGTCAGGCCGATTGCCAGACCCGCCTCTGAAAGACCTTTCGGGATCGACAGCAATCCTGCGCGAAACACTTCAGCAAGATAGGCGCCTGAGTAGATGGAAAGGACCAGGACGAAGCTTTTGATCTTGTCCAGCCGAAAGCCCATCTGCGGCAAGGCGAAGAAGGCAAACAGCACCAGCACCAGGATCGGCAGGTTTCGGATCACGGTCACATAGACCTGCGCCGGGATCATGGCTGCCCGGTTTTTCGATGTCAGCGCGAAGGCGAGTATCAAACCGATCAAGGCGCCAATCAGAATCGATATGATCGCCAGGCCGAGGCTGAGCGCCAGACCGCTCATAAGAAAATCAAAATTGCGCCAGACGGCGGCAAAATTCAGCGTGTAACCCATGTCGGGCCGCCCCTTTCAGACTGGCGGAGCGGGAGATGTCCCGCTCCGCTCGGCCATTACTTGTATTCGACCGGGAAGCCGATCTGTGGTGGGGTCAGGTCCTTGCCGAACCAGGTCTTGTAGGACTTGGCGTAGCTATCGAATTCGACGCCTGTCATCGCTTCATGAAGAGCGGTATTGACGAAGTTCAGCCAATCCTGGTCGCCGCGCTTGACCGCGCAGGCATAGGTCTGCGGGTTCCAGCCATAGCCGGCATCCTTGTAGCGGCCCGGGTTCTGCGTCATGTACCAGGCGAGTGATGACTGGTCGGTCGCAACCGCGTCGGCGCGGCCGGATTCCAGCGCCTGGTAGATCAGATCGACGGATTCGTACTGGTCGACCTTCGCGTCCGGAAGGGCGGCATGAACCATGGATTCCGCATAGACGTTCTGCAGAACGGAAACCGTGACGGAAGAGCCTGCCGCCTTCAGCGCCGCATAGTCGGCATACTGGCCATCGGCCTTCAGCATCAGGCCGACGCCTTCACGATAATAGGGAATGGTGAAGGCCACCTGCTGGGCGCGCTCGCCGGTCACGGTCATGAACTGGCAGGTGATATCGACCTTGTTGGTGGTGATGTTTGGAATTCGGGCATCGGACGACTGATTGACATACTCGATCTTGTCGGGGTCGCCGAACAGGGCCTTGGCGATGATGTGACCCATGTCGACGTCGAAGCCCTGCAGCTTGTCGTCAGCGCTCTTGAAGTGCCACGGCGCGTTCGTACTGCCGGTTCCAAGAACGAGGTGACCGCGCGCAAGCACCTCATCGAGCTTGCTGCCGTCGGCGAGAACGGGCGTGGAAGAGAGGAGTGCGGCGGCGGCCAGCGACATCAGGCCGACGCGCAAGGAAATGGTCATGGTTGTTCCCCTTGGTTAATGGCTTTCGAATAATCCAATATTCCGGACATCTGTCTGTTATCTCGGATAAGGCATATCAAGAGATATACGGAGCAACTTGTCAATAGTGACTGCTGTTGCCGATCGTCGGAGATAGTGAATGGTCAAGGTGTGTCTCCGGCCGGATTTACCGTTATCGCCGTCGACAATGCAGTGGCCGGGGCATGCGGTTTCTGCGGCAGCTCCCCGCATCAGACTGCTCCAAGCCATCATCCGAGCAACAAACAGGATCCCTCGACGTTGCTGGTCACTCGCAATGCGAAGGAATTTCCGCGGGACTTGCCGGATATCCGGGTGTCCTGCGAAATTTGAGCGCTGTGTTTGATCTGTAGTCAGGCGTTGCCGACGCACCTTCGCCATGGGTTGCCGAAGTCCCACCAGCAGGAAAGTAGCCGTTTGCAACTTTCCTTGAAAGCTGTCCATTCAACTGGATGGCAGGATGCCGAGCTGAATCCTTGGCCGAGCGAGTGCAGTCATCTCGTGTGCCTGCACTCGCTTATTGATGTTTTCCGGCCATCCCTCAAGTCTGCGAGATGTTCTCGTCCGAAGCGTTTAATCGGTCTCTGACCATGCCTCGCTACGAGCGGAGTGAAACTGAGGCCGATCAAGGCTGCCAATTGCCTGGGTTCTCGCAGTCAGGCCATGAAGAACGATCTGCAATGCCCGTAAGAGGGTCTTTCTCATCCTGCTTCTCCTTCATTTAACCTGTGGCATCGGCAGCACGAATGAAATTTCGCCAGCCACCAAATTCGGTGATGTCTCTGGCGTCAGCTACGGCGTGGCTCTCGCAGAGGAATCCAGAAACATGGCTGCCATCTTCAAGCAGGATCTTACCGATCCCCAGCGGCGCCGGGATGTTCTGGACGAAGTGGGCGAATGCCGCAGGCGGCAAGGCCCATACCTCTATTTCGATACCCTTGCCGGCAAAGCCGGGATCGCGCACCAGTCCCGGCTTCGGCGGCACTGTTCCGGAAAGGGCGAAAAGCCGATAGCTGCCATCCGTCCGTCCCGTCTTCATCCTGTGGCCGCCTTTTCCGGTGAGTTCATGGTTGAGCGGCATATCGGTCAGATGCGCGCCGACAACGACGATCGGGACCATGTCGGCAGCCATAGGTGTCACACGGCTGTTATCCGGCAGTGCCGCCATACGGTCCTTACCCATCCCGCTTTTCGCCGCTCGATGCATAGCATCGGCGAACGGCGCCAAAGCATCGTCGGTAAAGGCAGGCCCGACGAGCATCACACCGGCCGGCAGATGACCGTCGGCATCGAAGCCTGCAGGTACGGCAATTGCCGCGCAGTCGAGCAGATTGGCGAAATTGGTATAACGGCCGAAATGGCTGTTCCTGACGATCGGATCGGCCTGCATTTCCTGGACGGTATAGGTTGTGGGCGATGTCGGCAGCATCAGGAAATCGACTTTCTCCCACTCCACCTTCGTCTTTTGTCGCAAAGCCTCCAGCCTGTACTTGCCTTCGAAGGCGGCTACCGCGTCATAGCCTTTCGCCCCCTCGATGATGGCTCTGACCGTTGGATTGAAATCGTCGGCATTGCTTGCGAGGAAGTCCTTTACCGCCGCGAGGCGCTCCGCAACCCAGGGGCCGTTGTAGAGCAGTTCGGCAGCCTGTCGGAAAGGTGCATAGTCGAATGGGACGATCTCCGCGCCGAGCGATCTCGCCCTCTCGATGGCGGCATCGTATAGGGCCTCGACTTGGCTGTTGCCGTAGAACTCACGTTCGGCGCCTTCGAGCACGCCGACACGAGGGCGCGCCGATGGCAGGGTCGCTTGAGTTGCGTCCCGTGAGAACGGATCTCGTGCGTCATAGCCGTCCATGATCTGGCGAATGGCCAACCCGTCACCAACGGTCGCGGCGAACACCGTGACGACATCGACGCTGCGGCAAGCCGGTACGACGCCAACATTGGGAACGAGGCCCGGCGTTGGCTTGATGCCGACGAGATTGTTGAAGGCGGCCGGCACCCGGCCGGAGCCTGCCGTATCGGTTCCCAGCGAGAAGCTGGCAAGACCCGCCGCCACCGCAACTGCGGAGCCCGAACTGGAGCCGCCGCAAACATAGGCGCGATCGAAAACCGAGCGGGGCGCACCATGGGGCGAGCGCGTGCCGTTGAGGCCGGTTGCGAACTGGTCGAGATTGGTCTTGCCGATGACGATAGCGCCGGCAGCCCTCAGACGCGCAACCACCGTCGCGTCCTCCTCAGGATGATAGGCAAAGGCCGGGCAGGCGGCCGTCGTCGGCAGGCCGGCAACGTCGATATTGTCCTTGACCGCGAAGGGTATGCCCCAGAGCGGCAGGCTGTTGGGCTCGGGTGCCTTCGCCAGCAAATCTCGGGCCGCCTTTCGCAAAGCCTCCGGAGATGCCAGCGTGATGAAGATTGCCGGATCGTCGGATACTTTGCATCTCGCAATGATCTGCTCCACGAGATCGAGCGGCGATAGACCTGCTCCATAAGCCTCTTTCAATGAGGTGAGATCGAGAATGGTGGGCAGCATCAGATTTCCTCCAGAATGACAAGCACGTCGCCGGCCTTGACGTTGCGCCCAGGTGCTGCGCGCAGATCGCGGACGCGTCCCGCGGCATGGGCGGTGACATTGATTTCCATTTTCATCGACTCGATGATGGCCAAAGTATCGCCGGCTGCAACCGGCTGACCTTCCTCGACAAGTATCTTCCAGACACTGCCGGGCACGGCGCTTTCGATGCCGAAGCAGCCTTCCGGTATGTCTCCGGCAAGGGCAGGGACTGCCCCTTCGTCGACCGAGAAGCTGTCGAGCCCCCGCTCCTTCCAGCGTTGCCGTTCCGCTTCGAAGGCTGCCTGCTGTCTGGACTTGAAGGCGCCGATTGCCGCGGCCTCACGTGCGAGGCCGGCCTCGTAGGCAGCGTAGGAGAATTCCGTCTCCTCGATTTTGATCGGATAGCCGCCGTGCGGGAAGGCGGCGCGCGCTTCATTGAGTTCCTCATGCGAGACGGGGAAGAAGCGGATCTGGTCGAAGAAATTGAGAAGCCACGGCTTGCCCTTGGCGAAGGCCGGCGTCTGCCGCCAGCTGTTCCACACCTGGATCGTGCGGCCGAAAAGCTGATAGCCGCCAGGCCCCTCCATGCCATAGATGCACATATAGGCACCGCCGATGCCGACGGCGTTTTCCGGTGTCCAGGTGCGCGCCGGATTGTATTTCGTCGTCACCAGCCGATGTCGCGGATCGACCGGCGTTGCGACCGGAGCCCCGAGATAGACATCGCCGAGGCCCAGCACGAGATAGCTGGCATCAAAGACGATATCGCGCACCGCCTGCTCGTCGGGCAAACCATTGATGCGGCGGATGAACTCGATGTTGGAAGGGCACCATGGTGCATTGGGGCGCACGAGCTCCTGATATTTGCGCATGGCAAGTTCAGCCTGCGGGTCGTTCCAGGAGAGCGGCAGATGCACGATACGGCTCGGGACTTTCACCTCATGCGCCGCCGGCAGCGTAGCCTCGATCTCCGCAAGCAGACCCAGCAGACGATTGCGGGTCAGCGTCGTCCCGTCATAATGGATCTGCAGCGAGCGGATGCCGGGCGTCAGGTCGATGATCCCAGGCAGGCGGGCATCGACGATTGCCTGCATCAGCAGATGCACGCGCAGACGCAGGGCGATATCGAGTGTCATCGGCCCGTATTCGATGAGCAGATTGTCGTCGCCCTGCCGGCGATAGACGACAGGCACCGGGCCGTCCCGGTTCTGGCCGACGATTGCCGATCCGGTCTCTTGGGATGCGCGGCGAACCGTCGGACCGGCAATGGCGTCCTCGATACGCGGCACCGGGTGAAAGCGGATTTTGTCGCCCGGCTTGAACTGGCCCATTTTCCACTGCTCGTCGCGCGCAATGACGGCCGGGCAGACGAAGCCGCCGAGGCTTGGCCCATCCGGGCCGAGAATGATCGGCATATCGCCCGTAAAATCGATCGTGCCGATGGCGTAGGCATTGTCGTGAAGATTGGAGGGGTGAAGGCCAGCCTCGCCGCCGTCGCTGCGCGCCCATTTGGGGGGAGGGCCGATCAGGCGAACACCGGTGCGGGCGCTGTTGAAATGCACCTCGTAGTCTGTCGAAAACAGCGTTTCGATGTCTTCGTCCAGAAAGAAATCCGGCGCGCCGTGCGGTCCGTAGACGACGCCGACCTCCCAGGTGCGCGTGAGGGCTGCGGGCACGTCCGCCGGCTTGGCCTGAGGCTGGGGTGTGCGTGCCAGCCGCAACACATGGCCTGTCTGAAGCGTGCCGGTGGCGTGGCCCCCGAAACGACCGAGGCCAAAGGTTGCCCTGGAACCGAGCATGAGCGGCGCGGCAAAACCGCCCGCAACGGCGAGATAGGCACGCTGGCCCGGGCCTTCTATGGCGCCGATGGCAAGCAACTGCCCTGCCTTGGCGATAACGGCCTCGTCGTGGGGTAACGGAACGCCGTCGAGGGTCATCGGCATGCGGGCGCCCGCCAATGCGATCGTCACATCGGAGAAGATCTTGAGCACTGGTCCCGAGACGGTCAGCTCCAGGGCCGCGGTCTCGTCGGCGTTGCCGACCAGCCTGTTTGCGTGGCGGAACGAGCGCTCGTCCATCGGGCCGCTCGGCGGCACGCCGACATGCCAGAGCCCCAGCCTGCCGGGAAGCTCCTGGATGCTCGACTGCGCGCCGGGCGCCACCACCTCGATCACATCGGGCACGAAGGTAAAATCCTTGAGCGCCGTCGTCGCAACATTGCCACTGGCGAGCAGATCGGATCCTGCGATGGCCTTCAGATAGTCGAGATTGGTTTCGATGCCGGAGATAGAGCTTTGCGCAAGCGCAAGCTTGAGCTTCTCGATCGCGGCCGGCCGGTCTTCGGCTGCCACGATCACCTTGGCGAGCATGGGGTCGTAATAGGGTGTTACTTCCGTGCCGGTCTCGATCCAGCCGTCGACGCGCGTGCCTTCCGGGAAGATAACTTCGGTCAAAAGGCCGGCACTGGGGCGGAAGCCGGCATGCGGCATCTCCGCGTAGATGCGCGCCTCGATCGCGGCACCCTTCGGAACAAGACGATCATGGCCTGTTATCACTTCTTCGCCGGCCGCCTGGCGGATCATCCACTCGACGAGATCGATGCCATAGACGGCCTCGGTGACCGGATGTTCGACCTGAAGCCTGGTATTGACCTCGAGGAAGTAGAATTCCTCGCGCGCGGGATCGTAGATGAACTCGACTGTGCCGGCGGAGCGATAGTGGGCGGAAGTGCCGAGTGCCACAGCCGCCGCATGCAGGCGTTGGCACACAGAAGCCGCAAGATCGGGCGCTGGCGTCTCCTCAATCACCTTCTGGTTCCGGCGCTGCAACGAGCAGTCGCGTTCGCCAAGCGCGATGACGCGGCCCTTGCCGTCACCGAAGATCTGGACCTCGACATGCCGCGCCCGCGCGACAAAGCGCTCCAGATAGACGCGGGCATCGCCGAAGCTTGCTCTCGCCGTGCGCTGCACGATGTCGAAGGCAGCCTTCAGACTTGCGGCATCGTCGCAGAGCTGCATGCCGATGCCGCCACCGCCGGCTGTCGATTTCAGCATGACCGGATAGCCAATCTCCGCTGCGGCCGCGAGCGCCGCTTCACTCGTTTCGACGAGATCGCTGCCCGGAAGTAACGGAACTCCGCTCGCACGCGCCAGTTCTCGCGCCGTGTGTTTGAGCCCGAAGGCGGCGATATTGTCTGCCGTCGGGCCGATGAAGACGATGCCTTCCTTTGCCAGTCGTTCGGCGAAGCCGATATTCTCCGACAGGAATCCGTAGCCTGGATGCACGGCCTCGGCACCGGTTGTCTTGCAGGCGGCAATGACGGCATCGACATTGAGATAGCTTTCCAAGGCCGGCGCCGGGCCGAGCCTGACGGCTTCGTCGGCCATCAGGGCTGCCTTGGAGAAGCGGTCCGCATCGGAATAGACGGCGACGGAGGCAATGCCCATGCGCCGCAGCGTCCTGATGATCCGGACGGCGATCTCGCCGCGGTTGGCGATCAGTATTTTCTTGAACATCTCAGGCCTCACCGTCCCATACGAGGACACGGATCGGCGTCGGGTCGAAGCCGTTGCAGGGATTGTTGATCTGCGGGCAATTGGAGATGACGAGAAGCACGTCCATCTCGGCCTTGAGCTCGACATAGTCGCCTGGCGCGGAGATGCCGTCGACGATCGTCATTTCACCCGACGGTTCGATCGGCACGTTCATGAAGAAATTGATGTTGGGCACGATGTCGCGCTTGCCCATGCCATGCTTGGAGACTTCCAGCACGAAATTGTCGCGGCAGGCGTGAAGATATTTCGTACCGTGGCCAAAGCGGACCGTATTGCTCTCGCAGGAGCAGGCGCCGGCTGAAGTGTCATGACGGCCGCAGCTGTCGGCGGTCATCGTCAGCATGACGCGCCCCTCGTTGGAGATGATCCGGGTGCCTGTGGTGATGTAGGCGGCGCCCTGTTCGCGCATCGTGTCCTGGTTGGAATAGCGTTCGGAATAGTCCTCGGCATTGTAGAACAGCGTGTCGATCGCCTGCTGGCCGTAGCTGTCTTCGATACGCAGCGTTTGGCCCTTGCGCACGATGGTCGAAAACGGCGCTTCGGCAGCGACGAAATGATCCTGCACCGCCTTGTCGAGCGTGCGGGACGGCGCGGTCTGAATGAAATCGCTCATGATCGTTCTCCCAGCTCAAAGATTGGTGAAGGCGTTGTTTTCAAAGCCGCGCACGGCTTCGGCGGTGGCCGTGCGGCACAGATCGTCTTCGGCAATCGGCTGGGCGGCGATGCGGGTCACGGTCACCGGTTTCGGCGCGTAATGCGGGTCTGGATCGAGCGGGTGCGGGCAATTGGAAAAGCCGACGATCATGTCCATCTCGGCGCGAAGATGAACATAGTCGCCATCATGCAGAAGGTCCGGCTTCCAGGCGAACTTGCCGTCCACATCAACGCGGACGGGCGCGAAAAGTGTCAACGCAGCAGGAATATCACGCCGATCCAATCCGGCCTTGGTTGCAAGCATGATGAAGTTGTCGCGGCTGTTGCGCAGGCCTTGGCCATATTTTGCCTCGTTGGAGGCGGCGGTAGAGCCGCCCATCAGGCAATCATGGGCGCCGGAGGAATCTTCCGTCACCGAGAACATGACCCGACCCATGTCGGAGAAGATCACGCGGCCCTTCGACAGCGCCGTCGTCCATTGCACCTTGACCGTATCGACGAGGTTCAGCCGTTCGCTCGGATCCGCCGTGTTCCAGGCAATAAGCGACACGGAGGAAAAGCCTTGATCCTGTGCGATACGCAAGGTCTCGCCCGTCCTGATGCGTGTCGACCAGTACCAGCCGCCGGGTAGGATCTCCCGGTGCAGGATGAGGGAAGGGGCGATCGGTGGGGCAGGGAGGGGACTTGCCGCCGGCAACGCCTTCGGCGCGAATTCCAGCCCCTTGCGTTGATGATCTTCATACCGCGCGCGATTGGCGGCGATTTCTTCTGGCGAACGTCTGACATGCTGCATGGCTAAATATCTCCCGACGGTGCCAGGTCGTCCCGGCGGTGCCCCAGGGAAGAGACCGGGCCGTCCCGGTCGGGGCCAAAGATCGAGGCTGCGCCGGCAATGCGCGGCGGCCAGATGGAAATGTCCTTGGTAATGGTGGCGCCGTAGCGCTCCTTCTCTTCTGGCCTATCGCGGCGCCGCTCGAAGGCGACGACGCGGGTCGCAAGCGTGAAAGCTTCGCGCATGTCATGGGTCACCATGACAACCGTCATTTGCGTCTCATGCCAGAGGCGTTTCATCAACGTGTGGATTTCGGCGCGGATGCCTGGATCGAGCGCACCGAAGGGTTCGTCGAGCAGCAGTACTTTCGGTCGCATGATGAGCGCTTGCGCAAGCGCCAGGCGTTGCTGCATGCCGCCGGAAAGCTGAGCTGGATATTTGTCCTCGGCGCCGGCAAGGCCGACTTCGACGAGAAGCTGACGTACCTCCTCGATGGCATTGCGACGCGGCGAGCCGAAGAGCCTTGCCTTGTAGCGCGAGCCAGCAAGCTCCTTGCCGAGCAGTACGTTGCCGAGCGCGGTCAGATGCGGAAAGACCGAATAGCGCTGGAAGACGACGCCACGGTCGGAGCCAGGTTCCGAGGGCAGGGCTGTTCCGTCGAGCAGGATCGTCCCGCGCGTCGGCTGCTCTTGCCCCAAAAGCATGCGCAGGAAGGTGGACTTGCCGCAGCCGGAGGGGCCGACGAGCGCGACGAAGGCACGCGAGGCCACCGTCAGCGAGACATCCTCAAGCACGATCTGATCGCCATATTCCTTCCAGACCTTCTCTATTCTGAGCTCGCTCATGCCTGCTTCTCCAGTTCGGACCAGGGGAAGACGGCGACGCGGATACGATCGAGCAGGTAGTTCATGACCACGGCGAGCAGGGTGATCCAGACGACGTAGGGAAAGATCACGTCCATCGAGAGGTAACGGCGGACGAGGAAGATGCGGTAGCCTAGGCCGGAATCGGAAGAGATCGCTTCGGCGGCGATCAGGAACAGCCAGGCCGGCCCGAGCTGCAGCCTGAGGCAGGTGATCAGCCGCGGCAGGATCTGCGGCAGCACGACGCGAAGGGCGATCTGCCAGGAGGAGCCGCCAAGCGTCTCGGCCTTGACGATCTGCTCGCGCGGCAGTTCCAGCGCTTTCAGGGCCAAGTCGCGGATCATCGTCGGCGCGACACCGATGACGATGAGGGCGATCTTCGACGTTTCTCCAAGGCCCATGACGATGAAGAGGATGGGCAGCAGGGCCAGTGGTGGCACCATGGAAATGACGGCGACGAAGGGAGACAGAAGCGCCCTCAGATAGGGGAGCATGCCGATCAGCATGCCCAGGCAAAGCGCGATCGTCGTGGAGATGCCAAGACCGGAGAGCAGCCGGACGAGACTTGCCCCAGTATCCGACCACAGAAGGTAGTCTCCCGTGCGAGGATCGGCGATGAAGGCCATGCGGTTGATGGCATCGGCAAAGCCGGCGAAATTCGGAAGCAGCTTGTCATTGGCGTTTTCGGCAAGCCTTGCGGCGGAACCGATCGCGTAGGCAATGATCAGCAGCGCAAAGGGCAAGAGCGTCAAGGCAAGCTGCGCACCGGGACTTGGCTTGGTATTGATCCAACGCATGAGTGGCTCCGCGAAAGGAAAGGCTGGCGGCGCTGCTGCGCCGCCGTTCAAGGAAGCTCAGAGCAGACCGTCGGCGGCCGACTTCATGTAGGATTCGGTAAAGCGAAGCTTGACGTTGCTGCCGTCGCCGAGAACCTTGCCGTCGGGCATTTCGATGCCGATGACATCGGCGGAAGGCGCGCCATTGCCGAGAAGCCCCTTCTGGAAGAGGAAGTTGCGCACGAGATCCATGGTCTTCGGCAAGTTCGGCGAGGTGGTGAAGGTGAGCGCATCGGCGGGCTTGTCGAAAAGGCGGGTCGCAGCAAGCTGCGCCTCGAAGCCCTTGAGGTCGGTGCCAGATGCCTTGCCCATGGCTTCGCGGGCGGCCTTGCCCTCTTCCGTGTCGGCCTTCAGCAGCGCGGCGGTTTCATACCAGATACCGGCGAGTGCCTTGCCGAAATTCGGATTGTCTTTCAGCACATTGCTGTTGGCGACCATCAGATCGATGATTTCGCCCGGCACCTGCGAACTGTCGAAAACCTTCTTGGCGCTGGGATCTTCGAGAATGGTCGAAACAAGCGGGTTCCAGGTGACGACGGCAGAAACGTCGGGCGTCTTATAGGCCGCTACCATGTCGGCATCGGAGGTATTGACCACCTTCACGTCGCGTTCGCTGAGCTTGATGCTGTCGAGCGCGCGCGCCAGCAGATAGTGCGATACCGAATATTCGACGAGGTTGACGTTCTGGCCCTTGATGTCGGCGAGGTTCGCCTTGTTTTTGAGGATGACGGCGTCGTTGCCGTTCGAGAAGTCGCCGACGATGACGGCCGTCGTATCGACGCCGCCGGCAGCCGGGATCGAGAGACCATCCATGTTGGTGAGCGTTACGGCATCGAAGGCACCGGCCGTATATTGGTTCATCGACTCCACATAGTCGTTGAACTGCGTGACCTCGATATTGATGCCATATTTGTCGGCCCATTTCTTGACGATGCCGTGGTCGCTCGCATAGCCCCAGGGCATCCAGCCGACATAGATCGACCAGGCGACCTTGAAGCTGGTCTTCGGCGCAGCACTGGCGACCGAACCGAGCCCGAGGGCCAGCGATACGGACAGGGCTGTGACGGAAAGGATTTTCGAAAAAGTCTGCATTGAAATTCCCCTTTTGCTTTTTTCAAAAAGGGATCGGCAAAGACCATCGCGCCGCCAATCCCTTGGCTTACGAGGTCTCCCGGGCTTTTATCCCGCCGTGCATCCGGTGGGATTTCTCCCCCAGCCGGTGGTGGCTCTCGGACCAGCCACGCTTCATGTGAAGCGCCGGAACCCTAGCCACCAACTCAACCAAATACGAAGCAAATGGCGTGCCAGATCGTAAGTGG
This sequence comes from Rhizobium sp. ERR 942, assembly GCF_007828395.1. NCBI lineage: Bacteria > Pseudomonadati > Pseudomonadota > Alphaproteobacteria > Hyphomicrobiales > Rhizobiaceae > Rhizobium > Rhizobium sp. ERR 942. The sequence goes on from NZ_VIUA01000002.1 coordinate 1,215,322, forward strand.
TTGATTTTGTTCGAAGACAGGTGTTGTGGTGTTGATGAAAAATTGAGCGATCTGAAAATTTGCGCGGAGAATATGCAATTTTGATGAGCGCGATGATCCTCATTAGACGACTGACAAGGAACGATCGGAAGCAGCAGGCTGAGCTTGCTCGTGTCGAGTTGGATAAGCCTAGTTCTCCTCCACCTTGTGATAGCGAACTCGCTTAGGAGGCAAAAAACGCTCCTCGTGCTGGTCGATTAACTTTAGCCGTCGCCGATAAACGAGCTCGATGGTGCAGTGGTCTAAACAGCTCTCTCCCTCAAAACCTCGGCGGCATCCTGCCCGAGGCGCGATGGGCAGCGATGACGGTATTGGCCATCAGCATGGCGATCGTCATCGGCCCGACACCGCCGGGAACCGGCGTGATCGCGGCAGCGACTTCGGATGCTTCACCATAGGCGACATCGCCCACCAGCCGGCTCTTGCCTTCGCTGCGCTCGGGTGCTTCGATCCGGTTGATGCCGACATCGATGACAGTGGCACCGAGCTTCACCCAATCCGCCTTGACCATCTCCGGACGTCCCACAGCCGCCACCAGAATATCGGCACCTCTTGCCACCGAAGTCAGATCCTTCGTGCGCGAATGCGCCGTCGTGACCGTCGCATTGGCGGAAAGCAGCAATTGCGCCATCGGCTTGCCGAACAGGTTGGAGCGGCCAATGACGACGGCGTTCAGACCCGACAGGTCCTCGCCATGGATGGAGCGTACCAAAAGCATGGCGCCGGCCGGCGTACACGAGATCAGCCCGGTTTCGAGATCGCCGGTTGCCAGCTTGCCGGCATTGACCACATGCAGGCCATCGACATCCTTCTCAGGACGGATCGACTGAATGATGTCATCCGAATTCAGATGCTTCGGCAGCGGCAGCTGCACGAGAATGCCGTGGATAGAGGGATCGTCGTTTAGCGAGGCCACGAGCTTCGCTAGTTCTTCCTGCGTCGTTTCGGCCGGCAGCGTGTGCTGGAGCGACTTGAAGCCGCACTCCTTGGCCATCTTGCTCTTGGAGTTCACATAGGCGTGGCTGGCCGGATCGTCGCCGACGATGACGACCGCGAGCCCGGTCTTCACACCGGCCTCCGCCTCAAGTCCAGCCGCTGCAGCCTTCACCGCCTCGATCACCGAAGCCGCCGCTTTCTTACCGTCGATCACTGTCGCAGGCGCCATCACTTACCCCATGCGCTCGGAGGCATAGGAGCCTGGGCTTGCCGGGAAGACGACGGTGCGGTTGCCGTTGAGGAAGGTGCGATAGTGGATATGGGCATGGATGGCGCGCGCCAGCACCTGGCTTTCCACATCGCGGCCGATCGAGACATAGTCCTCGGCCGACTGCGCATGCGTGATGCGCGCCGTGTCCTGCTCGATGATCGGACCTTCGTCGAGATCGGCCGTCACATAATGCGCCGTCGCCCCGATCAGCTTTACGCCGCGCTCATAGGCCTGCTTGTAGGGGTTCGCCCCCTTGAAGGACGGCAGGAAGGAATGGTGGATGTTGATGATGCGGCCCGACATCTTCCG